>NZ_JNFA01000001.1 GCF_000766865.1 Listeria booriae
TTTTTTGGACTGAGTTCAAAACTCTTAGCTTGAATCAATCGGACTTTGTCGTTTTCCCATCATCATACATCCTTTCTTATTTAAGTTTAGTTAGCTAAAATACTACTTTCGCAATATTTCATTCATTTGTGCCTATTTCGCTTACTTTCTTGTCCAAGTATATAATAGGATTTCGAAGTCGTTTTCTAAGATTCAGGAAAAAATAGGGCAATTTGCGAATAATTTGTGTCTTCTTACGAAAAAACTGCTAATTTCGTTTCTAGCTTCGATTTATCCATATAGATCGCACTCTTAATTGTGTAGATGTAGCCTTCTTCTTGTAGTTTTTGCAAAACGTTGGTCACAGTATTCGGATTTAAGTTCGTATATTGCGCAATCATGCCTTTGCTGATTTGTTTAGGGAAGCTGATAATGTTTTTTTCTGATGTTGTTTCCCCGTATTTCTCGCCGAATTCGAGTAGCACTTTGCTGATTCTTTGTCTTGTTGGAAGTCTAAGTAACTCCTCTTTTTTCGCCATATGGTGTACGCGATTTTGCATATGCACATAGTGGTAAAAATAGCCTTCTTGTGTGTTAATTATTTTTTCAATGATGTCTTCTTTAGCATATCTAGTCACAACTAGCTCGTCGGATAGAACTTGGTACTTATAGAACGCATCGCTTCCAAGCATCAAATTAGAAAAGCCAAGAACGTCACTTGTTGTGTAAAAATCGACCACTACCTCACCTTCGATAGTAGCTGTTACAATGCCTTCCTCGATGAAATAAACCGCATTTAAGTCAGAATTGCTTTTAAAAATAGTATCGTTTCGGTTGAATATCTTCTTCACACCACTTGTCGGAAAAATACTGTCTGTTTCTATAAATTGACGAAATTTGCGCTCGCTGAATTGGCTTGTTATAGACTCTTCACTGTATAGGTTATTCATTTCTATCATTTTCTGCCGCATGTAAATTCCTCCTCTCTGTTTTATTTCAATTTTTATGTGCCTTCGTCATAGTAGTGAACGGAACTTAGTATAGAACATAAATCTGGATTCATTTTCTATAAACCAGAATACAAATATAGTTTTTTGAACATTTTATGACTTTTTAGATTATTTATAGGTGTATTTTAGCTTCCAAGGCTTGTTAGATTCGTTAGGGTTAAATGTTATAAATTGTGAAGAAAAAGGAGGTTTACAGCCTCCTTTTTCTAATATGCAATATTTCTTTGTATTCAAGAAATATTTATATTAATTGGTTTATATTTTGTACTGTATCCACAATATACGTGGTAGGTTCTTTTGTATTTTCTAAAACTTCATCCGTCAATGTTACACTGTTGATTTGGTTGTTTTCGTACGATGTGAAGTAGTACGTCTTGCTTTCCGAACACATCGATGCCACATATTGCGTGAAATCAGGGTCGCCATTGTCTTTGATGACAGCCCCATTTGGGATGCGGACACTGTTCAAGATGTACCATACATTTGTGATTGCTTCTTCTTCATTTTTAGCTGGAACAACGTTTTCTTTTAAATAAGCCGCGCGGACAAAGCGTTCTGGTGGTGTGAAGCCGCCTGGTAACTTGCTTGTTCCAGTTCCTTGTGAGAATGGTTTGGCGACATAGTCACCGAACTTCACTGGCGCGAGTTGTTTGGCTTGTAAGCCTGTGTAGTTTCTCAAGTTTTCAATGTGCCATTCGAGGCGTGGCGTGTTTGTCATAACGCCTACCGGGTTTTCTTTGATGCGTAATGTCGTTTCCGTTGGTTCAATCACTGCGCAACGTCCGCTCTTATCCGTGAAAATCCAATGTAGCGGCGTCGTGATTCCTAGTAACGCTACCGGCTGATCCACTAAGTTAATATCCGCCAACTTCGCTGCCACATCTTCAATCGTCGCACATGTCCCTAACATCCAAAGTAAGAATTCCTGCGGGGCTAAATTAATTTTTCCATCAATAGCTTCTGGTGCATAAACCGCTTCACCTGGAAGATACAGCGACGCACAACTCAATCCTTTTTCATTCAACCCATCTGCGAAAATGTATTTATCGAGCTCTCTACCTGCTCCAACAAATGCGTATTCATTCATGTACTCCACACCGTCTGTCGATGATTGCCACACATAATTCCTCGGGCTAATCGTTGGGTTCGCCTCCAAAATAAAAGCGAAATCCATTGTTCTTGATAATAAATGTTTTCCATCTAACGTTTCTAATACTAAGCTTGTGCACATAATTTATTCTCTCCTTCAAAATTTTATTTACTATTTATTATAGCTAGTTTTTTGTATGTTTTTATACTTTTGATGTTTTGGCGGTACGTTATTAACTGTCCTATTTTCCTGTCAAAACGTTGTCGCATCCTCATGTCTCTCTCACTTACAATACCTATTATATCGAATTCCAGACGTTGCAAATCCTTGTTTTTGTCGTATCGTTTGCCCTTTTTTGGTAATTCTGTTCTAGCTAAAAAATAACTAGTCTATTAACATTTCAGAAATTGTACTATTTTTGTAAAGTTTTCCTCTTTTTTAGTTTTGTTTATAAGTTCAGGGGTATTATGACTGTAATATATATTATGCTTTTGATATATATTTCTAGTCATTCTATAAAAAGGAGGAAGTAGCATGTGTACAAGTTTTGTTTATCAAACGAAAGGCGAAAATTTATTTTTATCTCGAACCATGGATTTTGGATTTACGCTGGATGCAAAACCGGTGGCTCTGCCGCGTGGATATACTTTTGAATCCGATGTTGATGGTGAACGCTATTCGGGAAAATACGCATTGATTGGCGCTGGCAGAAATTTAGGAAAATATATTTTAGCAGATGGGGTTAATGAACATGGGCTAGCCTGCGCCTCGTTGTATCTACCTAGTGAAGCTGTCTATTCGAAAAATACCGAAGCGGGTAAAACCAATCTCGCGCCTCACGAATTCTTACTTTGGGCCTTGTCCTTCTGTAAAGATGTTAGCGAATTAAGAGAAGTGCTCCAAACCATTCATCTGGTTGATCAAAAAGTAGACCTACTCGGCATCACCACGCCACTTCACTGGATTTTCTATGATAAATCAGGAAACGTTGCCGTTATTGAGCCGACAGATCCTTCGTTCAAATTAACATTGAAAGAAAATCCCGTTGGCGTTATGACTAACACACCTTCCCTTGAATGGCATTTTAAAAATTTAACTAATTATATTGATATTACACCTGAGCAAAAAACTTCCGCAAAATTTGGCAAATTTGAAGCACATCCTTTTTCACAAGGTGGTGGAACTTTGGGCTTGCCAGGTGGATATACACCGCCAGAACGCTTTGTCCGCGCGGCTTATTTGAAAGAACATATTCAGGAAGCAAACAATGAGCAAGAAGGTGTCACCAATGTTTGGTACGTTTTAAAAAGCGTTACAATACCTAAAGGCGCCGTCATCAAATCCGATGGAACACCCGATTTAACGCAATATACGTCTTCTATGTGCGTGTCTTCACTGACTTATTATTTTACACCATACGGCAATCAACGCATTACAGGATGCAAGCTTGACGACGATTTTATCAATCATTCACAAACCCCATACGAGTGGGATGTATTGCAAACCGAAGATATCTTATATAAGGAGCGATAATTATGTTACATGATCGAAGAAATGAAAAACACGACGCTAAAATGCCAATTTACGGAAGCTATGCGGAGGATTCTGCTATCGTTAAAACATCATTAAGAAGGTCTCCGATTGACGCACAAATAGCTTACCGCCTAATTTCCGACGAACTAATGGATGAAGGTAACGCACGTCAGAACTTCGCGACATTTTGTCAAACCTATATGGAACCAGAAGCTGTACAATTAATGAGTGAAACGCTAGAAAAGAACGCCATTGATAAATCCGAATACCCACAAACCGCAAAACTAGAAAATTACTGCGTCAATGTTTTGGCTGATTTATGGAGTGTCCAAAAAGACGATGACTTCATTGGTACGTCCACAGTTGGCTCGAGTGAAGCGTGTATGCTCGCTGGGATGGCAATGAAATTCAGATGGCGCACGATGGCTAAAGAAAACGGCCTTGATATCAATGCACAAAAACCAAACCTGATTATTTCGTCCGGTTTTCAAGTTTGTTGGGAAAAATTCGGTGTCTATTGGGATGTTGATTTGATTGAAGTTCCTGTGGATAGCAAACATATGAGTATTAATACAGATATTCTCATGGATTACGTCAATGAATACACCATTGGAATCGTTGGCATTCTGGGGATTACTTACACTGGTAAATTCGATGATATCGAAAAAATAAACCATCTCGTTGACGACTATAACAAGAAGAGCAAATGGCATGAGCTCGTTATCCATGTCGATGGCGCAAGCGGTGCGATGTTTACACCATTCGTGAACCCTGAATTACCTTGGGATTTCCGTCTTAAACATGTCGTTTCGATTAATACATCCGGTCACAAATACGGTCTCGTTTATCCTGGTATTGGCTGGGTGCTTTGGAAAGATAAGAAATACTTGCCTGAAGAGCTGGTTTTCGATGTGAGTTATTTAGGAGGTCACATGCCGACCATGGCAATCAATTTCTCGAGAAGCGCTAGCCAAGTCATCGCGCAATACTACAACTTCTTACGTCTTGGTTTTGATGGCTATCGCGGCATTCATGAAAGAACGAAGAAAGTAGCCCTCTTCCTATCCAAAGCGCTTGAAGAAACAGGACTTTTTGAAATTTATAATGACGGCGCTAATTTGCCAATCGTCTGTTACACGTTAAAAGCTGATACAGACAAAGAATGGACCTTGTACGATTTAACCGACCGCTTACAAATGAAAGGCTGGCAAGTTCCGACCTATCCACTTCCAAAAGATATGGAGGACGTCTTAATTCAACGCTACGTATGCCGGGCTGACTTAGGTTTTAACGTCGCCGAAGAATTTGTAGCCGATTTAAATGAAGCTGTTGAAGAACTAGATAAAGCAAGAATTCTAGCACCAAAAGCCGAAACGACAGATGGCAAAAAAGAAACAAGAGGATTTACGCACTAAAATGGCGATGGATCACGAGAAGCACTCCCGTTTTTCGTGATCCATTTAAAATTAGAAAGGGGTTTTCAAAATGGCTGGAAAAAAGGAGTTAACATTATTCGGCTTTTTCGCAATCACTGCATCACTTTTTATCACCGTTTATGAATATCCTACCTTCGCTACATCCGGATTTAAACTGGCCTTCTTTCTTATCTTTTGCGGTATTTTATGGTTTTTGCCTGTGGCGCTTTGCTCAGCAGAGATGGCGACAGTCAAGGGCTGGCAAGAAGGCGGTATTTTTACTTGGGTAGGAAAAACACTCGGTGAACGTTATGGCTTCGCGGCGATTTTTTTCCAATGGTTTCAAGTAACTGTCGGCTTTGTGACAATGATTTATTTCATTCTCGGAGCATTGGCTTATGTCTTTGATTTTAAAGCTTTAGACAATGATCCACTCATAAAGTTCTTAGGTGTTATTGTTATTTTCTGGATTTTAACGTTTGTTTCACTTGGGGGAACGAATAGAACAGCGAAAATCACCAAACTCGGCTTTATTTTTGGGATTACGCTTCCTGTTATTTTAATGTTTATCCTCGCTATTTTTTATTTTGCAAAAGGAAATCCGATTGAAATCAAGTTTACAATGGACAGTTTTGTTCCTAAAATTACTGATTTTTCAGCACTTGCGATTTTCATTCTCGCCTACATGGGGGTTGAAGCATCGGCGCCGCACATCAATGAAATGAAAAATCCGAAACGCGACTATCCAATTGCCATGGTTTTGATCGTTATTGTCGGTATTGGGCTAAGTACACTCGGCGGTCTTTCTGTCGCATCTGTCGTTCCCGCGCATGAGCTAAGCCTTAGTTCTGGTGTTGTCCAAGCTTTCGAAAGACTTATTTTACAAAATGGTGATGGTTTAACTTGGCTTGTAAAAGTGCTGGCCTTTCTTGTCGCTTTTGGCGTTATGGGGCAAGTCAGTTCTTGGATTGTCGGGCCAACTTCTGGTATGTACACAGTCGCCCAAAAAGGCGTTATTCCTAAAAAGTTAGCTAAAACAAATAAAAATGATGTACCGGTCATTTTAATTGGCATCCAAGGCATTATGGTGACGGCTTGGGCAGCAATTCTAACATTTGGCGGTGGCGGAAATAACGTATCGTTCCTAACAGCCATCTCGCTTACGGTTGTCATTTACTTGGTCGGCTACGTTCTTTTCTTCCTCGGCTATCTTGTTTTAGTGTTCAAGAAAAAGAACTTAGAACGTTCCTTCGAAATTGGCGGCGGTCCATTTGTTAAAACACTTATCGCTTGTATTGGCCTATTCATCTCCGTGCTAGCGATTGCCTACTCCTTCGTTCCCCCATCCAGCTTAAAACCAGATGAATACGAATCCTACAAACACATTCTAGCGATTAGCCTTGCCCTAACAACGATTTTACCATTCGTCATCTACATGTTCACCGCACCAGACAATCAACTGCATTTAAAAGAACTAAAAACACTCGACAGCTCAAAAATAGACAAATTCACACATCCAATGGGACGTATTCGGGCAGAATTCAGTAAAAAAGATCAGTCTGGAGGGGATTAACGTGAAAATGATAAAAGCAGAATGGAAAAACCTGCTGCAAAACAAAGTCCTGCTAATCTCCTTTATTGCAATACTTTCCATCCCAATCCTATACGCCGGTTTCTTCTTAAAGTCCGTTTGGGACCCCTATCAAGAAACAAGCCATTTACCAGTTGCCGTAGTCAATGAAGATCAATCCATCACTTTCCAAGGGCAAAAAGTCGATGTGGGCGATCAACTTACCGCGCAACTCAAAAAGAATCATAACCTCGATTGGGACTTCGTTTCTGCAGACGAAGCAAATAAAGGCATGAAAGATTTAAAATATTATCTAATCGTGAAAATTCCGAAAGACTTTTCAGCAAACGCTATCACGTTAATCGACGAAAAGCCTAAAAAAATGAATCTAACTTATGAAACAAACGGCTCGCTCAACTTCATTGCCGAAGAAATTGGCGAAATCGGCATCCGTGAAGTAGAGTCACAAGTCAATAATCAAGTAACCGAAGCTTACGGTGATGCACTCGTAAAAGTAGCCGACAAAATTGGTAGTGGCATGAAACAAGCCGCAAACGGAGCTGACCAAATTGATCAAGGTACGCAAAAACTCGGAGCTGGCAACACAGAAATTACAGATAATCTAGATAAGCTAGCCTCCAGCACAGTCACTTTTTCGGGTGGTATGAATCAGTTACAGAACGGCCTTGTCACCTACACAAACGGGGTTAGCGAACTCGACACAGGCGCCAACAAACTATATTCCGGCTCCTCCCAACTGGAAAATGGCATCAATGAACTTTACGGCAATATCCCAGCACTTGAAAACGGCACATCCGAACTACAAAGCGGGCTCACACAGCTTTCCGCAGGCTCCGCGAAGTTAGAAAATGGTTTACAAGAACTACAACAAAACCTAGACGCACCATCTGCAAAACAGAAAATCAAAGAACTACAAAGCGGCATGAATCAGTTTGAGCAAGGTTTGAACTTACTAAACAGTAAAGTGAATAATCCTGCAATCGATACGCTAGAAAATAAAATTAAAAGTTTTTCACCCGTTTTAAATCGTATCGAGGGTAACCTCTCAGACCTAGAAACTGCGCTCAGTCCTAGCGGGCAGCAACAATATCTGGACCAAATGACTGCACAAGTTAACAGTACGAGCTTGACCCCAGCAGAGAAACAAACATTAATCAACAACATCACCCAAATTTTCAATCAACAAGTAAGCGACCATCAAGCCTTACTTACTGATATGAGAGCTGATATCAATCTCGTATTAAATGATTTAGAAGACATTCCGAAAGGTTTAGCCGCTGTGCAACAATTACAAGGCGGTGTTTCTGAACTAGCAATCAACTTCCCACAAATCAAAAATGGCACTAATCAACTCGCTGGTTCGCTAAATACCATTTCAAGCGCAGTAGGAACTTCTGGAAACCAAAATACATTGTTAGGCGGCGCAACTGCTCTAAATGCTGGTATCAATCAAGCTGCCGGTGGTGTCAATGAACTCAATGCCAAAGTTCCCGTGCTAGCTGCGGGTGTTGGTAAATTAGACGCCGGAAGCAAACAACTAAATAGCGGCACCGCACAACTTGTCGCTGGGACAAATAAATTAAACACGAATAGTCCTGAACTTTTAAGTGGAGCCAATAAATTAGCGACTGGCTCGGATGAACTCGAATCAGGCTCCGCAAAACTAGCAGCTGGCTCACAAACACTTGGTCAAGGAATTACCAAACTTGAAAGCGGTTCTGATGAGCTCGCCACCAAATTAGACGCAGCGGCAACTTCTTTTAATGACTTGAATGTGAATAAAGACAATATCGAAATGCTCGCTTCACCTGTCAAATTGGATTCCAAACCGTACAGTGTTGTGAAAAGTTACGGCCAAGCTTTGGCGCCATACGTGATGTCTCTTGCGTTATATGTAGGCTGTCTCGTTCTAAACTTTGTTTTCCCAATCCGCAAAGTATCTATGTTAGAGCAAACAAGTACAGCTTGGTGGGCAAGTAAAGTAAGTATCGGCTTATTTGCCGCAATAGCGATGGCGATTATTCAAGTCAGCGTCATGCTCTTACTAGGACTGCAGGTAGACAATATTTTCGAGTTCTATCTGACAGCACTCGTCACCGTCTTAGCTTACATGGCGATTATCATGTTCCTAGCCATGGCATTCGACAATCCAGGACGCTTCGCAGCAATGATTCTACTCATCATTCAACTAGCCGGTGCGGGAGGAACATTCCCAATCCAGCTTACGAACTCATTCTTTGAAGCGATTCACCCATTCCTGCCAATGACGTATTCTATCTACGCATTCCGGGAAGCCATCACAGGCGGTATCGGCACGAGTCTCTTCACGCAAAGCCTCACGATACTATTCATCATTTTCATCGTCTTCAACGTTCTGTTGTGGTTCGCGATGCGAATTCTGCAGAAAAAACATCTCGATGGTATCTCGCAGTTGGATAATAATCAGGAATTACAAGGCTTAGAGAAATAAAGTAAACCATCATAAAATGAGCCGAAGCGTTTGAGATACACGCTTCGGCTTTATTTAGTATCATATTTTATCGTACTACTACGCATTTAATCATCCATTCTAGGTGTTGTATCGTTCGTGGCATTTTTTAATTCTCGTTGTGCTGCGTTATAATCATCAGCGGATACGCCTCGTACGCCTTGTGCTGCTCGTACTTGGCTTACCGATGTGTTGAACGGTGTTATAAGACTCGCGCCAATAACGGACACCACAGCTATATTGCTGACTACTTTTTGCATTTTTTTCTTGTTCACAATTGGACTCTCCTTCTCGGTTTTATGAAATGGCTTCTAGCTTTGTTTCTAGTTTTTCCGTGTTGACAAAAATGGCGCTACGAACGGGATAAATGCACGCTTCTTCTTGTAGTTTTTGCAGGACTGTTGTAATTGTACTCGCGTTGAAATTCGTATATTGCGCAATCCTGCCTTTGTTTATTTGTTTTGGGAAACGGAGCATATCTTTATCGTCCACTTCATTTCCATATTTTTCACTAAGTTCTAACAGCACGAAAATGATTCTTTCTTCTGTTGGTAATTGCAATAATTCTTGACGGGCAAGCAATCGACTGGCCGTATTTTGCATGTGCATGTAGTGATACAAATATCCTTCTTGCGTATTCATTATTTTCTCAATCAGATTTTCTTTTCGGTAACGCGTCACTTCGACCTCATCAGATAGAACCGTGAAAGTGTAGTCTGATTTACTTCCAAGTGTTAAATTAGATAAGCCAATGACATCGTTTTTGGTAAAGAAATCGACAGCTACATTACCATCCAGCGTGGCCGCGACCATACCTTGTTCAATAAAATAAACGTCGTTGGTATCCGCTCCTTCGCGAATGAGAATATCTTGCTTCACATAGTTCTTCTTCACGCCTTGAACTGGGAAAATAAAATCATCTTGTATAAATTGGCGAAACTTGATCTCGCTGAAATCTTTGCTAATATCGGATTCCGCGTGAAGTAATCCTATATTCGTTTCTTTATTGTTCATCTAAAAAACCTCCTAATCTTTAGGGAATACAATCAGCCATTCTGCCGCTTTATCGTGGCCAGGTTCGGGTATATAGCTCATCCAACCTTCCTCCAAATCGACAGGAATTTCAAAATAAATATTCCCTTTCAGCTCTTGTCCTGGTGCCATCGTGTGCCCTAGACTATCTTCTTTCATGCCATACATCAAATTTTGTTTGTGGTTCGGGTCCTTCAAACTGAAATTTCCCAATCCGATGCTTTGTTGTTCTTTGGATTTGTTTTTCACGGTAACTTCGACTTTTAAAAGTGCTTTATGATCGGAGTCTGTTTTTTCTCGGGTTACTTTTGTAGGTTTGATTTTTATCGTTTTCGTTTCGTATGCTTTATGCATGTCGGAGGCTGCAGATGCTGTGCTGCAACCTCCGAGTGCTATCATGCTCGTAATAATGACTACTGTTATGAGAGCGACCATTTTTTTCATGTTTAAATCCTTTCTTCTTGATTTTTTTCGTTGTATTTTTGGTAATTCATTTCTGCTTCGATTTGTTGCATCTCATCTTCTAAATCTAGAGCGATGAGGTGCAACAAAATCCAGAATTTCGCAGTTGTAGAATAGTCGTCTGGTTTGTAAAAGTGTCTCCATCTCGGTGGTTTTCCCATCTGAATCACCTCTTATTCTACAGATAAAGTAGCTTTTTCTTGGATAGTTGCTTCTTTGATGGCTTTTTTTTCCTTTTTAGTGTGAACGGCGTAGATGACGAATGGAATTAATACGGTGATGATGAAGCTTGCTGCAAGGATGATTTCATAAGACATGTCGCTGCTCTTGCTTAGTGATGCTGGTGGGAAGAACGCGGACACGATTGCGGCTACTGACATTAATAGTCCAACGCCTGCAACGATTAATTTCACGATTTTGCCACCTGGGATTTGATACGTACGTTCTAGATTTTTCTTTTTCAAAATAAGGACGAAATAAGCTAGGAAGAATAGGACGTATCCAATCAAGTAGATGACAACAGTTAGTGAAATGGCAGTTAGGAATGATACGTTGTTACCGCCACCGCCGAATGTTAGGACTGCTGCCCAGATAGAAACGATGACACCTTGAACCATAATAAGTGGTACGGGAACGTTGTGTTTATTTGTTTTGCGGAATACAGACGGGATAATGCCTTTATCAGCAACGGTTTGCATACCTTTTGTTGGTCCGACAATCCATGAGCTAACTTGTGCCATAACGCCGAATGCGATCATGAAGGCGATTAGTTTAACAACCCACTCCAAGCTGTTTCCATTTTGTAAAATAAGGGCTTTAAATGTTTGAACAACGCCTGAACTTAGTGATAAATCATGCGATGGTACGACAGAAGCTACAGATAATCCGCCGATTGTGTTTAAGGCAATTCCGACAAAAATGAGTAAAATCATTGCTAGCGGGTAATCGCGTTTTGGATTTTTCATTTCATTGATGTGTGGTGCAGAGGCTTCGACGCCCATGTAGGCAAGCATGAAGATTACAAGTGATGACATGTCTGTCCATTTTGGAATGAAGCTTGATGCTGTGAAGGAAATTGCTGCGTGGTGACCTGATTTTAAGTGGAAAATAGTTAGGAAAAATAGTGCTAATACTGGAATCGTGATACCGACAACGAAACCTAATTTTGCGAAGATGGCAGTAACTTTTGTGCCTTTTAATTGTAGTAATGTCAGTCCCCAGAAAATCACAAGGACAGCGATAAATTTATACATTGGGTTAGAATCAAGTGCTGGAAAACTAATAACGTAAGATAGTGCGCCAATAATGAAGTAAATCATTGTGACAAAGCCAACTGTGATTTGGAACCATTGGAAGAATATCGCGGCAAAACCATATTTTTCGCCAAGTGTTTTACTTACCCAGCCAAAAATTCCGCCTTCCTGGTAACCGTCTACTGTCGCGAGCTCTGCGGAACAAAGCGAGACTGGTAAGAACCATAAGAATCCACATAGTAGTAAGAAGAACACGAGGGAAAATCCAGAAGTGGCGAATGTTGGATATTCATAAACGGTGATAAATAGAGAAGCTGTTATTGCGAAGAATCCGAATAGTGATAACGTTTTTGCTGAAGCTTGCTTTTTCATTATTTATTTCCTCCTAAGGATAATTTGATTTAAGTATGCAACATTTCAAAATAGAGGGAGAGTCACGTGCCATTTTTTGTAACTCTCCAGTTTTTCTTAATGTGTAAAGCCATGTGTTTTAGACGTATTGACATCATGGTATAAAATATGTGCGTTGTTAAGTTCTTCAATACTCTCGCTCAGGTCGTTTTTGAAAGCTGTAACCATGTTTTGACCTAAGTCGCCGCGGCAAACGTAGCGCTGAATAATCGTGTTACCCATTTCTTTTGGAAGTGGATACGCCGGAACCTGCCAGCCCTTCATTTGCAAGCGATCTGCCAAATCGTAAAGCGTCCACTCCACATTGGCATCGTCTTTTAGTTTGTAACAAACGATTGGTAAATTGTCGCCATCGTTATAAATTTCGAAAAGTCCTGTTTCGGCAACTGCTTGTGATAATTGCAAGGCGCCATCTCTCGTACGCATATGGATTTGGCGGTAACCATCATATCCGAATCGTAAGAAGTTATAATATTGACCGATAATCTGACTCGCACTTCTGGAAAAATTGATTGCCATGGTCGGCATGTGTCCGCCAAGGTAGCTCACATCAAACACCAATTCTTCTGGCAAGTACTCCTTGTCACGCCATAAAATCCAACCAACACCTGGGTACACAAGACCGTATTTATGTCCTGACGTATTAATCGAAACAACATTTGGTAAGCGGAAATCCCATTCTAACTCTGGATCAACAAACGGTGTAAACATCGCACCACTCGCACCATCAACATGAATCACGACTTCATTGTCATGCGTATTATTGTAGTCTTCCACAAGATCATTCAACGTTTTGATGTCGTCAAATTTACCTGTGTAGGTGATGCCTAGAATGCCGACAATCCCAATCGTGTAGTCATCCACGTAGTCCATGACGATATCCGTATTGATGCTCAAATGGTCTTCACTCATCGGTACTTCGCGCAGTTCGATATCCCAGTAGACACAGAACTTCTCCCAGCAAACTTGATATCCCGAGGAAATAACTAAGTTTGGCTTTTTAGCATTGATATCTAGTCCATTTTCGCGTGCAGCATTGCGCCATCTGAATTTCATCGCCATCCCGCCAAGCATACAAGCCTCACTCGAACCAACCGTCGACGTTCCCATGTAATGCTCCGAATCATCCGCGTTCCAAAGATCAGCTAACATGTTCACACAACTCGACTCAAGCTTTGCCGTCTGCGGATATTCCGACTTATCAATCGCATTTTTCTCCATCGTTTCCGCCATGATTTGCTCCGCTTCCGGTTCCATATATGTTTGACAGAAAGTAGCTAGATTTTGTCTCGCCGAACCCTCATCAATCAATTGATCCTTCACAAGTTGGTAAGCAATCCGCGGGTCTACCGATTCCTTATTCATGCGTTTCTCTGGTAAATCTTGTCCTGACTCAAAAGATCCAAACACCGGTACATTATTTTGTTCTACATTTGTTTTAAACATATAAATTCCTCCAATAATTAATTTTTTATTTTGAATATTCCGTTATATAAAAGGGCTATTTAGACTAATTTATTCACATTTTGCACTGTATCCACGACATACGTGGTAGGCTCTTTTGTATTTTCTAAAACTTCATCCGTCAATGTTACACTGTTGATTTGGTTGTTTTCGTAGGAAGTGAAGTAGTACGTCTTGCTTTCCGAACACATCGATGCCACGTATTGCGTGAAATCCGGGTCGCCATTGTCTTTGATGACAGCGCCATTCGGGATGCGAACGCTATTCAAGATGTACCATACGTTGGTGATTGCTTCTTCTTCATTTTTCGCAGGTACGACGTTTTCTTTCAGGTAAGCCGCGCGGACAAAGCGTTCTGGTGGTGTGAAGCCGCCTGGTAATTTACTTGTTCCTGTTCCTTGTGAGAATGGTTTGGCGACATAGTCACCGAACTTCACTGGCGCAAGTTGTTTGGCTTGTAAGCCTGTGTAGTTTCTCAAATTTTCAATGTGCCATTCGAGGCGTGGCGTGTTTGTCATAACACCTACCGGGTTTTCTTTGATGCGAAGTGTCGTTTCCGTCGGCTCAATCACCGCGCAGCGCCCACTCTTATCCGTGAAAATCCAATGTAGCGGCGTCGTGATTCCTAGTAGCGCTACTGGTTGATCCACCAAGTTAATATCCGCTAACTTCGCCTCCACGTCCTCAATCGTCGCACATGTACCTAACATCCAAAGTAAGAATTCCTGCGGGGCCAAGTTAATTTTTCCATCGATAGCTTCTGGTGCATAAACCGCTTCTCCTGGAAGATACAGCGACGCACAACTCAATCCTTGCTCATTCAATCCATCTGCGAAAATGTATTTATCAAGCTCTCTACCTGCTCCAACAAATGCGTATTCATTCGTGTACTCCACACCGTCTGTCGATGATTGCCACACATAATTCCTCGGGCTAATCGTTGGGTTCGCCTCCAAAATAAAAGCGAAATCCATCGTTCTTGATAATAAATGTTTTCCATCCAACGTTTCTAATACTAAGCTTGTGCACATAATTTATTCTCTCCTTCAAAATTTTATTTACTATACTACTTATTATAGCGAGGTTTTTTTCGTATGATTTTCTTCTTTTGTCGTTTTAGTGGTACATTTTTGACTGCTTCGTTTTCCTGCTAAACGTTGTCGCATCCTCATGTCTCTCTCACTTACAATACCTATTATATCGGTTTTTACGCTCGCTAAATTTCCGATTTTGTCGTATTATCTGCACATTTTTAACCGAACGTAAAAAAAAGCCACCAAGATTGGCAGCTTTCTTCTATATACTATTTACTAGACATCGCTTCAATGACAATATCAATGATATTAGTGAAATCCCGCGCAGAAAGTTCTGCTTCAATGTGGAGTACCTTTTCACGATTATACCGCTCCACCATCATCGGCGTGGCAACGGTCGTCAAAATCAAATCTGCTTGTGGCGCACTATTCTTATTCAAGAACTGCACTTTATACCGATATTTCAACGTGTCAAAAATCTGAAGACGCAAATTCCGCTCTGCAAACTTAGGTAAATCTGTATCTAACACAATCCGAATCTGTTCCTCAAAATACGTTAACCGCTTTATAGCTGAAAACAGTAGCCCGTACCTCGTCAATAAAAAATCCTTCTCTAAAAACAACGCATTGCCAGTCTCTGCGTATAGCTTATCCAACAGCTCATTCAATTTCTGATGCAAATTCGGATAATACTCCTTCAATTTACGCATATATTCATACCCATTGATATCCACCGAAAAATTCTTAAATAACGTACAAAATAGATGCGCCGAAAAACTACTATTGAAAAACGTATCATATTTTTTCTCAGGTATCGGCGCCATTTCTTCAGAAAACACACGCATAAACACTTCTGTAGCAACATAAACATCAGATTTATTCTTTTTATGCGGTGCCATAGCTCGTCTTGCTACTTCTTTATTTTCATACAACTTAGGTCGCGTCTCCATCAGTAGATAAAAGAAATAAACTTCGCTCTCCTTCTGAATATTCAGCGAGTCAAACACAGCTTTTATTTTGGTCAAGCTTCTAAAATCATTATCCAAGTCTAAATAGTTTTTCCAATTCGGGTTCAGTTCGACAAAATGCCTTTTCCGAATCCGAATCGTATTAATCGCTATAATATACTCAATCTGATACTGCTGCACATAGGTTAAGTTCTGCCGCAAACTCGAAGTCACTTTCAATGCAGCCTCCTCGACCGCTTTACGATCTACTATATCAAACGGCCACATTGCACCTTGGTATATGCGCCAATAATAGCTATAAAAAAACATCCTAACCTGTTCCTCAGGTCCTATCACTTCATATGTTTCCCGCTTCAAGCCAATCCCATAAGGTTCTAGCAACTCCTGAAAATATTTTAGCGAACGTCGAATCGTCGTTTCACTCAAAAAATAATCCATCGCAAACTTTTTCACCGAGGTGAACTCTTCAAAAAAGATGGCTTTCATGAGCATAATTGTCACGTTATCTTCTAGAAGATACAATTCGAAATTGAGTACATCCGCGCCTAGCGTAATTTCTAGGAACACACCTTTATTTTTTGCGGTATGCAGTTGAATGTTCTCGTCATTATAGTCCTCAATTTTCTCCAACAAGTCTGCAAGATAGCGCTGTATCGTTCTCTGATTCATGTCCAAACGCTCGCTCAGTTCATTTACCGTATACCAACGCGGCTCCTCCGCAATCATTCGCAAAAGCAACATACTATTAGTTGTACTTTGGTCCCCAGCTAGATAAATATCTTTTTTCATTGGAAATCCCCCTTCAAAAAATGACCAGAAAACACAATCCAATAATTATTTAACATTTATTTATTAATACCTATACCACATTCATCTTAAAATACTCCTCTAATATGAAAAAGTATAACACAATCGGCTTTTTTATGATTCTAAAAACAAGAAAATCTCGCGCATCATTCGAACTTTTTGTTACTATTTTAGCTACACAAAAAAACTCTGCATCCCGTATGGAATGCAGAGCCATTATGATTAATCTTCTACTGCTTGTAATTCTTGATTATTGTCTAGTTGAGATACGCCTTCAAGATGTTTCTTTTGTAATTGTTTCATTCCGAACCATAGTAGGCCGGCGAATACTGCGAAGATTCCTACAAGAACGAACAGGCTTTGGAAGTAAACGTTCATGCCGATTCCGCTTGTAATGGCTTGTCTGAATCCGTAGATAGAGTAAGTCATTGGTAGGAATGGGTGAATCGCGTTGAAGAATCCGTTTGTTAGTGGCATTGGGAATGTTCCGCCTGCACCGCCAAGTTGTACGATGAGTAAGATCATTGCAACAAAGCGACCTGGGTTATCAAATGTCATAGCTAGGAACATGATGATGAACATGTACGCCAGTGACGTTGTAATTGCCATTGCATAAAATTGAATCAGTGAATCTACGTGTAATCCGAGTACTAACATAACTGTTGCTTGGATAAGTGCCATCACGATTGCTACGAAAGCGCCAATTGATGCTTTACTTGCCCACCATGCTGTACTTGTTTGACCACGCATTGAGATTTTTCTGATTGGGAATACGAAGTTGAATACTAGGGCACCAACATATAGTGCTAGTGACATGACATATGGTGCTAATGCTGCGCCGTAATTTGGAACTGTACTGTAATTTTTGTGATTTACTTTGTCTGGGCTTGCGAACATATCGAAGTTCTTATCTGTTGGGTTTAATTGACCCATTTGTCGGCTTCCTGCTGCTAATTTTGAAGATAGTTCTGTTGCGCCTGCATTTAGTTTGTCAATGCCTGTTCCAAGTTGTGCGGAACCTGCTGCTAGTTGTGCTGATCCGTTGTGAATTTCACCTGCGCCATTGCTTAGTGCTGCTGCGCCATTTTGTAATTTTGGTGCATTGGCTACAAGTTCGTTCGTGCCATCTGCTAATTGTGCTGCGCCGTTATTTAGTGCATTTACGCCATTTGTTAGAGCTGGTAGTTGACCTGAGAAAGTATTCATGCCGCCTGCAAGTTTTGTTGCACCGTTATTTAGGTCTGCTGATTTGCTACCTAGTTCAGATGTTCCGTCGTTGATTTTTTTCAAACCGTTATTTAGAGCTTGGCTACCGTCTGTTAATTGGTTTACGCCGCTTGCTAAACTTGGTACTTTTGCGTTTAATTCTTTGGCACCTGTTGTCGCGTCTGCAATACCGCTATGAAGTGCTGTTGCGCCGCCAAGTAATGTGTTCTGGTCGTTTGCGCTACCTACTGCTTTTTGAATATCAGCCATTGAACCGATTAGAGCGTTTGTACCGCTGTAAATACCTGGGTTACCGTTAAAGCCATTGTTTAATTGACTAACGCCAGATTGTAATGCCTCAATTTCACCGATGCTGTCTGGGATATCTGCTAATAATTGACTCATTTCTTCTAGATCTTTATGCAACATTTGAATGATTTCGTTTTGCTTTTGTGCTTGATCTGCCAAAATTGGTTTAATGTCGTTAATCAAATTAGCTTTGTCTTCTGGAGCTAGTGTTTCTGAGGCTTCGATTTTAGCGATAATTTGTTCGCTATGGTTGCCGTTTGTTAATGCTTCTAGTGCTGCTAGGCGTTCTTCGATTTTGTTAACGGTTGGTTCGATTGCCTTGCCTTTGTCAACAATGCTCGTTAATGTTGTGTTATTAACTTGTTGATTTAATTCGGCAAGTCCTGTTTTAAATTGGTTCAAGCCACTTTGTAATTCTGCGATTTGTGATTTGCTCGTCGGGCTTGAAAGGTTAGAATCTAATGTTTCTAGTCCTGATTTTAGTTGTGCGCTACCTGTGTTTAATTTTTCTAGTCCTGTTTGTAGTTCGCCAACACCGTTTTCTAGGTTTGGTAACTGATTATTTAGATCATTCAGACCTTTCGTTAGGCTTGATGAACCTGCAAGAGCGGATGACGTACCTTTATTTAGTTCGTTCACGCCTGATGTATATTGTCCAACACCGTTTGATAATTGGCTAGCACCAGCGTCAAGTGCTGCAACACCATTTGTTAATGGGCCGACATTAGAGGCTAGTTTTTTCGTACCTGCATCTAATTGCGCCGCGCCATTGTTTGCTTTTTCGACGCCTGCAACGTACTGATCTAAGCCGACATTAAAAGTATCTGCGCCGTTCTCAAACGTAATCGTGCTGTTTGCTAATTTATCAAGATTCGTCGTTATTTCTTTGTTCCCATCACTAAGTTTGTTTCCACCGTCAGCAATTTGTTCCGCACCATCGGCAGCTTGTACAATCCCGCTGCCTAGCTTACCAACTTGTGCAAAAATCGTTTCTGCATAACCTTTCGTCACACTCGTTCCAACTTGTGCTTTCAAGTCTTCAATCGCCATTTTCGTTACTTCTTCACCAATGAAATTAAGAGAGCCATTTGTTTCATAGCCAATCTCCATTTTTTTCGGGTTCTCATCTAGAAGTGTCGTCGCGTTTTTAGAGAAGTCTTTTGGCAGAGTCACGATCATGTAGTATTTAAGGTCTTTCATGCCTTGTTGCGCTTCTTCTTTAGAAACAAAACGCCAGTCTAGCGAATCATCTTTTTTCAGTTTAGCGACTAGTTGATCGCCGACATCCATTTTCTGTCCTTGGAAGTCCACTGTTTCATCTAAGTTCACGACCGCGACTGGCAAATGACTTGCCTTACCATATGGGTCCCACACTGATTTTAAGAAAAAGCTTGCATACATTATTGGGATAAAAAGAATTGCTATAAAAGAAATTAGTAGTACCTTATTATGAAATAGTTTTTTCCACTCATTTTTGACCATATTCATATTTAATATTTCCTCCTTCAAATTCTTCAAGATATTTGTCATCTCTTGCTTACAAATACAAGTATATAGATTTTTGAAGCTTGGAAATTCTTGTTTTTGTCGTTTTGTGTGCATAAAAATGGTGGCGGGTATTAAAAGGGGTGAAAACATTGTAAACAAGCCATTTCATAAGTAGATTCACATGTTATTCAGCTATACAAAAAAAGCAGAAACCTTTGTATAACCCAATTTTTTTAAAATGGACATACAAGATTCCTGCTCATTTCGCGTTAACGGCGTGACTACCTCACACTTTTTCTATACCAAAGCAAAGCAGCTCCTAAAAGAAGTAGCGTGACACCAAGAAGAATGAAATGTTCCTCCGATTGGTCTCCTGTTTTCGCTAATTTCATTGGTTTTGCATCTGATTTAGATTTCGTATCTGGTTTAGACTCTGATTCTGCCTTATCTGGTTTAACTATCGGCTCTATCTTCGGTGTGTCAGTAATGCCAGGCTTTTCAACTGGAAGTGTAATTTCTGGTTTTACTATTGGCGTATCCATTGGTTTGGTCGGAGCCTTGGCCGGAATTTCTGGCTTGCTCTCTGGCATTTCAGGTTCCGGTAACACAGGTTCTGGCGTGAAAAGATGGCTATTTTCCTTCACTACCTCCACGGCAGTATTATTTTCCCCAAACTCAATTTCAAATGATACTGGCTCTTCATCCAGCATATATCCTTGAGGCGCATCTGTTTCCACGAATGCATATACGCCAGGATCTAATTCCAGCGTTACTTTTCCGTCTTCATCCGTTATTAAATCTTCTAATAAAACATTCCCATCTTGATCCAGCAACTCAAAAGATGCTCCAGCTAGCGTATTCTCACGATTGGTCGCCTCGATTTTCGTCAGTGTGACCGTTCCTGTCTGCAACTTATTCTCTGTTCCAACTACAATCGGCGTCACATCCTGATCCGCAACAACGACGAGATATGGCGTACTATCCAAGACATATCCCACAGGCGCCTCAATTTCCGTTACTGTATAATTCCCAAGCGGAAGTGCCTTCGTTACTAAAAATCCTGCTTCATCTGTCGCTCCCTCAAAAACAACCTCTGCCTTGTCATTCTTCACTTCATAAACTGCACCAGCTACTGGATTCTGATGATTGTCTACTTTCTGGATGCTTATTCGCCCGTCATATTTCCTCGTAGATACAGCATTCGAATAGATTACATTATTCTCCACCGTCAAATAAGCTTGGTTAGACAATAAATCGCCTATTTTCAGCGCTTCGACATTCACCTTAAATCGCCATTCCATCTGATTGGTTTTCGGTATATCAACCAGTGTTGTAATCCTAATCTCATTATCCACTAGCTGCATATCTACCACGCTATCATCATACGGCAAAAGGGTGGGTGACTTAATTCTCTCATCCAATGGATCGGTAATCGTTGTCCCCGCAGGAATAGCATCACCATCTAAGGATGTCAATCTCAGCGTATAAACCAGTTCATTATCATCATAGTTGAGCGCTGTTTTATCCACACTTTTATTTAAAATATAGCTGGTTCCAAAATGTTTGATTGGTTTTACAGGCACAGATTTGACAACATCTGCGCGATTGTTTGCCGATAATTGGGCAACATTTTGCTGTAAACCAGTATTTACATCATCCACATTTAGTGCATATTCAATGAAATACGTATCATCTACAGTCAAATCTCCTAATTCTACTGTAAAACGATTCGTTTCCTTATCTAGATGGATTTTATCTTGAAAATCTGCAGTGACATACTTATATTTTGTCGCTGTCCCATTTGCATCAAAACCCGTCACTTTCAAAATTCGAATTCCCTCTTTGTCCATCGCATCACCTGATACCGAAGGCTTAGTCGATGACGCTATCAACGATGTCCCTTTTGGCAGTGTATCCGTTATAACAACATTCTTCAAATCAATTCGTCTATAATTCACGACCAACTGAAAACTATTATTCTCAGCATCCATCGTATTTAGTGTCGCAACGCCATCCTTATCAAAATCGCCTTTGTACCACTTGTCAAATAACGGCATAATCGCAACGTTTTGCTTCTGCACATCTGCTGTTACTTGCTTATTTTGTCCCGCGTAGTCAACGGCAAATGTCTGTGTGTCATGGTAAGCATCACCAACAGTCATTACCGGTGCACCGAATTTAATCTCAAAAATACCATTGAACGCGTCATTAGCTCCTATTGTACTTCTATCTATTGAAAATGTAAGCCGATAATTTGTCGCATCACTCGTTACATTTTCTAGTTTAAACGGCTGCGGAATATTTGTTTTTGTCGTGAAATCATTCGGGTTATACACAATCTCTTTCGGTATCGTCACAACAATATTTCCATTATCCGATACGAAAGCACCTGCACTCCCAGAAATGTTGACGCGTAAATTGACTTCTTCCCGACTTTTAATTGTCCCCGTCACGATTGCTAATGATGTTTGAATGGAACTACTATCCTCTTTTGTTGCGCCACTTTGAGCAGTTGCGAATACACCAAATAGTGGTAAACATAGAATTGCAATAAGTAAGCACGCAATAAATTTTTTATTTTTCCCCATTGTTTGTCTCCTTTATTCCTTTATTTCAAGCGCTATGTTTCATAAAACTTCAAGTGTTAATCATTGAACTGTATGCCTCCCAATCGTTTTAATGAATACACTTCCATCATAATCCCTTCTATACACTGGTTAAAGATGCATTTATATACCATTTGCAAATTATATAATCTTTTATGACTATTATGTGTCTATGTATAGCGTCACATTCAAAGTATATGAAAATCATTCTCTCTCTCGAAAGGAAAAGGCTGGCACTTCCAAACAGAAAAACGACAACTGGATTTTATGACCAACTCTTCTTGAACGCAAAAAAAGTCGCTTGAAAACCTCATTAGGTTCTCAAGCGACTGCTAAAATGTTTTTCTTTTATCTCTTAATTTTTAACGATTTTGTTTCCTTTTGTTAAGGAAAATAATAGCTCCAATTGCTACAAGTAAGCTTCCAAATAAGAGTGTTAGCAAGGATAAACTATCTCCTGTTTTTGGTAATTTACTCATTAACGTTGTGCGATCTTTATCTTTACCTGTCTTCTCTAATTTGCTAGAACCATTATCTGGTTTAGAAGGATTTTCAGGTTTTTGCGGAGTTTCTGGTTGACCTGGGTTTTCAGGTTGTTCTGGTTGTTCTGGTTGACCCGGGTTCCCTGGATTTTCTGGTTGTCCTGGAGTTTCTGGATCTGGTTTCTTGATAAAGCGAACCGTTTGATCTAAGTCATTAATATCTTCATGGGCCACAACTTCTTTGCCATTGCGGAATAATTTCTCAAAGACAACGACTTCGCTTCCGCCTAGTTCACGTGCATCTAAGTCAAAGGCTACTTCTACGACACCACTTGGCTCTTCTGGTGTGAAGGTTGTTTCGCCTAGCACTTCTTTACCGTTTGATAGGACTGGCTTCCCTGTTGCTTTGTCCATGAGTTTTCCTGTGACAGTATATTCTTTTCCAACGATTAAGTCTTCATAGTATACCTTGTCAATAATGCTTACTTTTTCTTCTGGCATGATTTCTTTCTCACCATTTTTATCTGTCGCGATGGTTTTTAGGTCTGGTTTCGTGAATTTCACGGTTTGGTCTGCGTCATTAATGTCTGTATGCACCGCTACTTCTTTGTCGTCGGTATACAGGCGCTCAAATGCTACGACTTCTTGACCTGCTAAAGCTTTGGCGTTGAACGTGAAGGTTACGTCTACTTCGCCATTTGGTGTTTCTGGTGTAAATGTTGTTTCTGCTTCTACTTGCTCACCGTCAACTAATAATGGTGCTTCTGTAGATTTGTCCATCAAAATTCCTTTAACCGTGTACTCACGACCTGGCGTAAGATTTTCATAACGAACCGTATCGACTAGGCTGATTTCTTCTTCTGGGCTTGGGCTTTGTGTGCCTGTCTCTACGTCACGTAATGTTGTCCCGATTTCTGGTGTTTTGATTGTTACTGTTTGTCCTTTATCATTGATGTCTTCATGAGTAACTACTTCTTTCCCGTTACGCATTAATTTCTCGAATACTACTAGGTCCTTACCGTATAAGTCACTTGCGTCAAATGTGAACGCTACTTCTACAGAACCATCTGTTTCTTCTGGTGTGAATGTTGTTTCGCCGCGTACTTCTTCACCTTTTACAAGAACTGGTGCATTTGTGGCTTTGTCCATCAAAATTCCTTGGACCGTGTATTCTTTACCTGCGATTAGGTCTTTGTAGTCTACTACGTCGATGATAGTTACTTCGTTATCTGCATTTAGTTCTTTTTCACCGTTTTGGTCGGTTGCTGTTGTTCCGATTTCTGGTGTTTTGAACGTAACTGTTTGGTTTGCATCGTTAATATCTGTGTGAACGGCTACTTCTTTACCGTTTTGGTATAGGCGCTCAAACGCTACAACGTCTTGTCCTGCTAAACCTTTGGCGTTGAATGTGAACGTTACTTCTACTTCACCATTCGCTGTTTCCGGTGTGAAAGTTGTTTCTGCTTCTACTTGCTCGCCGTCAATCACGAGTGGTGCTTCTGTTGCTTTGTCCATCAAGATTCCTTTAACTGTGTACTCACGACCTGGGATTAAGTTTTCGTATTGGACTACGTCTACTAATGTTACTTCCTCTTCTGGACTCGGTGTTTGTGTTGCTGTTTCTTCGTCACGTAATGTGGTGCCAATAGCTGGATCTACCACTTTGATTGTTTGTTTCGCATCATTGATATCTTGGTGAACAGCCATGATCGCGCCATTTAATTTCAACGTTTCAAAAACAACGATGTCTTTGCCTTTTAGTTGTGATGCGTCTACTGTAAATTCGATTTCTTCCGTGCCATTAGTATTCGCTGGGCTAAACGATTTCGTCGCTGTTACCGTTTGACCGTCTACTAATAATGGTTGATTCGTTGCTTTGTCCATCAAAATTCCTTCGATATCATACGTTTGCGTTGTATCTAGATTTTGATATTGTACTTCATCGACAATCGTGATTGGTCCTGCGTGTACATTGCTTTCGCCTGTTTCTTTATCACGTGCAACCGTTCCAATGCTTGGCTCGATGAATGATACGGTTTGTGTTAAACTATCTTTATCCGTGTGCTCAGCAATTACTTGTCCTGACTCGTCTTTCAACACTTCAAAGACAACATACGAATTACCTTTTAAGTCTGTCGCGTCTAAATTGTTGAGTGGTACTGTGACTTCTCCAGATGCTGTTGTCGGGATGAATTCATGCGTTCCTTGTGTGAATACAATGTTTCCAGTTAACTTGTCTACCAATGTTGCTTCTAATGTGTAACGCTCACCTGGATTTAGGTTCGTGTACACAACGCGGTCACTAAGTTCCACGTTTTGATGCGGATGAATATCATGTTGTAATCCTGTGCTCGTTTCAAATGCAAATGTTTGTAAACTTGGTGTGAAGAAAGATACCGTTTGATCTGCATCGTTTAAATCTTCATGTGTTGCGACAACTGCATTTGTTGCTGTATCGATCAAACGCTCAAATACAACGACTTGTTGTCCTTTCAATGCACGTGCGTCAAATCCGTCTAATTCTACGACTTCTTCGCCGTTCTCTGTTGTCGCTGTGAATGTTTTCGAACCTTGCGTCAATGTTGTTTGACCATTTTTCGTCATTAGTTTTGCTTCTAAACGATAGTTTTTGCCTGGTGTTAATTGCTCATACATAACACGGTCACTGATTAGTGTTGCCATGCCTGGATATAATTCTTTGTTATTCGTTCCTGTTTCAAAAGCTAACGTTTCGATTTGTGGTTGATAATCACGCTTGTTCGTGACGTTGTCTAATTCTAAAACAGTGGTATCACTCACAATTTCAAAATCAATCGCCTTACCATCTAAAATATAACCGCCAGTTGGTGCTTTTGTTTCAACAAAGTGGTAGTTACCATATGGTAAGTCATTTACTGTTACTTTACCTGTTGTCGCGGCACTTGTATAGACACCTAAAGCATTACCTGGCGCACTTGACGTACCTTCGTAAAGGGTAAACTCTGCACCTGCAAGCGGGTTTTGTGTATCTGCATCTACTTTTGTAAATTCTACGCTGCCAAGTGGTTCAATCGTTGCTTTGTTGGCAACTTTCAACTCAAATGGTACCGTTACTTGACCTTCCCCAATTGTAAATGTTCTTGCTGTCGCGTCTAACTCATAGCCTGCTGGTGCTTTTGTTTCCACAAAATAGTAGTTTCCAAATTCTAAGTTGTTCACTTGGAACTCCCGATGCTGGTGTTACGTGGCTACTCACAAGTGCTCCTGATCCTGGTGTGCCTCGGAATAAATCGAACTCTGCTCCTGCTAAGCCTTTGCTCTCATCTGCTTCATCGTACTTGATTAATTCTACGGAACCTACTGGTGCTTCAATTGCTTTGTTGGCAACTTTCAACTCAAATGGTACCGTTACTTGACCTTCCCCAATTGTAAATGTTCTTGCTGTCGCGTCTAACTCATAGCCTGCTGGTGCTTTGGTTTCCACAAAATAGTAGTTTCCAAATTCTAAGTTGTTCACTTGGAACTTCCCAGATGCTGGTGTTACATGGCTACTCACAAGTGTTCCTGATCCTCGTGTGCCTCGGAATAAATCGAACTCTGCTCCTGCTAAGCCTTTGCTCTCATCTGCTTCGTCATATTTAATGAGTTCTACAGACCCTACTGGTGTCTCTAATTTTTCATTGATAATCGGGATTTCTAATTCTGTAATACCTTTTTCATTAAGTTCAAAAGCGTATGGTCTATCTAATAATTTATAGCCATCTGGTGCTTCTACTTCTTCTAATTCATAATTCCCAAATTTCAGAGTTTCATCGTGGCTAATTTTACCATCAGGGCCAGATTCTATGTTTTCTTTAATTAAATTTCTATTGCCATTAGAAATTCGATATAAATCAAATTTAGCTCCAGCTAAGGCATTACCAGAATCATCTTGTTTGACAACTGTAAACCCTGCATTGTCACCTTGTGCTCCACCGGTCCCTCCTTCAACCCTAATATTCCCACCAATATCTTCTGTTCTCTCTGTTGATACAACACGGGCTTTATTAGTAAATTCAACTTGATCAGGATCTGTAATTCTAGTAGTATAAAGAATTTTTCTTCCCATACCATCGTTAATATTACCCAAGTCGACTTCAAATGTCCTTGCTTCAGCATCATAATTGTCAATTTTTTGTTGCCAATTTTGGCCATAGCCGATACCTACTATACCATTTTTATTATAGACTCTAGACAGGAGTACCTCGTCTTCCTTCATAAAGCCAGCAAATTCTTGTCCTGGTCCCAGTTCATCATACACTTTCACATTATTCATCGACTCATATAAAACGGGAAAAGCAGGGTTAGGCAACAACGGTGGAATAATAAGGATTTCCCAACGTATCATGTTCTGTGACGGTAGATAAGTCCCCGACTTATAAAACATATCACCTGACTCAGGTATCTCTGGGTTTGAGCCACCACCGCCTGGTGTTTCTGGTGTAATTGGTATTACCACCGTTCCTCCGGGAAGATCAAATTCAATTTCAATTTCCTCCCCTGGAGTAATATCACCCGAAAATGTAACGAAAAATTCGAAATATCCGGAAACATTTGATTTTCTCTCAGGGTAATCTGTAAATGTGACAACATATTGTTGCCCACCTCTTGTAGTTGCTTGACCAATCGCAACAAGTTCTCCATTACTATCCTTAAACTGAAGTTCATTATTTTGCGCTGTTTGAAGTTCCTTAGGAAGTGTAACCTCCATTTTATCGCCTTGGTCGACATCTACCGTATTTGGAATGCTAAACTCATATCTAACTCTGAAGTCTTTATCTGCTGGAGCAGATGTAATAGGATTACCATTACCATCGGTAAGCTTAACACTGTCAATAAATTGGTTGCCCCAATTGTATCCACCTGCAGCTGATGCCATTAATTGCATGGATAATTGATTAATCACCAGTACACATAACAACAGGATAGTTATAATCTTTTTAAAATTTCTCTTCATTCATTTCCTCCTGATATTTCGAATTTTTAATGCCTGACTGCCTGTCTCAATTACTAGTATATATATAAACCTAATTTCACGATGTAACATATGTTACTCGATGCTTTTTTTCGTTTCACACCTGCTCTATATTTATCTTTTTTTGTCTCTATACAAGATATATCAGCTATTCATCCCATGTTTTCATTTTGCCTTATGCAAGATGTACATTGAGAAAAGCCTATTTTAGCATGATGAACCGACAAAGATAAATTAGGATATTTTCGTTTGGCTAGCATATCGTTACATAGTGTAGGTATGTGTCTGTTTTCCTCCCTTGAAGAGAATAACACGATTCCTACTGGTGCTTTGTAACAAAAGTTACAGGACTAAAAAAAACAAACAATGATACGAACTATCGAAAAAGATATTCCTCTTCCCTTCCCATTCTATTAGGGCTTTTCGACATTCCATATCTCTGTTCCTTCTATAATAGGTTTCATTTTTTATGCAAAAAAAGCAGATTGCATAGAAAATTATTTACATGAAAACACAGACAACATATGTTACAATGCCAACTATTTATATGTGTTAATGTAAGATTGTTATTGGGCTACCAGTAAATCCGAATAGGAATGGAGAGGGTATAAAGAATGGATTTTTTACAGGTTCATGATCTATTAATTAAAAAACCTAACTTGTTAGTATCACTGCTTGAGATGACAGAACTTGATACGTGGCATCCTGATGTATGTCAGTTTCAAAAACTAAAAAGTTACCAATCTTTAAACATGGACAATGCTGAGAAGATTATTCATGTGACGCAAGGCGTTTTATTACAGCAGGTCAATAATCCAGACATTTGTAAAATCAGTGTGAATGCGATTTGGTCGAAAGATGATGTCCTATTCCATAATGTTTTTCAACAAAACCAATACGAGTACTTAGCAATCGGTGATGTGGAGGTAGCTATATTTGACGCGCGAACTGTGTTAGATACTCTTTCTAAAGAACCATTTTTTCCGGATTTTTTAATTGAATATAATAGGCGTCAACAAGAGGAATTCTTTCAGTTTTCTTACATGCTAACGAAAAATATTCGCGAACGTGTCCTGGATGTCATGAAGCGTTTCTCAAAAAAACATCCCGATGGTTATTTGGTTCCGAAACGTGTCAACAGTTTGCTGCTATCGAAATGTTGCCAAGCCACGCCAGCTACAATAAAAAAAGCCTTGCTAGACTTAAAACATGAAAAACGCATCGTAAAAAGAGAACAGCACTTATTTATTCAAGATTAGATGATATGCGATGGCCTGTTCTTACATATTTATTCTCTTAAAGACAGATATGTAGGAAGAGGCGAAATTTAACATTTTTATACCTCTTTGTTGTATAATAAATATGAGAGATTCAGATGCTGTAATCTGCGAGGGAGGTAATGATAATGAACTTTATACAGTTTCACAAAGAACTGTTTCGTATTAATTCTAAGTTTTCAGAGTACGCAGCTAATCATGCAGAAGCCCAAGAATTTGTTTTCGAAGGCCCCGGTTTGTTCCAAGTCGATTTGGAAAAGTATGCATTTCTAGTCTATGAAGGCGTTGTCCTTAAATATCATATTTCTCCGCTTGGCAAAATGCTTTATGATAATTTCTATACGCGTAATTCTTTTATCGGCTTACTTCCTAATATTTTTTATTTTGATGACTACTTTGAATATACGACGCTTGGTAATATTCGCGGTTTAAAGATTCCATTGTCGGCTTTGGAAACTTATCCTGATGATCTTAAAAACGAGCTTTTCCTCCGAAATATTCAGCGTGAATTGTTTTGGAAAGATAGTGCGGCTCGTATGTTAGGGCTAAATTTGAAAGAGAAAATCTATTATATTTTGTCTATCATTCATAGTTTTCGCGGCATCAATCCCTGGGACAACACGTATAGCATTCCCAAATATATTACGCATGAAATTTTAGCGAATGTCGCGAATGTGAGTCGGACGCGTGTGTCTTATGTTATGTCTGAATTGCAAAAAGAGAACGTCATCACATATAGTAAGGAAGGAAAGATTGTTATTCTAGATATTGATTTTCTGCATGACTCTTGTGGTTACTAGTTCGAACTTTTTTCTTAAACACCATCCTAAAGCTCCTATTATCAGGAGCTTTTTGATATGTAGCTGACCAGTAGATACGTCTATACAAAAGTCTGAATTATAAACGAATAATGGGCAGCCAAGCTCCATATATTCATAGTGATTAGATTATGGACTTGCTACGTACAGTAGATTCTAGAATTTGATGATTCTCCTTATCGATATTTCATAGTCCTAGAAAAGGTGACAACAAGTTAGTTTTAAACAGCGGACAGCACAAAAAACTTCCTTTCATAGGAGCTACTTTAATTAGCATAATGCATTATTTTTTAATATGACAGATTAAAAAAACACGTATTTGCATATTTTTTTCTTTATTGTAGCTAATTTAATTTGCAAACTAAAATAAATGTCCTTAAACGTTTGCGGCTCAACAGATTATTTTATGTATATTTTGTGTCTAAAGAATTTATATGGAAAATTCTTAGCTAAGCTGAGCCAGCTAAGAATTTGAGATTACATTTATTTAAGACATGTAATGTAAAAAGTAGTTACTTTCTTCTACCATGTAAAAATATAGCTGTACAGAAAATAAGTCCCAAACCAAATAATACGGATAAATCGCTACTATCTCCTGTTCTTGGCAACCTAGTCGCTGATTCCAACATTGGCGTGGTTTGATTTCGCTCGGCAGATGGAGCTTTTTCTGTCGAGCTATCGTTTGCTTCAAGAGCTGGGTTTACTGGGTTTACTGGGTTTACTGGGTTTACTGGGTTTACTGGGTTTACTGGGTTTACTGGTTTTATTGGCGTTTCTGGTACTCTTGGTGTCTCTGGTGTCTCTGGTGTCTCTGGTGTCTCTGGTGTTTCTGGTGTTTCTGGATCTACCTTTCCGGGTGGCGTTACTTTCTCAAGTACCGTTACTTGGACTGTCTTCGTTGCGCTTTCTCCCACACTATTCGTTATTTTATAGGTGACGTCGTATATGCCTGGTTTCGTGTTGTCTACATCATTTTTGAGAATTTCAATAGCATCTGTAAGGTCACCATCTTTAGCATCATTGGCACTTATTTCAGCCCTCGGATCAAAGTTATCTCCTACATATATGGTATGGTTTTTCGCCTCAATCGTCGGTCTACTTAGCACCGTTACTTGAATCGTCTTCGTTGCGCTTTCTCCCACGCTATTCGTTATTTTATAGGTGACGTCGTATATGCCCGGTTTCGTGTTGTCTACATCGTTTTTGAGAATTTCAATAGCGCTAGTTATGTCTCCGTCAACAGCATCATTTGCCTCAATCTCTGCTCTAGGATTATAGACATCACCTACATAGATAGTTTTATCAACAGCTGTAATCGTCGGTTTTCCTGTTACAGTAATCGTGATTGTTTTAGTGGTTTTTTTGGCAGCTACACTCGGTGTGAAGTTTAGGTTTTCTAATGTTTTCAACAAAGCATTTCGATAAGTAACTTCTCCTGAATCTATCAGTGAAATGTTCTTATTTGCGTTTGCAGGAAGTACTCCCGATACTTCATATGTCACATGATAAGTGCCTGGTTTACTAGTGTCTACATCGTTTGCAATCACATTAATCTGGGATGTCAGATTATTGGATGCTGTATCTGTCGCTGTCGGCTTCACTGTTTGAATTGGATCAAAAATTGCCCCCTCAGAAAGCGTCATGTCTTGTGCTGCAATACTCGGTGCACTGCTAACTGGAATTTTTCCGGTAACATCGAAAGTGACTGTATAATCGCCTTCTGGTAAAGCATCTAAATTCCACGTCAATGTTTGATCGGACAATGTTGGTTCTTGATAGGGCGCAGGTACAGGCACTATTTGACCAGAGCTATTTCTCACCTTTGCGCTACCTTCTACATATGTTTGACCAACGCTTATTTTTTCTGAAATACTTAATTGGTCATTTAGATTGGTTTGAATAATGTCCTTCACCGCGGATGAAAAGCTTTCAATCGAATTATCATCGTTATTCATATTGAAGAAGAACTCATTACGCGAGACAAAATTCGGCACATTTGCATTGATATAATTATTATAGTTGTTGTAGGCACTTGTTCCCCATTCTTTTTCAAGTGCCGCTTTATTTTGCCATAGTCCAAAAGATGTCAAGTATCCCGCAGATGTAATATTACTTAATGCTGCGTTTATACCAGTTGATGTTCCAAGTAGAGGCACCATCGATGTACTTGGCGTCAATGCCGTCCCGTTTATATCCCCATTCGGAAATCCGTCTGTTACAACTAGAAATAGTGTTTCACGGTTCGCTTCTTTTACTGGGTGGTTCGTTTGATAATCCTCTAAGGCTTTTTGAATCCCATAGGCTGTTGGTGTGCCATTACCATACAGTTGCTTCGATGTGACATCATCAATCGCCGCTTTTATGTCCCCAAATGAATTCGTCATCTCCGTTTTATAAATCACATTGAAAAATTCATTGTATTGGCCTGAATTCTGTACCTCCAGCGTAGTTCTTGGATCACTATAAATCGGTAACCCTGTATCAGTGCTCTTGATGGATGTAAAACCGATGAACTCGGAGCGGTCAATCACTGGGCTCATTAAATCGATGGCTCTTTTTAACTCATTCGCCACGCTCGGGTACGTATCTCGAAAACTTCCCGATAAATCTTGTACAATGACTAAATCCAATTTCTTTTCTCGAGGTTCTTTTTTTATTGGGACGCTAATCGTATGCGTCGCTGTATCCCCTACAATGTTTGTTTCCACTACCTTATGTGTAGTTGTTGCTGCATGGATTACAGTTGGAACACTACCTACAAGTAAAACTAAGATGATGAATATATTAGCTAATTTTTTCATCTTTCTCCTCCTTTTAATTCTCTCTATATAAAAATCTAGTAGCCTTCCAAAGCTATAGATTCAATTTTCTACTTATGTAAGGTCTCTACTTGCTGATTTCCCTCAACACCTTACAAACGTAATCAATTTTTTTATCTGTAAGTTGTGTACCTGATGGTAAGCAAAGCCCCTTCTTAAATAATATGTCTGCGTTACTTCCTTCTCGATTTTCGCTATAATACGCAACATCCTGAAATAGTGGTTGCCTGTGCATTGGTTTCCAGAGGCGTCTGCTTTCAATTCCTCTCTCCGCCAATTGCTGCATCATTTTTTCTGGCGAGTTTTTTTCGAATAAAACCGTTGTTAGCCAGCGATTATTGAACGTCTCCTGCCATTCTGATAAAAAGCAGATTTTTGAATTGTTTTCAAATGCGGCTTCATACGCTTCGAATATCGCGCGTTTCTTGGCAATTCGTTCTTCTAAAACTTCCAGTTGCGCAATACCAATTCCCGCTAGCACATTGCTGAGACGGTAATTAAAACCGACTTCGCTATGAGAATAGTACGGTGCTTCTTCTTTTGCCTGAGAGGAAAGATAGCGCGCTTTTTCAATTTGACTGACATCATTAGAAACGAGAGCCCCACCGCCAGACGTTGTGATAATTTTATTACCATTAAAAGAGTAGATGCCGAATGTACCAATAGTCCCTAGTTTACGCCCCTTGTAAGTAGAGCCTAATGATTCCGCAGCATCCTCAATAACCGGAACATCATAACGATTTGCTAGTGCCATAATCTCGTCCATTTTGCAACTTTGACCATATAAGTGTACAACGATGATAGCTTTAGGAAGTTTATTTTTGGAAGCCGCGTCTTTTAGTGCTTTCGATAGGGCGATTGGACTCATGCCCCACGTATCCGTTTCAGAATCAATGAAGACTGGTACTGCACCCATGTATAGGACTGGATTAATGCTTGCGACGAACGTAAATGTGGAACAAAAAACCGTGTCACCGCTCTGTATGTTTAAAAGTGTCAACGCTAAATGAATCGCGCTCGTTCCGGAATTCGTAACCGCTACATCGGCGGCACCTGTATACATAGCTAAATTAGCTTCAAATTGATTGACGTGTGGCCCGAGTGGCGCAATCCAATTCGTATCAAAAGCTTGCTGGATATATTTTTGTTCTTCCCCGCTCATGTGAGGAACTGCTAATGGAATTTTATTCATTTTTTAATTTCCTTTCGTTTCACGGAGTCAATCCTGTAAATTTCGACATCGTTGCTTGGCTGTCTTCTGAAATGCCATCTCGTTGCACTATTCTATAGATTGTTAATAAAGCTATTTTCAAGTCTAATAGGAGCGATTGATGAGTCACGTAATGGCAGTCAAAGGAGAATTTTTCTTCCCAACTAAGGTTATTTCTTCCCTTTACTTGTGCCAAACCTGTCATTCCAGGTAACACGTTCAGACGCTTCCTCTGTTCCTCTGTATAGAGGGGATTGTATTCTAAGAGTAATGGACGTGGCCCGATAAAACTCATGTCACCTTTTAAAATATTAAGAAGTTGTGGTAATTCATCAATGCTTAGTTTGCGCATGCTGCTACCATATTTCGTTAAACGATCAGCATCAGGTAGCAGATGACCATCTATACCATATTGCGTGCGCATCGACTTCAATTTATAAATCGTAAAAGCCAAACCATCTTTACCCGCACGCTGACTTATATAAAATGGCTTTTCGCGATATAATGCATAAAAAATAGTGCCGCATACTATAATAATCGGACTCGTAAGCAAAGCTAATACGAGTGCCAAAGAAAAATCAATCCAGCGTTTCACCAGAAATTCCCCTCCCATTTGTAATAACTCGCCAAATCCGATTGGCAATTTTGTCTACATCATATTCCTCTGCCAACCGCTTTGATGCTTGATGCGCCTGATGCCAACTCTGCTGATCTGTAGCCAAATGCGCTATATAATCACAGTATGCTTCCACATCCTTATGAGCGAATCCTTTTCCAGCACCACTATCTTCTAACACTTGCTTCTGCCAACCTTGATAATTAAGCACCACTGGCAACCCACATGCTAAAAAATCAAAAAACTTATTCGCACTGTTATCCCATAAAATTCGCTCATTTTTAACAAGCATCGTCCCCATTTGACAACGAGAAGCGATCTGAAGCGTCTCTTTTTTCGATTTTGCATCTAAGATTCGAATATTCGATAGCCTTTTCTCTTTAATTTGCGCTTGCATTTTTTGTTTTTCAGAACCTTCGCCGATGAGCAAAAAATGAACCGAATCTTTATTTTCTAATCTTTGGGCACAAGCAATTAAATAATTCACGCCATTCACAAACCCAATCGTTCCAGGATGCACCACTACAAATTTATCTTCCATCCAGCGCCTTAAAAATACATCCTCTAGCTGCTGTCCATCACTCTTTTGGACAAGTGATTGATTCGAAAAATTCTCAGCTACCGTCACTTTGCTTGCTGGAATTTTTTTTTTCAACAAATTCTGCCTCATTCCTTCTGATAAAACAATAATGTGTGTGGCAGCTTTATAAATCCTCATTTCGAGCCATTTCAGTATCCTAATCATCCATATATTTCGAATATATCCTAGTTGAATAGGAATATCTGGCCACACATCTCGCACTTCGAAAATAAACGGCTTTCGCTTCCATTTACTTAAAATAAGGCCAACCAAACCAACTGTCAGCGGAGTCGACGTCACATATATTTTGTCAATATTTTTTTCTCGTATTCCCAAGATAATACTCCATAAGAAAAAATGAATAAACGCTACTATCCGTCTCATTTTTGACATTTTTTGATTGTATGCTGTTTGAGTAGACTTGACGACAAGACCTTCCTCCGTTATATGCGAATCACCTTGACCACTTATCATGACTACCTCCGCTCCATTTTCTAAGAAACGCTTGGATAACTCATACGATCGTGTGGCACCTTGATTTTCTTCATAATGTTGATGAATATACAATAATTTCATATTAAATCCTTTCGAAAAGTAGTTGGTACGTTTCTAAAAGTTTATCCGCCTCATTTTCCCAATTAAATCGAGACATATGCGCCCTTCTGCCGTTTTCCATGTAATCTAGATACATCCCTTGTTCGTTTAAAAGCAGCTCAATCGCATCCGCAATCCCTGATATGTCCTTAATATCAACCGGAATTCCGCTCCCACTATCCATCATTAATTCTCGCCAAAGTGGGAAATCAGAAGCAACATATGGCAATCCAAACGACATATATTCAAAAAGTTTCGTCGGCAGCGATTTCAAATAATTCGGTTCTGGATGCAGGAGGGCAAGCCCAATATCAGACTTTTCGTAGTATCCATTTAGCGCTTCTAAATCCATCCGTCCTTTTAATTGCACTACGCCTGTCAGTCCATGCGTTTCCATATAATCTGCACTCCACGCGCGCAAACGTTCCGGAACTTGGCCAATAATGAGCATCTGAAAAACATATCCTCGTTGCCGCAACATACTCGCCACGCCCAGCATCTCCTTAAACCCACGAATCTCGTGTATAGCCCCCGCATAAACTAGCGTAGTCACATCGAATTTATCATCAACGTCCAGTGCCGCTTTCAAAAATGGATAGTTCAGCACATCTTCCTTGTGCACCGCGATATCCGCATAATGCTCTTTATAATATTGTTCCGCAAATAAAATCGCATCCACCTGAGCCAATCGCTTTTTTTCAACGCTGGCAATCCTGTTTATACACACATTAGGCACTGAAAAGCCCATGATTCGCTTACTTTTCAGCGCAGAAGGAAAATCTTCATGCATATCAAAAATAATTTTTGCGCGTGTCCTTTTTTTTATTTGCGGCACTAAAAACAGCAACTCTGGATCATGTAAATGTACAACGTCTGGTTGCTTCCTCTTCACTTCCTGCAAAAAATATCGCCACGTTAGAAAACGCTTTTCCAGTCCTCTTCTTGGCAACAGCGTCACGGTTAAATATGGTTCATCTGGTAGCACATCATGCGCCCCTTCTATCGCATAGTAATCCACCTGATACCCCGCACGCAGTAAGGTCAGAACTTCTTTATGATAAATCCGCGAATCATTCCAAGGATGAACCGAGCTTAAAATAAGGATTTTTTTCATAACCTGTACTAATCTCCCTCTCTGTTTTCAAAAAATAATTAATGATGAAAGCAATTAAAATACCGTGGGTCAGCAAACTCGTAATTAAAGACGTATCAACCAAACTCCAAGCTGGCATAGCGATTAATGTTGCACTAACAATAAAATTCCGATTTGCCGAAATACTATCATAAAGATACAAAATACCTACGAGCAAAAAAGTAAAGCCAATAATACCCGCATACCCGAAGTTCGCAAAACCGTCTGCCCAAATATTTGCATTTGCCGCCAAGCCAACTCGCTTAAAATAATGCTCCCCAATCAAAAACGGCGGCAATTTATCATAAGGATAATTTAGGAACGGCGCTAAAATACTGTGCGAAAGTTGAACTTGCGGATTGATTGAAAAGAAATCGAAATAATAGCTCAGCAAAAGCCCTGGCGTAATAAGCATCCGCCGAATAAATAAAGAGGTAAACTCCGAGCTATCTGTCAATATATCCAATCCCATTGTCAAAAAAACCAGCGCCGTAATCCCATACACAAAATACAAGACAAAATTATGCCCATTTTTTCGTAAACAATAGATAATAACAAGAATAAAAACGCTAGATAAAGCAACACTTTTTTGCCCAGTAATAGAAAAGATGAATAGTTGCCCTAACACACCGATGCAAATGAGTAGCTTATTTTTATTCACAAATCCAAGCGCTAAAAGTAAAGCATTGACAATTTTTGACTGCCAATTAATCGCATATCCTGATAATCGATTTACCTGCTCCCTATAAGACTCCCGCAAATCATACACATCATCCACTTGCGAAAAGTTAACATGAATCCCGAACGTCTGGACAATAATTCCCCATAGAGAAAGAGACGTTAAGCCGATAAATAAAAACATCACTTTCTTCTTCATTTTTGTGTAGTAGATGGGTATTAAAGAGAAACTCCCAGTCATATATATTAACGCCATACAAAACAGCAATACCAATTTCAGAATGACAATATCGTCAAATATGTCTACACGCACATAATCCGGAACAATCATCGCAGGTATGTAGACCATCATGTACAATATCCAATAAACAATTCGCGACGGTCGATAAGCATGTGTATTGGACCATAAAAGTGGTATAAACACAAATATAATCGACACGAACTGCCCACCCACACTCGGATGTAAATTAATAAATCCAAAATAAGAAAAGGCTGGGGAAATGAAATCGGTATACGCTAATTTCAAGCCATATACATAAAAAGACATACCGATACACAGTAAAATTTTATTCCATTTGATTCTCATATACCGTATCCTCTCGTTTAATTCCCCAATTGCCAATGATAAACAATAAAACGTAACTCCCCGTCATCGCTATGCTGAAAAATAGTACCGCCGCTGTCATACCCATTTGAAATTGATAGATTAAGAAAAAACCTACAAGCAGCAATGCAAAACGCGAACTATCCCACAGTAATTGCAAGCCTTGATTTTCGGTAATATATAGAATTTGCGACACAGGGAGCACTACGAGTTGGGCAAAAAACATCGGCGTGAGCATTTGCGCATACACACCCGCCATCTCCCAACTCGGTCCAAATAACCAAGTAAAGAGCATGGGAGATACCGTAGCAAACAAACCCATCGGCAAGAGAAAAATAAGAAACAGTCGGCTCATTAATTTCCAGTACACTTTTTGCAAAGCCCGTGGATTTTCTCGTAGTAATTCACTCGCTTTGCCGTAAAACACTTGCCCTAACGCCGTCGTAATCATCGCGATGGGAATACCAACCATCCGTTGCGTTAACGAAAACTGACCACTAGAAGCAACTCCAAAAAAAACAACAAATAGTAGCGTCGGTAACTGTATCGACACATTATTCAATACGAGTGAAGGCATCCCTAGAAGCGGAAACTGTCGATACTTCTTCAGCAATAATAGCCATCTGCCTCGTTGTAAAGAAAACCCTTCTTGCTTCACAAACCGAACAAATAAGTTCAACGATCCAGTAATACGACCTAACACATCCCCTGTGACAAGACCAACACCCGTCTTTGTTATCACTCCAGCCAAGCCAATTTGCGCTACTCCGTTCACACCACTCTGTGATATTTTCGCGAAAGAAATGTGACCGTAATGGTTATTCCGAATCGCCCAATAACTCAAAATCTGCTGTATACTAGCCGCAAAAACACCAACTCCGAATAAAATCGGCACAACATAAGAAACAGAAACCCCAATCAGTTGAAACACCGACCAGCCCGTTGCCAAATACAAAATCAAACCACTCAAAAACCACACAGACGAAATCCCGATACAAAGCCACACGATATGTCGAACATCATTGTGATCATCATCCATTGGAATCGCTTTTTCATATGCGAGTGCTGAAATCACTAAAAAAATCCCTAATAAACTCGTATACGTTCCGAAAACCCCAAAGTCCTCTGGTGTAAAAATCCGTGTCAAAATGGGGGATAGCCCGACTAAAATAAGTTGGGCCACAACATTCCCAGAAAATACTTTCGTTAAGTTTCTCAAAAAAGAAGACTGGAATGCGTTCTTCATCGGCTACTGCATCATCGCAAGACGCTCTGGTATCCCAGAACCAATACGGAAAACTTTCTCACTATTTTCCCCTTGAAACATGTTTCGAGTATCGACAATAAGATTCGCCTCGGTAACAATTTCAGCCGTATTAAAGACACTGTGATTCGTCAAGGTTACAACAACATCATAATCGTTATACCGCACATCTTCTTCACTGTATAGCCGCGTCCCGTCTTCACTGTAGAAGAATTCCACATGCGGATCATAGTAAGAGACATAAGCACCATTTTTGTGCAATAACTCATATACTTCTAGTGCTGGTGATTCACGCACATCATCAATATCCGGCTTGTAAGCCATGCCTAGTAACAGCACCTTCGAACCACGAATCGATTTATAATCCACATTCAACGCTTGACTTACTTTATGAATCACTTGCTCTGGCATTTTTTTGTTCGTCTCTTGCGCCAACTCAATAAACCGACTGAAAAAATTAGCTCCTTTTGCTTTCCATGAAAGGTACATTGGATCTAGCGGGATACAATGTCCGCCGATGCCGGGACCAGGCGTAAACTTCATAAAGCCAAATGGTTTCGTTGCCGCTGCATCCACGACTTCCCAAACATTCATGCCAAGCGCCTCGCATAACATCGCCATCTCATTCATAAACGCGATGTTGATACTGCGAAACGTATTTTCAAGTAGCTTGCTCATTTCTGCGACTTTAGTAGAACTAACAAGATAGACGTGATTAATCACATTCGAATATAGTGCATCGCCTAGTTTGCAACAATTTGGCGTCGTACCGCCAAGTACTTTCGGCGTATTTTTCGTTTGGAATGTTTTGTTTCCAGGATCAACGCGTTCGGGTGAATAGCAAAGAAAAAAATCTTTCCCTACGCGGTAACCTAGCGCTTCAATTTCTGCTTGAATAAGTTCTTCTGTCGTACCTGGATAAGTGGTACTTTCAAGCGTAATTAACATTCCAGGCTTCATATATCGTTTAATTTCTGCAACAGCTGCAATGATATAGGACATATCAGGTTCTTGAGATTTCGTAAGCGGCGTCGGAACACAAATACATACTGCATCGACTTCACCTAACTTCGAAAAATCAGTCGTCGGTATAAAATGTCCGCTTTGCCTAACTGCCGCTAGTTTTTGATTCGTGATATCAATAATGTAAGAATCGCCTTGCGTGAGTTGGTTGACCTTACCAGCATGTATATCAAAACCGATGACATTATATCCCGCCCCAGCAAACTCAATCGCCAAAGGTAATCCGACATAACCGAGTCCGATAACACCGACCGTGCAATTTTTCGTATTTATTTTTTCTTGCATTGTTTCATAATACATAACTAGACCTCCAGTGGAATCTGCACTTCATTTCGATTGGCTACTTTTAAAAGCTCTACAGTTAGCGCTTCTTTAGATAGGTTCCCATAATTCATGAGTAAATGTTCTACTAGATACTCTCGTGTCACAATTGCTTTTCCAATAAACATTTCTTCCGTCGCTTCCATTTGAACACGTTCATCAACTTCAAGCAACTCTTCATGAAGCTTTTCGCCATCACGAATACCTGTGTACTGAATCACTATATTTCGTTTTCCAGACATCGTAATCAGACGCTTGGCAATGTCTTTGATTTTTATAGCTTCCCCCATATTGAGAACAAAAATATCGCCACCGTTCGTCATTGTTCCAGCCTGCACAACAAGGCTCGCCGCTTCCTCAATCGTCATAAAATAACGCGTCATCTCAGAATCAGTTAATGTTAGCGGCTCATCTTTTTCAATTTGTTTTAGGAAAAGCGGGACAACGCTGCCACGACTCGCTAGCACGTTACCAAATCTTACAGTCGTATAGTTTGTGACATACTTATTGTTTAAATGGGCGACAATCATTTCTGCAATACGCTTGCTTGCCCCCATGACATTTTGTGGTTCAACAGCTTTATCAGTCGAAACAAGGACAAATGTTCCAACGCCAACTTCACCAGCAACTTCAGCAACATTTTTCGTGCCGATAATATTATTCATCACTGCGGAATGTGGATTATTTTGCATGAGTGGAACGTGTTTGTGCGCCGCTGCATGAAATACAAAATCTGGTTTGACTTTTTCCATCAATCGGCGAACCCCTTTTTTATCTTGAATTTCTTGGATTTCAGCTGTAATTTTGATTGTTTTATTAGTCAAGTTCATAAGTTCATTTTGAATCAGATAAATGCTATTCTCGCCGTGACCAACTAAAATGATTTCAGCTGGATTTAGCGCATAAACCTGCCGACAAATTTCTGAACCAATAGAACCTCCTGCTCCTGTAATAAGTACTTTTTTTTGATGTATTTTCGGATAAATATCGGCGGGAAGTGGTGTTCTTATTTTTCGCTGTAATAATTCTTCAGCGAAAACGTCACTCTGTGGTATGTGCATTTGCTTCTTCATTTGAAAGGTCCCCTTTGCCAACTTATTTATTGTAATAATAATATTTGCTACTCTTTTCTTGCTTCGTTTTGTTTAAAATGATTCCTAAAATTGGGGTATTCGTGCTTTTTAAAGTGTTTAATGCTTTTTGAAATTTTTGTTTCGGTGTTTTGTTTTCTTCAGCCACCATGATAACACCATCAATTTTTTGCGCTACAATCGTTGTATCTGCGACAATGACTGGTGGCGCGTCTATCAGAATGTAATCATAGTATTTTTTGACCGTTTCAAGTAAGTCTTTTAGGACCGTCTTAGATAGTAATTCTGACGGATTATTTGGGCTTTGACCTGCTGCAATAATATCGACATTGAATAAAGACGTGTTTTGAATCACTGTTTCGATGGTAGCCTTCTCTTTTAAAATATCAGTTAACCCCAACGAATTATCTACTCCTAAAATATAGTGTTGCGACGGTAACCGCAAATCTGCATCTATAATTAACACTTTTAATTCTTGGCGCCCCATGACATCCGCTAAATTCGCAATGATTGTTGATTTTCCTTCTTGTGGTTTCGTTGATGTAATCATGATTGTTTTTAGCGCTCTTTTTTTACTGATAAACTCAATATTGGTTCGAATTATTCTGAATTGCTCTGCTATTCTCGAGCCTTTTTGATGCCTAATCAGTAGCTTCGATCGTTCTTTTTGCACGTTTCTTCACCTTCTTCCGTTCATTTTGAATGGAACCCATAATCGGGATATCTGTTATTGCCTCGATGTCTTTTTCGGATTTGATTGTTGTGTTGAGGAGTTGGAATAGGAAAGATAATAAGATTCCCAAAACTAATCCTCCGAAAGCACCTATTGCCATGGCTGATTTTCTATTCGGTGCAATTGGTGTTTTGCTATCTTCGGCTTTTGCCTCTGAAAGGATCGTAACATTTTGCTGATCCATGATATTTTTAATATCGCTTTTAAATACGGTTGTCATTTCATTAGCAATTAAAGCTGCGTCTTCTGGTGTATCTTCTGTCACTTTAATCGTAATGACTTGCGAATTATTTACATTTTCAATAATAATTTGTTGTTTTAACTGCTTAGCTGATTGCGTTAGATTTAAATTATTTTTGACCTGATCTAAAATACGACTGCTTGTCAAGATAACGGAATATGTGTTTACGAACTGCTGATTCGATTGGACATCCGCGGCTGTCACTTGTTCTTCTTTTTTTTGATTGACGAGAACATCTGTAGATACTTGGTACACTGGTGTAATAAAGTAAGAGGTATATACGGTCATCGCTAGCATACCTATAATACAAGTGGCGATAACGATGTACCAATATTTTTTGAAAAAATGGCCGATATATTTTATATCAAGAGTCTTATCCATTTACCTCGCATCCTTGATTGTTTGAATCGTCCATGTTGCTTTTGACTTTGTCTCTGGGTTTTCATAGGTAACCGTTAATGGTGCCTCACCTTCTAGAACAAAGAATGCGTCACCTTCCGCTTCTTTACCAGGGTCTAACATCGTTCCGATACTTGTCGATGGATATATTTTAAGTGATTTTCCGTTACTGTTTTTTACATTTAGCAGCATCGAATCTAAGGCTTGTGGATCAGCGCTATTATTCTTTCCTTTAAAACGAATTTTTATGATGGTATCATCTGTTTTTTTTACTTTATCAAGTTTGTTGACTTCCTTGACTTCGATGGCTACACCGTCTACTTTTTTCGTCATATTCACTGTCTCTTCTGATGTTTTTTTAGTATTAATCTCGGACTTTGATGTGTCGCTTTTCGTGTCACTTGCTGTATTTCCACAAGCACCAAGTACTAAGGCTATGACTGCAAAAATGGGCAAAATAGTTCTTTTTTTCATTAAAGTTGTGACCTCCATGTGAATTTTTTTATGGAAAGAGAAACCCTTAACTGACTCATGTCAGCTAAGAGTTCGAGAATACAATTATTTTGCGATAACGGTTACCGTCGTGCCTGTATCTCCTGGAATTTGCGCGCCAAGATCGACAGTAATTTTATCGCCAGCTTGCAATTTACGTGATACGCCTGTTTCGTCTTTAAAGAAGCGGCTATAAATTTTGAATCTACCATTAGAACCTATACCACCAGCTGTAACTGTCTCAATGTTTTCTTGTGGTGTTACGGTACGTTGTGGAATGCCATTGATAGATAGTCGCAATACTTGTGTTCCGGTTGGTACTAAGCCAGTGATGTAGTCAGATTCTGCAATAACGGTATCAATAATTGGCTTAGCAGAAAGGCTAACTCTCACAGAAGTAGCTAAATTCGCTGGTGTTTTACTCCCGTAATCTACTGTTACAATATCCCCCATTTTCAAGCGTAAGTTGGATACAGTGCCATCCGAAACAAAACGGCTATAGAATGAGAAATTACCATTCGCATCTGGTTCCACTAAACGTTGGGGCACTCCGTTAACGACTAAGCGTACGGATACTGCACCAGCTGGTGCTTTCCCTGTAATCGCTTGTTGGAAAGGCCCAACCTCATCTACGATTGGTGCTGTTGCTGGGATGTAATTGCCAACTTTCACATTGACTGATGGACCCGTTTTCGTAGCGTTCTTTTGTGCAACCGTGATAATGGTATCTGCTTTTTGTACAGGAATAGTGACAGAGAATTTACCGTCTGTTCCAACGATACCTGTGTAAGTTGCTGTGCCAATTTTAACAACGGCTGTCAGACCTGGTGTTCCTTTACCTGTCACAACTTTGTCCTTATTCGTGACAGCATTTGCAGTAGGTGCAACAACCGCTACATTCGCATCCAAAAGATTTTGAGCTTTGTCCAAATCTTTTTGTAGTTCTACTTTTTTCGTTGGATCTGTTACTTTGTTAATCAAAGCTTGTGCTGCATTGATTTTGGCTTGATCTGTTGTTGGTTTGATAACGTTGCTTGATGGTGTGTTGTTGATGAATAGCTCATCTACTGCTTTTTTGGCTGCGGCTGTAGTGGCTGCATTTCGTTCATCTAGTAGCTGCTGTGCGCGATTCAAGTTATTTTGTGCGTCTTTTTTTAGATTTGGGGCTTTGATTTTGTCGATTTCTTTTTGTGCGTTATCAATTGCATCTTGATTCGTAGTAGTTTTGATTGCATCTGTTTTTGGATCGTTATCCACAAATAATTGGTTCACTACGTATTCTGCTATTGCTTTTTGAATTTGATCAGCTGAAGCTTGCTCTTTTTTAGCATCAAGTAAGAGTTGTGCTTTTTCTAAATCACTAGTAAGCCCGTCTTTCACAGCACCTGGTTCTAAAGCATCAACTGCTTTTTTTGCGTCCTTGATAGCTTGGTCATCTGTTGTGTCTTTAATCGCATTACTAGTTGGGTCATTATTTTTGAATAGTTCATCGACCGCTTTTTTAGCTAGTAATTCTTTAGCTTTGTCGATATCTTTTTGTAAAGTTTCTTTTACAGTTGGGTCTTGTACCTTATCCAATAAATCTTGTGCGTTTTTGATTGCTTCTGCGTCTGTTGTTGGTTTGATGTCAGTTTTTGTTCCATCTGTGAATAGGGCATCAATTGCTTTTTTAGCTGCATCTTGATCAGCAGTTCCTTTTTGTACTACTGTTGTTGCATCAGAAGTTTGAGAGTTCCATGTTGCTGTTGCTGTAACGGTTACTCCAGCTGCTTGTTTTGGAATAGTAATGCTGTATTTGCCGTCGTCTCCAGCTTTTCCTTGACCAATGATAGTCGTTCCAACTTTGAGTACAATATCTGCCCCTGGCTCTGCTGTTCCTGTTACCGTAGTAGCATCTGAATCTACTGTATCAAGCTTTGTTTGACCGATTGCTTTTGAAGAAAAACTTCCGCCAGTAATTTTACCAATGTTGCTTGATTTGAATTGGCTAGCAAACAAAGCATTGTTTGATGTCATATTTGTTTGTGTCGGATTACTATAGCCTGATAATGTAAACTTAGCATTGAAAAGACCTGGATAAGATGCATCTGGCATAGTTTTAGTAACATTTTTAACATTCCATGTACTAATACCTTGGCCTGACTCTATAATTACATCTGTCGCATTAGAATACGATCCAAGTGCTGCGCCTGTACCGAGGTTCGTTATGGAGAAATTAGACCCGTTAGCTAGCTTAAGCAAACTGCCTGTCTGCACAGCCGTTTCGACGTTACTACTTGTTACATCCAAAGTTGACCCTGATTCCGCAAAAAGACTACCATTCTGCACCAAAATCGATTCGTGGGTTTTTTCAGCTGTAAATGTTTTTAAAGAACTTCCATCTCTGAGGTATACATTACCAGCGTATATAGCAATGTTTTTACTGGTATCAGCTTGCATATCTATAGTACCGTAATTCATAATAGTAGTATTGTTCGCGCCATACATTGAACCCACTTTTGAGCGAGTTGTTAAAGTAGCATTATTTCCAACAGTTAGTACTCCCGAGTCAGCCGATAGATAGATAGTTTCTCTATCAGTTCCAGTCCCAGTAAAATTGGCAATTGCATTATCCTTAATTGTTAATTGTTTGCCCCAAAAAGCTGAATAAACTGTTGCAGTACTAGTTACCTTCCCATCAACAATCAGGTGTCCAAGTGGTAAAAACATCATTTCTCTCCCACTGTGAGTTACATTCTTATACGTAACCTCTATACCATCTGGTCTACCCCAAAACACCCCATAATCATCTGTGTTCGTAATAGTTAGATCTTCCACTAGAGCTACAGCATTTGCCGTTTTAAGTTCAATATTAAGATTATTAGCATTTAACGTATATTTGTTCCCATGGATATTTTTTGTTGTACTGGTCACACTTGTTGTAGCTCCAACTGTAATATCGGCACTGAAATAAATATCTGTAACCGCTGTGCTTGCTAGAGCGGCCTTTAATTCCGCCCAATTATTAACTGTTACAGCATTATAAGGAACAGCTTGCGCGTTTACTGTATTTTCTGCTGCCAATACGTTAAATGGTATTGTAGTCATTAATTGGCTTCCGATAAGTGTTGCTACTAGTGCGATACTGCTTCCTTTTTTCAATAAATCTTGCTTTTTCATATTGTATAAAACACTCCTATAGCTTAGATTTCATATCATTAAATAAAAATTCATTTCGCGAACGTTGCTTGTAAATCACTCGCTCTAGGTTGTCATCGTTTTTTTGCTTATACTAGACTTGTCTCACCTGATTCCACATGTTTTTTGGATGCTCTTCTCCTTTATTTTGCGATAACGGTTACCGTCGTACCTGTATCTCCTGGGATTTGTGCACCAAGATCGACAGTAATTTTATCGCCAGCTTGCAATTTACGTGATACGCCTGTTTCGTCTTTAAAGAAGCGGCTATAAATTTTGAATCTACCATTAGAACCTATACCACCAGCTGTAACTGTCTCAATGTTTTCTTGTGGTGTTACGGTACGTTGTGGAATGCCATTGATAGATAGTCGCAATACTTGTGTTCCGGTTGGTACTAAGCCAGTGATGTAGTCAGATTCTGCAATAACGGTATCAATAATTGGCTTAGCAGAAAGGCTAACTCTCACAGAAGTAGCTAAATTCGCTGGTGTTTTACTCCCGTAATCTACTGTTACAATATCCCCCATTTTCAAGCGTAAGTTGGATACAGTGCCATCCGAAACAAAACGGCTATAGAATGAGAAATTACCATTCGCATCTGGTTCCACTAAACGTTGGGGCACTCCGTTAACGACTAAGCGTACGGATACTGCACCAGCTGGTGCTTTCCCTGTAATCGCTTGTTGGAAAGGCCCAACCTCATCTACGATTGGTGCTGTTGCTGGGATGTAATTGCCAACTTTCACATTGACTGATGGACCCGTTTTCGTAGCGTTCTTTTGTGCAACCGTGATAATGGTATCTGCTTTTTGTACAGGAATAGTGACAGAGAATTTACCGTCTGTTCCAACGATACCTGTGTAAGTTGCTGTGCCAATTTTAACAACGGCTGTCAGACCTGGTGTTCCTTTACCTGTCACAACTTTGTCCTTATTCGTGACAGCATTTGCAGTAGGTGCAACAACCGCTACATTTGCATTCCATTGATTTTGAGCTTTGTCCAAATCTGCTTGTAACGCCGCTTTTTTTGTTGGATCTGTTACTTTATTGATCAAGACTTGGGCTGCATCGATTTCTGCTTGTGTCAATGGACTTTTGATACTACCATTTGGATTTTTGTTTGTGAATAAGCTGTTGACTGCTTCACGTGCTTTGTCTTCTGCTTCTGCTTGTGATGTTCTATCATCTAGTTGTTTTTGTGCCTTATCCAAATCTGCTTGTAACTCCGCTTTTTTCGTTGGATCATTCACTTTGTTGATTAATGCCTGTGCTGCATCAACATCTGCTTGTGTCATTGTGCTCGTGATGTTTCCGTTTGGATCTTTACTAGTGAATAAATTATTTACTGCCTCACGCGCCTTGTTTTCTGCTTCTGCTTCTGATGTTTTATCATCTAGTTGTTTTTGTGCCTTATTCAAATTAGCTTGCAGTGTAGCCTTTTCCGTTGGGTCTACTACTTTGTTAACTAGCGCTTGTGCGGCATCGATATCTGCTTGTTTCAATATATCCGTAATTTTACCGTTCGGGTCTTTGTTGATGAATAAATTATTCACGGCTTTGCTAGCTTCATCAAAAAGCGCTCCTTCGTTCGATGCCAACGCTTTCTCCTTAGATTCATACACATCTGTTACTTGAATGTCACTAAACGTCGATTGACTAGGCGTTGTCCACTTCAATGATGAGTAACCGGCACTCTGATTGTTAGCCATTGTCTGCTCAATTTTGATAGTAGCCCCTTTTTCCAAATAAATATTTCCAGTTTGTGCAAAATTAGGGTAATTCAAATTTTTAATTATTTCTTTTCCATCAATGGCAAGAGAATAAATATCATCTGCGCCACCTTCAAAACGATAATTTCCAGTTTCAGAAATATAAATGTAACCTGTTTTCTTTACAGTATAATAATCTGATCCCAAACCTGGGTATGGCTCAAATGTTCCGTAATGCTTTGTAAAACTTTCAGGCTCAATCGCTTGGCCTTTAAAAACAGTAGACGTAACACCATCATAATATTCTGTCATCACACCATGCTTCTTCATCTCAGCTGCTGCCTGTTCTGCTTGTTCTCTGGTAGGATATGTGCTAGAAAGAGGGACATCTAACCTTCTACCATCTGGATTCGTCAATACCAAGTTAGGCATGTTCCATTGTAATGACATGGAAGCAACGCCTCCATCTTGATCCACCGTTTGTATGATTTCTACAACATCACCACCATGGAAATGTCCTATAGTCCTATCATCAACAGCATTATAAGCATCTGTTGCTAACTTTTTCACCCCATCGATCATGACAGAGGTTCTATCATCTCCCGCTGATCTAAAAATATATTGTCCAGATACTGGGATAACAACATAACCAGTTTTATACACAGAATAATCTGTGTTTCCTAATCCAGGAAATGGTACACTCGTGCCAAAATTTTCGCTAAATGTTTTTTCAACATAAACGGACCCAAGTAAATCACCCTGCCACGGACTTTTGTTAATAATTTTCGTATAAGCTGCTTTCACACCATGTTGGATAGTAACTTTCTCATTTTCCTCTTGCGTCGCTGTTACACCAGTGGCCAATGTATTAAATGGGATTGTCCCTAAACTAGAAAATACAATAGTCCCTGCTGCCATCACTTTTAATGCTTTACTCATAACCCTTTTTTGCTTTTGCATTGATCATTCTCCTTTTAATAAATATTTTCAGTAGTATTCCCATGTTGTTCTCCATATCAGATTTAAGTTTTTTGTGGGCGGGATGAACTTATAAACCCAGGTCTTCGGGATCATAAATCAAGATAGGTTTGTCTTTCTTATATACAATTTTATTCGCTTGCTCTAATTCTTGTATCGCCTTTTTAGCAGTATGCGGCGATATTTGGCAACATTTAGAAAGGAGTAAATAATTCACCGTTTTGGGGATATGATAACCTGCCTCTTCCTTTTTAGAAAGTAGCTTAATAATATCCAACACACGTTCTTGCACATTTTTAGTTAGCATAAGCGAATAGCGATAAAACTGAGATTCTTGGCGCTTTAAAGTGTCAATTAAAAGATCCGGGAAAAAAGGTTGCTCCGAAAGTTCTTGGAGTACTGCTTTGGCATCATAAATAGCTAGTTCTACACGCCCAAATGCAACATATTCATATGGGTCAGGCTGAAAAACATTATGAAAGATAAAATCATCCTCCATCCATATAGCGTTAACACTTTGTTTCGAGTGATTAATTTGTTGCAATAATTGTCCTTTTACGACATGAATCAATTTACCAGCATCCGTCAAAACAAGGTCTTGACGATTTTTTAATACTGTTACTTGACAAACATCCGAATTATTTTTGTTTATATTCGACAAACCTAACAATGGTAACAATAAGTTAGGTTCCCTAAGTAATAAACTGTGAACCTCAAGAAAATCCATAGAACGCCTCCCCATAATGCAAACTACATTACTTAGCATAAAGCATAATATTTTGACGTTATAGACTTAAAAAACACTAATTTGCATGTTAATTTTTAAATTACAACGATTTAAACTTGTAATTTCGTATTCAGCCTCGCAAACGACTGCTATTACATCACTAATTATGTGTTTATTTTATGTCTAAAATGTCATTTTCATAGAAAAATATATAAAAATCGAACTATATCTAGGAAAAACAGAGTAACAAAAGTTACTATCACGTTAAAAATAGACACTTCAACAAGATAACGTTTAAGACCAACAAACGAAGGGGAAACCTATATAAAGGAAGCCATTTCACGAAAGGATGTAACACACATGCCACTAAAAAACCAAACAAAAACCAAACTAAAACAAGTAGGAGAACTCGCCAAAACAAACTGGAAAAGCGCTCGAGTTACCTCCCACGCTGCCCAGCTCACCTTTTACATATTGCTATCCATTCTCCCAATGATGCTCGTATTCGGCAATCTGATACCACTCCTGCCAATTCCAAAAGAGGAAGTCTACACCACGCTCCAAACATTCATGCCACCAGAAGTGTACGATATCCTGCACCCCATCATCGAAAGCATGCTCACCAACGCAAGCGGCACCGCCATTTCACTCGGTCTAATCACCGCCATCTGGTCCGCTTCGAAATGTTTCAGCGCATTACAAGAAGTGCTAAACATCGTCTACCAAGCCCCTGACCGCAAAAATTTCATCGTGACCCGCATCATGTCTTTCCTGATGATGCTCGTTATCATCGTGGTTCTCGGTGCCGTCGTCTTTGTCTTCGCATTTGGCGAACAAATCGTGACTTTCTTGCAAGACCAATTCGACCTGAAGCTTGACGCTCTCGCTGATTTAGGCGCCACGAAATGGTTCATCACGCCAATTTTCTTATTTATCCTATTCCTCATCATCTACTGGCTCGTTCCAAACGTAAAATGGAAAATCAGAAAAAGCGTCATTGGTGCTCTATTCGCCACAATCGGCTGGCTCGCTGCAACCGAACTACTTTCCGCGTATGTTAGTTTTCAAGGTGATAAAATCCTAGGGTTCGGCAGCCTTAGTATCATGATCGTCATTATGCTATGGCTCTACTTCGTCTCGATTATCCTACTACTCGGCGCCTTCATAAACGTCATCATCGACTCCTATAAACAACAACATTTGTAATCAAAGCGCGGATATATTACAATGAAACCGAGACAAAATCTATATTTAGGAGGAATTTTACCATGAGTATTAAAATGCTACATACATGTATTCGCGTCAAAGACCTAGACAAATCGCTAGCCTTTTACACAGAAGCATTTGGTTTAAAAGAAACACGTCGCAAAGACTTTCCAGATCATAAATTCACACTTGTTTATTTGGCATTTGAAGAAGGTGGCTTTGAGTTAGAATTAACGTATAACTACGATCAAGCAGAACCTTATGACCTTGGTAACGGCTACGGGCATTTAGCAGTTGGCGTTGACGATCTTTCCGCAACCCACGAACAATTCGAAAAAGCCGGCTACAGTGTAACCGACTTGAAAGGTCTGCCAGGAACGAAACCAACGTACTTCTTCGTTATGGACCCCGACGGCTACAAAACCGAAGTTATCCAAAACCGCTAATTCACACGCAAAAAAGAGAGTAGTTTCGCTGACTGCTCTCTTGTTTTCTATATAAGGAGGAAAAACATGCAACACGCTGCTTTTCAAAAAGAAGTTTACCAAATCGTGAAACAAATACCTGCTGGAAAAGTCACGACCTATGGACAAATTGCATACATGCTTGGACGTCCGAAAAATTCGCGCCTCGTCGGTCAAGCGATGCGGTTAACACCAAGTGATGCCAAAATTCCAAGCCACCGTGTTGTCGGTGCAAATGGTCGCCTCGTTCCTGGCTGGCACGCCCAGTATGAACTACTTCGCGCAGAAGGCGTTCCATTCACACCAGGCGGTAACGTTCAACTAAAACGCTGCTTTTGGCAAGGCTGAGCCGGCTGATTCCAGACGCAACAACTGTTCCTTCATCGCGACACCGCCACGGTAGCCCGTTATTTTGCCATTTTTCCCAATGACGCGATGACACGGAATGACCATCAAAATTGGATTCGCACCAATCGCCGTCCCGACAGCACGCACCGCATCCGGTTTACCAATCTCAGCCGCAATGTCCGAATACGTCCGCGTCTGACCATACGGAATCCTAAGCAACGCCTGCCATACCGCCTCCTGAAACGCCGTCCCCGCAAAATCAAGCGGCAAATCGAACTCCCGTCGCGCCCCGCTCAAATACAACGCCAATTCCCGCGCAAAGGGAGCAATTTTATCCTGATTCTCCGTCAAATCAATCCCCTTTTTCCGCACTGTCCACCGTTCCAATTCCCCAATATCCGCACCATCCGAGCCTACAAACATCAATCCGCGCTCACTAACCCCGACATACAATCGCATCCCAGCCACTTCCATCAAACCATAATAAACCTTCCTATTCTCCATCAATACCCACCATCCTTCTTTTTCGATACACACTCGGCGTCACGCCCTCCAATTTCCGAAACAGCGTCGCAAACTGCGCAGCATTCGAAATCCCGACCGCAACCCCAATATCCATCACGCTCATCCCAGTCGTCTCAAGCAACACACACGCCCTGCGAATCCTCACCTGATGCACAAAATCAAGCGGCGTCATCCCTTTTTGCGCTTTAAAAACACGGTGCAGATGATACGCACTACCATGACAGCCTTCCGCAATCCTGTCCAGCGTCAAATGTTCCGCATAATGTTCCAACACAAACGCCTCAATCTGCGCCACCCATTCCACATCCGGCATCCTTGCCCCACCAGACTTGCATCGCTTACAAGGCCTGTACCCCGCAGCCATCGCATCCTCCGCATTCCGAAAAACGCTCACATTCTCCCGTCGTGGCACCCGCGACTTACAAGACGGCCTGCAAAAAATCCGCGTCGAACTCACCGCATAAAAAAACTTCCCGTCATACCTCGCGTCATTATCACAAATCGCGCGCCACTGCTCCTCCGTCACCATTTTCGCCACCCCTTCCGAACTTTTCCATACACCCATTATACCCCTTCCCCCACAAAAAAATAACCGTCCCCGCACATAAAAGCAAGATTTGTAAAGTCAACCCCACAAAAATATGGTACAACTATAAGTACCAAGAAAACCAAGGAGGCCCCACATGAACACATTCACCATCCCAACACCCTCAACATTCCGTTTCGCACCAAATCTCGCATACCTAAACCGCGACCCAAAAGAATGCATGCATCACATCCAAAACGACCAAGTCAGCAAACTCATTCCCACAAGCCACGGCAACACACTCATCCAAGTCCGCGAGCCAGCCCCAAACACATTACAAATCACGCTCCCAGCCATAACAAGCCCCGTCCCAACGTCCCATCAACAAGAAATCACCCAATACTTTCACGACTGGTTCGACCTAGACCGCGACATCACGCCATTTTACCAACTCGCCGAAACCGACACACTACTTCATCCCGCAGTCCAAGCCCATTACGGCCTGCGCATCATCAGCATCCCCGACCTCTTCGAAGCACTCATCTGGGGCATCATCGGCCAACAAATCAACCTCTCGTTCGCCTACACACTAAAACGCCAATTCGTCGAAAAATTCGGCACCAGCACCACACACGCCGGCATCACCTACTGGACATTCCCAACCCCAGCCACCATAGCCAAACTAACACCCGAAGACCTCACAACCATCCAATTCACCACCCGCAAAAGCGAATACACAATCGGCATCGCCAAACTCATCACAACCGGTGAACTATCCAAACAAACCCTCCAACAACTCCCCGACCTCCCAGCAATCGAAAAATCACTCACCAAGATCCGCGGCATTGGCCCATGGACAGCCAACTACGTCCTGATGCGCTCCCTCCGCTATCCAAACGCCTTCCCAATCGACGACATCGGCCTTATCAACGCCATCAAACACGCACTACAGATGGAGCAAAAACCCACAAAACAAGAAATCCTCAACCTCGCACAAAATTGGTCAAACTGGGAAGCATACGCAACATTTTATCTATGGCGAACATTATATTAAACCAAAAAAGTTATCGTTTCAACGCGGTAACTTTTTCTACTAATAACTAACAAAAAACTTGCATTTTCGCTCCCATTGCATTAAACTAAATTTGTTGCACAAAGGAAACATTGAGAGGATTTTTAACATGACCAATAAAAAAATAATCAAACACACACCACCAAACGGTTCCAGTTTGGGCGAAATAAATAATTCTGTAAACATTCCAACCAAGGGCGGCTTTTGGCGTAAACTCATCGCCTTCTCAGGCCCAGGCGCACTTGTCGCAGTCGGCTATATGGACCCGGGCAACTGGATTACTTCCATTCAAGGCGGCGCTCACTACGGCTATTTACTACTGAGCGTCATCCTCATGTCCAGCCTTATCGCAATGCTCCTACAAAGCATGTGCGCCAAACTCGGCATTGTCACAGGACTCGACCTAGCCCAAGCAACCCGCTTAAAAACAGGCAAAAAAGGCGGCTTCGCACTATGGCTTATCGCCGAACTCGCCATCATGGCCACAGACATCGCCGAAGTTATCGGTAGCGCCGTAGCCTTAAACCTGCTATTCGGCTTTCCATTAATACTAGGCGTTATCATCACCGTTCTTGACGTCTTCCTACTACTTATACTTGCAAAATTCGGCTTCCGCAAAATAGAGGCCATCGTTATCACACTTATACTTACCGTTTTACTCATCTTTTTATACGAAGTCATCCTATCCCAACCAAACGTATCCGACATGCTCGGCGGCTTCGTACCACAAAAAGAAATTATCACAGACAAAGGCGCACTATTTCTAGCACTCGGCATCGTCGGAGCCACCGTCATGCCCCACAACCTGTATCTACACTCATCCATCGTCCAAGCTAGAAAATACGACCGCAATGACAAAAAAGCCCTAAAAGAAGCTATCAAATTCTCAACTATCGACTCAAACATCCAGCTAACCGCCGCATTCATCGTCAACTGTCTACTACTCATACTCGGCGCAGCCCTATTCTTCGGACAAGACACAAGCAATCTCGGCCAGTTCACCCAACTCTACGACGCCTTGCAAAACAACGCCATTGTCGGCTCCATCGCAAGTCCCGTCCTAAGCGTCCTGTTCGCCGTAGCACTACTCGCATCCGGTCAAAATGCAACAATCACAGGCACCCTAACAGGCCAAATCGTCATGGAAGGCTTCATCCATATGAAGTTACCCGTCTGGATTCGCCGTCTCGTCACGCGCCTTCTAGCCATCATTCCAGTCATCATCTGTATCGTTGTCTACGGCGACCAAGAAAACGCAGTCGAGCAACTCCTAATCTACACCCAAGTATTCCTAAGCATCGCCCTACCATTCTCCATGATCCCGCTCACCATCTTCACCAGCAGCAAAAAACTAATGGGCGAATTCAAAAACCGTATGTGGGTAACCGTCCTCGCTTGGGCAATTACCGCCGTACTAACCGTCCTTAATATCCAACTAATTATCCAAACACTATCTGGAATTGGTTAATCGAAATACGAAAAAAGCCGCGGCACAATGCCACGGCTTTTCTCAGCGCAATCAAAAGGAGAAATTCACACAATCAAATAAAGGGGGTATTTGTATTGTGATTTATTTCACGACAATAATATACCACATCTAAATCAGAAATTCAACATTTCACAAAGTTTATTTTTCATCCAAAAAGACATCCGCATCACATACATAATTTTTATTCGTAAGTAATAGTCAATACATCTACCATAATAAACTAAAAATCACGTCAATCCGTATTTATTCGTAGCCAAAACCAAATAAAACGCGCCATCTCTACACAATAACCCACTAAAATAAAAAAAAGGATTCTCAATTAAGAATCCTATTTTATCATTTAAAATCTCAAAAAAATATTTTTACTTAACAACTAATTTCACAAAGTCGCGAGATAGCTACTGCTTATTTCACCAATTTCTCCAACTCGTTCAATCGTTGCTCAAACACCTTCAGCGCATCCGTCACAGGTTTCGCCGTCGTCATATCAACCCCAGCTTTCTTCAATACCTCAATCGGGAAATCCGAACTGCCCGCTTTCAAGAAATTCAAATAATGCGTTACAGCTTCTTGTCCACCATGCAAAATCAAATCACTAAGCGCAGATGCCGCACTGAACCCCGTCGCATATTGATACACATAATAATTCATATAAAAATGCGGAATTCTCGCCCACTCGAGGCCAATTTCCTCATCATACACAATCTCATTACCATAATATTTCTCATTCAAAGCAAAATAATTCTCCGTCAAGAACTCCGCTGTCAATGCTTCCCCACGCTGATCCGCCTGATAAATAAAATGCTCAAACTCCGCAAATTGCGTTTGACGGAAAACCGTTCCCTTAAATCCATCCAAATAATGATTCAGCAAGTAAGCACGCACTTTCGGGTCTTCATATTTCTTCAACATGTAATCCGTCAACAAATTCTCATTCGTCGTCGAAGCCACTTCTGCCAAGAAAATCGAATAATCACCGTACACAAAAGGCTGGTTATTGCGCGTATAATAACTATGCACACTATGTCCCAACTCATGCGCTAACGTAAACACATTATCAATCGTGTCCTGCCAGTTCATCAAAATATACGGATTCGTACTATACGCACCAGAAGAATACGCACCACTACGCTTACCCTTGTTCTCCACGACATCAATCCAACGGCTCTCAAACGCCTCTTTCAGAATCGCCTGATATTCCTCTCCCAAAGGAGCCAAACCGTTCAACACAATGTCTTTCGCCTCCTCATACGTAAATGCCAAGTGCACATCCGTTGAAAGCGGCGTATACATATCGTACATCCGTAATTCATCTAAGCCTAACAATTCCTTACGAAGTCCCACATATCGCTGTAACAGCGGCAACTGGTCGTTCACAGCCTCCACTAAAGCATCATACACAGCCTCCGGAATATGATTCCCAAACAAAGCACGATGACGCGCCGACTCAAACCCATGAACCTTCGCATAAAAATTGCCCTTCTTCACTTGCCCTGTCAAAGTTGTAGCAATCGTGTTCTTCAAATTATCATACGAGCTATACATGCCTTTAAATGCAGCCTTACGAACGTCACGATTCTTGCCTTCCATCATCTTGCCATAACGACCATGCGTTATTTCTACCTTGTTGCCGTCCTCATCTTCAATCTCAGGAAACTTCATATCTGCGTTATTCAAAATACTATACGCCCGCGAAGCATTCCCCAGAACTTCACCAGCCTGTGCAAGCAAAGCCTCCTCCTTCTCAGAAAGTACATACGGTCGGTTCAAGTTCACCTGCTCTAACAAATGCGCATACAATTGCAAATCCGCATTATCAGCTACAAAGCCCTTCAACTTATCCTCATCTATCGCTAAAACTTCCGGCTCAAAATACGAAATCGCTGCCGAAGCTTCCGTTAATAAACTACCAGCACGGCTATACAACCCTTGATAAGTCGTATTCGTCGTATCCTGATCTTGTTTTAGATGCGCGTATACATATAAATTACCCAAGCGATCATATAACTCATCTTGATAACGCAATGCCTTCAGTAATGTCTCACTGCTCTCACCGAGCTTTCCTTGAAACGTCTGCGCTACCTTAATTTCATCCTTCAATAACGTAAACTCAGACTCCCAAGCCTCATCATCTTTAAATATCGTCGTTAAGTCCCACGTTGCATTCACTGGAACCTCTTCACGCGTAGGCAATGCCGCTATCTTCTTCTCACTCATAAATCGAAAACCTCCAATAACATCTTTTCATTCATTATGAGCTAATCTCTATCAAAATGCAAAAATCAGATATCCAAAAATCGAGCTTCTTCATTCACCACTTCTTTCATTCGCTTCAATACAGTATAGCGCCCCATCCCATCTGCACGCAAAATCCCCTGTTTACAAAGATAATGCAAATACTCCATACAAAGCGCCGTCCGCTCCTCTTTCCAAATCAACGGCATCCAAATTATATGCTTCTCAAATACTTGTAAAACGTCCGCACAAGGAAATGAATCCCCAATATCCAACATCCGTAAAAATGACACCCATACATAATACTGCCACTCAAGCGCCGGCGTCTTCGCCCGAAACTGCGTCGGCAAAATAACACCAATATCTAGCGGCAAATGCTGCAAATAAAGGCCTTGCTCATACACATCATGCATAAACTTATTCTGCTTCTTAAAACGCGTATAAAAGTAACACTGTTTCTGCCTTTCAAACGCCAAATCACGCTTCACATATAGCGTAGCAAACTTAATATGAGACACCGCCTGCTTCATCACCTCAAGCTTCACGCGCCCCTCAAATGTCAACGCTTTCGCAAAAAAACGATTCGCCGTATCCATCGTAATATGATAAATCATCGTCCACCGATTATTCTCCGGCAAATATTGCACTAAATAATAACCCAAATCCGCATCCTTTCGAATAAACGCTTGCTGAAAAGCCGTTAAGTAATACCTCCCCTTCACCATTCGTAAATCCTGCCCTAAAATCCAATGCACTTGCAATCCCGCCAATTGATAGTCTTCCGTCCGCTGCTCCAACTCCTTTACAGATACCGTCGAACACTGATACTCAATCACAATCTGTTCATCGACCAATATATCCGCCTGCCGCTGTATCCCCTTCAAATACACCTCTAAATCCGCCCTGCGATCCTGCAAAATCAACCATTCTAAGAAGTATTTCTTCCCACTCAAATGCCTCTGCGTCTCCCCCTCTGAAGCAAAACTACACCGACTAGAACTCAAGTGCGCAAAATGTGGCATATTAATCTCCCCAGCCTTCAAAATCACCCGTTCCCCACAACAACCACACGTATACTGCTCCCGCCTATCTTTCAAACGCTTCACATTCCCCCGTGTCACAACAACATCATGCCCATCTCTATCTTTCGCGGTAAACATCATCATCACTGCCTCTCTTGTCCGTCTATACTAATTATATTCGCCCCCATTTCCAAATCTCCTTCCCATTTTTCGAAAAACGCAAAAAGACTCGATCTACGTGTTTTTCAACAGCATAAATCGAGCCAAAAAAGCTTTTTAGTTAAAGTATTTCTTTACTTGCGGTAAGGCAGGGTCATCAAAAATAACCTTGGCATATTCATTTAGGACATACCCAGTTAAATTTGTTTCATCGCCATATTCTAATAAAATACTGACAACATTGTCAATGTTTCTTTCGTCAAATTTCGCTTCAGGAAACTCAACATATAAATAGTAACTATCTTTGTAGTGATAAAGCTTCGTTGATAACTGCTCAAGCCCTGTCGCTTTCGATAAGGTAATCAAATCCTCAAAGTCGCGGAACTGTAAGATAAACTCTAGCGTGTCATCTTCCCCACTTTCCGTAATTGTAGTAGGGGTAAAATGCTCTTCTAGCAGTTTCTCAATACGTTCCTCCGCTAAGTCGTCGGCCTGATCCATATTAATCTCAAAACCAGACTCACCTTTACCAAGATTGGCTTTGGTAACAAGCACCTCTAGACCATGCTTTAAAGCCTGTACCTGAATCCAGAGCGGTCCATCCGGAGAGAACTCATCTTCGTACTTAAGTTCGTCCATCATATCCCAAAAAAGCTCCTCACTCTTCTCACGGTCATACCAAATTTCCTCATGGTTAAAACCGCGCTCTTCTAAATCCATATAAGAGATATAAAACTTTATGGTATTCTCATTAATACGTTCAATTTCCATCGTCACACACTCTCCCTTCCATCTTCAACATTGACAATGAAGGGTAATTCATTTGTTGTTAGTATCATTGTAGCCTAATTCAAAAAAAAGGGCTAATAATTGATTTTAAAAAACCCGATTTTATTGATGAATACTATCTTAGCCTATATTTACCCATATTTCAAGGGTAGAAACTCCTCATTTCAAGAAAAACCCGATATTTATTCATAAAACAACGAATTAGGCCTTAAAATCCTTCATTTCCTCAAAAAAAACTACCAATACCCCTAAAAAAGCATTGGTAGTCCAAATAAATAAGATTAGTTAACCAGTTTTTGTGCTTCGCGTAATTGATACGTGCGAACGCGGCGTGGTAGGAAACGGCGAATTTCGTCTTCGTTATAGCCTACTTGCAAACGTTTCTCATCAATAATGATTGGACGTCTTAGCAATCCTGGATTTTTTTGGATTAGTTCAAACAGTTCTTGAAGCGGCAAGCTATCTAAATCCACATTTAATTTTTGGAATGTCTTAGAACGTGTGGAAATTATCTCATCCGTACCATCCTCTGTCATTCTTAAAATTTCTTTGATTTCCCCTAAACTTAATGGTTCAGAGAAAATGTTTCTTTCCTTATAAGGGATATCATGTTCCTCTAACCAAGCACGAGCTTTACGACAAGACGTGCAACTTGGTGAAGTGTATAACGTTACCATTAGACATTCACACTCCTTATTGGTTTATTGTTTCATTCAAGTAACGAATTTCCTAACAATATATCTATTGGAAACGATCTCTTTATAAGATCTACTTTCATTATACACCAAAATAGCCAAAAGCAATATACTATTTTAAAAAAAGTTCTCCAAGATATGATGTTTTGAAAGTAAGCCGTTATATGTATGTTACCCTTACTATACCGCTTTAAAACAAGAATCAGATGAAAAAACGGGCAATTATATTAGAAATTGATGAGAATGATGTTAAAAAGCAATTGGACCCAAATAAAAAGCCATCTTGATTTTGCTCAAGATGGCTCTGTATTATTATTCAGCGGGTACTGCAGCTTCCGCAGTCAATTTAGCATGTTTCTCTTTATAACTAGCTACTTCTTCTGGAGAACAATATACAAAATGACCTGGTGCAATTTCACGCATTTGTAAATCTTCGTTACCTGTATAATTATGAATCGCAGGATCGTATGTTTTACGAATACGTGTGCGCTCATAATTCGGGTCAGGCAATGGAATCGCAGAAAGCAATGATTCTGTATAAGCATGTAGCGGTGCACGATACAAATCATCAGCTGGCGCCAGTTCCACTAGTTTCCCAAAGTACATAACGCCGATACGGTCACTAATGTATTTAACCATCGACAAATCATGCGCGATGAATAAATAGGTTAGGCCTTTTTCTTTTTGAAGCTGTTTCAATAAGTTCACGACTTGTGCTTGGATAGAAACGTCTAGTGCTGAGATTGGCTCATCGGCAATGATGAATTCTGGTTGAACGGCTAACGCGCGGGCAATACCGATACGTTGACGTTGGCCACCAGAGAATTCATGCGGATAACGCCCAGCATGTTCTTTGCTCAAACCAACTGTTTCCAGCAAATCGTATACTTGATTCGTCAGTTCAGATGGTGTTTTTGCTAGGCCGTGAATACGAATGCCTTCTGCAATAATATCTTTGACCTTCATACGTGGATTTAACGACGCATACGGATCTTGGAAAATCATTTGCATTTTGCGACGGAATTCATGCATTTCAGAACGGGATTTGCGACCATGCACATCTTTCCCATCATAAAGTACTTGACCATCTGTCGCATCGTACAGACGAATAATCGTACGACCAGTTGTTGATTTACCACAACCAGACTCACCTACAAGCCCAAGTGTCTCACCGCGATAAATATCAAAAGAAATACCATCGATAGCGCGAACTTCACTTGCTTTTCCTTTATTAAAGTATTGCTTTAGATTCTTGATTTCAAGTAATTTATCAGCCATCTACTTCAACCCCCTTCGCGTGAACAGCTTGCATTCCAGGATGTTCTGTTGCAAATTGTTCTTGACGACGCAATACAGCATCTGGAGGTGTCACTTCTGGTGCATCAGGGTGCAACAACCATGTCGCTGCATAATGCGTATCAGAAACTTTGTACATTGGCGGTTCTTGTTCCAAATCAATCTGCATCGCAAATTGGTTACGCGCAGCAAATGCGTCCCCTTTTGGAGGATCTAGCAAGTCTGGTGGCGTACCTGGAATAACGAAAAGTTCCTCTTCTTCTGTATCAAGCGTTGGCATCGAACTAATAAGACCCCATGTATACGGATGTTGCGGATTGTAGAAAATTTCATCTACTGTTCCGATTTCAACGATTTTACCACCGTACATAACGGCTACACGATCGGCTACATTCGCAACAACGCCAAGGTCATGCGTAATGAAGATAATCGATGTATCGATTTTTTGTTGTAAGTCTTTCATTAAATCTAGAATTTGTGCTTGAATAGTTACGTCAAGCGCAGTTGTTGGCTCATCGGCAATTAGAATTTGCGGGTTACATGCAAGTGAAATCGCGATAACCACACGTTGACGCATACCACCAGAAAATTGGTGTGGATATTGCTTCAAACGTTCTTCTGCTTTTGGAATACCAACTAGTTGTAACAAGCGAAGCGCTGTTTTTAAGGCTTCTTTTTTGCTAATTTTTTGGTGCTTGATGATTGGCTCTGCAATTTGTTTTCCGATGGTCATTGTTGGATTTAATGAGGTCATCGGATCTTGGAAAATCATTGAAATTTCTTTACCGCGAATTTTTTGCATTTGTTTTTCAGATGCTTTCGCGATATCTATACCGTTAAATAGGATTTCTCCTGATTTAATTTTGGAATTGCTTTCAGGCAGCAAACGCATGATGGATTTGGTCGTTACGGATTTACCAGAACCAGATTCACCAACGATAGCCAATGTTTCACCTTTGATAAGGTCAAAGCTTACGCCACGAATTGCTTTTACTTCACCAGCATACGTATGGAACGAAATATGCAGGTCTTTTACTTCTAATAGTTTTTCCATTCTTCCTCACCTCACCTTTAATCACGCATTTTCGGATCAAACGCATCACGTAAGCCGTCAGCAATTAAGTTAAATGCAATCATGATAATACATAGTACGAGCGTCGGATAAAGAACCATGTAAGGCAATACTTGCAATGTCTTATACCCTTCACTAATCAATGTTCCAAGAGATGCCATCGGTGCTGGAATACCCAATCCGATAAATCCTAGGAATGCTTCAAAGAATATCGCACTTGGAATACTAAACATAACATTAATGATAATAACGCCTGATAAGTTAGGCAATAAGTGTTTGAATAAAATGCTCGGAGTAGAACCGCCTAGCGTCTTAGAAGCTAGAACGAACTCTTGATCTTTTAATTTCAAAACTTGTCCACGGACAACCCGCGCCATCGTAATCCAGCTGGTCATGGCAATCGCGATAATGATCGACATGATACCCGGATCGAGCACGAGTAACATCAAAATAACAACAACCAAGTTCGGAATTGCCGAAGCAACTTCTAGAATACGTTGCATGACGTTATCGACACGTCCACCGGAGAAACCTGAAATCATACCATAAGTAACACCGACAATTAAGTCAAAGAATGCTGCTACTAAACCGATAAATAGTGAGATTTGCGTTCCTTTCCACACACGTGTGAATTGGTCACGACCTAATGTATCACTACCGAACCAGTAGTAAGTGTCTTCTGGTACGTTCTTTTGTTTATACACATCGACTTCTTCGCCACCAATGTTTTGTTTACCATTCCAGAAAGGCATGTTTTCAAAACCTTGTACTTTTGGTGGAAGAGAAGCTTGTGGTGTATTTTGCTCCTCAAATGTGTACCCAGAAATAAGTGGTCCAATAAAAGCCATGATTACAATGAGACCAAGCACAATAATGCTCACTAAAGCCGCTTTATTTTTGCGAATCCGAATCCAAGAGTCTTGCATAAATGTCAAACTAGGACGCGTGATTTTCTCATGTTCCGAAGCCTTCATTTGTGCGGGTTGGAATAATTCTTTTGAAATTTTCTGTTCAGACATAATTATTTACCTCCCGACACACGGATACGAGGATCAATCAATCCGTAAAGAATATCTACCACTAGAATTACGAAGACAAGCATTGCTGCGAAGAGTAATGTTGTTCCCATGATTACTGGGTAGTCATTTGTTTGTATAGATGATACGAACTGGCTTCCGATACCTGGAATACCAAAGATATTTTCAATAACAAGTGAACCAGTCATTAGCGCAACGGCTAGTGGTCCAATAACGGTAATAAGCGGAATAAGTGCATTACGAATCGCATGCTTCCAAGCAACTTCAAAACGGTTATTCCCTTTCGCTTTCGCAAGTAGTACATAATCAGAGCCGAATACGTCAATCAGCTCGGTCCGCATGAAACGGGCAGCGGTGGCTAGTGGGAACATCGCGAGCGCTAAGGCAGGCAATATCGTATATTCAAACGTCCCCCACCCGGCTACTGGTAGCCATTGTAGTTTTGCCCCAATCCAATATTGTAAGAGTGCAGCAAATACGAATGAAGGTATCGACTTACCTAAAATAGCTACAAAGGTACTCGTATAATCCGGCCATTTGTTCTGGTACATCGCGGCGATAACCCCGAGAATAATCCCGAAGAGCAGACCAAATACAATTGCTTCAACAGCAATAGTTATCGATGGACCAATTAAGTTTCCTAATATTTCTGAAACAGGACGATTATCTAGTTGGAAAGATACCCCTAAATTTCCTTGTAACAAGTCTCCCATGTAGCGAAGATATTGTACTGGCATTGGATCATTTAATCCATATTGTTCGTTCATAATCTGGATTTGTTCTGGTGTCATCTTAGCTTCATTACGATACGGTGAACCTGGTAGATATTGCATTAAAATGAATGTCACTGACGCGATAATGAAAAGAGTAATCACCATGTATAGAAGCCTTTTTAATCCATATTTAATCATCTCTACACCCCCCGAAAAAATTATTTTGTAGAATATTTTCTTATTTTATCATAAGCCTGCTACCATAGCGAGCTTTGTTTTCTCATTTAATTAATTTTTAAGTATCATTGCATCATTTTACAGAGTTTCGAAGACAAACTATCTAAAAATTCATTTCCAGTGTTCTGCACTTGTGAACAGGACCACTACTTTACTTAATAGGAATTCAATTATTTATCATCAAAAGAGAGAGTATATAGAATATACTCTCTCAATTAAAGTCAAGCATTTCTTAAATCATATGCGTTCTCAATTATTTTCCGTCAATATATGTGTTCTTGAATGTGTAGTCAGGACCAAACGCATTTTTTTGTAAATCTTTTACGTACGGTTGTTGCAAGAATGCTTTCGCACGTTGGTAAAGCGGTTGGATTGCTTGGTCTTTCGTGATTAGAATTGGTTCTGCTTTAAGCATTTCATCCCAACGAGCTTGTGTATCGCCTGCAAGTGGACCTGCAGCTTGATCGATAATCTTATCATAATCAGCATTTGAATAGCTCATTCTGTTTTGAGTGTTACCAGTTCTGAACAAGTTCAAGAATGTAGATGGATCTTGATAGTCAGGACCCCATGCACTCATAGAGAAATCATAATCTTGTTTTTGGTCATTTGCTAAACGAATTTTGAATGGTACGTTTTTAAGTGTTACTTTAAGGCCAGATAGGTTTTTCTCCCATTGGTTTTGTAAGAACTCACTTGATTTCTTCGCATTTTCTGTATCATCACTTGTAAATTCAAGATTTAGAGATGTTACACCAAGTTCTTTCAGACCTTGTGTCCATGCTTTTTTCGCTGCAGCTAAATCATAAGTTCCAACATCGCCAACTTCATCACGATAGTCTTTGTTATCTTTAGGATCGAAAGTGAATTTCTTAGGTACTAAACCGTTTGCTGGGATAGAACCATTTTGTAATACAGTGTCCACATAGCTTTGTTTGTCCATTGACAATGCCAATGCTTTACGGATGTTTTCATTTGCTAATGGCGTTTTCTTACCATTACGTTCTTGGTTAAATTTAATATAGAATACAGAAGATTCTTCTTCTACCGTGTAGTCATCTTTGTTTTTGTTTTGTACAGCATATTCAGCTGATAGTAGCGCTTTGTCTAGTTTACCTGTGTTGTATAAGTTAACGCTAGTTCCAGAGTCTTGAACTACTTGTACGTTGATTTTCTTCAATTTAACAGCTTTTTTATCCCAGTACGTATCGTTTGGTACGAACGCCCAAGTTTTACCTGTTCCGTTCCAGTCAGTTAATTTGAATGGTCCGTTGTAAAGGATGCTGTCGCTATCAAGTGCATATTTGTCACCTTTTTCTTCCACGAATTTTTGGTTAAGTGGGAAGAATGTTGGGAATGCTAATAGTGAATCGAAGTAAGCTGTCGGTTGAACTAATGTTACTTCAAGTGTTGTATCGTCAACTGCTTTAATTCCTAATTCAGAAGGTTTTTTCTCACCTTTGATGATTTCAGAAGCGTTTTGAACTAATCCATCAAATAAGTAAGAATAAGTGGCTGCTGTTTTTGGATCAACGGCACGTTGCCATGAATATACATAATCTTTCGCTGTAACTGGGTCACCGTTTGACCATTTAGCGTCATCGCGTAATTTGAATGTATAAACTTTTTTGTCGTCGCTTACTGTTGCTTTCTCAGTAGCGCCTGCTGGTTGTGCTACACCATCTTTATCAAGTGCATACAAACCTTCGTTTGTTTGGTTAATTACGTTTAATCCAACTGCATCATCAGCTTTTGTACTGTCAGCGGATGGGATAAGTGCAGATTCCATCAAGTTCAATACTTGTTCAGAATCTTTTGAGCCTCCACTACCGGATTTTGAATCGCTTCCGCCGCCACATGCTGCCAATACTAAGCTTAGTACTAATGTTAATCCTAAAACTAAAAACAATTTAGATTTTTTCATTAGTAAACCTCCCTTTTTTATTTTTCTGAAAAATCATTTCGATTACTATTATACTCTAAAAATTTAAGCTTTGTAAATTATTTTTTCGAAATATACGAAAACAAGGATGAAAGTTATAAGTTATTGCAAAATTTCCGCAAGATGACCCAATTAGCCTATCCTCGCGCTTTTGTGGCACAAAGATAACGCTGTTTTAATCATTTGGCTAAAATAGATTACAATTCACTTTCACCTTTTATTAAGTTTTCTGAATAAATAAATCGATTAAAATAAAATTCCCCCAAAACTTCACTGTTTCATACATACCTATGTAGAATGAAAACATATTTTAGAAAGTATACTATTCTCGAAAAGCAATCCACTAACACTTTTAGTTGGATTATATTTATTTATATACTTTTTTTTGCCTTCTGTCTACATAAATACATCAAAAAATCAATAAAGTTTAAAAAAATTTTTACAAAGCCTTAATATACGCGGTTTTAACGTGTTTTTGTCGATGACAGTAAATTTCACAATCTTTGTTAGATATTCTAAGTTTCGTGGTTATGTTTACCATAATAGGGATAAAGAAGGTACTCCCATTTGGTGATGGAATACCTTCTTCTTCGCGTTATTTAATTGTAATCCATTGATACGAATATGGCGCACCGAATAGATGTGATACAAAACCTGACATTTTCGGATTTTGTAGTGCGGCTACACCGTTTTGGTATAGTGGCGCAATGGCTGTGTCGTCTGAGATTAGGATTTTCTCTGCTTTTAAGAGATTGTTCCAACGTGCTTCTGGTTGTGTTGCTAGTGTTGTTGCAGCTTCTTTTAGTAGTTTGTCGTATTCTGGGTTGGAATAGCTTGAACGGTTGTAGCTGCTTGTTGTTTCAAATACGCCAAGGAATGTGGATGGATCTTGGTAGTCTGGGCCCCAACGTGATAGTTGTAGTTCGTATTGTTGTGTTTCATCCAGTTTTAGACGGGATTTGTATGGCACTGTTTTGATGTTGACTTTTAGACCGTCTAGGCTTGTTTCTAGTTCATTTTGGATGTATTCGGACATTTTTTTGCTGAACTCTTGGTCATCGCCTAGGAATTCAATCGTAATGTTGTCTTGGCCTAGTTCTTGTTTTGCTTTTTTCCAATACTCTTGTGCTTTAGCTTTGTCATACGTGATGAGGTCGCCGCTTTCTTTACGGAAGTCTTCTTGTGTTTTTGGATTGAATGTGAACTTGGCTGGTACGAGACCGTCAATCGGCTGTGACCCGTTAGCAAGTACTGTGTCGACCATTGTTTCTTTATTAATAACTGTGGCAATTGCTTTACGAACATTTTCATTTGCAAAAATGGTTTGCTTACCATCTAGTTTCTGGTTAAATTTCAAGAAATAGACGAAGGCATCAAGATTGGATGTGAAGTCTTTGTCGTTTTGTTTTTGTTTCGCATAGTCACCTGAAAGTGTCGCGCGGTCTAGTTTGCCTGTTGTATATAAGTTTACTGCGCTTCCTGGGTCTTTGATAACTTCAAGATTGATTTTGTCTAGTTTGATGTCGCCTTTGTTCCAATACTTATCGTTCTTTTCGTAAGACCATGATTTGCTTGTGTTTGTCCAGCCTTTCATTGTGAATGCGCCATTGTAAATCATGTGATCGCTATCTTTGGCGTAATCAGTGCCTTGTTTTTCCACGTATTCTTCATTTTGTGGATAGAATGTCGGGAATGTTAGCAAGGAATGGAAATATGGTACCGGTTGTTCTAAAGTTACTTCTAATGTAGTGTCATCAATTGCTTTGACGCCAAGTTCTTCTGGTTTCATTTCACCTGCCGTGATTTGTGTAGCATTTTTTACAACTCCGCTAAAAATAACGGCGTATTCTGCGGCTGTTTTCGGATCAACGATTTTTCTCCATGAGTAGACGAAATCATTGGCAGTAACTGGTGTACCGTTAGACCATTTCGCGTCATCGCGTAATTTAATAGTGTATACGGTTTGATCTGCATTTACTTCTGGGTCTGCTTTTGCAACGCCTGGTTGTACTTTATCGTCTTTGTCTAGGTAGTATAAGCCTTCAAATACAGTGTTTTGAGCCGTGAAACTAACACCGTCTGTTCCTTTTTTAGAATCCATCGACGGAATTTCTGCTGATTCCATCAAGCTTACTTCTTTTTTGCTGGATTTGTTGACACTATCTTTGCTCGTGTCGCCGCCTCCTCCACATGCTACAAGAACTGCAGCCATTACACTTAGTACAAGTGCTAATACCCAACTTTTTTTCAACTTCATTTTTTACACTCTCCCCTTTTTTGGATGTAGGAATACTATATACTATTTTTTCAGAAAAATAAAGTATTTTTTACAAATTCGATTAATTTCATTATTTTATATAAATGCAAAAACCTTGCGCGCGTTAGTCTTTTTATGTGTTAAAGTTTTTTATTTTTTACTTAGACACTGGAAAGTATTACTTCGGATTTTATGTATCGTCACATATTAAACACTTTTTGGAAAGCGTTTTCAAAAATGGCATATACTAGAAAAGATTCACATTATATCTACAGTATTGCATTAGTTTATCCCCTATACTTGAGTTAGAAGGTATGAATTGCATTTCCCCTTCGAAGATTCAAGTATATAAAAAAGTGGAGGAGATTAGAAAAATGAAAACAATTTTAGGAATTGTGTTAGCAGGGGTTTCCGTACTTAGTTTACTATTGGGGGTTGGTTATCCTCAACAAGTGCAGGCGCAAGAAAACACAAATAGCGCTGAACTTAACGGGGAGGCACCAAAGCTAGAATCAACAATTACAGGAACGAAAGAACCTAACATGAAAACATTTAACCAAACAGAATCTATTTCAGCCAAAAACACGTTTTCACTAACACCTGCACCATATCAAATTGGGAATACCAATGTTACCGGCACTTATTCTGCGACGGATTTAAGTAGCATCACCAAAGTCGTATTATTAGTCGATGGGGTCATTGTGAAAAATGGAGCTTTCAACCATACCACAGGCACTTTTCAAATTTATGCCACTGGTCTCATTACTGATGCTAGTCAAAAAGTCGAAGTTGCTTTGTTCAATCGAAATACAGAGTTAAAACGGGAAGCTGTATCTGTGACTGAACCACCTACCCATGACTACGTGATAACTCCTGCGCCGTATCAAATAGGAAATATCTCTGTTACTGGTACCTATTCTGGTACAAACCTCAATGCCATTACTAAAGCAGTACTGCTAGTTGATGGTGTTATCGTTAAAAATGGTGCTTTTAATCACATTACGAAAACATTCCAAATCTCGGCAGATGGTAATATTACAGATATCCATCGAAAAGTCGAAGTCGCTTTGTTTGAGGGAAATAAAGAGTTGACGCGATCATCCGTTTCCATTGTTAGCAACTATAATTTAGCAGTTTCTCCTTATCAACTAGGAGCTGAGTCTGTTATCGGCACCTATTCTGGTACTAATTTACACAACATTACTAGAGTTGCACTAGCAATTGATGGACTCCTTGTTAAAGAAGGGTCGCTAGATACCTCTACAAACACCTTTCAAATTCCTGTGACCAGTCTCATTACTAATTTGAATCAAAGAGCAGAGGTAATTATTTTTAATGGCAATACAGAATTAAAGCGCGCGTCCGTTCAAGTGATTGGAAATTATAATCTAATTGCTTCGCCTTATCGCGTTGGAAGTAGTTTCGTTACTGGAACTTATTCTGGCACTGGGCTTGATTTAATCACTAAGGTAGTACTGGCAGTTGATGGGGTTATCGTTAAGAACGGTACTTTCAATACTTCTACAAACACTTTCCAAATCTCTGCTAATGGTTTTATTACTAGTAGTACGCAAAAAGTAGAAGTGGTCTTGTTTAAAGGGAATATGGAATTAGGGCGAACAGAAGTTTCAGTTTCTAGCCCTGGTGACTATGGTATAGAAGCTTCACCATTCAAACTTGGCGGTTCATATGTTACTGGCACCTATTCCGGTACTGATTTAGATGCTATAACGAAAATCGTACTCTTAGTCGATGGCGTTATCGTACAAAATGGTGCGTTCAATCATACTGCGAAAACATTCCGAATCTATGCAAGTAATCGTATCACCAGTAGTAGCCAAACGGTTGAAGTTGCTATCTTTAGTGGAAGTAATGAATTGAAACGAACATCAGTAATAGTAAATGTCAATTAGCTAATGGTATCCAAAAAAATAGCTCATTCATGGGTGCATAGCTGCTCTCATGAATGGGCTATTTCTAATTTTAAAGAAAGATTGACTCATTATATTTGGAAAATCATGAAAACATAGTGGTTTTCATGCGCTTCTTATGATAAAGTGAAGAGAGAATTTTTGATTGGATGGTGACATTTCTTGCTCAAGCGTGTAACAATTTTTGCGGTAATTCAAGAGATTTTGATTTTCTTTATTATGTTGACGTTTTATTGGCAGGTTTCGCTGCTTTATTATATTAATGTGTCGTTTATTGTAGCGGCGATTGTATTTCTTGTTGGTCTGCTACTCTATGTGATGCAGTCAGGATTCTTTGATTTGATTCATTCGGGGATGCGCAAAGTGTTGAGACGGATGAAGCGTGAGGATGAGAATGAATTTGCGAATGTTCCTTTGTCAGAATTGATGCATGTTGGTTATGTAAGTTTATTGCTTAGTTCGCTGGCAGTGCTGGCTACAAGCTTTATTGCACTGGCTTTTTACTATTATTGACGAGTTCGTGATTTATTGATACTATTAAGTGGAATAGCAGTGAATGTGTTAGCAAAGAGAGTAGTATAGTTTAGCGGCGTTTCTTAGAGAGTCTGTGGTTGGTGGGAACAGATAACGTGCTTTTCTGGAATGGACTCTTTGGCATCATTTGTGAACAGTGAAGTAGCAAATGGCGGGTTAGACCGTTATCTCTAGAGATGTTGTTGCATCTCGCTAAGTGGCTCTGGAATGGAGTACTTAGGGTGGTACCGCGGATTTTAACGTTCGTCCCTATTTTGATGTAGGGATGGGCGTTTTTTTGTAGTTAATTGAAGGAGGAAATGATGATGAAAAAGACGATTTTTTCGGGAATTCAGCCGAGTGGTGATTTGACGTTAGGAAATTATATTGGGGCTTTGAAGCAGTTTGGACAGTTTCAGGAGGATTATAACTGTTTTTATTGTATCGTGGATGAGCATGCGATTACTGTGCCGCAGGACCGTTTGAAGTTACGCCAAAGCATTCGTAATTTAGCGGCGCTTTATTTGGCGGTTGGGCTTGATCCAGAGAAGTCAACATTGTTTATTCAGTCGGAAGTTCCGGCACATGCGCAGGCTGCTTGGATTTTGCAATGTAATGTGTATATTGGTGAATTGGAGCGGATGACGCAGTTTAAAGATAAGTCTTCTGGAAAAGCTGGAGTTAGCGCTGGCTTGTTGACGTACCCACCACTTATGGCTGCTGATATATTGTTATATCAAACGGATTTGGTTCCGGTTGGCGATGATCAGAAGCAACATATTGAGTTGACGCGTGATTTAGCGGAGCGTTTTAATAAGAAAAATGCAGACACGGATGTGTTTGTCGTTCCTGAGATTTATGTGCCAGAGCAAGGCGCGCGCGTGATGGCGTTGCAAGATCCTACTCGCAAAATGAGCAAGTCGGATGATAATAAAAAGAATGCGATTTTCTTGCTTGATCCGCCAAACGTGATTACGAAAAAAATTAAAAGTGCTGTGACGGATTCTTCGGGTATCGTGCAGTTTGATAAGGAAAATAAACCAGGAATCTCGAATTTGCTTGCGATTTATTCGGCTATGACTGGTGAATCAATCAAAGATTTGGAAGCGAAGTATGAAGGAAAAGGTTATGGCGATTTCAAATCGGACCTTGCAGAAGTTGTGGTTGGTGAACTTGCGCCAATTCAAGAGCGTTATGAGCACTTCTTAGCTTCTCCAGAATTAGATGACATTCTAGATCAAGGTGCTGAAAAAGCGGCACGTGTTGCGAATAAAACATTGAAGAAAATGGAAAACACGATTGGTCTTGGTCGCAAAAAAAGATAAGAAAATCCCGTCACGCTTTTAGGTTGCTCGCGTGACGGGATTTTTTTATTTAAATAATATTTAATTCTACTTCGATATTGCCGCGAGTTGCTTTGGAGTACGGGCATACTTGGTGCGCTGTTTCAACGAGTTGTTGCGCCGTTTCTGGATCAACGCCTTCGATGTGTACGCTTAGAACAACACCAATTTTGAAGCCATTATCTTCTGGATCGCTATATAATGATACAGTTCCTTCGACAGTGCTTGCTGCTTCGATTTTTTGTTTGGACATAACAAGTTCTAATGCGCTATTGAAACATGCCGAGTAACCTGCTGCGAAAAGTTGTTCTGGGTTTGAGCCTGAACCGCCCTCTCCGCCTAGTTCTTTCGGTGAAGCGATGTCTTGGAAAAAGATATTGTCTGGAGAGTGTACTTCTCCTTTACGTCCGCCGGTATTAATAACTGTTGTTTCATACAATTTTTTCATTTTTAGTTCCTCCATTATTTTCTTGAATTTTGGTCGTTAGTTCTTTCATTCCCGTTAATAGTTGAAAGTATGCTTCTTCGGTGAATGATAATTTGGAAATGCAGTCTGCTACGTTTGTCAATACGCCGTCTTTCATGGCGATTGCTTTGTCTGTCAGTTCAATGTAAACTTTGCGTTCGTCGGCTTTACTACGTGTTCGTTTGATGAGCGACATCGTCTCCATGCGTTTAAGCATTGGCGTTAAAGTGCCGCTGTCTAAGGCGAGATGCGTGCCTAGTTCTTTTACTAAAAGCTTCGGTTCTTCCCAAAGCACTAGTAAAACTAAGTATTGTGGATAGGTGAGCTCGAAAGGTTCTAGCGCCTGTCGGTAAAATTTCGTGAATTCTCGTGAGGCGGTGTAGATGGAAAAACATAATTGTTCGTCTAGGATTCTTTTTTGGCTTGCCATCGTTCTTTCCTCCTAATTGATTTGTGCACAATTTAATTGTAAGCTATATTTTTAAAGAAAGCTATTTTTCTGCTCAAAAAAAGAGATATCACCAGAATCGGGACATCTCTTTTTGTTATTATTGATATTTTTTAAATACTAATGTGGCGTTATGTCCGCCGAAACCGAATGAGTTAGACATTGCTATGTCTACGTTCATTTCGCGGGCTTCGTTTGGTACATAGTCTAAGTCGCATACTGGGTCTGGATTTTTTAGGTGAATTGTTGGTGGGACAATGCTGTCGCGGATTGCTAAGACACTGAAAATCGCTTCGATTCCGCCTGATGCACCTAGTGTGTGGCCTGTCATTGATTTGGTAGAGCTGATTGCTAGCTTAGGAGCAACGTCGCCGAATACGGTTTTGATGGCTTGTGTTTCGTAGTCATCGTTGTATGGCGTACTTGTTCCGTGGGCATTAATGTAATCTACGTTTTCTACTGCAATGTCAGCGTCATTTAACGCCATTTGCATAGAGCGGGCTGCACCTTCGCCACCTGGAGCTGGAGCTGTAATATGATACGCGTCACCGGTTGCGCCGTAGCCAACCACTTCAGCATAAATTTTAGCACCGCGGGCTTTGGCGTGTTCTAGTTCTTCTAAAATGAAGATTCCCGCGCCTTCTCCGATGATAAAACCGTCACGGTCAGCGTCGAATGGACGACATGCCGTTTCTGGATCTGGATTTAAGGATAATGCTTTATTCGCAACGAATCCTGCTACGGACATTTTTGTGATTGGGGCTTCTGCGCCACCAGTAATCATCACGTCAGCGTCGCCGCGTTGGATGACTTTGAATGCGTCTCCGATTGAGTTCGTCGCTGTGGCACATGCTGTTACGGTCGCCGAGTTAATGCCTTTTGCGCCGAAACGGATGGATACTTGACCACTCGCCATGTCAGGAATCATCATTGGTACGAAAAACGGACTAACACGACGATGACCGCGATTTAAAAAGGTATCATATTGTGTTTCGAATGTTTCCATACCGCCAATTCCTGAGCCAATCCAAACACCGACACGTTCTGCGTTTGAATCGTCAATTGTTAAACCTGAATCGGCAACCGCCATATCCGCACTTGCGATGGCGTAATGCGTGAAGCGGTCCATTTTGCGAGCTTCTTTCTTTTCAAGGTATTGCTCAATATCGAAATCCTTTACTTCCGCAGCGATTTTCACTGGGTAGTCGTCTGGATTAAGTCGTGTAAGTTCTCCGACACCATTCACACCTTTTTTTGCGTTCTCCCAAGCTGTATTAGCGTCATTCCCTATTGGTGTAACGGCACCGACTCCCGTTACTACAACACGTTTCTTCTCCATTATTTCATCTCCTGTTCTCATAAAAATAAACTTCTGTTCGCGTACAACAGTAGCTAAACTTGCTAAAAATGCAATTTCTCATAACAAAAAAATATAAAGACAAACTCATTATATCATAAATAATACACGATTTCCCGAAAATTCCTAAAGAGAAAGCGTTACCTGAAACAAAACATCGTTCGCTCCAGGCTTATTCACGCTTTTATTTACCCCATTTAATAACTAGCGCGCCCCATGTTAAGCCAGCGCCAAAACCTACTAATAGTAAGTTATCATCATCGTTAATGCGGCCTTCTTCTACAGCGTCTACTAATGCTAAAACAATCGATGACGCAGATGTATTGCCGTATTTATGCACAGTTTTCATTAGTTTTTCTTCTGGTAGTTCTAGACGTTCGCGTGATGCTTCCATGATGCGGATGTTTGCTTGGTGTGGGATGAGTAAGTCTAAATCATCTTTGGCGATTCCTGATTTTTCAAGAACGCGTAAAGAAGCGTCTCCCATTTGACGAACTGCAAAGCGGAAAACTTCGCGGCCGTTCATATATAATTTGCGCTTTTCGTTTAGGTTTAAATGTTTGCCGCCTGAACCGTCTGAGCCAAGGTCAAACGCTAATAAGCCGCGACCATCAGAAACTGGTCCCATCACGATTGCTCCGGCGCCATCTCCGAAAAGAACGGCTGTGCTACGGTCTTCCCAATCTGTGATTTTGGATAATTTGTCAGCGCCGATAACGACGATGTTTTTGTATGCGCCTGTTTGGATGAATTGGGCTGCTGTTACTGTGCCGTAAGTGAAGCCAGCACATGCTGCGCCTAAGTCCATTGCTGCGGCGTTTTTTGCGCCTAGGCGGTCTTGTATTATATTTCCGACAGATGGGAAATTGGATTCTTGTGTTACGGTTGCTACGATAAATAAATCGATGTCTTCTGGTGTGAGACCAGCGTTTTCGATTGCGGCTTTGGCTGCTTCGTACGCCATATCGTGTACGTATTCGTCCTCACGTGCGATGCGACGTTCTTGGATGCCTGTTCTTGTGCGAATCCACTCGTCGGATGTATCCATCATTTTTTCTAAATCTGCGTTTGTTAGGACGCGTTCTGGTACGTATTTGCCAACACCTAAAATACCTGCATTCATTTTGTATTCCTCCAAGAAAATAATAGTTTGAGCTTGTTTGGGAGCTCTGGTATAGATAAAATTGATACGGATAGATGAATAAGTAGTGCGAGAATCTGTTTTTTCGTGTTTTTTTCTTTGCCTGGCTTTTTTGGTCAATCTAGCCTCACGCGCTAGCTCCTCGGAAATAGTGGTCTAAACGGCAAAAGCCAAAGTGACGGCTTTCACCGCTTAGACCACTATTTCTGTCGGGGCTGGACGAGCGCGTTCGGCTTTTTTTATTACCTGGTCCTAATTCTAACAGACAATCCCTATTTCCACAACCAAATTATCCTTAGGTTGGGGAATAAATATTGGTTTAATTGTTTTATTTGTGCTAGAATAACAGAAGGAATCCTTGAATGGAGGTGTTGTGTCATGCGTTATATCGTGACCTTTTTCTGGGTGTTTATTTTGGCGCAAATGTCTGAATATGTTGCTGCGTCTGTTATTGCAACAACGTATGATTTCACCATGGGTACTATTATGGCGGTCGCTATTTCGATTGCGATTTTCTTAATCCCTGTACTGATGCCAAAAGAAAGCGAAACTTACGATATCAAATAAAGAAAGTGGCTATAAGCATGTGTTGATCTTTGGATTGGCAAGTGTTTAGCCGCTTTTTTTATGTTATAATATGCGCGAAAGAGGTGTTTGGACTTGAAAGAAAATATATATGATAACCCTACTTTCTTTGAGCAGTATAGCAAGATGAATCGCTCTGTGGAAGGTTTAAAAGGTGCTGGAGAATGGCATGAATTCCAGAAAATGATGCCCGATTTTCATGGTAAACGGGTGCTCGACTTAGGCTGTGGTTTTGGTTGGCATTGCCTGTACGCTGTGGAAAATGGGGCAGCGTCTGCGGTTGGTGTCGATATTTCTGAGAAAATGTTGACGGAAGCCCGTAAAAAGACTGACTCACCAAAAATTAACTATGTACAGCAAGCGCTTGAGGATATTGAGTTTGAAGCGGATAGTTTTGATGTGGTGCTTAGTTCGCTTGCGCTTCATTATGTGGCATCGTTTGAGACGATTTGTTCGAAGGTGAACCAGTGTTTAGTTAGTGGTGGTGCGTTTGTGTTTTCGGTGGAGCATCCTGTTTTTACAGCGCAAGGCACGCAGGACTGGTATTATGATGCGGATGGAAACAAGTTGCATTGGCCTGTGGACAAGTATTTCACGGAAGGTTTGCGGACGGCGAATTTTCTTGGGGAAGATGTGACGAAGTACCACAAAACATTGACGACTTATGTGAATACGCTGCTGGAAACTGGGTTCGAGCTTGTGAAATTAGTAGAACCAGAACCGGACGCGGCGATGTTAAACAGTCACCCGGATATGCCTGATGAATTGCGTAGACCAATGATGCTACTCGTGTCTGCTCGGAAAAAATAAGAATGCAAAAAACGATTGAGCGTCCAAATTTGGATTTTCAATCGTTTTTTATGTTTATTCACCTAAGTAATACTTATTGGTAGGTTTCAAGTCTTCGTCTAGTTCATAAACTAGCGGGACACCTGTTGGGATTTCTAGTTCCATGATGTCATCGTCGCTGATGTCTTCGAGAAATTTCACTAAAGCACGCAAACTATTGCCGTGTGCTGCGATAACGACGCGTTTACCGCTTTTGATTTCTGGGGCAATCGTGTCCATCCAATACGGGATGACGCGTTCTAATGTGACTTTTAAGTTCTCGCCTCTTGGAATAGCGCTTGTGTCTAGAAGTTGGTAGCGGCGATCGTTTTTAGCTAAGCGTTCGTCGTTGTCTTCTAGTAATGGTGGCAATGTATCGTAGCTACGACGCCATAATTGCACTTGGTCAGCGCCATATTTATCGGCCGTTTCTTGTTTATTAAGACCTTGAAGCGCGCCGTAATGACGTTCATTTAAACGCCATGATTTGTGAACGGGAACCCATAATTGCTCGGAACCTTCTAACGTGTAATCCAACGTTTTAATCGCGCGGGTTAGGACAGATGTGAAGGCAACATCGAATTCTAGACCCGCTTCTTTAACTAGCTGCCCTGCTCGTTTAGCCTCCTCGACACCTTCTTCCGACAAGTCGACATCGTGCCAGCCGGTGAATAAGTTCAGTTTGTTCCATTCGCTTTGTCCATGACGAATCAATACTAATTTCATTTCTTTCATCCTCTCCACGTTTCAATTTCATACACTAACAATTTTCCCTACTTCTCTAAGTATAAAACGCTTTGCCTAGAAAATCTAATCTAAACACGAACTATAGACAAACTATATTTTAAATAAAAACCTGTCCGTGCCTCCAAACCTCAGCGTGTCGACAAATGCCCAGGTTCTAGGCATGGACTAACCCTTCACTTCGTTCACGCTTATATTGGAACTGTAACTCGTTACACGTCGAACAGTTCCAACAAAGCGGAGCGTACTTGGGTACGTTGACTGAAAACAGGGAGAGAGTCGTATCCTCGACCATGTGAGAAGTTATGCGTAGCGCAGCGTAGAAGAGCATCGGAACGGAGCTTTTAACGACGAAGATGGACGTTTGTCGACACGCTGAGACCAAAGCATTCTTTTATTCGGTTATATCAAATTGGAAACTATTGTCCTGCAATGTAATCGCGACTTTGGAATGTGGCATGATTTTTCCAGCTACGATTTCGCGGGCAAGTGGTGTTTCGATTTGGCGTGTAATGTAGCGTTTCAGTGGACGCGCTCCGTAAACTGGATCATACGCTTCTTCGGCAATATAACGTTTCGCATCGTCTGTCATCGTAATCGCAATTTCTTGGCTTGCAAGACGAACTTCCAATTCCGCAACCACTTTTTCAACGATGCCTTTAATGTTTTCCAGTGTTAGCGGTTTGAAGAGAATGATGTCATCCACACGGTTTAAAAACTCCGGCTTGAATGAAGCTTGCAAAACTTCCAGCACGTCTTCTTCTAGTTTCTCAGAAATTTCGCCGTCTACCGTCCGTTCCAGCAACATCGTAGAGCCAATGTTAGACGTCATAATGATGACCGTGTTTTTAAAATCAATCAGGCGACCTTGAGAATCCGTGATACGTCCGTCGTCTAAAACTTGAAGTAAAATATTGAAAACATCAGGATGCGCTTTTTCAATTTCGTCTAGCAAAATGATGGAGTACGGGTTGCGGCGAACCGCTTCGGTTAACTGGCCGCCCTCTTCATATCCAACATAGCCTGGAGGTGCGCCGACAAGTCTTGATACGGCGTGCTTTTCCATGTATTCGGACATATCAATGCGAATCATATGATCTTCGGAGTCAAAAAGATTGAATGCGAGTGCTTTTGCCAGTTCGGTTTTTCCGACACCGGTTGGGCCTAGGAAAATGAAAGAACCAATCGGGCGGCGCGGATCTTTGATACCTGCACGAGCCCTGATAACAGCGTCGCTTACTAGTTCTACCGCATTTTCTTGTCCGATGACTTTTTCTCGGAGTGATTCGGCGAGTTTTAGTAGTTTTTCGCGTTCGCCTTCGACTAATTTGCTGACTGGAATACCTGTCCAACGGCCAACGATGTCTGCGATTTCGTTCTCGGTTACTTCTTCTTGCAACAAGCGGTCTTCGTTTGCTGTTTTTTCGCGGTTTTCTGCTTCTAGTTCGGCAAGATGTTTCTCCGCTTCTGGAATACGGCCATGACGCAACTCTGCGGCTTTGTTTAGGTCGTAATTGTTCTCTGCTTCTTCTAGTTCGTGGCGCAAATGATCGATTTGTTCGCGGACTTCGCGGATATTGCTGATTTCGCTTTTTTCCGATTCCCATTTCGATTTCATTTTGTTTGCTTCTTCTTTGTAATCAGCCAATTCTTTTTGTAGCATTTCAAGGCGTCGTTCGCTGGCTGGATCTTTTTCTTCTTTTAGCGCTGCTTCTTCGATTTCTAACTGCATCACTTTACGCGTCACTTCGTCCAGTTCGCTTGGCATTGAATCGATTTCCACGCGGATTGTGGCGCAAGCTTCATCGACAAGGTCAATCGCTTTATCTGGCAAAAATCGGTCGGTGATGTAGCGGTTTGACAAACTCGCCGCTGCGACAAGCGCGTTATCGTGAATATTGACCCCATGATGAATTTCAAAACGTTCTTTTAGTCCGCGCAAAATGGAAACTGTGTCTTCCACGGTTGGCTCCGGAACAAGGACTTTTTGGAAACGTCGTTCTAGGGCTGGGTCTTTTTCGATGTATTGGCGGTATTCGTCCAATGTCGTTGCGCCGATACAATGAAGTTCGCCGCGGGCAAGCATCGGTTTTAACATATTACCTGCGTCCATGGCACCGTCTGTTTTTCCAGCGCCGACAATCGTATGAATTTCGTCGATGAACAGCAAAATTTCGCCGTCGCTATCTTTTACTTCTTGCAAAACAGCCTTTAGACGTTCTTCAAATTCACCGCGATATTTCGCACCTGCGATGAGTGAACCGATATCTAGTGAAATAATCGTCTTATCTTTTAGTCCTTCAGGAACGTCTTTACGCACGATACGTTGAGCTAAACCTTCAACGATAGCCGTTTTACCAACACCTGGTTCGCCGATTAGGACTGGGTTATTTTTTGTTTTCCGTGATAATATCCGGATGACATTGCGAATTTCTGTGTCGCGTCCGATGACTGGATCGATTTTCCCAGCGCGGACTTCGGCTACTAAATCGCGGCCGTATTTTAGTAATGCTTCATATTGTTCTTCTGCGTTTTGTGATGTCACTCGTTTTCCTCCTCTGATTTGTAGAATGGCTTCATTTAATTGTTTTTTCGGAATCCCAATTGCTTCTGTAATCGGGCTTTTTTTCTGATTCATAATCGCTAGTAATAAATGTTCGGTCGATACGTAGTCGTCTTCAAGCGTTTGACGCTCTTTTTCTGCGTCGCGCATGAGTTCGTATAAAGCTGGGCTCATCGCTTGGCCGTATTGCACATTGCTTCCCGTTACGCTCGGCAACTTCTCTATTTCGGTTTCTACGACGCGAAGTAAGTGTTTCGCATCCACACCCGCCACTTCGTACACCCGTTTTGTAAAATCGCTATGTGTTAAAAGTGCGGCAAACACATGTAGCGTGTCAATTTGTTGTTGCTGGCCGTCTACAGCCAGTTGTTGTGCCGACGCAATCGTTTCTTGGACTTGTTGTGTAAATTTCTGCATTTCCATAAAAATGATGCACCTCATTTCTTGATTTTCTTTTTATTATAGGTCTCTTTGTTTCAAATAACCTCCGCTTTAAGATGGAGTTTTTTCTAATCTGACCTTTTTTGACCATATAGTTATTATAGTACTTTCTCCTAATTTTGTCCAAAGAAAAACATCTGCGAATTTAAATCGTCATACTGCGTGATTTCTAGTATAATGAAGACAAGATGAGCAACTAAGGAGGGCAAAAGCATGGTGAAAAAAGACGGTTATACGATTCAATTGGAAAACATTCATTATTTAGCGCCGACGACAAACAGTGGCACGACAATCTTTTTCGTTTTGGAAGGGGAACTTCGAGTTACTTCGGCTGGTCAGACGTTTTTGTTACAGGAGAGCGATTTAATTGTGATCAATCATCAGCAACATTATTCGATTCGTGGTGTGACGCCTAATATTGTGATGAAATTGCAGATTACTGGACCGTTTTTCGCGTTGTATTATCCAGCTTATTTTCAGTATTCTTTCGATTGTTTCTCAAGTGGGCTTGATACGGGGCGCGAGAAGATGGTGACTTTGTTGCGCAAAAACTTGGCGAATATGATGATTGCGACGGCGAATGGGTTGGAAAATAGTGTTTTGGAGTCACAAAGTGCGCTTTTTCAAATGATGTTGTTGCTGACTCGCTTTTTCAAAAATGAGCATGTTTCAGAAGATAAATTGGCGGTTCATGATACGCGGATTACACGGATTATTCAGCAGTTGGAGCAACAGTTTGATGAGCCGATTACGTTGCAAAGTATCGCGGAACAGGAATATTTATCGGTTGCCTATTTGTCTCGTTATTTTAAAAAGATGACTGGTCTTGGCTTTTTGCAATATTTGACCCATATTCGTTTGGAACACAGTTTGGAAGATTTGTGTTATAGTTCCGCCACGATTTCACAAATTGCCCAGAAAAACGGTTTTTCTTCTTCTAAAAATTTCACGACTTCTTTTAAAACGTATTACGGCAAGTCCCCTGCTTCTTATCGTCGGGATTTCCTTGCTGCGCCGCAAGCTTTGGACAAACAGCAGACACCGATTCCTGAAGTAACGCCGATTAAGCCGTCTCCTGCTGTGTTAGTGAAGCTTTCGCATTATCGGCAAGATGCTGAGAAAGTGAGCTTTATGAATGAGATTCCGTTTGAGCAAAAACAGATTGCCATTTCGCTTGGAAAACAAGAAACGATTCCTCGGCCATTACATATTTTGACGATTGTGGAATTGAAGGAAGTGCTGCATCATAATGTGCAAACCCAGATTGAGACGGCCGCGGCAGAGCTTCGTGTGCGCTATGTTGGCATTCGCCATTTAATCTTCGGCTCCACATTGCTTTCGGAAAAAGAAACAGATGAAACGATGCCGACTTCTTCCCCGTATGCCAACGCTTCTTTGGCGATTGATTACTTGAAAAAGCTTGGTATCAGCTTGTTTATTCGCGTGGAGTATCAGGATATTTCGAGTGACGAGACGCTTTATTTTGAAAAACTGACACAGTTTATGCAGTATATGATTCAAGTGTACGGGTCGCCTTATGTGAAGACGTGGTACTTTATGTATTATGAGCCGTACAATACGGTTGCTTCACGGAAGGAATTGCAACGGGTGTATTTGAAATTACGCGACGTGATTAAGAGTTTCCATGCGTCGATTCAGGTTGGAAGTTATTTGCCGTTTTCTGAGAGACGGGAAACGCCGCTTGCGAATCATGAGTGGATTTTACAGAATCGGGATGCGGTAGACTTTATTGGCTTTAATGCGAACCAAAATGAAGCGGTCGATTTTACGAAAAGTGCGCAGAAAGACTTCATTATTACGAAAGATTATGTTTTGTCGAAAACGCAGAAATTGAAGCGGTATTTGAAGGAAAACCGGTGGGATAAGCCTTTGATGTTGACGAATTGGAACACGTTGACGGGAAACACCCGGTATACGAATGGGACATTTTTTAGAGGGGCGCTTATTTTTCAGACGGTTTTGGCGGTTAGTTCGGAGGTTGCGGGGCTTGGTTTTTGGATTAATACGGAGCTGCATGAAGAGGATTTGAGTGGACGCAATATCCGGTTGGATGGATTGGAATTGTTTCATTTTTTCAATGGGAAGCGGCCGGCGTATTTTTCGCTTAAATTTAAGGAACGGTTACGTGGGAAAATTGTGGCGCGTGGCGAGCATTTTGTGATGACGGAAAATGAGGATGGGTACCAGCTCGTATTGTTGAATTGTACGAACATGAACCCGCTCTACTCGGTGGAAGACTCGTTTTTGCGGGATTATCGTAAGGAGTTTCATGTGCAGTTGGACGGGCTCGTGCCAGGGGAATATCAGTTGCGCAAGTTCCAGTTCGACCGTGAGAATGGTGCGCTTTATTCGAAGTATTGGCAGTTGAATAGTAAGCACGGACTCGATTCGGAAATTATGGATTACATTGTGCAAGATGCGCAGCCGACGCTTTCGGTGAGTGATGAATTAATTACGGAGAATTGGTCATTTTACGCGTATTTGGATGTGAATGCGATTCAGTTTTATGAATTTAGGCGGACATTGTAGAAAATAAACGCCAAATAAAGCCGAGGACTGCCTTACCAATTAAAACGGGTAAGACGTAGACTCGGCTTTATACAAATCGAGCAGTTGCGGTCGATTTACTTTAGTTATGCACCCAACCTGTCTTTTTTCATATTGGGCATTAGTCCAACAAACACCGCGGTAATGATAGATACGACGGCGATTGCGGTAAAGACGCTTTCGTATGTGCCGAATTTGCCGACGAGATTCGCGACAAGCATTGGTGCGAAAACGCCGCCCAGTGTTGCGCCTGTGTTGATGATGCCAACACCTGTTCCGACGATGGATTCATGTAGTCGTTTTAATGGTAAGGTGAACATCGTGGAGAAAATCATGACGGAACACAAGTAGCTAAGGAAAAGCCAGAATGTGGCGCCCGCGATGTTTTCTGTACGGTAAACAAGTATTGCTGCCACGGCTGATATGACTGCCAAAACAAAGATGACGCGTTTTTCGCGGTGCTGGAAATAACGGCCAACGATGAAGGCTGTTCCGAAACTTCCGAGCAAGCTTCCAAGTCCGGCGATAGCTACGATGATAGAGCTAGTAACCAGAGATACGCCGCGTTCGTCTACAAAATATGTCGGCATCCAGTTCGCGACAGTGTACAGCGCAATATTTATGCTACACATCGCGATAAATAGTAAAATCACAACGGGATTCGTTAATACTTTTAAAAATGGTGTGGCTGGTGTATCACTTTTTTGTGCTGTTTTTTGTTTTTCTTTATGTGTGTTTGGCAATTTCCAAATGACGAGGATTAATGCCAAAACGAAAATAAATGCAATGCAGAATACCGCGCCTCGCCAGCCGAATTGGGCAATGATAATCGGGATTAGTAGCGGTCCGATGATTGAGGCGATGCCGGATGTGGAGATTAAAATGGATTGCGCCCAGGTTCGTTTTTCCATAGGATAAGTGTCGGTTACGGTTCTAGCGGATGATGTTGGGTAGCCTGCGTGTCCGATTCCTGCGAAGAAGCGTGCTGCGACAAGTGCGATTAATGTTGATGCAGAGCCAAAAACAATGGATGCAACGGTAATTATAGACAGTGAAATAATTAATACAAACTTAGATCCTAGCTTATCATTTAAATAGCCAAACGGAATTTGCATAATCGAATAACCGATGAAAAAAGCAGAGAATATGTAGCTTTTCTCGTCAATGCTCAGATGTAGTTGTTCAGCAAGTGGTACTGCGATGACGCCAATGACTAACTTGTCAATGTAAATCGCGATGTAACCTAGAAACAATATTGGCAAAATGACCTTCCCTTGTTGTTCAGTTTTCATGACTTCTCCTCCGTTTTTTGTAATCAATGTTTTGAGGGAACATTTTAATATAGCGCTTACAATCATTATAACACCCTGATTCCGCAGAGCAAGAAATTATCTAAAAATTTAAAATTATGTCATAAATACTGAGGCATTTTTGACATTCCGATCTTTTCATTTTTACACAATGACAAAAACTAGCCTATTTTACAACAAAAATATGCTTATAACTTTCACGTCAACCATCTATAATGGCATCGAGGGAACAAATATTTTTATTTTGGAGGAGGGGCATAATGAGACAACAATTAATGGCGAAATTAGAAGCAAAACAGGACAGAATCATTGAAATTAGACGGTACTTACATGCACATCCCGAGTTATCATTTCAAGAGGAGAACACGGCGCGATACATTGCCGATTTCTATGAAGGAAAAGATTGTGACGTAAAAACAAATATTGGTGGGCATGGCGTCGTTGTAACGATTGATAGTGGCAAACCTGGACGGACGCTTGCGATTCGGGCGGATTTTGACGCGCTGCCAATTACGGAGGAAACAGGCCTTCCTTTTGCCTCGGAAAATCCTGGCGTGATGCATGCGTGTGGGCATGACGGGCATACGGCTTACATGCTAATTCTCGCGGAAACGTTAATCGAAATGAAAGAGCAGCTTACTGGCAAAATTGTCGTCTTGCATCAGCCTGCCGAAGAAACACCGCCGGGTGGTGCGATTGCGATGATTCGTGATGGTTGCTTGGACGGCGTGGATCATGTGCTCGGTATTCATGTCATGTCAACGATGCCAACTGGTGAAGTCGCATATCGTGAAGGGGCTATTCAAACGGGACGCGCCGCTTTTAAAGTGAAAATTGCTGGACGTGGCGGTCACGGTTCTTCGCCGCACATGGCAAATGACGCGATTGTTGCCGCTAGCGAATTCGTACTTGCCGTTCAAACTATTATTAGTCGCCGTCTGAATCCGTTTGACGTTGGCTCGATTACGATTGGTTCTTTTGACGGGAAAGGTAGTTTTAACGTGATTAAAGATGCGGTGGAACTTGAGGGCGACGTGCGAGCAATGACGGAAGAAACGCGCGTGTTGATTGAGAAGGAATTCCGCCGAATTTTGGATGGGCTAGCGAAGATGTTCGGTATTACGTACGATTTGGATTACAAAAACGATTATCCGGTACTTATGAATGATGAGAACTTAACGGCTTTTGTGGCTTCGTCGTTGCAAGATGCGAACATTCCTGAAATTACAACGATTGTGCGCTGTGAGCCGCAGCCCCCTTCTGAAGATTTTGCGTATTATGCGAAGGAACGGCCTAGCTCTTTCTTTTATGTCGGCGCAATGCCTGCGAATGGGGTTTGTTATCCGCACCATCATCCGAAATTTGATATTAACGAAGCGTCCTTACTAATTGCCGCAAAAGCGATGGGAACATTGGTGGCCGATTATGGGGATTATAAGGAGGAATAAACGATGTTACGTGAAAAATTAATGGCCATGATTGATGCTCGAACCGATGAAATGATTGCAATTAGGCGCCATCTTCATGCGCATCCAGAGCTGTCTTTTCATGAAGAAGAAACAGCGAACTATATCGCTCAATTTTATGAAGGTAAAAATGTGACGCTGGAACGCAATGTTGGGAATGGTTACGGGATTATCGTGACGATTTCGGGCGCCAAACCGGGGAAAACATTGGCTTTGCGTGCTGATTTTGACGCTTTGCCAATTACGGAAGAAACGGGACTTCCCTTTGCTTCGGAGAATCCTGGTGTGATGCATGCTTGCGGGCATGACGCGCATACTGCCTACTTGCTCATTCTTGCGGATTGCTTGATTCAATTGCAAGAAGAACTCGCCGGCACGATCAAAATTATTCACCAACACGCCGAAGAAACACCACCTGGTGGCGCGAAGGGAATGGTGGAATCGGGACGGTTAGATGATGTCGATGCGATTTACGGGATTCATGTGTTTCCGTTTTTTGATGCTGGAAATATTGCGTATCGCAGCGGTTTTTCGATGGCTGGACGGACGTATTTCAAACTCGGTATTCAAGGAACGGGAGGTCATGGTTCTTCACCACATATGGCAAATGACGCGATTGTTGCTGCTGCTTATTTTGTTAATGCGATTCAAACAATTGTCAGTCGCCGTTTAAATCCTTTTGATACTGGCGTTGTGACGGTCGGTTCTTTTGATGGAAAAGGCAGTTTTAACGTCATTAAGGATTATGTTGAGCTTGAAGGCGATGTCCGCTATATGACGAAGGAAACGCAAGCGCTGATTGATACGGAGTTGCACCGCATTGTTGCTGGACTTGAAGCGATGTTTGGCATTAAAGCCACATTCACTTACACCGCTGACTATCCGCCACTTTATAATGATCCGCAAGCAACAGAAAACGCTGTTCACTACTTACAAAAAGGTGTCGGCGACTATTTGCAAAGCGTTACCGAAGCCGATATGGTTTCAGGCTCCGAAGATTTTGCTTACTATCTTGAAAAAATACCTGGTGCCTTCCTCTACGTTGGCGCAAGGCCAAAAGGCGTGGAAAACGCGTACTTCAACCACCACCCAAAATTCGATATTGACGAAGACGCGCTTCCAGTTGCCGCAAAAGCTGTAGCTGATATTGTTTTAGGTTTTTACGATTTAGAATAGAAAAAAGGAAGGCCCATTCATGATACGAGTCATGCGTGGGCCTTCCTTTTTTTAGTTTCGTCCTGCAAACAAGCGTAGCAAGAACAAGAACAAGTTTAGAAAATCTAAATATAAGCTCATCGCTAACAATGGTACGTCCTGCATTGTCACGTCGCGCTTCATAATTTGGTTAAAGTCAAACAGGATGTAAAGGGAGAACAATAACGTCCCCGCTCCTGCGAAAATGGTTGACATCAGCGAGCTTAGCGGGAAGAAAATCGAAATCAACGAAATGACTACGACAATCAGTAATGCCGCGAATAAGCCTTTTGCCATAAACGATAAGTCGGTCTTCATTTTAGCTCCGACAAAACCAAGTACAGTAAATGTTACCGTCGCCGTAGCAAACGCCATTAAAACAGCATTCCCTGCTCCAGCGTTTAAGTAATATTGTAATGTTGGCGCTAATACAAGCCCCGTTACGAACGCAAAAGCAAGCAATAAACCGTAACCGATTTTGGAAGCACTCTTGCTGCGTCTTACGAAAATCATCGCGATTAATAACGCAAATTCCAAAACGACGAGCGGAATATAAAATGCGAATGGAATTTCACGACCAATCACTGTTCCAACTGTTGCCATTACTAGAGAAATAACAAACCAGTTAAGCACTTTTTGCATAATTTCGGCTTTTGTAGCGCCAGCCGTAGCGTGTTCTGCACTTCTGTATGTTTCATTCATTTTGTTTTACTTCACTCCAATCTACTATTTATACGTACTAGTATACCATTTCCCAAAATGTTTGAAAATACTAGATTACTTCGATCATACCAAAACCCATGCCACGCATCGAGCCAATGCCGCCTTGCACGAAATGGTTAAGTAAATATGGCTGGCCAATCATTTCGAATTTGCCAAGCGAACAAGCTACGTGAAGATTATAACAAATTACCACAGTTTTCTTAATAGCCACTTTTTTAAATTGAAGTGCTTCTATGTCTGCTTTGACATATTCACCGAACTTATCGCGTAACTGAAAATATAAATTTCGTTTTAGAACGCGCTCAAAAGCCTCTTCTTCCCACCAATAAAACCAGTCCTTCTTTGTTTCTTTATTATGGTCCCGACATACGATTGGTGACAATGTTTTAAAGGCAATGCGTTCGGAGACAATCGATTCTTCCTGCACGATTTGAATCGTCTGCACACGAATTTTATTCATCTCTGAAAACGGCAACTGCTTCCCCTTAACGTTCATCAAAGCATTGTAATAATTAATACCTAGTTCGGCATCCGCTGTCGCAAAATTAATCACGATTTCATTTTGCGCCAATTTGATAATTCCCCCATTAAAAATTGGTTTTGGAAGATAGACAGAAAATGTAAAGTTTTTTTGTTTGTTCCCGCTATACATCTCTTTATATTTCGCTTCATTCGCCCTGGAGAGCCCCGCTTTCATCACACTCACGACTTTGCGTCTGTAGTCAGCAGGGATTTTATTAGACGACAGCTCACAACTGATTTTTAGTCTCATCCCACTCCTCCTCTTGATTGTTTCCACCCAATACTAATATATCACCATTTGGCATATACATCCAATGAAAACCATCCCTTTCTTTATTCCTTTTTCTTTAGTACAATGTAGGTGATAAAGCTGTTTAAACAAGTCAGCAAAATTGGAGGGAAAGACCTTGGGGAAAGCTGTTTATCAAGCAATTTACGCCGATTTAAAGAAAGATATTGACGAAGGTCGCTACTCCTTCAAAGAGATGTTGCCAACCGAACACATGCTGGTGCAACGTTTTGACTGTAGCCGCAACACCGTTCGCCGTGCTATTTCGGAACTCGTGAAAGATGGGTACGTTCAGAGCGTCCGCGGCAAAGGCGTCATGGTCATTCACCAACACGAGTCAATCGAATTCATGTTTGGCGGCGTTGAAAGTATGAAAGAATCGCTAAATCGTAATCATAAAAACTTCCATACTAAAGTGGTTCATTTTGAACAAATAACGGTTGATAAAAACTTAGCAAAAAAAACAATGTTACCCGAGGGTACAGATGTTTACTATATTAAGCGACTACGACTAGTGGAAGATGAGGCGTTGATTCTCGATGTGAACTATTTTGATGCTGCGATTGTTCGTGATCTAACACCCGAAAAAGCCGCCGAATCTATTTACGAATATATTGAAGAAGAACTTCACGTCAAAATCGTGACATCTAAACGCTACATCGTCGTTGAAAAAGCACTCACGGATGACAAAAAGTATATGGATCTAAACGGTTTCGATTGCCTGGCTGTCGTTAAAAACTACGCGTATGACGCAGATGGGACAATGTTTGAATACACCGAATCACGCCATCGCCCGGATCGTTTTGTCTTCTTTGACTCTGCGCAACGATTAAAATAAGCCAGCTCCACCTAAACTCCACCTTCGCACGTTATAATAAGGGCAAATAAGGAGGTTATTATGAAACACATACTCGTTGTAGAAGACGATGCCAATATCCGCGATGTTACGTGTGCTTTTTTAGTCGATGAAGGCTATCAAGTAACCACATCAGAAAACGGTATGGAGGCATTTGGCTTTTTTGAAAATCAAACATTTGATCTAATTATTATGGACATTATGATGCCAAAAATGGACGGCTATACATTATGTGAGCTCATCCGAACGAAATCCGATACGCCTATTTTGATGTTAACAGCGCTCGGCGAAGAAGACTCTGAATTAAAAGGCTTCGAACTCGGCGCTGATGATTATATTCAAAAGCCCTTTTCCTATAAAGTGCTCATAAAACGTGTGGAGGCCTTGCTTCGTCGTGTACCAGCTAAACAGGAAAGCCCTCATCTATTGCAAGTTGGCGATATCGCGCTGAACACCGACACTTTCCAAGTAACCGCGCGCGATTTCCCTGTAGAACTAACCCGCAAAGAATTCGATATTTTGCGACTATTAATGCAAAATCCAGGTCGCGTTTTCACACGTGAAATGTTGCTAGAACAAGCCTGGGACTACGAATACATTGTCGACACCAAAATCATCAACACGCATATCAAAAACCTACGCAAAAAACTGGCGACCGACAAAATCCAAACAGTAAGGGGTGCTGGCTATAAAATGGATTACTAAAATACGCGCCAAAATCAGTGCGAAGATTTTCTTCATCACATTAGCCCTACTACTCGTCTTCACAGCACTAATTTACGCGATGCTACTCCTATTCCTACCGAATTTTTACTATGATTATAAAAAGCAAAAACTAGAAGATGGGGCAAACCAAGTCGTTGAAGCATCGAAAAGCAATTCGCTCGAAGATGTTCAAGCTGCCATGGACAAGTTCGCAGATAACAATAATATTTCACCATTTTTATTAAATAGCGCGGATCAAATTGTTTACATTCCGTATGTGATGCTACAGAGCGGTACTAATACCTTTACAACTACTGCCCCTGCTTCTCCGCTTGCTGTCTCCACACCAGAAACAGACGAAAGTACAAGCGTCCAGAAGAGCTTGAAGATTAATGGTGTCCCTTTTACCATGCAATACTTTATTAATATTCAGCCACTTACTGATATTTCCGCGGTATTATTACTTTTTGCACCTTATTTTCTGCTTTTTGTCGTCATTCTTAGTTTTATTTCCGCTTATTTCTTCTCCAGAAGGACGGTTAAGCCGTTACTTCGCATGAATATGGTGGCAAATAAAATGGCGCAACTTGATTTTTCCGAGGAGCTGCCGGTGAAGTCGACAGATGAAATTGGTCAATTGTCGCATCATCTCAATGAAATGGCGCGCGAGTTAGAAGGCACGCTCATCGATTTGCAAAAAGTGAATACGCAATTAGAAGCTGAAATCGCGAAAGAACGAGCGCAGGAAGAAACGCGTAAACAGTTTATCACAGCGGTTTCCCACGAACTCAAATCGCCCATCGCATCCGTTATGGGGCAGTTGGAAGCTATGATTCACCGCGTCGGTCCCTATAAAGATCGTGATACCTATTTAAAACGCTCCTATGAAACGATGGAACAAATGTCGGCACTCGTCCAAGATATGCTTGAAATTTCGCGTATTGATAGTCATGATTTTGAACGTAGCAAAACAACATTTGACCTCAGCGCCTTCCTGAGCGAATCTGTAGCGCAAGAACAATGGCATCCGGATGCTTCAAAGCGGCGTATTATCAATGAAATAACGCCAAATATAACGATCTATAACAACCAACCTCTCGTTGAAAAAGCAATTTCCAATGTCATTCATAACGCCTTTCAATATTCCCAAAACGACGACACCATTGCCATTTCCTTAAATGAATCCGCAACTGGATGGCATTTTTCGATTTATAATGATGCGCCAGCAATCCCGACAGAAGAATTGGACAAGCTTTTTGACGCGTTTTACCGACTAGAGAAATCAGGCAATAAAGAGACTGGCGGCAGCGGCATTGGCCTATTCATCACCGCTACATTCCTCGAGAAGTCCTCCCTCTCCTACAAACTTGAAAATACCAAGCAAGGCGTTGCATTTCATATTTGGCAAAATTAATCCATCAAAATTACATGTGAAGTACACCTAATCTCCATTTTCTTTGTGTAAAGTTAGTTTTATCAAAGAATTTGGAGGTTTTTTATATGGATTTTATCAGAAGAGCATGCATCAGTATTTGGGCGAAGAAAGGGAAATCATTCCTGATGCTCATTTTATTATTCGTCCTGTGCAGTCTTGTCTTTGCAGGATTCGCCATTCAATCAGCAACACGAGCCAGCGAAGACATTGCAAGGAAGAAATTAGGTGGAGACGTAACTCTCACACTCGACATGGACAAACTCATGAAAAAGATGGAAGAAAGCAACGGCAACTTGGGTGAAGTCCCTCCCCTAACCCTTAAAGATATCGAAAAAGTGAAGAATCTAAAAGCCGTTGCGGATTACCAATATATCGTAGACGCCTTCGCTGCAAAAGTAGATAAAAGCCCTGTCAAAAGCGACAAAAAAGAAGGCGACAATCAAGCAGGCGGTATGGCAATAGCTGGTGGCGGCGGCAGCGATGGCGAAGCAAAAATGCCCGACTTCGCAATGACAGGTACAAATAACACGAACAGCCTAGCAACGTTCAAAAATGGCAAAGAAAAAATCATTTCCGGTAAACCAATTACAAACAAAGACAAGGGCAATCTCGCTCTCATCGAAAAACGTTTCGCCGATCAAAACAAATTAAAAGTAGGCGACACTTTCCAACTAAAAGACTTAGAAACGAACAAATCACAGAAATTCACCGTCCATGGCATCTACGAAAATAAAGAAGTATCCGGTTCACAGCAATTCCCAGTCGATTTCATGGAGCCAGCAAACAAAATCTACACAACCGTAGACGGAGCAATGCCGTTCTCTCACAACGGTAGCTTAGCTTCTGCAAAATATAGCATGACCGATCCGAAGCTAATTGATTCTTTCAAAAAAGCAGCAGCCGATGTTAGTTCTGTTGACAAAGACTTTTATAAATGGGATGCAAATGACGCGGCCTACAAAACAATGATGCAGCCCATTCAAAATGTCGCCTCCTTTGCCAATATTATCGTTATTATTACAGCACTTGCAGGTGGACTTATTTTAGCATTACTCGTACTGCTTTCCATTCGTGAACGCCGTTTTGAAATGGGAGTTTTACTATCCTTAGGTGAAAACAAAGCCAAGCTAATCGGACAATTTCTTGTCGAAGTGATTTTGATTGGGATGATTGCTTTTTCTGCAGCTTGTTTAACGAGCGAAGCTATTGGCCAAACCGTGACAAATCAAATGCTTAACAAAGAAGTGCAACAAGCAAAAGACGAAGAAGCAAATACACCGTCTGGTGGCATGCAAATGGCTACTGTTATAGGCGGCGAACAAGATGATAAACCAAAAGGTGAAGTGATCGACAAAGTAGACGTCCACATTTCCCAACAAGACATGGTAGAAGTCGGCGGAATTGGCTTACTTGTAGTCATTATCGCAACGCTCCTCCCTTGCCTCTTCATCATCAGACTACAACCAAAAATGATTTTATCTAAAAACGATTAAAGGACAGGTGACCCCTATGGAAACAATTTTAACGTTAAATAATATTTCGTATCATTATCAATCTGGTGGTAAGCGCCAAGCTATTCTAGAAAATGCGAACTATGACTTCACAGCAGGAACGTTCTACACGATTCTCGGCCCATCTGGCTCAGGAAAAACAACGATGCTCTCGATTTCGTCTGGTCTTGACGTACCGAACGAAGGCCAAGTATTATATCAAAAACAAAGTCTCGGCACATCACTCAGCCTACAGAAATATCGTAAAAACCATTGCGCCATCATCTTTCAAGCCTACAATCTGATACCATACATGACGGCCTTGCAAAACGTTATCACAGCAATCGGCATCCAACATCCCCGAATGAAAAACAAACGCGCCCATGCGGTCAAAATGTTAACCGAAGTAGGCTTAACGCCTGAACAAATGAAGCGCCCCGTCTTGCAACTAAGCGGCGGTCAACAACAACGTGTCACCATCGCCCGCGCCTTGTCTGGCAGTGCCCAAATTATTTTTGCAGATGAACCCACCGGTAATCTGGACGGAGAAACCGCCGATAAAATCATCTACTTGTTCAAAGCCCTCGCGCATCAAATGGACAAATGTATCATCATGGTTACGCATGACAAAGCTATTGCTAAAGAATCCGATATCACCTTGACCTTAAAAAATAAACAACTAGTAGAAGTCCTCTAACTATGTGAGTCTCGTCCATCATTGGCGAGGCTTTTTTGTACGCTCCTCGAAAAATATGTTTAAACAAATTTCAAAAAAAAGCTTGCATAAGTTGTTTAAACAACTTATAATAAAACCAATGAAATCGATTACATTTTTGATTAGCTCAGAAAGAGGGGAATTTAAAATGGTAAAGGTAACAAAGAAGAACGTCGCGGCAATTATTGCAGCAATTGGTGGCGAAGATAATATCAACATGGCAACACACTGCATCTCCCGACTCCGTTTTCAACTAAAAGACGAGTCAATCGTAGATGAAGCAGCCTTAAAAGAAATCGATATTGTACGTGGTAATTTCAGCTCTAACGGGCAGTATCAAGTCGTTATTGGACAAGGAACGGTGGATAAAGCATACGAAGAACTCATTCGCCAAACAAATGTCAAAGAAGTAACGACTGCCGAATTAAAAGAAGAAAACGCAAAGAAACTCAACCCATTGCAAAAAATCGTTAAAATGCTGGCCGATGTATTTATTCCAATTTTGCCAGCGATTGTAGCTAGTGGTCTTTTACTTGGTATTAATAATGTTTTAGTTGGTGTTGGGATTTTTGTAGAAGGTAAGTCGCTTGTGGATATGTATCCAAATCTGGCGAGTATTGCTGGAATGATTAGTATGATTGCCGGGACAGCGTTTGCATTCTTACCGGCGCTCGTTGGTTGGTCTGCTGTGAAGTATTTCGGCGGGAATCCATTGATGGGGATTGTGCTTGGGTTAGTACTTGTAAATCCTGCGTTGATGAGTGCGTATGACATTGGTGTGAAGGAACCGCATTACTGGAATTTCTTCGGACTAGAAGTGGCACAAATCGGGTATCAAGGCCAAGTCTTGCCGGTATTAGTCGCTGCTTGGGTATACGCGACGATTGAAAAAGGGTTGCGACGTGTCATTCCGGATGCGTTCCAATTACTTATTGTGGCGCCTGTGACGCTACTTGTGACGAGTGCCCTGTCGTTGATTGCGATTGGACCGATTACGCTTGCTATTTCCAACTGGATTACAGATGGTATCGTGAACTTATCTAATATTTCGCCGATGATTACCGGGATTTTGTTTGGTGCTTGTTTTGCATTACTTGTTATTACTGGGATGCATCACGCGTTTCTGGCGGTTAACTTACAACTTATTTCAACAACTGGAAGAACGATGTTTTGGCCAATTCAAGCGTTGTCTGATACGGCGCAAGGTTCTGCCGCATTGGCAATGGCTTTTGTAACACGAGATAAAAAGAACCGTAGTATCGCGCTCACCTCTGCCCTCTCCGCCTATCTTGGGATAACGGAGCCGGCGATGTTTGGGGTCAACTTGCGAGCCAAGTATGCGTTTGTTTGTTCGATGATTGGTGCTGGTCTGGCCGGTGGTTTCATCGCTTATAATGGCGTTATTTCGCAATCGATTGGTGTCAGCGGATTGTTCTCGATTCTGTCAATTACAAGAGCGGGCTGGAGTGCCTATGCGATTGGGATGGTTATCGCGATTGGTGTGCCGTTTGTGCTCACTTTCATTATCGGTTTAGCAAGACGGAAACAAGGAAATGCAGGATTTTAGGAGGATGTTTCATATGAATAACGAATGGTGGCAAAAAGGGACGGTTTATCAAATTTACCCGCGTAGCTTTTATGATACAAATGGAGATGGTATCGGCGACATCCGCGGTATTATCGAAAAACTAGATTATTTAGCAAAACTTGGCGTGGATTTGCTTTGGCTAACGCCGATGTATGTCTCGCCGCAACGCGATAATGGCTATGACATTGCGGACTACTTCAATATTGATCCACAGTACGGGACGATGGCTGATTTTGATGAACTTTTAGAAAAAGCGCATCAGCGTGGGCTCAAAATTATGATGGATATGGTAGTCAATCATACGTCCTATCAGCATCATTGGTTTCAGGAGGCTTTGAAGGGCGAGGATAATCCGTATCGTGATTATTATATTTGGAAGGACCCTGCGGCTGATGGTGGACCGCCGAATAATTGGTTGTCGAAGTTCAGTGGTTCGGCTTGGGAGTTGGACGCGGCGTCTGGTCAGTATTATTTGCACTTGTATGAGGTTGGGATGCCTGATTTAAATTGGGAAAATCCAAAATTGCAAGAGGAAATTTATAATATGATGGCTTGGTGGGGCGAGAAAGGAATCGATGGTTTCCGCCTCGACGTGATTAATAATATTTCTAAAAATCCGGATTTCCCGAACGATTCGTTGGCAACGGCGCAGGACGATGGGCGTAAGTTTTATGTGGACGGGCCGCATGTGCATGAATATTTGCATCAGATGAACCGTCATGTGTTCGATAAGTATGGTTTGGTGACGGTTGGTGAGATGTCTTCTACGACGCCGGAACAATGTATTAAGTATACGAATCCGGAGCGTGAGGAACTGAGTATGGCTTTTAATTTCCATCACATGAAGGTGGATTATCCAGGCGGGAAGAAATGGGCGAGCGCGAAGTTCCAGTTGACGGACTTGAAGCGGGTTATGACGGAGTGGCAGTTGAAGATGGCGGCTGGTGGTGGCTGGAACGCCTTGTTCTGGACGAATCATGATCAGCCTCGTGCTTTGGCACGGTTTGCAAATGACACGGTGTACCGGGAACAGAGTGCGAAATTATTGGCGATTATTTTGTTCGGATTGCAGGGCACGACGTTTATTTATCAAGGTGAGGAAATCGCGATGACGGATGCCAATTTTACGGATATTTCGCAGTATGATGACGCGGAGTCGCGGAATGCGTATGCGCACTTGCTTGCGGATGGTGTGACGGCAGCCGATGCGTTGCAAATTTTGCGAGAGAAATCACGGGAAAATGCGCGGATTCCAATGCAGTGGGATGACACGCCGCATCATGGTTTCACGTCTGGGGAGCCTTGGCTTGCGCCGATTCATGAGGACAACTGGACGGTCGACAAAGCGCTTGCTAATCCTGATTCGATTTTCTATACGTATCAGCATTTAATTGCGTTGCGTCGGGAGCATGCGATTTTTGCGAATGGTGATTTCCGGCTGCTCGATGCCGAAAGTGAAGTCATTTATGATTATGCGCGCGAATGGCAAAATGAGGCGCTAGTTGTCGTTGGTAATTTTAGCGAGAAAGAAATGGCGTGGCATGTGCCTGCACAGTATCAAAATAAGGATTGCGCAATTCTGGCATCTAACTATGGGCGCGAAACGTTAGAAAATCAGGTGACTTTGCAACCGTATGAAGCGCTGATGCTGCATTTAAAATAAAGCTTTACTTTGAACGGCTTGCGTGTTACTATTAGTTTTATGCGATGAGCCTACAAGCAGTGTGAAATAATCACTGCCTACCCCTTAAACATCAATGCTTTGTGGAAGGCAGTTTAAGGGCGCTATAAAAACAGGATTTCCAGTTTCTTATGAGACTGAAAATCCTGTTTTTTCATTTATTCAAGTAATCCGCATAACCGCAAGCCTTTTGCGATGCCATCCTCGTTATTATTTGCTGTGATAAAGGCTGCTTTTTCCTTCAATGATGGTACGGCATTGTCCATCGCAACCGCATAATCCACCGCTTCAAACATCTCCAAATCGTTCATACCATCACCAAATGCATACGTTGGCACATCTTCAAATCCCATTACCTCTAATAATTTAGCAATCCCACGCGCTTTCGAACCGCCTTTTGGCACAACGTCATTACTAAACGGCGTATTGCGTACAAATTGAAAATACGGATACCGCTCTGGGAAAAAGTCATCGCCCTGCTCTAACAACAGCAGTAACATATAAATTGGCTCTTTTAAATAAAGCTCGGCGTCGATTTCTGGTGATGCTTCGCCTAAATAACGATAATGCTTCTCCATAATCTCATTTTGCGCCGTCGCACGTATTTTTTCTTCCGTATAAAAAGCCATTTCGACACATTGTGACTGGGCGCCTTCGTGCAACGCTTTAATTTCCGCCACATCGATTGGATTCGTGTAAACTTCTTTGCCATCATACATCACATATTGGCCATTCATCGCAATAACAGAAGTCATTTTTGTCGCTTCAAGTACATGCTCGATTTCGCATAACGTCCGTCCAGTCGCAATGATTGGCATAATATTTTTGGCACGTAATGCTTGTAACGCTTGGACAGAACTGGGCGCCACCACAGAATCGCTCGTCAGTAACGTCCCATCTAAATCAAAAAAACAAATAGCTGCTGGTTTCAAAAAATCAAATCCTTTCCCGATTTCACTTCTTCCACCTTATCATATTTGAACCACACAAAAAACCGATTCGCATTTGAGCAAACCGGTTTTATTATTAGTTATTGTTGTAATAGACATCGCCAATTTGTAGCATTGCGCTAATCGTATTGTACTTGTCATCACCGATATGAATTTTCTCGTCATCTTCTTGATAATGAATAGGCATCGATAACAATGTTTCTTTATCTTGTTTAAAGTAATGTGTATCCAAACCTAGCTTTTCTGTCACTCTAACTATGTATTTATTGAATTTGGTATTACTTCTAACTTTGCCATTCAAAATCGCTTCCGCCGTGGCTTGTGAAAAATTAGTCGCCTTTGCAAATGAGCGTTTCGTAAAGCCGTTCAATCTTATATATAAATTAATATTTTCTGCGATTCGTTTCTTTTCTATTTTATCCATTTTCTTTTCCTCCCGTATTGGGTATGTCTATGCTGTTATTATGCCCGAGTAAAATGAGAATATGATTAAAACTAGGTAGTATTATGGTAATAATTCATGATAGCGCTTACTAACAAGTGTTTAAGCCAAAACAAAAACCCAGAAAAAATTCTGAGTTTAGTTTTTTAAGAAATTTAGTACGGATGTGACGCCGGATTTTGCTTGGCGGACACATTCGGATAATTCCACACCTTCAAAAGAAGCGCCACCTGCAAAAATACCTGGATAGGATTGCTTGAACTCGCTGTAAATGGCTTCTTTACGGCGCTCGTGGCCCACGGTGTATTGCGGGATGCTATTACGCCATCTTGTCACCGTGGTGAATTCTGGTGCTTGATTGATTTTCATGATTCTATTTAGATCGCTTAGAACCGTTTCTTCAATCGCCTTGTCCGCTAAATCAACAATCGACTCTTCTTTACGACGCCCAACAAAAGCACGAAGCAAAATTTTATCTTCCGGCACAGTATGCGGCCATTTTCGGTGAATCCAAGAACATGCAGCCATCGAAAAATCTTCGTTTCGCGATACGACAAATCCACTACCTTTAATGTCTTCTACCACCGCATCTTTCGGAAACACCATGGCTACCGTCGCAACACTTGCCGCTGGAATTTCTCCTATCTGTTCAAAAACAGCATCGCCACGGAACAATGGAACAATTTCTTGGTACGGTAAAGCGATAAAAATACTATCTGCTTGAAGCTTTTCTTTCTTAGAAATCGTGATTTCATAGCCTCGCGGTTGTCTTGTAATCGCTTGGACACGCTTGCCTTTTTTTATAATTTTTGTGGAAAGTTCTTGTTCTAGCGCTGATACGACCGAAGAAAGGCCTTCGCGAACAGTTAAGAACGTGGCTTCCGTCGGTTGTTTCGCCGTCGTTTCATTATAGATTTGGCGAACGCCTTTTAAAAGACTGCCGTGCTCATCTTCTAATTTCAGAAACTGTTCTCCCGTAGCTTCTGCGCTCATTTCATCTAAATCGCCGGCGTAAATGCCTGACATGAGCGGCTCCAAAATATTGTCCACCATCTCATCGCCAACACGCGCCCGCAAAAACGTACCAAGCGCCATGTCCTCGTTAGCCACGCGTTTCTTGCCTAAAAACAAATCACCGAGCACGCGAAATTTACCGCTTGACGATAACAATCTTGATTTGAAAAAAGGGCGGAATCGCGTCGGAATTCCCATAATAGAACCTTTAGGAATCGCATGCAGTCCTTGCTTTGCCAACACGAAATTCTCGCCCGTCGCGTTCTCCACAAGGCAGTCCTCCATCCCAAGATCCTTCACCAAATCTTGCATTTCCGGCTTTCGGCGCAAAAATGAATCGGGACCGCGCTCAATAATGTAGCCGTCCCGCTTCATCGTATCAATCTTTCCCCCGACTTTTGTACCTGCTTCTAATAATACTAATTCATAGTCTAGATTTTGTTTTTCAAGTTCTTTTTTTAAGTAAAATGTGCTTGATAATCCTGTAATTCCCCCACCAATTACAACAATTTTCTTTCTCACCACAGGAAACACTCACCTTTTTAGTTATATTTCTCTATTTTGACCAGTTTTTCCAAACAACGGTTGCTAATACGTCTAAAAATTCTTTATCGTCATTTGGCATCGGCGGACGATGGTATGTCGCACCAATCTCATCAGTTACTACTTTGCACTCATAATCATTATCATACAGAACTTCTAGATGTTCCGCCACAAAACCGACTGGCGTATAGATGAAATGCTTGTATTTATGCTCTTCAAATAAGGCGCGCGTCAAATCTTGCACATCAGGCCCAAGCCAAGGCGTGCCAGTCTTTCCTTCACTTTGCCAGCCCAACGCATAATTCGGTACTTTTACTTTATTAAAAATTAATTTTGCGGTTTCTTCTAATTGGTCTGGATATGGATCGCCATGTTCTTTAATTTTTTCTGGCAAGCTGTGCGCAGAAACAATAAGAACCGCTTGGTCAAGCTCGTTTTGCGGAATATCGACAGCATTAATCCGGTCAGCCCACATCGTAATAAATTTCGGCTCATCATACCAGCTATCAATCGTTTGAATCGTTGGCCCGCCAATTTCTTCGGTTTTCTTCAACGCACGACCATTGTATTCTTTCACGCTAAAACTAGAATAATGCGGCGCTAAAATAATCGAAATCGCTTCTTCGATACCGTCATTCTTCATTTCTTGTACAGCATCTTCGATAAACGGCTCGATATGTTTCAATCCGATGTATGTTTTAAATTCGATATCCGATTGCATCGCGTTCAATGTTTCCGCCAAACCATAGGCTTGCGCTTGCGTAATTTTGGCAAGTGGTGATAGACCGCCAATGGCATGGTAACGCGAACGTAGATCATCAATTAGTTCTTGACTTGGCGTGTGCCCGTGACGAATATCCGTATAATAACGCTCAATATCTTCATCTTTGTACGGTGTTCCGTATGCCATTACTAATAATCCAACTTTTTTACTCACTTTTCTCCACCCCTTAATAAAATTGCACTTCTATCGTGAACAAATGTCGTTAGTTCCTTCAACATCGCAGGTGGCACTTCTGGGAAAACACCATGCCCAAGATTGAAAATAAAGCCCGGTTCCTGCGTACCCTCTTGCAAAATTTGATTTGCTTGTGTCAAACATTTATCGCGCGCCAAAAGTAGTGCTGGATCAAGATTCCCTTGCAACGCTTTGTTCCCCGCGTGTGTTCTTGCTTCTTTGATCGACATCCGCCAATCCACGCCGACAACATCCACGTCAATATCTTGCCATTCCCCTAACAAATGCGTCGCGCCAACTGCCTGCATAATGACTGGCGTCGCAGGACTATGCTGTTTTATCGTTGTTACAATTTGCGTAATTGCCGGCTTAATATATGTACGGTAATCCGCTGCGCTAAGCGATCCAACCCACGAATCGAAAATCTGAACAGCACTTGCCCCCGCCTTGATTTGTGCTAATAAATAATCCGCAGTCATCACGGCTAGTTTTTGCATCAACATATGCCATTCTGCTTCTTTCGTGTACATAAATGCTTTTGTTTGGTGGTAGCTTTTCGATGGCCCGCCTTCAATCATGTAGCTCGCCAGTGTAAATGGTGCACCAGCAAAACCGATAAGCGGCACCGTTAACTGTTCTTGCGTCAACAACTTAATCGTGTCCAGCACATACGGAACATGCGAATCTGCCTGGAACAAAGCGAGCTTCTCAATATCCTTGCCATCACGAATTGGATTCTCAATAACAGGACCAATTCCACTCTTAATTTCGACATCTACACCCATACCAGGTAGCGGCGTCATAATATCCTTATACAAAATCGCTGCATCCACACCATATTGCTCCACAGGAAGACGCGTCACATAAGCACATAGCTCTGGCTGATGCGTTATTTCAAATAATGAATACTTCTCCTTTAATTTGCGATATTCCGGCTGAGAACGCCCTGCTTGGCGCATATACCAAACGGGAATTTGTTCCACGGCTTCTTTTCTCGCGGCACGTAAAAATAAATCATTTTCTAACCTTTTCATGACAAAACCCCTTCATTGTTCATTACAGCACATAAAAAATGACACCACTTTATAATGATTACAATCTACAGCATACCAAAAAACACAATGAAAAACCAGATATGTAACTTCCCGACGTTTTATTTTTGCAGAAAGAGGAAAATAGTTGTAGTATCTAATTAGATAAAAGCAACATATTACGAATAGAAAGAAGGCAATCACTATGAAGTATGCGTATATCACAAGCGGGACTGAACATTTTCTACGTCAAATTCTCGCCGAGCACCCAACACGCAATATTACATTACTACAAAATTTCGGTGACTCCATCCTTTTAGAGGAAACAGAAGAATCCACCGTATTTAAGGAAGGCAGCGCTTACCGAATCAACCACAGCTATGGTGAAATGAAAGGCCACGGCACAGTCACATTTGAATACTTACATCTACGTTCCGAAGAAGCTCCCATTTTCCAGAAATTATACCAATCTATTTCCTTAAAATTACATGAAGCACCTGGCTTACAATGCACACAATTACTGCAATCCCGAACAGAAAGCAAATATCTTATTTTAACGTTCTGGGATAGCGGAGATGCGTATCAACATTGGAAAAACGGCACAGAACACAATAAAATTATGGACTTGATTCGCCATAATAGTTCGCAAAGCGGTTTCTCACATGTGGACGTGTATCATTTCCCTGAGTATTTTCATGATGAGAAGTAAATAATAATATCTGAACCTCTAACAAAGCGTGATTCGCTGAGTGAGAGGTTTTTTTATGCTGTGTGATGTGAATCTCTTTCTTGTTAGCCTATATCATCTTATCATTTTTTTGATACGCTTACAATTTTATAAATATTTTGTGTTTTAGTTCACAAAAAGATAAATATCCTTAGATTTTTTCTTGTATTTACTTTAGAATGGGGAGGAGATTGATTTAAACAGATTGGCATAGGAGGATGACTTAATGACTCAGAAATCAAATAACAAATATTACGCCACACTCGTAATAGCAATCTGCTACAGCGCTATTGGCATCTTATCTTTAATCTTTGCTACAGGCGTTGGCAACGGTATTAAATTAGATGATAATCAGCTTGTAGGATATATTGTTGCCATAATTTCTCTAAGTCTAGCTTGCTTCTCTTTTTCCGCAACCAACATTCGAATCAGAAGAATTGTTACGTTACTCTTGCTAATACTAAGCCTTATTTTCGCTGTTCTGCCATACGTCAATATGCTTAGTTTCAACGAGGCAATGTTTATTTTCATACTTCCTAGCTCGATTTTCTTACTACTGATTATTTTCTTCGGATGTGATTTTTTAATAACAACGCGTAAATTAAAATAGATCTAACCATTATAGAACAAAAAAAGTGATGCGAATCTGACATAGATTTTTGCATCACTTTTTTATTCCACTTTACTGATACATCTTCTTCACTCTAAACGGTACGTACATGAACGTAAATACCGCCACAAAGGCTAAGTTCACGGCTAATATAATGACGCCGCCAATCGAGCCGTTCTGCGCAATGCCGATAATGCCGAACAATAATGCTTGGGCGACTAGCAAAATCCGCAAGAAATGAATGAATGAGCGTGTTCTGAACGCATCGCTAATCGGATACAGTTTCATCATGACTTGCCCATCGAAATGGCGCAGCATCGGAATAAACTGGAATCCGGTCAAATAGATAAATAATAGCGAGAAAATAATATTCAAATAGAAACCTTGCACAAAAACAAGTAACAAGAACGCAATCACCGTTAAGCGTACATACAGTCCCATAAATTCATTCGTCCGCACAAACGTCCTGCTCCACAAATACGCAAATGTTTTACGCTTCGCATACGGAATTGGGCGGTATAAGAAATCTAAATACGCCCGGCGACGCACCGTTCCTTTTAAATGAGGCACATCAGTGAACAAATTCGCCAAACGATAAAAGCGATTCATCCGCGCTTCTTCTTTATCAATCAGGTATTCCCAACGTATCGTTAGCCCTGCCGTCTTATTTTTTATCCACAAATAGCTGCCAAGAAGGACGACCAGTGCCACAGGAATTGACCAAATCAGATTAAAAGCTAGCACCAAATAAATAAGCGCTGCGCTAATAATAATTCGCGTAAATAACCACGTTGTATCTGTATTCTCAAGCTTCGCCGTCTCCCACTGGAAATAAATATTCCACAGCTTCATCAACAACATCACAATCACTAACGGGAAAAATCGCGAAAAACTAAAGCCTGTTACCGCAGCATACATCGGCATACACGCAGCTAACACCAAAATAAAAATATAAATCTGCATCCAGAAACTCGCCATATGGGCCTTTTTAAAATAATCTCCCATCGCTTTTTCTTGGACAATCAAATAGACTGCATCAGGGCGTTTTAACAGCGTGTAAATAGAAGTAACTGCAATCGCCGCTGTGAGCAGAATTACCATCAGAGGAATCGCTGGAAACTCTGGAGTTAGCGTTTTGACCCAGCCAGAATAGGTATATACAAACGCACCAACGCCAATAATTAGAACGAAGAGCAAATGATCGTTCAGCATGTACCGCAAATAGCGCATTACTTCTTCTAAGTAACTGCTGTAACGCTTCTTAAATAAATCTACCGCATCAAACTTCATCGGCCTGATCTTCTTCCATCGTTAATTGTACGTAAATCTCATCCAACGAAGCTCCTGGCATCTCAAAATCAGCTTGCAAATCAGAAAGTGTCCCCTGCGCACGAATCACGCCATCATGTAAAATAATAAAACTATCGCAATATTTCTCAGCTGTCGCTAAAATATGCGTTGACATTAAAATACTAGCTCCCGTATCTTTCATTTCTCCAATCCACTGAAGCAACGACTGAATACCGAGCGGATCAAGTCCGACAAAAGGTTCGTCGATAATATACAAATTCGGCTCAATAAGAAACGCCGACATAATCATTACCTTCTGCTTCATCCCTTTTGAAAAATGCGCTGGAAACCAGTTCAACTTCTTCTCCAAACGGAATTCTTTTAGAAGCGGTGCCATCCGTGTTTGTAATTCTTCTTCTGTTAAGCCGTAAGCCATTGCGGTCAATTCCAAATGCTCTTTTAATGTAAGTTCTTCATATAATACAGGCGTTTCTGGAATGTATGCGAATTGTTTACGGTATTCTTCTGTATTTTCTTTTAAAGAATGACCATTGATGGTTATCGTGCCTTGTTTCTGCTGCATTAAACCAGTAATATGCTTAATTGTTGTACTTTTACCGGCGCCGTTTAAGCCGATTAGACCAACGATTTGACGCTCTTCGATTTGAAAAGAAATATCTTTTAAAACGGGGCGTTTCGTGTAGCCGCCAGTCAGGTTATGAATTTCTACTAAAGCCATGTTATCACTCCTATTATCCAATCTTATTGACCTTATAATAGCACAGATGCCATCGTTTTTGCTATACATTCACTATTTCGCTTGCTTTTATACATGCGTTTTATTCTGTTTTATGGTACATTAGATACAAAGAGAGTCAAATTTTTCGGAGGTGTCTATTTCAATATGGATGATTGTATTTTCTGCAAAATCGTGAAGGGCGAGATTCCTTCTGCTAAAGTTTATGAGGACGATCAAGTGTATGCCTTTCTTGATTTAGGTCAAGTTACTGAGGGCCACACACTAGTCATTCCGAAACAGCATGCGCGCAATATTTTTGACTTGCCTGAAGAAACGGCAGCGGAGATTTTCCGTCGGGTACCTAAGATTGCGGCGGGCATGAAGAAGGCTTTGCCACTAAAAGGACTTAACATTTTAAATAATAATGAGGAAATCGCGTCTCAAAGCGTCTTTCATTATCATATCCACCTCATTCCGCGCTATACGAACAAAGATGATTTCGGCTTGAAATGGGCGGACAATGCCAACTGGTATTCCAAAGAAGCTTTCCAAGAACTGGCCGACAAAATAGCTAAAGAGGTATAAAACTAAAGAAATCTGGAGTGATCGACTATGAATGCAAAATCTATAATACTCGGCGCACTTATTGGCGGTATTGCCAGCGCTGCAACGGCAATTATTTTAGCCCCGAAATCAGGACGTGAACTGCGTCAAGATATCGCTGCAAAATCTGGCGAAGCTGGCGTTATCCTGAAAGAACTGGCTTACAATGCGACGGATTTACTACAATCTGTTCAAGTTCTAAGCACAGAAGGCACAACATTACTAAAAGACCTATCGACTGACATTAAAGAATCGGTGGCTAATTGGAACGAAGAAATGGAACCAGAAAAAGCGCGTCTGAAAGAAGAAATCAAAGACATGCAAAAAACCATTTCTGACCTCGAAAAAACACTAAAAAAAGATAAAAAAGAAAGCAATTAAGTCATGAAAGCGCAAAGCCCTCTCGGACAGTCGGTTTGCGCTTTTTATTTCGCGTAAAAACGCGGATTCGTCACACATTTTTCACAGGAAAACGACCATTGTGCAAATAGGGGTTGAAAAATTGGCTGGCAGGGACTACAATACTAAGGTGATGCATGCCATCATAGACATTTTTTAGTAATGGAGGATTAGTTATCCATGCGTTGTTTAAAGACAATCAATGTGGAGCGAAAAGATGAGTATAACCGCGTCTTTTTTAAATCCAGCTTAGTTTCGTTAGCCGCTATGTGCGTATTATTTTTAATTGAAAATCTGGTTTTTCCGAACCAGTTTGTGATGGTCTTTGAACTGCCAACGTTTATTGCGTTACTTGCGTTGTACCCTGTTCATAAGGGACTGCATATTCTTGCGCTGATGCGTTATCGTGATGGTGTGCAAATTCGAGTGAAACGGCATTTTTATGTATTGCCTTGTTTGCAAGTTCGGATTCGTCGTGTCATTCCGAAATGGCGCTACATCGTTTCTTTAATTTTTCCGTTTGTGGTGATATCGGTGATTTTAATTGTGGCAATGCTTACGACGCCGATTTTTCATTCTCCGCTGTTTCTCATTTTAATTGCGATTCATGTGGGTATGTGTTATCCGGATTTTCTCCATATCAAAAACATTCTTGGAACGCCAAAACATACTTTTGTTGAAGATGCTGATCGTGGTTTTTCAGTGCTTGTTTCAGAAGAGTAAGGAGGAAAATTGTGTTTCTTTACGTAGTATACGCCGTATTTGGCGTGATTGCTTTGCTTGCTTTTAATTTATTAGTCGAGCGATATGCAACAAAACAAGATTTTAACCCGAAACAATGTCAATTATTTTATCGTATTGTAAATATTTCCGTATTACTGCTTCTCTTTTCGGCAACGCTTGACGGTATTATGCTATCATAAACGCCTAATGAGAGACGCTAGAGGCAAAATTAGAAATGGATTAGATTTTTGACATTTTACTTTATTGCCACCTATTTTGTGGTATGATGTATGTGTAGTTAAGCAGAACTTATTTAAAACTTTTGAGGAGAGTGTATTAGTTAATGAAGAAAAAATTAGTATTAGGTATGGTATCAATGATGGGTCTTTTCAGTTTAGCCGCATGTGGCAACTCAGCAAATGACGCTGTTGTTGAAACAAAAGCTGGAGACGTAACACAACAAGAACTTTATGATGCCATGAAAGCGAAAGTTGGAGATCAGTACGTATCTCAACTTGCAATGACGAAGATTTTAGAAGATAAATACAAAGTAACAGACAAAGAAATCGATGCAGCATACAAAACGTATCAAGATCAATATGGTGACCAACTTGCAAGCATGTTGCAACAAAGTGGTTACACAGAGAAAACATTTAAATCTGACTATCTGAAATTCGATCTTTTGAACACGAAAGCAGCAGAAGCTTCTGTTGATACAAGCGATAAAGCGTTGAAAGAGTATTACAAAACATGGCAACCAGCTATCACTGTTGAACACATTCTAGTTGCTGACAAAGCGAAAGCAGATGACCTTCACAAGAAAGTAACATCTGGCGGTAACTTTGAAGAATTAGCAAAAGCTAACTCTACAGATACAGGTTCTGCTACACAAGGTGGTAAATTAGCACCATTCGGTCCTGGTAAAATGTTACCTGAGTTCGAAAAAGCAGCATACGCATTGAAAAACAAAGGCGACATCAGCCCAGTTGTTAAAACAGACGCTGGTTACCACATTATTAAAATGTTAGACCACCCTGCGAAAACTACTTTTGAAAAAGATAAAGCGCAAGTGAAGAAAGATTATCTAGCTTCTAAAGTAACTACAGAGGCTAAAACAGCAGCATTGCAAAAACTATACAAAAATGCTGACGTTAAGATTGACGACAAAGATTTGAAAGATGCATTCGCACAATACGATTCATCTGCAAAAACAGAGTCTGATTCTTCAACAACGAAATAATTAGCAAATAAAAAACGGTAGTTTCCATATTCGGAGGCTACCGTTTTTTTGTCGTTTATTTTTCAAGAATTGCGAAATAGTTATTTTCGATGTCAGCGAAGTTGAAGACGCGGCCAAAGTTCGGGATGTTAACAAGTTCACCGACTGTGATGCCTTTTGCTTTGAAATCTTCGTACATCGCTTCTAAATTATCACCATAGAGTAAGATAGACGGTGTGCCTAGGTTCATTTCTGGTTGGGCTTTAGCTACCGCTACTTTGTCTTGAAGAACGAATGTTGTTGCTGCATCTTTCGTTGGCGCGATTTCGATCCAACGTTCTGCATCCCCTGCTGCATTTTCGGATATGATGACGAAGCCTACTTTTTCTGTCCAGAATTTTGCTACGGCTTCTTGGTCATTGACGTAAATCATTACTTGCCCGATTTTGTTAATCATTAGTTTATTCCTCTTTTCTATGTGTTTTGATTGCTTGTTTAGTATAGCAAGATTAGTAAGAGGATTCAAAAATTAAGCATGTATCGTGGCTTTGCCTGCGGAACCGAATTCGCGGATTTTGGATTGGACGGTTTGAATGATGGCTTCGCGTGCTGGTTCTAGGATGACTTGGGGTTCGTGGGTGGTTGGATTGGCTTTGAGTGCGTGACGGATGGCGGCAAGCCACGCTTTGTTGGATTCGGTGTTGACGTTGATTTTGGCGTGCCCAAGTGTGATGGCGTGGTCGATTTGGTGTTTTGGGATGCCGGATGCGCCGTGAAGGACGAGCGGGATTGAGACGGCTTCTTGGATGGCAGCCATTTCTTGGAAACCGAGAACGGGCTCACCTTGGTAATTGCCGTGAACGGAGCCTAGTGCGGCGGCTAGGGCGTCGATGTTGGTTGCTTGGACGAGCGCGACGCATTCTTCTAGGCTGGCGTAGTTGATGTTACCGATGATGCCGTCTTCGTTTCCACCAACGGTTCCGACTTCTGCTTCGACATCGACGCCGCGCGCGTGGGCATAATCGGTGACTTCTTTGGTGAGGCGGATATTTTCTGCGATTGGATATTTGGAGCCGTCGAACATGACAGATGTGTAGCCTGCGTCGACGGCTTGTTTGCAACGTTCGACGGTTAGGCCGTGGTCTAGGTGAAGTACGACGGGAATGGTGATTTGGTGTTCTGCGATGAGGTTTTTGACCATAGCTGTGATTGTTTGGAAGCCGCCAAGGAAGTCTACCATTCGGTCGGATGAAGCGATGATGACGGGTGCTTGTTCTTTTTCGGCGGCAATGAGGATGGCGTGAATCCAGGACAAGCCGTTTATATTGAACTGCCCAACGGCGTATTTTTCTGTGTGTGCTTTTTGTAATACTTCATTTAGTGTTACTAGCATATAATGGTACCTCCTTTTATAAATAGCAGAATCCACGAGTTTTAGTTGCCACTCGTGGATTTGCGCTTAGTAATATTTCGAAATGACTTCTAATGTGGTTGTTTTTGCTTTTTCGATGGTTTCTTCGGCTGTTAATTGATAATATTCAGGTCGGAAAAGTTCCACGGAAACGACGTCGGAGTAGCCGATTTGTTTGAGTGTCGTGATGTGAGCCTCGAGGTCAATCGCGCCGTGCCCTGGCCATACGCGGTCGTCATCGGTTAGCAAGCCAATTTGGAAATCTTCGGTGTCATCGATGTGGAAAATGAAGATTTTGGAGCCGTCTGCGTTTTTTAGATTTTCGATTTTGGAGCCCATTGCGTGAAAATGGAAGGAATCAAATACGAGTCCGACGTTATCGCGGTTGACTGCTTGAACGATGTCGTAGGCGTCTTCGAATGTGTTGACGGTGCATTCCGGGTGACCGACGAATTCTAAAGCAATTTTTACGCCGTGGCTTTCTGCAATGTTGGACAGTTCTTGGAGTACCTCGATGCAGCTTTGCTTGATGTCTTTTTTGAGGATTTTCTCCGTTGTGACGAGCGGGACGGCAACGACATATTTGGCGCCGATTTTATCGCAGATGTGCATCATTTCTTGGAATTCTTGGATGATAGCGGCATGCCCTGCTTCGTCGCGGTTGTTGAAGAAAACAAGGGCGTTAAGTGCTAGTGGCTTGATGTGATGATTCTGGAAATAGGTCGCTAAATCGTCTAATGTATGCGTTTTTAAGTACTCTGGAAGTTTGTCCATGGTGCGGATTTCGATGTAGTCATAGCCATTTTGTTCGCAAATTGTGAGATCTTTTTCTAAATTGGAATTTTCGAGTGTGGTTGCTTCGTTGAAACATAGCTTCATGTCGTGTCCCTCTTTTCTTTATTCGTTCAGGCCGAGCCCTTTTTTCATTGTTTGGAGCATGAAATTACTGGATTCCTCAGCTTTATCTACCCAAGCAAAAACGGCATTTGTTGCAATTCCGTCAAATTTCATCTCGCGCATTTTGCGAAAAATGGTATCAAAATCGACTTCGCCTTCTCCGATATTCAAATGTTGGTGAATCGTCACTTCGGCGTCTGGTGGGTTAACGATGTAACGCAAGCCATACGCAGCTTTGTGATTAAATGTATCGGCGAACAAGACATGATCGAGTAAATCGCCCGCTTCGTCTAGCATTTTGCCAACGTCACCGATTCCGTCGTCGTAAAAGAACGTGTGCGCCGTCGAGTAAACGAGTTTAATCCAATCTTTATCGAGCGCGCGAATCATATCGATGGCGCCAGTATTTGTTTCAATAAAATCCAGCGGGTGGGCCTGCAAATTCAGACGCACGCCTTCTTTTTCGAAAACTGGCATGAGTTCATCCATCGATTTGACGAACTTCTCTTCGCAGACAACCGGATTATATTTAGTGCCGCTGAATTCGCTGTTCATAAGGTCGACGTCCAGTTCGACGGCGATTTCGATGGCTCGCTTCCAATTGCGAACAGCTGCCACGCGGCGGTCTTCGTCAGGGCCAGCCCAATTGTATAACGGCAACAAGGACGAAATTTCAAGCCCCGTGTCGCGCAAGCATTTTTTCACGAGTTTAATTTTTGCCTTATCGACTTTAGGATATTTGTAAAATGGGCAAAAGTCCTCGCGCGGGCTGAGTTCGATGTATTTGTAGCCTAGTTCGGCGGTTTTGTAAATCATTTGTTCGAGACTCATATTGTCGCGAAACATGCTGGGATCAAGCGCTAACTTCATTGGTTTTCGCTCCTTCTTCGTAGAATGTTGGTCGTTCGTCTAATTCGATTGTTTCGGTTACGCCGGATTCTTGGGCTTTGACACATGCTGCGGCGGTTACGGAAGCAATATAGCCGTCCCACGATGTTGGGCCTTTTGGTTCGCCCGTTTTGCTAATAGAATCGATGAAATCTTGAATTTCGATATCGTAGGCGTCGATGAAACGGTCTTTCCAATCCATTAGGATATCTTGGCTGAGCTTGCCGCTTTTGCGTGTGACGATGTTGGAGAACTCAGGAAGCTTCACGATACCTTCTTCGCCAACGACTTCGCATTGAATATCATAGCCGTAACGACAATTCACGAAAATTTCTACAGTAATGGAAATACCGCCTTTCGTTTCGATAATCACGAGTTGTGGATCGCGAAGGTGTGGCAGTGCGTTTTTCGTTTTCTTTGGATAGATGACTTGAACGCTTTCATAATCGTCGTTTACAAGCCAGTGCAAGGCGTCAATTTCATGAATCAGCGTATCTGTGATTGCCATGTCTGTGGAGTAGGTTTCTGGAACGGTCGGATTGCGATGGGCAGCGTGAATCATGAGCGGCTCACCGATTGCTCCGGTTTCAATCGCTTCTTTTAATTTGACGTAACCATGATCGTAACGGCGCATAAAACCCACTTGTACCAAGCGTTTGCCATGTTTGATTTCGGCGTCCACAATGCGACGTGCACCTTCTGCCGTTGTAGCCAATGGTTTTTCACAGAAAATATATTTTCCAGCTTCGATTCCTGCGAGTACGCTTGCTTCATGGGCTGGGCCCCAACTAGAAACAAGGATAGCGTCGACCTCTTCGGCAGCAATGAGCGCTTTGTCATCTGGATACACGTTCGCGTTTAGCTTGAAATCAGCCACGACTTGTTTTGCGGCCTCTTGGTTAACGTCTGTTACCGCAACGACTTCTGCGCCTGCCAATGTTTGGCTAATCCGTTTAATATGTTCCCGTCCAATCGCACCTGTTCCAATAACTCCAAATCGTAAATTCATTGTCAATTCCTCCTTGTTTTATAACGCTTACATTTATTTGAACTTCATATAATTTCGGAAGTAATACTCAATCTGTTCTAGCGAGTGGCCTTTTGTTTCTGGTAAGTATTTTTTAACGAATAGAATCGCAAAAACACCGAGCACCGCGAACATGAAAAATGTGATCGATAAACCAACATGCGCGAGCAAAATAGGGAATGAAAATCCTACAAGAAAATTCGTAATCCATAGGCAAAATACCGTCGTTCCCATGCCGATTCCGCGCAATCTTTGCGGAAAAATTTCGGATAACATCAACCAAGTAACCGGTGAAATCGCGCCTTGTTGGAAAGCTAAAAAAGTAACGGTTAAACTTAACACAACATATGGCAATGCTTCGGTTCCTTGGAGCAACATCGATAAAATCCCGATTAAAAGTAGCGCACTTGTCGTTCCGATTAACCCGGTAATCAACATCGGTCGCCGTCCTATTTTTCCGAGTAAGTAGATGCCGACGAATGTGGCGAGCACTGAAATGACACCGTTTGCAATATTTCCGATTAAAGCCGCTTCGGTTCCAAATCCTGCGTCGCGCAATATTTCTGTGCCGTAATACATAATCGAGTTAACGCCAGTGATTTGCTGGACAACCGCTATGCCAAGACCGATAAACAAGATTCGCCGTACCCATTTGACACTTAAGTCTTTAAATGTCGCTTTGTCGAGCGCTGCTTCTGCGGTAATATTATCTTTTATTTCAGTTAGTTCTGCCTCTGCTACATTTTGCTCACGGATTTGTTGTAACACACGTAACGCATCGCCAATTTTGCCTTTAGAAGCGAGCCAGCGTGGGCTTTCTGGTAAGATAAACATGCCGAACCATAGAACGACAGCTGGAATCGTCGCAATCACGAGCATGTAGCGCCAAACGTTGCCATCTTCGCCGAGTGTTGTGCCGATGATGGCGTTGAATGTGAAGGCTAATAATTGCCCCGTTACGATCATTAATTCATTTTGTGTCACCATTCGGCCGCGTCTTTCCGTTGGTGACATTTCTGCTAAGTATGTCGGTACTGTAACCGAAGCACCGCCGACTGCAAGCCCTAAAATAACACGAAAAACTACCATGACAGCCATGTTTGGCGCAAATGTACAACCAAGCGTTGCCACGAAAAAAACAACTGCTAGCATTAACAAATTTTTGCGGCGACCGTTACGATCCGATAACCTTCCACCGAACACGGCTCCAAATGCAGCTCCGAATAATAAGGAACTGGCGACAATGCCTTCTCCGGCTGGCGTTAAGTTCAGTTGCCCTGCTTTAGACATGTAAGGAAGTGCCCCGTTAATAACCCCCGTATCATACCCAAAAAGCAAACCACCGAACGTCGAAATGATTGCAATTAAACGTAAATAAGCTTTTGGCGTTCGCTTGCTGGCTGGCGTGCTTTCCATCACTAACTCTGTCCCGTCTGGCTCTACCTGCTTCATACCAATCGCTCCCCTACGTGTAGTAAGTTTTCATCTATATATTTTCTAACCATTAAAGCGTATTCCAATGGATTGGCAAGCGCCGGATCTTGCTCGGCCTCGATAACAATCCAACCTTGATAATCATGCGCCAACAGTTGCTCATATACTTTTGTGAAATCAATGCAACCATCGCTAGGAACGGTAAACATCCCTTTTAAAAACGATTGCAAAAAGGAGAGCCCTTCTTGTTTGCACGTCTCCATCACGTCTTTACGAACATCTTTAAAATGAACATGCGCAATGCGGTGTATATGTTTTTCAAGCAACGGCATATATTCACCTTCTGCCACAAAAATATGACCTGTGTCGTACAACAAGTGAACATGAGCCTGGTTTGTCCCCGTCATTAAGCGGTCTACCTCAGCTAGTGTCTCAACTCCCGTTCCTAAATGGTGATGGTACACTAATTTCAAATCAAATTCCGCAGCAATCACGCCAAGCTGATTCAACCCGTCACACAAAAGCTCCCACTCCTGCGCTGTGAATTTCGGTTTTTCTGTGAAGACATTTTTCGTCGTGCCTTGAATACTGTAGGTCTGTTCAGAAACAACCGCGACGTCGGCGTTCACTTCGTGTAAATACGCGCAGTGCTCCCGAAATGCTTGTTTAGACGCCTCGATTCCATCTCGAATAATAAAACTGCTAAACCATTGCCCTGCGATTCTTAAATTGCGAAGCGCGAGTTCCTTATTCAGCGTTTTGGCATCTGGGAAAAAGCCACCAACCTCCGTTCCCGCAAAACCAGCAACAACAATGTCGCTAAGTAAATGCTGGAGCGTGTTTCCGGCGCCGATTTCTGGTATATCATCGTTACGCCAGCCAATTGGTGCAATCCCCCATGAAATAGTAGTAGAACTCATAATCAAATACCCCCTATGTTTAGTATTTTCTAGCTCTCTCCAATTTGTTTACGATTGCTTCATGCGCTTTTTGAATACTTGCTTTTGCGGAAACCTCTGATACGCCGACATGCCACCATGCTTCGTAACCGTCAGACATTGTTTTTGGTAATACCTTCATTTCGATAAGTGTGGAAACTTGTTGTTTTTTGGCGTCTTCTAATGCTGCTTTTAATTCTGGAATCGTGTTGGCACGGTAGGTTTTCGCGCCGTATCCTTCTGCTACTTTGGCGTAATCGATGTTCATAATTTGGTTATCCGCCGTTCTGAATTCGCAGAAATAACTGTCGCTCCCGTGTTCCATTTGCAAGTTATTAATGCAGCCAAAACCAGAATTGTCGAATAGTAAAATATTAATTTTATGGTTGTATTGCAGTGCGGTAATGAACTCCGAATGCAGCATTAGGAAACTACCATCACCAGCCATCGCATAAACTTCTTGGTTTGGCGCCGCCAGTTTTGCACCGAGGGAACCTGAAATCTCGTAGCCCATGCAGGAATAACCGTATTCTAAATGATACGTGTTTGGCACAGCCGGATTCCAAAGTCGCTGTAAATCGCCTGGTAACGAGCCCGCCGCCCCAACAACGATACTATCTTCGGCAACGACATCATTGATTGCTAAAAAGGCCGCTGTTTGCGATAATTCCGTGTTTAGCGCCTCCGCATACTCATTGAAAATTTCTTGGGTAAACTGCCCCTTAATTTCCGGATCAAAATTAGTCCGGTCAAACGTCACATTCGCCAAACGCTCGCGCTCTGTCAGCCATTCTGCTTTTAGTCGCTCCAACTCGGAACCGTAAGCCGTTTTGTAATCATCAAGACGGTCCGCTAGAAGTTCTAGCGTTGCTCTTGCATCCGCAACTACTTGGAAAGCGTCTAGTTTATAGGCTTGCGGACGACTAACATTAATGTTTAAAAATCGCGTCTCCTCCCAATTGAATGCCGTTTTGGACGACGTTGTAAAATCCGTGTACCGCGTGCCGATGCCGATAACCAAATCCGCATTACGAATCACTGCATTCGCCGCACTCGTTCCTAGAATCCCCGTTCCGCCAAGGTTATTTTTGAATTGAAATTCCACCGTCGACTTCCCAGCATGCGTCTCAACAAGCGGGATGTTGTGCCGTTCTGAAATCGCCATCAAAGCTTCCCGAGCCTCCGAATAACGCGCGCCGCCGCCAACAATAATAACTGGGCGCTTACTTTCCGTAATCCGTTCCACCGCGCCATCTAACTCGCGTTCCGTCGGCAATTTGCGATCGATATAATGAATCCGCTTCTCAAAAAAAGCCTCATCAAAATCATACGCCTCGCCTTCCGTATCTTGCGAAATACAAACCGTCGCAGGCCCCGCCGTTGCAGGATTTGTCATCACTTCAAAAGCTCGCAACAAGCTGCTCATCAACTGCTCCGGACGCGTAATCCGATCCCAATATCGCGAAACTGGTTTCAAAGCATCGTTCGTCGTCACCGCCGCACTGTAATCCTGCTCCAATTGTTGCAAAACCGGATCAGGTTGCCGCGTCGCAAACGTATCCGCTGGCAAAAGCAGTACCGGAATATTATTCGCAAACGCCGTCCCAGCCGCCGCCACTAAATTCGCCGCACCAGGTCCTGCCGAAGTCGAAACCGCGTAAATCTGCTTCCGTAAATTCTGTTTCGCAAAAGCAATCGCCGCGTGCGCCATGCCCTGCTCATTTTTGCCTTGAATGACGTTTAAATGCCCTGCGTCCTCTTCCAAAGCTTGCCCGATTCCAACCACATTTCCGTGACCAAAAACGTTAAATAATCCCGCAACAAATGGCGTAATATGCCCATCAATCGCTACATATTGCTGATTTAAAAACTTGATTAATGCTTGTGCCGTCGTTAGGCGAATCGTTCCCATCGTTCACTCCACCTTCTCTTTTTAAACTTGTGCTGCAATTAGATGTTCAATTTCTGCAACAGTTGGCATCGCCTCAGAAGAACTGTGTTTGCTGACCACAATCGATGCCGAAGCACTTCCGAATTTCAGCGCCGTCTCAATTGTCTCACCTTTTAAGAGCGCATACAAGAACGCCGAAGCATAAGAATCACCAGCCCCAAAAGTTTTTAAAACCTTCGTCATATACGCTTTACCGCGGAAAACTTCGCCTGATTTCGCATACGCATACGAACCTTCCACACCGTGCTTAATGACAATCAAATCCGGCGTGTGCGCAAACAAAGCCGCCACCGTCGCATCATTCTCACCACCAGCCTGATTTTCCAACATATCAAACTCATCACGCGTACCAATCACGATATTCGCCTGCTCCGCCACCAACCGATAATAAACCGCCGTCTCCTCCGTCGATTTCCACGTATACGGCCGGTAATCCAATTCAAAAACAATCGTCACATCATGCTTATGCGCAAGCTGCACCGCTTTTAAAATCGCTTCCCGCGACGGGCTTTGCGCTAGCGCCGTCCCAGAAATAACCAACGCTTTCGTCTCTTTCAAATAAGCTTCGTTAATCTCGTCTGGTTGCAAATAAAGATCCGCCACCTGATCACGATACATCAAAATACTGCATTCCTCAGGACTTTTAATTTCCGTAAAAGCAAGCCCGGTTTTGTGGCCTTCCGTATCGACAATCATTTCCGACGTATCCACGCCCACATTTTTCATATAGTTCGTAATAAAACGGCCATGTTGATCATCAGGAATTTTGCCGATAAAACCAACATTCAGGCCCAGTTTCGACATCCCAATCGCGATATTCGCAGGAGATCCACCAACATATTTTGAAAACGTCATCGTGTCTTCCATCGGGCGATTATATTCCACCGCATTCAAGTCAATGCACGCGCGCCCAACAGCAATCGCATCATATTTCTTCGTTTCATTAAAGACATACTTCATTTTCTCTCGCTCCTCATTTTCGATTTAAAATCCACTCGTGCGCCGGATCATTATGAAAATTCCAAGTCCGCACTGGCCCAGCCATCACATTCAAATAATAAGACGTATAGCCATCAGGCACGCCAACCGGATGATAGCCCGCCGGAACAAGCACAACATCCCGATTTTCCACCGTCATCGTCTCATCAATCGACCGATCGTCCGTATAGACCCGCTGAAAAACAAAACCTTGCTCCGGATTCATCTCATGATAATACGATTCTTCCAAATACGATTCCGCCGGCAAATTCTCCTGATCATGCTTATGCGGCGGATAACTCGACCAATTACCGCCCTCCGTATACACTTCCACAACCAACAAACTGTTCGCCGTATCTACAGAATCAGGCAAAATATTATGCACCATCCGCTGATTACTATATTTCCCACGCTGTTCCGTCGAGTTGTCCTCCGCAGAAATCAGTACAGTCGGCAACTTATTATCAGAAGGCGCATAACACAACGCCACACGCACCCCATCCGACTCCGCCATCACCCGAAAAGAAGTATCATTTGAAATATACACACTATCTGTCGGAATCTTTTCAAAAACACTAGCCCGACGTCCAATATTCATAAATGTCTGCGAAAAATCCGTTACCGTAATCCGCCCCGTAAGCGCCACGACACATACTTCCAACTTGCCCAGCACTTCCTCATAGACGTCTCCTTTTTTCAAATCTACCATTTTAAAAGCCACATATTTCAGCGGAGAATCCCCACCAATCGCTACTTCCTGCACGATTTTTTCCGTCACTTTTGGTTTTTGCAGTAGTTTTCCCATTCCAGTTACATCTCCTTCTTACTCAAAATTCGGTTTTGGATAGCGCGCTGTGACGACTTTTTTACGCGTATAGAAATCCACGCTATCCTTGCCATTCGCGTGAAGCGTCCCGTAGAACGAAGACTTCCACCCAGAAAACGGGAAGAACGCCATCGGAGCAGGTACACCAAGATTCACGCCAAGCATTCCCGCATCAATATTCTCACGGAAATATCGAATAGCCGACGCATTTGTGGAAAATAGACACGCCCCATTCGCAAATTCCGACTGATTCGCAATTTCAACCCCTTCTTTCAAGTTTTTCACACGAATCACCGATAATACCGGCGCAAAAATCTCATCTTTCCAAATCGTCATATCCGTTGTCACACCATCAAAAATCGTCGGTCCCACAAAATAACCATCATCCAACGCAGCACTACGTCCATCGTACACCAAATTGGCGCCTTCTGCGATTCCTTTGTCGATATAAGCAAGCGTTCGCTCCTTGTTCTCCGCCCGAATCACCGGTCCTAAAAAGACGCCATCATCCAAGCCGTTTCCAATCTTAATCTGACTCGCACGCTCTTTTAATTTCGCGATAAATTCATCCGCAATCGCCTCTTCCACCGTCACGACCGCACAAGCCATACACCGCTCACCCGCAGAACCAAAGGCCGCCGCAATAATATTCGTTAGCGCATCATCCAGGTTCGCATCAGCAAGCACAATCGTATGGTTTTTCGCTCCCGTCAAAGCCTGCACCCGCTTCAAATTCTCGCTTCCTTTTTTGAAAACATATTCGCCGACCGGTTTAGAACCAACAAACGAAACCGCTTTAATTTCCGGATTCTCCAAAATGCCATTCACCACATCATGCGCACCATAAACGACATTGAAAACACCATCAGGCAATCCCGCTTCCGTAAACAGCTCCACAATTTTCTCCGTCAAAAGCGGCGTCCGTTCCGAAGGCTTCAAAATAAACGTGTTTCCAAGCGCAATCGCCATCGGGAACATCCAACAAGGCACCATCATCGGAAAATTAAACGGCGCAATCCCGCCAACAACACCAATCGGGTAGCGGTAATTCGTCGCCTCGACATCCGTTGCAATCGAAGCCAGCGAATCCCCCATCATCAAAGTCGGCGCCCCAGCCGCAAATTCCACATTCTCAATCCCGCGCTGCACCTCACCAAGCGCTTCCGTCAAGTTCTTTCCATTCTCAATCGTAATCAAACGCGCCAATTCCTCTTTATTTTTCAGTAACAATTGTTGATAATTAAATAAAATCCGCGCCCGTCTCGGCACCGCCACATCTCGCCATTTCTGAAAAGCTTTCGCCGCAACACTTGCCGCATAATCAAAATCCGCACGCGTCGAAATCGGCACCTGCGCCACAACTTCCTTCGTTGCTGGATTATACACATCCTCATAAACCGTCGTCGCACTATCCACCCATTTCCCATCGATAAAGTTTCTCAGCTTTCTTACCATTCTAGCTCCTCCTTCATATATAAACGCTTTCACTATTTCAAAAGACGCATATAACCTAAAGATAACCGTCATTCAGTCACCTCTTGGTAATATCTTGATTACATTCTATCGCTTCGATGAGTAAATGTCAATCATAAAAACACCATCTTTTTCTCAAACCTACTCTAAAACGGCTCAAAAAGCACAAAAAAAGCCCATTCAAGGCTCAAAATTGTTATATGTTGATTAACTCTTGGATATATGTTAAGATTTAGGCAAGATATCGATGGATAGGAGAATGTTTTATGAAGGAGAAACGACTACAACTTGTGGAGGAATTCATTCACGAAAAAGGCACCGCATCACTAGACGAATTATGCGACCACTTCCAAGTTTCCAAAAATACGATTCGTCGTGATATTACCAAAATTCTCGAAAAAGGCACCATTCAAAAAGTCTACGGCGGCGTACGAAGCGTAACAGACCGTCTTGTCCCTTTTGAGAACCGCGATCACGCCAATCAAGAAGAAAAACGCACAATTGGGCAGATTGCAGCCACTTTTATTGAAGAAGACGAAATTATTTTTATTGATTCAGGAACAACGACACGTAACATTATCGAATTTTTACCGAAGAATATAAATTTAACGCTTTTGACGAATAGTTTGGATATTATTAATGGCGCGGCGCTGATGGAGAACATTACATTGATTATTATTGGCAACAACTACAAGCGCAACACGAAGTCCTTTGTCGGCACAGACGACTCCAACACGATTGACAAATACAACGTAAACAAAGCCTTCATGGCAGCAACTGGTGTCTCGATTTCGCACGGCTTAACGAATTCCGACTTACTCGAGTACGAAATTAAGAAGCGCATCGTAGCCAAAGCCGAAGATGTTTTTCTGCTCGCCGATCACTCGAAGTATAATAAGTCAACCTTACTTACCTATTGTCCACTAAAAGACGTCTCCACCATCGTTACCGAACAACCGCTCAGCGATGAATACACCACATTTTGCACCGAAAACAACATCACGATTGCCGACCCAAATCTACTATAAAGGAGTTATTTCCATGCCCTTATTACGATTCGACATCATCAAAGGACGAACACCCGAAGAAGTAAAAAAACTCGTAGACACAGCGCACGAAGCCATGGTTGAAGCATTCGACGTCCCAGCAAGCGACCGCTACCAAGTCGTACACCAACACGAACCATACGAAATGATCATCGAAGACACCGGACTCGGCTTTCCACGAACTGACCAATTCGTTCTACTTAGTATTGTTAGCAAAGAACGCACCCCCGAGCAAAAACAACGCTTGTATTCCCTTACAGCTGAACGTTTGGCCGCCAATTGTGGCATCGCATCGACAGATTTTATGATTTCAATTACGGAAAACACTGATGCTGATTGGAGTTTTGGGTTAGGTGAAGCGCAGTTTTTGAATGGGAAATTATAAAGTTTGAGGATGGCGTGAAATCACACCATCCCTTTTTTATTTTTTCATTTGTGCGTAGATGTCTAGAATGATATCCTCAATTTTATTTTGCTCTGGATAAATATTGACGACCGCGTTGTTTTGCACAATTTCTTTTATCATTTTCCCCGTCATACCTTTCTCGCTAACGCTAACAACAAGCCGATTCCCCTCTTTCTCGATAATTCTCACATTTTCCGGTAAACGATACGCCGTCCCCGCCAGTAATTCCACAAAAATCTTTTCTTCAATATAAAATTCCGTAAACAATTCCTCCAATGTCCCGTTAAAAAAGATTTCTCCTTTATTTATGATTAGTAGGCGGTTGCACAATGATTTTATATCATCCAAATCATGCGTCGTAATAAATATTGTCGTGCCTAACTCCTGATTAATCTCCTTCACAAATTTGTGAAATTCCCGCTTCATCTCAATATCAATCCCAATCGTCGGCTCATCCAGAAAAACTAACTTTGGTTCATGAAGAAATGTAGCAACTAATTCACATCTAACCTTTTGTCCTAAACTCAATTGCCTAACAGGAACGTGAAGCAACTCCTCTAAATTTAATTTCTTCACCAAATTAGCAAGCGTTCGCGCATAAACCGCTTCCGTCAAATTGTATATATCCCGCAGCAAATCGTACGAATCCTTCACTGGTAAATCCCATGTTAACTGCGACCTTTGCCCAAACATGACCCCGATGTCCTTCACATATTTCTTCCGATCCACCCACGGACTTTTCTCATCCACAATACACGTACCGCTATCAGGATATAAAATACCAGCTAGCAACTTAATCGTCGTACTTTTCCCAGCACCATTTGGCCCGATATAACCAATAATATCGCCCTTCTTTACGTCAAAACTTAAATTTTTCACAGCATGAACGACCTTGTAATCCCTCTTTTTAAATAAATTGAGAAACGTATTGCCTTCACTTTTGTAAATTTTATAGTCCTTACTTAAATTCCTGACTGAAATAAAAGCCATCACAAATCCCTCCTTATCCTAACTCCCACTTGAAATATACCGTCTCTCCACCCGATGAAATAGTAAAACAACAATGCCGAACAAAATAAAACAGACAGCTGGAGAAAAATATCCCGCTATGTACTGGGTACCAGTAGTTTTAGAAAAAATCGTAGCCAGCGGATAATAAGTTACCGCAGTGACTGGAAGAATGTACGTGAACAAGTTTTGAATCCATTTTGGAAATATCGTCTTAGGATATTGCATTGTGGATACACTTCCTTGAATAAAAATACTCATAAATTCTGTGTTCTGTAGAAATCGGAACGCCATGATGCCAATAAGTATATACAGCGACAAATATAATAATATGCCCCCAATTAGCGTAAACATCAGCAAAAACACCGTTTGTAAGTCAAAAACATGAAGATTTAAATAAATCCCCACCACCAAAACAAGAACCGATTGAAAAGCTCGTCCCAATCGAATAAACTGAAAGCTAAAAGCACTAATTTGCATAATCGTATTTCGCGGCCTGAGCAAATACCGATCATAGTCCCCATTCCGTATCAAAGCCGCCATATTCGACTCAAATCCTCGCATCGTAACCTCCGCCATAGAAAACGAAAAATTAACAATCCCATACGTCAAAAACACTTCCCCCAACGTCCAGCCGTCAATCCCACCAAAGCGATCTAGCAAAGACCAAACCGCAATAAATTCAAAAAAGATAACAATAAACTGGTTCACAAAACCCAGAATCGCATTGGTTTGATATTCTAACTGCGCCTTGATTTGCGTTTTGATAATTTTAAAATATAACTGCACACTGGACATCTAGCTAGCCTCCTTGAATCTCGATTTTTTTCATTCCAATTTTAAAAACACGCTGATTCACAAAATAAAAAATAACAATCCAAGCCACTTGAAGCAACATAAAGCCCAAACTTTGCAAATCCGTATATTGCTGCGTAAAAATCATCGCCGGCGTATCAATAATACCTTTAAACGGCTGTAAAATCAGGATTTTTTGAAATATTTCTGGAAAGAAACCAAGTGGAATTATCGTCCCTGAAAGCACAAAAGCAACAGAATTAATAATCCCAAGAAAATTAGACGCATCAATCGTGTACAGCGTGATAGAATACAGAAATACCGTAATCATACTGCTCAATATATACGCCAAAAATATGCTACACAAAAAGAACAAAACATACTTCACATCTGGTATTTTCAGCGCATACTCTTGAAAACCAAACACCGGAAGTACAATAAGATTAAACAACACAATCGGCACAACCCGAACAATACTTGAGCCAAACCGCCAAGCCAACGTTTTTGAGAAAAACAACGGAAATAAATCAATCGGCTTCGTGAGCTCATACACAATATTCCCCGAAGTAATTGCATTCATTTCATCCCAGTTAACGTTCCACGGAATAATCGAAAAGAAGATTTGCGTAATCCATATGTACGTTATCGTCGCACCGAGTGTCATTGGCGAATCAGCCGGATTTGACGCAATAAAAGCATACATAATAAAAATTTTAAACAACGCAAAAATAATCTGCGTCACAAAACCAGAAAGCGCTGTCATTCTATAACTTAAAATTACCTTTGTTCGGAGCAAGAAATACGATTTTACCACATTCAATGTCATTTGCACCCCATTCCTAGAAGTTCGCTTCATTTTTAGCAGATAGAAACACCCCTAAAATTAGAATCACGACTCCAACTTTAGGGGAATATCATTTTAACATAAACAGCTCTCTTACACTAAATTAAAACTTCGGATTATAAAACGCACGATTATCAAGTCCAAACACGCGCTCTGTAAACTCGCCCGGTTTCGTATGACGAAGCGCTTTATCCATCATATTCATCGTTGCATCCATCAAATCAATCTGATGCAAAATTTCCGCTTCACGCACAAGCGGTGGTTTCGGGCTACCCCATTCACCTTTCCCATGATGGCTCAAAAGCACGTGTTTTAATATCACCACTTCTTCTCCATCAATTCCAAGCTCATCCGCCATCTTGCTCACTTCTTCCACTACAATCGAAATATGCCCAATCAAGTTGCCCTCCAACGTATATGTAGTAGAAATCGGGCCTGATAGCTCAATCACTTTTCCAAGGTCATGTAAAATAACACCCGCGTACAACAAATCGCGATTCACGGTTGGATATAAATCCGCGATCGCCTTCGCAAGTCGCAACATCGACACAACATGGAAGCTAAGCCCTGAAACAAACTCATGATGGTGGCGCACAGCCGCTGGATAATCAAAAAATGCATCCTGATATTTCTTCAAAAGAGAACGCGTAATCCGTTGTAAATTCGCATTTTGCATCTCGAAAATATATTGTGTAATCTCTTCGCTCATCTCATTCTTATCAATCGGCGCAGTCTCCATGAATTGACCGATACTCACACCATCAATTCCCGTTGACTGCCTAATTTGACGAATTTTCAATTGCTTTCTACCACGGTAATTCTGTACTTCGCCAACAATATTGACGATATTTTGGCTTGCATAACTTTCCTCATCGCTATCCGAAATATCCCATAATTTCGCTTCCAATTCACCCGATTTATCCTGCAATACCAACGATAAGAATGGTTTGCCGTTACTCGCAATTCCTCTCGTGCTCGACTTAATTAGCAGAAACAGATCCAGTCCTTCACCAACTTCATAATCCAACAACTTCTTGTCCATCTTCGTATCGCCTACTTTCTCTGATCCAATATTGGCTTTCAAACTTCTCCTTTAGTATAGCATGTGTTGCGCTTCCTTGGAAAAATATTTACTAAGTTGCTTATGACACGTAAAAAATAACACCTGATTTTCATGTCGAATTTCCTGCAACAACAACATAATTTCCTCCAACCGCTCCTCATCAAAATTCACAAAACTATCATCAATAATAATTGGCAAACGCTGTGTCCCGTGTAACATCTGAATCATCGCAAACCGAATCGCCAAATATAATTGTTCCTTCGTCGCCTGACTCAATTCCTCCGGGAAAAACCGCAAACCATCCCGCCTTTCCACCTGCAACCGATTCTCCGCAAACCGCACCTGCACATAGTTCTCCTTCGATAACATCTGAAAGAAATGCGTCGCGCGCGCCAACACTTTCGGCAACTTCTCTTCCTGTAACTTGCGCATAATCGTGCCAACCATCTCTTTAGCCAACTTCACACGCATCCATTCCTTCGCCATATCCTGAAAAACTTCGCGTTCCAAATAATAATGTTGCATCCGATCCGAGAAACTTTGACCATCCTCCAACGTCTCGCGTGCCAACTCTTTCTCCGCTATCGTCTTGCGATATCCATCTAACTCCGCATCTAGCGCCCGCAACCGATTCCTTTTCTCCAACACGCCAGCACTAATATCCGCCTCTTGCGACACATCACGAAGCGCCTCCAGATGACCATCCGACAACTGCGCCCGAAGCAACACAACCCGTTCCTGCCAAGCTCGCTGCTCTTCTACTTGCATCCCTTTCTTTCGAAAAGACTCCGTATCCGCAGCATTCGCGACTTCCAACAAATCCGCCCGTTCCTTCACAAGAACAGCCTTCTCCCGTTCCAAAATCGCCACTTGATTCCGCAACTGCTCCTCTTTCTCCTGCGACTTCGCAATTTCCGCCACAAAATTCTTTCGCGCCCGCTGCTTCATTTTAAGCGTTGCAATCTGTTCATCCTCCGCAAGCGACTCCATACCTAACCGCTCCACCAAGTCATCCAATCGCGCGCTCCACTCCGTCATCTTATGACGCAAAACCTCTGCATCCCGCCAGGCTTTCTGTTTACTCTCCAACACTTGCTGAATTTCACGCCAAGCAAACAACGCACTCTCCAAACGCTCACTCGGAAAATCTTGCGGTAAAACAAATAACTCGCGATACTTTTGCCATTTCGTCTCAAGTCCCGCATGATTTTGACGTAATCGCATCCGGTTTTGCTCCGAAGTCTCCACCTGAAACGCCAGATCATCCATTTTGTCATAGTTCTTCTTAAGCGCAGCACGTGCCTGTTTCTGTTCAAGAAAAGCCGCAACCTCCAGCGGATCAGTCGAACTCTGCGTCCCTTTCGAACGAACAAAACCAACCCATGCAAGAACCGCACCAATCAATAACAATCCCGCTAATCCATACAAAATCATATTTTGCATAAAACCAGCAACAATAAGCGCCAGCACAAAGGCCACTGTTCCCGTCAACGCCACCACTGGAATCGGCGCTTTCACTCGCGTATTCCGTCCTTCCACCTGCCGTTGCACCTGCTGATATTTCGCCGAAGGCCACAAATCCCGCTCCAAATCCTCACACTGTTCTTGATACTGCGCCAATTCACGTTTCTTCCAAGCAAGATCCTGCTCCTCATTCGCCAACTGCTGTGCTTGTTCCTTTGCCTCCTGCTGCAATTTCGCTAATCCTTGTTCCACAGAAGCATCCAGTCGCATCGCCAAAATCGTCTCATCCTCAGGAATCACCTTCACAGCATCAAGCATCGCAAACTGTTTGGCTTCCTTGTCTTCTAAATAAAGCGTCTCTTTATCAATCGCTGCCAACCGCTCCTGCCATTCCTGAAAAAGCGGCCAAGTCTCAAGCAACACGTCTACACTCTCAGCATCCGCATCACTCCAAAATTCACTCGCTCTTTGTTGCTCCATCAACTGCATTAAGCGTTCCTGCCACTGTATCAGCTGCGCATCCAGCTCCTTCTCGCGAGCCTCCAAATGTTCCAAACGCACAATCCCATTCGCCGGAAACGCCAAACTCCCCAGCTGCTCTATCTGCCCCTGCAAAAATCGCCATTCCTCATACACCGGCCAAGCTTTAAGCAAAGTCTCTCCGAACTCTACTGCCAACTGCAACTCCTGCCGTTGCGCCTGATTATCCGTCACACCTTGCTTCGCCTTCTCCAAATCCTCCACAATTCGCAAATATTGCTGATTATGCTGCTTCCCATCTTGATACGTCATAAACGCCTGCTTCACCACTTGCAACTGCTTGTTCAATTGCGGATTCTTCCCACTCGGCTTAAACAATTCATCCAAACGCTTCTGCAACCGCTCTTCCGCTCGAATCAACACATCCGAACCAATCGTCCCCGTCGCCAACAAATACCGTTCAAAATCCACTTCCTTCAAGTTCTGCACATTTTGCAACCCATGAATATCAAAAGAAAAAATCGACTGAAAACGCGCCCGATCCATGCCACCAAGCAATTCTTCCAAATCGCTCTCCGTGCCAGTCGAACCATCCTCAAAATAAACCGTCACATCTCCCGTTGCCTTTCCACGAAGACGCTCCACAATCACTTTCCCGCGCACATCATCTTGTAGCTCTAACTTTCCGCCATACGCCCCTTTATTCTTCGGCTCCATCCTCGGCAAACTCTGCTGCTTCGTCGGAAATCCAAATAAAACGCTATGAATAAACGCCATAATCGTGGATTTTCCAGCCTCATTTTGCCCAAAGATTAATTGAAAATCATGCAAATCCGTTATTTTCTTATTTTCCCATCTTCCGTATCCGATAATTTCTAATCCACTAATTCTCATTTGAGGTCTCCTCTAAACTGCTCCAGCATATTTTCCAGTAACTCCGCCGACTCCTCAACTAGCGCCTCACGTTCCGCCTCTTCCAAATCCTCCAAAAAGCGATTCGCCGCACCATTTGCCACCAAACTCTCCGTTGCTTGGTAAAATACCTCTTCTTGCTTCAGCAACCCCTTCGCAAGCTCCCACTCGTTCTCCAAACCAGAAGAAGCCAACCAATCCACATTCTGCAAAGGCGCCTCATAAGAAACTCGTGTCACCCAAACAAAATTCGCCTCATCCATCCACGTCTCTTGCAACATGTCCAGCCATTCACCACTATCAATCCGCTGCTTCACATCAAGACTTAACGGCACATGCGCCACTAAACGCAAACCAAGCAACACGGACTTATCCATATGCGCCGCTTCCTTCACAGCCTGCAAAGACAACTGAAACAACTTCGAAAAATCCACGTCCTCACTGATTTCAAGTGTCGCTTCTTCCCAAATAATTGGCGCTGTCTCAACAAACGTCAACTCCGCTCCCGTCTCCCGTAATGTCACAAGCGTCAAGCCCTTATCACCAGTCTCCTTACGATGCCTTCCTTGAATATTTCCCGGGAAATAAATCATGGGCTCCTCTGCCAAAACTTGCCGTAAATGAATATGCCCCAAAGCCCAATAATCCATCTGCTTCATATCGCTAACCTTAAACGGCGCATACACATCTTGCATCGCGTTCCCCGTCATTTCCGAACCATGCAACAGACCAATATGAAAATCCGCATCCCCTTGACGCTTATACTGCTGATACATCGCTTCCCGAATATGCCGTTCCCCGTAACTAAATCCATACAGATTCACACGAACGCCCGACGGACTCACAAACGTATACATTTCAAGCGTCGTATCAAAAACCGTCACATTCTCAGGTAACTGCAACCGGTCCCGATACTTCGCCACATAATCATGATTTCCATGAATCATATACACCGGAATTCCAGCCTGATTCAACCGCTCCATCTCTTTATAAAATCGGGCTTGCGCCTTAATACTTTGATCTTCCTCATCATAGATATCCCCAGCAATAATCACAAAATCAACAGCCTCACGAATCGCCACATCTATTCCTCGCGCCAAAGAAGCAAACGTACTATTCTTCAACTTCTCAAACACCGAATCTGGCAAATGACGCAACCCTAAAAACGGGCTATCCAAATGCAAATCAGCCATATGTACAAACCGAACCTCTCTCATCACGTATAGCCCTCCTTAAATTACGAATATATGTTCTATTATACCTTGAAAGCCACTGCAACACAACGATTTCCCCTTCAAAAAGAACAAAATTTCAAAAAAGCCTCCAATTATGTACCAAAACATGCTATTCTAAACATAACAGCAAAAATTAGGAGGTCATACAAATGGGCAATTGGCACCGTAGCTTCGGCGTTTACGGCGTTGCAGAAGACAACGGCAAATTACTAATGATTCAACGCGAAACCGAACCATACCAACAAAAATGGGACTTACCCGGAGGAAAACTATTAGATGACGAAACGCTCATGGATTGCCTCAAGCGCAACGTCGCAGAAATCGGCGGCAAACCAGACATCACCGCGAACCTTGGCGTCTACGATTTTCTTGTCGGCTATCCTTTCTTAGATAAACGCATTTTGCAGCATATCACGGCACTTTTCTACATGCACGTTGACTTCGCCGCAGAAAAAGCAGTACCACTTATTTTCCAAACCGAACCCGATACAAAACGCAATTTCCAGTGGGTTCCGATGCATCTTCTTACCGAAAAAAACGCCACACCAGCTGCTCTAAAAGCAATCGAGATTTTAGCAAAAGAAAAGCGCTAGACAAAGTAGGGAATTCCCTCTTCGTCTAGCGCTTTTTCCTGATTAGTCTTCTTTAATATCGTAAAGCTCTTGTAGCGGTGTCATGATAATGCGATTCAAATCATTGATAATCACGCTCATCGCTTGCTCTTTATCCATTAAATTAACAATCGCTTTATTGCTTTGTACTTCTTCTGCAACTTCTTGCGCCAAATCAATTGTCTCTTGATCGATTTCTTGGCCAGTCATTTGCTTTTCTTGAATCGTTACTTGCACGTTACGGAAACGATCGAATTTCGTTTTTGCTTCTGGATCAGCATTTACATCCGCGTATGCTTGTTTTAAATTCGTGAATTGTTCTGTGTCACGAATCCCTTTCTCTAAATCGTTTGCAATGTCATAAATATTTACAGTCATTTATTGTTCCTCCAAGTGTACGAAATTTTCTTCCACCCTCACTATATCAAATTTTGAGAACGAGGGCAAAGGTTAAAACAAAATCGCGATAACTCCTTGCAATATCCCGATGAAACCGCCTAAAAAACCACCAAGATACGTAATCATTTTCAATTCCTTGCCCGAAATGTCCAGCACAATCTGCTCCATTTCCTCCAATGAAAACGCCTCAATCTGATGCTGCACCATCTTGCCAATTTCCAGCCGCTTCATAATATCCGCGCTATGTTCCTTCGCAAAATCCAATACAGCATCCACCAAAAACGGCACGACTTTGTCCAAAATATCTTTCTCATACGGGCGAATCCAGTCCTGAACCGGCGTATCCATCCATTTCTCCAGTTGCACCGTCCGCATCACTTCTGCCACAACCTGTTCCGTGAACTTCGCTTGTTTCTCAGGCGGCATCACATCCACTAACAAACGCTCCGAGAACTGCTGCCACTCCGAAATAACCAACGCCGTCAAAACTGCCTCCGTCTCCGGTTTCCCGATAAACTTCACGACTTCCTTTTGCATCCGCGTCACAAACGTATCGTTGTTTAAAAATAAACCAACCATACCGCCGACCTTGCCATGTTCCGCCAAAATCCGCTCAATCATCAATTTAATTTGCAATTTCCCAGCATCACTCGCCGTAAACAAAGCAATTTTCTGCAATGTTTGGTTCGCCATCGCGGGAATTTTCCGAGCCAACTCCTGATCAACGACTTCTGGCAAGACTGTTTTCACCGACTGCCCATTCCGCTTTTCAAAAAATTGTTCAAGTTGACCTTGCAAAGCCACTGCCATTTTCTCAGGAACTTGATTGCCAAAATCCGTCATGTCCCATTGCGCCAAAAGCTCGTTCGGCGTTGTTTCAACTGCTAATTTCTCACGGACCATATCATTCGCCGTGTCAATTAACTCCTCGCGTAACGTTTCCTCAGACAGTTTCGCCTGTACCGCCTCATTCGTCAGCAAATGCTCCGCGACAACTTCGCCAATTTTTTCAGCTAGTTCTTCGCGGCGCTTCGGAATCACACCTGGCGTAAACGGCACGCGCCACTTGCCAATATATTTCGCTTTAAACGGACGAAAAAGCATCCGAATCGCAATAAAATTCGTCGCTGCACCGATAAAAGCACCTACAATTACCATAAATAAAATCGTCATCCAGCCTGCCAAATAAGGTCACCTTCTATATTTCGTATTGTGCTATTCATCATACGGCATTTCTCCGCATTGCACAATGCTTCTAGCCGAATTTCAGCCTAAAGTATGAACCTTATTTAGCATCCAAATTCGTCATCGCTAACGGATCAATCCAAGCCTCAAATTGTTCTGCTGTCACAAATCCCGAACGAATCGCAGCCTCTTTCAACGACAAATCTTCCGCAAATGCCGTCTTCGCAATTTTAGCCGCTTTTTCATAACCAATATGCGGGTTCAGCGCAGTTACTAACATCAGCGAACGATCCACCAGCTCCTGCATCGCGTCCTCATTCGCTTCCAAGCCTTCCAAACAATGTATCCGGAACGACCGCATCCCATCCGCAAGCAAACGCACCGACTGCAAGAAATTATAAATAATCACAGGCTTATATACATTCAATTCAAAATTCCCTTGGCTCGCGGCCACATTTATCGTCGTATCATTGCCCATCACTTGCGCCGCAACCATCGTTAACGCCTCACATTGCGTCGGATTCACCTTTCCAGGCATAATCGAACTTCCCGGCTCATTCGCAGGAATCGTTAGTTCGCCAATCCCACTTCTCGGTCCACTTGCCAAAAACCGCACATCGTTCGCTATTTTCATCAAATCAGCCGCCAAAGAACGCAGTGCCCCGTGCACAAAATTCAGTTCCCCGTGGCTCGTCAGCGCATAAAACTTATTCTCCGCCGAACGAAACGCATATCCCGTATCTGCCTCCAGATGCTTCGCTACCCGCTCACCAAAATCCGCCGTCGCATTCAGCCCCGTACCTACCGCGGTTCCACCAATCGCCAGTTCCAACAAATGATTGCTGCTCTCCAAAATAAATTTCTCCGCGTGCCGAATCATGCTTTCCCAACCGCTAATCTCCTGCCCTAACGTCAAAGGCGTCGCGTCCTGCAAGTGCGTCCGGCCAATTTTCACCATCCGCCAATATTTCTCCTTCTTCTCCCCAAGCACCCGTCGCATCTCCACCAATTCCGGCATCAAGTCTTCCGCAATCACTTCATACGCCGCAATATGCATCGCCGTCGGAAACGTATCATTCGAGCTTTGCGACATGTTCACATCATCATTCGGATGCACATCCGCGTCCGCCACAAACGCAACGACCTCATTCACATTCATGTTCGACTGCGTCCCACTTCCCGTCTGCCAAACCACAAGCGGAAAATGTCCGTCCAGTTCCCCCGTCACAATCCGATCACACACAGCCGCAATCGCCTCCGCCTTATCCTTCGCAAGCTTTCCTAAATCCGCATTGCTCCGTGCCGTCGCCTTTTTCAATCTCGCAAACGCTTTAATAATTTCCCGTGGCATTTTCTCCTCACCAATTTTAAAATTCTGTCTGCTCCGCTCTGTTTGCGCGCCCCAGAACTTGTCACCAGGAACTGCAATCTCACCAATCGTATCTCGTTCAATTCTCTCCATCATTGCTCCCCCTTACAACTATGTATTCACCTATATAAGATTACCAGCAAAAAAGGCTCGAAGCAACAATCTGCTTCAAGCCTTTCTAATTCTTATCTACCGAACGAATCCAATATATTATTGAACCCATCCGCAATCTGACCGCCGACTTCTTTCACTTTGTCAGCGCCTTTCTTGATTGTCTCGCCAGCGCCCTTCGCGGAGTCTTTCAAAGAACCCCAGAAATCGCCAGTTTGTTCAATCGCGTTGTCTTCTTGTTTCTTCTCTTCGGTCTTAGCAGACGCACTCTTCGTTCCGAAATCTACTGGTTTTTGATATTTCAAACCGCTCTTCATCACGTAATGCGCAAGTGCCGCGACACCATCAGAACTCGTTGTTTTCAAATAATGCTGCTCATCTGTTTTGTCAAAACCAATCCAGACAGAGCCGACTAGTTCTGGTGTATAACCAACAAACCATTGATCTTTCGTACCGTCTGTTGTAAAAGGTACTTGCGTAGAACCAGTCTTACCAGCCATTTCGTAGCCAGAAACACCAGCATTCGTGCCTGTACCACCGCTGTTAATAACATCAATTAGCATCGACGTCATATCTGTAGAAACTTTCTTCGAGATGATTTGTTTCGTCGATGATTCATCTTCGTAAACGACCTTACCTGTTGGGTCTACGATTTTGCGGATGATGTGCGATTCAGGTTTCTTGCCGTCATTTGCAAATGTAGCGTATGCTGTTGCCATATCTACAGGAGACACACCTTCATGCAAACCACCTAGTGTTAAACCTAGATACTCATCTTCTTTTGTTAGCTGAATGCCAAAACGCTTCACGGAATCGACACCTTTTTGTAAGCCGATTTGATCAAGTAACCAAACAGCTGGTGCATTGATGGATTTCGCTACGGCTGTGTACATTGGAACTTCCCCGCGGTACACGCCACCAACGTTTGTCGGTGTATATTTGCCATATGTTTTCTTCTCATCTTTTAGCATGTCGTCTACTTTCCAACCTGCTTCTAAGGCTGGAACATAGGTTGCCAGTGGTTTCATCGTTGAACCTGGCTGTGCTTTCATTTGTGTTGCCCGGTTAAAGCCACGGAAAACGTGTTTGCCACGACCGCCGACTAGCGCACGAACACCGCCGGATGCTGGATCCATTAAGACCGCGCCACCTTGGACGAGCGTGCCGTCTGCTGCGTTAGATGGGAATAAACTTTCATTATCAAACGTGCTTTCTAACGCTGCTTGATAGTTCTGATCGAGCTCGGTATAAATCTGATAGCCTTGTTTCATAATGTCATCTTGCGTCAAATCGGTTACTTTCAACGCCTCGTTGATAACTGCGTCCGTATACCAAGGATAGTGATAATTATCCGGATCATCGGATTTATCCGTTAGTGCCATTTTGGATGCTTGATATTCTTTTAGTTGGTCTTTCGTTATTTTGCCGTTTGTGTACATCGCACCAAGCACGATATTGCGTCTATTTATTGCTTTCTCGGCATGCGAATACGGGTCATAGGCAGATGGTGCTTGCAGAAGTCCCGCGATTGTTGCTGCTTGCGGAATGTTCAGTTCTGAGGCACTCTTTCCGAAATATTTCTTCGACGCGTTCTCGACACCCCACTCGTTATTTCCGAAATAAGAGGTGTTTAAATACATCTCTAAAATCTCGTCTTTCGAGTACGTTCGCTCAATTTCGCGCGCCATAAACAACTCTTTCGCCTTTCGCGTAAAAGTCTGGTCTTGGGTTAGTAGTGCATTCTTTGCTACTTGCTGCGTGATTGTACTACCACCACCTGTGATTCCACCAGTCGAGGCAAGTCCCCATACCGAGCGGAAAATACCTTTCACGTCAAAACCACCATGTTCATAAAAACGTTTATCTTCAATCGAAATGACAGCATTTTGTAGGTTAGGGGACATGTCTTTGATACTTACAAACGTAGCACCAGAAGATGAAAGTTCGCCCGCTTTATCATTATCCTTATCATAAATGACTGTCTTCGTTTCAATTCCCTTTTTTAAAGCATCGATGTCAGCTGATTTCGCCACAATGACTAAATATACTATGAAGAAAAGTATAAAAACCAAGCCGGCAAGTATAATTATTTTACCGATATGCTTATTCTTCCAAAAACGGCGGAACTTATTCCAACCGACCCCCAGCCACTTCTTGATAAATAGAAAGAAGCTTTTTAAATAGGTTAAGATTGTATTGTTCTTCTTGTCCACGCATATCTCCTAACTTTCTACAATAGTTTTGTCAGTAATACTCAGTTGTATACACCCATTTTACGGTAAAAGTCTTATTTCCGCCACCAACTTTAGACCGATTTTGCTTTTCCTGTTGTTATTATACACAATTTCGTAACATTATTTACGACTTTTTAATTTTATTTTTAAAATGAGGTTTTTGTCTAGGGAGAAGGGGTATTTACCTAGTGTTAACGGGAAAGGCCAAATGATTGAATCGTATATACATCGCCGTTTTTACACAAGGGCGTTATTACCTGCTTTCTTTTAGACAGATGAAAGTAACGCGTATGGGGTGCATTTTTTCAGTCTAACGAAGCAAGAAAGGATTTGGAGCATGAAGAAAAGACTTATTTACTTTTTATCGCAAAAACATATTCGCAGTTCGATGGCTGAAGCATGGGCGAAGAAGCTAGCTGTTACAGATGCCCAATTTATCAGCGGTTCTTGGTGTCATACACAGACTTCACCATTTGTTGCCGATGCGCTTCACGAGTACGCGATGGAACCACCAACAACAATGCCCGTAACCCCCAGCCAACAACTATTAAACGAGGCCGATTTAATTGTGACCATTTATGATTCCGCCTCCGAACTTGCCCCTGGTTTCCCAGCAGAATTAAAAGATAAAATCATGTATTGGGACATTAAAGATCCCGAACTAAGTATCGATGAACCAGCAAAATGGGCGCATTATCAAGAAGTTTGTGATAATATAGCTACATCGGTCAAAGGTTTAGAGAAAGTATTGCTATAGCTTACGTATCTCACTAGTGAACGTGTTCTTCATGCGTCTTGCTAGCGAGATTTTTATTATAAAAAGAGGTGAACCAACATGGAAAACTATGATGACTTAAGAAAAGGCGAACGCGGCGCTTGGCTTAGCATCATCGCCTATATTTTTTTAGCGGTTTTAAAAATTGTCGTTGGAACAGTCGGAAACTCGGATGCTTTGCAGGCCGATGGTTTGAATAATACGACAGATATTGTTGCGTCGGTAGCTCTTTTGATTGGACTCAAAATTTCGCGGATTCCGCCAGATGAAGATCATCTTTATGGGCATCGTCGGACAGAAACGATAAGTTCGCTCATTGCTTCTTTTATCATGTTTCTTGTTGGGATTGAGGTTGTGTGGCGAGCCATTGTTGCTTTTTGGCATCAAGAATTTGTTACGCCGTCTATGCTTACCGCTATTGTCGCCCTCTTTTCAGGAATTGTGATGTATGTTGTTTACTTAATTAATAATAATCTCGCCAAGAAAGTGGACAGTCAAGCGGTGAAGGCTGCGGCTTACGATAATCGTTCGGATGCGTATGTGAGTTTTGGTACATTTATCGGGATTACTGGTGCGGTCGTTGGGCTCGCTTGGCTTGATAATGTTACCGCACTACTCGTTGGCCTGCTTATCATTTACACCGCTTGGAAAATTTTCTATGACGCTGCGCATACGTTAACAGACGGTTTTGATATCGGTAAAATTCAAGCGATTCACACGATTATTGCCGATGTCCCGCAAGTCCATCAAGTGTTGGATATCAAGGCTCGGATGAATGGTAATCGCATTTGGATTGACGCCACCATTTCTGTAAAAGCAGACCTTAACGTCGCCGAAAGCCATGCCATCACAGAAAAAATTGAAACTGCCATTCGTGCCACCTATCCAAACGCCTATACGCTCGTCCATATTGAGCCCTATTTTGAAGAAAAACAATAATTTCCAAATCATCTTTATATCTTGTCTTATTCCTCCGTTTGACTTATAATTTAGATTAAGTATATTCAAGCATTTGTTGGGAGGGAAAAACACAGTGGGGCAGACAAACTAATCATCTCATTTGTACACAATTATATAACGCAACCGTTGCTCTCGTGTTACCTTACCAAGTGGCTAACCTCTTGAAAGCACACACAAAAGCAACATAACTTTAAACCTATATAGGAGGTGTTCGCCATTTCTGGTGCTGTATCAGGAGTGGCCAATCATTGATATTAACCACTAAATTTTTAATTATTGCTTTACTTATTGCAATTTCCGCTTTTTTCGTAGCAACCGAATTTGCTATCGTGAAAATGCGTCCGAGTCGTCTGGATCAGCTGATCGCAGAAGGCAATAAACGTGCCCATCTGGCCAAACATATTTACAGTCATCTAAACGCGTATCTTTCTGCCTGTCAGTTAGGTATCACGATTAGTTCACTGGGACTTGGTTGGTTAGGGGAATCCACGGTCGAAGCCGCACTTCATCCTCTTTTTGAGTTCTTTGATTTGCCAAGCTCGATTACGTCGGTACTTTCCTTTACGATTGCGTTTATTTTAATTACATTTTTACACGTTGTTGTTGGTGAACTCGTGCCTAAAACACTTGCCATCGACAAAACAGAGGCTGTCGCGTTGTCTGTTGCCCGCCCGCTTCACATTTTCTATAAAGTTATGTTTCCATTCATTTGGTTACTAAACGAATCCGCCGTTGTCATTGCGAAACTTTTCGGTCTAGAACCGGCGTCCGACCATGAAATTGCGCATACCGAAGAAGAATTGCGCATCATTGTTGGCGAAAGTTTTAAAAGTGGAGAAATTAATCAATCTGAATTTAGCTATGTAAACAAGATTTTCGATTTTGACGAGCGGATGGCTAAAGAAGTCATGATTCCGCGTACTGAAATCGTTACAGTGGATACAGGTGGTACGATTGCCGACCTTTCTGACATCATGAAAAATGAGCGCTACACGCGTTATCCTGTCATCGAAGGCGACAAAGATCATATTATTGGCGTGCTGAACTTGAAAGAAATCCTCTCTGCTTATGTAGAGAACGGTTCTGATCCACAGTTTAGCATTGACCCTTACGTAAAACCGATTATTCGTGTCATTGAAACCATTCCGATTAAAGAATTATTGATTCGGATGCAGCGCGAACGTTCGCATATCGCGATTTTGCTTGACGAATATGGCGGTACTTCGGGGCTTGTAACCGTTGAGGACATCGTGGAAGAAATCGTTGGTGATATTCGCGACGAATTCGATGCCGACGAAATCCCAGAAATCCGCAAAATCAAAGACGGCCATTTCATTATCGACGCGAAAGTCTTAATCGACCAAGTGAACAACATGCTTGGCACAGACATCGAAGAAGAAGAAGTCGACACGATTGGTGGTTGGTTCTTAACGCATAACTACGAAGTCGAAGTTGGCGATGAAATCGAGAACAACGGCTACGTCTTCCGCGTCAAAGAAGCCGAGCCACATCACATTTCTTATATTGAAGTTTTCAAGAAAGTGAAGAAGAAAGAAGCAGTCGAAGAATAAAGCAAAGCCCCCGAAACCGCTAAACAAGGATTCGGGGGCTTATTCTATTTTGATTTCGCGACTAACTCCACTTTCATTCGGTCCGGGCCTTCTGCAAAAACGGCGTAATAATCAGGTCCACCAGCAAACGGATGACGATCCTCGTACAAAATCGGTACCCCTTGCGCTCGAAAACGCTCCGTCCAATCATCCACATCGCTTCGTGTCTCCACATGAAACGCCAAATGATTCAACCCAGTATGCCCACGATGATACCCATCTTTTAAAAACCGTTCCTCGGTCTGCACGAATACCAAGTACGTTTCGCCATATATCCAGCTAACGCCCTTCTCCCATTCCGAATAAAGCGTGTATCCCAAATCTGACAGCAACACATCCCAAAATGCACGCGCCTCTGCCAAATTCGAAACGTTCAGTTCCACATGATGTAACATCACACACCAACCTTTTCTAGTTATTCGGCACAAAAGGGAAACTCGAGTGATGGACGAACAATTTAAGCGCGCCTTCCTCATTGCGATAGTAACCCATTGTATACTCTACCTTCAACTCATCATAACTATTATAATCCGTAAAGAAATAATGTCCCATTGCAAACGCCGTATTTCCATCATGGATAACTTTAAAATTCTCAAAACGAATATTGTGCCATAGTTGCAAAGCAAAGCCAACGTCCTCTGCTACAACACCACTACCAGCAAAATAAGATAGCGCTTCGTCTAAATTTGTCCGAAATGGAACCACACTGGCACGCGTCGGTTTAAACAACACATCGCGCTCACCAAAAGCATATAAAGTTGGCACAACTTCTTTTGTATATGCTTGATAATCTTCTTGATTCCGATAACGATTCCCAATTTCAATAATGGCATTTCCCCATGCGTTTTGCGCTTCTTGAATCTCTTTTTCAGTAATATTTGACATGTTATTTCTCCTTTGATTTCACATATTTTATCTATTAAAAATGTTTCAACGCTTCCCGACGACTAAGTGGCGCCAAATCGTGCGACTCCACAAACGCCAAGACCGCATTCGCATCAAATTTTGCATATTGTCGTAGCGCCCAACCAATGGCTTTTTGAATAAAAAACTCGTCTGAATCTAGCCATTTCTCACAGTTTGCAAAAAGAAGCGCTGCATCCGTCTTGTCCTTATACTTCAACTGAAACAAAATCGCCGTCCGTGCAAGCCAGATGTCGTCCCCATCAATCCATTTCGTATTATACGCTTCTATCATGTCTGGGTACAGTTGCAAATGTCCGCCAACAAGCGTGCTCGCCAGCAAATCGACCGTGTCCCACCAAGGCTCCGTCACAATCAACTGCTCATAAAAATCCAGCATCTCACGCGGCTGCTTCTTCACCACTTTGCTGAGCATATCAATCGCCATGTACCGAAATTCCCGTTCCGGCTGCCCGTACAATTCCCGCGCAACAGCAATCACGTCCTGCGGCTTCCCATGCTCCGCCACAAATTCCCGATATAACACACGACGCACCGGGCTTCGCAATCCTAGAAAGACAAACTGGTTTCGCATATACTGCTCCATCGCCTGTTTCTCGTCCGAATCCTCCCGCTCCTTCAAAAACTGAATCAACCGTTCCGCATAATTATCCATTCCTAATCTCCCCTAAGAAAACATTGCCCGTTCCTTCTCCATGCTCGCCATCATAAACGCCACATCATCCGGATCTGGCCCAACACGTTTCCCGTTCTCCAACTGTCCAATTCGCTTCATATCATCCGCATCCAGCGCGAAATCAAATATTTGCGTGTTCTCAAGCATCCGTTTCGCACTAATCGAGCGCAGCATCGTAATCGTATCACGTTCCATATGCCACCTCAAAATCACCTGATCCACATGCACCCCATGCTTCTTCGCAATCTCCGCAATTACCGGATTCTGAAACAAAGCCCCCTTCGCAAGCGGCGACCAAGCACCATGCGCAATTCCCTGCTCCGCCAAATACGTCCGCAGTTCATTTTGCGGCAAAAACGGATGCGTCTCCACCTGATCTATCGCGGGCTTCACGTTCGCCTTCACAAACAAATTCGCCAAATGATGTTCCTTAAAATTAGCCACACCAATCGCGCGCACCATTTTTTCCTCATAGAGCCGTTCCATCGCACGCCACGTCTCCGTATACATTTCCGCAAGCGGCCAGTGAATCAAATACATATCCAAATAATCGACACCAAGATTTGCTAGCGTATGCTCAAATGCTTTCAAAACCTTGTCATAGCCCTGATCGCCATTCCAAATTTTTGAACTAATAAAGAGCTCGTCACGCGCCACATCACTGCGTCCTATTGCCTCTCCGACTAGTTTTTCATTATTATATACAGCGCCCGTATCAAACGAGCGGTACCCTACCTCTAAAGCCTTCTGTATCGCGCCAGGGACATGCTGCTGATCGGTTACCTGAAAAACACCCATACCAAGATACGGAATCATCACACCATTATTTAAACGAAAACGCGATTGAAACGAATGAACCATCGATAAAACCTCCTGTTTCTTGTAGTTTATCTATACCCGCCACGCACTTCTTTCTTTAAAAATACTTAAAACTAGTATACAGAAATTACATATTATTATCCACATAAATGCCACATAAAAATATCGCTTGTGCATCAACAAACAAGATTTACCACCGAATCTCGGCATTATATTCACCACATTCGTTACGCCATAAAAAAAATTCGCTCGTACAGCCATTTTCAAAAACCCGCCAAACTGCAAATGTAACCGATTTCAACTAGTTTTTACCTATTTCGCGCTAAAAAAAAGATACCTATTGCCGCCATCCTATGTTAGTATGAATATGTGGTAAATTTCTATCCTTGTAATGATTTTTTTAAGTATATTTTCTGTAAAGATTCGCTCACTAACAACAACGAAAAAGTGGGCCCTATTATACTGGGAAAAATCACACAAAAAAGATCGGGGGAATTATGAAATGGCTTTTAAAAATAAGAAAGACCGTTTTGCTTCATTATTACATGACATGGCAGTAAATCTACGTGAGGGCGCTAACTATTTCGCTTCTTACAACATTGAAACTGGGGAAGATTTACATACTTTTTCAGAGAAAATGAAAGAGTATGAAACACATGGTGATTCATTAGTCCACAAAATGATTTTAGAACTGAACGATGCCTTCATCACGCCAATCGAGCGCGAAGACATGTTAGAACTAACAAACCGATTAGACGACGTAATGGACGGCTTCGAACAAGTTGCCTTCACATTCGAAATTTGTCATATCAAACGCTTTGACGACTACATGCAGAAATTCATCGATGCCATTGAAGCAAGCACAGTAGAAATCGAAAAAGCAGTAGACTTAGTTTTCGATAAGAAACTAAAAGACGTACGCACATTAGCTATTAAAATAAAGAATTACGAATCAATCTGTGACGAAGTATACCGCGAGTCCTTGATTCAACTTTTCCAAAACGAAGAAAATCCTATCCGCTTAATTCGGATGAAAGAAGTTTACGAAAATCTTGAAGAAATCGCAGACAGTTGTCAAAGTGTAGCCAATACACTAGAGTCAATTGTTATGAAAAACGCGTAAGGGGCCGGCTAAATGGAAGGTATGTTATTTATTACGGTTGTCATCGTTATTGCTGCATTAGCATTTGATCTTATCAACGGATTTCATGATACCGCTAATGCCATCGCAACGAGTGTATCCACAAAAGCATTAAAACCTAAACATGCAATTATTTTAGCGGCAGTGATGAACTTTGTCGGTGCGATTTCCTTCACGGGTGTTGCCAAGACAATTACGAAAGACATCGTCGATCCGTTCTCACTACCACATGGTGATCTTGTTATTTTAGCAGCACTTATATCCGCGATTACCTGGAACTTAGTGACGTGGTACTTCGGTATCCCGAGTAGTTCCTCGCACGCCTTAATCGGTTCTATTGCCGGTGGTGCCATTGCCGCAGCTGGTTTCGGCGCACTGGAATACAAAGGTTTCCTGACAATTGTAATCGGACTTATCGCATCACCATTCATCGCGTTTGGTGTCGGTTACCTGATTTACAGCATCTTCAAAATCTTTTTAAAGAATTTGAACTTGTCGTCTACAAACCGTCGTTTCCGTTATATTCAAGTTGGAACAGCCGCGCTTCAATCCTACACACATGGTACGAATGATGCGCAGAAATCAATGGGTATTATTACATTAGCCTTGATTGCAAATGGCTTCCAGCATACAGATGACGTACAATTATGGGTCCAAGTATCCTGTGCGATCGCCATGGCAGTCGGTACATCTATCGGTGGTTGGAAAATCATCAAGACAGTCGGCGGTAAAATCATGAAAATCAAACCCGTTAGTGGTGTAGCAGCAGATTTAAGTTCTGTTATTATCATCTTCGGTGCGACATTCATTCATTTACCTGTCAGCACAACACACGTTATCAGTTCTTCCATCCTTGGTGTTGGAACAGCTCACCGTGTGAAAGGCGTTAAATGGGACACAGCGCAACGCATGATTACAACTTGGGTCATCACATTGCCAATCTCAGCAGCGATTGCCGCAGCCATTTATTTCGTCTTGAAATTATTTTTAGCATAAAATATAACTCGCTCTCTCGATTTTTTCGGAAGAGCGAGTTTTTTGATGTTTTTAGTAGAAATAAAAGGGAAAAGAACCATATACAACATTTACGTCAGGAGATGAATTAATAATGCCTAGTTTCCACTTTCAAAAACCCCTAGTCCTACGAAAAAGCAACCCGATCGAAGTGAAAAATGAAAACGAAGAAATTATTGGGCGCATTGAAAAAATTTCGTCACGTATCTCATTTCAAAACAATCAGCCTCTGTACAGCTACTCCAATGAAGTGACCCACCAAGAACTAGCAACACTAACCATCGAAATCGGCTGGCTCGGCGAAGACGGTTCATCTGTTGTGTATCATAACTCCGACCCCAATTACGATATTTCCTTTAAAGAAGTACCAAATAGCAAACATAGCCTGCACATCAAAGGCGTCCACGAACAACATCGCATCGACATCATTCAAACCGAAGAAAAAGGACTGATTAAAATCCTGCTAGATCACGCGGACATCGCCCACATCGACATTGATAAATCACTATCTGGCAGCGCCGTCATGATTGAATACAATGAAACACCAACACTGCCATCAGCCTTCTTTTTGCTGTCATTCTTTATTATTCGATTAATAAAAGAGGAATTTTAACGTAGAAAGAGGATGGGACAAAACTCAAGATAAAGCAAAAACGCTGGGCTATTTACTTTGGGTAGGACGAAAAATTTTGCTATACACAAATCGAGCGAAAGCGTTTGTATTCAGGGCGTTTGGTGGAAGCCGGAAGCGGAGCATACTGGTGTATGTGAGAACCGGAAGTCCGCCAAACGCCCTGAATGCGAGCGCTTGCCGCCGATTTATTTGGGTTATGTCCCAGACTCTTTCGTTTTTACATCTCGTCTTCCATACTTCTCATTACCTTGTCTAGCAGAACATCTGAATGTCGCCCTAGAATTTCCGGATTATTATGTACCTGAATAAAACCCTCTATTCCTAAATTAGCAAACTCAATCTCATCTTCCGGTGAAAACAGCCCGCCAATCCCCTCTTCCAACACTTGAAAAAGATCATCTAATTGGCGTAACGGCCGGACATCTGGTTCATCTTCCAATCGTTTCTGAAATGCCTTTAACTCTCTATCCACAAGCTCATTCACCCGACGTCGATCCTTTCTTTGCAACATCGGTTCATCCGTTTGCGCATCATAAGCCGCTTTACTTTTAGCAACAAAAAATTCCATACATAAAATGGTTCCGTCGAATACACCTTTAGCATCGTTTAGAAATTCAACTTCCTGTATTACAAGTTCGTATTCTTTCTCCATTCGTACCACACCTTTTTGTTTAGATTTCTACTCTGCTACATTGTAACATCTAATCGCTTACTCCGTCACCAGAAAGCGAGGCATACAGCAATCCCGATTTTTATTAAAAACACTATTGCATAATTACTCAAATTAATGTATTATTATATCTATCGAAAGAAGGTATTAATTCTATGTTCATCTTTGTATTTATACATGAAAATGCATAAAACACCGAGATGATATACATTACAAAGGAGTGTATACATGTTTAAAGGGCAGTTTTATCTTAAGTTAACCGCTATATTTTTTATATTCATGATTCTATTTGCTAGTTTTTCTCCCGTTTTGGCTGCAGAAAAAGATACGTCGCTAGCAGATATACAAAAAAGAGGCAAACTCGTGGTGGGCCTATCCGCTGACTATCCGCCGTATGAGTTCCACAAAACAATCAAAGGCAAAGACACATATGTTGGATTTGATATTAGTATTGCGAAGAAAATCGCCAAAGATATGGGCGTTGATTTAAGTATCAGCGAAATGGACTTCGACAGTCTACTACCAGCTTTGAAAACTAATAAAATTGATGTAATTATCTCAGGAATGTCTCCAACACCTGAGCGTTTAAAAGAAGTAGATTTTTCTGATCCATACATGACTGTTCAGCAAAAAGTGGTTATCAGAAAAGAAGATAAAGATAAATTTCAATCTACAACTGATTTTCATGGCGCAAAAGTGGGCGCACAGAAACAATCAACACAAGAAGCTCTAGCACAAGATGAGCTAACAGGTGCTACTGTAAAATCATTATCCAAAGTAACCACCTTAATGTTAGAGTTACAACAAAAAAAACTGGATGCGGTTGTTCTAGAAGGTCCAGTTGCTGACGCCTACATCACACAATATAATGATTTAATGATTTCTGATGTGAATTTTGTAAACGGTACGAAACAAACTGCAATTGCTATGAATAAGGGAACAACTTCTCTACAAAAAAGTATTAACACATCTTTAAAAGAAATTAAAGATAAAGGGCTTTTAAAGCAATACCAAGAAGAAGCAAGTAAAGCAATGTTCAAAGAGGGTAATTTCTTTACTCAATATGGCTCTTATTATTTAAAAGGGGCGCTATATACAATTGGTATCGCAGCCATTGGAGTATTTTTCGGGGCCATTATTGGTGCTCTAATTGCTCTTATGAAATTATCTCCAACAAGATGGTTACGTTGGCCCGCTAACTGCTATATCGAATTTCTGCGTGGAACACCCCTCCTCGTTCAAATTTTCTTAGTTTACTTCGGTACCACTGCTATCTTCGCAGGGTTGAACCTACCAGCAATTGTTGCTGGGTGCATTGCTCTGTCACTAAACAGCGCTGCTTATGTGGCAGAAATTATCCGTGCTGGAATCATGGCTGTTGATAGGGGGCAAGAAGAAGCTGCACGTAGCCTTGGTATGACAAAAGCTGCAAGTATGCGTTACATCATTCTGCCACAAGCTATCAAGAATATTTTGCCAGCGCTTGGTAATGAATTTATTACGGTTATTAAAGAGTCATCCATGGTATCAATTATCGGTATCGGTGAATTGATGTTTATGTCTGGCGTCGTTGCTGGAGCGAGTCTAAATGCCTTCCTTCCATATGCCGTTGCCGCAGTCATCTACTTCATCCTAACATTCGGTCTATCAAGACTCCTAGGTGTAGCTGAAAGGAGAATGAGAACAAGTGATTAAAGTAAACCAACTACAAAAACATTTCGATAAATTAGAAGTATTAAAAGGCATCGATATTGAGGTCGCACAAGGCGAGGTGGTCGTAGTCATTGGCCCCTCAGGATCAGGAAAAAGCACATTCTTACGCTGTCTTAACCTACTCGAACAGCCAACTGGCGGCGTCATCGAATTCGAAGGTACCAACCTCACAGACAAAAACGTCAACATCAACGAATTGCGCCAACGCATGGGCATGGTTTTCCAAAGCTTCAACTTGTTTCCACATAAAACCGTGCTTGAAAACCTAACATTGGCACCGCTAAAAGTCAAAGGCGAAACCGCAGAATCCGCGAAAAAACACGCCTTGGAATTGCTAGACAAAGTAGGCCTTGCTGACAAAGCAGGTAGCTACCCATCTTCCCTATCTGGTGGGCAGAAACAACGTGTGGCAATTGCTCGTGCTCTAGCGATGAATCCCGATGTTATGCTTTTTGACGAACCAACATCTGCGCTTGATCCAGAAATGGTTGGCGAAGTGCTTCAAGTAATGAAGAGCCTGGCTAAAGAAGGTATGACAATGGTTGTTGTAACACACGAAATGGGCTTTGCCAAAGAAGTAGCCGATCGCGTCATTTTCATGGACGGTGGCTACATTCAAGAAGAAGGCACGCCAGAACAAATTTTTACACACCCGCAAAACGAACGAACACAAAGTTTCCTCGGAAAAGTGTTATAATAAACAAAAAGTGGAATGCAAACATACGCGCATTCCACTTTTATCTACATATGGAGGTTTTAAAAAAATGAACGCATCTAATTTAGCAAAAAAATACCAACAAGCTCCCGTCAATATTCTGTCTCAAATCACGACCATCGCGAAAACGACACCAAATCTCATCGACTTCTCGATTGGCGACCCTGATTTAATTACCGATCAAGCCATCATCGAAGCCTCATTCGTTGACGTACGTGGCGGACAAACAAAATACACTGAAGCATCCGGTGACATCGAGCTTTTAGAAGCCATCGCGAATTATTACAAACGAACATACGATTTAGCATTTGAAACGAACGAAATCCGCGCCACAGTCGGTGCGTGCCACGGTATGTATCTGGCATTACAAGCCATCATTGACGCAGGCGACGAAGTAATCATTCACGAACCGTACTTCACGCCATACAAAGATCAAGTTTTAGCGGCTGGCGGTGTGCCCGTTTTTATCCCAACCTATGAAAAAGACGATTTTGCGATCAATCTAGATATTTTAGCAGCAGCCATCACCGACAAAACCAAAGCCTTGATTCTAAATTCACCAAACAACCCAACAGGCGCCGTTTTCTCCAAAGAAGTCTTCCAGAAAATCGCCGAACTTGCCGAAAAACACAATTTTTATATCCTATCCGACGAAGTATACGATGGCTTCAGCTTCCAAGAAAAATTCACTCCAATGGCCACATTCGCGCCAAAGCACACCATCACACTCGGTAGCCTCTCGAAAAACTTCGCGATGACAGGCTGGCGCATCGGCTACATGATCGCTGAGAACTACATCATCGAAACCGTCAAATCCATCAACGAAGGCATCACCTTCTCCGCCCCGACACCGTCCCAGAGAGCCGCGATACACGCTCTAAACGGCGCCGAAGGATTCATACCTACCGTCACAAAAACATTCCAAGAACGGCTCGAATACGTCGACAAACGCGTCTCTGAAATCCCGTACTTGTCCATGCGTCCCGCCAAAGGAACCATCTACGCCTTCATCAACATCAGCGGCTCCAGCATGACCTCCGTCCCATTCTGCGAATACGTCCTGAAAGAAACACAAGTCCTGCTAATTCCTGGCCTTGCGTTTGGAGATACAGGCGATAATTACGTCCGGTTAGCCGCGACGCAGAGTTTGGATGTGTTGGAAGAAGCGTTTGATCGGTTGGTTAAGTTGACGTTTTGATTTGAAGACGAGATCAAAATTGAAGGATAAGTATGACTTTTATAATGAAACAAGCTATCGATCTAAAACTGTTTTTCTATCCTAACTAAAGGTAGAAGAATAAATTATAGGTCGATAGCTTATTGGGGTCTCATGGGACAAAATGGACTGTCATGCTCATCTGAACTATTCCCTTTTCCATACATAAGGCGTAAATCTTTTTGTCATTAAGATGGTCTACTTGGCAGCATCGGTACTTCTTGTTCTTTTTGTAAGGTGTCCGTGGCGCGGTCGTAGATTTTAGCTGTGATTTGGCTGGTGACACTTGGCACTCGTCCAGCCATGTTGATGGTGAAGGTACCGCTACCTTCTAGCACCGTGTAATTATTTTTGCGCACGCCATCGACCCA
>NZ_JNFA01000002.1 GCF_000766865.1 Listeria booriae
AAGTGACCCGTACGGGATTCGAACCCGTGTTACCGCCGTGAAAGGGCGGTGTCTTAACCGCTTGACCAACGGGCCATGTTTGGCTAGCAAATTTACCAGCCGAAAACTATTATATAAAGAGAATGGGTGGTTTGTAAATACTTAAATTAAATTCTTTTTATTCAGATAAATACAAAATGAGTTTAAACCTTAGAGCAACAAGGGAATAGAGGATTATATTACTTTACATTAATTATACAAAAATCAATATTTATACAAAAAAATGAGTTGATATAATCAATTTAACACGTATTTTTTATTCCGCTGAAAAAGGCTATTCCATTTTCAAAATGCTGTGTTATAATGTGACGTATGCTATTTTTATACAGATAAGCACGTAAAAATTAGTGAAAAAAGGTAGGGACCAAAAATGGCATCTCCATTGAAAAGAATGTTAATCGGTAGGCCTCTTAAATCATCAGAGGCTGGGGAGCAAAAACTAGGGAAATTAAAAGCTTTGGCGGTGCTATCATCAGATGCACTATCCTCTGTTGCCTATGGTACAGAACAAATTTTACTAGTACTAATCACGGTTGGAGCCGCTGCAATGTGGTACTCCTTACCAATCGCTATATGCGTACTAGTACTATTATTTGCACTCAGCTTGTCTTACCGCCAAATTATTTACGCATATCCACAAGGCGGTGGCGCTTATGTTGTCTCTAGAGAGAACATAGGTAAGAATGCAGGATTACTAGCAGGAGGATCGTTACTAGTCGATTACATGTTGACCGTTGCGGTAAGTGTATCATCTGGTACCGACGCAATTGTTGCAGCAATACCATCTTTATATCAATTCACAGTACCATTAGCTATCATACTTGTCATCGTTGTTACTGTTATCAATCTTCGTGGTGTAACGGAATCAGCAACCATACTAGCAATTCCAGTTTATTTATTCGTATTCTCTATGATAGTAATGATTGTCACAGGCTTAATCAAACTAGCGTTAGGCCAAGATGTCACACATGAGACAGCTTCTGTTGGGACACACGTATCTGGTGTGACATTGATCTTATTACTTCGGGCGTTTGCCTCAGGTTCTGCCTCCTTAACAGGGATTGAAGCGATATCCAATGCAGTTCCTCTATTTAAAGATCCAAAAGCCAAAAACGCCTCTAGAACACTAATTCTTATGGCATCCATTCTAGGATTCTTCTTTGTAGGAATTACGTTACTTGCTTACTTCTATGGCGTTGTACCAGAACTTAAATCAACTGTACTCTCACAAATTGCTGAAAATATATTCGGACGAAATTTCTTCTATTACTTCATTCAAGCAACAACTGCACTTATTCTAGTCTTAGCTGCTAATACAGGATTCTCTGCTTTCCCACTTCTTGCTTTCAACTTATCCAAAGATAAATTCATGCCGCGCATGTACTTAGATAGGGGAGACAGACTGGGTTATTCAAACGGGATTATCACATTAGCATTAGGGTCAATATTATTAATTATTTTATTCCAAGGTAAAACAGAATCGCTAATCCCACTCTATTCTGTAGGGGTATTCATTCCATTTACACTATCGCAAACAGGTATGATTATTAAGTGGCTAAAAGAAAAACCGCAGGGCTACAAGAGCAAGCTATCTGCTAACTTATTAGGTGCATTTATATCTTTCACAGTTCTTATCGTACTCTTTATTACGAGAATGAGTGAAGTATGGCCAGTATTCATCTTGATGCCAGCAATGCTTTATGTGTTCCATAGAACAAGAACGCATTATGCCAAATTAGCACCACAACTCCGTATCGATGAACAGATGGATTTACCAGCTTTCGAAGGAAATGCCGTCGTTATCTGTGTGTCTGATACAACAAAAGTGGTAGAAGGTGCGCTACGTTATGCTAAATCAATCGGCGACACCGTTATTGCAGTCCATGTTTCATTAGATCGTCAAGAAGGAAAAGAATTTGTCGAGCGTTGGAATAGAATACATCCAGAAGTAAGAATCGCTGACTTGTATTCCACATATCGTTCAATCACCGAGCCTCTAATGAAGTTTATTGATACAGCACAACAAAAAGCCAATCAAGATAATTATTCATTAACCGTTCTAATACCACAGTTTATACCGAAAAAAGGCTGGCAAAATGTCTTGCATAACCAAACAAGCTTACTAATTAGAACAAAACTGTTATTTAAAAAAGATGTGGTCGTATCGACCTATCCATATCATTTAAAAGAATAAGAATAGCGCGGAGATGCCACAATGGAAGCCTAAAAAATCTGGGGGAGAGATTCTCAGGTAAAAAAGGGATGACTGTGACATCTCTTTGCGTATTCTCAGCAATTCACAACTATACAAAATGATTGTACAGGAGGACTAAGCTCATCCTACCAAAAAATAAAGCAAGCGTAAAACGGACAAAATATTTTTTTGTATGGATAGAAGTTACCCAAATTAGCGTTTTACTCTAGGTGAAAAACTCTTTTTAATACCACAACCTACCTGAAAAAAACAATTTTAGTTAAATTTAATAAAGTTTATTTTTTAACATAGGCGCGGATTTGTGGTAGAATGTAAGATATAATTTAGAAAAAGGTGAATGTGGATGGAGAAACTCGGGATTCTTGGTGTACCATGGACGTTTCATGAGAAGCGTCAAGGTGTAGCATTAGCGCCATATGCGATTCGTTATACAGGAATTATAGGCGCACTAGAAAAGATGGAGAATGACGTAATTGATTATCATAATATGGCCTTTTTTACGGAAATGGAGCAGGAAGCCATTTTAAAATCGAAGGATATGAAAGCGATTACATATAAAGCGAAAGAACTGCGAGATATTATTGCCGATATTCGTTTAGAGAATGCGATGCCGATTGTGTTTGGAGGCGACCAATTTATTTCGCTAAGCACAATTGCCGGAATGCAGACGGATGATACGGAACAGATGGTGATTTGGGTCAATGCTCATGCAGATATGGGACAAGTACTTCAAGGCGGAGATTTGTGTCACAATGTGATGGCAACAGTTATTGGCAAGGGGCCTAAAGCCTTAGAAACCGTAATGAATCAGCGGTTTATTAAGGGTGAAAACATTTGTATTGTAGGAACCAGGCGCATTGATCAGAAAGAATTAGATCTAATTCAAGACGAAAAAATCATGCATTACGAAATGACTACGATTGATAAAATGGGTTTTAGCATGGTGACGGATGAAATTATTCAATGGATGGCGAAAAAGAAAGGCCATGTACATTTAGTCCTAGATGTCGATGCGATTGATCCAGAATTCACACCAGGGACCGATTTCCTATCTCAAGGTGGTATTTATTGGCGCGAAATTCGTTATTTCATGAAAAATCTAGCACTAAGCAATCAAATTCAGGCGATGACATTCACAGGAATTAATCCATTAAATGACGAAAAAAACAAAACATCTAAGTTTGTAGCCTCCTTACTAGAAGAGTTTTTTCAAATTCAGAGCATCCAAAATGGCTAAAAATGTGTGTTACATTTTGCGAACAAATGTTACTTTTATGTAAAGTAGGCAGAAGCTTAAATACAAAGTAAGTCATAGCAACATCTTGTAGAAAATAAGACTATAAATTAATTTATAATTGAAAGCGCTATCTATATTGAAAAAAGGTACGTTTGGGAGTATACTGAAACTATAGATTTGACAAAAGTAATTTTTTCAGTAAAGGAGCGTTTGGTGTGGGGGAGCATGAGGTACGGTATTTCGTTATTCCGATGATAGTTGTATTTATTCTAGGTATTGCTGGTATTAGTGCACCTATTTTTCCTGTAGTCCAATTTGTCATCGTGGGTCTAATCGCTATCCTTGCAGGTACAGTATGCGGTTGGATTGCTGTAGGTATCAGATTGCTTGTCAAATGGTTCCAAACGCGGAAAGAACACCATGCTGTAAAAAAAGTTGCAGTGGCTTCAAAACGCTAAATTACATAGCTTACAAACATTTTTCCTTTAGTGGAAAGATGTTTTTTTGTGCGCCAAATCCTATTTTTAGGATTATGAAAAAAATAAATAAGGCTACCTTTTTCTAAAAAAAATGCTACAATGAAAGAGAGAAAGAAGGAGCAAGGGAGGATATGGATGGCTACATTAGCGGATGTTGCAAAAAAAGCAAATGTGTCTAAAATGACTGTTTCACGTGTTATAAATCATCCAGATCAAGTTTCTGACGAGTTAAAGCAATTAGTATATCATGCCATGGAAGAGCTAGAATACGTACCTAATTATGCGGCAAGAGCACTGGTTCAAAATCGGACACAAGTCGTGAAATTCTTGATTTTAGAAGAAATCGATACGGTGGAGCCGTACTACATGAATTTATTGACAGGAATTAGCAGAGAATTAGATAAGCATTCCTATTCATTGCAGTTAGTAACGCAGAAATCCAAGAATATTGGACCTTATGATGGATTAATTGTAACCGGCATGCGTGACCAAGAAATTGATAAAGTGCTTGCAGGGCTGGAGAAACCAGTGATTGCTTATGGGGAGAACAGGCGTAACATCGATGCGATTGATGTGGATAACAGGCTAGGCGCTGAGCTCGCAACGAAGCATTTATACGATATTGGCTTCCGACAGATTATTTTTTTTGGTATAAATTTGTTAGAAGAAGAGTTCATGCGTTCACGTTTAACGGGTTATTCGAGCGTTATGAAGGCGCATGATTTAATAGAAGAAAGCTATTTCATGAAAAACAGTTCCCGCATAGCCGAGAAAAAAGCATTCGAGATACTGCAAAACGCAAAGAAACCAACCGCAATCGTGTGTGCCTCTGACCGAATGGCGATTGGCGTTGTCCGCGCAGCAACGGCTCTGCATATGAATTTTGGAGAAAATATCGCGGTGACTGGCTTTGACGGTGTATTCCTCGATCGTATTTCCTCTCCAAAAATCACAACAGTCCGTTCACCAGTCATCGAAATGGGCGAAACGTGTGCCCAGTTATTACTAAAGAAAATCAATGAAGGTGGAGCACAACAAGGTTCCATTTTATTCCCACCCGAACTTATCATCCGTGGATCAACAGTAGTTGGTCGAGAATAAAACACAAAAACAAGCTGCAACTAGGCTTGTTTTTGTTATGCTGCCACGAAGTAAATATTCTGTTACCGTTAACGAGCTTTATTCTATTGTAAGTGTTTTCAATGCATGCTAACGTAAAGAGAGATAATCGAAAGGTGGTTTTTTAAAGATGGAAAGAGCAGCAATTTATCATCAGCCATTCAGCGCTTATGCGTATGGTTACGACAAGGAAACGCTACATATCAAGGTTCGCAGCAAGAAAGACGATATAAAAGAGGTTGTCATGATTGGTGCAGATCCTTATTTGCACACAAAAGCTGGCTGGCAATCCGAGAACATTCCGCTTCAAAAAGTGGCAACGACAGAAGAACATGACTACTGGATGGTCGCAGTCAAACCAGCGCAACGTCGCTTGCAATATGGCTTTGTATTAACAGACACAACAGGAGAAGAAGTTTTCTACGGTGGACGAGGTTTTTACGAAAATACAGAAGACAATCGTGCGGTGATGGATTATTATTTTAAATTTCCATTTTTGCATGAATCGGAAGTTTTTAAGGCGCCTGAATGGGTGAAAGAAACGATTTGGTATCAGATTTTCCCAGAGCGATTTGGCAATGGAAACCCTGATATTTCACCAGAAAATGTCTTGCCATGGGGTAGCAAAGATCCAGGGCGCGATGACTTTTTCGGTGGGGATATTGCGGGGATTATCGAGCATTTAGATTACTTGGTGGAGCTTGGAATCAATGGTATTTACTTGACGCCAGTATTTGAAGCGTCGACGAATCATAAGTATGATACGCTGAACTATTTTGAAATTGATCCGCATTTTGGGGACAAAGAAACGTTCCGCCAATTTATCCAAGAAGCGCATAAACGTGGCATAAAAGTGATGCTGGATGCTGTTTTCAATCACATTGGCGATAAATCTCCAGAATGGCAAGATGTGCTGAAGAATGGCGCTAAATCAGAGTATGTAGACTGGTTCCATGTGCATTCATTCCCAGTAACTCCGGGTGAAAACGGAAATATAGAAGGGAAAAACACACTTTCATTCGATACATTTGCATACACTATGCATATGCCAAAATTAAATACGGCTAATCCTGCTGTACAAAAGTATTTGCTTGATATTGCAACGTATTGGGTTCGCGAGTTTGACATTGACGGCTGGCGTTTGGATGTAGCTAATGAAGTCGATCACGCTTTCTGGAAATCGTTCCGCAAAGCCGTTCGTGCTGAAAAGGACGATTTATACATTCTCGGCGAAATTTGGCATGACTCTTGGCTTTGGTTGCTTGGCGACGAGTTCGATTCCGTAATGAACTACCCATTCACACAAACAATCATTGAAAACTACGTAGAAGAGCGCATTACACCGTCTAAAATGGTATCAGGAATTAGCGACCAGTTGATGCGCTATCAAGAACAAGTCAACCACGTCATGTTCAATATGCTTGATTCACATGACACAGCGCGACTACTCACACGTTGTGATGGCGATAAAGACAAAGCTAAGCTGGCACTTGCGTTCATGTTTGCCCACACTGGTTCTCCGTGTATTTATTACGGTACAGAAATCGGCATGGATGGCGCCGATGACCCACTTTGCCGCAAATGTATGGAATGGGACGAAGCAAAACAAGACAAAGAGATGTTCAGCTTCATGAAACACCTCATCGCTTTCCGCAAAAAACATCAACAAACGCTCACATACGGCGACCTAGTTTGGCATACAGTCGATGATGAGAACCGTCGTGTTATTTTCTCCAGAACACATAACGGTACTCGCCTAACGTTCGTATTTAACCAAGCCGAAGAAGCCATAACCCTAACGAAAGCAGATTTCACAGACATGTCGGCATTACAAGATGCCTGGTCCGAAAAAGCACTTGAGAAAGTTAATGTACCTGCAAAATCGTTCGTAGTATTGGAGGATTAAGCAATGAGCTGTACTTATTTCACAAACAAATAAGTACAGCGTTCGTTAAAAATCTTGTTATCGGTAACACAGAAATATACCTTGAAAACGTTTTCGTTCTAAGTCTATAATAGCGCTAGAGGTTAACCTGTTTCACAATTCAATTCAAAATAGGGTGTGAAAATCGAATGTGCGGCATCACTTGTCGACACAGGCGCTTTTCAAAAAAGAGGAGGAAAAATGGTAATGAGTTCATTCAAAAAGTTCGGCTTATTAGCAATGGTAGCAGTAATGGTTTTAATGTTAGCAGCATGTGGTGGCGGAAGTTCTTCTAAAGACAGTTCAAGCAGTGATGGTAAGAAAACATTGACGGTTTCAGTCGATGAAGGCTATGCAAAATATGTAGACAAAATTAAATCTAAATTCGAAAAAGATAACGATGTAACTGTAAAAGTTGTGAAGAAAGATATGTTCGAAACATTAGAAGCTTTACCATTAGACGGTCCAGCAGGAACAGCGCCAGACGTGATGATGTCAGCATACGACAGAATCGGAAGTCTGGGACAACAAGGACATTTAGCCGAAGTGAAACTAGGAAATAAAGATCAACTAGATGACAACGACGTGAAACAAGTAACAATTGACGACAAAGTATACGGTGCACCAGCAATTATCGAAACGCTTGTACTGTATTACAATAAAGATTTACTAGACAAAGCACCAACAACATTTAAAGAATTAGAAGCTTTAACAAAAGATCCTCGCTTCAATTTTGCAACAGAAAAAGGAAAATCTACGGCTTTCTTAGCTAAATGGACAGATTTCTACTTCTCTTATGGTTTACTAGCAGGTTACGGCGGTTATGTATTTGGCGATAACGGCACAAATCCTAAAGATATCGGTCTAAACAATGCAGGATCTGTAGAAGGTATCACATACGCAACGAAATGGTTCCAAACTTACTGGCCAAAAGGAATGCAAGACAATAAGAGTGCAGACGACTTTATCCAAGATCAATTTGTAAAAGGTAAAGCAGGCGCAATCATCGGTGGTCCTTGGTCAGCAGCAAGTTATAAAGAAGCGAAATTAAACTATGGTGTGGCAGAAATCCCAACATTGGATAACGGCAAACCTTACTCTCCATTCGCTGGTGGTAAAGGCTGGGTTATCTCAAACTACTCTAAGAACAAAGATGTAGCACAAAAATGGTTGGATTACGTAACAGATACTGACAACCAAAACACATTGTACGACATGACAAATGAAGTACCTGCAAACCACGAATCACGTGACGTAGCAGCAGCTAAGAAAGACGAACTAACATCTGCAGTAATTGCACAATATGCAAACGCAACACCAATGCCAAACATTCCAGAAATGGCTGAAGTATGGACAGGCGCTGAGAACTTAATGTTTGACGCAGCATCTGGCAACAAAACACCAAAACAATCTGCCAACGACGCAGTAAAAGTAATCTCAGACAACATTGACCAAAAATATCAAAAATAAATAAAGCAATTGGATTGATACAGAGCTTCGAACAAATCGGGCGAAAGTGTTTGTATTCCGCACAACTTGTGGAATGCGAACGCTTGCCGCCGATTTATCTGAGTCATGTATAATATCTAAGCTATAAAAGGTAGGGGTAACGCGATGAATAAGGAACAACCAATTAAAAATGTTCGGAAAGCGACGCTGTTATCGATCATTCCAGGACTGGGACAATTTTATAACGGGCAGGTTTTTAAAGGGATTGTTTTTCTCGCTGTATTCGTTGCTTTTGTTATTGAATTTATCGCAGTTGGTATTAATGCATTTGTTGGCTTGATTACGCTTGGTTCTGTGCCGGGTGTGGATCATTCCCTGTTTCTAATGATTGAAGGAACATTGCAACTTATCGTTACGGTTCTCTTTATCGGCTTTTATATCATTAATATATTTGATGCTAGACGTGTGGCGATAACGTGGAACTTGGGAGAGACGGTTAATACAAAAACGATCGATATTTTAAAAAATATGGTAGAGAAAGGTTTTCCATATCTTTTCACACTGCCAGCATATCTTGTAATGACATTTGTGATTATTTTCCCAGTGTTAGTTACGCTTTTCATGGCTTTTACAAACTATGATTTCTATCACATTCCACCGGCGAATCTGATTGACTGGGTAGGTTTTAAGAATTTCTTTAGTATTTTCTTCCTTAGCTCGTATCGAGATACTTTCTTGAGTGTATTCTCATGGACGCTTGTTTGGACGCTTTGCGCAACGACATTACAAATTGTGGTCGGAGTATTTACAGCTGTTGTGGCGAATCAAAGCTTTATTAAAGGAAAACGTCTTTTCGGAGTTATTTTCTTACTTCCTTGGGCTGTACCGGCTTTCATTACGATTATGAGTTTCTCCAATATGTTTAATGACAGTATTGGTGCGATTAATATGCAAGTTATCCCATTATTAAACCATTTACCGTTTGTTGATATTCCGTCGCTTGCTTGGAAAACAGACCCGTTCTGGACAAAAGTAGCGTTGATTTCGATTCAAGGTTGGTTGGGATTCCCATATATTTACGTAATGGTTACTGGGGTGCTTCAAGCGATTCCAGGTGAACTATACGAGGCAGCGCGTATTGACGGAGCAAGTGCAATCGCTCGTTTCCGCAAAATTACGATGCCAATGATTTTATTTGTAACCGCACCAGTATTTATTACGCAATATACATTTAACTTTAATAACTTCTCTATTATTTACTTATTCAATGAAGGTGGACCGGGAAGCGTTGGTGCAGGCGCGGGTTCAACGGATATTTTGATTTCGTGGATTTATAAGTTAACGACAGGGACATCGCCGCAATATGCTGTTGCAGCCGCCGTGACGCTCCTTATCTCAATTGTTGTTATCTCGGTATCCATGATTGCGTTTAAGAAAACAAATGCTTTTGGCAATGAAGGGATGATGTAGGATGAAGGCGTTTTTTAAAGATCAGCGAACAAGTGGTTTCTTGACAAAATTCTTTACGTATTTGTTCTTGCTTGCGTTGTCCGTCGTCATTTTATATCCGATTTTAATTACGGCATCGTCGGCATTCAAGCCGGGGAACATTGCGGCATTTACGTTGGAGTGGAGCGATAATTGGACGCTGAATAACTTCTCGAGATTGTTTAATGATACGCTATATTTGGATTGGTACCGGAACACGTTGATTATTGCTGTAACGACGATGGTTTTCCAAGTAGCGATCGTAACGATTGCGGGTTACACGTATAGTCGTTATCGGTTCAAAGGACGCAAGAACAGTTTGATTTTCTTCTTGATTATTCAGATGGTACCAACGATGGCTGCGCTAACTGCGTTTTACGTGTTGGCGATGTTGCTTGGTGCGCTAGATCAGTTCTGGTTCTTGACGTTGATTTATATCGGTGGCGGAATTCCGATGAATATTTGGCTGATGAAAGGGTACTTTGATACGGTACCGCGTGATTTGGATGAGTCGGCGAAGCTTGATGGTGCGGGACATTTCCGGATTTTCGGACAAATTATTTTACCGCTCGTTCGGCCGATGATTGCGGTTCAGGCGCTCTGGGCGTTTATGGGACCATTCGGTGATTTCTTGCTTGCTAAATTCCTTTTGCGTACACCGGAGAACTTGACGATTGCTGTTGGTTTGCAAAGCTTTATCGCGAATCCTCAACAACAAAAAGTGGCGTTGTTTGCAGCAGGGGCAATTTTGGCAGCATTACCGATTTGTTTACTGTTCTTCTTCCTACAAAAGAATTTCGTATCTGGTTTGACTGCAGGGGGCACGAAGGGTTAATTTTTTAGAAGTTTAGATTTGAAGATTGTGATGTGATAATGATGAAGCGTGGATTTCCGATGGATTTTTTCTGGGGGATGTGTTCGCCAAAGCGAATGTTTGCTAGCCGAAAATTGTTTGGCTGGGGCAAGCTGGTAATTATATTTGTGTTTTTGACGGCTTGTTTGATGATTCCGGTGTCGTTAAATTTTGCGAAACAGGATTCGTTTGACTTGGAGTCGTTGATGCCAAATATGATGAACCAGGTGAGTGACGGGTTCGTGGATGAGTTGACGGCGAATTATGCGTTGAAAAACGGAACGCTGTCTGGTCAAGGCAACATGGACGTAGCAACGAAAACGGGTGTGGCGATGGTGAATTTGGATGGTACGACTTTGCCGGATGTGAAAAACATGGTAGTATTAGGGAAAAGTAGCATGGAGCTTCGTGATAGTTCGGGGTATGCTTTCACTGTGAAGTATACGGACGACGCGACGCTTACGGATGTATCCAGCATGGCTGATATGCAAGCTTTTATTAGCGGTCAGTGGTATGTGCAAAACAAGGCATTTGTCTTTTTGACAATGGTTGCGATGCTTGGCTCGGTACTTTTTGCTAGTAGTCTGATGTTGGCGTTGTTTGCCGCGTTATTTATTTGGTTCACGAAACGAAACCAGATGTCGGAGATTGCTTCATACAAGGAGGCGCTATCGCTTACGTTGCTTGCGCTCGGGTTACCGACGATTCTTGCAGCGGTGATTGGTACGATTTATTTTGATATAACAGTCATGATGGCGATTCAGTCGCTTGGGATGGTGCTTCTGATTGCATTTACTTTCATTAAAACACGCTTTAGACAGACGGATGATATTTTGGATTTGGGGGGACGAACAGGATGATTCAACGCTTATTTGAAATCGATGAATGGAAATTAAAGTCGAAACAAGTGGAAAAGGATGCAAAGCGTTTGCAGGAGAGCTTAACTTCACTTGGAAATGGCTATATGGGAATGCGCGGTAACTTTGAGGAACGCTATTCGGGAGACACGCATCAAGGCACGTACATTGCTGGTGTTTGGTACCCTGATAAGACGCGCGTCGGCTGGTGGAAAAACGGCTATCCTGATTATTTCGGGAAAGTGATTAATGCGCTGAACTTTATCGGGATTGATGTGACTATTGACGGTGAGACGCTGGATTTGTTTGTGGATGAGACGGCAGACTTTGCTTTGGAGCTGGATATGGAGACGGGGATTTTGCGTCGGCGTTTCCAAGTGAAGAAGAACGGCAAATCGTTTTTGGTGGAGACGGAGCGTTTCTTGAGTATTGTGAAGCAGGAACTGTGTTTGATTCGCTATCATGTGACGGCGCTTGATGCGGAGGCGGAGATTGTTTTGACGCCTTATGTGGACGGGAATGTGACGAATGAGGATGCGAATTATGACGAGATGTTCTGGCTGGAAGTAGCGCAGGACGCGACGGAGAACAAGGCGACTATCGTGACGAAGACGATTGAGAATAACTTTGATATTCCGCGTTTCACGATTGCGGCTTCGATGGAAAACCGTACGGAGAATGCGAAGGAATCAACTGCGGAAGCGAAGAAATTATATGTGGAAAACAAGTACCGTTTTCAAGTGGCAAAAGGCGAGACGGCGAAATTGGAAAAACGTGTGGCTGTTGCAACATCGCGTGATTATGCGGAGCATGAACTGGCTGGGGCGTCCGAACAATTTTTAGCGAATGTGGCTGAACTGAATTATGAAGCATTGCGTAAAGAGCACGCCGAAGCTTGGCAAACGCGTTGGCAGAAGGCCGATGTGTTAATTAGTGGCGATGATTCTGCGCAACAAGGTATTCGCTTTAACATTTTCCAACTATTCGCAACATATTACGGCGAAGATGCACGTCTGAATATCGGACCAAAAGGTTTTACAGGCGAGAAGTACGGCGGCGCAACGTATTGGGACACAGAGGCATTTGCGCTACCACTTTATTTGTCACTGGCGGATAAAGAAGTATCGCGGAATTTATTGCAATATCGTCATGACCAACTGGATGGCGCGAAAGTCAACGCTGGCAAAATTGGGATGAAAGGCGCGCTTTACCCAATGGTGACATTTACAGGGATTGAGTGTCATAATGAATGGGAAATTACGTTTGAAGAAATTCACCGTAATGGCGCGATTGCACATGCGATTTATAATTATACGAACTATACAGGAGACACGACGTATTTAGTGAACGATGGTATTGATGTATTGACTGAGATTAGCCGTTTTTGGGCGGATCGGGTGCATATGTCGGAGCGTTTAGATAAATACATGATTCATGGTGTGACGGGACCGAATGAGTACGATAATAATGTTAGCAATAACTGGTATACGAACTATATTGCAACATGGACGCTTCGCTACACAATCGAGTCGTTACAACAAATTACTCCAGCAAAACGCGAGGAGTTGCAAATTACTGACGCAGAAATCGATCATTGGCAAGACATTATCGACAACATGTACTTCCCTTATGATGAGAAATGGCAAATATTTGTGCAGCATGACACATTCTTAGACAAGGAATTACGTTCTACAGACACGTTGACGGATGCGGATAAACCGATTAATCAGAACTGGTCTTGGGATAAAATTTTGCGGTCGTGTTTCATTAAACAAGCCGATGTGTTGCAAGGGATTTACACGTTTGGCGATGAGTTTGATTTCGAGACGAAGCAGCGGAATTTCGAGTTTTATGAGCCACTGACGGTGCATGAATCAAGTCTTTCTCCAGCTGTGCATACGGTATTGGCGGCTGAGATTGGTCGTGAAGATAAAGCGGTGGAATTGTATAATCGGACGGCGCGTCTTGATTTGGACAATTACAACAATGATACCGAAGATGGTTTGCATATTACGTCGATGGCTGGGAGCTGGATTGCGATTGTGCAAGGTTTTGCGGGAATGCGGACATTCAATGGTCGCCTCGCTTTTGCACCGTTCCTACCAAAAACGTGGGATAAATACGCGTTTAAAATCAATTATCGTGATCGCCTAATCGAAGTGACGGTGACTGCGAAAACGGTAAGTATTGCTTTACTTTCTGGTGAGGCGCTTGAGCTCGACTTATTCGGCGAAGCTGTACAGTTAGTAGATACGTTAGAAAAACATGATTATCACAAATAAATAACGATGGGGGTCCTTTTTAGGGCTCCTATTTTTTTGTGTTTAAATATGATAGAATATCGCATCGACCAACGGATCATCACAACACAAAATGTATTGCTTTTTCAAATTGTGACCAATTGTCGAAAAAATGTAAGGGTTATCATTTAATATAGAAGTGAGGAGGGGATCGGAAAATGGAACGTGGCACAAAGGAATTATTGACGTACTTACTATGGAATCACCATGTCGATGTCGCCCATGTTTCGAAGAATTTCCGTCAAACGCCAGATGAGATTGAGGCGCATATTCAGGAAATTAATCAATCGCTTAAAACAGAGCCAATTCTAGTAGAGCATCAGATGATTTCCTTGACGGAGCGTTGTCGCGAGCATTGTTACCGCTTGTTGACAGAGAAGGAACAGCAATTATTTTCCTATTATGAAGCAAGTCTCAGAAGGCAGTTAATTATGATTGAGCTTTTGATGACTGGAGGCTATGCGTCGCTACAAGCGTTGGCGGATTATGTGTTTGTCAGCAAGAATACGATGTTGAGTGATGTGAAGCAAATTAAAGCTTATTTGCATGGGCAACAGATGCAGCTCGATTATTCGCGCAAGGACGGTTATGCCATTTTTGGGTCAGAGTTTTTAATTCGGAATTTGTTGGCAGAGTTGATTCGCGATGTTATCAAAACGCCGTATGGGAAATTTGTTTTGGACGAGAAGCGATTAATAACGGTTAGCGAGGTTTTCTTGCTCAAGAAACGGCTGGAGAAAATCGAACAGGAATTGCAGATTACGTTCACAGATGAGCAGTTAGAAGAGCTGCCGTACATTCTTTACGCGATTATCAAACGAGCCGAAACCGCGCATGTTGATTGGTCATTCAAGATTGAGAAATACGATATTAAAAATACCCGCGAATACCCGATTATTAAAGAGATGTTTTGGGGTTATGATTTCTTGACAGAGACGGATTTATTGTACTTATCCTTGCAAGTGTTAGCGTCAAACCTTGTTGAGTCGGCGTTGCGATTTTCAGATGGTGAGGAGATAGCCATTGCGGTGGATGCTTTTATCGTGCGGTTAGAGAATTATTTTGCGACGGAAATTGTGCGTAAGGCCGAGTTTAAAGAGAAATTGATTTTGCATATCAGACCAGCTATTTATCGTAATTTATTAGGTTTCCAAATTAACAATGTATTAACAGAACAGTTCATCGCAGAGTATACAACGACTTTTCGAATCGTAGAGAAGGCATCAACGCCATTCGCGACGCTTGTCGGTCACAGTTGGTCTAAGGAAGAGATTGTTTATTTATCGATGATCGTGCTTGGGTGGATGTATCAGACGGAAGAGTCTGGGGAGACGGTGTTTAAAGCCGCCGTACTCTGCCAAAGTGGGACCTCGATTTCAAAACTACTGCTGGAGAATTTGAAAGGCATGTTTCCGATGATTGATTTTAGTGGGGCATTTGCGGTGAGGCAGTTGGCGCAAGTCGAGCAGGATGTGGATTTCTTGTTTACGACAGTGCCAATTCAGACGGATGCAGTCGTGTTTGTTATTCCTTCGATTTTGGATAAGGAAAGCAGGCAGTTGCTTCGCGAACAAGTGGAGAAAGCGATTGATATGGACAGTCGTAAGAAGACGAAGGCGATTCTGGCGATGATTGGTGATGCGATTCCGATGGAGAATATTCCGCGTGTGACGGCGCAATTGGAACACTTTTTTGAGCGGGAGCAGGTGGATGAGCAGCAAGTGGAGCGCGAAACGCAGCATGAAGTACTGCAAATTGGGACGGCGAATATGTCGATATGGAAGGATGTGATGGCTTGGGAAGACATGGTGGAGCTGGGATTTCAAGCTTTATTGGAGCGAGGAAGTGTGACGGCTGATTATGTAGCGGCTTGTAAACGGATTTTTTATGAGAACTATCAGCAAATGGTGATTGGTCCGGCGATTTATTTACCGCATGCCAAGCCACAAGAAGGCGTTTTGCAACCAGATATTCAAATAAACGTAATTCAGTCGCAGCTTTTAAATCCAGATGGCGAGCAAGTAAGGATGGTAGTAGCACTGGCACCTTCTGAATTAAACCACCATATTCCGCTACTTTTAAAAATAAATGAGCTCTTTTTGCATCCAGAGAAACTGCAATGTATTTTAGGAGCGCAAAATGTAGCTGAAATTAATGAAATCATGGAGAGGGGTTGAGACAGTTGGTGTTTGACGATTTGTTTCAGGAGGAGATTACGTTGACGGAGGTGGTGTGTGATAGTCAGGCGGCTTTCTTTAAGCAATTTGCCGAGATATTAACGCGTGAAGGCTATGTGGCACCGTCTTTTGAAACAGCGATTATAGAAAGAGAACGTGTTTTTCCGACTGGGCTAGAGATGAATGGCATCACCATTGCGATTCCACATACGGACACGATGCATGTGAAGCGCCCGTTTGTGGCAGTGAGCAAGCTAGCGAAACCGCTTTCGTTCGTTCAGATGGGGACAACGGATAAATGGGTGGACGCGGAAATGATTTTTATTTTAGGAATTAAAGATGCGGCAGGACAAGTGCCTCTTTTGGCGACGATGATGGAGAAGTTTGCCGATGAGATGTTTGTTGAGACGCTAAGACAACAAGAACAACCGCAAGAACTAGTAACTTTTTTGAAAAAACAATTTGGAAGGGTGACGAAATGATGAAAAAAGTAATCGTAGCATGTGGATCTGGAGTAGCAACAAGCCAAACGGTAGCTTCTAAGGTAGACCGAATTTTGAAAGAACGTGGTGTAAAAGTGAATGTTGAGGCTGTGGATATCAAGTCGTTAGAACAGCATATTCGGACAAGTGACGCGTATGTGGCCATTACGAAACCAAACAAGGAGTACGATATTCCAACGTTTAATGGCATTGCGTTTTTGACAGGCATGGGGATGGACGAGGAGACAGAGAAGCTGATTAAAGCGCTACAATAAAAATATAAGGAACAGGGAGTTGTGACAAAATGGGATCATTGCAATCGGTTGTTGAATTTATATTGAACTTAGGTGCGGCTGTTTTTGTACCGGCTTTGATGATTATTATTGGTTTAATTGTGCGAATGAAAGTGAAGGATGCGGTTAGCGCGGGGATTATTCTTGGGGTCGCTTTCCTTGGGATGAATGTCGTGATTGGCTTTATGATTGAGGCGTTAACTCCGGCTGCGCAAGGCTTGGCAGAACGAACGGGGATTCAGTTAACGATTCTAGATGGCGGCTGGACTTCGATGGCGACGCTTGCTTGGGCTTGGCCGCTTGCGTTCTTGATGTTCCCGCTACAGCTTGGAATTAACGCGGTGATGCTCGCCTTTAATGCAACGAAGACGCTGAACGTGGATTTATGGAACGTTTGGGGCAAAATTTTGACGGCGGTTCTGATTGTCGGTGTGACGCATAATGTGTATTTGGCGTTTATCGTGGCGGCAGTGCAGGTCGTTGTGGAACTGATTTTGTGTGATGCGAACCAGCGCCAAATTCAGGAGCTAAACGGTATTCCAGGTGTGACGGTGTCGCATAGTATGATGATTTTCTGTGTGGTGTTGATGCCGATTGACTGGCTGCTTAAGAAAATTCCAGCGTTACGGAAAAACATGGACGCCAACGCATTGAAGGACAAAATCGGTATTTTTGCGGAGAATCACGTGATGGGATTCATCGTCGGATTGCTACTTGGGATTGCAGCGGGATACGATGTTGCGAAATCATTGATGCTCGCGATGCAGGCTGCGGCTGCGCTGACGCTATTTCCGATGGTTGCTAAGTTGTTCATGCAAGCGTTGTCGCCGTTATCAGACGGTATTTCCGAGTTTATGAAAAAACGTTTTAAGAATCGAGAGTTGTTTATTGGACTAGATTGGCCGATTTTAGCAGGATGTAGTGAAGTTTGGGTCGCGATTGTCGTGATGGTACCTGTGACGCTCATTTTTGCACTTATTTTACCAGGAAACGGCGTGTTACCTTTTGCGGGAATTTTAAATATTTCTCTTTGTGCGCCGGCGCTTGTTGTGACGGGCGGGAACTTGTTGCGAATGATTATTTTAGGCGTGATTACAACACCAGTATTCTTATACGTCGCCACGTTTTTCGCAGGGACAATTACGGATTTGGCCAACTCAACCAAAGCAATTTCTTTAAAAACTGGTCAGGAAATTACATGGAGCACGATTGAATATCCTGTTTTCCGCTATATCATGGCGGAGGCGAGCCGCTTCTCGATTGCGGGACTGCTCATGCTCGCGGGTTGGATTGTACTTCTTGTTTTCTACGTGAAAGCGATGCGCAAACGTACGGCTGAATTGGAGCAACTAGGATGATTTATACGATTACGCTAAATCCTGCAATCGACCAGTTATTGTTTGTAAAAGAAGATGTGCAAAAACGGAAAACGAATCGGATTGTAAAAACGTCATGGGATTGCGGCGGGAAAGGCCTTCATGTTTCTGGCGTTCTCAGCCAATTCGGCGTCCCGAACGAAGCGCTCGGTTTCATCGGTTCGCAAAACAAAGAACAGCTATACCGGATTCTTGCCGAAAAGCGGATTTCGCATGATTTTCTGATGGAAGATGGTGTGGCGACACGGACTAGTTTTGTCATTATTAGTGAGACGTCGAGTGGTAGTATTATGATGCCGGAAGCCGGTTTTCACGTGAGCATGGCGAATAAACAAGCGATGCTGGCGCAGATCAGGGAGAAGGTGACGCCAAATGATATGGTGGTCATCGCGGGTTCGCCACCGCCGGGCTTTACGCTGGCAGATTTCGAGGTGTTGCTGAAGACTTTACAGCACACGGGATGCTTCGTTGGTTGTGATGTGTCGGGAGACTTTTTGCAATTAGCCGCCAAGCGTGGTGTTGATTTTATCAAGCCAAATGAGGATGAGATTAAGGCATTGCTCGCAGATGAGACGGCAGATTTGGAAGTGGCTATTAGGCGACTTGCCAAGCAAATTCGCTATCTAGTCGTTTCACTCGGAAAGGACGGGTCCTACTGCGCGCATGACGGCAAACTGTATCGCATCACTGCCCCACAAGTCGCAGAAAAAAGCGATACCGGAGCTGGTGATTGTTTTGTCGGAGCTTTTATCGCAGGTCTCGCCAAGCAATTGCCACTAAGTGAAGTTTTGAAAAGAGCCACAGGATGCTCTGCTAGCAAAGTGATGCACGCCGATAGTTCGACGTTTAGCCTAGTAGAAGCAGAAATTTTGCAAGAACAAGTAGAAATAAAGGAGATGTCAATAGATGTTATATGAAAAAGAACGTGCCGATTTAGCAAAAATAGTAAAGGTTATGTTTGACCGCTTCGAAACGAATGCAGCAGGAGGAAACGTGTCGGTTCGCATGAATGAAGAACACATTATTATGACGCCAACGTTGATGAGTCAGGCGCGCCTATGTGATTTGTCACCGTACGAAATTCTTGTTGTCGATAATAATAATGAAGTAGTGGAAGGCGACGGACGGGTAACGCGTGAAATCAACCTACACCGCGCTTGCTACACAGAAAATCCAAACGTTGGCTGTGTGCTTCACGCGCATCCGAAAGAATCGATGCTATTTGCAACACTCGGCATGGAACTGCCAAACCTAACCGAAGCAACGCAAAAACTAGGCGTTATCCCAACGCTTGACTTTGCGCCCGCGACAAGTCCAGAATTAGCCGAAATTGTTCGCGCACATGTGATTGAACTCGGCGACAAAGCCGTTCCAAGTGCAAGCCTACTCAACAAACATGGCATCGTAGTCCTTGACACAAGCTTACACAAAGCATACGACTTGCTGGAACGAATCGAATACAACGCCTACATCGCAGAAAAAGCACTCGTTTTCGATGCCCTCAATATTCAAAAAATCGAACATGACAAAGCGCTACATTACAATTTAGAGGAGTAGATTCCAATGGATAAATGGCTTTTTAATCTAAGCATTTTCATTAGCGCGGCATTATTGGTTGTGGGTTCTTTGCAAAGCCAGTTTCTACTAACAGGTCTTGCTCTCGTATTCGCCATAATGGCCCAACATTTCTATCGCAAGAAATATCCGAAACGCAACCGGAGTTTCAAAGAATTACTAGAAGAACGCGAAGCATTAAAACAAAAATAAATTCCGAAGTCGTAGAAGCAATAATTGTTTCTGCGGCTTTTTGCTTTAACATTTCTTTAGGAAATCTTTCTCTCTTTTACGTGACTCAAATCTTTTTCCCCTACAGAATCTGTGCTATAATGGCAAGTATAAGCATTTTCTTTAGCTTAATTATGTAAAGCAGTAACTAAAAATGTAGACTTGCTTTTTGAAATTGGAGGCGAATATATGTCCTTTCCAGATGGATCAATTTTTCATTATTTATCGAATGTAATTGACATTTTGGTAGTATGGTTTGTTATTTATAAATTAATTATGTTAATCCGTGGCACGAAAGCGGTGCAGCTTTTAAAAGGTATTTTTATCATTATCATTGTCAAATTACTAAGTATTTTCCTGAACCTCCAAACAGTGGGCTGGATTACCGATCAAATATTGACGTGGGGATTTTTAGCTATTATTATTATTTTCCAACCCGAATTACGTCGTGCGCTAGAAACGCTTGGGCGCGGTAGTTTCATCTCGAAAGCTGGTTCTAAACGTGAGAAAGAGCAAAGGTTCTTGATTGATTCGATTGAGAAGTCAGTGAGCTACATGGGCAAACGCCGTATTGGTGCGCTAATATCGATTGAGCGTGGCACTGGGCTTGACGATTATATCGAGACTGGGATTTCGCTAGATGCGGATATTTCATCCCAACTGCTTATCAATATTTTCATTCCGAACACACCACTTCACGATGGTGCAGTGATTATTAAGAACAATAAAATCGCAGCGGCGGCAGGTTATTTGCCACTATCAGATAGTCCGTTCCTTTCGAAAGAACTTGGAACAAGACATCGCGCGGCACTAGGAATTAGTGAAGTTACCGATTCATTAACAGTCGTTGTTTCCGAAGAGACAGGCGGCATTTCAATAACGAAAGGCGGAGAACTATTCCGCGAAGTAACACCAGAACGCCTACATGAAATTTTGGAGAAAGAACTAGTTGTACCAGCTCAAAAGAAACCCTCAGTCTTTGCAAAATGGAAAGGGGGTCGTAAGGAATGATGGATCGCATTTTATCAAATAAATGGTCTGTCCGCATCATCTCACTTATTTTCGCGGCTGTCCTATTCACTTATATCACATCATCAAGCGACAAAACGCTTAGCATGGGAGAAAGCGGCACTTACGTAGATGTTATCAATAATGTCCCCGTAGAAGTCTACTATGACAAAGACAAGATGACCGTTTCAGGCGCCCCAGATACCGTAGACGTTACCGTAACAGGTTCCAAAGGCCTCGTGCAACTTGCCAAATCACAGTCAAACCTAGTAGCCTATATCGATTTGAAAAAAGCCAAAGCAGGAACACAAAACGCCAAAATCCAGATCAAAGGCCTCTCAGATCGCTTGAAAGCAACGATCAACCCAGCAACAGCAAAAGTAACCATCGCAGAAAAAGTAACGAAGAAATATACTGTTGATGTCGAGCTCAATAAATCAGTCATTGCCGACGGTTACCAAGCAGGAACCGCCAAAGTTAAACCGAAAAAAGTATCGATTACAGGTTCCCAAGAAGTGCTGAATCAAATTGCGTACGTCAAAGCAACAGTCTCAGATGAGAAAGACCAGAAGAGCGACTTCGACACAACAGCGACAGTCAGCGCCTTTGATGCGAATCTCAATAAATTGGACGTAGAAATAGATCCTGGCCAAGTCGATGTGAGCGTACCAGTTTCCAAAATAGGAAAAACAGTACCACTACGCTTCCAACAAAGCGGCAATCCGGCTGACAAAACCGTCACCATCTCAAGCCTTACATCCGATGACACCAAAGTTACCGTCATTGCACCAGAAAGCGTGACCGACAGCATTGAACAGATCACCATTCCAATTGACGTGACCCAAATAACTGGCGACAAAACCGTAGAAGTCAAAGTCCCAGTTCCAACAGGCGCAACATCCGTGAACCCAACATCTGTCAAAGTGAACATAAAAACCACAAAAAAGCAGAATGACCAGAGTTCAAACAACGATGCTAACAAGAGCTCTGGTCAAACACCGGAAGCACCAGCAACGACAACACCAGATACAGACACCACAACACCTCCAGCAAACAATGATAAGGACGAAAACAGTGATGACAATTCCGACACCGAAGACAAACAAGTATCCACCGAGTTTCGAGATGTACCAATTACGATTACTGGACTAAACAACTCAGAATCATTCAATACAACATTCATTGATCCGGTAAGCGGGAAAGTCAATATCACCATTAACGGTACACAAAAAGAAATCGACACAGTAGAGCGCAGCGATTTTAATATCGTAGCCAATCTAAGCAATTTGCAAGAAGGCATCCACACAGTGCCACTTGCCGTTCACGGTTTAGCAGCTAATTTTACATTTACACTGACACAATCAAAAGCAGAAATCCAAATCGTGAAAAAGGTTGCAGACGCTTCAAATCAAGACCTCAGCTAAACAAAGCCCGATGATTTTCCTAGACAACTAGCCTTTTCATCGGGCATTTACATAAGATTACGTGTAAATTACGTGAAAAAAAGGTATAATAGAAAGATACACAAGGAAAAAGCAATGACATAAGAAGGTTGGCCATTACCATGTAACCGTACGCAAATGAAAACAAAGCCAACCCTGCAATGAAAGAAGGAGCGAATTATAAAATGGGAAAATATTTTGGTACTGATGGTGTTAGAGGAGTCGCAAATAAAGAATTATCTCCAGAACTAGCTTTTCGTTTAGGCAGATTTGGAGGTTATATACTAACAAAACACGTTGGTGAACACCCAAAAGTTTTAGTTGCTAGAGATACACGAATCTCCGGTGAAATGTTAGAATCAGCGTTAATCGCAGGTCTTGTTTCAGTAGGAATCGAAGTGATGCGTTTAGGCGTTATCTCCACACCAGGAGTGGCTTACCTAACGAAAGCACAAGGCGCAGCAGCAAGCGTCATGATTTCTGCTTCACATAATCCAGTAGAAGACAATGGTATCAAATTCTTCGGTTCAGACGGCTTTAAACTTTCCGATGACCAAGAATTAGAAATCGAAGCACTTCTTGACGGTGGCGCAGACGAATTACCACGTCCAAGCGACGAAGGTCTTGGAACAGTCAGCGACTATTTCGAAGGCAAACAGAAATACCTACAATATCTAAAACAAACAGTAGATAATGGCTTCACTGGCTTACACGTAGCACTTGATTGCGCAAACGGAGCCACTTCATCACTTGCAACACATTTATTTGCCGACTTAGATGCCGATACAAGTTCAATGGGCGCATCTCCGAACGGTTTAAATATCAATGCAGGCGTAGGTTCTACACACCCAGAGAAACTGGCTGAATTTGTGAAAGAGAAGAATGCCGATGTCGGTTTAGCATTTGATGGCGACGGCGACCGTGTCATTGCAGTAGATGAGAATGGCGAAATCGTAGATGGCGACAAAATCATGTTCATCTGCGCGAAACACCTAAAAGCACAAGGACGCTTAACAAACGACACACTCGTATCCACAGTGATGAGTAACCTAGGCTTCTACAAAGGTCTTGAAGAACTAGGCATTAAAGCCATCCAAACAGCAGTAGGTGACCGTTACGTCGTAGAAGCAATGCGCGAAGGCTCATACAGCCTCGGCGGCGAGCAATCCGGTCACATCGTATTCCTAGACCATATCACGACTGGTGATGGCCTGCTAACAGGTATCCAACTAGTCAATGTCATGAAAGAAACAGGGAAGAAACTATCCGAACTAGCAGCAGAAATGCAAACCTTCCCCCAAAAATTAGTAAATATTCGCGTTACCGATAAAAACGGCGTTACCGAAAATGCCAAAGTTCACGCAGCTATCTCAGCAGTAGAAGCAGAAATGAACGGCAATGGTCGCGTCTTGGTTCGCCCATCAGGAACAGAACCACTTGTTCGCGTCATGGTAGAAGCCGCTTCAGCAGAAGACACAGAACGTTTCTGCGACAGCATCGCCAAAGTCGTAGTCGACGAAATGGGCTTATAAAAAACAAATAAAAACGAGCAATTTTTCTCACTGCTCGTTTTTATTTTGCAAAAAGAGGGGGCATTAGAAATCAAGAAATACAAAGTCATCTTACTCACCATCGTCGCTTTAGCCCTATTCATCGTCGGCGTCCAACTCATTGTAGACATCCATGCCAAAAATCTAGCCGACACGAAAGCAGAAGCAAACCAACAAGCATTGCGTGAAATCACCAACATCCAAATGAAGCAAATCCTATCCGACAAGAAAACCGGCTACGTATATGTCGGCCGTCCAAGTTGCCCAGATTGCGATCCATTCCAAAAGAAATTACGCAACGCCCTAAAAGAAACCGATCGTCAAGGCTACTATTACAACACCGACGCCGCCCGCAAAGCCGACAAGAACTACACAGAAATCATCAAACAAATGAACGTCCGCGTAGTCCCGACCTTGATTTACTTCACAAGAGGCCTTGAGACAGACCGCTACAAAGGCGACTTAGACGACACCACTCAAATAAAAGAATGGCTACAAAAACAAAAATAGAGAACAAAGCATCGATTTTTCGAAAATCGAACACTTTGTTCTCTATTTTTTATTATGGGCGAGGCGTACGATGTATCTCTAACTGCTCGCGTAGTTTTAAAATATCAAGAATCACAGTTGGCTTAGGCTTCAATCGAATAATCCCTTGCTCACGTAACTTCTGTAATTCCACATTAGCCCGCGTTCTTGGCACTTGCGACACTAAAGCCAAATGATTTTGCGTAATTCCACGTGGGAAACTAATGCCATCATCCGTTTTAATACCTACCGTGTTCGCAATATAAAGTAATGCCGAAATCAAACGACGACGCGGATCATGATGCGCAATCTCAACCAGGGCATTACGCTCATGCATTTGCGTATATCCATCAAAATACAAGAACCAGAAACCATCCGAATCTGACTGAAAAAGGCGAAGAATATCATTTCGGTTATAAATTCTGATTTTTGTATCTCGTAAAGCTGTCACATTAAACTGAAAAGGAGAGTCTAAAAGAAAATTCGCACTACCAAACCAAGAATTACTGTTTAAAAAGCGCGTAATGACTTGCAACTTATCAGAATTTGTCACACTAAAAGAGACAAGTCCAGAATCCACAATATAAAAATGTGCGTCAATCTTTCCTTCCTCAACAATGAGTTCATTTTTCTTGTAGCTAGCTGTTTTATACGGGATGTCTAACTCAGTAATTTTCTCGATTAATTTCTCACCATTAAAATTCTTTACTAAATCGGCAACATACATATTTTTATTCCCCTTCTCTTTAACGATTGGTCTTACCTCTATTATAAAGATGTTTCAGAATAAAAAAAAGTCATATAGTATACTTTCAACAAGAAAAATAGGTGCAATATGTTACAGATTAATGAAAATGTTAAAAAAACACACTACATATGGAAATATATTCTTTGTTCGTTAAAAGCGTATCTCAAAAATGAAAGTCCTTTATTCATGCAGGTTTAATGATAAAATGATCTGATCTTGCGCTTGAATCCCGTCTTCCCATATCGGTTGAGCATAATTTTCGACGAAATAATTAGGCACAATTTTAGTGATTTTGAAGCCATTCTTTTTGTAAAAAGTAAGAGCTTGAATACTTGAATTAGCCGTTTTAACTAATAATGTGTCTTTGTGTAACTTTTTTACGTGCTTAATTGCACAATTTATTAAGTTTGTACCGTACCTAGCACCCTGATACGTTGGAGATATGGCGATGTTCATGATTTCAGCTGTTTTCCCCTGACTTTGTATACAAACAACTCCGACAATGTCTTTCTCTACTTTTAGTAAAAATACATCAGACTGGAAGAAATAGCGATCAATCATATCCTTGTCTGGGTCCGCCAAAAATAAAAGCGCATAAGGAATCGCATCATTTTCCGTCCATTGCACAATTTGCATAAAATCACCTCCAAATCCATGTTAGCAATTATACCGAATGAATACAATGAATACGTCGTTTAAAAACATAATTACCCCTAATAACTGAAATTCCCGCCATTAATTCACAAGATTTTCATAAAACACCGCTACACATATGGGAATTCTTTCATCATGATAAAAAAATCTGCCGTAAAATAGAATAAAGAGGAGCAAAACAATCTAAAAGTGGAATAAACTAATAGAATTGGAGTTATTCAATGAATCGGCGACTAATATGGATTGATAATTTAAAAGCTTACGGGGTGATCCTTGTTATCATCGGCCATTCTATCGTGCAGCCAATAACGTATGAATATTCGGCGCTATTGATGAAACTGATTTACTCTTTTCATATGCCTTTGTTCTTTTTTATCTCGGGTTTTTTATTTTCTAGTAAAGCAAGAGGAAATTACTTCAGCAGGAAATGGAAGTCATTATTGCTTCCTTACTTTATTTTTCAAATTATTTCTGTGCTTTTCATCAATGCCTTCTACTATGTGACAACTGGGCAATTAGAACGCGACCCAATCAGCGCGATACTAAGCATTTTTTATTTAAATGGCAATGTAGGCTGGAACGCACCACTATGGTTTTTAATTGTTTTGGCAATCATGGATATATTATTTTATTTCTTTAATAAACTCAAAAAGCATGGCTGGCTACAGTTTTTCCTTGTTGTTGTGAGTTGTATTATTGGCTGGCAATTAAGTCAAACTGGGATTAAATATCCGCTCGGCTTACAGATTGTATTTTCCTGCTTTATTTTTTACTATTTAGGAAATCTCACGAAGAAGTACCGAATAATGAAACGACTGTCTAGGCATCTAGGCGTTTATTTTTCCATTGTGATTGCTTCGGGTGCTTTCCTAGTTGCCAGCATGCTTTGGCTTAATGGAACGCGATTTGTCAGCTTGTATGATAATTATTTCGGCACCAGTTACGCATTGTTCCTAGTGACAGCACTCTGCGGAATTTTATTCTCATTTCTAATTTTCCAAATGATTTATGGACTAAACATATTAACAGTGCTCGGCAGACAATCCATTCTTCTACTAGGAACACAATATTTTTTATTACTAACATTTGATAAAATCGGACACATACTCGGAATCTATTCCGGCACCGCCTTTTATTTATATGTAAAAGTATCACTCGTCTTGCTCACCTACCTCATAGCATTATACGCATGGCAGAAAAGAAAATCAGTTTTGTTACAGCCTCGGCTATATTTCAAATAAAAAACTTGTCCGTGTCACCAAACCTCAGCGTGTCGACAAATGTCTAGCTCCTAGGCAAGGACTAACCCTTCACTTCGTTCACGCTTATATTGGAACTGTAACTCGTTACACGTCGAACAGTTCCAACAAAGCGGAGCGTACTAGAGTACGTTGACTGAAAACAGGGAGAGAGTCGTATCCTCGACCATGTGAGAAGTTATGCGTAGCGCAGCGTAGAAGAGCATCGGAACGGAGCTTTTAACGACGAAAATGGGCGTTTGTCGACACGCTGAGCCTTCTTGAGAAAGGGGTTTTTTTTATTTGGGTGATTCTATGTTAAAATAAACTCGAGGTGAAACAAACAATGGCAATGAAAGACCAAATCGAAACCGAAGTAAATCAATACTTAGCAGACAATAACATGAGCACGAGTTTCCAACGTTTATTATATGCGGGGCCATCGATGCGAACCCGGCACAATCTCGTTCTTGTTTTCACGGAAGTAGGGCTTATCACGTTCTCATTTTCTATCGTCAGCAAATCTGAAACGCAAATGTTCTTCTTACCAAAAGAGAAAATCCGAGCCATTCGTCTTGATAAAAAACGTTTTGTTCACAAACTTTCGATGGAAGCTGAAAATGAAGAAGGAGACGTTGAGCGTGCCCAATATTTCGTAAGTAAAAGGGTATTTGGGAGAGCTTGGCATAAGGAAACTTTGCAATTTCTTTTTGATAAAAACATTTTTTCGTCGTTGAAAAACTGATTTTCTGGTAGAATAGACAAAAGGGTATTTTTTATGGAGGTAACTACTATGGAACTAACTTGGTCACTCTACGATTTACAGAAAAGAGAAATGGTAAGCACTTTTCCGACGATGGAAGATATTTCAATGAGCGAACGTATCATGGAGCAGTTGCAAGAGAACGCTGATTCACGCTGGCAAATGGAACTTTTTCCGTTTGGGCTGGAGATTACGGAGGATTATATTCATTTTAATATTATTCTGGCTAATTTCTTGGATGTGCAGGTGCAGCAAATTGTGTTTACATTTAATATCACAGTTGGCGGCAGATCGCTTGGTACGGCTTATTTCGATGCGGGAAAAGATGATATCGGCATGATTGAGCCGGAAGCAGGGATTATTCAACGTTTTACATTTGATAACCCAGGATTTCGCACGGGAACAACGGATGACTATGTTTTCAATGCAACGTATCGCTATGTCTATAAAGAAGAGACGCGCTGGCGGTTGTCGGAGCTTGAGTACATTGTAGACGGCAAGAAAATGCATCCGCTATAAAACAAAAATACAGCTCCAAATGGAGAAAAGAATGAGGAGTTGTACAATGAAAAAACAAGTAAGTGGCTTTATTATGTTATTTTTAGGCGCGACAATGTTGCCGAATTTGGGCAGTTTTTTATACACATGGGCGCAAGATGGCTCGGAATTTAAGCAGAGTTGGATATTGTGGCTAACAATTATTTTGACGGTGCTTTTAGTGGCTTTCGGGGTATTACGATTAGTTGGAAAATCAATTCTTATCGTTGATTTGGTTATTTTGCTAGGCTTTGCTGTTTTTCAAGGTTGGATGTTATGGCAAAATCAGTTGGCGCCTTGGATTGATTCGGGCAAACTCGATGTATTGGACTATTCACGAATCGTAACGTTTATCGTTGCATTGGCAGGCATTGTGTCTCTTTTTGTTAAAAAACAAGAGGCGGCGGTTGTCGCGAATACAGAAGACTGGCAAAAGAAATGGCGCTGGGCAGGTGTATTTTTTGCATTGTTAGGGCTTGGAACGGCGATTACGCTTGCTGTCATCGTTTTATCAGGCAAAGAATTCTTCCTGACAACAACGTTTGACGCTTACTTAGGGATTGGCATTGCGTTCTTCTTCTTGCTCGCCATCATCTTTGGCTTCAAACGCCCAAATGCTTTCATCACTGCACCATTACTCGGTTTATCATTCAATTTCCTGACCGAATATTTATGGCTCGACCAAATCCTTCGAAAAATCGGCACGCAAATCGGTTCGCAGTTAGGGCAAGACGAAACAACAATCGTCGCATTGAAACTCATCATTGGAACGCTAGGCATTTTTGCTAGTCTATTTTTAATTATCGCTACACAAAAAAAGAAATTCGAGTCCTGAAATAAGGTCGAATTTCTTTTTTTACCATTTTTTCCGTAATAACAAGACAATGGCTGCGATGATAAGGATTCCGCCGATAATAATTGTCCAAACTGGGAACGTATCACCGGTGCTTGGCAGTGCGTTCATATCTACCGCATTAACCACACGCAATGAACCGAATTTCCAAAAAACAGCCCATGCAACAAAAAGCACTGTAAATCCAAGAAGTATTTTCTGAAAAAATTTCATTATGTATCCTCCCTTTTTTCATCATTCTAAATAGTCCTTAAAATCCCCGCGACGCAAGGGACGAACCTCTCTTATTCATTATCAAGGATAATAACTTTTTTGTCAACAGGTATACCAATTTTGTGATTGGTATTGTATATGGGGCTTGACGAACTATACAACTATGATGTATGATAATTTTGTTTCCTAGAAAAAAAGTGTGGAAGGAGGATAGTGACAACTAAATAGAAGCGCCAGAACTAAGTATTGCTTAGTTGACGAGGAAGGGATTAATCGAAAATTCGGCGGGAGTCCCTCGGTTGTACATGCAATCGTAATGCCTTTGCTACAAACCATTAGGGTGACCTAGTGAACAGAGTGGAAAGGAACATGTTTTTAACCCCCATGGAAACGTAAAAAGGAAATACAGGCAACGGGATAGTCTGTCCTTTTTCAAGAAAATAGAGGGCTTGTACAGTAGAAGTCTGCCCTCATAACCAATGGAGGATGTATATTTATGTGTGGAATTGTAGGATTTATTGGAACGAAGAATGCGAAAGAAGTTTTATTAAATGGATTAGAGAAGTTAGAATATCGTGGCTATGACTCAGCCGGGATTGCCCTTAAGTCTCAGGATAGCGTACTTGTCGCTAAAGAAAAGGGTCGGATTGCCGACTTACGCGAAGAAGTACCAGCTGATGCTTTTGGAGAAATTGGTATTGGACATACACGTTGGGCGACGCATGGTAAGCCAAGTCACGCCAACGCGCATCCACATCAAAGCAAATCAGGTCGTTACACGATTGTTCATAACGGCGTCATTGAGAACTATTCCTTACTAACAGATGAGTATTTGGCGGATGTAGGTTTTGCTAGCGATACAGACACTGAAGTTATTGTTTTGCTTATCGAATTATTTGCGAGTCAAGGCCTAACAACAAAACAAGCCTTCACAAAAACGCTAAGCCTGCTTCACGGTTCTTATGCGATCTGTCTGATTGATAACCAAGACAACGAAACGCTCTACGCAGCGAAAAATAAAAGTCCACTTCTTATCGGAACTGGTAAAGATTTCAATGTTATTGCTAGTGACGCGATGGCTGTTATTCGCGAAACAAACCAGTTCATCGAAATCATGGACGAAGAAATCGTTATCGTAAAACGCGACGGTGTAACGATCGAAACACTAGATGGCGAAGAAGTAACACGTGAAGCTTACACAGCGACACTAGACGCATCAGACATCGAGAAGGGCACATACCCTCACTACATGTTAAAAGAAACGGACGAGCAACCAGCCGTTATCCGTAAAATTATTCAAGCGTATCAAAACGAAGAAGGCGAAATCACCGTTGACGGAACCATTGTTAACGAAGTATTGGCCTCCGATCGCATCCATATCGTTGCATGCGGTACAAGCTATCACGCTGGCCTTGTCGGTAAGAACCTTATCGAAAAATTAGCCCAGATTCCAGTAGAAGTTCATGTTTCCAGCGAATTTGGCTACAACATGCCACTTCTTTCTGAAAAACCGTTGTTCATCTTCATTACGCAAAGTGGTGAAACAGCAGATAGCCGCCAAGTTTTGGTGAAAGTAAAAGAAATGGGCTACCGCTCATTAACTATCACAAACGTACCAGGTTCAACGCTTGATCGCGAAGCAGACCATACGATGCATTTGCACGCAGGTCCAGAAATCGCCGTAGCATCAACAAAAGCCTATACTGCTCAAATTGCTGCCCTATCTATCTTAGCGACCGTTGTAGGCCGTGCTAAGGGCTTAGAAACAGCAAAACAATTCGACTTAGCTGTAGAACTAGGTATCGTCGCTAATGCGATGGAGACGCTTGTAGATAGCAAAGAAATCATCGAACACATTGCTGGCGAATATTTAGCAACAACACGCAACGCTTTCTTCCTTGGCCGTCATATCGATTATTTCGTAGCGATGGAAGCAGCGCTAAAACTAAAAGAAATTTCCTACATCCAAGCAGAAGGTTTTGCAAGTGGGGAATTGAAACACGGAACGATTGCACTGATTGAAGAAGGTACACCAGTTCTAGCTTTGATTACGCAAGAGAGCATCAATTGGAATATCCGCGGTAACGTCAAAGAAGTACTAGCCCGTGGCGCCAATGCCTGCATTCTAGCGATGGAAGGCGTGAACCAACCAGGAGATCAGTTCGTGATTCCGAAAGTGCATGAGCTACTAACACCGCTTGCCAGTGTCGTGCCATGCCAATTACTAGCGTATTACGCAGCACTTCACCGCGGTTGCGATGTCGACAAACCACGTAACTTAGCGAAAAGTGTGACAGTAGAATAAAAAATAAGGATGTAGAGATTGTATCTAAGTACAACTTCTACATCCTTATTTTATTTATCTTCTTCCTTTTTGGGAGGGAGAGCTTTTTTGATGTAATACTGTTTTGGCGTTTTGTGATAGGTTGGTTTCGTTTTGTCCTTCATGAAGGCATCGATTTCTTTGTCGATGGCTACCCAACCGCGCCAAGATAAGTGAATTGTATCTTCTAAGAAGTAAGGCGTGTCGCTATAACGAGACATATCGTAATAATGGAAGCCTTGTTTCTTCACTTGTTCACCCGATTTATCATAGTAAAGCTGTAACTTCTCTCTAGATGCACCGATGTAATCATACCAAGCCCCATTGACAGGGGGATTAATGAATAACACATCAGCCCCAACGGATTTAAAAGCATCCATGACAAGCTGCAAATCATCATATTCTGGCGATTCATCATAACTTAAGTTTGTACGACTATTTTGTAATTGATTAATCGTCGGCTCGATTTTCTTCTTATAATAAGAATCTTTAATGAAAAATGGATTGTCGCCAACTTTTGATTCACCATATTCTGCTGCCAAGTTGTCTAATTCTGTGTAGTTCAACGTTTCTGGCAAATCTTTTTGCTGTTTATCTACTTTGTCTTGGCGCGAGCCTTCAATCACTTTCGATTCCAAATCATCTTTTCTTTGTAAAACTTTCATCTCGGCCTCAGCAGCAAGTTTTGTAAACATGCTGACATCCGTTTTAGGACCAGGAGACGCGATGTTTTCTAGTAATGTCGCTAATGTCGTATTGTTTTGCACGACTTTATAACTTAGCAAACGTTTGGCTGCGTAGCGCCTTTCAGGTGTTGGTGGCTCATCAGTCATGGCGAATTTGTAAGCTTGCAGAGGTGAGAAGTTCCCACCGAAATGCCCGTCATCAACACCAGCTGGTTGGAACCATTGCGGTGATAGGACGAAAACGACTTTCTTGCCTTTTAACTCATTGCCCATCGCTTTAATATCTAAGTAATGCGATAATGATTGCGTTCCAGGGCGACCAATCAGAAATGGCGTATAGCCACGCTTATATTTCTCTGCAAAAACATTCGGATGAAACGGATCCACACGAGAAAGTTCCGATGACCCGAAAATAGGTAAGTACGTTTTGTCTGTCGTCAACATTTTTTGTTGAATGGCAACACCTTGAACGACAGTTGGACTCATAGAAGTAGCGCTTTTTTTGACTGTGCCGTTTGAAACACCGCCAAAAAGGCTGCTTGGGCCAAAGAGGATGAATAAGAACACAGCCCCTGCAATAAGCAAAGGCCCAAATGTCATCCAAAGTTTCTTTTTCATTTTAATGCCTCAAGTTGTGCAATGATTTGTTCTGGAGTTGCCCAGTCATCGCGATCAAATTCAGATACAGGCACTGTAATGCCTAAGCGTGATTCTACTTCTATTAATAATTGCACGGTTGCCATCGAATCTAAAAGTCCTTCATCAAATAGTTGAACAGAAGTGTTTTCCACAACTTCCTCAGATTCTGTAATCTCTTCTAAAATTTCTAATACCTCGTCACGAAATGCCATTTTTATTTACCACCTTATCATATTATTTAAAAACTAATTTTGTCTAGAATACCTGAGAAAATCAGGAAGCCAAAGCAGACGAATTGGAATGTAATAAAGATACCAATCACGTTTGTGACTTTATTTTTAGGATAAAATTTCTTTTTCTTATTCCAACGTTCAAACAGGTCAAATCCGACGATGAGTGTCGCTTGATAAATCCCATAAACGATGTAATACCAATGAAGTCCGTGCCACATTCCCATAATAATGAAATTCACAAAATAGGCAATGTAAGCAACTGTAAACTTGCTTTTGAAAAACTTCTTCTTTGTCATCCAGAAAACCAGACGCATAAAGATGAAATCGCGGAACCAGAAAGACAATGTCATGTGCCAACGATTCCAGAACTCTTTAATATTACGGCTTGCGAATGGCTTGTTAAAGTTCATCGGCGTCTGCACACCCATCAAATAACTAACCCCAACCGCAAAAGCACTATAGCCCGCAAAGTCAAAGAATAAATACATGCTGTATGCATACATATAACCAACCAGACTCCAGCCAAATTGCACATGATGTTCTAAATTATACGTAAGCCCAGTAATCACGTTATTTTGAACGAGATAAGCAATGATGAATTTATATAGAAACCCTAGGAAAATCAGGAAAATACCACGATTCAGTAAGGTTGCATATTTGTCAGGATCAAGCGGTGTGTCTGTATCTTTTTTAAAGCGACGGAAGCGATCGATTGGGCCCGAAGAAAGCGTTGGGAAAAATAGCAAGAAATTAATGAAATCCCAAGAATTCAACTCTTTAATGAGGCCATCACGCGTTTCCATAATCATTTGTGTTGCTTTAAAAGTTAAGTACGAAATACCGAGAAAGCCAAGCATTGTCGTGTGTTCAGCCAGTAACGGTTGAACTTTGACGATAAATAACGGAAGAATAGAAAGAATAACGGCAAGTACGAAAATACCTCCATGGTTATGCTTCTGCCGATAATTAAAGTACAGTCTTACAAGCGCTAACTGCCAAAATACGAAAACAATGAGGGCAATCGCTTGGACTGGACTGCTGGCAAACATCATGTAAATAAAGACTAGCGTTACAAAAGCATTGTAAACAGGTAATCTTTTACCGAGTAAACCAGCAATCACAATCGGTATTAAAAAGGCGAACAATACTGCAAAATAGAGTATTGATCCGTATGGCGTTGTCATGTGTTCACCTCACTGGAAAGCTGCTTGCGGTCAATTTTGCCATTCATCGTTAGTGGGAATTCCGTTTTGTATACCCATTTGCGTGGAATCATGTAGCTTGGCATCGATTCTGCTAACTCTTTTTTGATAGCGGCACTTAGTTTGTACTCTTTTTCAAAATCATGGTCAGAAGGAACGACGAAGGCTACTAAACTATCAACTTTTCCTTCGCGTGTCTTTGGAACGACAATGCAAGAGCGGATGTAGCTTACTTCTTTCAAGTTATTCTCAATATCTTCAAGCTCGATTCGGTAACCGTGGAGTTTGATTTGGAAATCGAGTCTTCCTTGGAAGAACAGCATTCCGTCGATGATAACACCGCAATCTCCGGTTTTGTAAGCTTGGAATAAGTCATCGGCGTAAAACACAGCCGTTGTTTTTTCAGGTTCATTCAGATAGCCTTTAGAAACACTAGGTCCGATTAAAACGATCTCGCCTTTCTCGCCCTCAGGAAGGAGCAGGCCATCTTCGTCCATAATCGCAAGCTTCGTGTCAGGCTTAATGCGGCCGAGTGGCAAGCTTGGATACGTATCAATGTTCGTTTCGTCAATTACAACGTTCGTCACGGCAACCGTTGCCTCAGTAGGGCCATACGTATTATAAACCGTCGCATTCGGAAACCTCGTCGTAAGCGCACGAGCCGTTTCTTTCGTCAAAACTTCACCACAGAACAAGAAATGCGTAATGCTCGGGTTTGTCTCGCCATTAAAGTTCGCATCCATCAAGCAAATGTCCACAAAAGAGGGCGTTGAGACCCAAACATTAATACCAAGTGTCGGGATTGTTTCATACAAACTCTTTAAGTTCGCACTCACCGTCTTATCCAGCGGCACAAGCGTTCCACCAGCAAGTAAACAAGGATAAAGATCCATTACCGATAAATCAAACGAATATGGCGCTTGGTTCAAGAAACGCGCGCCTTCATGAATCCCGAAATCTTGCAAGATCCAATTCGTAAAGCTGACTAAGTTATTATGACTAATCTGCACACCTTTTGGCACGCCGGTACTTCCAGATGTGAAAATAATGTAGTAATTCTGATCTGCTGTCACACATTGGGAGGGCGCGGGTTCATGTCCGCGATAGTTATTAATCACAGCCTGCAGTTCTTCTGGCGCTAGAACACCCACACCAGCTGTCATGGCGTCTTCTTCAAGCACTTCTGTGCAAAGAATCAGCTCTGGCTGCGCAACTTCTGTAATCTGCTTAATCCGATCTGCCGGCATGGAAAGATCAATTGGCACATACGCACGACCAGCTTTAGAACACGCTACGAAGGCAACGATTTGCTGTGCTTGCATGTGACCATAAACTAAAACAGGGGCATCACTCTTTAATTCCTTCATTAAAAAAGTGGCTAATGCGTCCGATTGCTCTTTCAATTCTTTGTAAGATAGTTGTTCACCTTGGTAGTCATAGCAGGAGTTATTCGGTGTCTTGGCTGCCCATTCATCAATCCGTTCATTGATAGAAGTTGTAAAAAAAGATACACTCATTCATAATCGCCTCTTCTCTTTCTAAAATTCGTTGTAAATAAAGGTCGTGTCATTCGGATTCTTAAAGCCGTAAAACCATAGTAATCCGAGTAGAATCATTAAGTAAAATAATGTTTTCCAAATAAAGATCGCTGTTGGATGAAACATCGCTGCTTTTAATTTTTTCATGTCGGGCATCACCTCTTATATTTCTTTCGTGTTACAAATATTAAGAACAAGTTTCTTGTATTTATATAATGTAACGCATTTGCGATAAAAAGTCCAATTACATTTTTGTAAGGTTATGTAAGGGAAGCGAGAATGGACGAAGAATTTCACTTTTTCGGTATAATTTTTGTGGAAAAAAACATATTTTTGCATCGATCTGTGCGACAAAACAATATTTTGAGGGTGGGAAGGAACAATTTATGTTGTGCTCAAGTATTTTAGGCGGGAAAATATGAACTTTTTGTGAATTTTTTTTATGAGGCAAAAATCGTTAAAAAAGCGCGAAAACCGGCTATTTTGGAAATAAAAGGGTGAATTGTGTCGGAGTGTGACGTGGATTGGAAGGGAAATGAGGAAGTTGCTAGGCGAATCGTTGAAAGTTCTATATAATAGAGAGAGTATGATATTTCTTGAGGGGAGCGGGGATAGATGAATAGTAAGCAAATTGCTGGAGAAAAAGCATGTGAGTTTATTGAAGATGGGATGGTTGTAGGGTTAGGAACTGGTTCTACGGCGTATTACATGATTCAGAAATTGGGTGATCGTGTTGCAGAGGGGCTACAAGTTACTGGTGTTGTCACTTCGAAAGCTACAGAGAAATTAGCGAAAGAACGCAATATTCCGTTGATGGACTTAAATGATGTTGGCGAAATCGATCTAACCATTGATGGCGCGGATGAAGTAGATGGGTCGTATCGCGGAATTAAAGGCGGAGGCGGCGCATTATTATTCGAAAAACTAGTGGCTCATGCTTCCAAGAAAAGTATTTGGGTTGTTGGGGAAGACAAGGTCGTTGAAACATTGGGTGCTTTTCCTTTGCCGGTTGAAGTCGTGCCATTTGGTTATAAACAAGTGGAGCGCCAGCTAGAAGAACGTGGCTACAATCCAGAACTGCGTCATTTCGAAGATGGCAGCATTTATTTAACGGATAGCCAAAACTATATTTTAGATTTACATATACAAGCGATTGAAAATCCGGAAGAGTTGAACGATTGGTTGAATAACTTGCCAGGTGTTGTGGAAAATGGCTTATTCTTAAATTATGCTTCTTCTATTGTTATCGGCTATTCTGACGGACATGCCGAGGTTCGGGAAAAATAAAAAATGAGGTTCCAAGCGTTGTGCTCGGAGCCTCATTTATTGATTAGCTTAATTTTTTTTGCATATTTTTGTGTTCGATGCCTGCGTCTAGGAAAATATCAGAACATACTTCGTAGCCTAATTTTTCGTAGAAGGGGATCGCTGTTGTTTGGGCGCCTAGTTTTAGAAGGGATACGTTTTGTGTGATCGCTTCTTTTTCGATGGCTTCCATGATGCGACGGCCGCTGCCTTTTTTACGGGCAATTTTGCGGGCGCAGATGCGTTCTACTTTGCCATATTCGGGTAAGACGCGGAACCTGCCTGTCGCTAGTGCTGTGCCATATTCATCGTAATCGACGAACATGATTGTGGAATCTAGTTTGTCGAATTCGTCCCATTCTAAATCTGGTGCTACTTTTTGTTCGACGACGAAGACTTCATTGCGAATGTCAAACGCGTCTTGTTTGCCTTTTTTATCGGTGACTTGTTGTACGGTCATACTTTCTTATTCCTCCTTAAACACTCATGTTCTCTGTTGCAAACTGCTCTTTATCTAGCATGAATTGCAATGCTTCTTTGACAAATGGTTGCCAGTATTTCCAACGATGTCCGCCTTCAAATTCCTGGAAATAATAATCAAATCCACGGTTTTGAAAGAGCTCGTGAAGTTCTAAATTCGGTTCTAAAAAGTTGGCGACTTTATTATCTGTCGTCTCGACTTCGGTTTCGCCATTACCAACGACATGAAAAATTTTCGTTAGCGCTGGGTCTGCTTTCTCGGCTAGTTCCATTAACGCGTCTGTCACAAGCGGCGAATGCAAAATGACATTACCAAACGCGTGTGGGTATTTCAGCGCGGCTTTCAAAGAAACGCTAGCGCCAAGGGAATCGCCCATTAAGAAACGGCTTGCGCCCATATGATATGTCGGGAAGTTGTCCTCGATATAAGGCACTAATTCATGCGCCAAAAAGCGAATATATGCCTCGTTTTGCGGGCCATCTGGATGATATTTCTCACGCCGATCTTCCACGGTTTTATAAGGGATACCTACAAAAATGGCTTCCTGAATGGTTTTGTCATCCACCAGTTCGTCAGCGAAGCGCGCCAGTTTGCCAAATTGGAAATAATCCTTGCCGTCTTGCACTAAGAAAAACGGATATTTCGAAAGGGGCGAAAACGTTGGTGGTAAATAAATTAATAAGTCCAATTCCTCATTTAAAACATTACTCCAGATTTTCTTCTCCAACATTTTTGCTTCTGTCATTTTTATAATCCCCCTTCTTTGATTATTATTATCTAAATTTTTAGACAATATCTTGTAAATAAACCAATTCGCGTTAATTTCAAGTAACGTATTAACATTCTAACATAAAATGATAGGAAATGGGGCAAGTTTTGCTTAAATAATCAGTTTTTTTTTTGAAAGGCGGTATGTCTTTTTCAAAATGCGGAGAAATTATGATATAATGGACAAATCAAATAATAGAAGAAAAAGGTGGGAATCGCATGAGCAGTAAGGATATTGATTGGAGCACACTAGGTTTTGAATATATTAAAACCGATTTGCGTTATGTGTCTATTTGGGAAAATGGCAAGTGGGATGAAGGGACGTTAACGGAAGATAATGTCGTTCATATCGCAGAGGGCTCAACGGCGATTCACTATGGTCAACAATGTTTTGAAGGATTGAAAGCGTATCGTTGTAAGGATGGTTCGATTAATTTATTCCGTCCGGATCAAAACGCGAAACGAATGAAGGCAAGTTGTGACCGTTTATTGATGCCTGAATTCCCAGAAGATCGCTTTATCGATGCGTGTAAACAAGTGGTTGCGGCGAACGAAGCCTATATGCCGCCATATGGTTCTGGTGGAACGATGTATTTGCGTCCGTATTTGATTGGTATTGGCGATAATCTTGGTGTCCGCACCGCGCCAAAATTTATGTTCTCCGTATTTTGTTGTCCGGTTGGGCCATATTTCAAAGGTGGCTTGACGCCAACGAATTTCGTTATTTCGGAATATGACCGCGCGGCACCAAATGGTACTGGTGCGTCAAAAGTCGGCGGGAACTACGCGGCCAGTCTTTATCCAGGTAAAATTGCGAAAGACCGCGAGTTTAGCGATTGTATTTATTTAGATCCTGCGACGCATACAAAGATAGAAGAAGTTGGTGCGGCGAATTTCTTTGGTATTACGAAGGATGACCGTTTTGTAACGCCACTTTCACCGTCGATTTTGCCTAGTATTACGAAATATTCGCTACTTTATTTGGCGGAGCATCGTCTTGGTTTGAAGGCAGAAGAGAGCGATGTGTATATTGATAAATTGGATGAATTTAAAGAGGCTGGGGCTTGTGGTACGGCGGCTGTTATTTCTCCAATTGGCGGTATTCAAAACGGCGACGACTTCCACGTGTTTTATAGTGAGAGCGAAGTTGGACCGGTGACAAAACAATTGTATGACGAACTTTGCGGCATTCAATTCGGTGATAAAGAAGCACCAGAAGGCTGGATTTACAAAGTAAAATAAAAAAGGAATTCCGAACATAACCCAAATAAATCGGCGACAAGCGCCCGCATTCAGGGAATTTGGCGGACTTCCAGTTCTCACATACACAAGTATGCTCCGCTTCCGGCTTCCACCAAATCCCCTGAATACAAACGCTTTCGCTCGATTTGTGTATAGCAGAAAACACGTCTTACCCGAAAAAAGGGGCCCGTGGTTTTCTGCTTATTTTGTATGTTGTTGTAGTTAATTTCCTGAAATATGTTTCTTCGGTAAAATAAAATGAATCGCGTAACTTAGTAAACAGCAGGCGAACATGGCCCAGAAAACGATGTGGAGGCCGCTGTATAGGACGTCGCGTAATGGTTCAACTAACGAGGCGTCAACGTTTGCGGACGTCTGTGGGCTGATGAGTTGATTTAAGTTGTGACGGTCCACACCAGTTGCGGCGTTTTTGAATTGGCTGGCTAGAACGGAGTTGAAAATGGTTCCGAATACAGCAACACCAATGGTTTGGCCAACGGTTCTAAAAAGTGTATTGGAAGCCGTCGCGATTCCAGTTTGTTCTTTTGGCACGGCGTCTTGTACGGTTACCGTCGTTGTTGTGAAAATGATACCGAATCCAAAGCCCATCAAGGCGCTGTCGAGATAAAAGTACAAATCAGGCGTCGTGCTCGGGAACAAGGCCAAAAACAAGCCGCTGACCGTCGCGATAATAACACCGATTCCAACAGTATGGCGGTTTCCGATAGACATTAACAAGCGCCCGCCGATAAACGAACCGATTATCCAGCTCACCGAAAGTGGTGCAATCATCAGGCCGGCAATCATTGCGCCATGCCCCATCATGCCCTGCGCCCACATCGGAATGTACACATTAATCCCAATCAAGAAGGCGCTCACCAAGAAACCAATCAAGTTCCCGATTAACACGACCGGATTTTTAAATAAGACGAACGGCATAATCGGGTCTTGTGCGCGTTTTTCGGCGAAATAAAAGCCGACGAATAAGGCAATCGAGCCAATAAGTAATACGACTACAAGTGGTTCCAGCCAGTTTAGCGTTTCACCAGCACGTTGTAGCGCAAATAGTAAACCGAGTAAGGCGACGGTGAACAACGTCGTCCCTAAGTAATCAATGGGCAGCTTGACTCGCACGATATGTTCCTTCAAGTACATCGAAATCAGCACAATCGTAAGGATGCCAACAGGTACATTAATAAAGAAAATCCAGTGCCACGATAATTGATCCACTAAAAAACCACCGAGTAGCGGTCCGAAAACCCCAGCAATTCCCCAAGCAGAACCCATGAATCCAAGCACTTTTGCCCGTTTTTCAAAAGGATAGACATCGGCGATAATCGTCATCGTTGTTGGCAAAATTCCGCCGGCCCCGATACCTTGCAGCGCTCTAAAAATAATTAACTGCTCCATCGTTTGTGCGAAACCGCAAAGCGAAGAACCGATGATAAAAATAACGGTTGCGATGATAAATATTTTTTTGCGTCCGAACAAATCGGATAATTTTCCGTAAATTGGGACAGTAACGGCAGAAGTAAGTAAATAGATAGAGAAAATCCAGTTCATCAGCTCGATTCCGTTCAGCGAACTAACGATTGTTGGCATGGCCGTGCTGACGATGGTTCCTTCGATGGCTGCCATGAAAGTTGCAACGAAAACCGCGATGGTAACTGCTGTTCTCTTTGTATTTGTTTGTTCCATTTTGATAAAAACTCCTTTCACATACCAAACCGATTATAACATACAAAAAGCAGGATTGGCGGCATTATTTTTAAAAAGAGGTATAATGGATAGGAGGAAGAATTGTGCGAGGAGGAATGGAAGAATGGGTTTTGAACCGAACACGTTGGAAACGATGCAATTGATTAAGGAATTGACGTCGATTCCAAGTCCAACAGGAAATACAGAGGCGGTACTTGCTTTTGTGGAGAAGTATTTGAAAGATGCGGGTATTGAAAGTACGCGCAATAATAAAGGTGCGCTATTTGTTCGGGTTCCTGGGAAGGATGATTCGAAACAGCGGATGTTGACGGCGCATGTGGATACGCTCGGGGCAATGGTGAAGCAAGTGAAAAGCGATGGCCGGCTTGCGATAAACTTGATTGGTGGTTATCGTTTTAACGCGATTGAGGGCGAGTATTGTACGATTGAAACGAGTGACGGCAGAACGTATACGGGGACGATTTTGATGCACCAAACGTCGGTTCATGTGTACCAAGATGCTGGAACGGCGCCGCGGGATGCGAAAAATATCGAGATCAGACTAGACGCAAAAGTGTTTAATCCGGAAGATGTCGCGAAACTTGGCATTGCAGTCGGTGATTTTGTATCGCTTGATCCGCGTGTGGAAATTATTGATGATGCTTTCATTAAATCGCGTCATTTGGATGACAAGGCGAGCGTTGCTATTTTGCTATCGCTTTTGAAAAAGTTGCAGCAAGATGGGGAGCAGTTACCGTATACGACGAATTTCTTGATTTCAAATAATGAAGAGATTGGTTATGGTGGGAATTCGAACATTCCGGCTGAAACGGTGGAGTATTTGGCGGTGGATATGGGCGCGCTTGGTGATGGGCAAACTTCAGATGAGTACACGGTTTCGATTTGTGCCAAGGATGGTAGTGGTCCGTATCACTATGGTTTGCGCAAAAATCTCGTGCAGCTTTGCGTAGATAATGACATTGATTATAAAGTGGATATTTATCCGTTTTACAGTTCGGATGCGAGCGCTGCGATTAAGGCTGGGTTTGATATCGTGCACGGTTTGATTGGTCCTGGAATTGATGCGAGTCATGCTTACGAACGCACACATCGAGATTCTTTATATCATACAGAAAGACTGGTTTACGCTTATTTATTTTCAGAAATGGTGAAATAAAAGGAGGAAACGCGAATGTCTTTATTTGAATTAGAACAAGAAACGTTGCATGGTGATAAGGTTTCATTGGAGAAATATAAAGGTGATGTGTTAATCGTGGTGAATACGGCGAGCAAATGCGGCTTTACACCGCAGTACGAGGAGCTAGAAACCTTGTATCAGGACTATAAGGACCGCGGATTTACGGTTTTAGGTTTCCCGTCGGATAGTTTTATGAATCAAGAGCTGGATTCTTCCAACGAGATTGAGGAATTTTGTAAAATAAATTATGGCGTGACTTTCCCGCTGTTCGCGAAGTCGAAAGTGCGTGGCTCGGATATAAATCCTGTTTTTGAGTATTTGACGAAGCAGAAAAAAGGCTTGCTCGGCGGTGGCATCAAATGGAATTTCACCAAGTTCTTGTTGGATCGTGACGGGAATGTTGTTGAGCGGTTTGCACCGAAAGATACACCGTTTTCGATGAAGGAAGCGATTGAAAAGTTACTATAGATGGCAAAGCCGAATCTTCATGGTTCGGCTTTTTTAGTGGAGTTTTCTTGGAAAGGTATTGTTCATCAGTATAATATTTGGTAAAATAGTAATGAGGCTATTGTTCTCGTATTTGGAATGGAGGTATGACGTGTGACACTATTTGGCTACCCAATCGAGACGGTTTATTTCACGGTGATGCTTGTTGTCGGGATTATTATTTTGATCGATGTTTTGACAGCGCTTATTTTTTCTGTTGGAATTATCAGTTTTGTATTGGATTTATTGCCGATTCCAGGCTCGGTATTGCTTTATTTCCTTGGCTTTGCATCGGTGACGGGGTATTTGGGAGAAAGGTATACGTCTTTTTCTAGCGTGACAATTCTAATTGCGGCAATTATTATCGGGATTATATTCTCTTCCATTCTTTATTTTGGCATTTTTCTGCCACTTTCGCGGACGAGTGATTCGATTGCGTATGCGACGAAGGATTTGGAAGGCAAGACAGCAACAGTCATTACGTCGATTCCAAAAGATGGTTTTGGCGAAGTGATTATCGAAATGAACGCTGGTAATATTTCAAAAGCTGCCAAAAGTGATGAAAATGTACCAATTGCGCAAAATGAGACGGTGCTCGTGTTAGATGCAACGGATTCGTTTGTGACGGTTGTGCCATATGAGCCATTTTTGAAATGATGAGAGCTTAGTTTTAAAAACGGAGACGACAGGGAGGAATTACGAAGATGGATTTACTATCAAATGGAATAACGTTGATTTTGATTGTTGCGGTGGCTGTTTTAGTTTTGTTTTTAATTGTCTTTATTACGAAATATAAGACAGTGGGACCGGACGAGGCGTTGATTGTTTCAGGGAGTTATTTAGGTAGAAAGAATGTATTTACAGATGAAGGCGGCAAAAAAGTGAAGATTGTGCGTGGTGGCGGTACGTTTGTTATGCCGGTTTTCCAGCAGTCTTCTCCACTTAGCTTGCTATCGAGTAAATTGGAAGTTAGAACGCCAGAAATCTATACAGAGCAAGGTGTTCCAGTAACGGCGGACGGAACGGCAATCATCAAAATTGGTGGTTCCATTTCCGAAATTGCAACAGCTGCCGAACAGTTTTTAGGAAAAACAACGCAAGAGCGTGAAAATGAAGCGATTGAAGTCGTGGAAGGTCATTTACGTGCGATTCTTGGCTCGATGACAGTCGAAGAAATTTACAAAAACCGCGATAAGTTTTCACAGGAAGTGCAAGGTGTGGCAACGCAAGACTTGTCAAAAATGGGACTTGTGATTGTATCGTTTACACTGAAAGAAGTTCGCGATAACAACGGTTATTTGGATGCATTAGGTAAACCGCGGATTGCGCAAGTAAAACGGGATGCCGATGTGGCGGAAGCCGAAGCAACGAAGGAAACGCGGATGAAGCGTGCGGAAGCGGAAAAAGAAGCGACGCGTGCGGAGTTAGAGCGCAAAACCGAAATTGCCGAAGCGGAGAAACAAAATCAATTGAAGGTTGCGGAATATCGTAGCGAGCAGGAAACTGCCAAGGCCGTAGCCGATCAGGCGTATGATTTGGAATCAGCACGTGCCAAACAAGAAGTTATTGAGCAACAAATGCAAGTGCAAATCATCGAACGTGAGAAACAAATCGAACTGGAAGAACGCGAAATTAAACGTCGTGAACGCCAATACGATGCAGAAGTGAAGAAAAAAGCAGATGCGGATCGTTATGCGATTGAACAAGCAGCCGCAGCGCAAAAGAGTCAAGAATATGCCGAAGCTGAAGCGAATCAATATCGCATTGAAACGCTAGCTAAAGCCGAAGCAGAACAAGTTCGCGTACAAGGTATCGCTAAAGCTGATTCAGAACGCGCACAAGGTACAGCCGCAGCTGAAGTTATCAAACTTCAAGGCCTTGCCGAAGCCGAAGCCAAACGCAAAATTGCCGAAGCTTACGATCTATACGGCCAAGCTGCAATGCTCGATATGATTGTCAGCATGCTTCCTGAATATGCGAAACAAGTTGCCGCACCAATGGGTAACATCGATTCTATTACAGTCGTGGACACAGGTAGTAGCGAATCAAACGGCGGAGCTAACAAAGTCAGCGGTTACGCGACGAACTTGATGGCAACAGCACAAGAAAGCCTGAAAGCAACGACTGGCTTGGACATCCGTGAACTCCTTGAGAATTTCTCTGGAAAAGGAAACGTGAAGAACAGCATTGAAGATTTAACAAACGCTGTAAAATCGCAAAAACCAGTGGAAGTTGTGGCAGTAGATACAACGGATAAAGAAGAAGTAGTAGAATAATAATCGTTTAGGCCTAGAAATTTTTGGTTTCCAACTAATTTCTAGGCTTTTTCTTACATTATTTGTGTAAAATACTATTTAAATAGGCTAATAGTTGCATTTTAGTTTTATATTTGGTAAAGTTACGATGAATTTTATATCAAATATAAGGGAGTGCATCTAATGAAAATGAAAGCAATGTTTTTTGTAAAGTTAGCTTTGGTCGCTGTATTGTTTACACAAGTTTTTTCTTTTTCGGTCGCTGTGTTTGCTAGTGAGCATGAGGGAGGTCATGGTGATTCGGAAACAATGAGTGAAGAGCAAGTCGAGCAACTTATTGAAAACTATGACAAGCAAGAAGCGATTGTGTCGGAAGAAGACACCGACAGCAGATATGTGAATGATATGGTATTAAAACAAGAAGAGACAATGGGCGAGATTGAAGAAATGATTGAAGAAGCCAAAAATCGTGGCGAGAAATTATATACACAAGAAGAAATTTTAGAGCTGAACGCTAAAAAAATCGGTATTTCTGAAACAGATATGAAACAAGTCAAAGCTTCCATTTTACAAGAACAAGAGGAGTTGGCGAAGATTAAGCAAGCATTTGAAGAAGCTGGGGAAGCCGATCATCCGATTGTGACGCAAATTGTAGAGGAGCAGGAAGAATTTAAGATTCCGCTATCTCTTGTTTACGTAGATCATGAGCAAGATGATAAAGATGGTGTTATATCTGGTGGTGGCTGGCCATATTGTTTGGACGACAATGGCTATGGCTACCGGAATTTTATTACTTCGGATTGTTATAAGGCGCTTGTTTTTGTCCTTGTGTGCATGTTGGATTCGACAGCAGGCAAGAAGTGGCCGCATCTCAGATATTGTAAAGCCTACACCAAAAACTGTTCGCCGCTGATTGGGCATAGCAAATACAAACATTCCCACGCTTGGTGGCAACGCATCCCATGATGAAAAAACAACTCCTTATTATTCTAGCTGGAATTCTATTTGCAGGAAGCTTCGCGTTTCAACCAGTACACGCTTCAAAAATCGTCGAATCCGATCGAGAAGTCAATCAACTCGATGAAGCTGGAAGCCTCGCCAAATATCATGACAACGATATTAACGGTAAAAACATTAAAATTGCGATTCTAGACACAGGTATCGATACGACCAATCGTGATTTGACATTCAAAAAAGCGATTAATTTCACGTCTGCCGATAGCGCTGATTTCACCGACAGAAATGGCCATGGAACGAAGATTGCTGGTATTATTGGCGCTCGTAAAAATGGCGAAGGACTTATCGGCATCGCGCCTAATTCCGAACTATATATTGCAAAAGTCGCCAATGACAGTGGAAAAGTAGCTTTTGAAGAAGTAATTAAAGGTTTGAATTGGGCTGTCCAGCAGAAAGTTGATATTATTAATATTAGCCTCGAGTTCGGAAAAGGGAACGAAGCGCTGAAAGAGGCCATTGATAACGCGGTCGAGCATGATATCATTGTCGTTGCCTCAGCGGGAAACATTCGCGCAGAAGGAGATACATTTAAAGCTTACCCCGGCGCGTATCCTGATGTTATTTCTGTCGGCATGTTGAATGTACACGGCCAGATTTATGCCGATGAATTTAAAGAGAAGAAAGTGGATGTTTATGCTCCTGGTGAAGATTTAACAAGCACCTATTTCGATAACAAAATGACGTTAGATACAGGCGTTTCCTATGCAACAGCATACGCGTCAGGTTACGCGGCGCTAGTGATGGAAGACAAGTTATCACGCGACGAGTCAATAAGCCGAGAGAGTCTGCTTAAAACAATGAAAGCGGATTTGAATCAAGGTATTAATGGTACGCCGTGGTATGTATACACTGGACTTGTCCTGAATATCGTTACTGTTTGCGCGTTACTTGGTTTAGTCATCTACAGCCTTTTGTATCGCCGCAAAACACTTCCAAAAAAATGGTCGACAAAAATCATCTGGGTAGTGATTGCGAGTCTTGTTTTTATAAATGTTATCGGACGCGTCATAGTTTATATTTTAAGTTCCTAATCAAAAAAAGAGTCCAACTATGTTTCATACATAGCTGGGCTCTTTTTGCGCTACTCCTTATTCATCTTCGTGAGCTTCCGATTAATCATTTTCAGTTCTAATTTTTGATAGAAATAAATGGAGAAATATAGGACGAGCATCAGGCCAGTGAAGAAAATATTAATAAACCAAAGCGGTGCCAAGTCAATCTGATAAAAGGCGACTCCAATTAAATACGGCACATTGATGGAGAGCAAATAACACACATAAATCAGGAGAAATCGGACATATTCTTTCTTGAAATCGATATAGATAAACACGAATGAAATCCCGCAGAACAAGCCAATCCAAAAATACATGCCTTGGTTTAGCAACATGCTGCTGTAGGTCATCAATGAGTTATCCGTAAGCCCCACATCGGTCCAGATATTTAATTGAAAAACGTTCTGCAGTAGAAATTTGACGGTGAAACTAATGCCGACGCCGATGAATGCGTTCATAATAATTTTCGGAAATAACTTCATGACTCAGCCTCCTAACACTTTCGTTTTGAAGTGCTTCATGTAACTGCGCGTCAGCACTTGGCGGTAATTGGTATCTTTGAAAAACACGGTCATCGTGGCGTTAATGCCAAGTTCGACTTTTTCGATTTTTTTAATGTTGGCGATGCACCATTTGCTAATTTGGATAAATTTCGTCTCGCCGACCAGTTCGTTTATTTCATAGAGGCGCTGCTTGACGCGGTAACGATTTTCAGAGGTCACCGCGCTAACGATCTCGCCTTCTGATTCAAAAAAGAGAATCGTGTCTAAATCTAAAATATACGTTGCTTCGTTATGCGTACCAATAATCTGGTTTTCGTTCGTTGTTTTGGCATTTAGGGCATGCAGTGCGTTAACGATCTGCAAAACTTCTGGATTTGTTGCCCCGCCACGGATTAGCACTTCTATTTCTTTGGAATCGGTGTATTCAATACTAATCTTCAATAGGTTCCCCTCCGCCGTTCATTCTGTTATCTAGTATATCGTTTTTTTGCAAAGGAGACTAGCAGGAATGCGAAAATAATGACTGTGATGCTTGCGATAAAGAGTGCCAAATCGGATGTGGACCAGAGTGTGTCGAAGGATTCTGCTCGCAAGCCATAGAAAACAGCTAATTGATCTTGTTGTAGGCTCGGTGCTTTGGCGAAAAGTTGCTGGAATTCCTCGCTGGCCAGTAATTCGCGGAGCCAGACGCTCATACTCATATAGGGATTCCAGAAAATAATTTTTTGCATGAAGTCGGGGAGTGTGCCGATGGGGATATACATGCCAATTAGGAAGCCCATCAAGGTGTTCAACACGATTTGCACGGAAGAGAAGGATTTGGCGGTTTTCATGAAAGTCACGATGAACATCGCTAAAATGGCGGAAAAAATCGTGCCGAGAATAATCACGCCAACTGCTGCAAATAGGGAACTTGCGGGAATTAGGTAACCTTGTTGACACAAAATCAGCAGCGTACCGATAATGAGGGAACCGATGCCGAATAATAACGCGATGAGGACGGCTTGAATACAGTAACTCACAATAATTTTCACTTTGCTTAATGGGAAAATTTGCACGTCGCTACCATTGTATTTCATATCATCAATGAAAATCGCCATCGCATTGAACGTTGCGCCGAAAATAATTAAGGTAATTTGCCCAGCTAGGAACCACGTACAAACAAAAGTTACTGCCTCGGTTCTATCGGTATCAGCCATAGCCGCAACAAGCGAATCGACTTGTGTATCAAAAATAAAAAAGGCGTACAACATCACAACAATAATGCTCGATAAACAAGTGAAAATAATGTTTCCCTTATCTGCAAAATAAATACACATGTGGCGTTTTACTAAAATCAGCAGTTCTCTCATAGTGATTCAGCTCCTTTCTCACTGATGAAATGGACGAAAACATCATCAAGTGTGCCTAATTTAACTTCGAATGTTTCGATGAACGCATCGGCTTGCTTAATGATTTGGATACTTTCTTTGGCATGTGCTAACGAAATGATGTAGTTGCCACGGTCGATAGTGTAAGGAATCGCGTAGCTTTGAAGCATGGAGGCTAGAGCTTTCGGATGTTTAGGCACGAGTAGTAGCGTATCTTTGGCAAATTGTTGTTTTAGTTCGGTTGGGGTTCCTTGGGCAACAATTTCGCCTGCGTTTAGTAAAATCATTTGTTCGGCGATCTCTGCTTCTTCTAAATAATGTGTCGTTAGGAAAATAGTGACTTGACGCTCGCTACGGATTTGAGCAATCATTTTCCAAATATCTTGGCGACTTTGCACATCGACGCCAGTTGTTGGTTCGTCGAGGAAAAGGATTTTCGGTTGGTGCAAGAGTGTGACGGCGATATCAATTTTGCGTTTTTGGCCGCCAGAGAGTTTTTTATAACGCCGTTTTGCAATCTCGCGCATGCCGATAAAATCGAGCATTTCGAGAACACGTTCTTTGGCTTGTGCTTTCTTATAATGCATTTGCGCGCGAATCATCATGTTTGTTTCGATGGAAAGTTCGTCGTCTAGCACGTGGTCTTGGAAGACAATCCCGATGTCGCGGAAGTAGTTGGCGTCGGTTTTGGAAATCTCCTGATTATTAATAAGAACGGTGCCTTGGCTTGCGGGAATCCGCTTCGTTAAAATATCGAGCAATGTGGATTTTCCAGCACCATTCGCGCCAATCATAGCGAAGAAAGCGCCAGAATCGACGTGGAAGTTGATGTCTTTTAATGCTTGGAAGGAGTGATAGTTTTTGCTGATGTGATTGCATTGTATTTGCATGGTTTTTGGCTCCTTTTTTAGAGATAGTATAGCAAGGAGCAGGATAGCTGTGGATGAATTTTGGATGAGTTGCAGTTGTAGGGGGGTGAGTTACAGCCGATTGATGTTTTTTCATGTTTTACGCCACTAAGAAAATTCAGAAATATAATAGGAAATCACAATCTGTTATCGTTAACAGCTTAATTTAGGTTGATTTTAACAGATAGGCCTGTCTATAATCTAACATGAGTAAGCGCTTTCTACAAAAATAGAAAAGGGGTTAGAAACTTGAAGAAAATGTTGCGTAAGTATCTTGTCGCCATTTTAGTTGTTTTATTTGGTGTGCAGAGTTTTGGGGTTGGCATACAGGGATTTGCCGAGGAAAATAGTGTACCGAAAAGTGATGTGAATCAGCAGGTTAAAACGCTTGCGGGTTCGGTTAATGATGATGTTTTAGCGGAGAATCGTGCGAGTAAAACGAAGGTCATTGTTCACTACAATCCGAAAGATCAGGCCAGCAAAGATTGGCAAATGTGGGTGTGGAATAATGACGGAGTTGCAGGGCATGAGGTGGCTTTTGAGGATACGAATGGTTATGGGGAGTACTCAAAAATTGCCGTTCTTGACGCGGACGGGATTCAAAATGAACTTGGTTTCTTGATTAAAAATGGCTCTGGATGGGGCGGCGACCGTGATATTCCAAGTGATCGCTACATTTCTACGAAGGAAGGTATTACGGAAGTTTGGCTGGAGTACGGAAACGCGGATATTGCGACGAAACCTGCGAATGTAGCGGATTTGCCGAAGCATGAGGCGCTGGATGTGACATTCTATTATCACCGAGATGATAATGATTACAACAACTGGTTTGTGCATGCTTGGGCGGATGGTGCGACGGGGACTCAGACGGTGAATTTTACGGATGGGGAAACGGACGGGGATTGGCAGTCAGTGAAGGCGACGTTTGATGCTGGAGCGGGTGCTAGTTTGTCTGACCTCGGTTTTATTATTGCGAATAATGCGGACGGGGATTGGAAGAAGGACGGGACAGATGACGACCGAATGATTTATTTGTTTACGGACGATGGCAAGGCGGAAGTTTGGATTGTGAGTGGGGATAAGACGAATTATCGGAATCCAAATTTTGCGGATGCGACGAAGCAAATAAAGACGGCGAGTTTGGCGAGTTTTAGAGAAATTAAGGTGACGCTGAATCGTGATGTGACGGATTTAGACTTGACGGATGCGGTGACGCTTGATGAGGACGGCGCGCCTGTTGCGATTTCGGGGATTCGGAAGGATTCGGCGAATGGACATGTGTTTTATGTAGAGACGAGTCAGGATTTGCCGATTCAGACGGCTTTGACGGTGAAAGTGGATGGCTTCGGTGAGAAATTGATTGATACGACAAGCATTGTGCGGAATCCGGAGTTTGATGCGAAATATGCGTATACTGGATCGGAGCCGCTAGGTGCGACTTACCAGGCGGAACAAAGTGTGTGGAGACTCTGGGCTCCGACGGCTGCGCAAGTGAAGTTGACGGTGTATCAAGATAGTATGCCGAACAGTCCTGTGGCGCAAAGTTACGATATGACGCCAAAAGCGCAAGGTATTTGGGAATTTAGCGCAAAAGTGCCATCTGGGACGGCGTACACGTACGATTTAGTTTTTGCAGACGGGAAGAAAACGGTGTCGCAAGATCCGTATGCTAAAGCTGCAACGGCGAATGGAAATCGTTCTGTCATTTTAGATCCGGCGGAAATGGTGCCAGCGAATTGGGAAACGAGTCGCATGCCGGCATTTACGAACCCAACGGATGCAATTATTTATGAAATGCATATTCGTGATTTTTCGATTGCTAATAAAGATACGGTGAATAAAGGGAAGTATTTAGGTGTCATTCAAGAAGGAACGAAGACGGCAAATGGTGATCCAACAGGGATTGATTATTTGAAAACATTAGGCATTACCCATGTTCAAATTTTGCCGATGTTTGATTATGCTTCTTTAAATGAGGAAAACCATCAAAGCGCGTCGGAACAGTTGGGGGCATTGCCTTACAATTGGGGTTATGATCCGAAGAATTACAATGTTCCGGAGGGTAGTTATAGTACGAATCCATACAATCCTGCAACGCGTATACAAGAGGCAAAACAAATGGTACAAGGATTGCATAGCAACGGTTTACGTGTGATTATGGACGTTGTTTACAATCACGTTTTTGACGCTGGAGCGCATTCGTTTGAGAAAACGGTTCCGGGTTATTATTTCCGCTATGGCAGCGATGGCAAGCTTTCGAACGGGACAGGTGTAGGAAATGACACGGCTTCGGAGCGCCAGATGATGCGTAAATACATGGTTGACAGTGTTGCGTATTGGGCGAAAGAATACCATATGGACGGCTTCCGTTTTGATTTAATGGGGATTCATGATGTCGATACGATGAATGCCATCAAAGCAGAACTGAACAAAATCGACCCATCGATTATCGTGCTTGGCGAAGGCTGGGATTTAAATACACCGCTAGATGCTGATAAAAAAGCGGATCAGAAAAATGCGTCCAAAATGCCAAACATCGCGCACTTTAACGACTCCATTCGTGATGCTATCAAAGGTAGCACATGGGGCGGACATGAAGCAGAGCCTGGTTTTGTCAATGGGGCGCAAGGAAAAGAAGCACTTCTTGCTGAAAATATACTAGCCGGCAGTTTGCGCGATCAAGGCCAAGGCGTTTACGATTTTTCTAATCCTGGCCAAGTTGTGCAGTACGCAGAAGCCCATGATAACCTAACGCTTTGGGATAAATTATCGTATTCAAATCCTAACGACACGGACCAAGACAAGAAGAAAATGCAACAACTAGCAACGGATATTGTTTTGCTGTCACAAGGTGTACCTTTCATTCATGCGGGACAAGAATTTTTCCGTACGAAAGATCAGGACGAGAACAGTTACCAATCCAGTGACGCGATTAATAAGCTCGATTGGGAACGGTACGCAGAAAACATAGACGCTGTGAAAAACACAGAAGCGGTTATGAAACTTCGCAATACGGAGCCACTTTTCAGATTGACGAATTATGCTGACATCAATCAAAAAATGAAGATTATCAAGCAAGACGATGATGTTGTAGGCTACGAATTAAAGGATAGCGACAAGTCGTATGTTGTACTTTTCAATGCGAATAAAACGGCAAAAGAAGTTGCGATTCCAGCGAACCAATATCACGTGGAAATCGGCGACACAACAACGAATTTAGCGGCACAAGTAAGCAGCGTCGAAGTCCCAGCGCTATCCACGCTCGTTTTGAAAAATGGTGAGGCGAGTCGTTTCACAATCAACGCAACGGCTGGAAAAGGCGGTACCATCACACCTAGCGGTAGCGCAAGTTATGATGCTGGCGCGAAACCAAGCTATACTTTCCAAGCAGACACCGGTTACCGCGTGGCTCAAGTCCTAGTAGACGGAACTGCGGTTTCTATCACAGAAAACCAATATACTTTCGCAGCGTTATCTGCAGGACACACTATCGAAGTACAATTCGAAAGCTTGGCGAAAACCAATCACATCGAGAGCTTGGACAAAATAACATTGCCATTAGCCGACTTACAAGCCAAAGCAACGAAAGCAGAAAAAACAGCCTATCTACTACAAAAACTAAAAGCACATGGCTACTATCAATATGATGGCGATGCAAAAACGCATGATTTAGACGTAGTGCTCGACTTAGCGAACTTCAATTGGGACGAGCCAAAAGCTGGTGTATACGATGGAACGCTGAGCTTAGCAGGCGACATGACAGCGAGAATCGCAACGACAAAACAAGTACAAATTACCTTGACAAAAGCGGCGCCACAACCAGTACCAGAAGAGCCAAACGTACCAGGAACGAACCCAAATCCGACAGAAAACGTTACGAATAACGGCACAAACGGTGGTATAAATGGTGGCACAACTATTGTCACACCAGGCAACAATCAAGATGTTCAACCAGTTGATGAAGAAAAGGCACCAAACGAGGAAAATCTACCGACAACAGGAGACGAAGCGGTTTCTCTACAATGGTTAGCATTAGGCGCATTCTTGATCTTAATTAGCGGAACGTATCTTGTCATTGCCCGCAGAAAACGAAGCAATTAAGATACCATTATTTTTCACCAAACACTATCTCAAAAACATCCAAATATGATATACTAGTGAAATGTGAGTTAGTCTAGGAGGAATTTTAAAATGGGTCAAGATTTACAAAAAGAAGTTGCTTCGCGCAAAACTTTTGCAATTATATCTCACCCGGATGCGGGGAAAACAACGATTACCGAGCAACTATTGCTTTTTGGTGGCGCGATTCGTTCAGCCGGTACGGTTAAAGGTAAGAAATCAGGCAAGTTTGCGACGAGTGACTGGATGGAAATCGAGAAACAACGTGGTATCTCGGTAACCAGTTCGGTGATGCAATTTGATTATGAAGGTTCACGGATTAATATTTTGGATACACCGGGTCACTCGGATTTCAGTGAAGATACGTATCGGACATTAATGGCTGTAGATAGCGCTGTGATGGTTATTGATAGCGCGAAAGGGATTGAAGCACAGACGTTGAAACTTTTCAAAGTTTGTCGTATGCGTGGGATTCCGATTTTCACATTTATTAATAAAATGGACCGTCAAGGAAAGGCGCCGCTGGAATTGTTAGCGGAACTAGAAGAAGTGCTAGGAATTGAGTCTTATCCGATGAACTGGCCAATCGGGATGGGAAAAGAGCTTGGTGGTTTGTACGACCGGTATCATCGCCAAGTGGAACAATATCGTGTAGATGGCGACGAACGCTTCTTACCGCTAGGTGAAGATGGTGATTTGGCTGAGCCGCATGCGATTCAGAATTCAAGTTATTACGAGCAAGCGTTGGAAGAAATCATGTTGCTAGATGAAGCAGGCAATGATTTTAGCGAACAAAAAATCGCAGATGGTGAGTTGACGCCAGTATTTTTCGGAAGCGCCTTGACCAATTTTGGTGTGGAGACGTTTTTGAAAACATATGTGAACTTTGCGCCAGCGCCACAACCGCGTACGTCGAATGAGGGCGAAATCGATCCTTATATGAACAAGTTCTCTGGTTTTATTTTCAAAATCCAAGCGAATATGAACCCGGCGCATCGTGATCGTATCGCGTTTGTCCGCATTTGTTCTGGGGAATTTGATCGTGGGATGGCCGTGAACTTAACGCGTACAGGTAAGTCGATTAAGCTGAGCAATTCTACGCAATTCATGGCGGATGACCGTGAGACGGTAAACACAGCCGTGGCGGGGGACATTATCGGTTTGTACGATACAGGAAACTACCAAATCGGCGACACCATTACCGATCTCAACAAGTCACTACAATATGAGAAATTACCACAATTTACGCCAGAATTATTCATGAAAGTTTCCGCAAAAAATGTCATGAAGCAAAAGCATTTCCATAAAGGAGTCGAGCAGTTAGTACAAGAAGGCGCGATTCAGCTTTTCAAAACATGGCGTATGGATGACTACATTATTGGCGCGGTTGGGCAACTGCAATTCGAGGTTTTTGAGCATCGGATGAACAACGAATATAACTCCGAAATCCGCATGGAGCCAATCGGTTCGAAGATTGCGCGTTGGATTAAAGAAGAAGACGTCGATGAGAAACTATCCACACAACGCAGCATGCTTGTAAAAGATCGTTTTGACAAGCCATTGTTCTTATTTGAGAACGAGTTTGCTTTAAACTGGTTCCACGATAAGAATCCAGATATTGAATTAACATCTCTATTATAAAACGAAACACGAGTCCGTGATTGGGCTCGTGTTTTTTGGCATCTTATTTCATTTCAGTTTGTAACTTCTCAGCTAGGCGCATATAATTCGTATACGTCTCGCTATCTTGTTTTTCAGCACGAAGTAAATCCTGTGATTTTAAAGCCTGATGTGTTATTTTATCCACTGTTTCCACAAAATGATCCCCTGTTTCGCGTTCATAATCCAGTGAATAATATTTCGACTGGCGGTAAAAATTTTGCAAGGTAGCATCCGTAATATCTGTTTTTCTATCCGCAAAAATCTCGTCATACGCGACTTGCGTTATTTTGCCGTCTTTCGTCACGACTTGCAATCTCGCAGTACTCCCATTTCCAAGCGGTTCAGCGATTCCGTAATAATAAAATCCGAACGGTTTCTTCACCCAGTCCTTCATCGCAGCAGCAAGTGGCATCATCCCGTTTCTAGCGCTATTCGAAGATCCTTTCACCGTCTCAAAATTCCCGTCCAAACGGTTCTCCTGCAACATCTGACCTTCCAAAAACGTAATCCCGTTCACCCAAGTCACAAGCGTGTCATCCGTCCGCGTATTCGTCGCTTGAAAAAACGCGTAATCCGACAAACGTTTCGAAGCGTTGGCGTACTTCGGCTCATAATAATTTTCCGAAGCAAATTCATTAAATTCGACATGAATCAGTTTCCCGTCATCATCCGTCACCAACTCCAAAATCCCTTTATTCCCACCGTCAAACAAGCCTTCATTTTTATAATAATGGCCCTTCACCACACCAATCGGCGGCTGGACAGACCAAAACATCTGCTTTTCTTTTTGCTCCGGTGTTAATTTCGCATCCGGTTTCGTTCCAAATGTCGATGTCGTCGCAGAAGTCACCACATCATATTGATAGTCATGGCCATCCTCCTGAACGACCTTTTTCTTGGCTTTTGGTTCATTGGCAGGCTCCGCTTTGCTATTCTCATTCGAACAACCAACGAGCACAAGCGCTGCAAATAGTCCTAAAATTAGTTTCTTCATGACAATTCCCCCTCAACTCTCAGTATCGCAAATAAAAATAAACCCACCATAAACGAAAAATGAAAAAAAGATAAATTCGTGATTTACTGGAAAAAATAGAGCGACACGTATTGACATCGTATTAAAATATATGCTATGATTTCCCTATCAATTAAATATCACTTTTGACATTCGTCAAGGGGGAGTAGCGTTAGCCTTTTTGGAGGCTAAGATAAAGTCGTCATTACATGAATTCGTTCATCGGCTTTATTAACATTTTATACAATGTCAGCGAGACCTTTGCCAATTTGGGCAGGGGTCTCGTTTTTTGTTGTTTGAAAGCAGACGCTTGTGACGATTGAAAGAAAGAAGGAGGAATTCTATTGGATACAGCGATGATTTTAGAATATGGATGGGTGCTACTCGTACTCATTGGTTTGGAAGGGATTTTAGCAGCAGATAACGCGGTTGTTATGGCGGTTATGGTCAAACATTTACCAGACGAACAACAGAAAAAAGCCTTATTTTACGGCTTAATTGGGGCTTTTGTATTCCGATTTGCAGCGCTGTTCTTAATTTCATTTTTGGCAGAGGTTTGGCAAGTACAAGCACTGGGCGCAGCCTATTTACTTTACATCTGTATTAGCCACATGTGGAAGCACGCGAAAGGCAAGGATGACGGCCACAAAGTCAAAGAGGGCAAGGGTTCAAGCTTCTGGATGACCGTTCTAAAAGTGGAAATTGCAGACATTGCATTTGCTATCGATTCGATGTTAGCAGCCGTAGCACTTGCAATCACATTACCAGCAACAGGTTGGGGAACGATTGGCGGACTTGATACAGGACAATTCGCTGTTATGTTCATCGGTGGATTAATCGGACTGATTTGTATCCGTTTTGCCGCAACCCAATTTGTGAAACTACTAAAAAAATACCCATCATTGGAAACAGCTGCGTTCTTGATCGTTGGTTGGGTAGGCGTGAAGCTAGTTGTCTACACATTAGCGCACCCCGAACTAGGCATCATCCCAGAACATTTCCCACATTCAACCGTTTGGAAATTAACATTCTGGGCAGTCATGATTGGCATTATCATTTGGGGTTGGTTGGTCTCCGTACGCGCGGCCAAGAAGAATCCTGAAAGTAAGGCTTAATTATGGAATGAACTTAATCTTACGCAAAACAAGTAGGAATCGCGAATCCTTATTCTTCGGGTAGGACGTGATTTCTGCTTTACACAAATCGAGCGAAAGCGTTTGTATTCTAGGAGTTTGGTGGAAGCCGGAAGCGGAGCATACTTGTGTATGTGAGAACCGGAAGTCCGCCAAACTCCTAGAATGCGAGCGCTTGTCGCCGATTTATTTGGGTTATGATCTAAACTTGTTTGCGTTATAGATAGTACCAAATGCGCGCCAAATGTGGTAAAGTGGAGTGTAAAGAAATGGTGGGGTGAATATGGATATTTCTGTATGGGGAGAGTATATATGGGTCTTCTTGATTTTGGTCGTGCTAGAAGGGGTGTTGTCTGCGGATAATGCTGTTGTTATGGCCGTTATTGTCAAGAAGTTACCACATGAACAACAGCGAAAGGCCTTATTTTATGGGCTAGTTGGTGCCTTTGTTTTCCGACTTATCGCGATGTTGATTATTTCGTACTTAGTTAATTTTTGGGAAATACAAGCAATTGGAGCAATTTACTTATTATACTTAGCAATCAAACATATTTGGGATAAGAAAAAAGGCAAGGACAAAGAGGCAAAACCGGAAAAAGAACCGAAGACAACATCGTTTTGGGGGACGGTTGCCCGTGTGGAATTAACAGATATTGCTTTTGCGTTGGATTCGATGTTGGCTGCAGCAGCACTTGTTGTGACGTTGCCCAAGCTTGGAACATATGAAATTGGCGGCATGAGTGCTGGCCAGTTTATCGTGATGTTCCTTGGAGGTTTAGCAGGGCTTATCGTGATTCGATTTGCAGCGACACAAGTTGTTAAATTATTAGAGCGTTACCCTACTTTAGAAACAGCGGCTTTCTTAATTGTTGGCTGGGTTGGTGTGAAAATGGCAGTCATAACGCTGGCGCACCCACAAGTAGGCATTTTACCAGAAAGTTTTCCTGATTCGCCGGGGTGGGAGATCACCTTTTGGGCGGTCATGATTACAATTGGTTTAGGTGGTTATATCATTGCTAGAAAAAAAGAGAAACAACAAAAGGGATAATTACATGATTGCAGGCGCTACTTGGCGTGGTAGAATGCGTGCGCGGATGTCACGAATGACGGCGATTCAAGTTATCATTGCCTTTTATATTTTGTCGGTGACACTTGCTACGGCGTTACTTAGCATGCCATTTACGCAAAAAACTGGTGTGAAAATACCGTTTATTGATACGCTGTTTACTGCGGCGAGTTCGGTGAGTGTGACGGGGCTTGCTTCTGTAGATGTCGGTGAGTCTTATAGCCGCGCGGGTATTTGGGTATTGATGGGGATTTTCCAAGTCGGCGGACTGGGCGTTATGATGCTGAGCACGTTCTTTTATTTAGTATTGAAACGGCGGATTGGCTTGAAGCAACGTCAGTTAATTATGACAGATACGAACCAGTTTACGATGAGTGGGATGGTTCGGATGCTCCGCGAAATTTTGGTGCTTATTTTTGGTATTCAAATTGTTGGCGGGTTGATTTTGGGCATTTATTTTATCCCGTTTTATAAAGGCGATATCGGCGAGGCGATGTTTCAGGGACTGTATAACTCGGTCTCTGCGGTGACAAATGCGGGCGTTGATATTACCGGCTACTCGTTGGCACCATTTGTGAACGATTATTTTGTCCAGTTCATCACGATTTTGCTTATTATCGCAGGCGGGATTGGTTTTCCTGTTCTTATTGAAGTGCGCCGCTTCTTATTTGAAAAAAATACATTGATTCCGTTCCGCTTCTCGCTTTTCGTCAAAGTCACGACGCTTACTTATTTGGCGTTGCTGATTGTTGGGGGATTATTGATTTGGGCGATGGAGAACAATTATTATTTCAAAGGGGCATCGCTTGATGAGGGGTTCTTTAACTCGATGTTCTTGTCTGCGACTTCGAGGAGTGCGGGCTTGTCAACGATTGATACATCGGCTTTGACGGACCCAACTTTATTAGTTGTTTCGCTACTTATGTTCATCGGGGCATCACCAAGTTCGGTTGGTGGCGGTATCCGGACGACGACATTTGCGATTATGATGTTGTTCCTGTATTCGGTTATTCGCGGACGCAATCATATTTATATTTTCGGGCGTGAGTTGTACCAGGAAGACGTGCGTAAAGCGCTAGCTGTGGGGATTTTTGCTTCGGTATTGTGTGTTGGCGCGATTGTAACGCTTGGCTACACGGAAAACGCGAGTCTCATGGCGATTATTGTCGAAGTATTTTCGGCGTTTGGAACGTGCGGATTGTCGATGGGACTGACGGGCGATTTGAGTAATATTGGGAAGATTATTATTATCTTGTTGATGTTTATTGGCCGCGTTGGGATTATGTACATGATGTTATCCTTCCGGCGTAAAAATGAGCCGAAGAATGCGATTAGACTGCCGAAGGAGAAGATTATTACGGGGTAACAAATTTTATATTGCGTATATCAGTAATGTAAAAATGCATAGATTTTTAAGAGGTTTCGAATTCTTCTTTTCGTAAAGTTTTTTGTTTACATGGATACTAAGCCTCTTCTTTTTACACCTATCCGTTGTGGTAGGTGGTTTTATTTGGTGTGGAGAAAAGCAAATAAGGCTTTTTTATTGCTTGCTGTATAATTATTGAAGAAGTATACTAAATTAAGGAAGAATAGGAGGCGAGAAGATATAGATGGATGTAAAATATAAAGAGAGTGAATGGGAGAGGTCTGAAAAGGCGCTTCAATCGTTAATCGGTTTAGGCTGGGGAAAAGGCGTAACAGATTATTTGAAAAAAATAAACAAGAATTTTGAAGATGCGCAGCACGATATTCAGAAAGATGATAGCGATGGTGTCATTTCTTTCTCTTTCACAGATAAAGAAAATAACTATCAAAAAATATTTGAAAAAATGGAAACCCTGCATGATTATGCTAGTAATGCTGGCAGGTTGGTCGAGCGGGTGATTGACGAACCATTCTATAAAGATATCGATAAATTCGTAGAAAAAATGGAAAGTCTATCGATTGATAATTATGAAACCAAGAACACAATTGGAGCCACGCAAATTATTTCAACAGGAGCATACAATTACGGCATGGGTCCAGCGACAACAGAAGTAAAAAAAGATAAGATTTATTTGAAAGACATCATGGCAGGTGATAATTTTTTCGCAGATAATTTGAAAGCACAATTTGCCGAGTATAGTAAACAGAATCCAGAGCAAAAGTTTACATATGATCAGTATCAATCGGCAGTTTCTAGTTCTCGAGCCTTTGCATATGACTCGATTCGAGATGATCAACAAAATATAGAATTTTGGCGAGATATTGGGATAGCTGTTGTGATTATTGGGGCAAGTATTTTGTGTCCACCGGCAGGTTTGGCACTAGGAATCGCTTATGGTACACTAGAATTGAGTAGTGCGACATCTGGAAAAGACTGGCTGACAGGACGCGAAATGGACGGTGGAGAGCGGACAACACGTGGAGCATTTGCATTATTGGATATCATCCCAGGTGTGAAAGGAATTCGTGCGTTTAGCCAAGCAACCAAAGCTGGGGGACTTGCATTGGATGCGGCTCAAGTGGGTAGTAAGCTAACCTTGAAACAGGCGGGAAAACAGGCATTTCGCGAGAGTGCAGGACGGGTTCGTAAAATACTAAATGTCATGAAAGATGCTACCAGCGCCATAAAGATACAGGTGAAGAACGGAACGGTGCAAGCTGGTAAAATGACTGATGGAGTCGTAACTGGCGTGAAGAACTTAAACTTTAGTCGGACGCGTGTTGTCGCTGATTCAATTGGTGGAGCACATGCTATGTTTGATGTAGCTGAGAATACACATAAATTTGAGAAATTAGCTACAGGGGTGGTTAATAATGGTGATGATATCGGTGAAGCAGTGCGAAGTGGAAGTAGTATCGCATGGAAAAAGTTAAAGGTATCTGGTGAACGTATAGAATTGGATTGGTTGCCTGATGGTTACAAAGCCTTCGACATTGAAGGTAAGGTTAAAGTAGGAGGCAAAGAAGTTGATATTTCAAGAAGGGTATACCAGACAGAAATAGATTTCGATTATGTCTCTAAAAATCCGAAGGCTAAGGGGATGACCAATGGAGAACTAATGAAGAAAGGACGTGCTCCATATATTATTGATGCCAATGGAAATGAGAGTTTAGTAGAATTACACCATTTAATCCAAAAAGAACCTGGTTCGATGGTAGAAATATCCGAAATGGCTCATGATACTTACTCAAAACAATTACACGGATTAGTAGAGGACGGAGCAAGCTTTAGAAACAATCCAGATTTAGAAAAACAATATAATAACTTTAGAAGTAATTATTGGAAGTGGCGAGGTCAAAATTAAGAAGGAGAATGGACATGAATCAAAAAATTGTTAATATGATTGAAGCATACCAAGAAGATAAAGATTTTTTTGGAGCCATAAAAAATGAGGATATTAATAAAGTCGAGAAAGAACTAGCTATTAAAATTCCAGAACAATACAGAGATTTCATTTTAAAATATGGATCAGGAGGGATCTGCGGAGTTGATATTGAGGGGGTTGAAGGAGAGTTAGGCTCTTCTATGCTGCAAGCAACAAAGCGGTATCGTGAGCTAGGGTTAGCTAACGAATATATCGTTGTGTACGACCTTGGTGAATATGTTTTGTGCATGGATACTAGCGATACGGAAGAAGATTCAAAAGTCTATTCTTGGGAGAGAACTAGTAAAAAACCGGAATTAAGGTATGATAGCTTCGATGATTTTTTAGAAGATTATTTTCAAGAAGCGATAGATAATTATTGAAGCAATTTAAGTATCATATCCTTTGGATGACAGAATTGAGGATTTTATAGCGTTTGTTAGTTATATTTAAAGAAGTTCATTTATAATAACCGAGTTCTTAAAGCTAAGGATGTGATTTCTATCGAATCAATCATTGCGATTTTAAAAAAGAAAAAAGTGGAGCTTGCGCCAGGGCTGACGGAGGATGAGATACGGAAATGTGAGGAGATTTTTGATATCCAATTCCCAGTAGCACTCAAAAATTTGCTAAGAGAAGTGTTGCCTATTTCCAAAGAATTCATCAATTGGCGGGATTACAGTAAAAGAAATGTTTTACAAATCAAGAAACGCCTAGATTGGCCATGGGAAGGTATTGTTTTTGATATAGAAGAGAATGATTTCTGGGTGCAAAGTTGGGGTGTGAAACCTGATTTAGTGACGGAGCGGATTCGTGTTGCGAAAGAAAAGTATGACGTTGCGCCAAAGCTTGTGCCCGTCTATTCGCATCGCTACATGCCAGAAGGAAGCGAACAAGTGCTGTCAGTGTATCAAACGGATATTATTTTTTACGGGACAACGCTTTTGGAATATTTTCAAATAGAATTGGATTGGAAGCCTTATGATCGTATGGATTTCGAAAATATAAAGGCGATTCCATTTTGGACGGAAATCATAGATGCGAACAATTAAGCTGTGCTTTTTCATTTAATTTTAATCTTCTTATGTTATAGTTGCAAAAAAGTATAGGATAAGGAAGTGGCGTTTTTTGCAGCGAAGATTATCGTGGATTTTTATAGGTATTGCGGTGACGATTATTGTTGTGTTATTCGTTTCCTCATCGCAGACGTATGAGCAGCAATCGTTAGTATCGAATTTAGATAAAATATTGGCCGGAAAGCCATTTGAAAAGCAGTTATCCGCGATTTCTTTTTACTACGCGGGTTCTGAAATAAGTATTGCCGCGAAGGGTTATAGCTCTTTTGTGGAGTTCTTTATTCGCAAAGGCGCGCATTTCTTTTCTTACGCGGTGCTCGGATTTAGTTTGTTTGTAGGTCTGAGTGCTTGGCTAAAAAGAAAATGGCTTACTTTGGCGCTTAGTGCGGGGATTCCGTTGCTATACGCTTCGTTTGATGAGTTTCACCAAATGTTAACGGGTGGCAGAACGCCGCTTGTGCAAGATGTGATGCTTGATTTTACAGGTGCGTTAGTGGGTTTATTAATCGGCTATTTTGTTATGAACAGCATACGAAAACGAGATGTCCTCTGAGGCATCTTCTTTTTTTGTCAATCAAGGCACTAACTTTCCCCGTTTTTTTATGGTATGATATGTACATAAAAATGATAAAGGTGACGCTATGAATTATAAAATAAAAACGGATAGTGAAGAACAGACGCGCGCGATTGCTCGGAAGATTGGGGAGCGTTTGGTGGCTCGCGATGTGATTCTTTTAGAAGGCGATTTAGGCGCGGGAAAAACAACTTTTACAAAAGGGCTGGCAGAAGGGCTTGAAATTCCACAGATGGTGAAAAGTCCGACGTTTACGATTGTTCGCGAGTATACGAAAGGCCGTTTGCCGCTTTATCATATGGATGTGTATCGGTTGGAAGATGCGGATGATGATTTGGGCTTGGAGGAATATTTTCAAGGCAGTGGTGTATCAGTCGTGGAATGGGCGCATTTTATTGCTGCAGATTTGCCGAAAGAATACATACGGGTGACGTTGAAGCATGTGGCAGAACACGTTCGGGAAATGGAAGTGGAGCCTGTTGGCGAGCGTTATGAAACACTTTGTTCGGAGGTTTTTGGAAAATGATAATTCTTGGTATTGATACGTCTAATGATACGTTAGGCGTTAGTTTGTGGCGCGATCAGGCGGTCGTTGGCGAATTCATCACGAACTTGAAAAAAAATCATAGCATACGACTCTTGCCAGCGATTGTGGACTTGATGAAAACGTGTGATATTACACCGCAAGATTTGGCGAAAATCGCTGTGGCAGAAGGTCCAGGATCGTATACGGGCTTGCGAATCGGCGTGACTGTCGCTAAAACAATGGCGTGGGATTTAAAAATTCCGTTAGTTGGCGTGTCGAGTTTAGAACTGATGGCGCAGAACGGGCGTTTTTTTGACGGCCTTGTGGTGCCGATAATGGATGCGCGTCGTGGAAATGTATATGCGGGTGTGTATGAGGCGCAGGGCGAGACGATGGTCGCGAAAAAGGCGGATGGACATCATGCTTTTGCCAACTTACTCCAAACGTTGGCGCCACTAAATGAACGGGTTTTATTCATCGGAGACGCCGTCACAGCTTTTGCAACAGAAGCCGCGGAGGTTTTTGGTGATCGGGCTATTTTTGCGAAGGAAGCGTTGCGTTATCCGCGTCCTGCTTTTCTTGGTGAGTTAGCGAGTGAGGCGGAGGGTGTTGACGCGCACAGTTTTGTACCGAAGTATTTGAAATTGGCGGAAGCAGAAAGCAAGTGGCTTGAGGCGAATCGCGATGTGTGACATTACGTTTAGACAAGCGAATGGTGCGGATATTAAGCAATTGCTGCGAATCGAGACGGCAGTTTTCACATCCCCGTGGAGTGAGGATGCGTTTCGTAGTGAATTTTACACGAATGCCTACGCGTATTATATTGTGGCTGAAAAAGCTGGCGAAGTCATTGGCTATGCGGGCGTTTGGATGATTCTTGATGAAGGACATATTACAAACATCGCGATTTATCCAGACGAGCAAGGGCATGGTTACGGCAAAGCAATGATGCAAGAATTACTGCGTCTCGCCGAAGAAAAGGCAGTGCGGCGGTTAACGTTAGAAGTCCGAGTGACGAATGATCGGGCTCAGCAGATGTACAAAAAATTTGGATTTAAGGACGGCGCGATTCGGAAAAAATACTATCCGGATAATGGCGAAGACGCGCTAGTGATGTGGGTGGAGCTATGAAAAAAGAAACATTAATACTCGGCATCGAGTCGAGCTGTGATGAAACGGCGGTTTCTGTCGTACGCAACGGCAAAGAGATGTTATCCAATGTGGTAGCATCACAAATCGAGAGTCATAAACGGTTTGGCGGTGTCGTGCCAGAAATCGCGTCGCGGCATCACGTGGAACAAATAACAATCGTATTAGAAGAAGCGCTAGAACAAGCTGGCGTCACGATGGCAGATATCGATGCTATCGCGGTCACAGAAGGACCAGGACTCGTAGGCGCATTATTAATTGGCGTCAACGCAGCGAAAACACTGGCATTCATTCATAATAAGCCGCTAATCGGTGTGCATCATATTGCAGGCCACATTTACGCGAACCGTTTTGAAACAGAGATGCAGTTTCCCTCACTGTCCCTCGTCGTGAGCGGCGGTCATACCGAACTTGTCGTCATGCGCGAACATGGTCGTTTTGACATTATCGGCGAAACGCGCGATGACGCAGCAGGCGAGGCTTACGATAAAGTGGCACGAACACTTGGCCTCACATATCCAGGCGGCGTTCAAATCGACAAATTGGCTGCAACAGGCGAAGACAGTTTCCATTTCCCGCGCGCTATGATGGACGACGCGAGTTACGATTTTAGTTTTAGCGGGTTGAAGTCCTCCTTTATCAACACCGTACACAACCTACGGCAAAAAGAGATGGCGCTAAACGAGGCTGATTTGGCTGCAAGTTTCCAAGCAAGCGTTGTCGACGTACTTGTAGCAAAAACAATTCGCGCTGCAAAAGAGTACGATGTAAAGCAACTACTTCTAGCAGGAGGCGTCGCGGCCAATCGTGGGTTAAGAGAACGGCTAACAGAGCAAGTCGCATCCGAGCTTCCCGATGTAACATTAATCATTCCACCGTTATCCCTATGTGGTGACAACGCCGCGATGATTGCAGCTGCAGGAACGATTATGTATGAACAAGGCGTTTTTAGTGATTTAGCGATGAATGCGAATCCAGGCTTGTTATTTGAAGACACTTATGGCGCATAATACGAGTATATTTCTAGTCTTATTATTTTAGATTAGGAATATGCTCGTTTTTTTAGGGTATTGGTGGTATAATACGATGCAAAGAAATTTTGGGGGGTGCGTGACTGGTGGAGAAAAAGGATAAAATAAGATTAGGGCTGGCAATAGGGACGTTAGGTATTGTGTATGGCGATATTGGAACGTCTCCGCTTTATGTTATGAAGTCGATTGTTGCAAGTAATGGTGGCTTAAATCATGTGTCGGAAGATTATATTATTGGCTCATTGTCACTGATTTTTTGGACATTGACACTTCTTACGTCAATTAAATATGTCATCATTGCCTTGCGCGCTGATAATCACGGGGAGGGTGGGATTTTCTCGCTATATGCTTTAGTTCGCAAACGAGGCAAATGGCTGATTATTCCCGCGATGATTGGTGGAGCCGCTTTGCTCGCTGATGGTGTCTTGACGCCAGCTGTGACTGTGACTTCCGCCATTGAAGGACTCGAGGAGATTCCAACTTTTGAGGCGTTATTTACGGGAAATACGACGTTAATTGTCATTATTGTTATCGTCATTCTTAGCTGTATTTTCTTTATGCAGCGCTATGGCACGATGTTTATTGGCCGTATTTTTGGTCCAACGATGCTCATCTGGTTTTCTATTTTAGGTATTTTAGGTATCATTAATATTTTAGGAGACTTATCGATTTTCCGCGCATTTTCACCGTATTATGCAGTGGAGTTACTTTTTAGTGATCAAAATAAGGCAGGATTCCTCATCCTCGGCAGTGTTTTCCTAGCAACAACAGGGGCTGAGGCTTTATATTCCGATTTAGGACACGTTGGCCGCAAAAATATTTATATCACTTGGCCGTTCGTGAAAGTCTGCTTAATACTTAACTATTTCGGACAAGGCGCTTGGATTTTATCGCTCAAAAAAATCGATGATCCGTTTGTCAATCCGTTTTTCCAAAGTATGCCGGAACCGTTTATTATGTACGGCGTGCTTATCGCAACACTGGCGGCAATTATCGCCTCGCAATCGTTAATCACAGGAGCCTACACGCTTGTTTCAGAAGCCATCGCGCTCAACCTGTTACCAAGGCTAAACATTCGCTACCCATCCGAGACAAAAGGGCAAGTCTACATTCCTGCTGTCACCGGCGTGCTTTGGATTGCCTGCGTGGGGGTCGTGCTGTACTTCCAAGATTCCAGCCACATGGAAGCTGCGTACGGACTATCCATCACAGTAACCATGCTCATGACGACGATATTATTATTCCAATTCCTACTGCAAAAAGGTTTTTCCGTTATCACGACAACCGCTATTTTAATGACATTCGGCGTACTCGAATTCGCGTTCTTCATCTCTAGTGCCGCCAAATTCATGCACGGTGGTTTTGTCGCAGTTATCATCGCGGTAGTCATCATGGCACTCATGTACATCTGGTTTACCGGTTACTACATCAAGTCGAAACTCGTCAAAAGTGTGCCAATCAAGAAATTCATTCCGAGCCTTACAAAATTAAAAGACGATGGCGCCTATCCAAAATTCGCGCACAATCTCGTCTACCTAACGAGCAACCGGAATCCAGCACGAGTCGAACACGCCGTCATGGCCTCGATCCTAGACAAGCGTCCTAAACGCGCAGACGTCTATTGGTTCGTCAACGTACAAGTCGTAGATGGGCCGTACGCCGCCTATTACACCGTCGAGAGCTTCGACACCGATTTCGTCGTGCGTGTCCAACTAAAACTAGGTTTCCGCGTCGAACAAGACATCAACGTATTCCTACATCAAATCGCCAAAGACCTCATTAGTAAAGGTAAATTAGCACAACAAAAACGAAAATACTCGACGGCAACCAATCGTACGCTCGGCGATTTCTGCTTCGTACTCGTTCAAGACGAGCTGAGCACAGAAGCCGATTTAACAAACTGGCAACGTTCCATCATGAAAATGAAACTGTTCATCAAACGCTTCACAACATCGCCAGAAAGCTGGTTTGGCCTAGAATATAGCGACGTCCAACTCGAAAATGTACCGCTCTATCTATCGAAGAAGAAAACGAGAAAGATTCGCGAAGTAAACTAAAAAAATACCGCAAAACCTGGAACCCGTGAAGGCCAGATTTTGCGGTATTTTTGTTATGGTTACACGGTTTGTTCGTGTAGCGTTGTGACTGGGAAACGTTTGTTTTTGCGAATAGTTAGCGTTAGGATAAGCAGGGCATTGAAAAGTACGATTAAGCCTACTAAAATCCATGCACTCACTACAAAAAGATGATTTCCAAGTCCTGATGAAATCGCTTGGCGGAAGCCATAAACCGTGTGTGTCATTGGTAGATAAGGATTGATCGCATTGAAGAATCCGTCTGTTAATGGCATTGGGAACGTTCCTCCGCTGGCACCGAGTTGTAGAACGAGGATGACCATCGCGATAAAGCGTCCTGGATTGCCGAGCGCTGTTGCTAAAAGCATTACGAGATACATAAATGTTAGAGACGTCAAGATTGAAATCAAGAAGAAATCTCCCATGTGTGCGACATCTAAACCAAGTGCCAACATCACAAAATCAAGAATCAATGCTTGTAAAATCGCAGCGACAAATCCGATAGAGAATTTACTTAACCACCATGAAACGCCAGATGTTGGTGTCATCGATGGACGGCGAATTGGGAAGATAAAGTTGAACACAAGTGCGCCGACGTAAAGACCAAGAGATAGGACGTAAGGTGCTAAACCGTGACCGTAGTTCGGTACGTTGCTTAGTTTTTCTTCGGTTAGTTTTGTTGGTTGGGCAATCATGTCGTATGTTTGTGACGATGGATTGATTTCGCCAACTTGTTTGGCACCGTCTTGTAATTTCGTTGCGAGTTCGTTTGTACCGTCGTTCAATGTTAGCAAACCATTGCTTAGTGTTGTGGAACCGGCAGCTAGTTTTTGAGAGCCGTCTACAAGTGTTGGAACTTTCGATGTCAGTTGGTTTGTGCCATCTGCTAGTGCGCCTGATCCGGCTAGTAGGGCTGGATTGTTTTGTGTTAGTTTGGAAGCGCCGTTGATTGCTTGGCCGACACCGCTATTTACTTGGTTCACGCCATTTGTGTAAGCTGTTAAGCCGCTGTTTAGGCTGTTAGAACCGTCTGCGAGTTGTGAAACACCGCCTGTAAGTGCTGGAATGTTGGCGCTTAGTTGTGATGTTCCGGCTACTAGTTGGTTACTTCCTTTGGTCACTTGTGCAAGGCCTGCAGTTAGTTGATTAGAGCCATCGATTAAGCCGTTGTCCATTGTTAAACCAGTACGAACAGCTGTAAAACCGTTGACTGCTTTGTCTGCTGCTGGTAACAAGATACCTGCTTTATTGTTTAATTCGCCAATCGCGGCTTTTAATGTGCCGATGTTGTCTGCCATTGGTTTTAATTGTGTTTGTAATGTCGTAGCAGTTGTTGTCAAACTTTTTCCTAGTTGTGAGGCGATTTGTGCTTGTTCGCCTGCTTGTTTAGTTAGTTCGGTTTGCAATGCGCCTGCGATTTCTTGTTGTTCTGCAGGTGTTAGCTTTTTAAAAGCAGCTGTGTTTGTAATCGCGGCTGTCGTGTTTTTGCCGTTGTTTTGAATCGTTCCGCCGAGCGCTTTAATGGCTGTGGACATGTTCTCCATCTCGGTTGTGATGGTTTTCATTGTAGCGCTAGCATCGGAATTGCCAAGTTTACTATTGATTTGGGCAATACCGCTTTGCATTGCTTTTAGGCCGTTGGAAAGTTGCGTGATGTCTTCATTGGATGGTAGGCCGTTGTTCATTTTTTGTAAGCCGGCGTTTAGTTTTTGGCTACCGGTTTGTAGTTGTTTGAGGCCATCGTTTAATTGTTGTTGGCCGTTGTTTAGCTCAGGAACTTTAGCGGCTAGTGTTGCTGTGCTGTTGTTTAGCGTATTCAGACCGTCTGCAAGTTTCGTGCTACCTGCTACGAGTTCGGATGATTTGCCTGCTAATTGGCTCGTTCCAGATTGCAAGTCACCTAAACCAGCTTGTAGTTGACTCGTTCCAGCGGTGTATTGGGATAGGGCAGCGTTTAGTTTGACTGCGCCATTATCTAATTTTGTGACACCATTTGCTAATTCTGGCGTGCTACTAGCCAAATTGTTTAGCTGTTTTGTTAGTTCTTTGCTGCCATCTTTTAGTTTCATAGTACCTTCATCTAATTTCTTCGAGCCATCTGCGGCTGTTTGGAAGCCATCGCCAACTTTAGAAATTTGTGAGAAAATCGCTTTGGCGTAGCTCTCTGTTACTTTTTTGGAAATTTTAGCATTGACTGCTGATGCGCCTTGTCCTGTGACAACTTCACCGATGTAGTTCTGCGCTGGGTTGATTTCATAGGAAAGATTCATTTTTTTAGGCGTGTCATCAAGAACGGTAGATGCGTTTTTGGAAAAGTCTTTCGGGATTGTGATGACCATGTAATAGTCACCGTTTTCGAGACCTTTTTGTGCTGCTTTTGCGTCGATGAAATTCCAGTCTAGATCATTGTTTTTCTTTAGTTCTTTGACAAGTTCGTTCCCGACATCGAGCTTCTCGCCTTCGTAATTCGCAGCTTGGTCTTCATTGACGACCGCAACAGGAAGGGCATTTGTTTTGCCATAAGGGTCCCAGACGGATTTTAGAAAAACACCGCCGTATAAGATTGGGATAAATAAAATGACGATTGTCGAAACGAGCAAGATTTTGTTATTTAATAGCCGTTTCCATTCTTGTTTTAACATGTTCATAAAAAAATCACTCTTTCTTGTTTTGATTGCTTGGGTTCGTTATGTTCCAGTTCAGAACTGGGATTTCTGACTGCTCCATTGTGCGTTTGAGTAGATCTGCGGCTGTTTGTTTGGCTAAGTAATCGCGAAGTAAACTGTTGGCGCCGTTAAAGACGTCATGCAGCACTGCTTCCCCTTTAGAAGTGTGCACACCATCGCGGAAAACTTTGTTGATCAACCCTGTGTCCGGATAAATCGAAATTTCGCCTTCCATGGACTCAACGACTTCTAGAAGTGTGATTTGCTCTGGGCTTTTCGCTAAGGAAAAACCGCCGTTATTGCCTGGGACAGAACGAATAATATTCTGGACAACGAGTTTGCGCATGATTTTCTTTAAGTAGGAAGGCGATACTTGTAAATGTTCGCTAATCGTGTCGGATGCGAGCGGATTATGATTATCTTGCGTCGATAGCAAAACAATGATACAAATCGCTTGTTCTACGCCTTTGGTCAATTGCATTAGATTCACCTCGATTTCATTGTGGATATTATTTATCCCTGATTAAGCGTGAAGAAAAGGCTTTTCATCGTGGATAAAAAAAGTCTATAATTGAATTTACACCCATTTGCGAAAAAAAGCAAGTGTTTTTTCCTAAGTATGCGCTTACGTCTCTAAAAAAGTCATTTACGTGAAAATAAACCTTGATGTAGCAGGGCTTTTAATGTAACATAGATGAGAAAACGTAGTTCGAAACCATCCTACGTAAAAAAACTAAGGGAGTAGTTATAAAATGAAAATAAAAACGTTGACAATCAATGCGATTGTTGCGGCGCTTTATGTTGTCGTGACGCTGGTTGTGGCGCCTTTTGGATTTACGAATATACAATTTCGCTTGTCTGAAATGTTTAACCACTTAATCGTGTTTGATAAGAAGTATTTTTTTGGAATTGTCATCGGTGTGTTGATTGCGAATTTCTTTTCACCGCTCGGATGGTATGATTTAGTGTTTGGCGTCGGGCAATCGGCTATTTCACTCTTAATCGTTATTTTATTGAGTAAGTATGTGAAGAACGTGAAGGTACGAATGGTGCTTACAACACTTGTATTCTCGGCAACGATGTTTATTATTGCATGGGAACTTGCGTTAGTGGCTTCCTTACCATTTTTCTACACATGGTTGACACTGGCCATCAGCGAATTCATCGTTTTAGCGGTGGGCGCGCCGATTATGTACTATATTAATAAACGCATCGATTTCAAGAAAATTATTAATTAACAAGCAAAAAAGCATGATGACAAACCATTGCGGTGGCTGTTATCATGCTTTTTATGATCCACTTAATTTTTCGATGAACCAGTCTTTTTGGTCTTGAATCAAGGTGTCTAGAGGATTGCTCATTTTTTCGGTGGATGTCGCATCGATATAATTCGTTTTTAAATCGTTCGCCGTATCTTTCACGCTTGGTTGTGTGAGTAGGATGCTGGCGCCTAGTGCAATGACGAAACATAAGAGCCCGTATCCAATTTTCTTTTTCAAGGTGATTTCATCCTTCCTGTAGCTGTCGATACCTCTATTCTACAGGATTAATGTGAAGCAAAAATGAAAATAATGAGAGAGTTTTCTAATAATGACTTCTTCTTGGTGATGTGATGGATGTTTCTGCAAATTTTGGCATGACTTTGTGTTTTGGTTTGGCTGCCGTTTTTATCGTAATCGAGTGCGTTGTCGTTGCGCCAGATTCGGTTGTTACAGTCAGTACAAATGTATTGGTTTCTTGTAAAAGTGAGACCGTGATTTCTTGGTCTTGCACGTAATCTTTTGTCTTGATAGTTGTCACATCATTGTGCAGGCTGATTTTAGCGGGTTGGTCTGTGGTGAATGTGATCGAAGCACTGTGGCCAGAAACCACGATATAGGGGTTAGCTGCGGTATAATCGTCTATATCAAACATGTCCACAAAGGCATCAGCGCTTAAATTAGAAGTCGTTGGGCTAGTAGTAGCCGCCTGAACTGGAATATGTATACTGGTCGAAAAAAATAAAATAAATAAAAGTACCTTAAAAAAAGAATTTCTCATACGTCACTACCACCTTTCTGACTTAAGTATAAACGCAAGAAATGAACAAATTATGAACAAAAAAAGAAGTTTTACGTCATGATGAAATGATACATGAAAAACAGAAATAAGGGTAGAAAAATGCTCGAAAGGTATGCAAAATAACAATGGATAAAGCTTTATTTTTCAGGGGTTTTCAAGTATGATTAAAAGAAAAAGGGGAGGGCGTTTTATGGAGCTTGAGAATTTAGCGCAGAAATTGCCTGAGGAGATTAAGAAGGTCTGGCGGCAGACGTATTTCATTACGATTGGGATTTTCTTAGCAGTCTCTATCGGGCTTAGTATATTGTTTTATGCAATAGATATTTCTTTTTGGTGGAGTTTGATTGGGTATGGTGTTACTGTACTTTATTTTGTGCTGACCTTGTTTGTCATTGTGCCGTTTCGTTGGGCGCGTTGGAGTTATCAGATTAGGCATGATGAGATTGAGATTCAGCACGGCATTATTTTTAGAAGTCGGGTGTTGATTCCAATGATCCGTGTGCAACATGTGGAAACGGAGCAAGGACCACTTTTACGACGTCAAAAGTTAGTCCGGGTGTCAATTTCAACGGCTGCGACAGTGCATCATATTGAGGCTGTTCGTGCGCAAGAGTCCGATACGTTGCGGCATCATATTTTAGAGCTAGTAAAGGTGGCGAAGGAAGATGTATGAAGATAGACGACTACATCCGATTGCCCTTATTAAGGAACTAATTGTTAGTGTTCGCCAGAGCATTATACCGATCGCTGTCGTTATTTTTACGCTGTTTCGTAATTTTAGCGGGAAGGGGATTTTGTCTTGGTGGATGTATCCGTTGCTTGTTATTGCGCTTATTATCCTGTTGCTCGCGCCTGCTTTGATTAAGTATTTTACATATCGCTATCGCATGGATGATAAGGGAATTCGCGTGAAGTATGGGCTGTTTTTTAAGAAGAATATTTTTATTCCGTATGAGCGGATTCAGACGGTGCAGCAGAAGCAGTGGTTTTTCTACATGCCTTTTCATGTCGTGCAGATTTTAATTGAAACGGCTGGTGGTGGGAAAGCGGAGGCTGATTTGAGCGCCGTGCCGGCAAGTGTTGCACAAGAATTGAAAGATTTACGTGCGGGCAAAATTGCGGAGTTAGTGGAAGAGGATGCTCCAAGGCAAGAAGCGGTTGATGCGATTGCGGAAGTGAAAGATGAGGAGAAGCCATTATTTACGTTTGGTCTAGAGACAAAAGAGTTATTGCTGATGGCGGTGACCTCAGGTGGTGTTTTCGGGGCATTCCTGATTATTTTAGCGTTTGGACAGCAGTTTCGTGATTTGATTCCGGATGATTTTGTGGAAGAGCAGTTTCAGACGTTGATTCGATTTGGTGTCGTGATTCTAATTATTATTGCAGTTCTGGTTATTCTCGTTTTATGGGGTATTTCGATTGTAACGACATTGTTTAAGTATTTCCAATTCAAATTAATGCGTTTTGAGGATCATCTTGTTGTTGAAAAAGGGTTATTGCAACGCCAGCATACATCGATTTCTTTGGAGCGGATTCAGTCGATTAAGTTTATTGAATCGCCGCTACGCCAGATGCTGAAACTGGCAACGGTTCGTGTGGTGACGGCTGGGAGTTCGGGAGATGAGAAGGATTCTGGGGATATTGTGATTTTGCCGATTGTGAAGAAAGCGAAGGCTTTGGAAGTGTTGCCGCAAATTTTGGAGGGGTATACTTTTCCGATGGAGCAGTTGGAGCGCGTGCCGAAATCGAGTTTGCGACGGTTCTTCTTTATTAACACGTTTTGGACGATTCCGGTGATTTTGATTGTTAGTATTTTATTTTTCCCATGGGGATTATTTAGTTTATTATTGTTGCCGCTACTTGGATGGCGAGCGATTGCGGAATACCGGGCAACTGGTTTTTATGCGACAGATACGGAGCTTGTTTTGCAAGGGAGACCGTTTATTGCTAGAAGGACGGATTTCATGTTGAAGCAGCGCGTGCAGTCAGCGAAGCGTTCTCAGAGTATTTGGATGCGTAAGGGAAATGTGGCGCATTTTTCCGTGTTGTTAAAGTCAGGACAGACGCATTTGGAGTCATCTGTTCGTTATATGGAAAGTGCGGATGCGAACCGGCTATATCATTGGTATCAGCCGTCGAAAAGATAAGTCTACGATGCAGAAAGAAGGATTCAAATGAAGAAAATCATAATTATTGGTGGCGGTTTGACAGGATTGTCTGCGGCATATTATTTGAATAAGCAGGTGAATCAAGAGGAAGTAGATTGGCAGCTTTTTGAAGCGGATGATCATTTTGGCGGGAAATTTAATACGGTGCTGCGCGATGGTTTTATTATTGAGAAGGGACCGGATTCTTTCTTGGCGCGCAAGCCGGCTGGTATGGCGTTAGTGGAGGATTTGGGCTTGACGGACCAGCTAATTACGAATGCGACTGGGAAGTCTTATATTTATCATGATAAGGCGCTCCATCCGATTCCAGAAGGCTCGGTGATGGGGATTCCGACGGATATTCGTGCGTTATTAGAAAGTGATTTATTGACGGATGACGGTAAGGTTCGCGCGTTGGAAGAGCTGATGTTGGAGTCGAATGTGACGGAAGCCGATCAGTCGATTGGGGATTTCTTTGAGTATCGCTTTGGTAAAGAGATGGTGGTACGCTTGATTGAACCTTTGCTAGCTGGGATTTATGCGGGGAATATTTATGAGATGAGTTTGCGCGCGACTTTTCCTCAATTTGAAAATACGGCGAAACAACATCGGAGCTTGATGTATGGATTGAAAAGTCATCGTCCGGAGACGGTGAATACGACGGGAACAGCGAAAACAATTGGTGCGTTTCGGACGCTTGCTGGTGGTTTATCGACGCTGACGGATGCGATTGTGGAGGCTTTACCTGCGGAACGGTTGCATGCGAATACAGCTGTGAAGTGTATTGAGAATACGACGGTTGTTTTGGAAAATGGAGAACGGATTGTTGCGGATGCGATTATTATTGCTGCGACGCATGATGTGGTGCTTTCTTTGCTGGATGTGCCTGCTGTGAAGCCTTTGATGGAGCAGCCGATGACAAGTTTGGCAACTATTTCGCTAGCTTATGATCAAGACGCTGTGCCTCATCTGCCTGAAGGAACTGGTTTTTTAGTCGCTAGAACGGGAGATTATCACATTACGGCATGTACGTGGGTACAGGAGAAGTGGCCGCATATGGTACCTGATGGCAAATTATTATTACGTGGTTTTTTAGGTAAGGCTGGCCAAGTTGGTTTGTTAGAACAGACAGATGCGGAAATGGTCGGGCATGTGCAGGAAGACTTGAAGGAAATGATCGGGCTAGAAGGTGAGCCGTTATTTTATGAGGTAAGTCGGATGAAAGAAGCGATGCCGCAATATACGGTTGGGCATCAGGAGCGTTTGGAAAAGGTAGAACGTGATTTGAAGCAGCAACACCCGAATATTTTCTTAGCGGGCATGTCTTACCGTGGTGTGGGGATTCCAGATTGTATTCAAGCTGGGAAAACGGCGGCGAATGAGGCGAATCAGTTTGTCATGAAGGTGAGCCAGCCATGATTAAAGGTGTGGGGCTAGATATGATTGATTTGGACCGTGTGAAGCAAGTGTTGGAAAAGAATCCGCGATTTGTAGAACGGATTTTAACGACGGAGGAACAGAAATTGTTTGCCAAATATAGTGGTTCGCGGCAAGTGGAGTTTTTAGCAGGACGGTTTTCTGCGAAGGAAGCCTATGCGAAGGCGAATGGGACTGGATTTGGAAAAGAGTTAAGTTTTACGGATGTGGAAGTGTTGACATTGCCGAACGGGCGCCCGGTTTTAACGCAGCCGAAACGCTTGGATGAACGGGTTTTTGTGAGTATTACGCATACAGGACGGAGCGCCGCGGCACAGGTTATTATTGAAGAAGTAGACAGGAGGCGGAAAGAATGGCAGTAACAGGATGGCACCGGCCAACATGGGTGGAAGTTAATCGGGCTAACATTCGCGCTAATATTGAGAATGAACGGCGCCATTTGCCTGAAAATGTGGATTTGCTTGCGGTTGTGAAGGCGGATGCGTATGGGCATGGTATGCTTGAAGTTGCTCAAGTAGCCAAAGATGCTGGGGCAAGAGGATTTTGTGTCGCTATTTTGGATGAAGCGCTGGCACTTCGGGAAGCTGGATTTGATGAGTTAGTTTTGGTGATGGGGGCAGTGCCTTTAGAATACGCCAAGCTAGCTGCCGAAAAGCAGATTTCGGTGACGGTCTTTGATGTGGATTGGTTGCGCCAATTGCCAGAACTCGGAACGTCGTTGAGAATTCATTTGAAAGTAGATACGGGAATGGGGCGGCTTGGCGTTAGGTCGCTTGATGCGGTGCGTGACGTGGAGGACGAGATTGCGAAGCGTCAAGATGTTGTTTTTGAAGGGATATTTACGCATTTTGCGACGGCGGATCAATTGGAGACATCGTATTTTGAGAAGCAGCTAGGTTGTTTTAAGGAAGTGGTTGCTTCGCTTAAAGAACGCCCAGCGATTGTGCATTGTGCGAATAGTGCAGCGGCATTGTTACAAAATCAGCGTGACTTTGACGCGGTTCGATTTGGCATTTCGATGTACGGTTTGACGCCTTCATCAGAAATTGCGCCAGTTTTGCCGTTTACATTGCGCCCGGCGTTATCTTTTTATACCGAAATTGTGCAGGTGAAAGAGCTTATGGCTGGCGATTGTGTGAGTTATGGCGCGACATATGAAGCGGAGTCTAAAGAATGGGTCGCTACATTGCCAGTTGGCTACGCGGATGGATTTATTCGTGCCTATTCAGGATTTGAAGTATCCATCGACGGCGAGCGGATGCCTGTGATTGGCCGCGTTTGTATGGACCAATGTATTATTCGTTTACCGCGACATTATCCAATCGGGACGAAAGTGACCCTGATTGGCGAACCGAACACGGCAGATGAGGCAGCAAGCCATTTAGGAACGATTAATTATGAAGTTACATGCTTAATTTCAGAACGCGTTCCAAAAAAATACATTCTTTGAGGTTTTTTACGTGCATAGTTTTAAATTAAGAATTATAATGAAAAAGTACACATCGTATTTCCTAACGGTTAGGTATTCAGTCTAGCTTGTATATTAGGGAATCGGGTCTAATAGCGTATTTTTGAAGAAAATCACTCCGAAAAGCCTTTCCATCGCGTCCTTATAGTGTTACGATATATATGTTATAGAGTAATGCACAGCTGGGGGTGTGACGCGTGTTAGAAAAACAGGACACGACAGAAATCTGGGTAGAAATGACGCAGCAATTATTGGACGACTTAGATGAGGCTCGGGCAAAAGAAAAAATGGGGCGGAGTGAAATGATTATGGAGGCAACACAACAGTTTTTACGTCAAAAGAAAGCACGCGATTTGCGTGACGAAATGGAACGTGGATATACTGAAATGGCTTCTATTAACTTTTCGATTGCGTGTGAATGCACGCATGTAGAATCGGAAGCCGAGGATAAAAATTTACAAGTTTTAGGAGGATGAATGAGCCGATGGTGAAGCGTGGAGATGTATACTACGCGGACTTATCTCCTGTTGTTGGAAGTGAACAAGGGGGAATACGGCCAGTTCTCATCATTCAAAACGATATTGGCAATCGATTTAGTCCTACTGTCATCGTGGCGGCAATTACGGCAAAGATTTCTAAAGCCAAATTGCCGACCCACGTTGAGGCAGCTCAAAAGCATGGTTTCGACCGCGATTCCGTTATTTTGCTGGAACAAGTCAGAACAATTGACAAGCAGCGTTTAACGGATAAGATTACGCATCTGGATAGTCAATTAATGAACCAGGTGAATCGCGCGTTAGAAATCAGTATGGGTTTAGTAGATTTTTAAAATTGCAAATATTTGTTGGTAAAGCTGACACGTCTCTTACATAATAATATAGAAGAAGCTTTACTAGAATGATGAGCTAGGCGAGTATGAAGTTTCGCAAAAAAAGTGAATAGAATAAGGATTACATATTATACGATACTTGAGTTTAGAATAGAAATGTCTGGCTTTTAAGTAACCGACATGAGAAAAGCTTCTTAGGCTGTGGCAGACCCCATTGCTCTTCCCCCAGTGCTTTTCTCGTGTCTCTTTTTTTACGAAAGAAGCCGTTGCAATCGTACTTGTTACGTTTCAATCAAGACGAAAGGTTGGAAAAATAAAGATGTATAGAGATTTTGCGAATTTTATCCATACAAATAAAGATTTGTTACTGAGCAGATGGATGGAAGAAATGACAGCACAGGCCGACCCAGCGATTTTGCTAGTGACGAGTGATTTATTGTATGAAGATACAAGCAGGGAGTTTTTAGATTTAATTGTAGCCAATGTGTTAGGCTCTAAAGATGGTTCTTTCAATGAAAAACTAGATGATTTTGCGCAAAAAGTAGTGGATCTTGGTTGGTCTGTTCATTTCGTGACAAAAGGACTTCGGAATTTTGGATTGATTGTTTACACCGAAATGAAAAAGCAAGGTGTATTCAATATGGCGAATGCCGACGATGACGCGTATTATCATTTTGAGAATTGGCTATCCGCCATGTATAGCGTTGTTGTGAATGCGTACGCAGATTCGTGGGAAAAGACGGTATCTGTTCAAAAAACGGCGTTACAAGAATTATCCGCACCGTTACTACCGATTTTTGATGGTATTTCTGTGATGCCGCTCATTGGTACGATTGATACGGAGCGCGCAAAGTTAATCATGGAGAACTTACTAATTGGTGTCGTGAAACACAGATCTGATGTTGTGTTGATTGACATTACAGGTGTTCCAATCGTAGATACGATGGTAGCGCACCATATTATTCAAGCATCCGATGCAGTCAGACTTGTAGGTTGCCAAGCAATGCTCGTGGGTATAAGGCCAGAGATTGCGCAGACAATTGTGAACTTAGGAATTGAACTCGATCAAGTCATTACTACTAGCACGATGAAAAAAGGCATGGAGAAAGCACTCGCGATGACTCATAGAGAGATAGTAGAAAAAGAGGAGTGAGAGAATGGGAATTCCGATTTTGAAATTGGGAGAATGTCTATTAATTTCCATCCAGAGTGAACTTGATGACCAAACGGCAGTTGAATTTCAAGAAGATTTGCTTGCCAAAATTCATGCGACATCCGCAAGAGGCGTGGTGATTGATATTACATCTATAGATTTTATAGATTCTTTCATTGCTAAAATTCTAGGTGATGTTGTCAGCATGTCTCGACTTATGGGAGCGATGGTGGTTGTGACGGGAATCCAACCAGCAGTTGCGATTACATTAGTAGAGTTAGGTATTACATTTGAAGGTGTCCTTTCCGCGATGGACCTAGAAAGCGGTCTGGACAAATTAAAACAGGAATTGGGGGAATAGAGATGGAATTCCAATCCTGTGTCAAAATTATCAATGAGTGGGACATAGTCGCTGCTCGCCAGTTAGGAAGAAAAGTATCTAAAGAGATCGGCTTCGGCACGGTAGACCAAGCAAGAATCACGACAGCAATTAGTGAACTTGCTCGAAATATTTTTCTTTATGCGGGAACTGGGGAGATTTGTATTGAGAAGATGACAGAAACAGGAAGAGATGGACTGAAAATTATTGCGAAAGACCAAGGTCCAGGTATTCATGATGTAAGACAAGTGATGCAAGATGGATATACAACATCTGGTGGACTAGGCGCAGGATTACCAGGCGTGAAACGTTTAATGGACACATTCGATCTTGTATCGAGTGTCGAAGAAGGCGCAAAGGGGACAATCATCACAACACAAAAGTGGGTCCGCTAGGGAGGACACAAGATGGAAAGTAGAGAGAGTTTGGAGTTTAGGGAGAAATATCGCGAAATTGTTTTGACGTATTTGAAACAACAAGATGAAGGCGTTTTGTACAACTGCGAGAAACTAACACGCGAGGCGATGGAAAAACAAATATCGCCAGAAGAAATTGTGAATTTGCATCGAGCAATCCTAGAAGAATACGACACGGAGTTACCAGAATACATTTCTTCTTCCTTCGATGTATTGCTAGAAATGATGGTTGGCTACGGACTTGCCTATATGGAACATCTTAGCTTGCGGACGGAACAACAAGCATTACGCCGCGAAATCGCCCAAGCAGAAGATATGCAAAAAATGATGATGAAATCAGATTTGCCAAAAGTCACAGGGCTTGAAGTCGGTGCAGTAAGCGTGCCGATGCGCCAAATGAGTGGAGATTACTACAACTTCATGCAAGAAGGCGATGACAAAATCAGCGTTACACTAGCCGATGTTATCGGAAAAGGTATACCAGCAGCATTCAGTATGTCGATGCTAAAATATGCCTCCGATAATTACAGCGGTTCTGCAAAAACACCAAGTGAAATGTTGCAAAACCTAAATGCAGTAGCCGAGACAAACATTGATGACAACATGTTTATCACGATGTTTTACGGTTTATATGACACATCGAATCATCTGTTCGAATTCGCATCAGCAGGTCATGAAGTAGGGCTTTACTTCGATGCAAAAACGAGAAGTTTTACCGACTTGTATGCACGTGGTTTACCACTTGGCATAGATCCAAACGCGACGTACCGTGGATTTGAGAAGGCAGTCGCCAAAGATGATATGATTTTCATTATGTCAGACGGCGTGACTGAGACACGTACCGCGGATGGTTTCATTGAACGCGAGGATTTGATTGCCGTTTTTGAAGAGCGGATTGATTTGCCGCCGCAGAAATTAGTCAAGGAAGTATACGATCATTTATGCAAGATGCAGGAGTATGAACTGCGCGACGATTTTACATTAATTTGTTTAAAGCGCGTTTAGAATAAAGATATTCAGGGAATACACTCTGGGTATACAAAAATGGGGCGAGGTGGAATGATGAATATCAAGGTAGAGATTAGAGAAACTGATAGTAATCATGCGAAAGTAGTTGTGGCCGGCGAGATTGATGCGTACACGGCACCGAAATTAAAAGAGGCATTAGATGGCTTTACCGAGCGCGAAAGTATACACGTACAGATTGATTTAGCAGACGTAACGTATATGGATAGCACTGGTTTAGGCGTTTTTGTAGGCGTATTTAAAAGCTTGCGAGCGAAAAAGAGTGAATTGGAGCTTGTTGGCTTGTCAGATCGGATTTACCGATTATTCGAAATTACTGGTTTAACAGATATTATCGAAATCAAAAATGTAGAGGGTGAAATGAATGGCAACAACGTATGACACGATTGAACTAAAAATTCCGGCCAGGCCAGAGTTTGTGAGTTTAGGAAGATTGACGGTTTCTGGAATTGCGAGTCGCATTGGTTTTTCATTTGAAGCAATTGAAGATTTGAAGATTGCAATCAGTGAAGCCATTACGAATGCGGTGAAGCACGCGTTTAACGAAGAAGACACTGGTGAAATTCGGATTGCATTTGCAGTTTATGAAGATAAGTTGGAAGTGACAGTAACGGATGAAGGCAAGAGTTTTGATGCGGAGAAACGCAAGATGGAAATTGGACCATATGAAGAAGATGAAGATGCGGACATGTTGCGTGTCGGGGGTTTAGGTTTATTTTTAATTGAAGCTTTGATGGATGACGTAGAGTTACACTATGATGGTGGTGTATCAGTAGTTATGACTAAATATATAGAGGAAAAGCAGGTGGAGGGGAATGCCAAAATTATCTCGACCTGAGGAACTCGCGGCAAGAGAAGAAGCCCGTGAAAAAGCAAAGGAAAAAGTCTATAAATGGATTAGTGATTATCAAGAAAGCGGAGATGAAGACGCACAGTATGAACTTGTTGTTCACTATAAAAACCTGGTGGAATCCATTGCACGCAAGTATTCTCAAGGAAAATCATTTCATGAAGATTTAGTTCAAGTTGGCAATATCGGGTTGCTTGGAGCCATTCGCCGTTACGATGCGTCATTCGGTAAAAGCTTCGAAGCATTTGCAGTTCCGACGATTGTCGGTGAAATCAAGCGTTTTTTACGCGATAAAACGTGGAGTGTTCACGTGCCTCGTCGTATTAAAGAACTTGGACCAAAAATTAAAAACGCGGTAGAAGAGTTGACACGGGAGTTACAACGTTCGCCGCAAATCAGTGATATTGCTAATTTCATTGGGGCCACCGAAGAAGAAATTTTGGAAGCAATGGAAATGGGTAAGAGCTATCAAGCCCTGTCTGTAGATCACTCAATCGAGGCGGATACAGATGGAAGCACGATTACGCTACTGGATGTTGTTGGTGGTGAGGACGATGGCTTTGAGCGTGTGAATCAACGGATGCTTTTGGAGAAAGTTTTGCCAGCGCTGGATGAACGCGAACAGAAAATTTTGCAGTATACGTTTATTGAAAATCGCAGTCAGAAAGAGACGGGTGACTTATTGGATATTTCGCAAATGCATGTATCCCGAATTCAACGTCAGGCGATTAAGAAGTTGCGTGCTGCGCTTCAAGATGAGGATTTAGAATAAATGGATGTGACGGGACAATCGAATGTAGGTGTGGAATTGTATGTCTTCCAACGTGCGAAACATTTGCAAAAACATTGTGGCGATCAGATTGTGATAAAAGAGGACGCATCAGGGCTTTTATGTGCGCTTGTTGACGGTCTTGGAAGCGGAAAAGAAGCGGAAAAGGCAGCCAAAGCAGTGACAGAAGTGATTGATGCACATAGTTCGATGCATTTAAGAGATATTGTGGTAGAAGCAAACAAAGCGATTAGTGGTCTTCGTGGTGCGGCGATAGCCATATGGTACGCTAATTTCGCGAAACAGCAACTAACGTATTGTGGCATCGGTAATATCCGATTTTATTTATTGGGAGAAGGCGATAAATTATTGTTTCCAATCTCCTCAACAGGATTTCTTTCCGGCCGAAAACAAAAAATTCGGACACAAAAGTTCGATTACAAAGCAGGTTCGAAATTTTTGATGCATTCCGACGGTTTGGTGCTTGGTGGCGTAAAGAAATATTTATTTGCAAGCGGTTCAATTGAATCGACAGGACATTGTATTGAAAGCAATGTGAATGATATACCAGAAGATGACGTGACGTTTATCGTTGGGGAATTTCCTATAAGTGATTAGAATGGCTTTGGACCGAGAGTAGTATTCGGACCGAGGCCATTTTTTGTGCGAAAATCGTTCCTGTGTTAGTTGATCTCGACTAATTTTAAAAATAGGCTATAGTAAGCGCTTGCTTATCCTGCTTTACTCGAAAAAAATCTAAATTTTATCTACATGCAAACAAAAGAATATAGCCTATAATTAGAACTATAATACTAGGAATATTGGCTACTTCGTATTCCAACTTGCAGAAAGAAAGGATGTGTCATAATTAATTATGTAAGAAATTAAAGGGATGATTTTCGAAATAGACAAGTTAAAAAGGAGGAAAAAAAGTGAAGAAAAAAGCATTATTGTGGGTGGCTGGATTAGCTACTACGACAGGTGGAGCATTAGGGTTTACAGACAATGAAACAAAAGTACGGGCTGCAGAAAATAATATTATCAGCCAGAGCGTCATTACACATACAGAGGTAAGAAACACCTCGAGCAGCGCGCTATTTGCAGAGTCTGTAGATGTTGTGCTGTCTCTAGATGAGTCTTTACAAATCACAGGTGGATTTCATTTAGGGAGTACATCTATATCAGGTGTTGGTATTCCAGGCAGGGAAGTAAGTATTGAGTATATTAACCAACATGGAGTTATTGCTAAAGCGCTAGTTGATAATCAAGGAAATTGGCAAGCTCTTATTCCTAAACTAGAGGTTGGGGACTGTTTATTTTTAAGGGATAATGCAATCGGTGGAGAAGCGGCTTTTGCCATCTATGAACTATGGCCAAGTAAACTTACGAAGAGCAACTTCGATACAGCAACAACAAATACAGATACCTTAACTGGTTCAGGTGGATACCCAGGTGTCGAGGTGGCAGTAACTTTTTCAGTGAAAATTGGCAATCAATTCAAACGGATGGAATCATCAGGTATTGTTGATCAAGATGGAAATTTTGAAGTACCTATAGTAAAACAAGCAGCAAACTATACTCTTGATGTAAAACAAAAATGGAATGGTATCGTATTTGGTGCGCAGGGTTCGCAAGGTACTATGAATTTCCACGTAAAAGTTGTTGAAGGAATAGGGAAACCCACCGTGAACGTCGTTTCGAGTAAAGAAAAAAAGGTGACTGGAAAAGGCAAACAAGGTGCAAAAGTACGAGTACAAGCAAGCGGACAGGAAATTGGAACAGCGACAGTTGATCAGAATGGCATTTTTGAAGTAACGATACCAGCACAGAAAATGGGAAATGAATTACAAATTACGCAAGAAGAAGATAAAGATGTAAGTGAAAGCACAAAGGTCATTGTGGAGCAGGAAGTACCAGAAGTCACTTCTGAATTGAAGGAAGGTATGACTACCATTTCTGGAACTGCATCCCCAGGAGCGGATGTAGCTGTATGGACAGGAGCAGTGGCACCTGTTGCTAATGTAAAATCGGATATAATTACAGGTCAATGGACAGCAACCGTACCTGCATTAATTGGTGGAAATACTGTACAAGTAAGTGCGTCCCTTGGTTTAAACCAAATCAAAGCTAGTGTTCGATATGGTATTGAGTTAGGTGGCATTACGGAATTACGAGCTATTATTTCCGGAGAGAGAGTCAAAGTAACTGGTAATGGGAGTCCTGGTGCTACGCTGAATGTGAGAGCAGGAGGAAATCTTGTAGGAACAACAACCGTAAATGACACAGGAAAATTTGAACTGTTTATTATGAGAACTGTCGAAGGTGAGAAGCTATCTGTTAGTCAAACTAAAAATGGAATGAATAGCGTAGTGAACGAAACCTTAGTATTAAAAGGCATAGACGCACCAAGTAACATTGACATTGTGACAGCAAATAGTACAAAAGTGAGTGGAAAAGGTAAACCTGGTGCTACGGTGAGCGTGAAAGTAAATGGACAAGAAATTGGTACAGGACAAGTAAAAGATGATGGGAATTTTGAAGTTACTATTCCAAAACAAGCTGAAGGAACGAAACTCTCTGTTACTCAAAAAGAAGGCGAGGATGAGAGTGCATCGGTGGTTATAACGGTTATCAGTGCCCAATTAACAAAACCAACGATTGATGATTACTATGCGAATGCTACTTATATTCGAGGTACCGCACCGGCCGGAGCAGTAAGAGTCACTTTAATAATTGATGGAAAAGTTACTAAAATTGGAACTATTAACGCAGATGGTAAGTACGCGATTTATGCCAATGATATTGCAGCACTCAAAGTCGCAGGTACTAATTTTGAAATATTTGTAACGGACGTTCATGGTCAACGCAGTGAAGTTGCGGCTGGTACCGTAAAAGGATTATCCGATTTAATGGTAAATCCTTATCGAGCAGGTCAAGCTAACGTTACTGGAACTGTAGAAGAAAATGTAGAGAGGATTGCAGTTTACGATAAAGCGGGAACGATACTACGCTACGGTCAAATAAATGCAGATAAAACTTTCAGAATCTATGTTTCAGGTTTCGCTGCTATGCAAGTCGTTGGAGATAACTTCACTGTCAGAGCATTAAATTCCACGGGAATCATTGCCCAAGCAACAGCCACGATTTTACCATAAAATTTTTTAGGTAATTCAAAATTATATAAGCGACCTACGGTGAATTATTTTTAAATAATTCATCGTAGGTCTTTTTGTATTTATTTGCACTTAATTTCGAGATAAATATATGATTCTAGTGTTTCCTTATCATAATTCGGACCATTTCTTTAAACTTTCCTTATATTTTCTTAGCCTCGCATTTATTTAACTCCTCTATACTTGAGTCATATCAAAGGAGGAGAATACATTGAAAATCAAACATAGTTGTCTTATCGCAGTTTTAGCAGCATCGAGTTTATCGCTTGCTGCATGTAACAATAACGAGGACCAAGCTACAGCAACGAAACAGAAAGTCACGGCTACAGCAGAAACGGCAGAAAAGAAAGTAGAACAAACAGTAGACACGACGCCATCGCCAGACCTTAACATCTCAGCAGAATCGGCTGCTCTTTATAACATGGACGATACAAAGCCGCTATATGAGAAAAGTCCAGAAATCGTAACACCAATCGCAAGCATTACCAAACTGATGACGACGTATTTGGTTTTACAAGCCATACATAATAAAACGTTATCGTGGGATGAGACTTTGCAGTTGGAGCCATTAGATGATAAAGCCGCAGTATCTTTATATATGGTAACAAATAAAAAAACATGGACAGTGAAAGACCTTTACGCAGCAATGCTCGTTATGTCTGCAAATGACGCCGCAGAAGCACTTGGCAAACGACTCGATAAAACCGATTTCCCAGGAAAAATGAATAAAACCGCTAAAAAACTAGGACTCTCTAGCAAAAGTAACTTTGTTAGTGCAAGCGGTCTAGATTCTGGCGGCGAAGAGAATGTATCGACGAGCAAAGACTTGTATCTATTAGCCTCATCACTGATTACAAAATACCCAGAAGTGCTTGATATGACATCAAAAGCAAGCTATAAAACAAGCAACGGCTACACAGTTCAATCCACAGATGCCCTTTTAGCAAATAAAGAAATTGACGGATTGGACGGCTTGAAAACAGGATTCACAGATGGCGCGGGCTATTGCTTTGTCGGAACAGCGAAACAAAATGGCAAGCGACTAATTTCGATCGTATTAAAAACAAGCACAATAGACGCCCGTTTCCAAGATACGAAAACACTCATGGCTTACGGATTCAAGAACTAAGGAGGAAAAACAATGAAAAAACAAATCGCCGTCTTTTTTGGTGGAGAATCGCCTGAATATGAGGTCTCATTGCAATCCGCAACCGCCGTAATCCGAGCTGTTGACACAACAAAAAACGATGTTATTTTAATCGGTATCACCCAAAAAGGAAAATGGTATTTATACGAAGGCCCAGTTGAGGCAATTTCCGATAATAAGTGGGAGCAACATAGCTCTTGCACCATCGTCTCGCCCATTATGGATAAATCGGAGAGTGGCGTGTACGTGCATCGCGCCATTTCCATCGAAACATGCAAAATTGACGTCGCGATTCCTGTTTTGCATGGTCAAAATGGAGAAGATGGCACGATTCAAGGTGTGCTAGACTTAGCTGGAATAAACTACGTCGGGTGCGGCGTCTTTACATCTGCATTATGTAGCGATAAAGTACAAGTCCAGAAATTAGTCCAAAACCTAGGCATCCAAGTCGCGCCATCGATTCATTTCGACCGCGAACAAATTCCGCATATTCGCATTCAAGATTTTATCGCACAACACGATTTTCCGCTTTTCATCAAGCCGGTTCGAGCAGGTTCATCCATTGGTATATCAATGGTTGCCAACAAAGACGCGATCATGCCAGCAATTAAGCACGCTGCACAATTCGATACCGAAATCACAATTGAAAAAGCTATCCAAGGCTCTGAGGTCGGATGCGGAATTATCGGCAATAGTAAGCCAATCGTTGGTGGCGTTGACGAGATAGAACTAAATAGCGACTTTTTCAACTTCACAGAGAAATATGAATTGCTTTCTGCCCAAATTCACATGCCAGCACGAATCCCTCTAAAAACCAAGCGATACATTCAAAAAGCAGCACGAGCGATTTATATGGCGATTCACTGCGAAGGCTTATCACGTATTGACTTTTTCTTACAAGAAGATGGCCAGTTAATTTTTAACGAAGTCAACACGATGCCAGGTTTTACAGAACATTCGCGCTTTCCGACATTGATGAAGGAGGCAGGCTATTGTTACGAGACGCTGATTCAAACATTAATCGAACTTGCAGCAGAAAAGCGAAACGGAGTGATAGAGCATGAAGCAACTAAAGGATAATTTACTACTAATTAATAACAGCCACCCATTGAGCAAAAACTATGTGCCATGCTCACTCGTGACACTCAGCGAAGATCACCAGCTAACCAAACAAGCGGCAGAAAAACTATGTGCACTAGTAACAACCATCGCTGCAAAAGAAGATATTGTCCCCGTCAGCGGTTACCGAAGCTACGAAGAACAGTCTCACATTTACCAAGATAGCCTCACTAAAAACGGCAAAAACTACACACAAAAATATGTCGCAAAACCAGGTTGTAGTGAGCATCAAGCAGGTTTGGCAATTGACGTTGCGTTGAAACAAGACAACATCGATTTTATTTGTCCAGAGTTTCCGAATCATGGCATTGCTCGAATTTTTCGTGAACATATGGCTGCTTTTGGCTTTATTTTAAGGTATCCGGAAGGAAAAACTAGGATTACGGGGATTGCTTACGAGCCGTGGCATTTCCGGTATGTCGGCCTGCCGCACAGTCAAATTATCGAAGAACGCGAATTCGCATTAGAAGAATATATCGCCTATTTGCGAAATTTCACCTCGTTTTACGAACCGTTTCATTGGCAAAATGGTGACTGCGCGTACTACATCGTCACTGTACCAATGGATGACTGGTTTTTAGGGAAGACGCAAGTTCCCGATAAAGTCGTGATTTGTGAAATGAGTGCTAACAATTGCGGAGAACTCATCATCACTTACCGAACCGATTAATGAAAGGAAGTCCTGGCAGATGCTAAAAACACGATCATATCAAAGCCTCGTCCCGTGTTACTTATGGTTAAATTCTCTTCTTAGAACGGTAAAACAATATCGCAAACCGCGCCGTGCTTGGAGAGAATGCTCGCGTGATGCGCTTGTCCATAATGCTAAAACGATTCAAGAAAATCTCCCCGGAAAAACAGCATTAATGGCAGTCGTCAAAGCGGATGCATACGGTCATGGCGCTACGCATTGCAGTCAATTATTAGAGAAAAACGGCGTCACCATCTTTGCCGTAGCAACATTGGACGAAGCGATAGAACTGCGTAAATCAGGCATCCGAAGCGATATTTTAATTTTTGGTTACACAGCGCCGAGTGACGCGGATAAAATACAGCATTTCGATCTAATTCAGACGATTATTAGTGAACAACACGGTGTTGCTTTGGAAGAGACTGGGATGCGTATCAGATGCCATTTGAAAATTGACACAGGTATGCACCGAGCCGGGATTCCGCGAAATCAAATGGAAACCATTATTCATTTTTACAAGTCAGATATTTTGGCGGTGGAAGGGATTTATAGCCATCTCGGTTCGGCGGATAGCTTGGATGATGAGGCGGTTGAAAGAACGCAAGCGCAAATCGAGGCGTATGACGGGTTACTTGCTGCCTTACAAAAAGCCGGAATCAACCCACGAAAAACACATTTACAAAGCAGTTACGGCATGCAAAATTATGATAATTTACAGTACGACTACGTTCGAATTGGCATTTCATTATACGGCTGTCAAAGCGATTACTCCGAGTTGACTTTACCCCTACAGCCAGTGTTGTCATTGAAAAGTCGGATTGCTTTAATCGAATACGTCGCAGAAGATGATTTTATCGGCTACGGCAATGATGTTATGGCGCCGCACAAAATGAAAATCGCGATGATCCCGATTGGTTATGCTGACGGGATTCCGCGAAACCTGTCTTCTACCAATTTAAAAGTAAGCGTGAACGGTGTTGCTGTGCCAATCATCGGCAGAATTTGCATGGACATGATGATGCTAGACATCACCGATTTACAAGAAGTGAGCGTCGGAACAGAAGTTGCGATAATCGATAGCCAAGATGCCCATTTTTCAGCAGAAGTTTTGGCGGAGAAAGCAGAGACAATTACGAATGAAATACTTAGCAGATTAGGAAAAAGATTGCCAGTCATTTATAAATAAGCGGTTTTAACCTTGATAGCATCTTGGTAAAGCCGCTTATTCATCTTGGTTTTACAGCTTATTTTATGGTACACTAGTCCAAGAGATGAATTATTTGGAGGCAGAAAACATGGAAGAAATTTTGAAATTAGTACATAAATCTTTACCTTATCGCCCAAATCAGATTAATGCGGTCATTGAATTGCTCAGCGAAGGGAACACCGTGCCGTTTATCGCGCGTTATCGGAAAGAGATGACCGGTAGTTTGGACGAGGTAGAAATTCGCAATATTGAGGAACGCTATACGTATGTGGAGAAATTGGAACAACGCAAAGAAGAAATTCTGCGCCTCATTGAAGAACAAGGCAAGTTGACTGAAGAACTAGGAGCTGCCATCAAAAAATCGGAGAAACACCAAGCGCTAGAAGATCTATACCGCCCGTACAAACAGAAAAAACGCACCAAAGCAACGATTGCAAAAGAAAAAGGCTTGGAACCGTTCGCGTTATGGCTACTCGCTTTACCACGATCAGGCGATGTGACGGCAGAAGCTACGAAATACATTTCGGCAGACAAAGAAGTGGCAACAGTAGAAGACGTATTGCTTGGCGCGCATGAGATTATCGCCGAAGTAATCTCAGACGAACCAGCGTACCGCAAATGGATTCGAGAATTCACGCGCAAGTTCGGCATGATTCAATCCGTTGGCAAAAAGACCGAACTAGACGAGAAATCGGTTTACGAAATGTACTACGATTATCAAGAACTAATTTCAAAAGTCGCTAGCCATCGCGTGCTAGCATTTAACCGCGGCGAAAAAGAAGATATTTTACGCGTTGCCGTTGTCATTGACCCTACGAAAGTACACGAGTATTTGAAAAAACAAGTCATCACGCGATCAGGCTCCGTGGCAGAAAGCTATGTGATGGCAGGCTTAGAAGACGCGTATAAACGGTTCATCGGCCCAGCAATCGAACGAGAAATCCGCGCAGAACTTACCGAAGCCGCCGAAGAACAAGCCATTCATATTTTTGCGGAAAACTTACGAAAACTATTACTACAACCACCGCTAAAAGGCAAAATTATTCTAGGTCTCGATCCAGCGTACCGAACTGGTTGTAAGCTTGCGTTACTTGACCAAACAGGTAAAGTTTTGACAATCGATGTTATTTATCCGCACCCACCGCAAAACAAAAAAGCAGAAGCAAAGCAAAAAGTGTTGCAGTTGATGAAGAAATACGGCGTCGAAGTCGTTGCTATCGGAAACGGTACCGCGTCGCGTGAATCCGAACAATTCATCGCCGAATTAATCAAAGAAGAAAAGCTGAATGCGTATTATTGTATCGTCAACGAAGCAGGGGCCAGCGTCTATTCCGCAAGTGACATTGCCCGCGAAGAATTCCCCGATTTCCAAGTCGAACAACGAAGCGCGGTATCCATCGGTCGTCGCTTACAAGATCCACTTGCTGAGCTCGTTAAAATCGATCCAAAATCCGTCGGCGTTGGTCAATACCAACATGACGTCGCGCAAAAACAACTCAATGACACCTTAACGTTCGTCGTCGAAACCGCAGTAAACCAAGTCGGCGTCAACGTAAACACGGCCTCAGCCTCCTTATTACAATACGTCGCAGGTCTAAACAAAACGGTTGCCGGCAACATTCGTAAATACCGCGAAGAAAACGGCCCATTCACATCCCGCAAAGAACTGAAAAAAGTGCCCCGTCTTGGCGCGAAATCCTACGAACAAAGCATTGGCTTTTTGCGAATTTTAGAAGGGAAGCATCCGCTTGACCAAACCGCGATTCACCCGGAAAGCTATGCGACCGCTGAAAAAATCGTGAATTCCGCAGGATTCCAACTCAGCGACTTAGGAACGCCAGAACTAAAACAAGCGCTGCAACAGTTCAGCCTTACAGAAATGGCCGCCGAGCTTGAAGTCGGTAAAGAAACATTGCAAGACATCGTCGACTCGCTCGTAGCACCAGGTCGTGACTTGCGTGACGAACTCGATGCACCACTTTTAAAACAAGACGTTATCTCCATGGAAGATTTAAAAGCAGGGATGGAACTGCAGGGAACGGTGCGGAATGTCGTCGATTTCGGTGCATTCGTTGACATCGGCGTGAAACAAGACGGACTCGTGCATATTTCGAGACTGAGCAAATCTTTCGTACGCAAGCCAATGGACGTTGTATCTGTCGGCGATGTCGTGACGGTATGGGTAGACGATGTCGATCAGAAAAAAGGTCGGATTTCACTCACGATGTTAGCCCCAGAACAAGGAAAATAAGCGATGATGACAGAACAAGAACTGCAGCGGCACATGGAGACGGTGTCGTTGCAATTTTTCCAAAAGCCTTTTTTGCATCAGGCCACGTTCAATACCCGCTTGCGAACAACAGGCGGGCGTTATTTATTGCAAAGTCACGATATCGAGATGAATCCGCGCTACCTTGAAAGCTTTGGTTTGGATTATTTTATTGGCATTATGAAACACGAGCTGTGCCATTACCATTTACACATCGCAGGAAAAGGCTATCAGCACCGTGACGCCGATTTTCGAGCTTTACTTGCCAAAGTAGATGCACCACGATTTTGCCAAGCCATCCCCACAGAGCAAAAGATGCATCGCTACACATGTTTAGCATGCAACACGGCCTTTTTACGCAAGCGTCGTTTTGACGTGAAAAAGTACCGTTGTGGACGTTGTAACGGACGTTTGAAGTATGTACAAGAAGAAATCGTGCAAGTATCGCGATAATTTCAGCTACTTTGCAATTAAAACTTGATTTTTTCATGATACCTGCTTATAATGTAAAGAGTCGGAAGGATTTATGACTATTCCACAGTAGCTCAGTTGGTAGAGCAATCGGCTGTTAACCGATCGGTCGCAAGTTCGAGTCTTGCCTGTGGAGTTCTTTTATACCTTTTCGTACAATTAGTGTCAACTGGGGAAGTACTCAAGTGGCTGAAGAGGCGCCCCTGCTAAGGGTGTAGGTCGCTCGCGCGGCGCGAGGGTTCAAATCCCTCCTTCTCCGTTCATAGGAACAAAGAAAATACTAGGAATCGTAAGTTTTATCGCGATTCCTAGTATTTTTATTTATTCCACCATAAATTCAAACTTCGTCCAAGGTTCCATATAATCGAGCAAAAAGATTTCATCCTCATGAATCCGTCCAACAACATTCGTTTTCCCGCGATTCTCCATATCTTTTAGCGCAATCTGCAATTCCCCTTTATACTGCCCATAAAGCTCATTCTCAATCAAAATATCCCCGCGCTTAATGTTCGGCGTATACGTCGGGTTAAACGTTTCCTCCCGATATTTCACACGCGATTGCGTCGACCGAATAAAATAATCCGACACATCCCCACGATAAAAATGAGGCTCCTCCAAAACAATTTTTCGTTCCAGTGGGGTAATCGTATCATGTAACGTCATTCGCAAACCAAATTTTTCAGCAGACAATACGGCACTCAAGCTCGCCAGTTCCTTTTCCGAAGCGTATGCGTTCGCTACAATAATGTCATCAATTAACTTCGTTGCTAACAAATGCTTCGCCTGCGTCTCAATCGGCAACTCCCGGTGCATCTCGAGCGTACACAAACCTTCCATTACCGGCCAAGGACCATACGTTGCATCATTCGAATGCACAAACGCCGCCGTCCGAATTTGAAAACCGCGAAAACGCTCACTGCACTTCACAAAATAATCGTACGAAAGCCCAGCATAACGATGCGGATAAAAATTGTGCGACCCAATCAAATTTTCCCGATTCGGCTGGAAATCCATAATATTATTCAAGTAATTCGTATCATTACTCATATTAATCTCGATTTTCAGACCGTACGGATTAAACGTCATCGCGGCCTCCTCACTGCCCGTAAAGCCCATATCCAGACGAATCCCATACGCGCCCAACGAATCAAAAAATGACAAATCATCATAAGAGATCCCAAGCGCAGCAAAAATCCGTGGCGAAATATCGACCATAACTTCCATCCCAAGCGCATTCGCGTGACTAATCGTCTCCTTAAACTCCCGCAAAATCTGCTCCTTATCACCATTCACCGATAATAAACACGTAAAAACCCGCGTAAAACCATACCGATGCGCCAAACTAATATAAGCCTTATCCTTTTCCGGCGTAGAATGTTCCGGATAAATCGAAATTCCTAATTTATGCAAAATTTGCACCTTCTTCCTTATAAACGAGTGGGGGATACGTAATGTTTCCAAGAATCACATGTTCCCGCGCGCCAGTCGCATTCGGTACATTAGAAGGGCGACGATGCAATGTTTCATAAGCTAACAATCCAAACGCCACAGCTTCCTTGGCATCCGAAGAATAACCAATATCCTCTTGCGTCAACACCACACATTTCCCGTCCAAAAGTTCCGCCATAAACCGAAGCAGCGTCTCATTATAGCTCCCACCACCACTCACAACAACCTCATCAATCGTCATTTTTGGAAAAACAAACTGTTCATAGTTCGACACAATCGTTTTTGCCGTAAACATCGTTGCCGTCGCAATCAAATCCTCCGGCGCCAAATGGCCGTATGTAGCAAGCAGGTGATCCGTATATTCTTTCCCATAAAGCTCGCGTCCCGTCGACTTCGGAATTGCCGCCGTAATAAAATCATCATGCATACAATCCGCAAGCATCGCTTCATTCACTGCGCCCTGCGCTGCAATCTCACCACCCGCATCATAACCACGCTGGAACAAACGCTGCATCAAATCATCAATAATCATATTCCCAGGCCCCGTATCAAACGCAAAAACTTGATCCAGCGTCGCCGCCTGAGGCAACACCGTCACATTCCCAATACCGCCAATGTTTTGCAACAACCGATTTTTGTGCGCATCCCGATAAAGCAATAACTCCGTATACGGCACAAGCGGGGCACCTTGACCACCAGCAGCCATATCCATCGTCCGAAAATTCGACACAACCGTAGCTCCCGTCTCATACGCAATCACAGCAGGCTCCCCAATCTGCAACGTCGAAGCCGCCATATCCCCGACCTGTTCCGGCTGATGAAAAATCGTCTGACCGTGCGAGCCAATCACCTCAAGCTGTGACGCAGCAATCCCATTTTTGCTACAAATCATTTTCACACTCTCCGCAAAAAGCACGCCTAATTTGAAATTCAAGCTACAAATCAACTGCGAATCCGAGTGTTCAATACTCAAGCTTTTCCGAATTTCCGCCACAAGCGACGCCTGAAAAGGCACCGTTTTAAAATCAAGCAACGTAGTATCCAAGCCATTCTCTGTTTCCTGTAAATCAAGCAACGCTACATCGACCCCGTCAAGCGAAGTCCCCGACATCAATCCAACCACATACGCCATTTCCTAACCTCCCATTAATTCAAATAAATTAAAAAGTAACAACTCGCCGTACAAACAAACCCGACAACCGCAACGAACACTGCCGCCTGCTTCTTTGATTTATAAAACCCATGCTTCACTAACAATACATAAGAAAGCCCAATCCAGCTCCCAAGACTCGACAACAAGAACAATCCAAAAGCCCGATCCACGCCAAACCCAGTAAGAACCGGCAAGAAAATCAAGTTCGTCAAAATCATAATCGCAAAGAAAATGATGGCACTTTTATAATTAAATTTAATCCATTTACTCGTTTCCACATCTATCACCTCTAAAAGGGACGAACGAATTCGCCCCAAAATTTAAGCCATGTTAGGTTCACTACTATGCGTTTCTTTATTTTCCTCCGCTTGCGCCTGTTCTTCATCTAGCAGTTTCTGATCGTACATTTTAAAGAACGGCGTGTAGATGAGGAATGAAATAAAGATGTTCACCACGACGAGAACAATCGCTCGCCAATCACCACCCGTTGCCAAGTAAGCCCCAATCGGCGCAGGCAATGTCCACGGCGCCATGACATACGTAGGCGAAATAAACCCAAGCGTCGTCGCAAAATACGAAATCGTCGTCGTAATCAGCGGAATAATAATAAACGGAATAATCAACATCGGGTTAAGCACAATCGGCACCCCAAAAATAACCGGCTCATTAATATTAAAAATACTCGGAATCAGCGTCGTCTTACCAAGCGCCTTCGAATAACTCGACTTCGAGAAGAACAACATCGCTAGCACCAACCCAAGCGTCGCGCCAGACCCGCCAATCCAAACAAACCATTGGAAAAACGTTTCAGGGGCCACGTAAGGCATCGGATTCCCATCAGCAACTGCGGCAGCATTCCCACCGAGATAAACTTCCCATACAGGACGCGCAATCGCACCAACAACAGAAACCCCGTGAATTCCAAATGACCAGAAGAACGTAATTAAGAACACCGGCAACAGCACGCCAAAAAGACTATCTCCCGTTTTAACAATCGGTGCAACCGCTTTATCAACAAGCGAATGGACATCGATTCCGAGTACAACTGTGATTGTAGTCATAATCAAAATAACAATCGCAACAGGAATCAACGCTTCAAAAGAACGCGCAACACTAGGCGGAACTTGATCCGGCATCTTAATCGTAATATTGCGCTTCTTACAAAACCGCATAACTTCAACAGAAAAAATAGAAACAATCATTGCCATAAATAAGCCGTGCCCGCCAAGATTCGCCATTGGCAGCACAAATCCAACATCATCCAGTGCTAAAGGCGTCAATGTTAATAAGAACGAAGCAACAGCAATTTGCGCACCAGAAAGTGCGTCAAGCTTGTAACTTTTCGCTAAATTGTAACCGATTCCAAAAGTGATATATAAAGACATAATAAACATTGTCATCCGATAAGGAATCAAGATTTCAGCAGCATGTTCTTGTGACCATTTAAACAGCGCGGTACTCTCCGGAACCGGCGGAAACGCCACAATCAAAAACATACTACCCACAATAATAAACGGTAGCGAAGACACAACACCATCACGAATCGCGCGCAAATGACGCTGTTCGGATAGTTTAGCCATAGGTATCGATAAATATTTTTCTAAAAAGTCCATAAATCTTTGCATAACTATTCTCCCTTATTTTTAAAATAGTATGTATGCTCTGGCTGCGCAAGACTTCCGTTTTTAGAATAAACCTCCTTTTCATATAAATTGTTCACCACTCATTCTAGTTCATTTGAAATAAAATGTCAACGCTTCCAAATTATAATTAAAAATTTATTTCAGTTGTTCTGAAACTCGAAAAGCATTGCGTACCAACATATTTGCTTTGTTTTAGCATCTGTAATTTTGATATATATAATTAATTTTTCCGAACTTTTAGTTGAAATTGATGTAGGAAGATGATATATTGAACCCGTAATCGCCATCTGGAAAATATTATAAAATCGGCGATAAAAAAAGGGGGATGAAAGATGAAAAAATGGGCATCCATGATACTCATACTTGTACTAAGTTGCTCGGTATTCGGGCTAGCCGTGAAGGCAGAAGGGGAGACGACAGGCTTAACGAAATTTATTAAAAACGCTGACAGCACTTATGGCTACAATGCGAGCACACCAGTTTACTACTACAATGGCTCGACCGAACAAGTCCAAATTCCAACGACTTATACACAACCAAAAGAACAATTTAAAAGCTCGTGGGTAGCAACAATCGCTAATCTTAATTTTGGAAAGGTAGGAACCGAAGCCGATTTCCGCGCGCAATATCAAACAGTACTAAATGATTTCGAATCGTGGAACATGAATGCGGTTATTTTTCAAGTGCGGCCTTTGCTCGACGCGTACTATCCATCCGCGCTCAATCCTTGGTCTGAATTTATTGCTACAGGCACACAAGGAAAAGATCCTGGCTACGATCCGCTAGCTATCATGGTCGAAGAAACACACAAACGCGGCATGGAATATCACGCATGGTTCAATCCGTATCGTGTGACCAATACGAAATTAACAACACAAAGCATCTTAAACAAAATTGGTGCGACAAAAGAGGAAGCGCTTGCGATGACTGTGCCAGAACAAATCGCGGCATGGAACAAAGCAGGCATTCTAGCCGATAATAACTACGCCGTACAACATCCAGAATCTGTTTTGCGTTTCGACGAGAAGCTGTTTCTCAACCCAGGCATTCCAGAAGTGCAAGATTACGTAGCAGCAACGATTGAAGAAGTAGTGACGAACTATGATGTAGACGCAATCCATTTCGATGATTATTTCTACCCGTATCGCATCACAGTCGATGGTAAAAATGTTTTATTCGGAGATCAACAAGAAGATGCCACAACATTCGCGAAATACGGTATTCCAAAAGGCTATCCAGACACAAAAGCAGGCATTGATGATTGGCGACGCGACAACATTACGTCGCTGATTGACAAAGTAAAACAAACTATCGACACGCACAACCAAACAAAGCAAACCGCCGTACAATTTGGTATTAGTCCTTTTGGCATTTGGGAACATAAAGCAAATAATCCGTTAGGTTCTAATACGCCGACAGGTTCCTCGCAATCCTACTCTCAGAGCATTTTTGCCGATACGTATCAATGGATTAAAGATGAAAAAGTAGACTATATGGTTCCACAAATTTATTGGAGTTTTGACCAAGGCGCGGCGCCATACGGTGATCTCGCGAGATGGTGGAACAATGCGGCAGAAGGGACACACGTACAAATTTATGTAGGGCATGCGAACTATAAACACCTTGGAAACGGCGGTTGGGAAGCAGCTTGGATGAACCCCGAAGAAATTCCAAATCAAATGCGTTTCAACCAGCAACTAGCCAATGTGTCCGGCAGTGTCTTGTTCAGCTATAACGACATTAAAAAAAGCAATCTCGCAACTATCCCAGACACACAAAAACCCGTCAATCAAGCCAAAAACGAATCAATTGATCTGCTACAACAAACCTATTTCCAATTACCTGCACTAATACCAAGCAAACCATGGCTAGCACACCAACAAATCGCGGCCCCACAAAACGTGAAACAAACAAGCGACACGTTAAGCTGGACCGACACAACCGCTAATAAAGCGCGCTACTACATCGTTTATAAAGGCTCAGGCACCGCAGAACAAATCGCGGCAAATCCAGCAAATATCGTTGCACGAATCTGGGCAGGCGGCACGACCACATTCAGCCAACCAATCACAGAAGCCGGAACCTACGTTGTCACCGCACTTGACGCAGCGAGCAATGAATCCTCGCCCGTCATCGCGCAAATTAAAGGCGGAGACATCACTATTTCGTACCAAGATGAAACCGGCACAGAAATCGCAGAACCACAAGTTTTAACAGGAAATATCGATGAGAATTTTGAAGTACCAATTTTGGAAATAGAAGGCTACACAACAACACAAACCGCAATTTCAGGCACCTTCACAGATCAAGCACAAGCCTTCACGATTACGTACACGAAAGACCCAGAAGAAGTGGCGCCAGAAGAACCAGAGACGCCTATCGTTGACCCAACAGCCCCAGAACTAGAGCCAAAACCAGAAGTAAAACCAACACCAACACAACCGAGCCAAGCGCCAGAAGTCAAAGAAACACTAACAGAGCTAGACACGGCCCCAGTTGCAACAAAAGTAAACAAGAAAGACGACCTACCAGCAACCGGAGATGAAATTAGCAATCAATTAATCGTAATGGGCTTAATAACAACCCTAGTAGGAATCCTATTACTCCTTCGTTGGAAAAGAAAACAAGCCTAAAAAATAACCTCGTGTCAGCAACGGCACGAGGTATTTCATAAAAATCCGAAAAAAGTATTGCATCTTCAAATAAGTATGCTATAATAAAAAAGTTGGCTTGAGAGCTAGCATCATGGCCCGTTGGTCAAGCGGTTAAGACACCGCCCTTTCACGGCGGTAACACGGGTTCGAATCCCGTACGGGTCATTTTTTAAAACATGTTCTTCGGAGCATGTTTTTTGCTTATAAACGGCAAGAATCTGCTTGACAGCTAAACATCACGTTAGGTATAATAGCAATGCACGTAAATTTCGCACAAATACGCGGTCGTGGCGGAATGGCAGACGCGCTTGGTTGAGGGCCAAGTGGGGTAAAACCCGTGGAGGTTCAAGTCCTCTCGGCCGCATAAGTAGTATCAATGGGTTTCAAAGATGGTTCAGGTCTTTGGAATCTTTTTTTTGCGTTTTTTAGCAAATTGGGGGCAGAAATGGGGCAGAGATTAAGTGCTGATACAGAGAAAATGTTTACATGATTTAATAAAATTTACCTGACAACTCATTTATTTTTAGCTATAATAGGAGTAGCTATATTTTTACATGTTACATAATGGGAGGACGATAGTGAATGGCTAAAATTAGTGTGAATAGAGATACCATGATGAATCATGCCGCTGATTTGAGTTCGAGTGTACAGGGAATGGCGTATCATCCTATGAAAAATGGGAATATGAGTTACACACAGAGTAATTCTATTTCGCAATATCGGCAGTGTTTGCTGGAATTATTGGATGGCGTGGAGATTTTTGAAAGCGTTGTGCAAGAGGATGCTAAGCGTATTAAACAAATTGGTGAGGCCTATGCGCAAAAAGATAGAGAAGTTGGGCAGAAGCTACATTTGGAGGTGCGCTAGAATGGATCAAAAAATGGAGGCACTACACCAGCAATTACAAAAGATGAGGCGGGAGAAAGAAGTACAGGAAGATGCATTGTATGTGATACGGCAAAAACAAGTACGGTTAGAATCGGTGGAATCGGAATTATTTCACATGGAACGAGAAAAATCGAATTTGGTAGCGCAAGCGCATGAAGTTTGGCAAGGAAATCACGGAAGAAGCGTGGCACATGAAGCGGAAGATATAGCGCATCAGAATTGGCGCCAACTTCGGCGGACGGTGGAGGACTCACGAGAAGCCTTGCAGCAGGAACAAAAAAGGCTACAAAATAATGTCTATCAGCTAGAAGAAGAACAGAAACGGATACATAAGGAGTTGTTGCTATGACGCGCATTGACATTGCGGAAGTAACCCATTTCAGAAGCCAACTCCGAGCAACAAATCAAGAAATCACACCGCGCATTGAGGCTGTCAAACAAGCGGTAACGAACTATTTGAATGATAGGTCAATAACAGGTGAAGCAATTCAGGCGTCGAAAGAATATTATGCAGGCGCGTATGTCCAGTTATGTGGGTCGATTAAACAAGCGCTGAAAATGAGTGAAGACAAGCTACAGCAGTATATTCAGGATTTTCATAGTCAAGTAGATCCTTCCCATAATGCAAGGCTTGACGCGGACGGTATTTACGACTTAAATCAAAAAATTAATGGTTTTGAGAATCGGATGGAGAATTTGACCGCAGAACTTAGCGCGATTAATGGTACGCAAAAAGCATCCGAGCTGAATTATCTCGCAACACAGATATTTGAAGCGCATAAAAAAGAGGAGATTTTGGCTAAGTATCTTGATTTTGAGCGGAGCCATGCTAATTTTTTCAATGAGTTAGGAGAATTAGCGCATTATATTAAGCAAGCTTTGCAAGATATTCAGAAAAATATTGGTTTTGATAGAGTGACAGGAACGTATGGTGTGGATAAATTAAATCGAACAAATTTTAAAGAACTTTCTAGATTATACGCCAGTCAGCAAGCAATTGATGATAAAATAAAGGAAATCGAGGATATTGGTTTGACGCCAGTGATTCCGAATGGGAATAGTGCTGGATTTATGATGAATGATGGGCAACTGAATACGACGGCTACACTTGGATTTGTGAATGAGCAGATGATTTATTGGCAGAATGAATCGACTTTCAGAGAGTTATTCCTAGTGGGATCTTCCTATCGCGTGCTATATGGTATTGATGCGGTAACAGGTCAGCACGTGACAGACTCGAGGTTAGCATTTGATCTGTTGGTATTGGCAAGTAGCGCCTTCGGTGTTTCGAGCTTTTCTGCGCGTTTCGGAGCGGTTAAAACAGCATCGTTTGATAAGGATGTTGTATTGAAGAATATTGAGGCAAGCAAGGCAGCGCGGGAGAGTTCTAATTTTGATATTTATCTTAAGAATGAAAAAGCAGTGTTAAAAAGTCTGGATAAAGGAATGTATGGTAGCAAGAGTATTAGTGGGACTAAAAAAATACTTGAGATTTCAACTGCAAGTATTAAGCATGCAGATGTTGGAGATTTCACTGTAAATCCTTCTACAGGAAAAATATCTAAGATGAAAGGCGGAGGGCATGGTCAATCTAACATTGTTTTTCTCAGAGAAAATGGCTTGGAAGTAAATATTGAAAAAACTTATTCTAATGGAGTTAGGACTGGGAATGTACCAGATCATAAACTTAAGGCAAAAAGAACTGGTAATAATCAGTCGTGGTTCCCTGAAAATTGGACTGTTAAAGACATAGAGAATGCTGGGCAAGTTGTTGTAAACCAACCCAATTTTGCAAATATTAAAGATGGTGAGGCTATTTTTGGAGAGTATAGGGGCGTACGAGTTGGAGTAATAAAAACAAATGGACAACCAGCAACTATTTTTCCAGATGCAACAAAACAGCCATAAAAATAAATCATTAGGAGCAGAAAAATGAAATTAAAAAAACAAATGGAACTAATTTTAGAGAAAAGAAAGAGCTTAAACATAAATGACGATTTTGGAATTGAGAAGAGTTGGAACGAGATGACAGAACTATTATCTCAAAATGAGATGGAGACAATAAATTATCTTGAAGAAAGTACAGAAAAGGATTTATATTATATCAGTGAGATTTTTGAAGATGTATCTGAGCGACTTCAAAGTGAGCAATTTATCAACTGTTTGAGAAAACTTGATAAAAAATTTCCAGAGTTGGATATGACACAAGATATTGATATTGCAGAAAGCTATATTGGAAATTAAGAAGGTTTCTTATTACTTTTGTTAGGGGTCCGAAATGAGCAGAGAATATGAAGTTATTGATAACAAAGATAGTATTGATGAATTAGTGAGTAATTATTTTAATTTCATAAATGGGAGGTATCTAGAAGATGCATTAAAAAACTTTGCTAAGAGAGAAGGATATGGGCAAGGAATAGTCTTTGTTTATTTCCAATCAGACTTAGATGCTTATGATATGGCACAATTACCCACTCCTTTAGATGAGAATCATATTTTAATAGAACTGGGTTATCCTGCGGTTGAACCTGAACAAATTGCCTATTTGGATTTTGGGACATTTTATGGTTATTTGGATAAACATATAAGGAAAGAGATAGAAAATAGTCCAGAAATTGCTAAACTCACAGATTTATTATCAGAAGTTAAAAGTGTTTTACAATTAGGCTAAAGGTGTGAGGTTATAAACGAAATACTCAGGAGTGTAAAATACGAATTTAAGTTGACAAACCCCTCTCTCAATCTAATATAGTCCCAATACTGCTAACCTTGCTCATCTAGCCAAAGTTATTAGCATAAAATCAGTATATTGATTTCAAAAAAGTGTAGGTCGAGGGCCAAGTGGGGTAAAACCATTGGAGGTTCAAGTCCTCTCGGCCGCATCAGTGTTACCAGTGGATTTCAAAGATGGTTTCAATCTTTGGAATCTTTTTTTTACTCAAGAAAAAACTGTATAAATAATGAACAATACTCCACTACCTACACAGTTTATTTCTCACTCTAAATATCTCTTCATATTCTCAAGTACAATCTCGTAACCATTCGGCAACATGTGCGCGCCGTCAAATGTCAATTCTTTACGCAGGTTCCCACTACTATCCGTTAACCCAGCATTAACATTGATGAATTCGTAGCCATTCTTTTGCGCCAGTTTTTCGACTTTAGCACTTGCTGCTGCATTTAATTCATTCGACCGATGTTCATAAAGTTGATTGTGCTCAGACTCTTTCTCGCCGAAATCATCCACTGTATTAATAGGGTAGTAGGCCATGACATAAACAACAGTATCAGGCAGTTTCTCTTTAATCTGTTGCAAAATCGTGTCATAGTTTGCAAGAAAAACATTTTCAGGGACATTAAAACCAATATCATTCGAACCGATATTAATAAAAATCTTACTTGGTGCTAAATCAAAAATCAGTGTATCCATATGTTCTAACAAGTCAGCCGTTGTTGTGGCCCGGACTCCGCGGTTATAAATAATTTTATCCAAACCAAGGTCTTGTTCTTGCTGAAACTTCTCAATCGGGAAAATTTCCATTAATGAGGAACCAACAAAAAGAATCTGTCCTTTTTTGGCGGTTTGATTTGCTATTGCATACTTGGCGCGGATGTCATTCTGAAATTTTGTAATATCGGGAGACATATTTGTAAATTTGACTGTTTTACCTGACATACAAGATTCTTCCTTTCTTTGCTAGGATGTCTACGATTTTACGCCTATGATTTTACAAAGTCACTGACGGGAATCAAGGCAAAAAAATAAAACTTGGCTCATCACCAAATTTTTACGACTTTACCAAATATATTTCGTTTTTTCACCCAGCCGTTTACAAATCCATGATTGTTCGAAATTTGGTACTCAGTTTGATTATTTCTTACGCGAGTAGCAGAAATCAGGTGTGTGTAATAGTTGCCTTTGACTTTGCAGAAAACGATATCTTTTACTTCGAGAATCGTGTCCGCAGTGACGGGAACTAAGCTTACAGGTTGGTTCGATTTTATAATTGGCAGCATCGAATTTCCTGCTTCTTTATACTTTTCGATGAATTGACCTTGCTGTAGTAAAGAAGCGATGAAGCTTGCCTTTGACATGTGTAGACCTCCTTTTGCTTGAGTGTACCAAATAGTTTCGGTAAAGTAAAGAGTGAGGTGATACGCTTTATGCGACAAATACTGCAAGATTATCTAGAAATCAGCAAACAACCACTACGGAAAGAAAAAAATCGACAATATAAAATCTGGTTCGAAACAAATTATGAGGATTTACCGAATTTTGACGACCTCATCGTGTTTTTTACATCATCGGACAAGTCTTATTTTCTGATGAACAAATTGCTTTTCCCGATGCTAGACGAGGAGCTATTCGACAAACAAAATCGCGTCGCTTACCAGTTTATTTTTACAAATGATCTGGCCGAGGCGTATGCTGATTACCGCTTCAAAAAACACAATATACCTGAAAATGACGTTCTACCTCTAGCGCAAAAACTAATACCAAACAGCCCAGAATTACTAGAATATCGCTACCAACTACTACAAAACTATTTCGCGTTTGCCTTTCACGAAATCCCATCTGGCATCTTGCACGGAATGAATAGCGCCACAATCGATGAAGCAAGGGAAGGGCTACGCGCACTGGAAGAGTACACCGAGATTTCAAAACAACTCGGCTACTTAGAAGAAAATCAAGAAGCCATTACACAAATGAAAACATATTACCATCAGTGGATCAACTACTTAAAAATGAACGATTTTTCCACCCCATTTAGCGAATACACAAAAAAGCCCTAAAAAAGGGCTTTAAGTTAGCGCATCAAACGACGCAAGATATAAGCAAGACCAAACCACAATATCGCACTTATCACAATCGTCGTAATCCATCCCGACGCATTATGTTCTAACGGAAGCGGCATGTTCATTCCGAAAAATCCAGTCACAATCGTTGGTACTGTAAGCAAAATAGAAAGTATCGTCAATATTTTAATCGTATCATTCAGATTATTATTCAAAATATTGTTATACGTCCCTGACAACTGCGTCAAAATCTGCGAAGACAATTGCGTCATCTCAACCAACTGCCGAGCTTCAATCAGCGCATCTTCCAACTGTTCTTTCTCACTCGCGTTCAACGTCCGATAAATCAAATGCGTCTTGACCTGTTCTAACAAAACCATATTTTGCTTCGAAGCGGACACGAAATACACAATTCCCGTCTCTAAATCAGATAACGACAACAAGTTTTGCTTCGTAGTTTTTTCCTTCAACTTATCATTAATTGTTTTCCGATCAGCATCCATTTCTTCCACCAACGGGAAAAACGCGTCGGAAACCATAAATAACGAGCTAAACAGAAATTCAAAAATAGTAATCGCATCATTGTTTTCCAGATACTTCTTCATTTTATCCGCAACATATTGGTTTTTACCGTTTGTTACCGTGATGATTTGCTGGTTTTTAACCAAGAATGTCATCGGAATTGTTTCGTAATGGTCATCAATTTTTTCCTGATTTGGAACATTGAAGAAGAGGACGAAAGTTTGGGTAGAAGGCTCGTATTCAATATGCGCGCGCTCATTTCTATCCAGCGAGTAAGCAACAACTTCATCATCGATATCGTTTTCCTTGTAGAACTGCTCCAGCTCATCCGCATTATCAATGTCAATATTAATCCAGTCGTACTTCCCCTCGTGAAAGGCTATTTTAGTAATCATTCGAATGGCTCCCTTTTCCTAGTATATACCTTCCAATTATAGCAGGAATGAAGGAGAAAGCAAACCGTGACTCTACTTCGCATATTTATCCAAAAAGTCTCCCGTCACCTGATAACTAATCTGCGAACCAATACTACCACCAGACATATCAAAAAAGTGATCATTATACGGAATCGCGACAAATTTGTTCGGAACTTGCTTTTCATTCAGCAATTTTTCAAAAGCAACTTGGCCACTGTAAGGCAAAAGGTGATCGTTTTTACCGACTAATAACAATGTTGGCGGCGTGGTTTTGCCCACATGTTTGACGACATCAACCGCGGCATAGGCTTCCGGTTTTTCCTTAGGAGAACCACCAATATATGCGCCTAAAAAGGCCTCACCGTCCATGCCGAAGAAATTAGTGCCTTCATACCAAATATTTGTCATGTTTTGCGCAGGATACACGGCGACGACTGCTTTTGGGGCATATATTTTACCGGAAATATAAGGTTTCAAAGTCCCATCGTTCAGACCATAACCAACTTGCAATGCCAAACTGCCACCCGCAGATCCCCCTGCAATCAACAACTGTTCCATATCCACTTGATACTTATCCGCGTGCTGTCCAATCCAAACAATCGCCGAAGCAACATCAGGCGCCGCTTTATCCCACGTCGTATAGCCATCCTTTGCCAACCGATAATCCACATCAAAAACAACATAGCCTCTATCCACATAAAATTGCGTCCAAGAAGGGGACTGATTTCGCGTTCCCGCAACAAACCCACCGCCATGAATTAACACGATGGGCGTCCGTTTTGCCTTCGTATTTTTCGGAATAGAAATATCCATATATAAATCATTCCCGTCCACCGTCGCGTACTTCACCGACTTACTTAAGTCCGGCCCACCCATATCTGGCGCTGAAAAAAGCTGTTTTGTCCATGAAATCTTGGCATCATTTTCATTAGCAACCTGCAACATCTGCGCTATAGGAATGGCAAAACCGATGGTACATACAATCGCCGTTATTCCAGAAACAAGCGCTAACCGTTTCATCTTCAAACGAATCATTAGGATAGCAAGTATTCCAAGGATAACGCTTAAGATAACTAAGTGTAGCGAAAATAAAGACATCACAATCGTTCCAATTTCACCGACAAATGAGATGTTCGGAAAGTAAACCCCAACGAATAGTAATAATAGTATTGCAATCAAGAAAATGGCGATGCCTCCTAATATACCTTTCTTCCAACTACGTTTTTTCTTGTTCATGTTCATCCTTCTTTCTCTAGATTAATTCTGTGCTCCTATGTATAATAACGGTATATACAAGCAACGACTAGAATTAAAATCAGCAAAAAAGTCAGTTAGTCTACAGATGTGAGGAGAGTGTCGCCGAATGCCGGAGAAAAAAGAAGATTTACGCGCAATAAGAACGAAAACGCATCTATCTAATGCACTGCTTACATTAATCAATAGTGGTGAATACCAATTTGAAGCAATCACAATTAATAAGATTTGTGAGGAAGCCATGGTTCATAGAACGACATTTTACAAGCATTTTGAAGATAAATATCATTTACTATCGTACTGTATTGAATCGATGCAACAAAGATTTAACCAATTCTCGCCTAAAGAACGATTATGCCAGCCTTTTATGTGTATGTTTCAAGCTTGGGATCGCCAGTTAGTCTTAACTATTTTTGAATGTTTCCAGATGAGCGAGCCTTTCCGAGATGATTTTGGTCGCCGAATGAATCAATTAATGGTCGCCGATCTAAGCGAATTACTGCAAAATAACGAGGTGCCAAGGGAAATCATTGCTGAAATTTTTGGACATGCGATTTCTGGTTTGGCATTGTGGTGGATGCGAAACGAGCAACGAACGCCAGCCGACAAAATGGACGATTATTTTCAAGCCGTCGTAAATACGTCGATTTTTGATTAATATGTAACGCAAAACAAGAGCAGGCCGTCAACTACTCTTGTTTTGTTATATTCTTTTATTCTGCGCTTGGTGAATCTTCTAGTGTCCATGTAATAGCAGAGCTGTAATCGCCAGCAAGATTACCAGCTGGTACGTATAAGACAACATTTTCATTATTGCCTTGCGTTCCAGGATAAACATCAAGCCAAGTTCCCATACCAGCGTTGGCTTCTGCGGATAGAACCGCTTGGCTACTACCATTTAATGTGACGTCAGATGTTGTCGGTGCCGCAGATTGGTTATCACTTTGTGTCCGAACTTCCCCATCTGTTAAGCTCATTTCTGCACCTTTTAACGTTTTACTACCATCTTTAAAATCTGTTGCAGTAGCTGTTAATGTCCAACCAGCACCAGTTCCACGTTTATCAGTTACTTGAATGTAAGGATTTTTGTTTTCAGCATAGTATTTTTCTGATTGACCAGAGACTTTTTGTGTTCCAAAATCAATGTTGGATAGGAAGTCAATCGTCAATGCCCCAGTATTTCCAGTACCAGTATTATCTGGATCAGCAGGATCAGGAGTGGCTGGAACTGGGTTATCAGGATTTGTCGGGTTTAGTGGTGTTACAGCGCTATCGTCCGCTTCGATTTTTATTTTACCAGTGGAGGTTGTCGTATCGGCATGCGCGAATGTGCTCGCTCCGAATAATGTTGCGACTGTAATGGCTCCGACTGTGATTACTTTAGTTAAATTTTTCATATTATATTGCCTCATTTCATTTATTTTTTGGTCGTATGGCTAGAGGAATAGGACGAAAAAAGCGTTGTCGGAACATCACTCCTTTCAAGTGAGTTGTATTTAAGGTGCATCTACGAGACTCCATTCAACTTGACCTTGGTATTCTTGAGCATAGGCTTCACCGGCTTTTACTTTCAATAAAATACCTTCATCATCGGCCCATTGTATCTTGGTTGTATCCGGCGTGTCTTCTGTTGGATGATAGTTATACACGGCGAGCGCTTGTTGGGTCAAGGGCGTTTCCGCACCATTACTGTCCTTATAAATAAGACTATCCGCCAAAATTTGCCCATTCGTTCCTTTCATCGGAGCGGCGAGTGAGGCAGTGAGCGTCCAGTCGTGTTTCGCTTTACGATTGTCGTCCACTACGATTTCCCAGTCATCATCCACGCGTTGATACGTCTGCGTACTACTTGCGATTTTCTGCGTTCCAAAATTTAAAAAATCAGGGACGCTTGTCAAAGTTAAAGCTTTTTGTTGTACGGTGATGTTGATAGTATTGTTCGGATTTTCTGGCGCGTTGTCGAGGATGACTTGATAATTCACCGTGCCAACTTGCGTAAATGATGCATCGGGGTTCATTGTTCCTTCATACACGACTTTGTTGGTATCGGTGTTGATGATAGTTACTTGGTGGGCAGCATTTAGTTCTTCTCGGGTAGAGCCATCATTTGTATAATGAAGGTCGAAATACGTATCAGAAGCTGGATTGAACGGAGTAATAGTTTTTGCATCGGTAATAGTCGAGGAAATACCAGCTAATTTAGAATTTGTGAGAAACGTATTTTCATAGCGCGTGTCGCCTCCGGAGCTTGTTATATTGTCTAGGGGAGAGGCGCTGTTGAGTGTTACTTGGTTATTGTTTATTGACCAGTAAGGTAGCTTATACAATTGTGATGGGATAATTCCGATGAAATCGTTATTTTCAAGCGTAACTGTTTGCATAGTTGCTGAGCTAGCAAAGTTAGCAGGGATTTCTCCAGAGAAGTGATTGTCATTTAGAAAAGCAGTTCTCAGGTGTATAAGATTACCGAGTTCTTCAGGAAGCTCACCGGATAAATTATTATTATTAAGCAAGAGGTTATACAGAGATGTTAGATTCCCTAAAGAGCTAGGTAGTGTACCAGAAAGTTGATTCTCATAAAGATAAAGAGCAACCAGATTTTCAAGATCACCAATGGATGATGGAATACTACCCGTTAGTTGGTTATTGTTTAAATATAAACCTTCTAGATTTGTCAAATTACCAATCGTTTCAGGAATCTCTCCCTGTAGTTGGTTACCTCCTAATTGAAGCTTAGTTAAATGACTTAAAGAACCTATAGATGCTGGAATAGAGCCAGTTAATTTTGAATTAGATATTGTCAACTCTGTCAGTTCCGTTAAATACTGAATACCGCTAGGAATATGTCCAGTACTGCTAGCAGAGTATATTTGAATTACTGTAATCTTCTTTAAATCATCAAACGTCATCGTAGAGCCAATTTTTTTATCTGGAATTTGCCGTTCAATCTCATCCATAAGCCATTTTTGGTTATCGAAATCTGCTGGTTGCACGATATTTGAAATCACATTCACTTGACCAAGAGCAGCTGTATTTTGCGTAGCGCCATCTAGATAAAAAGTGAACTGATTCGAGGTGTCATTTAAGTCGAGCGTTACAGCTGGTGAGATGGGGCCGTCATACACGATTTGATTTTTGGCATTGTCGACTATTTGAACGGTATGGGAATCGTATAGTGCAACTTCGGCGTTTTGTGCTTGCTTGTTGATTAATTTAAATTCGCTATACATAGATGAAGCACTGTCAAACGGCTTGAACGTAGTATCATTCTCGCCTTTATAAATCGTTGGTTTCACAGATACGGCGAGTTGGTTATTACTAATCGTTTGCGTGAAATTCCCTTTCGCCGGTGTTTGCACAGGAGAAACGAGCTGCGTATAACTAACATCCAAATACGTCACCGCAACAGATTGCAAAAGTTCAAGCGGAAAAACACCAGTGAGTTGCGTCCGTTGAAATTGGAAGCTACTCGTCTTTGTGAGCTGCTTAAAACTATCCGGAATCTTGCCCGTTAAGGGATTGCCGCTAAAAGCCATCGCGCCAGTAAAAGAGGTCAAGTTTCCAAGTTCACTAGGAATGGAGCCGGTGAGTTGATTGTTCGCCAAGTTCAATTCTGAACGTAAATTTGTTAGATTTCCCAACTCTTTCGGAATTTGGCCTGTCAACTTATTATCACGAATATTGAGCTGCTCGAGGTTTGATAAACTTCCAAGTTCAGGCGGAATCTCACCACTTAAATTATTTTCGTACAAAGATAGCACCGTCAAGTTTGAGAAATATTGAATACCAGCTGGGATGGAACCAGTTACGTTAGGATTATTATTCAGTGAAATAGTCGTAATTGTCTTTAAATCCCCAAATGTCAACGTCGTACCAATCGTTTTATCTGGAATTTGCCGTTCTACTTCATTGATAAGCCATGCTTGATTGCCTAAATCGGCAGACGAGACTATATCGGTATCTAGTTTAGTAGCTTTTAAGCTTTGGAGTTTTTTTGTAGGTTCTGTTGCGGTTTGTGTTTCCGAGATCGTTTCTTCAGAAGCTGGTGCAGTAGCTTTCACGGCATCTGTGAACATTGGTGCGGGTATCATAAACAATAGCATCAGCGCTAACATCTTTTTCTTCATTTCAACCACCTTCTTTTATAGTTAAAGTGAGCTATTTATATGTTTCTTTTGAATGAAATCATTATACAGCGTCCTGCAAAGTCGTGTTTTTGAGGCGCAAGGCTTCTTTTAGCCAACAATAAAGAAAATAGGCTAGCACTGGCACGAATCACCTTTTATCGCCTTTTTCAAACCCTTGAAAAAGGCCGAAATCGGCTGTTTATGAACTTTGTGTGAATTTTACCAATCTGAGCGAAAAAATAAAAAAAGGCTAGTAATGGTACCGAAATGAAAATCGATACTATTACTAGCCTTTAAAAAATGTACGCCTAAAAAGAAGGAATATCCGAAATGTTTAACGTGTCCTGCAAAAACGACATATCTTCAATAACCCACGGTCTTTTAGACGAATCAAGAATCCCTTTATCGCGCAGATTTTTTAATGTAAGTGTAGCGAAGCTTTTAGAAGTGCCTGCAAGTTCGGCAACAATATTATAAGTCACGAAGCTTGGTAGATCCACGCGATTAGCACTCACATGCATACCAAAGTTCGCCAGCCGAATCAATGTAAACATAACACGCTCTTCTGCAGTAATATTACGCATCGTCGCCAAAACATACAACTTATAACGCGTTTCAACCGAGAACTGCAGCATAATATAATTTCTAGGATCTTCATTAAACAACATCTTCCGCAGAAATTCAAAATCAATCGTCCAATACACTGACTGATTCAAAAATAAAAGCTCGCCAGTATTCGGTACATATTCCTCCACGATTGGCAATGTAATGAACTTTCCAGGATAGACAATATAATAATTACACAGCCCATCTTCCCCAGAAAAATTGTATTTCACAAACCCACTTTCTAATAAATAACAAACATCGCGTTCCTTATTAAGCGGCAAACTCGTCCCAGCTGGTACTCTCGTCTGCGAACAATATTCATTGAAGCGCGGATCTCTCTTTAAGATTTTTAAGATGTTGGAAAACGTGGCGTAGGATTCTAATGTTTCTTTGGAATACATATTTATCCACTCCTTTTATCATAACAAACCGACTAAATCATGCAATCTATACTTATAAATATATACTACTACAAGCCAAATTTGAAATTATAGCTCTTTTCAAAAGTGCGGTTCCTGTCCAAATTTGCGCTACGCCATAAATTAAGTTAAAATAACACATGAAATGAAACGAAAGAGGTGTTTTGGATGGCAGAGCAGAAAACGAATCCCAAAGTAGAAGAGTACGTAAATAAAGCAAAAAGATGGCAAGCGGAATACAAGCAGCTAAGAGCCTATGCCCTTGATTGTGACTTAAGTGAAGATATTAAATGGAAACATCCATGCTTCATGTACGAAGATAATAACATTGTTTTAGCCCACGGTTTTAAAGAGTATTGCGCACTTTTATTTATGAAAGGCGTACTAATGAAAGACCCGAACGGTATTCTCGTACAACAGACCGCAAATGTGCAATCCGCACGTCAGATTCGCTTCAAAAACCTAGAAGAAATCATTGAAATGGAAGACATCATTAAAGCATACATTAAAGAAGCTATTGAAGTCGAAAAATCAGGCGCACAAGTAGCCTTCAAAAAAGAAGAAGAATTTCCAGTTCCAGAAGAATTAGATCAGAAATTCGCAGAAATGCCAGCCTTAAAAGAAGCCTTCGAGAAATTAACACCAGGCCGTCAGCGCGCGTACTTGCTTTATTTTGCCGCACCAAAGCAATCGAAAACACGCGTATCAAGAATCGACAAATACACAGACCGTATTTTGGATGGAATCGGATTAAACGATAGATTTTAAATAGTTGGCGCGAACAGTGAGACATTGTCTGGCTGTTTTTTTCTTGACCCTAAACTATAGTTGAGAGATATAATAAAGACAGAAAGTAGGTGCGAACAAAAATGAAAGGACATGAATTAAGCAAAAAGCTAGGCATACCAGTCTCCACACTTCATTATTACGAAAAACAAGGACTAATTAAACCACAGCGCAGTGAAAATCAATATCGCATATACACCGAGCATGACATCAAACTTCTGAAATACATTTTAATTTTAAAAGAAGCAGGATTCACATTAACCGAAATCAAGCAAGTCATCTATCGCTATTTTCACCAAGAACATGACGCGAATTGCCGAGCAGAGGCCCATCTTTTTTTCAATCAAAAAATAGAAGAACTACAGCAAAAAATCGCTCGTTATACAAACATTATTCAGATTATGGCAGACTTACCCGTTATGCTTGGAGAAGAAAATAGCCAAGAAATACAAGCTAAAAATGATGTTTTAGTGGATGCTTTTTTCGAGCAGAAGGAGGGGAAATAATGGCGCGAATATTAGTAGTACAAGGCGATGCAAGAGCAGAAGGCACGATGAAGCAATTAAGTCAGATTTATATAGAACAGATGCGGTTACGCAACCACGAAGTAATGCTTGTCGATTTGGCAAAACTAGACTATGATAAAACGCTCAGCAAAGGCTATCAAACCGAGCGGACACCAGAAATGCTAGCCGTCAAAGATTTTGCGCAAGAAGCCGATCTACTCACATTTTTCTATCCAATTTGGTTCGCCAATGTCCCGTCAGCACTAAAAGGCTTCATTGAGAATCTGTTTTGGGTAGGAGAGACCTACAGTTTTCGAACCAAAAATTATTTATTTCGCGGGATGTGGCGCCACAAAAAAGCCAGTATTATTTATTCCATCGGCGGTCAAGAAATATACCACTACTTATTTGGCTGGAGTGGCTACAGAGGAATGCGACAACCACTCTGGCTCAGCGGAATTTTCGATATTAGAAGAACTAGTTTTGCCAATATGGACCGTTCTGTGCGCAAGCCCGATTCCTTTTATACAACCAAAATAATGGCGTTAGCAAAACGAGACAATCAGCGGCTAACAAAAAATCGTCCTGCTCTCTCGTGAATAGAAAAAGCAGGACGACGCCTTAAAACCATTGAATTAACAAAACACCGGCGACCATGGATAACACACCGAGTAGGCGGTAGCGGTTGATTGGGTGTTTCACAATGCCGAACCAACCGAAGTGGTCAATCGTCAGCGCTATAACCATTTGTCCGCATAGTGCGAGTACGACTGTCATCGCAGAACCAAGTAGCGGCAATAACAAAATATTCGACGTGACGAAAATAACGCCAAGCGCACCGCCCGTGAAGATCCACCAAGGAATTTTGCCGACACCTCGTAATTGGAACGTTAAGCGACGCTCGACAACAAGCGAAATCAGCAACAGCAATAACATGCCGACAGAAAACGAAATCAGCGAAGCGATAATCGGTGAATCTACCGCAATCCGAAGCCGACTGTTGATCGATGTCTGAATCGGCGACATCATCCCAGCCACAAGCCCCATGCACATAAACGCAATCATAGACTTAGATCTTTTAGTAGCCATACAAATCCCTCCCTAAAATCGTTGCATCAAAATAACCCCGAAAAACATCAGTGCAATACCAATCAATCGCGGTATATTAAATTCATGAATCGGCACACCAAACCAACCGAAATTATCAATCAAAAGTGCCATCGACATTTGTCCGCACAGCGTGATCACAACGGTCAAAGCAGAACCGAGTCGCGGCATCAATAAAATATTGGATGTCAAAAAGAACACCCCAAGTGCGCCACCGCCAAACCAAATCCACCAAGGATTCACAGCTAGCGTATGTAAATCAAACGTCCAATCATGTTCTAAAACAAGCGCCAACACAATTAAAATTAGCGTCCCAATTAAAAAAGACACCCATGAGGCGATAAATGGTGATTTCGTATAGCCGCGCAGTCGCGAATTCACAGCCGTTTGCACAGGAATCGTCATCCCCGCCATCAGCCCAGCTAACATAAGCAATAAAGTCATTCCAAGACGTCCCCCTTTTCAAGAATAGTCTTATTATAGAAGAAAAACGACCAGAAGTCCTTCAATACGACTTTGACGCAAGAATTTCTTTGAGTTGTTCCCAGTCGGCAATCAGGTCAGATTCAATTTTACGATTATAAAAAATCGCAGCGGGATGGAACGTCGGAAAAATCGTATAGTCTTGCGGAGACGCTTCATATTTCCCGTCAGCACCCAATTGTTTAATCGGACCTCGCCAAAGCCGCCCGTGAGACGCCGAAATCGTCATTTTATTATCAATCAGCCGTTTTAACGCACAACCGCCAAGTGCGACAATTAGTTTCGGCTTCACTTGAGAAATTTCATAATCTAGTAGCGGTGCATGTAACAGAATTTCTTGAGGTTTTGGCAAACGATTTGGGCGTTTTTGAACCGTGTGTCCCGCTCTATCAATCTTTGTTTTATGACCAAAAGGGCGACTGCGAACGACGCTCGTAATATACACTTGATCCCGCGTCAAACCAGCAATAGCAAGCGTTTTATCAAGTTCTTTCCCAGCGCGACCAGTGAACGGAACCCCAGTCCGAATCTCCACCTCACCCGGAGCCTCGCCAATCAACATAATTTCAGGCGAGAAATCCCCATTTCCAAACACAAACCCTTCCAAGTCAAATTCGTTGTTTTTAGCAATAATCGGGTCAATCAATTCACGCGGATACGTCATATTATCACTCCTAAACTTGAACTTTCTTCTATTAAATTATAACATGGTACGTAAGAGGAGGAGAATACATGCGTTTTCTAAAACTATTTTTTGATGCACTTGTTGTTATAGGACTTATTTTGCTAGTAGCACGGCTCGTGTCATTCGGGCTACACGCCTTAAATATTCCATTCACAACGATATTTACTGATTATTCCATTCCTTCACTCGCGATTTTACTAGTAGGGGCGTTAGGGAACTGGATATTGAACAAGCAAAAGAGGCCTTGAAAACGAAGACCTCTTTTTGTTTTACCTAATAACCAACAGCTTTCACAGTAATCTGCGCTTTTCCATTCACTGTATACACATCCGTTGCGAAAAATGCAGTTGACGGCGTTGTCCCGATCAGTTCCTGCGCGCCTTTACTATTTTTTTGATAAATTTCATAATAACGAACATGACCGATTGCTGTATTCCAAGTAATTCGGGCATTTGTTTTGCGTTCAGGCGTTACTTTTTCAGTGACTTTTATGTTTTGTACGACGCCAACTGGGCCAGCATCACTGAAGCCTTGTAATGCAATTTCCCCGATGTTTATTTTGGCATTTGTTTGCGCCGCGGTCGTTGTTGTTTCTAGGGAAATTTCTTTAATTGTTTTGCCGTAGTAGGGGCTTAGCGTTGTTGTCCAGTTCACCCAGCCAGTTCCTGAAGCTTTTAAAAGCACTTTGCGTGGCACTTTATCACCTGCAAATTGAAGCACTAATTTATGCGTCGCGTTGCTACCTTTTACTTTCATAGAAAAAGTCGTATCGCGCTTCACTTTAATATCTGTCGCAAATAGCTTCGTAGTTGTTGTCCCGTTTTTCACAGCGTTTCCAGATAAAAGTAGGGAAGACGCGCCAGTGTAAGCATCGCCTGAAGTTATGCTCGCCGCAAGTTTATTCCCGCCAGTATTATCAAGAATAAAACGATACGTTGGCATCACATCTTGCATGCCACGCTGATTCCATTCCCCAGTCTGTAACCGAACGCCGTTTTTATTGAAAAATGTCCCTTTCCCGGTATTGAAATTGGTCTTAAGCGGCAATGCCGAAATACCAGACTTTTCAGGATAATAGGCTGCAATCCCTTGCCAATCCTTCGCACCCGTCACATTTTCAGGATAACGCGGATCGACCTTATTTCCATTCCAGAACTTGTTTTCTTTGTTCGTAAATTCGGTCTGATTATGATTCGAACTATAATACACCCAACCAGGAATGTATAGTCCAAGCGAAACAATTGGTGCAGAAGAAGCAGGAGGGAAAATCGCATTCCAATTTACATTGCTATTGTAGCCATTTGACTGAACATCGACGCCGGCATAAAGTTTATAAGGACTAACTCCGAGCGCCGCCGCATTCTGATTTGATGTCACCAAACGATTTGGATTCCAGCGAAAATCAACAAACATTCCATTGGATACTGCTTTCTTATTTTGCGTCAGAAACGGACTATTTTTCTCATTTAAAGCGCCTTGCCAATCAATTTCTCCAGTAGTTGTCATCGAATCGTACCAAATAATTTGCTGATTTGCTTTTTTCTTCGTTTGCATGTATTTCAAAACATCTTGCATTGCCGTAGCATCTGCAGCCGTAAAGCCGGTCGTCTCCTGATTAATAAACCAGCCATCAAATCCATAATAATTCGCCACTTCTAATAATTTATCAGCCACGGGATAACGACCGTTCGCATCTTTCGTAATAAATTGCTTCACCCATTCCGGTTTTCCGCCATATACATTCGGTGGGAAAAAGACCGTTCCAAGCACAGGCACGCCGTTTTTATGCGCCATATCAATCGTATCCGCGCTCGGTGGAATAATAATCCCTTCCCCAGAAGATCCCGCCCAAGCAACCAGCACATCAACATATTGCCACTGCGTCGGATTGTAGACTTTCACGCTTTTAAAACCTTGCGAAGGCGTTCCAGCCGTGTGTTCGTTAATAATATCGAGCGACATTAATTCCCCTTGTGACTTTTGCGTAGCGTTAGATTTAGCAGAAACTACCCGTTTTTTCAGCGGAATCGTTCCTTTATTGAACGGCGCATCAGGATCATTTTGCGGACTCCATTTCACTAACTCATCCGGAAACCAGTAGGAGGCAAAAGGCTGTCCCGTTTTCGCCTGTGCCTCCTTATCCTCCGCAGTCATTGCCTGTGCATTCAAAGGTGGAGCGAGTGACGTCAATAGTGTTACACTTAGTAAAGCAGCTACCATTTTCGTTTTCTTCATAACTTCTCTCCCTTTCTAAATATAATAATGCGCTTACATTTTTGCATAATTACAATAGATGTCCTACCAAGCTTACAACAAAAATTTCCAATAAAAAAGTAGCCATTTTAAAGATTACTAGACGAATCTTAGTTCCGCGATTGACTCTCCACCTACGTCATCGTTTAAACTAAACCTAGTAAGACAAAAAAGGAGGAAAGCACATGTTCAAAATCGGTGAATTTTCCAAGCTCGCAAACGTCAGCATCCGAGCATTGCGACATTACGATAAAATCGGCTTACTCATCCCAGAACAAATCAACGAAGCAACCAATTATCGCAACTACTCGGCACAACAACTACAAACCATCAACAAAATTCAAAAATTAAAAGAAATCGGCCTTAGTTTAACCGTCATCAAAGAAATCCTCGCATCAAACGCCGAAGCCGCAACAATCCAATCACACTTAGCCATTCGCGAACTAGAACTCCAAGAAGAACTTCAAAAAATCAAGCAACAAAGCCAATTTCTAGAGGATTCGCGCCTCTTTTTAAAAGAAGACAGCAAGAAACTAAACTACCACGTCATTCAAAAAGAAATACCAAAGCGTGTTGTCGCAAGCGTCCGCGATGTCATCCCGAACTATTCTGATGAAGGCATACTATGGGAGAAACTTTATCAAATCCTGATGATGAATAACATTACTTTTGCGAAAGAACCGTATAACCTAGCTATTTTTCACGATGATTCTTACCAAGAAAGCAATGTAGACGTCGAAGTCCAAGTCGCAGTTCAAACGAGTCAACCAAATACCGGGATTACTTTTAAAGAAGCACCCGCAGTACAAGTCGCATCTGTCGTTATCACCGGAAGTTACGAACAAATGACAGCCGTGACCGAAACCGTGGCCATGTGGCTAGAAAATCATCACTACCAGCTAAACGGCCCGATGTTCAATATTTATCACGTGTCCATCGCGACCGAACCGAATCCACAAAACTGGGTAACCGAAGCCTGTTTCCCAATAAAGGAGCAAACCAATGAAATATGAATGGCGAAAACAAGACAAATCAATCTATTTACCAAAACAAAAACCCGAAATCATCGACATACCAGCGATGAAATACTTCACGATTAGCGGTAAAGGAAACCCCAATTCACCAGCCTTTTCAGAACTAATCAAAACACTGTACGCCGCATCTTACGCAGTGAAAATGATGCCTAAAAAAGTGACGGCACCAGAAGGCTATTACGACTACACCGTTTTCCCACTAGAAGGATTCTGGACACTAGAACCGGGTAGCAAAACACTAGACAAAGACCAACTCATCTTCAAAATCATGATTCGCCAACCCGATTTCATCACCCCAGAATTGCTTGATTATGCCAAAGAAACTATCATCAAAAAAGTATCACCCGAAAATCGCGAGCTGTTAAAACTAGAAGAAATCACAGAAGGACTTAACTTACAGATGTTGCATATTGGTAGCTTTGATGATGAACCAGCAACTTTCGCCCAAATGGAAGACTTTTGCGAGCAAAATAATATAATCCGTCTTAGCAAAAGCCACAAAGAAATCTACTTAAGCGATATTCACAAAGTTGCACCAGATAAATTAAAAACAACACTCCGATTCGAAATAAAATATAAATAATTCTAAAAAACTTTTCCCGTTAACGACCTGTTGATGAGAAAGGTTTTTTATATAGAAGAAAGAAGGATTTTTTAACCCGATTTCTACAAAATAATTGTATTCCGCCTAAATTTCATACTATAATAGAACAAGGGAAAAAGACTTCGTGGTATGTTAGCAAGCGTTAAAAGAAATGAGGTCATAATTCGTTATGAAAACAGAAGCATTGTCGAAGAAGTATAAAATTCTTAACGACAAAAAAAGCATGCAAACCATTAAGATCATGGCGGCTGTTCTCATGGCAGTGATGTTAATTGTGGGACTTGTTTTAGCATTACGAGAATCAGTGCCAATCAACTTTACTATAGAAGGAATTATTTTATTTTGTATAGCATTTTACATTTTATTTGCCATTCATGAACTAATTCACGGATTACTTTTCTGGGTATTCGGCAACACCAAGCTACATTTTGGCTTTAAAAAGGGATTTCTCTATGTCAACTGTCCGAAGCAACTATTTTCAAAATGGCAGTTTCAAATAATCAATATCGGACCATGTATTTTGTTAACACTCATCTTAGTTATTTTAGCATTAGAATTCCCAGTGTATCTCGTCGCTATATACGTATTAATCGCGGCTCATTCAGGCTTTTGCATGTCAGACTTATACGCGATGAAAATCGTTGCCAGAGCACCTAAAAAAGCAAAAATCAAAGATACAAAAGATGGAATTGCAATCATAACTCAGTCTTAAGTTGGTTGTAAATTGTTATACATGTCAGTTACAATAAAGGGTATGGGATAAAAAGGGCAATCAGATGACAGAAAGTAGGTTTACAATAGAATGCATAAAAAGAAAACAACACTACTTATCGGGATCTTGCTATCGGCTATCGTGCTTGGCGCAGTAGCTTTCATTGCCATCGATAAACTATTTTTTCAACAAGAAGAGCCTGTCGAAATCACACGCGTTGATCCACAACAAGAGTTCATTAATTTATTAGCAGGTCACGCCCAAGAAATACAAGACCAGGAAGGCATTTTAACAAGTATTACATTGGCTCAAGCGATTTTGGAGTCCAATTGGGGAGAAAGTAAGCTAGCCACAGAAGGCCGCAACTTGTTCGGAATAAAAGGCGAATATCAGAAAGACTCCGTTACGATGCCAACACAAGAATTCGAGAACAACGAATGGATTACGATTGACGCGGCTTTCAGAAAATATCCGACTTGGTTTGAATCGTTAGATGACCACGCAGCACTATTTTTAAAAGGCACGTCTTGGGATAAAACAAAATACCAAGGTGTCATCAAAGCAAAAGATTACAAAACAGCGGCCAATGCATTACAAAAAGCAGGCTACGCAACAGATCCTGGATATGCCGAGAAATTAATCGAGCTAATCGAACAAAGAAATTTGCAAGCATATGACCAAATTTACGATCCGATTCGCTATGTCAAGCAAGTTGACGATGTGGGAACCGCAAAGTTGGCAAAAGATACAAGAATCTGGTCTAGCCCACCAAGAACAAAAAATGCTAAACCTATTGACGATTTAGCAAAATACGGCGCTGAAAAATTAAAAATCGCGCAAGAAATGCAAGTTGGAAATGGAATATGGTACCAAATAAAACAAGACAAAAAGACATTAGGTTGGGTAAAAAATAATATAATTCAAATTAAAACGCTATGAAAATATAGCGTTTTTTTGATGTGGTCAAAAAAAATTCACGTTTGCCAACACGCATAAGATAGCGGTCTAGACAAATGTTGTAACATTATAAACAGAAATGACACGTTCCTGTAACCTAAATGCAACACTAATTTTGCTAGAATGAACCCTGTTGATTTGAAGAAGAGACTAGAAAGTAAAAAAACTATAAAAAAATCAGAAAGAAGTGTAGAAAAAGTCGTATGAAAAAATCAGTCAAGCGCAATTTGGCTATCTTAGGAACTGTCGGAATGATGATGGGCTCGATGGTACTTCCTGTTAGCGCATTTGCCGCCGAGAGCGAAATGAATACACAAGTAAGCTACACCAATTCTCAGCAGAATTTTCTTAATAAAATAGTCCCAGATGCCCAGAAGCTACAACGTGAACACGGTATTTTAACCAGTGTCACGATTGCCCAAGCCATCTTAGAATCAGGCTGGGGAAACAGTGGTTTAACACAACAAGCCAATAATTTATTTGGTATGAAAGGTAGCTACGAAGGCCAGTCTGTCACAATGAACACGAAAGAGTTCTATGACAACAACTGGACAACGATCGATGCGGCATTCCGTGCGTATCCAAGCTACTATGAGTCACTAGAAGACCATGCGTTATTATTCGTCAACGGTCCTTCATGGGGCGGAAATAATTACGCAAATCTTATTGGTGAGGAAGATTACCGACAAGCAGCAGAAATCATCGAAGACGGCGGTTACGCAACAGCGCCAGATTATGCACAAGAACTAATCAGCACAGTAGAAACTTACGGTTTAGCGAAATACGATCAAGTCTATGATAAAATCACCGAGAAAACAAACATCTACGCGTATGGCGAAATCCGAGGCGGCGCAACTGGTACAGTTTGGAGCGCACCAGAAACATTAAAAGGCGCCACTAAAAAAGCCTCGTTAAACCAGTACAAAAGTAAAGATTTACGATTAATGAATCGCGTGAAAGTAAGTAATGGCTCCACATGGTACGAAGCGTCCATCAACGGTCAAAACATTGGCTGGATGAACGAAAAGAACCTAAACCTTATTTACAAAACGTCCATGGAACAAGAAGTAAACTTAATCAGAGGTGTAGAAAATTCAAACGGTCGAATTTATGCATTCCCAGTCATTGATACTAGCACGTTCAAAGGAACGCTTGCCGGACTAAACGAAGTCCATGTTGACAGCCAAGCAGTTGTAAACGATAAAATCTGGTATCGTGTAAATGACGGAACACAACGACTAGGTTGGGTCGAAGCACCAATGTTAAAATAAAATAGAAAAAATCTCGCACGCTTAAAAAATGAGCCGCGAGATTTTTTTATTTAGAGGATTTTTCAAACATTTGTCGAATATATATACTATAAGCAATTAAAAGGTTATATCGAGTTCTACTGGGCAATGGTCAGAACCAAGAATGTCTGCATGAATAGCCGCCTCTACTATATTCGGAGCAATCCGATTAGAGACTACGAAATAATCAATCCGCCATCCAGTATTTCTGGCACGAGCATTCATTCGATAAGACCACCAGGAATAGGCACCTTCTAGTTCGGGATACAGATGACGGAATGAGTCTGTGAATCCAGCGGCTAGTAAATCTGAGAATTTCCCACGTTCTTCATCAGAGAATCCAGCATTTTTGCGATTTGTTTTAGGATTTTTCAAGTCGATTTCTTGGTGCGCCACATTAAGATCTCCACATACTACAACTGGTTTTATGGCATCTAATTTTTTTAAATGATTTAAGAAAGCATCTTCCCAACTCATTCGGTAATCAAGACGTTTTAACTCATTCTGAGAATTTGGCGTATAAACGGTAATCATATAGAATTCTGGAAACTCCAATGTAATGACGCGGCCTTCTTGGTCATGTTCTTCGATATCTAGCCCATAAGTTACCGTGATAGGTTCGATTTTTGAGAAGATGGCTGTGCCTGAATAGCCTTTCTTAACTGCATAATTCCAGTAATCATGATACCCAGACAAGTCCAGTTCAATTTGACCTTCCTGTAGTTTCGTCTCTTGTAAGCAGAATATATCAGCATCTACAGTTCGGAAATACTCCATGAAGCCTTTCTTTTCAGCAGCTCTAAGTCCATTCACGTTCCACGAAATTAATTTCAATTTTATCACTCCTTTAGTTAGTATTATTATACCTTACAATAATTATTAGGTATAATGTGAAGGAGGAGGAAGCCTATGAAATATATTATTTTCTTACGTGCAATCAATGTTGGCGGTAATCGCAAAATAAAGATGCTTGATTTAAGAGAAGTTCTCACGGCGAATGCTTATCAGAATGTCACGACCTACATTCAATCAGGTAATGTCATTGCAGAGCATGCTGAGACTAGTTACGAATGGGTTCAAGAGAATATAGCCGCACTCATTGAAGATGCCTTTGGTTTTGATGTTCCGGCAATTGTTTTCCCGCTGGATGAATATGTTCAAGGTATTTTGCAGAAGCCTTTCGAAGAAGAGAAGTTAATGGTCCACTTCTTAAACCAAGTCCCAGAAGCGATAGATTTAGATACCTTAAAAGAGCTCGGCAAGGACCAACAAGATAGTTGTGAGATTACAGGCCGGTTTTTATATGTCACCTTATCAGCTGGTGTTTCTGATAGCATCTATTCAAATAAACTAGTAGAACGAGTCTTACACGTTAAAGCAACTGCTAGAAATTGGCGAACAGTCACGACAATGCAAGAGAAGAGCAAATAAAATACGGAGGTAAGTATACAATGAGAAATGAGCTAATCGAACGTTTTATCAAATACGTCAAAATCGATACACAATCAAGTGAAGCAAGCCAGACAGTTCCAACAACTCCTGGACAATTGGAATTAGGCAAGGTGTTGGTAGAGGAACTAAAAGCAATAGGTATGGAAGAAGTAACAATGGATGACAACGGATATGTAATGGCAACACTCCCAAGCAATACAAGCAAAGAAGTTCCTACAATCGGGTTCTTAGCACATATAGACACAGCGACAGATTTAACTGGAAAGAATGTATCACCACAAATTCATGAGAACTTTGATGGTAATGCCATTGTATTAAATAAAGAACTAGGCGTAGTTCTCTCACCAGAAGCATTTCCAGAACTCCCTACATACAAAGGTCAGACAATCATTACGACCGACGGCACAACGCTGTTAGGTGCAGACGACAAAGCTGGCATGACAGAAATCATGGTAGCCATGCATCATTTGATTACACATCCAGAAATAAAGCATGGCCAAATCAGAGTAGCATTCACACCAGATGAAGAAATAGGACGTGGCCCGCATCATTTTGATGTTCCAGCATTCGGTGCAGATTTTGCTTATACAATGGACGGCGGCCCACTTGGAGAATTAGAATACGAAAGCTTTAACGCCGCGGCCGCCCGCATTACATTCAAAGGAAATAGCGTACACCCAGGCACTGCTAAAGATAAAATGGTGAATGCAAACAAAATGGCGATGGAGTTTCACGCACAGCTTCCAGAAGCGGAAGTTCCAGAGCGCACAGATGGCTATGAAGGCTTTTATCATTTAATCTCAATACAAGGTGAAGTCGAACAATCAGAAGCATATTATATTATTCGTGATTTCGACCACGATGCTTTTATAGCAAGAAAAGAAACAGTTTCTACTATTGTAAGAAACCTACAAAAGAAATATGGCGAGGATAAGATTATTCTAGACTTGACGGATCAGTACTACAATATGCGTGAAAAGATTGAGCCAGTGAAAGAAATTGTTGATATGGCTTATAAAGCAATGAAGAATCTTGATATCGAACCAGACATTCGACCAATCCGCGGTGGAACTGATGGATCACAACTATCATTTAAAGGCCTACCAACACCTAATATTTTTACTGGTGGCGAGAATTATCACGGCAAATTTGAATATGTATCTGTTGATAGTATGATAAAGGCGACACAAGTCATTATAGAGATTGCTCGCTTATTTGAAGAAGAAGCATAAGCATACAGAAACGCGCTTGAAACATTATGGTTCTCAAAATGCTACAAGCGCGTGATTCTTATTTCGGAAAGATAGATAATTGCCCGTTCTCCAAAGTCACAACTTCAATAGCATGGCTATAGAAAGGCGAGAGTATTTCCTCGGTTAACATATCTTCCGTTTTCCCATCCGCGTATTTCTTCCCGTCTTTAAGTAGCAAGGTGCGTCCAAAGCAAGGCAATATCTCTTCAGTATGGTGTGTAACGTATAGCATGGTCGGTGCGTCAGGCATATTGGATATAATATCAATCCGCTCTAATAAGCGTTTTTTAGCAAATATATCAAGCCCATTACATGGTTCATCGAGAATCAGCAACTGCGGTTTTGCCATAAGCGCTCTTGCGATAAGTACAATTTGTCGCTCCCCTTGAGATAAGATATGATATGGTCTGCCTATCAAGTTAGCTCCACCACACTCTGATAAAATAGACTTGGCTAATTCTCGTTCTTCTAATGTGGTTTTTTGATACAAACCAATGCTCGCAAACTTTCCGCTTACAACAATGCTCTCCGCTAAATCATATTCTTTTAATTGCTGCTGCAAGGAAGAACTGACCCAACCAATAGATTTTCTGAGCTCAGGCAATGAAGTTTGACCAAATCGATGGCCTAACACAGAAAGGGAACCAGAAGAAGGCCAAAGATAGCCATTTAATAATTTCAGTAAGGTGGTTTTCCCTGACCCATTCAATCCAAGCACAGCCCAGTTCTCTTTATCATTAACTTTCCAATCAATATTCTGTAGCAATAAGCTACCATTACGATTCAATGAAACATTTTCGAATTCAAACAAACGAATCTCCTCCTAGCTGATGTACTTAATACTATTTTACACAAAAGTTAGAAAATTTGAAAACATAAAGGAGGCAATTCTGTTGATAAGTCAAGCGATTGTTGATAAGGCAGAAGTGTTTATTCAAGAACATTTTAAAGACGAGAAAACCGGTCACGACTGGTACCATATTGAAAGAGTATATAAAATGGCGATGGAGCTCCAAAGTATCGAAGGTGGTAATAAAGGTATCATACAACTTGCGGCCCTGTTTCATGATTTTACAGATAGTAAACTTAAAGCAAATCCAGATGAAGCTGAATTACAAATGAGAGATTGCCTATACCAATACGGAGTAATAGAAGAGGATGTAAAGCGAATCGTAGATGTCATTGATTGCGTATCATTTAGTAAAGGCAAAAAGGTCCCATTAAATATAGAAATGCAAATTGTGCAAGATGCAGATCGTTTGGATGCAATAGGAGCAATAGGTATAGCTAGGTGCTTAACATATGGAGCGGCTATGCAAAGGCCGATATACGATCCAAACCGTAAAGAAGGTACAACGATGCAACACTTCCATGATAAACTCCTACAAATAAAAGATAAAATACAAACAAGCACAGCAAAGAAGATAGCAATTAGAAGACATAAGGTGCTAGAAAGCTATTTAAAAGAACTTGAAAATGAATGCAATATACAATTTTAATGAATTAAAACAAAAAGGTTGCTTTTTAAAGATAAGTGTTATATACTTAAAAAGTTCTCGCTTGAGAGGACGAAAAAATAATTAAAAATAAGTTGTTGACACGTTAACTTCTAATATGATATGATATAAAAGTTGTGTTGAACAACATTGTCGACCTTTGAAAACTGAACAAAAAACAAAGATAAAACCAAGAAAACAGCAATGTTTTCAGGTAAGAATCGCAGGGCGGAAA
>NZ_JNFA01000003.1 GCF_000766865.1 Listeria booriae
CGAACACGGAAGTTAAGCTTTTCAGCGCCGATGGTAGTAGGGGGCTTCCCCCTGTGAGAGTAGGTCGTCGCCGGGCAATTGTTTGAAGTACTCATTCTTTGATGAGTGCTTTTTTATTTATTATTGAATTAATTGGTGAAGATAGGTTTGAAAATGATGATTTAGTGAACATATTTAGTAAGTAGGTTTTTTACATAGGGGGAATGGATATGGGCGAGGCTGTTGGTATGATTTTGACTATCTTTGTTATTAATATATTATACGTGTCGTTGAATACGATTCGGTTGTTAATGACGATGAAGGGATATCGCTATCGTGCTGCTATTGTGAGCGTATTTGAAATTGTGGTGTATATTGTAGCGCTTGGGATGGTAATGAGTAACTTGAATGATATTGCAAATATTGCCGCGTATGCACTTGGTTTTGGTGTTGGTATTGTTGTGGGTATGAAAATTGAGGAGAGGCTTGCGCTTGGTTATATTACGGTGAACGTGATTACGAAAGATTATAACTTGGATTTAGCGAATCAGATTAGAAATGCTGGATATGGTGTGACTAGTTGGCTTGCAAGTGGGCGTGATGGGGAGCGGATGATGCTTGAGATATTGACGCCGCGCAAAAATGAGAATAAATTATACCAGCGTATTATCGCAATTGATGATAAAGCTTTTATTGTTTCTTCGGAGCCAAAGCAAATTTATGGCGGATTCTGGGTGAAACAAGTGCGTGGTGGTGTTAAGAAAAAGTGACTTTCTTCTGGAAGTTGCTTTTTCTTTGGCTGAAATTTGTTTTAAACACGAACATTAATCAATGTATGGATTATATCGTTCGATTTTATGGTTGACTTTGTTGGTGGCTATTGTTAGAATGAACAGGTAGGAATAAATGAAATGATGAGGAGTGGGACGTTCGATGTCTGCACAAATTGGTGTCATTATGGGAAGTACTTCTGATTGGGAAACGATGAGAAAAGCGTGCGAAATATTGGACGAGTTGGAGATAGCTTACGAGAAAAAGGTTGTTTCGGCGCATCGTACCCCGGATTTAATGTTTACATATGCAGAAACTGCGAGAAGTCGTGGTATTAAAGTGATTATTGCGGGTGCTGGAGGTGCTGCTCATTTGCCAGGAATGGTGGCTGCGAAAACAACTTTGCCAGTTATTGGTGTCCCGGTGAAGTCTAAAGCGTTAAATGGACTGGATTCATTATTATCGATTGTTCAGATGCCTGGTGGTGTCCCGGTCGCTACTGTCGCAATAGGTGAGGCGGGTGCGGTAAATGCTGGATTGCTTGCTGCACAAATTTTATCGGTAGAAAATGAGGTAATTGCTAGCCGTTTGGAAAATAGACGTGATACACTAGAAGAAAATGTACTAGAAAGTAGTGATTCTCTTGAGTAAAACGTATTTATTACCAAACAGCACGATCGGAATTATTGGCGGTGGTCAATTAGGTAGAATGATGGCTTTGGCTGCTAAGGAAATGGGTTATAAGGTTATTGTATTAGATCCTACGGTGGATGCTCCTTGTGCGCAAGTCGCTGATGAGCAAATTGTAGCAAATTATACGGATTTAAATGCTTTGAAGGAATTGGCAGAGAAAAGTGATGTCGTGACATATGAGTTTGAAAATGTAGATAATGACGCGCTTCATTCGATTGAAAATAGTGTTAGAATTCCGCAAGGTTCGGAGTTGTTGTCGATTACGCAAGACCGAATTTTGGAAAAGGCGTATTTGGAGTCGCTTAATATTAACTTGGCGCCGTATGCGGTTATTGTGGATCGGGATGATATTGAACAGCATATTAATAGTCTTGGGTATCCAGCGGTTCTTAAAACGACGCAGGGTGGCTATGATGGTAAGGGTCAGTATGTAATTCAGAGTGAAGAGGATATTGATAAGGCTGTGGAGTTGTTGCGCTTTGGGACGTGTGTTCTGGAGGCCTGGATCCCGTTTGAGCGCGAGGTTTCGGTGATTGTTGCTAGAAACTCGGAAGGGCAAATTGAGACTTTCCCTGTGGCTGAAAATGATCATAAAAACAATATTTTACACACGACGGTTGTGCCGGCAGCGCTTGATGAGGAGTCGATTCATGAGGCGGAAGCTATTGCTGTGAAGTTGGCGGAATATCTTCATTTGGAGGGTGTTCTGGCAGTGGAAATGTTTGTGACGGGTTCTGGGGCGATTTATGTGAACGAGTTGGCACCTAGACCGCATAATTCAGGGCATTATACGATAGAAGCTTGTAATATTTCGCAGTTTACGCAACATATTCGGGCAATTGCGGGCTTGCCGCTACTGAAACCGGAGTTATTGCGTCCTGCGATGATGGTCAATATTTTAGGGCAACATGTGGATGGTGTCAATGAGGTTTTAGCGGAGCATCCGGATTGGTTTGTTCATTATTATGGGAAACAAGAGGCGAAGATTGATCGCAAAATGGGCCACATTACGGTGCTTAGTGATAATCCGCTTGTGGAAGTTGAAAAAATGCGCGCGACGCAAATTTGGAGATAATTGGGGGATTTGAGAAACGATGATTGAGAGATATACGAGAGAAGAGATGGGCAATATTTGGACGGAGCAAAATCGTTTTCAGGCGTGGCTGGAGGTTGAGATTCTAGCTTGTGAGGCTTGGGCGGAGCTTGGTGAGATTCCGAAAGAGGATGTAGCGAAGATTCGTGAGAACGCGACGTTTGATGTGGCGCGTATTCAGGAGATTGAGTTAGAGACGCGTCATGATGTTGTGGCGTTTACGCGAAGTGTATCGGAATCGCTTGGTGAGGAACGCAAGTGGGTGCATTACGGTTTGACGTCGACGGATGTTGTGGACACGGCTAACTCGTATATTTTGAAGCAGGCAAATGAGATTTTACGTGCGGATTTGGAACGCTTTATTGAAATTTTGGCGAATAAGGCGAAGGAATATAAACATACGGTTTGTATGGGGCGGACGCATGGTGTGCACGCGGAACCGACGACGTTTGGCTTGAAGTTGGCGCTTTGGCATGAGGAAATGAAGCGCAATTTGGAACGGTTTAATCGTGCGGCTGACGGTGTGGAATTTGGAAAAATTTCGGGAGCTGTTGGGACATATGCGAACATTGATCCGTTTGTGGAGGAATATGTTTGTGAAAAGTTAGGTACGACGCCAGCTCCGATTTCGACGCAGACGTTGCAACGGGATCGTCATGCGGATTATATGGCGACGCTTGCTTTGATTGCGACTTCTGTGGAGAAATTTGCCGTGGAAGTGCGTGCTTTGCAAAAAAGTGAGGTCCGCGAAGTGGAGGAATTTTTCGCGAAGGGGCAAAAAGGGTCTTCAGCGATGCCGCATAAGCGCAATCCGATTGGCTCGGAGAATGTGACGGGGCTCGCTCGTGTGATTCGTGGGCATATGGTGACGGCGTATGAGAATGTGCCGCTTTGGCATGAACGTGATATTTCGCATTCGTCAGCGGAGCGTATTATTTTGCCGGACGCGACAATTTTGCTTGATTATATTTTGAATCGTTTTGGTAATATCGTGAAGAATTTGACGGTCTTCCCTGAAAATATGAAACGTAATATGGACCGTACGTTAGGGCTGATTTATTCGCAACGTGTGTTGTTGACGTTGATTGATAAAGGAATGGCTCGTGAGGAAGCGTATGATACGGTGCAACCTAAGGCGATGGAAGCTTGGGAGACGCAAGTACCGTTTAGAACACTTGTTGAGGCGGAGCCTAAGATTACGGATCGTCTTTCTAAAGAGGAAATTGATGACTGCTTTGATTATAATTATCATTTAAAACAAGTAGATATGATTTTTAACCGCTTAGGGCTGTAAGGAAGGCATCATGAAAAACTATGGAGAATTGGCTAGCTTCATGGTTTTTCATGCTTGATTTCAATCAAAAAGGAGACGATCAAATCGTGGCAAATTTATTGTATGAGGGCAAGGCGAAACGGTTGTTTAGTACGGAGCAGGACGGCGTGTTGCGCGTGGCTTATAAAGACGATGCGACAGCGCTGAATGGTGAGCGTAAGGAGAGTTTTGCGAGTAAGGGGCGTTTGAATAATGAAATAACGTCGCGGATTTTTACTTATCTGAATGATGCGGGAATTAAGAGTCATTTTGTGGAGCAGATTTCGGATACGGAGCAGTTGGTGCGTTCTGTGGAAATTATTCCGCTGGAAGTTGTGGTTCGGAATGTGATTGCGGGAAGTCTTGCGAAACGTCTTGGGGTTCCTGAGGGTACGCCGACAAAGCAGCCGATTGTGGAGTTTTATTATAAGGAAGATGCGTTAAATGATCCGTTTATTAATGATGCGCATGTGCTTTATTTGGAAGCGGCGACTGAGGATGAGATTGCGATTTTGAAGGCGTCTGCGCTTGCTGTGAATGATGCTTTAAAAGAAATGTTTGCGAAAATGAATATTACGTTGATTGATTTCAAGTTGGAATTTGGGCGTGATAAGGACGGTAACATTTTGCTTGCGGATGAGATTTCGCCTGATACGTGCCGATTATGGGATCGGGATACGAATGCGAAGCTGGATAAGGATGTCTTTCGTCGGAATATTGGCAATTTAACTGCAGTTTATGAAGAAGTTTTGAAAAGATTAAAGGAGGTTGTTTGAATGTATAATGTGAAGGTGTTTGTGACGTTGAAGAAAAGTGTGCTTGATCCTCAAGGGGCTGCGGTGATGGGATCGCTGAAAAGCTTGAATTATGGTGAGGTTGAGGACGTGCGTATCGGAAAATACATGGAGCTTCAAGTGGCAAAATCGGATCGTGACATTCACGCGGTCTTAGACGAGATGTGCGATAAGTTATTGACAAACCCAGTGATGGAAGATTATCGCTATGAAATCGAGGAGGCGTAAGGATGAAATTTGCAGTCATTCAATTTCCTGGTTCGAATTGTGATTTAGATATGTTGCACGCGATTCGCGATGTGCTTGGTGAGGAAGCGGAATATGTGTGGCATGCGGAGAATTCTTTGGAAGGATTTGATGCGGTGCTTCTTCCTGGGGGCTTCTCGTATGGAGATTATTTGCGGACGGGAGCTATTGCGAAATTTGCGAATATTATGCCTGAGGTTGTGCGATTTGCGGAGAGCGGGAAACCGGTGCTTGGTGTTTGTAATGGTTTTCAGATTTTGGCGGAGAGCGGCTTGCTTCCAGGAGCTTTGATTCGGAATACGAATTTGCATTTTGTTTGTAAGACAGTCGGTTTGCGTGTGGAAAATGCGGAGACGATGTTTACTTCGGAATATGTGGCAAATCAGGAGATTCAGATTCCTGTGGCGCACGGGGAAGGAAATTATTACTGTGATGAGGCGACGCTTGCGGAGTTGCGGGATAATGGACAGATTGTGTTTACGTATGCGACGGAAAACCCAAATGGGAGTATTGCAAATATTGCTGGGATTACGAATAAGGCTGGTAATGTGCTCGGCATGATGCCACATCCAGAGCGTGCTGTGGAGGATGTTGTTGGCGGAACGGCTGGGCTTGGCGTTTTTAAATCGATGTTGAAGGCTTGGAAGGAGGAACAAGTGCATGCTTAATGTGAATCAGGAACCATCCGCGGAGCAAATTAAGGAGCAGAAAATTTACGAAACAATGGGGCTTAGTGACAGTGAGTACGAACTTGTTTGCGATATTTTAAAAAGAAAGCCGAACTATACGGAGACGGGTTTGTTTTCAGTGATGTGGTCGGAACATTGTAGTTATAAAAATTCCAAACCAGTATTGCGCAAGTTCCCGACGGAAGGTCCGCAGGTGTTGCAAGGTCCTGGTGAGGGTGCTGGTATCGTGGATATTGGTGATGGGCTTGGTGTCGCGTTTAAAGTAGAAAGTCATAATCATCCGTCTTACGTGGAACCGTATCAAGGGGCTGCGACGGGTGTTGGTGGCATTATCCGTGATGTGTTCTCGATGGGCGCGCGTCCGATTGCGATGCTGAATTCGCTTCGTTTTGGCGAGATTGACAATCCGCATACGAAATATTTAGTGAATGAAGTCGTGGCGGGGATTGCTGGATATGGAAACTCGATTGGGATTCCAACGGTCGGCGGCGAAGTGCAGTTTGATCCGTGTTATGCGAAAAATCCGCTAGTCAACGCGATGTGTGTTGGTTTAATTGCAAAAGAGGATATTCAAAAAGGCCAGGCGGTCGGTGTTGGGAATCCGGTAATGTATGTCGGTGCAAAAACTGGACGCGACGGGATTCACGGGGCTACTTTTGCTTCGGTGGAATTTAGTGAAGAAGGCGAACAGCAACGTTCTGCCGTACAAGTCGGTGACCCTTTTATGGAGAAATTATTGCTTGAGGCTTGTCTTGATTTGATTCGTGACCATTCGGATATTTTGATTGGTATTCAGGATATGGGAGCGGCGGGTCTAGTAAGCTCAAGTTCGGAAATGGCTTCTAAAGCTGGTTCTGGTTTGGAATTGATTATGGATGATGTGCCGCAACGGGAAACGCATATGTCGGCATACGAAATGTTGCTTTCAGAATCGCAAGAGCGGATGTTGCTTTGTGTGAAAAAAGGACATGAAGATGAGATTAAGGCATTGTTTGAGCGTTACGGTTTAGAGGCTGTGACGATCGGAACAGTAACGGATGACAAGATGTATAAAATTGTGCATCATGGTGAAGTGGTGGCTAATGTGCCAGTTGATGCGCTTGCTGAGGATGCGCCAGTGTATCATAAACCATCAGCAGAACCACAGAGATATCGCGATTTTCAAGCGGAAGAGGCGTTTGTGCCTGTTGTGACGGATGCTGTGGCGACTTGGAAAGCATTGCTGAAACAGCCAACGATCGCTAGTAAACGCCATATTTATGAGCAGTTTGATTATCAAGTACGGACGAACACGGCGGTGACTCCTGGTTCGGATGCGGCGGTTTTACGTGTTCGTGGGACGAATAAGGCGATTGCAATGACAACAGACTGTAACTCGCGTTATTTATACCTTGATCCGGAAAAAGGTGGCCAAATCGCGGTGGCAGAGGCAGCACGGAATATCGTGTGTTCTGGTGCGAAACCGCTGGCAATTACGGATGGTCTGAATTTTGGTAATCCGGAAAAACCAGAAATTTTCTGGGAGATTGAAAAAGCGGCAGATGGGATTAGTGCGGCTTGTCTAGAGCTTGATACGCCAGTCATTTCGGGGAATGTTTCGATGTATAATGAAACGGATGGAGAAGGTATTTATCCTACGCCAGTCATCGGAATGGTCGGACTTGTGGAAGACGTGGCGCATATTACAACGCAAGGTTTTAAAGCGGCTGGTGATGTAATCTATTTGATTGGCGACACGAAAGCAGAATTTAGTGGTTCTGAACTGCAAAAAATACAACAAGGTAAAATTAGCGGACGGGCGCCAGAACTTGATTTGCAAGTTGAAAAACGCTACCAACAGTTCTTGTTAGCAGCAATTCGTGAAGGTCTCGTTGCTTCTGCACATGATTTAGCAGAAGGTGGGCTGGCTGTTGCTTTGGCAGAATCTTGTTTTGCGAATGGACTGGGCGCGACGGTTGCTGTTCCTTTTGCAAGTGAGTTGTTGTTTAGTGAGTCGCAATCGCGTTTCTTAGTTTCTGTGAAGGCAGAGAACGTTGTGGCTTTTGAAGAATTATTTGAATTTGAGAAATTGACACGTTTAGGTGAAGTTAGCGAATCAGGAGAAATCATTGTTAAGGCCAAGGATACAGAAATTACAACCGAACTTAGTGAACTAAAACAAGTTTGGGAAGGGGCTATTCCATGTCTACTGAAATAAAAGGTTTGAACGAGGAATGTGGGATTTTTGGTATTTGGAATCATCCGAGTGCGGCGCAGATTACGTATTATGGTTTGCATAGTTTGCAACATCGCGGTCAAGAAGGCGCGGGAATCGTGTCGACAGATGGTGTGACGCTAAAAGGACATCGGAATTTAGGTTTGCTTGCAGATGTATTTAAGCACGGCGAATTAGATGATTTGGTCGGCAAGTCGGCGATTGGTCATGTTCGATATGCGACGGCTGGTGGCAAGAGTTTAAGCAACGTACAGCCATTTTTATTCCACTTTCAAAATTCGAGTCTGGCGCTGGCGCATAATGGGAATTTGATTAATGCGAAGACGCTACGCAATGAGCTAGAAGAAGAAGGCGCGATTTTTCAAACGAGTTCGGATACGGAAGTTTTGGCGCATTTGTTGAAGCGTAGCCGTACGGGTTCGCTTTTGGAGGATTTGAAGGTGGCGTTAAACCAGGTCAAGGGTGGTTTTGCGTACATGTTGTTGACGGAAAATGAGTTGATTGCAGCGCTTGATCCGAATGGTTTCCGCCCGCTTTCGATTGGTAAAATTGGTGACGCGTATGTTGTTGCTTCGGAGACGTGTGCGTTTGATACGGTTGGCGCGGAGTTTGTGCGTGATGTGGAGCCGGGTGAGCTGATTATTATTAATGATGAGGGTTTGCATATTGAAAAATTCACGGAAGATGTGAAGCATTCGATTTGTAGTATGGAATATGTGTATTTTGCACGTCCCGATTCGAATATCGCGGGAATTAATGTCCATTCGGCGCGAAAACGGATGGGGAAACGCTTGGCGCAGGAGGCCTTTGTTGAGGCGGATGTTGTGACGGGGGTTCCTGATTCGAGTATTTCAGCTGCGATTGGTTACGCGGAAGAAACGGGTATTCCGTATGAGCTTGGTTTGATTAAGAATCGTTATGTGGCGCGGACGTTTATTCAGCCATCGCAGGAATTGCGAGAGCAAGGTGTGAAAATGAAGCTCTCAGCGGTGCGCGGTGTTGTGGAAGGTAAACGGGTTGTGATGATTGATGATTCGATTGTGCGCGGGACGACGAGCCGCCGAATTGTGCAGTTATTGCGCGAGGCTGGGGCTGCGGAAGTGCATGTTCGGATTGCTTCGCCACCACTTGCTTTCCCGTGTTTTTACGGGATTGATATTCAGACGCGAAATGAGTTGATTGCAGCGAATTATTCGGTGGATGAAATTTGCCATATTATTGGCGCGGATTCATTGACGTATTTGTCGGAGGATGGACTTGTGGAAGCGGTTGGTCGGCCTTATCCGAATGAGCCTTATGGTGGGCTTTGTATGGCGTATTTTAACGGGGATTACCCGACGGAATTATTTGATTATGAGCAGGAATATTTGGCGAGTTTAGAAGCCAAGTCACGTTGAGAGGGGAATTTTGCAAATGGCAGAGAATGCGTATAGTAAGGCTGGCGTTGATGTTGAGGCGGGCTATGAGGTTGTGGAACGAATTCAAAAACATGTGGCTCGCACGAAGCGTAACGGCGTGATGGGTGCAATTGGTTCTTTTGGTGGCATGTTTGATCTGAGTGGTCTTGGTTTGCGGGAGCCTGTGCTTGTTTCGGGAACGGACGGCGTTGGGACGAAGTTATTACTTGCGATTCAAGCGGATAAGCATGACACGATTGGCGTGGACTGTGTGGCGATGTGTGTCAACGATATTCTGGCGCAAGGTGCCGAGCCGCTCTTTTTCCTAGATTATATTGCGACGGGCAAAACGGTGCCACAGAAGATGGAGCAAATCGTGAAGGGTGTTGCGGACGGCTGTGAGCTTGCGGGATGCGCACTTGTTGGCGGTGAGACTGCTGAGATGCCGGACATGTATGGTGTGGATGATTATGATTTGGCCGGCTTTACGGTTGGGGCGGTTGAGAAGGCGGACGTGATTACTGGTGAGAAGGTGGCGGCTGGTGATGTGTTGATCGGCTTGCCTTCGAGCGGGATTCACAGCAATGGCTATTCATTGGTACGCAAAATTTTCTTTAAGCAGCATGATTTTGCGTTGGACGCGGTTTTGCCGGAACTTGGGGGCAAGACGCTGGCTGAGGAATTGCTTACGCCGACGCGGATTTATGTGAAGCCTGTTTTAGAGGTATTGAAAAATGTGACGGTGCACGGGATTTCGCATGTGACGGGTGGCGGGTTTATTGAAAACCTACCTCGTGTTTTGCCGGACGACTTAGCGGTGTCGATTACGCGTGGCGCGTGGCCTAGTTTGCCGATTTTTGATGCGCTGAAGCAGTACGGTGAGCTGGATGCGGATGAAATGTACGGTATTTTCAACATGGGCATCGGCATGGTACTCGTTGTTGCGGCAGAAGACGCAGAGAAAACGCTGGACATTTTGAAAAAACAAGGCGAACAGCCATACCAAATCGGACAAGTTATTCCAAAACAAGAAGCTGCGCAAGTCATCTTTACGGGAGGCGAATGACCAATGAAAATCGCCATTTTTGCTTCAGGGTCAGGAACTAATTTTCAGGCATTAATTGACGATGCAACGATTCGGGATTCCGTGGCGTTGCTCGTCTGCGATAAGCCGGGAGCGCGTGTTTTAGAACGGGCGGAAGCCGCTGGGGTACCAGTCTTTGTTTTTTCACCAAAGACATTTGCGGATAAAGCTGCTTTTGAGCAAGAAATTGTGACGAAATTGCAGGAAACAGGGGTAGAATTTCTTGTTTTAGCTGGATATATGCGATTAATTGGTCCAACTTTACTGAGCGCGTATGAAAACAAGATTATTAATTTGCACCCGTCCTTATTACCTGCCTTTCCTGGAAAAGATGCTATCGGCCAAGCTTTTGCGGCAGACATTTCGAGAACTGGTGTCACAGCACATTTTGTTGATGCTGGCATGGACACAGGACCGATTATTAAGCAGCAAGCGATTTCGATTTCGGAGGCAGATACAATCGATTCACTCACAGCAAAGATACATAAAGTGGAACATCAATTTTATCCAGAAGTTGTAAAAGAATTATTGGGGGGACAAGCATGAAAAGAGCGTTAATTAGTGTGTCAGACAAAACAGGTGTTGTAGATTTTGCGAAATCATTAGTGGGGCTTGGTTTTGAGATTATTTCGACAGGTGGAACGAAGAAGGCGCTTGAGGACAATCAAGTACCGGTGATTGGTATTGAAGAAGTGACCGATTTTCCTGAAATGCTGGATGGTCGTGTTAAAACGCTACATCCCGCGATTCATGGCGGTTTACTTGCTCGTCGTGATGATCCTGCGCATATGCAAGCGATCGAAGCGCACAACATTGCCAAAATCGATTTGGTTTGCGTGAACTTATATCCATTCCAAGAAACGATTGCTAAACCTGATGTGAAGCTAGGTGACGCGATTGAAAACATCGATATCGGTGGTCCTTCGATGCTTCGTTCTGCTGCCAAAAATTACGCGGCGGTAACGGTTGTTGTCGATAGCGCAGACTATGCCCCTGTTTTGGTGGAACTAGAAGGCCATGGCGCGGTAACTTTTGAAACCAATCAGCGCTTAGCGGCGAAAGTTTTCCGACACACGGCAGCTTACGACGCACTCATCGCCGGCTATTTAACGGATATTGTCCAAGAAGAATTCCCTGAAAAAATAACATTGACTTACAATAAAAAACAAGATTTACGCTATGGTGAAAATCCACATCAAAAAGCAGCTTTCTACACAGAACCGCTTGGCACAGTAGCTTCTATTAGTGAAGCGAAACAATTACACGGGAAAGAACTTTCTTATAATAATATTCGCGATACAGACGCAGCATTGCGCATCGCCGCAGAATTTACAGAACCCGTTGCAGTAGCTGTGAAACACATGAATCCATGCGGCGTCGGTGTTGGCTCGACGCCAGAAGAAGCTTATTTGAAAGCATATGAAGCTGATGAAACATCGATATTTGGCGGGATTGTTGCCATTAATCGTGAAGTAGATGCAGCAACTGCTACGCACATGAGTCAAATTTTCCTAGAAATCATTATTGCGCCAAGTTTTTCAGAAGAAGCATTCGCGATTTTGTCTCAAAAGAAAAACATTCGTTTACTCACAGTTCCATTTGCGAAACCAGCTGCGGCGCTTGAAAAAACGTCTGTTCTTGGCGGCTTGTTACTACAAGAAAGTGATGCAGTAACCGAAGAAGTCGCAACATATGAAGTTGTCACCGAAGCGCAGCCAACGGACCTCGAATGGAAAGCTCTAATTGCCCAGTGGAAAGTAGTGAAACACGTGAAATCCAATGCGATTGTGGTCGGTAATGATAAACAAACGCTTGGTATTGGTGCAGGACAAATGAATCGAATTGGCTCAGCCTTGATTGCATTAAATCAAGCAGGCGAGAAAGCACAAGGCGCAGTTTTAGCATCCGATGCCTTTTTCCCAATGGACGATACTGTGGAAGCAGCGGCTAAAGCTGGTGTTAAAGCGATTATCCAACCAGGCGGATCGATCAAAGACAAAGATTCTATCGCGATGGCCAACAAATATGGCATTGCTATGGTTATCACACACGTTCGCCACTTCAAACATTAAAGGAGCGATAAATAATGAAAATTTTAGTTGTCGGCGGCGGCGGTCGCGAACATGCCATCAGCCAAAAATTGCTCGAAAGCCCAAACGTAGAAACCGTATTTTGCGCACCAGGAAACGATGGTATGCGTCAAGATAATGTGGAAGTAACACCAATTCCCGAAAACGATACTGCGGCACTTATCCAATTTGCTAAAGAAAAAGCAATCGATTGGGCAATCGTCGGTCCAGAAGTACCGCTACTTGCAGGGCTAGTGGATGCGTTCGAAGCAGCAGGAATCAAAGCGTTCGGTCCAACACAAAAAGCCGCCTTAATCGAGGGCAGCAAAGACTTCGCGAAACAATTCATGAAAAAATATCATATTCCAACAGCTGATTCAGAAACGTTCACGGACTACGATGCCGCATACAATTACTTACAACAAAAAGGCGTACCAATCGTCATCAAAGCAGACGGTTTGGCGGCAGGAAAAGGCGTTGTTGTCGCTCTAGAAATGGAAGAAGCCGTTCTCGCTCTAAAAGACATGATACAAGACAACAAATTCGGCGAGGCATCAACAAAAGTAGTCATGGAAGATTTTCTAGACGGCGAAGAATTCTCATTAATGGCATTCGTTCGCGGTGAAAAAGTGTACCCAATGGCAATTGCTCAAGATCACAAACGCGCATATGAAGGCGATAAAGGACCAAATACAGGCGGCATGGGCGCTTATTCTCCAGTACCACATATCCCACAAGCCATCGTAGACGAAGCCATCCAAAAAATTCTCCTTCCAGCCGCAAAAGGAATGGTAGCAGAAGACCGTTCTTTCTCTGGAATCTTGTATGCCGGACTTATCGTAACAGCACAAGGCCCAAAAGTAATCGAGTTCAACGCACGTTTCGGTGATCCGGAAACACAAGTCGTTTTACCACGTCTAAAATCCGATTTTGCATTGCTTATTGATGCGCTACTAAACGATACCGAACCCACAATCGAATGGGAAACAGAAGGCGTGACGCTTGGTGTAGTCCTAGCTAGCGCTGGTTATCCAGAAGCTTACGACAAAGGAAATGAAATTACTGGGCTAAAAGACGTCCAATCAAAAGTATTCCATGCCGGCACAAAACAAGATAAATCCGGCGCATTTCTTTCCAATGGTGGGCGCGTCTTACTCGTATCGGAAACAGCAAATTCCATGCAGGAAGCGCAAGAAAAAGTATACAAAGAGATGAAGAAACTTGATAATCCAAATTTCTTTTATCGTATCGATATTGGAACAAAAGCAGTGAAATAAAGAAAGTGTGGTCCGCCTCCAAACGAGAGGTGGACCACACTTTTTATTATGTTAGAAAGCGCCGCCGCCAGAGCCACCGCCGCCTCCACCACTGGAACCGCCGCTGAATCCACCACCAGAACCACTGCTACTGGAAGAACTACTAGCAAGCGCTCCGCTGAATGAACTTTCAAAAGAAGATTGGAAGCTTTGCGCGAAGTCTGCGTTCATGTTGGCATGTGTCGAACCGCTAATCAAGGCGCCACCGTAGTAATAGTAGAGCAGACCAGAATGTTGCACGACTTCTTCTTGTGTAAAGTGAATCGATGCTGCCTTCAATACCTCTTTTGTCAAACCAAGCGAAATCGAATAGGAAAGGTAATGATCCCAAATCGCGATAGAACCAACATCCGCAATGTCCATATTGCCAACATCTTTAATATAGCGCCGGAACGCATGCCATTTCGCAAATTCTTCAGCACCTTCTTGGTTTTTGACTGGAAAAGCAGTCGCCCAGAAAATAAATAAAATCGCAAAGGCAAGAATTCCAACTAAACAAGCAAAAATCGAGAAAGTTTGGCTGTAAATGCTAAAGATGAGAATGACTAAGGCTATAACGATAAGCGTGATAGTAGTCCCAATCAAAGGTTTGCTAGCTTTAGAAGCCGTTGTTTTATCGAAATAATCATACGCCTTCATATCTTTTTTTACACCAGCTTGCCAACTCCGGAAAGAGCTTGAAAAGGCGGTTTTGTTTTTCTTTGCATAGGAATTAATTTCTTTCAATGTTACTTTTTCACCATCGCCAATTTTATCGATGAGCCAAGTCATTAGACGCTTCTCATGCTCTAAAAGTTTGATTGGAGAGGGAATAGGGATTTTTGAAATCGTGTAGGTTGCTTTTTTCTTGTTGCCTGAGACGTCTGGAAGTTCTTCGATTGTTAGTTGCCGTTTGCGCACTAAATCCATAATGGTAGCCACGATATCTGAAGCGCCCAATTTAGAGAAAATCAGTTTATTCATAACAGCAGGAGACATGTCGGTCGGGATGTCATGGAAATACTTATCTTTAAAGACGGTCGTTTTTTTCTTCGTATATTTCAGATGAACAATGCTAACCGTTACTAAAGAAAGCAATAACAATAACAAACCGCCACCATAAAAAATTGTTTTGGAAAGCGTTCGTTTAAAATTAGCTTGATCGGCGAGTTTTGCTTCTTGCGCTTCAATCGATGCTTTTTTGTCAACAGCTTGGATATTTTGATTTATTGCCACAATATTTGTTGGAAAAATGACGTGTGCTTCGACAAACTGCCCTGCCTTCACGTTATCAACATCTAATTTGACCGTTTGGTTATCATGTAAAGAAACATCACCATTAAGCGGACCGTGTGCCCATGCTTGAAGCTCGCCGTCTTGCGTTGCTTTCGGAAGGATAATCGAAATCGCCACGTGATCTAAATCTACTTGCCAGTTCATCCCGACAAGCTTACGATTGAATTCCGCGGTATCATTATAATTTATAATTGCATTCTTCAATGTGTACATATACGTAAATTCCTTTTTTGCCGTTTCAGTCGGTGAAAAAACGCGAATCTTCAAGGTATCGTCTACATAGTGAGATGTGAAAGTACCTGTTTGATCCGTTTTTGCAGACACATAAGGCACACCATCGACACTTACGCGTAGGTCCGTAATATCGGGAAGCCCTGCGGTATCAATGTCCATCGTTGCCCCATTAAAAGACCCATCAAAATCATAGGTAACTTTTTCAGTAATTCGTGCGGTGCCGTCTGGTTGTATTTTCACCGTGTTTTCATAGCTTGGTATCGTGAAGGAACGCTCTGCTGAAACAATACTATGAGGCAAAACAAGAAGGAAAAATAAAAGTGAGAAGAATAAGATAATTTTAGCTTTCATGCTGGAACCCCCTTTATATATAAAATAAGTATATCATATTTGCACACCTTCTTGTTGTGTTATTCACACTAGTACGTTAAAATGGTAAAGAAGAGTCTAATAGTAAAATGGAGGTATACGCATGCAAATAGAAAAATTGCGTGGTGAAGGTCTTGATACGTTTTTTAAAGGGATCTTAGCGCTGGAGAACTTAGAAGAATGTTACGCGTTCTTCGATGATGTATGCACAGTTAATGAAATCCAATCGATGTCTCAACGCTTCCAAGTAGCCAGAATGTTACATGAAGGCAAAACGTACAATGTTATCGAAGCGGAGACAGGAGCAAGTACAGCAACTATTTCGCGTGTAAAACGCTCGCTGAATTACGGCAATGATATGTACGAAGTTGTTTTTGATCGAATGAAAGATAAATAAGGTAGAAATAGAGGCATGTTGTTGTGTCTCTATTTTTTGTTGTAACTAAGGGCAAAGCGTATCAGAGCACTTCATGCCCTAATACGCGTTTTTAAAACGGTAAAACACCAATTGCCGACAAGAAAATCAGGATGATTGCGATTGGGGCAATGTATTTTAGCGATAAGAGCCAAATGAAGAAGGTCTTTTTGCCAAGATTACTGCTTTTGGTGAATTCGTCAAGAAGCAGTTTGCGCGGTAGTCGGAAGCCAACGAATAGTGCGGTAAGCAAAGCGCCTAAAGGTAAGATAATATTAGATGCTACATAATCAATCACTTCAAAAATAGTAAAGCCAAAAATGGTAAAGTTGCTCCACGAACCAAAGCTAAGCGCCGCGGGTATTGCGATAAGTAGTGCGATTCCGCCGATAACCCATGTGGCAAACGTGCGACTTCCAAGTCGTTTAACAAACGGGGCAACAGCTGTTTCTAGCAATGATAGGCTAGATGAAAACGTTGCAATGAAGAACAATACTAAGAAGACGACGAACGCAAAGGAGCCGAAAGATAACCGATTAAAAATCGACGGTAAAACTACAAAAAGAATACCAGAATCCGCATATGGTTCTACGCCAAATGAAAATAATGCTGGGAAAATTGCTACGGCAACGAGCATTGAAATAAGCACGTTGAGCAATGCAATGAAAGCCGAAACCTTCGGAATACTAATGTCATCATTCAAATAAGACCCATATGTTACCATCAATGAAATCCCGACGCTCATTGAGAAGAAGGATTGACCAAGAATGAGAATAATCGTCTTACTATTAATAGCAGAAAAATCTGGCTTTAAGAAATGTGCAAGACCTTCTACCGCATTCGAAAGTGTTAAACTTAGTATTGTTAAAAAAATCAAAAGAATGAAAAGAATTGGAACCGTGATTTTACTAATACGTTCAATCCCTTTGTTCACGCCTTGTAGCACAATAACAATATTGAGCAAGATAAAGATAGCGGCACCAGCAATCGCAGTAGCTGAATTCGCTGTTGTTAAACCGAATTGTAGCGCGAGCTGCCCTTCATCAATATGACTCACAGCCCCAGTCAATGCCTTAATAATATAAGCAATAATCCAGCCGCCGACAATGCTATAAATCGCTAACACCAAAATCGAACCCAACACACCTAATTTTCCGACCCAATTCCAATGTGTTTTTGGTGCAAGTACTTTATATGCACTAATCGCATCTCGCTGTGAAGCCCGTCCAACAATATATTCCCCAATCAAAATAGGTAATACAACGATGAACGTAATAAGTAGAAAAATGATGAAAAAAGAGCCGCCTCCAGCTTTTGAAGCAATATAAGGCATTTTCCAAATAGCTCCAATTCCAATAACAGCCCCGACCGAAGCAAGGGTAAATCCTAATTTTGAACCCCATTGTTCTCTATTAGTATCCATGAGTGACGTCCTTTCCAGTGAATTCGACCACATTTTAGTAATATCATAGCATAGAAAAATTAGGAATGCACCAACTTGAAACAAAGTTAAAGATTTTTATAAAAGGATATTGGAAGTGATGCGGTACGCCCATAAAAATGATATAATGAGAGGTAGCGTTCAAACTATGAGGAACAAATGACAAAAGACAGATTTGTTTTTAGTGATGGAGGGGCTTCTTTGCGACATTTATTTAAGTTAGATCCTGCGAAAACACTTCCCGATGGGGCGGGAGAACGATTGATTCGCTCAGGAACGGACGGTTTTATTATTGGCGGGACAGATGGCTTGAACTTAGAAGCAACGCGGCGCTTATTTCAGGAGTTTGCCAGCTTTGATTTGCCTGTTTTTGTAGAGGTGAGCGATGAAGCGATGGCAATGCCTGGTGCGAGCCAGTATTTGATTCCGATGGTGCTTAACTCGGCGAATGTGAACTGGCTACTTGGCGCGCATCACGAGATGGTGAAAAAGTACGGTGCGTTTATTCCGTGGCCGCATGTTTTGACAGAAGGATATTGTATTTTGAATCCAGATGCAAAAGCAGCACAGCTTTCTGAGGCAAAGACCGATTTAACGGCAGATGATGTAGCGGCTTATGCGAGTATAGCGGAGAACATGTTGCGGTTGCCGATTTTTTATGTGGAGTATAGCGGGTGTTTTGGCGATCCACGAATGGTTCAGGCAGCAAAGTCAGAATTGACCAATACGAAATTATGGTATGGTGGTGGAATTCGCACGGTAGAACAAGCACGGGAAATGGCAGCTATAGCAGATGTGATTGTTGTCGGAAATATTTTGTATGAAGATTTTGAGCAGGCGTTAGCAACGGCAAAAATTGATCGATAGTTTTACTTGCTATCACGTGCTTAAAAAGTTAAAATAAGAACAAATGTTTGTATTGGCGGTGTGAGGATAAAATGCAATTAAATGCGGAAGATTTAGTAAAGGGATTGAATCCACAACAGAAGAAGGCGGTCCAAGCAACAGAAGGGCCTCTATTGATTATGGCAGGAGCCGGTAGTGGAAAAACACGGGTATTAACGCATCGAATTGCGTACTTAATGAAAGAGCGTGGCGTCAATCCGTACAATATTTTGGCGATTACGTTTACGAATAAGGCGGCACGCGAAATGAAGGCTCGGGTTGGCGGGTTGTTAGGTCCAGAGGCAGAATCGATTTGGATTTCAACCTTTCACTCGATGTGCGTACGGATTTTGCGACGCGATATTGAACGAATCGGGTACAATCGCAATTTCACGATTTTAGATGGTGGCGATCAGCTTTCTGTTGTGAAGGGCATTTTGAAAGATAAGAATGTCGATACGAAGAAGTTTGAACCACGCGGGATTTTAGCGGCGATTAGTAATGCTAAGAATGAATTGATGAATGCCGAAGAATACAAGAAAGAAGCGTTTGGTTTTTATGATCAGATGGTTGCGGATGTGTATGTTGAATACGAGAAGAAGCTGAAGAAGAACCAGTCGCTTGATTTTGATGATTTGATTATGGTGACGATTCAGTTGTTTGAACGTGTTCCAGATGTGTTGGAGTTTTATCAACGCAAGTTCCAGTATATTCACGTGGATGAGTATCAAGATACGAACCATGCGCAATATATTTTGGTGAAGTTGCTAGCGGCGCGATTCCGTAATTTATGCGTCGTTGGGGACTCGGACCAATCGATTTATGGCTGGCGTGGTGCGGATATTACGAATATCATGTCGTTTGAGAAAGATTATCCGAACGCGCAAACGATTCTTTTAGAAGAGAATTATCGTTCCACGAAGCGGATTTTGGAAGCAGCGAACCGCGTAATCGAGAACAACAGTAACCGTAAGCCGAAGAATTTATGGACGAATAACGATGAAGGTAAGAAAATTTTCTATCATAAAGCATTGACGGAAAAAGAAGAAGCTTCCTACGTTGTCGGCAAAATTCAAGAAGAAGTTGCGGCGTCTAACCGGCCGTTATCTGATTTTGCGATTTTATATCGTACAAATGCCCAATCGCGTGTCATGGAGGAATTTTTCATGAAGTCGAATATGGCGTATCAGATGGTTGGCGGCACGAAGTTCTATGATCGTAAGGAAATTAAAGATGTGTTGGCGTATTTGCGTCTGATTTCGAATAATGACGATGACATTAGCTTGGCGCGGATTATCAATGTGCCCAAACGCGGTGTCGGTGCAGGTTCGATGGATAAAATCGCCAATGTCGCAGCGGCTTATGATTTGACGGTGTTTGAAGTGTTGGATCGAATTGAAATGGTCGGCTTGTCTGCCAAAATTTCAAAGCAGTTAGTGGAGTTTCACGATTTAATTAAAGGATTCACGCAAATGCAAGATTATTTGTCGGTGACAGAGCTCGTGGAAGAAGTGCTAGAGAAATCGGGTTATCGCGACATGTTGAAAAACGAGCGGACGATTGAGGCACAGACGCGTTTAGAAAATATTGACGAGTTTCTTTCGGTGACGCAGAACTTCGAGAAGGAAAGCGAAGACAAGACGCTGATTAGCTTTTTAACTGATTTGGCGCTTGTAGCCGATGTTGATAAATTGGATGAAGAAGATAAATCGCGCGGTGCGGTGACGTTGATGACGCTCCATTCCGCGAAAGGATTAGAGTTTCCGGTTGTCTTTTTGATTGGGCTAGAAGAAGGAATTTTCCCGCATAGTCGGGCGTTATTTGAAGAAGATGAGATGGAAGAAGAGCGCAGACTTGCTTATGTTGGAATTACGCGGGCAGAGCAAGAATTATTTCTTACGAGTGCTTATTCGCGGACGCTTTACGGGCGGTCGACGGCAAACAAAGAATCGCGCTTTATCGATGAAATTCCGGATAGCTTAATTGAAATGGGACATGAAAACACATTGAAAGAAGTACCATTTGCCAAAACGGCGATGCATAGCAAATCCGTTGTTGGTTATAGCGCATCAGGAGCTGAAAAAGAAGCATGGACGGTTGGCGACAAAGCGAGCCATAAGAAGTGGGGCGTCGGAACAGTTGTTAGCGTGAAAGGGTCAGGAAGCAATATGGAACTTGATATCGCCTTCCCAAGCCCAACTGGCGTGAAACGATTACTGGCGGAATTTGCCCCAATTGAAAAAGTATAAGTAGGTGAAGTGAGAAATGGCTGAAAGAAAACGTTATGAAGAATTAAAAAAGCAGTTGGAGCAGCTTAGCTACGAATATTATGTGGCGGACAATCCGACGGCACCAGACTCGCTTTACGATCAACTTTTGCATGAATTGATTGGTTTAGAGGAGAAACATCCGGATTGGATTACACCAGATTCCCCGTCACAGCGCGTTGGTGGCGAAGTGTTGGCTGGATTTCAGAAAGTAGCGCATGAAACGCCGATGTTAAGTCTTGGCAATGCGTTTAATGAGGGCGATTTAGCCGATTTTGATCGCCGTGTTCGCGATAAAGTAGGCGACGATGTGGCGTACATGTGCGAACTGAAAATTGATGGTTTGGCAGTTTCTTTGCAATACGAAGTTGGAAAATACAAACGTGGCGCAACACGTGGCGACGGAACTGTCGGCGAAGACATTACCTCCAATTTGCGAACCATCCGCTCGATTCCGATGAACTTGCAAGAACCGTTCACCATCGAAGTGCGAGGCGAGGCGTTCATGCCAAAACAGTCATTTCAAAACTTGAACATCAAACGAGAAGAAGAAGGCTTAGAAGTTTTTGCAAATCCGCGAAATGCAGCGGCAGGCTCCTTGCGCCAATTAGACACAAAAATCGCGGCATCGCGTAACTTAGATATTTTTCTATATGCGGTTGCTGATTTTGGTGAAATGGGCGTAGCGACGCATAGTGAAGGCTTGGCTAGACTTGAAAAACTCGGTTTAAAAGTAAACAAAGAACGGCGATTATGTAATTCCTTGGAAGAAATATACGCCTACATTGAAGAATGGACAGCTGGGCGTCAAGATTTGGCGTATGACATTGACGGCATTGTCATCAAAGTCGATAGCCTAGAACAGCAGGCAACACTTGGCTTTACCGCAAAATCACCACGCTGGTCCATCGCATACAAATTTCCAGCAGAAGAAGTGGCAACGAAGCTACTAGACATCGAACTAAATATCGGTCGAACGGGCGTTGTAACTCCAACGGCTGTTCTAGAACCAGTTCGCGTCGCTGGAACTACCGTCGGACGCGCATCTTTGCATAACGAGGACCTCATTCACGAGCGCGATATCCGCATTGGCGACACGGTCCTTATCAAAAAAGCCGGCGATATCATCCCAGAAGTGATTCGGGTGGTAGAAGAAGACCGCACCGAAGCACAACAACCATATCAGATGCCGACACACTGTCCAACTTGCGAGAGTGAACTCGTTCGGCTAGAAGGCGAAGTGGCCTTGCGTTGCATCAATCCAAAATGCCCCGCACAGCTAAAAGAAGGCTTGATTCACTTCGTTTCACGGACGGCAATGAACATCGATGGCCTCGGCGAAAAAGTCGTTGTCCAGCTCTTCGAACAAAAATTAATTACCGATGTTGCCGATTTGTTTTTCCTTTCTGGCGAAAAACTGGTAGAATTAGAGAGAATGGGTGAGAAATCCGTTCAGAACTTATTAGCATCCATCGATAAAAGTCGTTCCAATTCACTAGAAAGGCTACTATTTGGCCTTGGTATCCGTCATGTCGGTGCCAAAGCTGCGAAAGTATTAGCCCAGCATTTTGAAACAATGGACGCTCTTCGCAAAGCCGACCAAGAAGCTCTAATTGAAGTTCCAGACATCGGTGAAAAAATGGCAGACTCCATCGTTGCCTATTTTGAAAACGAAGAAGTGCATGATTTGTTAGCGAAATTAGAAAAAGCCGGCGTAAACATGATTTACACAGGTCCAAAACTAGAAGCAATACCAGAAGAAGCACTTGTTTTTGCAGGTCAGAAAATCGTTCTAACGGGGAAATTAGAACATATGAAGCGTGAGGACGCGAAGGCATTAATTGAAAGCCTTGGCGGAAACGTAACGGGGAGTGTAAGTAAAAACACGGCTGTTGTTGTGGCAGGCAGTGACGCGGGCTCCAAATTGGCGAAAGCAGAGGAATTAGGCATCCCAGTATGGAGTGAGCAAAAACTAATGGAATATTTACCAAACGAAGGTGGTCAAAACAAATGAAAAAATTACTAGCAGTTTCCCTCAGCACCGCGCTTTTACTCGCAGGATGTGCCCCGAGCCTCAATTCGGACGAGCAAGTTGTGCAGAAAAAAGACACGAAACAAGCTGAAACTGGCATTATGACAAAAAATCAAATTTCCGCAGACTATTATAAAACCGTTTTGCCGTACAAAGCGAGTAAATCACGTGGTTTAGTCGTGTCCAACATTAATTCACGCTATGATATTAATGAATTAGAATCTGGTTTAATGCGCGTTTCGCAACAAAACTATTCGCCGGACAATTATTTGTTCCAAGAGGGGCAATATTTAACGACCGAAACATTGACGAAATGGCTCGATCGTTCTAGCGATAAGAACAAAGACGGATTGAACCCGAAAGACAACGGCAAAAGTGGCGATCAACGTGCCCCGATTTATTTGGCGCATATTTTAGAACAAGACTACTTGAAAGAAACCGATAAAAACACAGTTGGACTCGGCGGTATTTCCATTGCTTTAGCGATGAACTCTGTAGACTATTACCAAAAGGTGAAATACGGCGCGACTTATGAGCAAAATATTTCAGACAGCACGTTACTCGCGCAAGGTAAAGAAATGGCTGCAACCGTACTAAGCCGGATTCGCGCAACAAAAGGCTTGGACAGCGTTCCTGTAACCATCGCCATTTACAAACAAGGAAAACGTGACGGCGTTGTCCCAGGTAATTTTATCGCGATGACGACAGCGAACGGTTCGGATCTTGGCAAATGGAAAACAATTGACGAGAAGACATACGTTTTACCATCCGCTGATGCAAAATCGGACCACAAGACAGATAATACTTCTTTTGAAGACTTTAAAGCAGACATCGAGAAATACTATCCGAATTACACAGGTGTTGTTGGACGCGCCCGTTATGAAGATGGCGAAATGGCCGAATTGAACATCGATATTCCATTGCAATTTTACGGGGAAGCCGAAATTATTGGGTTTACGCAGTACGTGACGGATTTAATCGGTAAGCACCTCTCGACAAATGCTGCAATTCAGGTTAATATAACTACAACTGATGGTACCGCCGCGCTGATTACGCGTAAGGCGAACGATAATACACCGACAGCTCACATTTTTGATTGATTTTAGGAAGAAAAGTATCGTTTTAAGACACGATTCGGTACTTTTCTTCTACCAATAAGGAGGAAACATTTTGACAACTATTTCAAAAGAAACAGTAGAGAAAGTGGCTAACTTGGCGCGTTTAGAAGTAAGTGACCAAGAAGCAGAGAAATTTGCTGAACAATTAGGAAATATCATTCACATGGTAGAAAAGTTGGACGAATTAGACACAGCTAATGTGGAACCAACATCACACGCGATTGAAGTATCTAATGTGCTTCGCGAAGACGTGTCGATTCCAGGTTTACCAAGAGAAGAAGTACTAAAAAACGCGCCAGACAAACAAGACGGCATGTTCAAAGTACCAACGATTATGGAAGACTAATGTTAGAAAACTAGGAGGGAATTAATTTGGCATTATTTGAGCATTCAGTAAAAGAATTACATGAAAAGCTTGTAAAAAAAGAAATTGCACCGTACGACCTTGTCAAAGAATCATTTGACCGTATTGATGCTGTAGAAGATAAAGTGAAATCATTCATCACATTAAACCGTGATAAAGCACTAGACATTGCAGAAGAGCTAGGCGACGCTGGAATTGACCCAAATAACATGTTAGCTGGTCTACCGATTGGCATTAAAGATAACATTGTGACCAAGAATTTACGGACAACAGCAGCAAGTAAAATTTTAGAGAACTTCGACCCAATTTACGACGCGACAGTGATGCAGAAATTAAAAGCAGCGCAAGTTATTAACGTCGGAAAAGTAAACTTAGACGAATTTGCAATGGGTTCTTCAACAGAAAATTCGTATTTCCATACAACGACTAACCCTTGGAATCTGAACAAAGTACCTGGTGGATCTTCAGGTGGTAGTGCTGCGAGTGTTGCTGCTGGTGAAGTTTTATTCTCGCTAGGATCAGATACAGGTGGTTCGATTCGTCAACCTGCCGCTTTTTGTGGTGTTGTTGGGATGAAACCTACATATGGCCGCGTTTCTCGTTATGGTTTAATTGCCTTCGCGTCATCACTTGACCAAATTGGTCCGATTACGCGTACAGTCGAAGATAACGCCTACTTACTAGAAGCAATTTCTGGTGTAGATCCGCATGACTCAACGTCTATCGATCAACCAGTAGAGAACTTTGCCGCGCATTTAACGGGCGATATTAAAGGCTTGCGTATCGGTGTTCCAAAAGAATATATTGGCGAAGGCGTGGAACCAGGCGTGAAAGAAGCCGTTCTTAAAGCGTTGAAAACATTAGAAGACTTAGGCGCAACTTGGGATGAAGTATCTTTACCTCACTCCGAATACGGCGTTGCAAGTTATTATATTTTGGCATCTAGTGAAGCATCTTCGAACTTGGCTCGTTTTGATGGCGTACGCTACGGCTACCGTTCTCCAAACGCGCACACACTAGAAGAACTTTACAAGAAAACACGTGCGGAAGGATTTGGCGATGAAGTAAAACGCCGCATTATGCTTGGTACTTTTGCATTAAGCTCTGGTTATTATGATGCGTATTACAAGAAAGGCCAACAAGCACGTACTTTGATTAAACAAGATTTCGCGAATGTGTTTGCGAATTACGATGTTATTATCGGACCAAGTGCGCCAACAGTCGCTTTTGATATTGGCGGTTTGATTCACGATCCGATTACGATGTACCTTAACGACTTATTGACGATTCCAATTAACTTGGCAGGACTTCCAGCGATTTCGGTTCCTTGTGGACTTTCAGAAGGTATGCCAGTCGGCTTGCAAGTCATCGGTAACTACTTCGACGAGAAAACGATTTACCGCGTGGCGCATGCATTTGAACAAGCAACAGAATTCCATAAAGAAAAACCAAGTTTATAAGGGAGGGTGCGACATATGAATTTTGAAACAGTAATTGGGCTTGAAGTCCACGTAGAATTAAAAACCGAATCTAAAATCTTTTCGCCAGCACCTGCTCACTTTGGCGCTGAACCGAATACAAATACAAACGTGGTAGACCTCGGTATGCCAGGCGTATTGCCAGTTTTGAATAAAAAAGCAGTAGAATACGGCATGAAAGCAGCGATGGCCATCAATTGTGAAATCGCGGAACATACGAAATTCGACCGCAAAAACTATTTCTATCCAGATAATCCGAAAGCATACCAAATCTCGCAATTCGACAAACCAATCGGCGAACACGGCTGGATTGACATTGAAGTAAATGGCGAGAAAAAACGTATCGGTGTCACACGTCTTCATTTAGAAGAAGATGCTGGTAAAAATACACATACATCGCACGGCTATTCTTTAGTCGACATTAATCGTCAAGGTACGCCACTTGTAGAAATTGTATCAGAACCAGATATTCGCACAGCTGACGAAGCTTACGCATACCTTGAGAAAATCAAATCCATCATCCAATATACAGGCGTTTCCGACGTCAAAATGGAAGAAGGATCGATGCGCTGTGACGCCAACATTTCCATCCGTCCAGTAGGACAAGAAGCATTTGGTGTAAAAACCGAGCTCAAGAACTTGAATTCATTCAATAACGTCCGCAAAGGAATCGAATACGAAATTAAACGCCAAGCAGAAGTGCTAATGGCTGGCGGCATTATCGAGCAAGAAACACGCCGTTTTGAAGAAGCAACAGGTAAGACAACGTTGATGCGCATTAAAGAAGGTTCCGATGATTATCGTTATTTCCCAGAACCAGATTTAGTAGATTTATACATTGACGACGAGTGGAAAGAACGCATTCGCGCTGAAATTCCTGAACTTCCAGACAAACGTCAAGCGCGCTATGTAGCAGAACTAGGCTTGCCTGCATACGACGCGATGGTTTTAACCTTAACAAAAGAAATGTCCGATTTCTTCGAAGCAACGATTCAAGCTGGCGCAGATGCCAAACAAGCATCGAACTGGTTAATGGGCGAAGTGTCCGCCTACCTAAACGCCGAGCAACAAGAACTTGCCGATACGAAACTAACACCAGACAACTTAGCAGGCATGATTGCGCTTATCGAGAAAGGCACCATTTCATCTAAAATCGCCAAGAAAGTTTTCCGTGAGTTAATAACAAACGGTGGCGACGCAGAAGAAGTTGTCAAAGCAAAAGGACTTGTGCAAATTTCCGATGAAGGCGAACTAAGAACGATTATTTCCGGTATTCTCGATCAAAACGAGCAATCCGTAACCGACTTCAAAAACGGAAAAGACCGCGCTGTAGGTTTCCTAGTAGGCCAAGTTATGAAAGCGACGAAAGGTCAAGCAAACCCAACAATGGTTAACGAAATCCTAGTTGACGAAATGAACAAACGCTAAACAATGAAGTTATTAGAAGCGCCTAGATGGGTTTCTAATAACTTTTTAATAACGATAACAATAGCTTAGAATGGGTTTTTGCAGTAGAATTTGGTATAATGAAAGATGTTCGGTGTGAAAGCACCTATATACTCCAAGTGTTTTTTAGAGAGGACGGAGAATATACTATGCAGAAAAGAGCACGAGTCATTTATAACCCGACATCAGGAAGAGAAATTATTAAGAAAAATCTGGCTGATGTACTGACGATATTAGAAAACGCGGGATATGTAACGAGCTCCCATGCAACAACACCAGAAGAAAACGACGCAAAAAATGAAGCCCGAAAAGCAGTAGAAGACCGCTATGACCTAGTAGTAGCTGCAGGTGGCGACGGGACAATCAACGAAGTCATCAATGGTATTGCCGAGCAAGAATACCGTCCAAAAGTAGGCATCATTCCAACGGGAACCACAAACGATTTCGCCAGAGCACTCAAAATTCCCCGCGATGTCATCAAAGCAACCGAAATCATCGCAAAAGGTGAAAGTGTCGCCATGGACATCGGAAAAGCTAATGACACGTATTTCATCAATATCGGCGGTGGCGGACGCATCACAGAACTAACTTACGACGTTCCTAGCCGTTTAAAAACAATGCTTGGCCAATTAGCCTATTATCTAAAAGGCATCGAAATGCTACCATCTCTGAAAGCAACACGAGTAAGAGTGGAATACGATGATGGCGTTTTTGAAGGCGAAGCAATGTTCTTCCTTCTAGGTTTGACCAACTCCATCGGTGGATTCGAAAAAATCGCTCCAGACGCCAAACTAGACGACGGTAAATTCTCACTAATCCTCGTCAAGAAAGTTAACCTAGCAGAATTCATTCGGTTAGTAACACTAGCCTTGCGTGGCGATCATATCAAAGAACCAAACGTCATTTATGTGAAATCAGAAAAAGTAACAGTACTCTCAGACGACCAAATGTTGATAAATCTAGACGGCGAATTGGGAGGCGAAACTCCAATGACCTTCCAGAATTTAAAACAGCATATTTCCTTTTTCGCCAATGTTGCGGATATTCCAGCAGCGGATTTGAATAATAAACAAGTAGAAATGATAGATTAAGTGGTTAAAACGATAATTCGAATAGGAATTATCGTTTTTTTGTAATAAATAACGGCGATACTGTAATTTTTGTAAACAACTTGTATTAATACGTGATATAGGTTATAATAAGTGAGCAGTAGTTATTTACAAGAAAGTAGGTGTTTGCGACTTGAAGAACAGTCGTGTAAGCCGTTTTATCGTTGCCTTAGTAGCGTGCATCGTTGTTGGTGGTGCAGGTTTTCTTATATTTTGGAATGTAAACGCAGAGGAAGTTATGCCAGAGGTCGACCAGGCAAAGCTATTAGAGAGCAATAAAACATGGATAAAGACCAATACAAGCCTAACAATGGAACCGAATTTGGTCATCCCGATTAAAGGAAATAATACCGTAACGACCATCGCGTCAAACGGTGATTTAATTTTAGATACTACAAACAAAGCTGTTCTAGCGAAAATGGCTACAGTTAATGTGAAATATAAAGATATGAACCGTTTCCGAGTACGCGTATTTGCGAACAAAGTATCCACGGTGATGAACCCAGCCGCTTTCCAATACACGCATGACAATATCGATGGTTTCTTGACAAGCTATTCGATTACGAAAGGGACGCTTGATAAGTCGGCAGGACCGGCTATGAAGCTACAAACGCGTGCGAAGGAGCAGACGTTGAAAGTGAACGAGAAGCTTGAGACAGTGTATTCCAGTGGTTTAGCGGAGAAGGTAGCGCCAATGTTAGATATTGATCCAGAAGTATCCAGTCAATTTTTAGAGGACTCCTTCAATCTGACCTCAGGAGAAGTTGTAACGGCGTATCCTCGCGAACTGCACTATCAATTCAGCACAGAGAAGACATCACTTGCCTTTTTCAAATCTGATAGCGATGAAGAAATCGTCCAACCAGTTGGATTAGAATATGTAATTAAGAAATAGAAGGATGGGTATGCGCTCATCCTTTTTTTTGTTATAATAAAGAGTCGAGAGAAAGGGAGGGCTTAAACGATGGGAGCTCCAGTAAAGAAGAATGATTGCTTAGACGTTGTATTTGAAGATTTAACGCATGACGGTAATGCCGTGGCTAAAATAGATGGGTATCCGATTTTTGTACCACATGGATTACCCGATGAAATCGCCCAAATTAAAGTTTTAAAAACGAATAAGAATTACGGTTTCGGAAAAATTATCGAATTAACAAAAGAAAGTGCGGATCGTGTAACCCCACCATGTTTGGTGTATTCGCAGTGTGGCGGTTGTCAATTGCAGCACTTGAGTTACGATGGACAATTACGCATGAAGCAAAAGCAAGTAGCGCAAGTAATGAAACGTATTGGAAAACAGGATGTAGAAGTTTTGCCGACATTGGGTATGGAAAATCCGTGGAATTACCGTAATAAAGCACAAGTTCCCGTTGGCTTTGTGAACGGTCGATTAGTGGCGGGGTTTTATCAGCAGCGTTCTCACCAAATTATTGATATGAATACATGCCTGATTCAACAAGAAGAAAACAATGAAGTCATTCAGACGGCGCGTGCGATTTTTGCAAAATATCATGTCGAACCCTATGACGAGACGACAAGAAAAGGCGTGCTTCGCCATCTAATGACGCGTTTTGCGACGACGACGGGTGAATTGATGCTCGTTATTGTAACGACAAAACTTAATTTCCCGAACAAAGCAGAGATTTTGGCGGAATTGCAACAGTCGATTCCTGAGTTAACATCACTGGTGCAAAATGTGAATACTGCCAATACAAATGTCATTTTTGGTGAACAAACAGTGGTTTTGGCGGGGCGTGAATACATTATGGATACGATTCATGGCATTTCCTTTGCTATTTCGGCGCGCTCGTTTTACCAAGTTAATCCAGAACAAACGGAAATTTTATATGCGGAAGCATTGAAGTTAGCCGGTTTAACTGGCGAAGAGACGGTGATTGATGCGTATTGTGGTATTGGATCGATTTCGCTGTGCTTGGCAAAAGAGGCAAAACATGTGTATGGTGTAGAAATTGTGCCACAAGCCATTGAAGACGCCCGTGCGAATGCGAAGTTAAACAAGATGGACAATGTTACTTTTGCAGTTGGAAAAGCAGAAGAAGTGATTCCAGATTGGTTTAAACAGGGCATTAAGGCAGATGTGCTCGTTGTCGATCCACCAAGAAAAGGCTGCGATGATGCATTATTACAAACGATTTTGAAAATGAAACCGAAACGTGTGGTATATGTGTCGTGTAATCCGGCGACGTTAGCGCGTGATATGCTGGTGTTGACAGAAGGTGGATATGAGGCGAAAATGGTGCAGCCAGTAGACATGTTCCCGCAGACGACACATGTCGAGTGTGTAACGGTGCTGGAAAGAAAAAACTGCTAGAAATCGTTGGTTTTAAACACTTTTTTAATTTGTTGCTAATCTCGATGTTTCATGCCAAAGCTCATGAGAGAGAGTATATAGACGAATACATAGGAAAACGTCCCTTCATTCTTAGCCAAAGGGACGTTTTCCTATTATATCACGAGCTAGTTTAACAAAAACAAAATCAACAAGATTGTATTCCCAAGAGCAGTGACTAGAGGTCCGACGGTCTTGAATATACTCAACTTGATACCAATAATTCCATCAAATAACTGCACACAAATCATTATCGATGAGAGAACTATCAAGTATGAATCGGACTTAAATAAGAGCAGGCCAATAGCAATTAGAAACAATGAAAAGCTCCTTGAAACCGCGTATTTGGCATTTATCAAGGCTGAATTTTTTGCTTGTTTAGCTTTTATGTATGCTTCCATAGAAAACCCAAAGCTCACAGTAGCGCTGATTAGGGTAAACACCGCACATAGATAATAATAAAGCATACAGAAACCTCCATTTTCGATACAATTGCCTCTTATTTTATTAATTGCAAAACATACTCAAAGTATTCCGAACTCTGCTTATACTGCCGATTCTCTTTGGCAACCGCGGCAAGCTGCTCATAAAGCAAGAGCAACCGTTCACGATTATAAAATTGCTCAAAATAAAGTCGGCAATTATCAGCATATTTTAAAAATGAAGCTTCCTCTTTTCGTTCAAACGCAAGCTGACTCTTGTAAAAAGAGAGGACCATCTGATGCTCAATTGATAACTCTATTTGATTTAGCGTGTCTACATGTTCCTGCAATGTATCAAATGCTGACTGCCGAAAAGCAAGTTCGCAACGATTTAACATAATTTGTGCTTGAAAATAAGCTGCATTATCTGTTCCTGATAGCAATTTCTCTAAATCATCAATCGCGCGCTCAGCCTGTTCGAACTCGTTTTGACGCATTAGAATTTGAATTCGATTCGAAGCGATACTGTGACTATACATAATGGCAATTTCTCCAGTAAACTCAAGGTATTCCTTTGCCTTTTCTAAATAATAAAGCGCTTTCTGCCAGAAATTTTGGTTCGCAAAAGAAACGCTATACATCATATACAACTGCGTTAAATGATAATAAATCCCTTCATAATAGCAGCGGCCAATCGCTTGCTTCAATAATTCTTGCGATGTTTCGGCATCCCCACCATAAATTAGCGCTTCCACCTCAAACTCGAGAAGATTAATCCAAATATCTGAATGTGTATAATTGAACTTTTTTAGTTGCCGACACATTTCTAGTGCTTCTCGCTGGTTATGCTGATTACGGTATTGGCTCATTTTATAAATATATATCGCTTTTTTCAAGACTTCAGGTATCTCTTCATCCAAAAATTGCGGTAAATAAATCGCCAAGTATTGTTCATTACTCATCTGTAGACTTACATCATTTCTAGTTAATCCTACACTTGCTCGAATCAACCGACTAACAAGTTCAATCAATAAGGCTGGGTGCTCAGTGGGAAGCTGGTCAATATTGGTTGAATCACACGCGTTTAATAAAAATTGTTCGATTATCGTTTCTGCATAGTTCACCGTTTCTGCACTACAGTCTTCTGCTGCCAACAAGTACGTTTCATCCACGAATAACCGCTCTGCTAAATGGCTTGCTAAATCTTCTGGCAATGGATAACGCCCAGCTAAAATATTCGATAGATGCGTCGGTGTTATTAGCCCATTTACTAAATCTTTGCGGCTAATCCCGTGAATCTCAGATAAATAATTAATTCGCTCTTTTAACATTTGTATGCCTCCATATCTGTTTTTCCCGTATTTTTGCTCATTAATTACATCATATTCTACCTTATTTTCGGAAATTTGTACAATATCAACCAGTTTTTATACCCACTCAGTCGTTATTTCTGATGGTAATTTTGGCGTAATCATTATAAAACGTTCTTTTCGACAAAATAAAACTGGAAATTGAGGTGTTAATAAGCCCTTTTTCTTCACAGTTTTGTACTTGCTCCAAAGCATTGACCCTCCTTTTTTGCCGTGCTATCCTAAAGGTACCAGCTGGAAAACAACGATGAAGGAGAATGAACGATGAAACTATTTGGTAAAAAAAATGAGACGAAACTTGATCAATTAGACCAGGCAGAAAAAGCAGTAAACAAAGGATTAACGGGCCTATTAACGAAAGCTTTTGTCGGGAAAGAGCAGATGGACCAAATTAATTCTAGTATTCAAAACGCAAAAAATGCAACACTAGCAAGCGAAGGAGCTATTCCAGAAGTGGCGACAGCAACAGTCACTGCCATTCAAGATACGGGACAGCTAGTCAACTACGATCCTATGGTGATTCTTCAATTAAATGTGATGGAACCAGATCGTGAGCCGTATGCATACCGCATGCAAACACTTGTATCCAAATTGCAAATTCCGCGTGTTGGTGACGTCATTCGTTTAGGTGCAAACCCTGCTGATTCAAGTCAATTTGTTTACTTAGGAATATGTGGCTAAATCATGAGTAATTCTTTTAACCATCCACTTACTAAATTGCTCACTACTGTTGGGTGTATCATGCTTTTTGGTAATATGATATATACTTTTTTAATCAACGCAGAGCCGTTTCTGTACTTTAGATCGCCACTTTTTAAAATATTCACTTATGGTGGGGCTGCCTGTATTATAGCGGGTGCGTTCCTTCTTCCGATGGTGTTAAACTTTTTTTCCTTTACGGGGAGGAAAACGGCACCAATAACGAGTGGACGGCTTGTAGAAGCACGCGTTAATAAGTGGAAACTGCTCAATAAAAATAGCAATAATCAACGCGTAGCAGTGGAACTCACGATTCTGCCACCTGACCGAATGGGATATGACATAACGCATAAGCAAGAACTTAACCAAACACAAATCAGCAAATTGCAAAATGGCGCAATGATTCAAGTACTTGTTTCGGCTGCCGATCCTAATACTATTCAGATTCAATAAAGTTTCTGTTGGACAAAATCTGAGTCGAATAAAGCCTCCTATTGTAAATTAAAAACAATGGGAGGCTTTATCATTGCATAAAAAACATACATATACAAGTCAATAAATCTAAGTTAACCTTCGATAGTAAAAACTTTCACAAATTAGCCATAAATAAAGTAATAAACCTCACAATTATATGTGGTGGCTATAGTTTTTTAACTTTGTATATGTGCTAGAATAACGGTGGTAAGGAGGAAGGGAGGGCGAAAAATGTTACTTTAAATCTGCTGAAATAAAATTATTTAGAATAACTCAATAATTAGAAAAAAGGGGTATATTATGCGTAAAATAATCGGAATGTGTGTCATAATGTTAATATTAGTTGGTGTATACAGCTATAAAACAGACGTTCAAGCAGAAGAAGTTGTGACTAAAGAACTTTATACATTAGTAAGACCAGTAGCATTAGACAAGGCTGGTTTGAGTCGAGGGATTTATCATGATCGCCAAGACTTAGGAATTATCATGCCGGCAGGTGAAGAATTAGAAATTAGACAAGTAAACCCGAATTACAAGGATACCGTATCTGGCCGTTTCATCACTGCTGATTCAAAGGAAGATAGTACATTCCAGATCACTTCTTCTTGGGGGAAAATAAAGAATAATTACACAGCAGTACCATTTATTTATACAAGTTTTCGTACAGATGGTAGTAAAGAAAAACCAGTTTTAGAGTATCGTGTAACAAATAAAATGAAAAAGCTACCCATCTATCAAGCGAACAATAACGAAACTGCATTTTTCCAGCTATGGGATAGCCAAGATGCAGAATATGGGCTAGTTTTAAGCGATAAGTTTCAAATGATTGTTCCAAAGAAAGACAAGGAACTGCTACGCAAATTAAAAGACTTCAAGAACATTGATGATGTCATTTCATACTATAACCAAGTAATTACACTCTATTGCAAACTAGACGGTTTGTCCTTGGACGCAAAAGAAGACTACAATCGGGATATTGCAACTAAATTTTTCATCCGAGCGAACAAAAGTGGTGGAGGCTACATGTATTATGGCGGTGAAGAAACCGCTGAAAACAACGATAGTTTAGCTGGTTGGTTGTACAAAGGCTGGGGACCGCTTCATGAAATTGGACACGCTTACCAAGGGCCATTTATGAGTGGGGAAGTTTCCTTAGGTGAGGTATGGAATAATATTTATGCTGCTTCCTTTGAAGAACAATACATGGGAGATGACGTTTTTCAGAAAGGAACAATTTACGGCACATCACTTAAATCAAGAACAAACGAAATGATCCAATCATGGAAGGTGGCCAACTTGCCAATTTCTAAATGGAGTGGATCTTCAAAAGAGCAAACATTGATGGCGATGAAAGAAAAGGCAGGAGATGAGGCGTTTGCTTATTTCAATCAGCAGTATCGTAAATTAACAAGCCAAGCAGACTTTAACGCAGCGGATTATCCTATCTTTCAAGTGCTGAATAAGTTTTATGGTGAGAAGACCAATTTTGACTTCACACCATTTACTGACTCTATCAAAGCACCTGTATCCAACGCTCAAAAAGAACAAAATCGTAGTAAAGATTACAGACCAGTTGCATCGATTGTAGATGTGATTCCTGATAGCAAACGAGAAAGCGTCAAGCAGCAATTAAAACTTAAGACAGATGTTGCCATTGTTGATAACGACCAAATTGCATCGCTAGGTTTAAAAGGAAATGTAACAGTCAATTTCGATATTGCTGATTTTAAAGACATTAAAGGGAAACATTTGAAATTATCAGACGGAAAGAAAATCGTAAAAGATGTGATTATTACCAATCCAACGATGAAGCTAGATAACCTTCCAAATGGTGTTTATACAATTGAAGATATTGTTGGTAACACATCGAATTATAATATGAGTGAACATTATGTATTTGTAAAAGATGCTGAAAATAATTTAAAAGTTACTTTTACAAAAATAACAGGTTACAAGTTGATCGATAGAACAATTGATATTCTTGGTTGTGATTATGTACAAGCTGGGAAGTTAGTAACAGACCTTAAAAATAACAAAGTCATCGTGGATATCATTGCGGAAACACCACATCCACGTTATGAAAACAAAGTGTATTATACTATTGAAATTTTCAATGAAAAGAAAGAATCCGTGTTCAAAAAAGAAATTCAAGGTACTAATGTGACACCTGGAAGTTACCCAGTAGCAGTAAAACCAGGCTATCAAATAAAAATTGTACACGATGAGCCACAACTATTACGAGAAAATGGAGTGACTATTTCAACCACTAATAAAACATTGGTTTACACAGTCACAACAACTGGTTTAGTAAAGAACGATACAATAGGATTAGATAGAACAATTGATATTTTTGGTTGTGATTATGTACAAGCTGGGAAGTTAGTAACAGACCTTAAAAATAACAAAGTCATCGTAGATATTATTGCAGAAACACCACACTGGCGCTATGCGAATAAAGTGTATTATACCGTAGAAATTTTGAATGAAAAACAAGAATCCATTTTTAAGAAAGAAATCGAAGGTACGAATGTGACACCTGGAAGCAATCCAGTTACAGTGAAACCAGGCTATCAAATAAAAATAGTACACGATGAACCGCAATTGTTGAGAGAAAATGGAGTAAATATTCCTACTTCTAATAAAACAGTATTGTACACAGTTACAGAAATGGGACTAGTTAGGAGCGATCTAGTAGATAAATCATCTACGGTTGATAGAATTGCAAAATTAGCAAAAACAATCGATTCTAACGATGGCTACTACGAAACGCGTGGTCAAATTTTAGAAACAATCAATTTATTTCCAGAAGCACAAAAACAAGATTTATTGGAACAATATCAAGAAATTTTACAACCTTTATTAGATAAAAAAGCTGGAACAACAGACTTTATTGGAGATGATTTTCAATTTTCGCTATTAGGTCTTTCTAATAACAAATTTGCAAGTATCGACCTAGATTTAGCAAACAATAAAGCGAAACTTTGGGTACGTAATGGGCAACCACAGTTATACTTTACAAATGCCTATGCAACAATTCAATTAAAAGATGAGTTTGGAAATGTTATTTACTCACAAGACTATATTGGTAACATCAGTAATCCTGCAGATGTAAATAAGACATTTGATGTGAAACCAGGTTATTATATTTCTGTGATGCACAGAGAGGCTGATAGCCGCTTACAGATGAAAAATACAGAATCAAATGAAATTATCCCATCGCAAACGGAAAATCATTTTAAAATCACAGCTACAGGCTTACAAATCGTTAAAAAAGAGGATATTCCAAAACCAACAGAAAATCAAATAAAATATTACGGCCAACAGTACGATTTCTCATTGTACGGTTTAGGTAATAATAAATTTGCAAGCATTGGTTTGGATCTAGCAAATAAACAAGCGAAACTTTGGGTTCGTAGTGGACAACCACATGTGTATTTCCAAGATTCCTATGCGACTATTAAGATTGAGGATGCAACAGGAAATGTTATCTTTACGAAAGACTTTCTCGGTAATGTTGCGAACACGGAGCTAAATAAGACATTACCAATAGAATCAGGTTCTTTGATAACAATTATGCACCGAGAAGCAGCAGAGCGTTTGGCTATTCAAGATGTGACAACAGGATCAAAACTATTAGTTAAACAAACGGTCACATATAAAGTGACTTCGACAGGGCTGCATTTAATCGCAAGTAAATAATATGGCATAGAGTAATTTCAATGGATGGCCTTACTTCGATAGTTATTTGGAGTAAGGCCATTAAATTTGGTAATATAACTCACCCTTTATTCTTCCAAAATGCTTACTCTAGCCGTCTGTGTGCTATAATGAAAACGGATAACAAAAATCAAGGAGGAATCAACCAATGAAAAAATTATTCGATGAAACACATGAATCTGAGGCAAGGTTTTACCGCACGGTTTGGTATGGTTATGTGGAGGGAAATCTTGATGATGCGTTACAAGAGGACATTGTTTCGATTGTAAAAGCGGACTTGGCACAAAAAGCGGATAATCCGCCGACTGCAACGCATTGGGTTTTCTATGGTGGTGCGACGAATAAGGATGCGATTGGCGATACGGTTCGTGCTTCACTCATGATTCGGGAGCGAGACGGGGATTTTGTTTGCCATTATAATATGAGTGATTTTGACTTTGTGATGGCTTTTGATATGGTTGAGGCGTTTAAAGTGCGTCTAGAGAAGCAATTGAACGAATAATAGGTGAGGGAATGGATGTATGATTACAGTTAGTCAGTTATTCTGGTTTATCATTGTTGCCCTTGTGGCTCATCTGCTCGATTTCATACCGAAAGATAAAGGAAGAGGCTGGATTACAACATTTGTATTAGTTTTGCGTATTCTGTGGGCGATTTTCTTGCTGGGTATGAACGTGTGGGCAACTTTGCTTTTAGTTGTGTTCGAAATGAGTATCGTGGTAATTACTTCTATCTGTATTGCTTCTACGATGAGTCAAAAGGAACGGAGCAACGCCAGAAAGAGATTTTAAAAAAGTGGTAATTAGGACACTACATGCTTTTGTGTGGTGTTTTTTAATGTTTTGGAATATCAGGAAATGGATATATGTACATATAGGAAATGGCAAGGGGGCGTTGGGATGAGGGAGCTTCAATTTAAGGAAAAAGTGAACGGATTTCAGTTGCGGTTGCTATCGACGAACTCTGGTATGTATACGCATATTACGATTGTTGCGACGGACGCGGCAGGGCAAAATTTTGAACAAAATACGAAATATATGACGTGTCTCAATCATCCTGAGATAATGCTAAATCGGGCGATGAGGAAGTTCAATCGAAGTAATCCATACGCGATTGTTTTTGACTGGAAGAAGCAGGCGGAAATAATTTTGGATTAGCTGTATAGGACGCAAAAAATACGACGCTGTGCATCTTTATGTAGAGCGTTTTTTACTCTTCAATAAATCGATTTTCAAGCGTCGTTTCTAGGATCATCGTGCTTGTGACATCAGAAAAAGTCATCCATTCGGCAATTAGGAGTTTCATTTCGTTCGTATCTTTGACGGATGCTTTGACAAGGTAGTTGGATTTGCCGAGGACAATGTGAATGTCGGTGATGTTGGGGTATTTTTGTAGTTCGGCTTCGATTTGTGGGGCAGGCCATTTGATATTACTAATTTCACTGAAAAAGGAGATTTGGTGGCCCATTTTTTGATAGGATGGCAAAATTGTGAAATTCTTAATGATACCTTGTTCGGCGAGCTTATCGATGCGTTCTTTCACGCTTGGACGGCTGAGACATACTTTTTGTGAGAGTTCGACAATAGATATGCGAGCGTTTTCGTGAAGTAGCTTGAGTAATTGGCGATCGATTTGATCCATTGGTAGTTCCTCCTTTTTATGAGATGTGGTTCTTTTATTATATAGGAATATCTTGACTTTTTCTATTCTTTTTTTAGGGATTATGAAATTATTTCACATACTTGATGGGGTTTGAATTTAAATAAATACTGTGGTATCAATGTTTTTGGGCGGTTTTTGAAAATACGACCTACAATTTGTGAAATATAGGGGGATATTCTTTCGATTTGTTATACATATTCATGAAAACGCTTCATATTTGTATGTACAGTTTTTGGAACGGGAGTCTATAATAGAGGTGTCTTAAGATGACGCGAAATACACTGGCCGGTGTGAATAAAATAATGATAACGCTTACGTTGTGATTTTGAAGATGAGAAAAGGGGACACTTATGCTAAAAAACAGGTGGAGCAAGTTTGCTGTTTTGTATGTTGGGGCTGTTGCGGTTTCACTGAGTCAGCTGAAAGTCGTGCCGGTTATGAAGCAACTAGCGGCGGAGACGGGGATGCCGATTTCGGACATATCTTGGTTGATGTCGATTTTCACGATTTCGGGGATTTTTCTAGCGATTCCTGGGGCGACTTTGTTGACTAAGTTTGGTGCTAAGCAGTTGGCGGTGTTGCTGATGTGTTGCTTGGCGCTTGGAAATGTGATGGGAGCGCTGACGTCTAATTTTACTGGGCTGTTAATTAGTCGGGCTGTGGAAGGTATTGCGTTTTCGATGATTATTATGGTCGGGATTGTGCTGATTAATTACTGGTTTCCGGAAGAAAAAGCGGGGACGCCGATTGGGACGTTTGGTATTTTTTCGGCGGTGGGGTCGTTGATTGGCATGAATGTGACGTTGCCGATTGTCGAGCAATTAGGGCTAAGAAGTGTTTGGTGGATTTTGGCGGTAATTGCACTTGTTGCGGCTGTGTTGTTTCAAGTATTGCTGGATGGACCGCCGAAGGAAAGTGTTTCAGAGCGCAAGGCGAAAAATGTATCGCTTTTGGAGGCACTGCGAAATGGACGGACATGGTTACTCGCATTGGCGCAAGGCTGTATGGCATTTGTCTTGTTTACTTTCATCACGATTTATCCGCAGTTGTTTACTGATTTTTATGGATTATCTACAGAGAGCGCGAATTTTTATGCGAGTTTGTTTGGGCTTTTTGGGATTCCGTTTGGGGTTGTTGCGGGATATTTGGTGGATCGAACTGGGAAGCCAGAGTTGTTAACGTTTGTCGCCTATATTATGTTGACGTTTTCATGTGTTGCCGCGACGTATTTAAGCAGTGCTTTGTATGTGGTGCAACTCTTCGTTTTATCTGGAAGTGTCGGGCTTGTTTCGTGCATCATTATGATTATGGCTTCGCGGTTTGTGAAACGTAAGGAATTAATTGGTTATAGCGTTTCTTTTATTAACATGATTTACTATATCGGAATTGTTGTAGGAGCGCCGTTCGTTTTAAAAATTATTGAAAAATCGGGTTGGCAAATGGGGATGAATATGCTTTCCATCGTTGCGGGCGTTGGGACAGTATCGATTTTTGTATTGTTGCTGATGAAGCAGCCAGCGCGAGTAGGCCAGCAAGTAATGAAGGGGGAAGAATAAGAATGAGACATTTTGAAGATGGTATTGCATTTGCTAGAAAAAAAGACGAGGAGGACGTGCTTTTTGGGATGCGGAAACGTTTTTGTATTCAACCTGGCGAGCTTTATATGGACGGAAATTCGCTTGGGATGGCTTCTAAAGACGCGAAAGAATCGCTATATCATGTCATTGATCTATGGGAAAAACACGGGATTAATATTTGGGAAGTAGAAAACAGCAAGTACTTTTTATATCAAAATTTTCTTGGGGACCGTGTGGCGAAATTGATTGGGGCAAAGGCGGACGAGGTTACTATTATGACGAACACGACGGTGAACATTCATAAAGGGATTAGTACGTTTTATCATCCAACGAAGGAGCGCTATAAAATTTTGGTGGATGATTTGAATTTCCCGACGGATCGGTATGCGATTGATTCGCAAGTGAAGCTAAAAGGCTATGACCCAAAAGATGCGGTGAAAGTTGTGAAAAGTGCTGATGGGCGTTTGATTGATGAGGATGCGATTATTGAGGCAATGACGGATGATGTTTTGATTTGTTTCTTGCCAGCTGTTTTGTATCGCAGTGCGCAGTTGCTTGATATGGAACGTGTGACGGCGGAGGCGCATAAGCGGGGCATTATTATTGGCTGGGATTTGTGTCACTCGATTGGTTCTGTTCCGCATGATTTCGCTGCGATTGATCCGGATTTTGCGGTTTGGTGTAGTTATAAGTATTTGTCGGCGGGGCCTGGTGCGATTGCTGGTTTCTATATGAATTCGCGTCATTTTGATAAGGAGCCGGGGCTTACGGGTTGGTTCGGGAATAAGAATGAGACGCAGTTTCAGTTGCGACATGAGTTTGATAAAGATCCGACAGCGCATGGCTGGCAAACGGGAACGCAGCCGCTGTTTTCGATGGCACCGATGGAAGGTATTTTGAATATATATGAAGAGGCGGGGATGGAGCAGATTCGCGCGAAATCATTGGATATTACGGCGTATTTGATGTATTTAATTGAGGAGAAGTTGAGCCAGTACGGTTATTCGATTGGGAACCCGCGGGAAGATAGTAAGCGCGGCGGCCATGTCTGCTTGGAACATGAAGAGGCTTATCGTATTTGTAAGGCATTGAAAGAAAACCATGTGATTCCGGATTTCCGTGAACCAAATGTGATTCGGTTGGCGCCTGTTGCCCTCTACATTTCGTATGAGGAAGTCTACAACTTAATTGACATTTTAGCAGAAATTGTCGAAACGAAAGCTTATGAAAAAATGAGCCATGAACGGTCGCTAGTTGTCTAATTTGGAGAGGAGGAATGGGTTATGCGAATCGGGATTCCAAAAGAAATTAAAAATAATGAAAATCGAGTAGCGATTACGCCGGCTGGTGTTTTTAACTTGGTAAAACAAGGTCATGAAGTTGTTGTGGAAGCCGGGGCCGGGCTTGGTTCAAGTTTTCTGGATGAAGAATATGTGGCGGCTGGAGCGTTGATGGAGCGCGATGTGGCGCAAGTTTGGCAGGCGGATATGGTGATGAAAGTCAAGGAACCGCTAGCCGAGGAATTTATGTATTTTCGTGAAGGTCTGATTTTATTTACGTATTTACATTTGGCGGCAGAACCTGCTTTAACCGACGCATTGCTTGAAAAAGGTGTGACGGCTGTGGCGTATGAGACAATGGTTGGCGCGGACGGCTCGTTGCCGCTTTTGACACCGATGAGTGAGGTTGCGGGTCGGATGGCAGCACAAGTGGGCGCGCAGTTTTTGGAGAAGCCGAGATCTGGGAAGGGTATTTTATTATCGGGTGTGCCTGGTGTGGAACGCGGTAAAGTCGTGATTATTGGCGGCGGTGTTGCTGGTGCGAACGCGGCGAAAATTGCGATTGGACTTGGTGCCAGTGTAACGATTTTAGACATTAGTGCGAAGCGATTAGCACAATTGGACGATATTTTTGGCAATGCGATTCAAACGTTGGTTTCTTCTCCGTACACGATTGCTGAAGTTGTACAAAATGCAGATTTAGTAATTGGTGCGGTGCTGATTCCAGGTGCGAAGGCGCCAAAACTAGTGACAGAAGCGATGGTTCAATCGATGAAACCAGGCGCGGTACTTGTAGATATCGCAGTGGATCAAGGTGGTATTTTTGCAACGACAGATAAGGTGACGACGCATGATGATCCAGTTTACACGAAGTTCCGCGTAGTACATTATGCGGTTGCGAACATGCCAGGTGCGGTGCCACGAACTTCCACGATGGCGCTAACAAACGTGACCATTCCGTATGCCGCGCAAATTGCTAAACAAGGAATCACAAAGGCAGCACTCGCGAATCCGACAATCTTAACAGGCATAAACACGTATCAAAAACAAATTACCGTGGAAGCTGTTGCCAGAGATCAAGGGCAGGCGTACACACCAATTCTAGAACTACTTGAAAATGTTTCCGTATAAATGAACAGGCTAGGCGTGGATGAAAGTAAATCCATGTCTAGTTTTTATTTAGTGTCATCATTCGAAATTGTCTAAAATCTGCATTGACAAACGCCCGATTTAGCTATAAGATAAATGCAATAAAACAGAAAGGGTGAAACATCATGGTACAAATAATTAAAAAAGGCTCACCGATTTACGCGATGGACAAAAACAATCGTCCCGTTGCAACAGCAAAAGACGGAGACCGCTTAGTTTTTGAGGCGTACGATTGCTTTGAAGATCAGTTGACAGATGCATACGATGCGTTTGAAAAGCTAGATTGGAACCGCATTAATCCTGCGACAGGCCCCGTTTATGTGGAAGGCGCAGAAGTTGGCGATATTTTAGCCGTGACGATTGAAAAACTAGAAATTGGCGATACGGCGACATTATTTACAGGCCCCGATTCTGGTGTGATGGGTGATGAGTTGACAGAAAATACAATTCGTCGTCTCCCAATTGAAAACGGAGTTGTTAAATTTTCAGAAAACATAGACTTGCCGTTGAATAAAATGATTGGTGTTATCGGAACAGCGCCTGCGGGAGAGGCAGTTTCTTGTGGAACGCCAGATGCGCATGGTGGGAATATGGACTGTAAGGAAATTGGCGAAGGAACGACTTTATTTCTGCCTGTAAATGTGGCGGGGGCGTTACTTGCGATGGGTGATTGTCATGCTGCAATGGGAGACGGCGAAGTTTCCGTTTGTGGCGCTGAAGTACCTTGTGATATAACGGTTACTATTAAAGTTTTCAAAAATAGAGATTGGCCGACACCGTTCTTATTGCGCGACGGTAAGTTAAGTACGATTGCCTCGGCAAAAACGATCGACACGGCAAATATTATGGCGACGAAGCAAATGGTTCATTTCGTGGAAAGCTATACGGAATTAACGAAAGGGGAAGCGATTCATTTACTGTCACTGGCGGGAAATTTGCGAGTATGTCAAATTGTTGATCCCAATAAAACGGCACGGATGGAATTACCACTTGCCTATCTTACAAAATGGAGCGCAGAGGAGCTGAACTAATATGGCACAACCAGAAAAAGGGAGTTTGGAGTCGTTTGGCTACAAGCAAGAATTAAAAAGAACATTAACGTTAAAAGATTTAGTCATATACGGACTTATTTTTATGGTACCGATTGCCCCGTTCGGGATTTATGGAGAAGTAGTAACCGCATCGAAAGGGATGATCGTACTTACATACATGATTGGTATGGTCGCGATGTTATTTACGGCGCTCAGTTATGGCTCGATGTCACGGGCTTTCCCAATCGCGGGATCTGTTTACGCCTATGCTCAACGAGGGATTAATAAAACAGTCGGATTTTTAGCTGGTTGGATGATTTTGCTGGATTATGTCTTTGTACCAGCCGTACTTTATGTCGTATCGGCGAACTCGTTAAAAGCGATTGTGCCTGATGTGCCAGTTTGGATTTGGCTTGTTATCTTTATTTTAGTGAACAGTTGGATTAATATTCGGGGGATTGCATTTACGGCGCGCGCGAATATCGTGTTTCTTGTCGGTGAATTAATTGTCCTAGCCATTTTTATCGCGGTTGGTGTTGTTGCGATTTCGAATGGTGCTGGTGATGGCGTGACAATCAAACCTATTTATAATGCTGCTGACTTCAACTTGCCGTTCGTGATGACTGCGGTTTCTGTGGCCGTGCTGAGTTTCCTAGGTTTTGATGGAATTAGTACGCTAGCGGAGGAAACAAAAGGCGGAAATAAGACGGTCGGAAAAGCGATTTTGTGGGCGCTGATGTTGGTTGGATTCTTGTTCATCATTCAGACGTACATTGCGGCGTTGATTCATCCGGATTATCTCAATTTTGACAATATTGACACGGCTTTTTACCAAATTGCAGGTGAAGCTGGCGGTCCATTCTTGAAAAACACGACAATTATCGCAACGATTCTCTCGTGGGGTTTTGCCAATGCGCTGGCTGCTCAAGCCGCTATTTCACGGATTTTGTTCGGAATGGCGCGCGATCAGAACTTACCGAAGTTCCTCGCAAAAGTGCATCCGCGTTACCAAACACCATACTTAAGCACATTGATGGTCGGTATCGTATCACTTGTTGTTGGCTTGGTTTTTGTTAATGATATCGGAATTCTTTCATCCATCGTAAACTGTGGCGCGTTGACAGCGTTTCTAGTGATTCACGTTTCCGTTGTCTATCATTACATCATCAAAATGAAATCGAAAAACTATTTGCTCCATCTTGTCGTGCCAATCATTGGCTTCCTGATTATTCTGTATGTCATGATTAACTTAGACATTTTGGCAAAAATTATCGGTATTTCGTGGCTTGCAGTTGGGGTCGTGTATTACATTATACTTCGCCTGACTAAGCGCAATACAACGATAAATATGGATTAAAAAAACCTCGGACATTGGCTTTTACAGCGCTGTCCGAGGTTTCTTTTGTGTGAGTAGACTGACGATAATTGTTACGATAACATTGGCTGCTAGCGGTAAGAAACCGATGTTGATATCGCTAATGGCTGTCGGTACGCCAGGAAGAATGGTTGCGAGAGTCATGCTGTAATTGCTAATGAAAATCGTAATCAGAATACCAACGATAATCCCGGCTAGGGCGCCTTGTTTAGTTACCGGATTGCGTTTCATTAAACTGGCAAATAACGAAGGGCAAAGTTGCACAATCAAACTATAGCCGACTTGCAAGATGGCTGCCAGTGCGTTTCCGCCTTGAAAAACGAAAAGACAAGAAATAATCGCTAGAACCGGTAGTAGAAATTTTGAAAGGCGGGCAATTTTTGGATCGGGTGTGTTTGGTTTGTAGCTGTAAATGATGTTTTTCGTGAGCAATGTGGAGGCACTCATGAGTAGCATCGAGCCAGGAACAAGAGCGGTTAGCATTCCTGCGGCGCCAATGATTCCGACGAACCACGGGTCAAATGTTTGAATCGCGAGTTGCAGCAACGCAAGATCGCTTTCATCACCTTCTAATCCCGGGATTTGTAAAACTGCTGCAAGCCCGATAAAAATAACAAATAAGAGCATTAATGTATAAATTGGGCTTATAATCGCGTTTTTCCGGAAGGTTCGTGCATTTTTAGCAGTAAACGTCGATGCAAAAACTTGCGGCCACATGTAGAATCCGAGTACATAAAACAAGACGGTAGAAATAAACCAAGTCACGGTATATGTCGTATGTGGAAATGTGAGTAGTTCAGGCTTCACGGCTTCGATTTGTTCAAACATCGGGCCAATGCCACCGTAATAATGAATCGGGATGTAAATACCCATGAAAACAATGACGGCCAAAATCATGAAGTCTTTAAGAACGGCGATCCACGCAATGCCGCGAATACCTGAAATGACGGAATAAATAATGATGGCAATCGTTCCAACAACGACGGCCGTTTTCATCGGGATAGCGCCATAGGATGTGAGCGAAACGATAATGCCAAGGCCTTTTAGTTGGATGACGACAATCGGGATAATGGCAATCACGCCAACGAGGGCAACAACGACGCCGAGCAGATTACTGTCATATTTTTTAGCAAAGAAATCGGACTGGGAGACAAGGCGATGTTCGTGCGCGTATTTCCAAATAAGTGGTAGTAGGAAATAAGACGTGACGTAAGACAACGCGATGTAAACCATCACATAAACCGCTGAGATACCTTTGGAATAAGCCCAGCCGCTACCACCAAGAAAAGAAAATGTCGTATACACTTCTCCAGCGGTTAGTAAAAAAACAAAAACCGTGTTAAAACTCCGACCGCCAACTGCCCAATTTTCAAGGTTCATTTTTTGTTTTTGACGAGCGCGAATACCAATAGCAATCGTGAGCAGGAAGAAGGCCGTTAAAATTATAAGTGCAATCATTGTTCTTCCCCCTTATTCTGACGATCAAAATGGTAAACAACAGCGAGTGTGGCTGTGGATAAAAGAATGCCTGCTGCAATCCAGAATAAACTAAACGGCATACCAAGAACCATCGGATGAATCTTATTGGCAAACGGTATTCCGGCTAATAGAAATAAAAATGGAATGATAAGCAATAGCTTAACCATAAGTTCCCCTCTTTTCGTTTTGAAAACTGTTTTCATCTTACAATAATCTGCCGCTTTTTTCAATGTGAGAGGACTTTTGATGCTAGATTTGGTAAAATAGCTTTGTACAGTAAATCACAAATGAGGAGGTAACAGAAATGGCAATTAACATGTATTTTGATGATGAGGAAGTTGGTCCAGATCGCAAAACGAGTCATCCGCATTTTGTGGCACATTTTAAATCGGATTTTTATTTCGATTGTTCGGATGAGCAAGCTCCGTTTGGCAGTGATGAAGGTGCAGATGTGTTGGCAGAGTTAGAGGACTTTTTCCAAGACAAGGAAGTGGAGGGGGTTAGTTTATCTGATTTTCCAAGGCATGTGATGGAGGATCAGTGGGAGCTTACTTATTATCCACCGAAAGATATGGACGAAGGCTCGCTTGCGAAACTAATAGCAGAGCACGAAAGAGATGTTTGGATGTCCGACCAAGTTGTACTAGCGACGGCATTTGGACAAATCAAGATTACGGGATATATTATCCCTGAGTTAAAAGATATGGCACATGATGCGCTAGGGCGAATGAAAGCCGTGAATGATGCTTTAGGACGCGAAGATGAATTTGGTTATTACGACAAAATGTTGTATGACTTGATGACCTTTGACAAAACTTATGTATCCGTGTTGCCAGATTTTTGGTGTAAGAGATGCCAGATGTAACATAAGGACAACGACGTGGTAGTACAGGAGGATAAAATTTTTTTGGGGGGATTGACAAACCCTATTGAGTAGGGTAAAATGAAGGAGAGAAAAGACATGAAGTTTGAGCTAACCAGAGAATTTATTTATGTTGATGAATTTGATAGAAGTGCGCAGAAACACGGTTTTACAAGCAGAGATTACTTCCATATCGAGCAGCTACTACTATCAGACCCTAAGAAAGGCACTGTACTACAATTTGCGAATGGCCTCAGAAAGTTGCGTTACGCACCAATACGTCTTAAAAGCGGAAAGAGTGGCGGATTTAGAATCTTTTATGTGGACATTGAAAGCTATAATATCGTTGTGATGATTACGCTGATCAATAAACGAGAGGCGGATAATCTCACCGATGAAGAACTCCGCTATCTTGGTAAGTTTGTCGTTCAGTTAAAGCAACTATATATGAATAAGGAGTGGTAAACATGTCCGAACTATTTGATTCCTTGGAACGCGGTCTGAAACAAGCCGTTGCGCACGCCAATAACACAAAGAAAGCCCGCACTAAAAAAATCGTCATTACCGAGTTGCCGAAATATACAGCAGCTGAAATCAAAGGTTTTCGCCAAAAGATTGAATTAACACAAAGCGCTTTTGCAGAGTTACTAGGCATTTCTACAAAAACAGTAGAAGCGTGGGAAAGTGGTCGGAATAACCCAAACGGTTCCGCGACCCGCTTGTTGCAGTTGATTGACACGAACCCCGAAGTTTTATTACAAGAGTTGACAGAACCGGTTTTGTCGTAAAAGAATAGCTTCAAACAAATCGGCGACAAGCACCCGCATTCTGGGAGTTTGTCGCCGATTTGTTTTTAGTTAATTGACGAAGCTTGTGTTTTTCGCTTTCCAGTCTTCTAGTTTAATGAAAACCCAGAAGGAATAGATGCCTAGTGTGATGATAATGAGGAGTAGCCATTTAATCCAATTGCCGAATAGTCCGAATGCGGAGCCGCTAAAGCGCATGCGTCGGCCTTCGATGACCGTGTGATTGATTTTCCAACCGTAAATCATTGTGAGCGCCCAAGGGTAGCAGATGCCCAGTGTGAATACAGTTACTAGTATACCTAGAATTGTCCATCCGATAAATTGGAGCAATCCGCCATCGAAGAACGATGTCCGCCCGTTTTTTGTTTCGTAAAAGTTATCTGTTGCCATTTTTTAACCACCTTCCAATGTAGTATATTGTACCTTAGAAGAGAGGGATTTGTCGATATTGCCTCTATCTTTCTTGGTTTTTTCGGGGTACAATAAAGATAAATCTAAGAAAATGAGGTTAGTGCATTGTCAGAGAATTTTGTAGATAAGATGGAGAATGGGGAAAAGGCACAGTTTAAGGTGAATCATACGCTAGTTATTTCGAGTAGTTTGCTGTGGATTGCAGTTGGCATATTGTTGTACGTGGTTTTTGATCATATAAAAGCGGTGAATGGGACGGAGAAGTTGATTTTGCTGATCTTTATTGGTTTTATTGTATTGCGGCCGTTATTTCGTTTGCTTAATTTGTCGCCAACGTTGGAGCTTTCGACGGAGGGCATGGCGTATCGTGGGGATTTTCAGGCTTGGGATCATGTGGCGGAAGTGAAGATTTCGACGCCGAAGTTTAAGCTTTTCTCGCAAGGCAAGATGCTTGTATATACGAAGATTAAGGATAAACGTGAAATGGCTTGGGATATCGTTGCGGCAGACGTGAATTTACCGTTACCCGATTTGGAAATGTTGCTTTTGGAATGTATGGATCGTTATAAGACGGAGGAATGATGTTTTTTTAGCTACTTTTTAGGGAACTTAGAAAGTATGTGAAGGAGGTCGTTTTTGATGGGTAAAACATTGTTTACGACAAGTGCAACAGGTGTTGGTGGCCGGACTGGTACGGTGAGTTCGAATGATACGGATTTATCGTTTAAGTTGAGTCGGCCGAAATCATTTCATGGAGAAGGCGGAACGGGAACGAATCCGGAAGAACTTTTTGCTTTAGGGTATGCGGGTTGTTTTGGTAGTGCGTTTCAGTCGGTTGCTCGTAAGGCGAAATCGGATGCGAAGGCGGCCATTACGGTGGCTGTGTCGATGAACGAGGATGACGCGCTTGGTGGTTACCAGTTAAGTATCGCGATTACGGCGGAAGTGGCGGATGCAAGTCTTGAAGAAGCGCAAAAGTTAGTTGATTTGGCGCACGAGATGTGTCCGTACTCGAAGGCAACACGTGGAAATGTGGATGTAACGCTTCATGTGAAAATGAAATAGAAGATACCGTAGTTGGTTTAGAATTCAGTGATTCGTTGAGTTCTAGGCCAGCTATTTTTATATCTACATCTTAAGGTCAGGTGGGCATCGTTTCCTTTTTAGTGTACAATAAGTTCATAGTAAGAAATGGCGTGGAGGTAAAGAGATGAGTGTGATTTTGAAGGCAAAAAATGTGAGAAAAGTATATGGTACAAAAAGTACGCTATTCCCTGCGCTAAATAGTGTAAGTTTGGAAGTACATAAGGGAGAGTTTGTCGGTGTGATGGGGCCTAGTGGTGCTGGAAAATCGACATTATTAAATGTACTCTCAACGATTGATAAAGCGACTTCGGGAAGTATTGTGATTGAAGGGAAAGCCTTTGATACGATGCGCGCGAAGGAAATGGCTGTTTTTAGACGGGATAAGCTAGGCTTTATTTTTCAGGATTATAATTTGTTGGATACGATGACGATTCAGGATAATATCGCGTTACCGTTGTCGCTTTCTAATGTAAAACCGGCGGAAGTGGAGCAACGAGTGCAAGATGTGATGCGGCAGTTCGGAATTTTGGATATGGCGAATAAGTTTCCGAGCCAGGTCTCTGGCGGGCAAAAGCAACGCACGGCTGTGAGTCGGGCGATGGTGACGAATCCGGCGCTGATTTTTGCGGATGAACCGACGGGGGCGCTTGATTCGAAGGCTGCAACGAACCTTTTGGAAAGCTTGGTACAGGCGCAACAGGAACGGCATGCGACGATTATGATGGTGACGCATGATGCGTTTGCGGCGAGTTTTTGTGAACGGATTTTGTTTATTAAGGACGGCGAGATTTTTACGGAAATTTATCGTGGAACGGCAACTCGAAAAGTGTTTTTTCAGAAAATTTTAGATGTGCTGGCGATGTTAGGCGGTGGCTTGGATGACACTATTTAAGATTGCTTTTACGAACATGCGGAAAAATTTTGGACAGTTCGCGATGTATTTAGGGTCGCTAGTTTTGAGTGTGCTGATTTATTTTACGTTTGTGTCGCTGGCTTATAATCGAAGTATTGGTATTATTTTTAAGAAATGGGAGCTTGGTGGGCAAGGGGTCTTTATGGCTGCTGCGTTTGTACTTATTTTCTTTGTGGGATTCTTTGTTTTTTATTCGAGTAATTATTTTACGCGGCGACGGAAGCGGGAATTTGGTTTGTATGCTTTACTCGGTTTGCGTAAGGGGCAGATTGGGCGCATTATTTTTTATGAAAACTTGATGTTGCATTTGGTTGCGGTTGTGTCGGGTATTTTGATTGGTGTTTTCTTTTCCAAATTTTTCTCGATGTTGCTGTTTCGGATTATGGGATTGTCGATTCATAGTGGGTTTACGCTTTCGTTTTCTGCGGTCGTTTCGACGTTTCTTGTGTTTGGTATTATTTTAGTTGTAACGTCGTTGAATGGGTACTGGATTGTGTTTAGGCACAGTATGGTGGAGTTATTTAAGGCTGATGTTCGTGAAAAAAATCCGCCGAAGGGCTCGCTTACGATGTCGATTTTAGGGCTTTTGTTCATCGGTATGGGCTACTTTTTGGCGATGCGACCTGTGGAAGAATCGGTTTTTTGGAACGAAGATTGGTTTTTTTATGAGTTATTATTTATTTTGATTAGTGTGATTTTGGGGACTTGGTTGCTGTTGCGGTTTTTCTTTCCGTATGTGGTGTACCGGTTGTTTAAACGGAAAAGCTTCTTTTATCGGGGGACTAATATTTTAACGGTGACGTGGCTTCGATATCGCTTGAAGAAGACGGCGGGGACGCTTACGATGATTGCGGTGCTTAGTGCGACGACGCTGACGATTATTGGGGCGCTTAGTTCTGTTTATACGAATATTATTTCTTTTGCTGGTGCGTCAAATCCGAATAGTTATCAAACGACTTGGACGACACAGACGGAGCGCAGGGAGATTTATGAGGCGATTGATGAGAGTAAGACGCATTCTCTTATTTATCACGAGCAGGCCGATGTTTATATTGCAAAAGTGATTCATCAGTCGAAGGAGGATCGGGCTGATATTTATCGTCGAATGACTTCTTTTTCGATAATGTCGATGTCGGATTATAATCGATTAGCGCTAAAATTGAATGATAATTTGGAGTCAATCGATTATTTAGCAGATAATGAATCTGTTTATTTAAGTCCTGCTGGCAAGTTTGAGAATTCGAAAAGGCGTGATGAGTGGGTAGGTAAACCGTATGATATGCAGTTCGATGGTGTTGAGCAAATATATCGTATGAAAATTAAGAATGTGTATAATCATACCGTTTTTAATGTGGATACGGTGCATTCGGTGCTAGTAGTGAATGATAATGTGTATAACGCCATTGCTAAGAAGGCGATGCCGAAGCATATTGATATTTTCCAAGTAACAAATCAGGATAAAACGGAACTGCTGGATCAGAAAATTTTAAAGATTTTTGGTGGCGACACGTTTTGGTGGAATGAAAACATATCTAGCTTTTATTCGAATTATCATATGATGAGTACGCTTGTCGGTGTGTTGCTATATATCGGGATGTTTATGGGAATCGTGTTTTTTGCAGCGACGGGGAGTATTATTTATTTCAAGCAAGTGACAGAGGCCGTGGATGAGAAGCCGCGTTTTGAAGTGTTGCAGAAACTTGGTATGAGTCAGAAGGAAATTCGGAAAGTGGTCGCGAAGCAAGTTTTCCCAGTGTTTTTGATTCCGCTTGTTTTGGGGATTTCGCATAGTGTTGCGGCGATGATTGGTTTTTCGACGAACTTATTGTTTAGTGTGACTGGGCCTGTGATGGTGAGTACGACGATTTATACGCTGTTTTTCATTGTTTATTATTTTGTTTGTGTGGATACGTATACGCGAATGGTTTCGACGGGCGACGATTAATCATTGAATGCTGGTGTAATTTTCTGTACAATGAGAAGGGCGAAGGAGGTATGACGATGGTTAAAGTATATATAGTAGAAGATGATATCGTTATTCGTGATACGATTCAGAAGCATTTGTCCAAATGGGGCTTTGAGGTCGCGGTTGTGGCGGATTATAATAATATTTTAAATGAGTTTTTGGAAAATGAGCCACAATTGGTGATTTTAGATGTGAATCTGCCGTATTTTGATGGGTTTTATTGGTGTAATCAGATTCGTGAGGTGTCGAATGTGCCGATTATTTTCTTGTCGTCGCGTGATTCGCGGATGGATCAGATTATGGGCATGAACATGGGCGCGGATTATTATATTGAGAAGCCGGTGGATTTGGATGTGCTGATGGCGCGGATTAATGCGTTGATTCGCCGTACGTATTCGTATGTGGAGCTGGAAGAGCCGAATGTGATGGAGCATAACAATGTGTTCTTGCATATCGATACCAATACGCTGACTTATTTAGATGAGAAAGTCGAACTTACAAAAAATGAATTCTTGATTTTGTATGAGTTATTGAAGCAAAAAGGACATATCGTGAGTCGGGATGAAATTATGCGCGTGCTTTGGGAAGATGAGAGCTTTGTGGATGATAATACATTGACGGTGAACGTGGTTCGGATTCGTAAAAAATTGACAGAGATTGGTCTTGCGGACTTTATTAAGACGAAAAAAGGACAGGGCTACATGATCGAATAAGGGGGTGCTTCATTTGAAAGTTTTAGTTTTTGGAGGAACACGATTTTTTGGTAAGAAATTAGTGATGCGGTTAGTTGCGGCTGGGCATGATGTGACGATTGCGACGCGGGGCAAGACGGAGGATGATTTTGGCGATTCGGTGAAGCGGGTTGTGATGAATCGGGAATCGCGTGAGAATTTGTTTTGCTTGGCGCAGGAAAAATGGGATGTGGTGTATGACAATATTTGTTTTTCACCACAGGATGCGCTTTATGCGATTGCGGCTTTTCAAGATAAGGTTGAGAAATATGTGTACACGTCGTCGTTATCGGTGTATAGTGCGCGTGACCGGGCTTTAGTGGAAACTGATTTTGACCCGTTTTATTATGAGATTGTGACGGGTTCTCGTGAGGATTTCGATTACGGGGAAGGTAAACGTTTGGCGGAAGCGGTATTTTTCCAAAAGGCCGGATTTCCCGTTGCGGCAGTGAGGTTTCCGATTGTGTTAGGCACGGATGATTATACGGGACGTTTGGAGTTTCATGTGGATCATGTGTTGGCAAAAGAGGAAATTGGGATGCCAAATGAAGAAGCGGAAATTGGCTTTATTTCTTCGGATGAAGCGGCGGAATTTCTGGAGTGGATTGGTACGAAGTCGGATTTGACTGGACCGGTGAATGCGGCGAGTGATTCGGTGTATCGTTTGGATGCGCTCATGCGATTGATTCAAGAGGCGACAGGTAAGACGGCGCTTGTGGAAGAAGTGACCGAAGACAATGACGATTCGCCTTTCGGGATTGAAAAAACGTATTATCTTGATAATTCGAAAGCGAGGGCGGCAGGTTTTGTGTTTCAAGATTTGCACGACTGGTTGCCGAAATTAATCGCGCACTATGTCTCTAATAAATGACAGAAAAACAATGATTTTCAGGGTTTTCGACTGGGAATCGTTGTTTTATTTTTATACGTTGGATTGGTGATTTTAGTGTATAATAGAACGATGAACATAAAAATTGAAAAAGGATGTGACGAAGGAATGCTTTCCTTTGAAGAGAAAAAGAATATTTTTGACCAATATACAGAATTAGAGGCACATCCCGTTTCGATGGGGCGGATTAATTATCATTTTCCTGCTAGTGTACGTGAGAAGAAAATTGCAGTGAATCATTTGCATCCAAACGGCAATGCGTTTATTTATGCACCGTTTTTGGATGATGCGGATAAGAATGGTTTTGTGAATGTGCGTGAGGCAACGGAAGCTGAGCTTAAGGAGTTGCTATCTGGTTCGATTTCGTTTTTGAGTACGGATGGTGATGAGTTTGAGGAAGGCTATGAGGAAGCGTTTCGTGATGCGTATCGGACGGTCTTGATTTTGCGCTATGAGAACAAGATGTGGGCGATTTATGCGGATGATCATTTGGAAGCTATTTTCCCATCGCGTGAAGCGGCGGATTCGTATTTGATGGATGAAGGATTTCAGTGATTTAAGGAGGTAAAGTGATGCGGAAGGTAAAGCAGTTACAGGAGCGGGTTGCGGTGAGTGATTTACGTGCTGCAGCGGATGTTGTGATTAAGAATGGCCGAATCGTGAATGTGTTTTCGGGTGAGATTTATGACGGGGACGTTGCGATTAAGAGTGGTTATATTGTTGGAATTGGTGAATTTAATGAGGCAGCGGAGATGATTGACGCGAATGGGCAGTTTATTGTGCCGGGCTTTATTGATGCGCATGTGCATGTGGAGAGTGCGATGGTGCCACCTTCTGAGTTTGCGCGGGTGTTATTGCCAAATGGTGTGACGACGATTGTGACGGATCCGCATGAGATTGCGAATGTGGCGGGTGCAAAAGGCATTGAGTTTATGCTGGATGATGCGGCTACGTCACCGCTTGATATGTATGTGATGCTACCTTCTTCGGTTCCTGCGACGCCGTTTGAACATAATGGCGCGACGCTTGCTGCGAGTGATTTACGCCCACTTTACCAACATGAAAAAGTGATTGGACTTGCAGAGGTGATGGATTTTCCTTCTGTAGCGGCGGGTCACGCGGATATGTTGCAAAAAATTGTAGACGCGGAAAAGCACGGTGGACGAATTGACGGGCATGGTGCTGGGCTTTCCAAGGCGGATTTGAATAACTATTTGGCGGTCGGTATTAGAACGGATCATGAGAGTACGACGGCAGATGAGGCGATGGACCGGTTGCGTGCCGGGATGTTTGTCATGTTGCGTGAGGGTACGGTAGGTCGTGATTTATTGCAAACGTTGCCTGCTGTGACAGCGAAAAATAGTCATCGTTTTTGTTTTTGTACGGATGATAAGTTGATTGATGATTTGTTAGAGGAAGGCTCGATTAATTATAATGTTCGGTTGGCGATTGCTAATGGGATTGATCCTGTGACGGCGATTCAGATGGCGACGATTAATGCGGCGACGTGTCACAAGTTACCGCGAATTGGTGCGGTTGCTGCGGGGTATCAGGCGGATATTTTATTTTTGCGGGACTTGGAGACGGTGACGATTACGAAAGTGATGAAACGCGGACAAGTGGTCGTTGCTGACGGGATTCGTGAGGAGTCTCGGTTTGAGAAGACGGAAGTGCCGTTTGCGTCTCCTGCGATTCGTCATACGTTGACGCTGGCGGATTTGGAGCTGCGATTGGCGAGTGAGAAGGCGAATGTTATTGGGATGCAGCCGAATAGTTTGTTTACGGAGCACTTGGTGGAGCAGATTGTAGCGCGCGACGGAGTTTTTCAGGTTTCGACGGAGAACGATCAGTTGAAAATGGTGGTCGTGGAACGGCATAAAGGAACTGGTTGTGTTGGTGTAGGTATCGTGAAGGGGTTTGGTATTCAGCATGGCGCGATTGCGACGACGGTTGCGCATGATTCGCATAATATTGTTGCGGTTGGATCATCAGATGCGGATATTATGCTTGCGATTCGTCATATTACGGAACTTGGTGGCGGGATTGCTGTTGTTCATGATGGTAAAGTGGCCGCTGATTTGGCGCTACCGATTGCTGGACTTTTGAGTGTGGAGCCGTATGAACAGATTCAGAAGCGATTGGAACTGTTGAATCATGCTTTTCATGATATTAGCGCAGCAGAAGGTTTTGATCCATTTTTGACGCTTTCGTTTTTGACGTTGCCAGTGATTCCGCAGTTGAAATTAACAGACCAAGGCTTGTTTGATTTTAGCCGATTTGGTTTTATTGAAGTGGGGGTTTAGCATGACTTGGTGGAGATATGTACGCGATAAACGCTTTTTCTTGTTGTTTTTTGTGATTGTGATGTTTTTTATTGGTGTTTTGTTGGCGGTTGATCCGAACAGTCAGTTGACGCTTGGCAATATTATTTATTTGTATGTGTTTATGTTGCTATTTTTGGTGGCTTATTTGATTCTTGGTTATTCGTTTAAGCGCACGTATTGGAATGCGATGAAAGAGCTGGTAGATGGGGAAATCGAGGAGAATATTTTAGAGTTATTGCCAAAACCGCGAACGAGTGAGCAGGCGTTTTTCAATGAATTGATGCGCAAAAAGCATTTGGAGGAGCAGCGTGAGATTGCCAAATTGCAAGATAAGCAGCAGGAGTATCATGATTTTATTTTGTACTGGGTGCATGAGGTGAAAACACCGATTGTGGCTAGTAAAATGTTGATTAATAATCCGGATTTGAATGAGCCAGCGACTATTTTTAAAAAGGTCGAAGAAGAGCTGGAATCGATCGATAGACTTGTGATGCAGGCGCTTTATTATTCACGTTTGGACACGTTTGCGAAGGATTATTTTATTCAAGAGTTGGCGCTTAGTCCGGTCATTAAAGATTGTGTGAAACGGCATTCGAAGCTGTTTATTTCGAAGCGGATGAAGCTTGATTTGGCGGATTTTGATGCGGAAGTGCGCAGTGATAGCAAGTGGCTCGGTTTTATTTTGGATCAAGTGATGACAAATGCGCTGAAATATACGAAGCAAGGCGGCGAAATCAAGATTTGGTGCGAGTCTAGTATGGAAAATAGCAAAATTGAGTTACATATTCGTGATAATGGCATTGGAATTAAGGATGAGGATTTACCGCGTGTGTTTGAACAGGGATTCACTGGTGGGACTGGTCGGCAGGAGAAGAAGGCAACAGGAATGGGGCTGTATCTTGCACGGCAAATGTCTGGGAAACTGGGGCATACGATTGAAATTTCGTCTGAGGAAAGTGTTGGTACGGAAATCGTTATTACGTTCCAGCAAAAAGATGATTATTTACTCATTGCAAAAGACTAGGAAGAGAGGTTGGACGGCACATGGAAAAAAACTTGATTGTTCGCGGTGCGCCGCAGGAATTTGAATGTAAAATTGGAGCTTGGAATGACTTGGAAGGGCATTTGGCGCGGCGGAATGTGACGCGTGTTCTCGTTGTGCACGGCGGTGTTTCGTGGGAGAAGGCAAGACGGTTTTTTCCTGAGCTTGCGGATGTAGTGGCTGTTTTTGAGCAGTATCGCGGGGAATGTTCGTTTGAGGAGCGGGACCGGATTGCGGAACTTGCGACGGCGGCGAATGTGGATGCGATTATTGGCGTTGGTGGCGGGAAAGTCGCGGATTTAGCGAAAGCAATTGCGGTACATTTGGAACTGGCGGTCGTTATTTTGCCAACGCTTGCTGCGACGTGTGCGGCTTGGACACCGCTTAGTGTGATGTATGACGCGCATGGCGAGATGTTGCAATATGACATTTTTGCGCGGAGTAACGGGCTTGTCTTAGTTGATCCTGAGGTGATTTTAGATTCGCCAGTGGAATTGATGATTGCTGGAATTGGCGACACGCTCGCGAAATGGTATGAGGCAGACGTGATTATTTCGCAACTCGAAGAACGGTCAGTCGAGATTGATATATCATTATATACTGCAAAACTTTGTCGGGATATTTTACTGGAATCGAGTGCTGCGGCGCTTCAGTCCATGCGTGAAGGAACGCTGAGTGAGGCGTTTGTAAAAGTGGTCGAGACGAATATTATGGTCGGCGGCATGGTCGGCGGATTTGGCGATGATTACGGTCGAACTTCGGGTGCACATTCGATTCATGACGCGTTGACAGTACTTTCAGAGACACATCATTTGCTGCACGGGAACAAAGTTGCGTACGGCGTTTTTGTGCAATTAATGTTGGAAAACAGGCAAGGCGAAATCGCCAAATTAGTTCCGTTTTATACAGAGCTTGGCTTGCCAACGAGTTTGAAGGATATGGGGCTTTCTGATTTATCAGATGAAGCATTGGTTCGCGTCGCGGAACGAGCAACAGCACCAGATGAGACGATTCATTTGATGCCGGGCGTGATTACCGCGGACATGGTACTGGCGGCGATGAAAGACTTGGAGTTGTTTATTGCGAGTTTGGAGATTAAGTCGAAATGATAACTAATACATCGTTTGGTAGCATACCACAAAAATAGACAATAAAAAGGAGCAAAGCAGTTCACCATACTGCCTCGCTCCTTTTTGATTTATAAAGAATTCTGTAAAAGCTTCTGCGCATTCTCAAAAAACAGCTTTTGTTTAAACTCCGCAGAGTACAAATCCGTGTCTTCCAACACTTTAGCCAAGCTCAATACTGCAGGCGTTGGCGTGTAAGGCGTATCAGACGCATACACGATTTTCTCAACATCTATAAAATCCATCAATGCCGGCAATTGTTGTGGTAATACAAATCCTGCCACATCAAAATATAAATTTTTCATAACATCCTTAAGGTTCACTTGCGCGTCTGTTAATGCAGGATTCAGCGCTTGTGCTAAACCAACACGTTCAACAAGTAGCGAGAGAACGGCGCCACCATGCGGAATAATGAAACGAATATTGGGGTAGCGAGTGAAGATTTCATTTTGAAGCATATTCATTACTGTGCGTGTTGTATCAAAGAAGAACTCCATAATCGGTGTTGGAATCTCTCCAGCAACGTTTTTGTCACGTGTCCACGGTTCGTTAGGGTGAATAGCAACAATAGCAGATCGTGCATTCAACTTAGCCATAATCGCGTCCAACCTCGCATCACCAAGATAGACCCCATGTGCGTTTGTCGGAAGTGTAAAGCCAATCGCATGTTGCTCATCTAACGCAGTATCAATGGTTTCTAAGCTTGCTTGGATGTATGGAATAGGCAACGATGCAAAAAAGCCAATCTTGTCTGGGTAGGTTGCTTGTTGAAGCGCGCCGTAGCTGTTCACTTCTTGAATCAGGGCAATCGTACTTTCCTTTTCGCCGGTATTAGGGTGGGGAGAAGAAATCGAAATAACGGAATAATCAATATTAGTTTGTGCCATAATATCTAGCGTTGTCTCAATTTCATACGCTGGCGTTTTGACACCATCGCCCAAGTCGTCAAAATAATCGTGCAGAAATTGTTTGTAGCCAGGGGAAAGATAATGCGCATGTAAATCAATTTTTTTGTAAGTCATTTGTTAAACCTAAACCTCCTTTTAACGGAAAAGCGCCATTAGTGTTGTTGTAAAGCCTTCAGGTTTCTGAATGTAGCCTAGATGTGCACCTGGAATATCGTAAATAGGTAAATCTAAATAATCACTGATACCATGCATAACGTCTTGAGGGAACGAACCTTTTGAATCGGTACCATTTAATAATCGGATTTTGTTACGGTGTTGTTTGAAAGCATTAAAATCTATTTCACGACTAGTATATTGGCGAATTTCATATCGGAACCAATAATCCATACCTTGCACTTCAGGGTTGTCCATATCACTTAAATCAACGCCAGGTCGGGACATCATTTTTTGGTCTAATTCTACAGTACGCATAGCTGCCGCGAATTTTTCCATACCAAGGGCAAAGTTTTCTGTTAAAGCAATAGTCACAATTTCAGCGTTTATGTCTTGCCATTTCTTCGCATCAGGCAAAAGTGTGTTGATAGGTGATTCATGGAAGGCTATTTGCTTCACAATCTCAGGAAAATCTTGCAATGTCTCCATGGCTACAATAGAACCTGATGATGATCCCATGATGAATACCTGTTCTTGACCACTTACGGCTTGTGCTAATGCTGCAACATCAGCGGCATCTGTCTTCAAGCGGTATGTACTGTGTATATCAGTCACTTCCTGTGGCATATCTTCGGTTAACTTGCTTTGACCAAAACCGCGACGATCATAAGTAACGACAGTAAAATGCTCTTTCAAGAACATGCTAGCAGGCTTAAAAATGTCACCAGTTCCATTAGCTCCAGGGATTAAAATTAAAGTAGGTCCTTGTCCAGCTGTTTCATAAAATAAATTTGCTCCATCACGTGTTAAAATTGCCATAATATAGCGCTCCTTCTAAACTTTTTGTAAACCAACGTCAAAAACTCATGCCATGAGTTGAATGATTTATAAACGTAGTATACACTCATGATATGAGTTAGTCAACATATTGTATTTTAGGGGGCGGAGAATAATATGAAACGTCGAGGATTGACGCGTGAAGTAGTTTTAGAAAAGGCGCTAGAAATCGCTTATCAAAAGGGATTTCGCGAACTTACCTATAACGGATTAGCGCGTGAACTTGCTGTACAACCACAATCACTCTATCGATGGGTTAGTAATATTGCGGATGTTAAAAGCAGTGTTTTGGCCAATTATTTGGGTAGTTTAGTAGATGCGCTCCAAGCAGAGTTAGAGAATTATTCTGGGAAAGAGGCGTTAGTAATTTTTGCGAAGCGTTTTTCTGAATTTGTAGAGGCAGACTCGATGGATCGTTTCAATGTGATAGATATATTAAGCGGTTTGACGGAATATGGGGATATAGAAATAGTGAACGAAGTATTGGTGAATTTGCGGGAACTTGGGCTTAAATCGGTGAGGGAGCTAACGAAGGATCCGGCTAAGACTCATTTGAACGAGTTACTTTTTCTGAATGTTGTCATTGGATATATCACACTGGCGAGCACGGGGCTACAACCAGCGGATTCCAAACATGCTTTTCAAGAAAATATTCAACGCATTATCGCGTTATTCTGACTCGCTAAAACTTAATTATTTTCTTCAAAATAAAGCAACAAAAAATCACGAAACAATGTTTCCGATGGCGACATGTTTCGTTTTTTTGTCGTGATAATCCCAACCGAGCGCCGTAATTCCTGATCCATCAACGCAATGCTTCGAGTCTCTTTAAAAATCGCCCCATCTAAAATCATCTCTGGCAAAATGCTAATGCCAAGCCCAGCCCCAACTAACCCCTGAATCGTATGGAAATCGCGGCTTTGAAAAATAATCTCCGGCGAAAATCCCTTACTTCGCGCAGATTCGTCCACCAAATGATACAAATCAAAATCTTGCGGGTACAAAATAAACTTCTCCTCCGCCAAGTCTTTCAGTGCTACGGAATGTTTCTTTGCTAACCGATGCCCGCTCGGCACAATCAATTTCAATTTCTCATCAAAAAAACGATGCGGCATAATTTCCTCATTTTCCTCAGGAACGGGGGACAAAAACGTCACGTCTAAATCGCCAGCAATCAACATTTGCTTTAAATCACGATTCGAACCTTCCATAAACTGATACGTAATTCGCGGGTATTTTTCACGAAACGCTGAGATGACGGCTGGTAATACTTTCGTTGCAATCGAGTTTGGTAAACCGACGCGGATTTCGCCAATTGTTGGGTCAGCATATTCTTCGACGATGGCTTGCGCTTTTTGCAGTTCGTTTAGTGCGATTTTGGCTTGTTTTAAGAAATCCTCACCTACTGCTGTTAGTTGCATATTGCGGCCGATACGGTCAAACAGCTTGATTCCCAGCTCTTCTTCTAATTTCGTTATCTGTCTACTGACGGCAGATTGCGCAACGTGTAATTCCTCCGATGCTTGTGTCATATGTTCTGTGCGCGCGACCTCAATAAAGTATTTTAATTGTCGTAATTCCATAACGTATCTCCAATCTATCTCAAAACGAGATTGTTTTATTCTATTATATATATTGTTTCGATAAATGAAAAGTATTAGAATAGACATTACATCAAAACGTTATAAGTTAGAAAAAACTGGGTACTAATAAAGAAGCGGCCTACATAATCATAACTTAAATTATCTGAAATCTTAAAATACGAGTTTTGCGGTCCGAGGAGGAATTAGGATGAAACAGACAAATATGCCTGAAAAACATGGATTGTATGATCCAAAAAACGAACATGACGCTTGTGGTATTGGTTTTGTGGCGAATATTAAAGGGCGCTCTTCGCATAAAATTGTCGAACAAGGAATTCATATGCTTTGTCAGCTGAAGCATCGCGGTGGGGAAGTTGGCGGTGATACAGGAGATGGTGCGGGAATTCTTCTTGAAATTTCTGATGATTTCTTCCGCAATGCTTGTGTCGAAATCGATATTGTGTTACCTGAAAAATACCATTATGCAGTGGGAATGTTTAATTTCCCGCAAAACACGGAGCAACGTAAAATTTTGCAGGCGGCGACGGAATGTTTTATTGAACAAGAAGGGCAAACGTTCTTGGGATGGCGCAAGTTGCCGACGGATGTGACGAAGGTTGGTCTAGGCGCGCAAAAAACGGAACCGGCTGTGTATCAGCTTTTCGTGGCGAAAGATGAGGCGCTGGATGAGGAAGCGTTTGAACGAAAATTATACCTTATTAGAAAACAAGTGGAGCGTTTTGCGGTAGGCGATGCGCGGATTACGGAAACGTTTTATGTGCCGAGTTTGTCGACGCGGACGGTTATTTTTAAAGGGATGTTGACGCCGGAGCAAATCAATCAATATTATTTGGACTTGGCGGACCCTGCGTATACGTCGGCTTACGCGCTGGTGCATTCACGTTTTAGTACGAATACGTTTCCGAGTTGGGAACGGGCGCATCCATATCGTTATTTGATTCATAATGGCGAAATCAATACGCAACGCGGGAATTTGAACTGGATGAAAGCGCGGGAAAAACGTGCAGAATCACCTTTGTTTGGGCAAGACTTGGCGAAGCTGTTGCCAGTTGTAGACGAGAGCGGGAGTGACTCGGCGACGCTTGATAATGCGCTGGAGTTTTTAGTGCAGACGGGACGGTCGTTGCCACATGCGGCGATGATGCTGATTCCTGAACCTTGGGATAAAAATAAAGCGATGACGGATCCGAAACGGGCATTTTATGAGTATCATAGTGCTTTGATGGAGCCATGGGACGGACCGACATCGATTTCATTTACGAACGGTCGCGTGATTGGGACAATTTTGGATAGAAATGGGTTACGTCCAGCGCGCTATTACGAAACGAAGGATCACACGATTATTTATTCTTCGGAGACGGGCGTTGTGCCTGTGGAATCGGAGGAAGTGATTCGCAAAGTGACGGTTGGAGCGGGAACGATGCTTTTAATCGATTTGGAAAAAGGCGAGATTATTTCGGATGATGTGATTAAATCGGAATTGACGACGGAAAAACCGTATCGGGAATGGCTGGATCAAGAGATGACGGAAATTGGGACATTGACGGATCAGGACCGTTTGGAGTACATTTCGTTGAATAAGAAGGATTGTTTCAAACTGCAACGAGCGTTTGGCTACACGCAGGACGAGTTGAGCAAAATCTTGATTCCGATGGTAACGGAGAAAAAAGATCCGACTGGCGCGATGGGTTATGATGCGCCGCTAGCTGTTCTTTCTTTCCGACCGCAGTTGTTGTTTAACTATTTCAAACAATTATTTGCGCAAGTAACAAATCCGCCAATTGACGGGCTTCGTGAAGAGTCGGTTATTTCGACGATGACGTTGCTTGGAAATGAAGGCAATATTTTGAATCCGACGGCTGTAAATGCGAATCGAATTCGTTTGGAAACACCGATTTTATCTCGGAAACAGTATGCTTCGATTGCGTTACAGAAAAAATTTGCAAAACCGACCGCGTTTATTAATGCGTTGTTTAAAGCGGAGGACAAAGAGAATTTGGCGGAAGTTTTGGCAGCACTTTTTGCAGAAGCGGATGCGAAAATTGAGGCTGGCGCTGAGCTTTTAGTTATTACGGATGACGGTACGAATGATGCGTTTATCGGGATTCCGGCGCTGTTAATCACGAGTGGATTGCATCATCATTTGGTACGAAAAGGAACACGAACAAAGGTTAGCTTAATTGTGAAAACGGCTGAGGCTCGCGATGTTCATCATTGTGCGATGCTGATTGGTTATGGCGCCGATGCGATTTTCCCATATTTGGCGATTGATGTGTTCGCGAACTTGATTAAAGATGGCCGTATTAAAGGCTTTACGGTGGATGAGGCGGAGTCACGCTATATTCAGGCGATTACGGACGGGATTTTGAAAGTGATGTCGAAAATGGGTATTTCTACGGTGCAAAGTTATCGTGGTGCGCAGATTTTCGAGGCGATTGGGATTGGGAATGATGTGATTGCGGATTACTTCCCAGGAACGGCTTCGCAACTTGGTGGGATTCCACTGGAAGTCATTGCGCAAGAGTCTTGGTTGCGTCACCGCGAGGCATTTCACGATATTGGTTTCCAAGAATTCACGCTAAACACTGGCGGTGAATATCAATGGCGTTCCAACGGTGAGTATCACGTGTTTAACCCGCTTGCGATTCACTCTTTGCAGTCAGCAACACGCGAGAATAACCGCGAAACGTATGATTTGTATTCCGATTTGATGCAGAACCAAAATAACGCGTTTTTGCGGGGGCTGTTAACATTTAATTCCCACGGGCGCAAGCCGATTCCGATTGAGAAAGTAGAGCCGGCAGAAGAAATTTTCAAACGGTTTAAGTCGGGGGCGATGTCTTACGGGTCGATCAGTCAAGAGGCGCACGAGGCGTTGGCGATTGCGATGAACCGGATTGGCGGCAAAAGTAACAGCGGTGAAGGTGGCGAAAATCCAGATCGGTTTGAGCGAGATGCAAACGGAGATTGGCGTCGGAGCGCGATTAAGCAAGTTGCATCAGGACGTTTCGGTGTGACAAGCCATTATTTGGTGAATGCGGACGAGCTGCAAATCAAGATGGCACAAGGCGCGAAACCGGGAGAAGGCGGTCATTTGCCTGGCGAGAAAGTCTATCCATGGATTTCGAAAACGCGCGGATCGACTACGGGCGTAGGGCTCATCTCACCACCACCGCATCACGATATTTATTCCATCGAAGATTTATCCCAACTGATTTTCGACTTAAAAAATGCCAATCATGACGCGCGAATCAATGTCAAACTCGTATCAAAAACGGGCATTGGCACGATTGCAGCAGGCGTTGCGAAAGGGTTTGCCGATGTTATTTTAGTAAGCGGATATGAAGGCGGGACGGGAGCCGCGGCGCGAAGCAGTATTCGCCACACGGGTGTTCCATGGGAAATCGGACTTGCTGAAACGCATCAAACATTGTTGCTTAACGGCTTGCGAAATCAAGTCGTTGTCGAAACGGACGGAAAATTGATGACCGGAAAAGACGTACTTGTTGCAGCAATGCTCGGCGCTGAAGAATACGGTTTTGCAACAGCACCACTCGTAACACTTGGTTGCGTGATGATGCGCGTTTGCCATATGGATACGTGTCCGGTTGGCGTAGCGACGCAAAACCCTGAACTTCGTAAAAAATTCGGTGGCTCCGCTGATTATGTCGTGAATTTTTTCAACTTTATCGTGGCAGAAATGCGCGAGACGATGGCTGAACTTGGATTCCGCAGTTTGGAAGAAATTATTGGCCATAAAGAATACCTAGAAACACATGAACGCAAAGAATCTCATTGGAAAGCGAAACATCTTGATTTTTCCAATATGCTATACACAGATGAATTTTACCAAAAGCAAGTCCAGTTCTGTACGAAAGAACAAGATCATAAAATCGACCAAACATTGGATATGCGCGAGTTGAAAGCTGTTGTGGCGCCGGCGATTGAACGCGGGGAGAAAGTGACAGGACGGTTTGCTATTCGCAATATCGATCGCGCGGTTGGAACGATTACGGGTTCTTATGTCAGCAAGAAATACGGCGCGGCAGGTTTGCCAGAAGACACGATTGACCTTACTTTTGCGGGGGCGGCGGGTCAGAGCTTTGGCGCTTTTGCTCCAAAAGGAATGACGCTACGTGTCGAAGGCGACGCCAATGATTACTTCGGAAAAGGACTATCAGGCGGGAAATTAATCGTTTCCCCAGACGCCCAAACTCCAATTGTAGCGCATGATTCGGCGATTGTCGGAAACGTCACATTGTATGGCGCAACAGGAGGCGAAGCTTACATTCACGGAAAAGCCGGCGCTCGTTTTGCCGTTCGTAATAGTGGCGCAGACGTTGTTGTCGAAGGCATTGGCGATAACGGTTGCGAATACATGACAGGCGGAACGGTCGTTGTACTCGGCGAAACCGGAGAAAATTTTGCAGCAGGCATGTCTGGCGGTGTGGCGTACATCCATAGCCCAAACAAAGCCATTTTCGAAGCAAAAGTAAATCAAGAACTTGTGACATGTCGCAGCTTGATGACACCGCGTGAAGAAGCGAAATTGCGCGAGCTAATCGAAAACCACGTGCGCTACACAAACAGCGAGTTCGCCCGCAACATTTTAGCCAATTGGGAAACCGAACGCAGCAACTTCGTCTTCGTGATTCCAAACGAATTCGAACTCATGCTAAACCGTATCGAAAAACTAGAAGGCGAAGGCCAAACACATGACGACGCAGAATTACAAGCGTTTTATGAACATAAAGATGGAAACTTGAACCGTCTTGTCCAACTTTAAAAAAAGGAGCTGACCAACCATGGGAAAAGCTACAGGATTTATGGAATACAATCGCATTCCAAGTCCAGTCCGCGATCCGAAAAAACGGACGCGCGACTGGAATGAATATAGTTTACCGATGCCAGAAGTCGATTTACAAATACAAGCGGCCCGTTGTATGGACTGCGGTGTCCCATTTTGCCATACCGGTGAAGAAATAAAAAACGGCGTCTCTGGTTGCCCGCTACACAACCTAATTCCCGAGTGGAACGACGCTGTATACCGCGGCGAATGGCGTGAAGCGCTAGACCTGCTTTTAAAAACCAATAATTTCCCAGAGTTCACCGGTCGCGTCTGCCCAGCACCGTGCGAAGGCTCCTGTACCGTAGCCATTTCAGAACCAGCAGTCGGCATCAAATCCATCGAAAAAGCCATCATTGACCGCGCATTTGAAGAAGGCTGGATTAAACCCCAAGCCCCACTAAAACGCACAGACAAGCGCATTGCCATCATCGGCTCCGGCCCAGCAGGTTTAGCGTGCGCCGATCAACTAAACAAAGCCGGCCATACCGTTACCGTTTTTGAAAAAAGCGATCGCATCGGTGGGCTACTCATGTACGGCATTCCAACGATGAAGCTAGAAAAAGACTCCGTCAACCGTCGCGTGAACCTAATGGCCGAAGAAGGCGTTGAGTTCGTTACCAATATCGAAGCCGGCAAAGACATCACGATGGAGCAGCTACAAACCGAATACGATTCCGTCGTGCTAGCAACAGGCGCAGGCAATGCCCGTGACGTCCAACTTCCAGGCCGCGATGCCAAAGGAATTCATTTTGCGATGGACTATTTAACCCAAAGCATCAAGGACAATCTCGACAACAACGGCGTCCAAACCATGTCAGCAGAAGGCAAAAACGTCATCGTTATCGGCGGTGGCGACACAGGAGCCGACTGCGTTGCAACAGCCTTACGTCAAGGCGCCAAAAGCATCTACCAATTCGGACACCGCGACAAGCTCCCAGATGCCCGCACCATCAAAAACCCATGGCCACAATTTCCAAAAGTATTCCAAATGGATTACGCACACAACGAAGCCAAAGCGGTTTACGGCGATGACCCCCGTCAATACCTAGTCAGCACAACCGAATTCATCAAAAATGATCGTGGCGAACTGACTGGCCTGCGTACAATTGACGTAGACGACATCGACGCTGAGCGCAACATCAAACCAGTACCGAATTCCGAGAAAATTTGGGATGCGGATATCGTATTAATTGCCGTCGGATTCGCAGGCACAACCAAATCAGTATTCGAAGACTTCCAAGTAGCAAAAACAAACCGTCACACAATCGATGCTAGAAAAGGTTTTTACCGTACCAACGTAGAAGGCGTCTTCGCATGTGGCGACGCAAGATACGGCCAAAGCCTTGTTGTAACAGCGATTAACGAAGGAAGAGAAGCCGCCCGCGAAGTAGATTTCTATTTAATGGGCGAAACATTCTTACCATGATAAAAAATCTGTCGACCTCCAGTAGCGTAAAAACTAGGGGACATCGACAGATTTTGTTTTTGCTTAGGGGGAGAAAGGGGTAGGATGGTTTTCGAGGAGGCGAAAAAAATAAGTAGATCCAAAAAAGACAAATTTCTTGGAGGTCGACAGATTTGGGGTGTTGAGGTATGATGGGAGTAAGAGTTGAGAGGGTACCTGTTTTTATCTAAGTAATGTGTAATGTAAATAGAAGAAACAATGAAAAAAGCTTCTGATGATTTATCAGTTTTTATCTAAGTAATGTGTAATGTAAATTGGGAAAAGTAACGGATGAACAATTAGCGCTGTTATGTGTTTTTATCTAAGTAATGTGTAATGTAAATCAATTTGAACCAGGTCTTTATCTTCTCTATCGAAATGTTTTTATCTAAGTAATGTGTAATGTAAATAGTAAAACAGGATTCAATCCTAATAAACTCAATCCAGTTTTTATCTAAGTAATGTGTAATGTAAATAAGCTCCAGTGCTAGTTAGGTATGTACGGATTGACAGGTTTTTATCTAAGTAATGTGTAATGTAAATTGAAATTAATGCGTATCTTGAACAAAATGGGAGCTTGTTTTTATCTAAGTAATGTGTAATGTAAATTCTATTGTTCAGCGTGGATATATCTTTATAGCCACGTTTTTATCTAAGTAATGTGTAATGTAAATATATCTAAAATGGATAAGTTGCTTCTCTTCATCGTGTTTTTATCTAAGTAATGTGTAATGTAAATTTTGATGCATCGGAAACATACTTAAGCCAAGTTGAAGTTTTTATCTAAGTAATGTGTAATGTAAATGTTATTATAATGCGAACGTTCGTTCTAAACCTCTCAGTTTTTATCTAAGTAATGTGTAATGTAAATGCTTCACCTTGTCGCGGTTCTTCCGTCCGAATTTACGTTTTTATCTAAGTAATGTGTAATGTAAATAATGAAGACACATTGAAAGAGCTTTATAAAGGTGCTGTTTTTATCTAAGTAATGTGTAATGTAAATAAATCTGAAAACAAAAATTACGAATTAGGAACAAGGTTTTTATCTAAGTAATGTGTAATGTAAATCCGCTTTATGTCTTCCAACTTTTCATAATCCAAGATGGGTTTTTATCTAAGTAATGTGTAATGTAAATAAATATGGCGGTTTGAAATAGAAACCGATGCCGTCAAGTTTTTATCTAAGTAATGTGTAATGTAAATAGGGACATACCTGTTATAGCACCAACGCTATTCACCGTTTTTATCTAAGTAATGTGTAATGTAAATTTGGATATGAGTTAGGAGGAATTTACATGATAGGGGTTTTTATCTAAGTAATGTGTAATGTAAATGCGTTTACGGCGCTACAAGAGCAAAAAATAAACAATGTTTTTATCTAAGTAATGTGAAATGTAAATTTTCAAATGTGGTACACCTGTTGGATTGACAGTCGCAGTTTTTATCTAAGTAAAGTGAAATGTAAATCGATTAAATGATTGTGTATGACCTAAAAACTTGATCGTTTTTATCTAAGTAATGTGAAATGTAAATATGAAGAAAGCAGATAGCAGGCCTTCCGTTTGCGGTTTTTATCTAAGTAATGTGTAATGTAAATAAAAAAAGAAGAGTCAATTGCTCTTCTAGGTTTTGCGTTTTTATCTAAGTATTGTGTAATGTAAATTTCTCTTTTTATAGCTGCCCTAATTGTCATCAAAGTTTTTATCTAAGTAATGTGGAACATAATCCCCAAAGAAGGAGAGACACCAAATGACTGTGGAAAAATTAAAACTACGAGTCACCATAGACAGACCTATCGGATTTAAAGACGGCTACGGAAATACCTACCCAATAAACTACGGATTCGTTCCCGGTGTCATAGCCGGAGATGGCGAAGAACAAGATGTTTACATAATTTCTAAAAATGCAACAACTCCACTCGACGTATTTGAGGGAATACTCGTCGCGGTCATACACCGGAAAAATGATACCGAAGACAAGTGGGTAGTTACCTCAAAAAATGAATTATTATCCAAACAAGAGATATCTGAAAAAACGGATTTTCTAGAGCAATACTTTGATTCCGTTATCGAACTCCTTTAACAAATACAACGGTATAAACGCTCACCTTCTCGTAAAATACCTAAATAAAAGATGAATCACTATTAAAAACAGCACACTAACCATGAAAAGACCACTCGATACCCAGTCCATAAAAAGGCATACAAATACTAAAATTACGAGAACCACAAAACCAACATAGAATATAATATTTCTGTTCATCATCTGCCTCCTCAAATGTATTCGCTTACAAACAATATATTACATTACCACCATGAAACCGTCAATGCCGGATTTAGACTAAACCTACACAAATAATCCAATTTTTATCCTCTCCTGTCAAATTCATGACACAAACCAATGCTATACTAACCCCAACACACAAGGAGGATGAAAAAATGAAAAAAGCAATAATCTACATCGGGATATGCATCGTACTAATCAGCATCGCATCACTATTCACACAAACTACCAAAGGCGAAAAAGTAACTGGCAAAGAATCCGACAAACGAATCAACTACGCAAAAAGCGACTTCACATTCCAAGTCACCCCAGAAACCTTCGCACTCTCCATCACCAAAGACGGCAAAACCGAAACCATTTCAGAACCGCAGAAAAAACGCAATATTAGCAATTTTAAACAATCAGCCACAGAAGCAAGCTGGGACTATCCCGACGACAAAATCCACGTAACTCTCAAGAAACAAGGCGATTCCCTCGACGTTAGCATCCATTCCACCAACCCATCGACCAGCAAATTCGAATGGCCAAGCGTCAACGCACCGACCTACACACTACCAATCGCAGAAGGCAAGCGCATTCCACAAAACGACGCTGATTGGAAAAAACATTTTGCCGACGAATCCGAGCAAACCATGAACGAACTATTCTCAATGAAATTTTTCACATTAAATAAACCCAGCTTTGCGGTTTCCTTCATCATGCCCGATATGTACAACAATGACCTCGTTTTCAAAGCCGAACCCGCGATTCATTTCAGCGCGATCCACACATTCCCATCTATTAACAAAGACAAGAAATACGAATACAAAATTTTTATAACCGACAATAATCCCGTATCCATCGCCAAAAACTATCAAAACTACATCAAAGACACAAACCAGTTCAAAACACTCGAACAAAAAGCAAAAGAAAACCCCGAAATCCGCAAATTATACGGAGCGCCACACGCCTATCTTTGGAACACACGCGTTTTAACAGCCGCGGACATGAACTGGCAACAACTAAAAGCCAACATCGACAACCCATTGTTCCCGTGGATAAGCGAACTCCTAACGAAATACAATCCAGACGGCTCTGAAGAATTCCAACAAGCACTCACAAATATCGCAAACGGAGAAATGTACGCCTACGAGAAAAATGTTGTTTTAAACGCTTTCCAATATATTTTACAACTACCGCAACTCTACAACAAAACCATTTTCAAAAATCCGGACGCGGCGGCACAAGCTTACATTGACAAAGGCGTGAACAAACTACACGAACAAGAGCTTTACGACTTGAACAAACACCTAATTTTCAGCCATATTTCAGGTCTTACAAAGCCACTAAACACGTGGGGCGACTCCAACGCGACCGATATCATCGAAGAAATGCACGATGCAGGCATCAAGAAAGCGTGGATTGGCCTACCAAACTGGGTGAACGGCCTAATGAATCCGAAATCAGTAGACACCGCGGTGAAAGCCGGCTATCTTCTAGGCCCTTACGACTCCTACCAATCCATCCAAGAAAACCCGAGCATCGACTGGAACACCGCCTCATTCCCAGACAAGACCTTATACGAAAACGCAACCGTTGAAAATGAACAAGGTAAAAAACTGACTGGTTTCTTAGGGCTAGGCCGCAAACTAAATCCAGCCGTTGTTTTCGATGCCGTAAAAACACGCGTAGATGGCATTTTAGCAGACGATATTGCTTTTAATACGTGGTTCATGGACGTAGACGCAGCAGGCGAAATTCATGACGACTACTCCAAACAGCATCCAACAATACAAAGCGAAGACGTAGCAGGCCGCATGAAACGGATCGGCTTTTTGAATAAGAAAGGGCTTGTGGTCGGTTCAGAAGGCGGGAATGATTATGCATCGGAGCACATTAGTTTTGCGCACGGCATTGAGACACCAGTCATAAAGTGGTCTGATCCCGATATGCGTGAAAACGAGGACAGCGAGTATTTCGTAGGAAAATATGCATCCATGGACGGCTCGATTCCAACAAAGTACAGCAAAATAGTGCCAATAAAAGAAGAATACAAAGCAATATACACAAGTCCAGTCTATTCCTTACCATTATTCAAACTAGTATATAACCGTTCCGTCATCACAACGCACCATTGGGAATGGGACAGCTACAAAATCAAAGGACAAACAGGCGAGCGCCGCTTAAAAGAATATTTATACAACACGCCACCAATGTTCCATCTTGATGAAGCCAACTGGAAACTGCATAAAAAAGACATCATCAGCAATTCGAAAAGCTGGGAACCATTCCAAAAAGAAGCATTGCAACATGAAATGAGCAGTTTTGAAGTGTTGGATAAAGAACGCCTTGTTCAGAAAACAACATTCGGCGCGAATCTACAAGTCATAGCGAATTTCTCGAACAAGAATTTTGAGTACGAAAAGAAAACCATTCCTGCGAATAGCGCGATAATTGTGCAAAACGGGAAGAAAAATATAATTTCTACAGATAATCTAGATTCGTAATAACAGGAAGAAAATCTGTCGACCTCCAGTAGTGCAAAATAATGGGGGCATCGACAGATTTTTGTTATGTATTGATACTAAAGAGGTTAAGCCTGTTTTCGAAGTTTGGGCTGTAAGGTTTGAGGGCAATAATTTAGCATTTTGTTGTCGGTCGACAGATTTGGGAGTTTGAGGTATGATGGGAGTAAGTGTTGATGGGGTACCTGTTTTTATCTAAGTAATGTGAAATGTAAATACACGACGTGAATACATCTCAAATTATACAGCTAGGTTTTTATCTAAGTAATGTGAAATGTAAATTATGGAGAGGGAGATTATAAGATTGCTTTTCGTGCGGTTTTTATCTAAGTAATGTGAAATGTAAATCAGGGTGAAGTGCTTACTTTTGTTACAGGTCGTTACGAGTTTTTATCTAAGTAATGTGAAATGTAAATAAGGTAAAATCTCCGCAATGATAAACGACGTCATCGGTTTTTATCTAAGTAATGTGAAATGTAAATTTCGAATTAATGACGCTGGTAAACCGTACTCTGAGTTTTTATCTAAGTAATGTGAAATGTAAATATCGTGTTTAAACACTTCAAAGTCATAAAATATCATCGTTTTTATCTAAGTAATGTGAAATGTAAATATTTGCTGGATGGATGATGGTTGATTATCTAGGTCGTTTTTATCTAAGTAATGTGAAATGTAAATCAACGAATACTAAAAAGTGAATCATTGTTAGCCCTTGTTTTTATCTAAGTAATGTGAAATGTAAATTAACCACCTCCTCCAACTTCTGCGCGTTGAGGATTTAGTTTTTATCTAAGTAATGTGAAATGTAAATATAAACGGGCTGACATTTTTAGCAGTGTTAAATTCAGTTTTTATCTAAGCAATGTGAAATGTAAATGATTACGATGCATCAAATCATGTTATTGCCAGTATTATTTTTATCTAAGTAATGTGAGATGTAAATGTCAGCGAGGCATATTTTTCAGAGTTGCAAAACAGGTTTTATCTAAAGTAGGAGTTAAAACATAATAAAACGAATTGAATAACAAGAGGGTTAATATCCATTTTTCAGTATTAATGGATATTAACCCTCTTAATCTATTGGCCTATCTGATGAAAATTTTTAGTATGCAATTATCTACTCAAACTAACTACTTTGGTATCAAGCACGTTACCATTGATATCGTAGGCAGTGATGTGCGCGCTATCTGTCGTGTTAAGGATGGCCGTTTTCGCGTAATATTTAATAGCTGGTGCAGTAACAGGGATTTTAACGCCCTCTACACCATTTACAGTAAGGCTAATTTTCGCTACGTCTCCAGAGAATTGACCAGTAACATAGCCTTCTTTACCAATTACAAATGGAGCAAGCGTGGTGATAGAACCGGTTGCTACTATTTGATTTGCAAGAGTGACAGTTTTTGTGTCCAGTACTCTACCATTGGCATCATATGCAGTTAATGTGATATTGTCCGTATTTTTTAAAATCACTCGTTTTGCATAATACTTAAAATCTGGTGAAGTAACGTCGATTTTACTACCTTCAACACCATTCACAGTGAGGCTGATTTTCGCTACGTCGCCTGAATATTGCCCTGTCACATAGCTATCTGTACCAAGGTTATATGGTGTGATGGAAGTGATAGAACCAGATGTCGTCACTTCTTGTTTTTCAACAACGACTTTTTTCGTACCTAGTACATTGCCGGCTGCGTCATAAGCAATTAGTGTTACATCGTCTGTGTCTTTTAAAATAACCGTTTTCGCGTAGTATTTAATAGCTGGTGCGGTAACAGGAATTTTAACGCCTGATGCGCCATTCACAGTAAGGCTAATTTTTGCCACGTTACCAGAGAATTGTCCTGTGACGTAGCTATCTTTACCAAGTTTAAATGAAACTACGGACATATTGAAAGTAGGCGAGGCATTCAGCAAGCTTTGTGCTTTATCTAACTCTTGTTGTAAGCTTGCTTTTACAGCTGCAGTTTGAACGACATTAATCAAACTTTGAGCATAATCAATTGTTTTTTGAGTAGTCGCTGGGTTTAGTGTATTGGAGGTAGGATTGTTATTTTGGAACAGAGCCATTACAGCATTTGACGCCATGGTTTTGGCTAGCGCTTCATTTTGCCCTGGTGTGAGTGGTGCTGCATTATTACTAACTTTTACTGTTTTTCGTGCGACTTCATTTGTGCTGTTGTATCCTGCTACTTCTACTTGCGAACCTGGAGTAATGGAATCACCTACAAGAATGCTGTAAGTTCCGTTGACTATCGTTCCAGTTGCTTTTACGACACCATCTACTAGTAGGCTGACACGTGTAATTCCTGTGCCGACTATTCCGGTTATGACTGATGATGTAATATCTGCATCATTCGCAAATAAACTATAATCTTGTGGTGTATTTCTTAAATCCAATAGGGCTCTTGCTTGGGTGATTGCTGCTTGTGCGTTTGCCTTTGTAGTATCAGACATACCTGTAACTGCATCCAATAACTGCTGTGCCGCATCGATTGTTTGTTGATTAGTTGTTGTTTTAAGAACGTTCGTGCTTGGGTTATTATTTGCAAAAAGTGCTGAGATTGCATCAGTTGCTGTTTTTTCACTGACAGATGCTGCTTGTGCGGATGTCGTAAAAGGAACGTTAGGTGGCAGTACAATACTTGCTCCAATTATGGACGTTGCAGTCATTACGCTGACTAGCTTTTTCAAGGAATGCTTCATTTTATTTATAACCTCTCTCATTTTTTATTTGATTCGAAAATTTGTATTTCACCTTCTTTTCTAGAATTTTCAAAAATAAAATACTAACATATCTTAGCACGATGGGGATGAAGAAGAATAGCTTAATTGATCAGTTGTCACTAAATAGTAAGAATACTACCTATATTCCTAACTATCATACAAAAATCTGAAAAAAAGTACGCTAAAAAATAACAGTAGGTAATATTTGACATTAGCGAACGAAGCACTAAATCAATAGAAAAATGCTCGAATTCCAGCACAAATCACCAAAATACGCTATACTAAAAAGGTAAAGAAAATCGAAGGGAAGTTTTGCGAATGAAGCTTGGTATTATGGGTACGAATTGGATTACAGATGCGTTTGTTGAAGGGGCGCTTAACTCGAAAGAATGGGAACTCACGGCGGTTTATTCCCGCACATTGGAGAAAGCATATGCCTTTGGTGAGAAATATAAAGTAGAGAATTATTTTGATGATATTGAATTGATGGCAGCATCCGACGTGATTGACGCGGTTTACATTGCTTCGCCAAATGCGATGCACTACGAACACGCGCTACAATTTTTACGTCATAAAAAACATGTCATCGTTGAAAAACCGATTTTCTCCACGGTTGCAGAATTAGAAGATGCGCATAAAGTTGCGAAAGAAAATGGTGTTTATTTATTCGAAGCAGCGCGCCACATCCAAGAACCGAACTTCAAAATCCTTCAAGACAGCATTCAAAAAGTTGGCAAATTGCACGGTGCGACATTGGCTTACATGAACTATTCATCTCGCTACGACAATGTTTTAGCAGGCGAAGAACCAAATATTTTTTCACTAAAATTCTCTGGTGGTTCGCTCGTTGATTTAGGTGTTTATCCGATGTACACGGCAGTTGCTTTGTTCGGTGTTCCTGAGAAAGCTACGTATTTCGCGACGAAATTACGTACAGGTGTGGACGGCGGCGGCCCAGTGATTTTCGAATATCCGGATTTCACAGTGACCATTTTACATGCAAAAATGTCGCAATCATTCTTACCGAGCGAAATCTACGGCGAGAAGGGTACGCTAGTTATCAACCCGCTGACAGGCATTAAAGAAATCAAATACATCGACAACCATACGAAAGAAACAGAAGACTTGGCGATGCCGACAATTCCAAACGACATGGAATTCGAAGCTACAGAATTCGCCCGTATCATCGCAGAGCAAGACACATTGGCGTACGAAGACCTAGAAGACCTAAGCAAACAAGTTCTCCAAATCTCCAACGATCTGCGCCACCAAAACGGAATTTGGTACAAAGTAGAGCAATAAGTAGGAAAGAGGATGGGACAAAACTCAAGATAAAGCAAAACCGCCGAGCCATTTACCTTTGGGTAGGACGAAAAATTTTGCTTGACACAAATCGAGCGAAAGCGTTTGTATTCAGGAAGTTTGGTGGAAGCCGGAAGCGGAGCATACTTGTGTATGTGATGACTGAAAGCAGGGAGGGAGTATTATCCCCGACCATGCGAGAAGTTAAGCGTAGCGTATGCGAAGTAGAACCGGAAGTCCGCCAAACTTCCTGAATGCGAGCGCTTGTCGCCGATTTATTTGGGTTATGTCCCAGTCTCTTTGTTGATTATGCAAAAACATGGTATGATAGGACTATCTAAAGCGAAATAAAGGAGTTTATCATGGAAATAAAAGAAGTACCTGAAATCTGGGCGGAGCAGTGGCAAGCGCATCATTACGAGGCAATGACGGAGATTCAGCAAAAGCTCTACACGCCAATCAAAGAAGGCAAGGATATCATCGCGGTTTCACCAACGGGAACGGGGAAAACAGTTGCCTACACATTACCAGCCATCGAGAAAATCGAAGTAAAGCCACATACGCAATGGCTTATTCTAGCGCCATCTCATGAGTTAGTTATGCAAATCGCGGACGTTGTTCGTTCTTGGCTTCCCGCTGGTTTGAAAGTTGTCGGTATTATTGGTAGCGCCAATATTAAACGCCAAATCGATAATTTGAAGAAGAAACCGCAAGTCATCGTAGGCTCGCCGGGCCGTGTTTTGGAACTCATTAAACAAAAGAAAATCAAGATGCATGAAGTGAAAATGATTACGCTAGACGAGTGCGATCAACTGCTGATTCGTGAGCATATTCCAACGGTGCTTGAAATCGTGAATAGCGCGATGCGTGACCGTCAATTAGTTATGGCTTCAGCGACGAAATTGGAAGATCCGATGATGTTTTATCGCAACAGCGAAATCGAGCCAATCACGATTGAAGCGCAGGCCGAAGAAAGCAATGCGAACGTGAATCACCTGTACATGGACGTTGAACCGCGTGATAAAGCGATGTTGCTACGCCGTATTTCCAATGTGGAAGATATGCGCGCGCTTGTTTTTGTAAAAGATAAAGTTCGGATGGACATTATTTTGGAGAAATTGCAGTACGACGGTGTTGCGGCGGCTGGACTTCATAGCGAAGTGCGTAAAGAGGACCGCAAGAAATTTTTACAAGCCTTCAAAAAAGGGGAATTGACTTACCTTGTTGTGACGGATGTTGCAGCGCGTGGCTTAGATATTCCAGATTTGCCGTTTGTTATTCATTGTGATGTGGCGATGGACGCGAAGCAATACACACATCGCTCGGGACGGACTGGGCGGATGGGCAAGGCGGGTACTGTGATTTCCTTTGTGAATGAACGCGAAGCCCGCACGTTACGCCAGTATTTGAAAGACCTGAACAAAGAAGCCATTAAAGTTCGTTATTACGAAGGTGTTTTGACGGATGATTTTGAGCATAAAGCAACGAAACGTAAATAAATAAGCAAGCTATGAAGTGAGTCGAATGATAAAATACGATTCGCTTCATAGCTTTTTTTGAAAACGTTTTAGCAATAATTGTCACAGTTAGAAATAAATTTCACAATAGCTAGTTTTTTAGATTGCCGAAAGCGTATATTTACAGGTATAATGGTGGAAGTAGAGCTTTTTAGTAAGGAGTCGAACGCATGCTTAGTAGAAAAGAAGAAGTATTGAAGCTTCTAAATAGTGTGAACGGTAAGTTGACGGCAAACGATGTTGCTGAAAAATTACAAATGGATCGTGCTAATGCAAGTCGTTATTTAAATGAACTTTTTAAAGAAGAGCAGATTGAGAAACTTCCTGGAAAGCCGGTCCTTTATCAAGCGTTTACAAAAAAGGAAGAAGTGGCTGGAATCGGGAGTGCACAGACGGCTTTTGATCGATTAATTGGATCGTCGCAAAGCTTGAAGGTCAGCATTCAGCAAGCAAAGGCGGCTATTTTATATCCACCACATGGTTTACATACATTAATTCTTGGGAAAACTGGTACTGGTAAGTCTTTATTTGCGGAGTGCATGTATAAGTTTGCGCGCGAAGCCGATATGGTTGGCAAAAAAGCGCCATTCGTGTCTTTCAACTGTGCGGACTATGCGCAAAATCCGCAGCTTCTCTTTGGTCATATCTTTGGGGTTATCAAAGGGGCATACACTGGGGCAGAAGAAACACGTCAAGGCTTGTTAGCGAAAGCAGACGGCGGGATTTTGTTTTTAGATGAAATTCACCGCTTACCACCAGAAGGGCAAGAGATGTTGTTTACCTTTATCGATAAGGGCGAATACCGACCGCTTGGGGAAAGTGCAACGGTACACACGGCGCAAGTCCAAATTATTGGTGCAACAACAGAATCACCAGACAATTTCTTGTTGGAGACATTCACAAGACGTATTCCGATGACAATTACGTTGCCACCACTTGCAGAACGGCAATTAGAGGAACGTTACCAACTCATCGAATTCTTTTTAGCGCAAGAAGCAACGCGTTTACACCAAACGATTCGTGTGCATCGCCAGGCGTTGATGGCATTTTTGCTGTATCATGCGAGTGCCAATGTCGGGCAATTGCAACGGGATTTGAAACTTGCTTGTGCGAAAGCATTTTTGCATTACAAAACGAAAGCCGCGAACTACATTTTAATTGAACAAGATGATTTGCCGATTTATGTCCAAAAAGGTTTATTGCATTTAAAAGATGAGCCAGAGAAGATGAACCGGCTAATTGATGTGAACAAGACGATTTTCAAGTTTTACGATACGAGTGAGGCCAATGATATCGCGATTGAAGATGTGGATGATGTGTATCAGGCGATTCAAACGAAGGCTGACCAGCTAATGAAAGAAGGCAAGGATCAGCTAGAACTTGAAAAAGCGCTATATATTGACGTTGACCAATATTTTCATGAGTACATGGGACAATTGCCAACGCAACAATCGGCGAAAGATATTATCGGTCCCGAAATTTGGCAACTTACCGATCAAGTGTATCAGATGGCTGAGAAACGTTTAGATCGCAAGTACAATGAAAAAATGCGGTTTGCCTTCGCACTTCATTTACAGAGTACGATAGAACGTATTCGTGAGCAAAAACATATTGTGCATCCAGATTTGAACAATGTCCGTAAGAAATATTCGAAGGAATTCCAAGCTGCTATTGATATTTCTGCTTTATTAGAGCAAGAACTTGGTATTGAGATTCCTTTCGATGAAATTGGCTTTTTGACGATGTTTTTAACGGAGGAAGTTGTCGAATCGATTTTTACGCAAGAGGCACAAGTGGAAGTTATCGTGATGATGCATGGCCGATCTACTGCGACAAGTATGGTAGAAACCGTGCAGGAATTGCTTAATATTGAGACGGGAACGGCGATGGACATGCCACTTTCTGTTGAAGTCAAAGCAATGTATGAGAAAGTTAAAGCAAAAGTAAAACAACTAAATCCGACAAAAGGTGTGCTTATTTTATCAGATATGGGTTCCTTGACGTCGTTTGGCAATATGATGACCGAAGAGCTTGGCATTCGCACAAAGACGGTTAGCATGGCAAGTACGCCAGTCGTTTTAGAAGCGATTCGTAAAGCATCATTAGGACGCGGTTTGGAAGATATTTACCAAAGCTGCCAACAACTCTTTGAAAATAAATACAAAGCCCAAATTTTACGGGCAAAACCAACGAAGAACGCGGTTATCTTCACGTGTTTCACAGGAGAAGGTGTCGCCGAACAATTGCGAGCCCGCGTAGCTCCAGTTATTGATGAATCAAAAGTAGAAATCATCGTCTTGCAATTTTTGCATAAAGAAGCTTTCAGGGAGCGCATTGATCAGTTGATGGAAGACTATAATATTTTAGCGATTATGGGTTCGGTGGAATTCCAGTACCGCGATATTCCGTTTTTCAGCGCCATGGAAGTGTTCTCAGATGGCGGCCTAGACATCGTGAAACGCATTATTAACGACGAAGTACCATACGAACAACTCATTTCCTCATTAGAAGGTAACTTAAAAGAAGTCGAATCACCAGAGCAGCTTGTATACTTCCTGCGCAAAATCATTTCGGAGCTACAAATCCAAATGAACTTAGTGCTAGAACCCGGCGTTGATATCGGAATCATCCTGCATTTAGCGTTCCTAGTAGAGCGTATGAAACTAGGCGGCGTGGATCGCGAGTTTCCGAACATTGATGAATTCACGAAGCAACATATGATAGAAATGCAAATCACGCAACAAATGATGGAGAACGTCAACATCGAGTATGATATCCTTGTTCCACAGTCAGAAATCGCCTATTTAACGCAGATGATGACCGCAAACAAAGTAATTCTAGATGAAAAATAACGCAACGAGACAAGTGTGTAACAGAAGTACACACTTGTCTTTTGTTCATGTGTAAGCATGAAATGGCGTAAGTATGCGTTTTCCTGTATTTTAAAAGTTGGCACGGAACTTGCATTTATATAAGCGAGGGTTAAGAAATAGCGTTAAGAAAGGGTGAATCGAAGTGAAAACAATCATGTTAGTTTGTTCCGCGGGTATGTCAACTAGCTTACTTGTTACAAAAATGGAAAAAGCGGCTGAGGAGAGAAACCTCGAAGCAACAATTTTTGCAGTATCTGAGGCAGAAGCGCCAGATAATATCAACAAGATCGACGTCTTATTACTTGGACCACAAGTGAGGTTCTTAGAAAGCAAGTTCAAGAAGAAATTAGAACCACTAGGCAAGCCAGTCGCAGTCATCAACAGTATTGATTACGGGATGATGAACGGCGAGAAAGTTTTAAATCAAGCATTATCTTTACTTGGGGAATAGGAGTATGCGCACTAGTGAATAGCGACAATAGCGAGTTTTTTGTGTCTACTTGGGTGAAGACGTAAAGCGCTGTTGTAACTAGCCATTAAGCGAAACTCTTAAATATAGGAGGGGACAAACCGTCTCATCCAAATTTAAATTATTGGGGGAAATACAAATGAATGGTTTTATCGCGTTTATGGAAAAGTATTTTATTCCGTATGCAGCAAAAGTTGGTGGACAACGTCATTTAGTTGCCATCCGTGATGGTTTCATTTCAACGATGCCATTAATGATTTTGGGTTCATTGGGTACATTGATTAACAATTTACCTATCCAAGCTTATCAAACATTTATGAATAACTTATTCGGAGAAGCTCTCTGGAAATCTTTCGGGGGAAACATTTGGAACGGTACTTTCGCGATTCTAGCACTTTTAACTGCTTTTACTGTAGCTTATAACCTAGCGAAATCGTATGATAAAGATGCTTTATCAAGCGGTGTTGTATCCGTTGCTTCATTCTTTGCCATTGGTGGATTAACAGGTCTTAGCTCATCAGGTCTATTTTTAGCACTTCTTGTAGCTTTAATCTCTACTGAATTATTCACACGTATGAGTGGAAATCCAAAACTTATCATCAAAATGCCAGATGGTGTTCCGCCAGCAGTATCAAGATCGTTTGCGGCACTATTCCCAGCGATGATTACAGTAAGTATTTTTGCAATGTTTACAACGATTCTTTTCGGTCTTGGAGTAAAAGATATTGTTGGTGAATTCTACAAACTAATTCAAGAACCGTTCATGGGTCTTGCGAATACTTTACCAGCAGCATTATTATTAGCATTTATTTCTTCATTCCTATGGTTCTTTGGTTTACATGGTGCGAACATTATCGAGCCATTTATGCAAACAATTAACGTTGATGCAATTGCTAAGAACGTAGAAGCTTTGAAATTAGGCTTAGACGCTCCTTACATCGTTAACAAACCTTTCTTTGACTCTTTCGTTAACCTAGGCGGAACTGGTGCAACGATTGCGATTATTATTTCGGTATTCCTATTTGGTCGCCGCAATAAGCAATACGTTACTGTATCGGGTCTTGCTTCAGCTCCTGGTATCTTCAACATTAACGAGCCATTGATGTTCGGTCTACCGATTGTGTTAAATCCAATCTTGTTTGTACCTTATATCTTAGCTCCTCTAGTGCTTGTTACAATTGCTTATTTTGCAACATCACTTGGTTTAGTACCAGCAGCAACAATCGTAACACCTTGGACTACACCGCCAATTATCGGTGGGGTATTAGCTACACAAAGCTGGACTGGTGGCGTTCTAGCAGCGGTAAATATCGCCGTAGCAGTTCTAATCTACGCACCATTCATTAAAGTAGCAGAAATTCAAGAAATCCGTCGTGAAAAAGCAGCAGCAGCTGGTGAACCGACAGAAGATAATTTTTAAGATTGATAGAAACGCTAAAATAAAAACATACGAGGATGTGGAACTAAATGGAAGAACTAGAACTTACAATTATGAATTTAATCATGTTTGGTGGTAACGCGAAAAGTGACGCGATGCTAGCAATCGACGCAGCGAAAAAAGGAGACTTTGCTTTGGCGGACGAACAAATCGCAAAAGCAGAACAATCTTTACTAGAAGCACATCATTCCCAAACAAAACTAATCCAAGGTGAAGCACGCGGCGAGAAAACAGAAGTATCTCTACTTCTAGTTCACGCGCAAGATCACTTGATGAACGCAATTACTTTCAAAGATTTAGCGATTGAAATTGTAGAATTATATCGTTCGAAGTAAGACAATGGGGGTGAGGATTTTTCCTCATCCCTATTTTTAATAATGAATAAAGAGAGGAAGTATCATTTATTATGAGAAAATTAGGTATTTCAGTATTTCCACAACACGCGCCACTTGAAGATTCTTTGAACTACATCGAAACAGCTGCAAAATATGGTTTTAGTCGTATTTTTACATGCTTGATTTCTGCGAATGATGAAGCGGAGTTTGCGAAATTAGAAACAATTTGCCAAACTGCGAACAAGCTAGGTTACGAAGTTATTGCAGATGTTGATCCTGGTGTTTTTGCGTCACTTAATTTGACATATCAAGATTTAGGTCGTTTTAAAGAACTAGGATTGTCTGGATTGCGTCTTGATTTAGGTTTCTCTGGATCAGAAGAAGCGGCGATGTCTTTTGATGATAATGATTTACAAATCGAACTTAACATTTCTAACGGCACGAAATATGTAGATAACATCTTGTCTTATCAAGCGAATGTGGCGAATATTATTGGTTGCCATAATTTCTATCCGCGTCGTTATACAGCGCTTTCTCGCGAACACTTCCTTCGCACGAGTGCCCAATTCAAAAAATATAACTTGCGTACAGCCGCATTTGTTTCATCTAACGCTGGTAAATTTGGTCCTTGGTTTGTTGTGGATGGCGGACTTCCAACGCTTGAAGAACACCGTGGTATGTCAATTACGGTACAAGCGAAAGACTTATGGAACACGGGCTTAATTGACGATGTGATTATCGGAAATATGTATGCGTCAGAAGAAGAACTAAAAGCATTAGGCGAGCTAAACCGCAATGAATTGGAACTTGCTGTTACATTCTTAGACGGTGCAACAGACGTTGAAAAAGAAATCGTGACAACACAAAAACATTTCAATCGTGGCGACGCTTCTGAATACGTGCTTCGTTCTACAATGACACGCGTTCATTTCAAACAACACGATTTCCCAGCGCATGATACCGACACAATCGAGCTTGGTGACGTGACAATCGATAACAATGGCTACGAACGTTACAAAGGTGAGATGCAAGTAGCACTTCAAGAAATGGAGAACTCGGGCAATACAAATATCGTCGCTCGCGTCATTCCAGAAGAACGCTACCTTCTAAAAACAATTCAACCTTGGCAACATTTCCGCCTAAAAGAACACAAATAAGAAGTCAAACAAGCTAATCGCGATAAAAGTGGTTAGCTTGTTTTTTTGTGATTTCCTTCTTGTTTGCAGTCCCTGTTTTTGCCCTGTATAATCAAGGTTGAAGATTAAGAGAAGGGATGTTAGCGGGAATGAAAAAGATTTGGGGTATTTTTATACTCGACTGGCGACGACTTTTTAAAGCACCGATTGCGTTATTGCTCGTGCTAGCCTTAGTTATTTTGCCGTCCCTTTATGCGTGGTTCAATATCGAAGCGCTCTGGGACCCATATTCTAACACATCAGGCATTAAAGTAGCGGTCGTGATTGAAGATAAAGGCGCCGAAATTAACGTACCTGGAAAAAGCCCGCAGAAAATCAACGTAGGTACAGAATTAAAAGCACAACTAAAGAAAAATGATTCACTCGGCTGGGTTTTTACAACAGAAAACAAAGCAAAAGAAGGCGTTAAAAAAGGAGATTACTACGCAGCTATCTTTATTCCTGCCGATTTTTCAAAAGACATTGTTTCGGTAGTTGGCGGGAATCCTACAAAACCAACGATCAATTACACAGTCAACGAAAAAATCAACGCCATCGCGCCAAAAATCACAGATAAAGGTGCTTCCACGATTGTTGACCAGATTAGTAATGAGTTCGTCGATAAAGTGAGCCATTCCGTGTTGTCTGAGTTAAACCAAGCAGGCATTGATTTGGAGAAGGAACTGCCAACGATACGCCATATTAAAGATAAAGTTTTCCAAGTGAAGGCGAGTATGCCGCAAATTAAAGAGATGGGCAAGCAAGCCGTGATTTTAGAAGGAAAACTGCCGGATTTGCGAGAAAAAGCAAACCAAGTGAACGAGCTAAGTAAAACAATGCCGGAAATTAATGCCGCGGCGAGCGATTTACTCCGTATTGAAGCGGCGCTGCCTCAATTGGACAAGCTTGGCGAAGAAGTCCTTGTTTTACAACAGAAGATTCCTGAGATTCAGCAGATTGCGACGGATGTCAAGACGATAGACGCTAATTTTGGAACGATTGAAAAAACAGTGAACGATGCGCTAGGCGAGTCGACCAAAGCTCTGGCGATTATTTCAGAAGCGGAAGCCGCGTTGCCAACCGTGAAGAAAATTGCCGATGATGGTGCGAACTATGCCGGAAAAGTCGCCGATTTTTCGAAACAAGTGAATCAATCTTTCCAAACGGTGGCCCCAGCAATCAAGCAGAATTTGATGCTCTTGCAACAAGTGACAAACAATGTGTACGCATTGACAGAGCAACTGCAGAACGGAAGTATTGACCCAGAAAAAATCGTTTCGGTCATCGGCCAAATCGAGACGCAGTTAAACAGCGCAAGCGGCATGCTAGCCAAACAAATCGAACTTCTGAACACATTGAACGACACACTGCCAGACAAGCCGCTAACAGGCTTTATCGGCGATTTAAAGGCGATACAACAAGATATAACGAAGCAACAACAAACACTTGCCAACATCAAAGAGATTATTCAGAACGGTGAACAACCAACCCAAGCGCTACTCGACCAACTAAACAGTGAAGCCAAGAAAGTAAGCGACAACTTAACGACAGTCATTGGCAAGTACGATAGCGACATTGTCCCAACGATTAATGCCGCGTTAAAAACTATCAGCCAAGACCTCACGAAAAGCACAGACTTACTAAACGCCGCCAAAGATAAACTACCAGACATCGACGCGATTCTCAAAAATGCGAACGAAACCTTGCGTACAAGCCAAACCTATTTACGCGAGTTCCAGCAACGTTTACCAGAACTAAGACAAACACTCCAAGATGCAACAGCGTTCATTAATACGAAGCTAGACACAGTCATCGACGGCATCAACAAAGCCGCGCTATTTTACAAAAATGATTACCCAGCAGTCAAAGTCAAAATTCATAAAGCAGGCGATTTCATCCGCAATGACCTACCAACCTTAGAATCAGAAATCACAAATGCCGCTAAACTAATCGAACAAAAATTCCCTGATTTTGAAAAAGCAGTGAAAACAGCAGCCGACTTGTCTCGCAATGAACTGCCACAGTTTGAAGAAGCCATCAACAAGGCTGCGGGAAGAATTACGGAGTTTGACCAAAGTTATGACATGCAACAAATCATCGCCTTTTTAAGAAATGATGTAGAAAAAGACAGTGATTTTATCGCACATCCGATTCAGCTGAAAGAAACGAAAGACTATCCAATCCCTAACTACGGATCAGCGAGTTCGCCATTTTATACCGCGCTTTGTTTATGGGTAGGAGCATTGTTACTCATTTCCTTATTACGTGTGGACGTCGAAGTTCCAAGAGGCATTTTCAACCACCACCACGTGTATTTCGGACGATTACTAACTTTCCTATCTATCGGCTTAGCCCAGGCACTCATCGTCACACTGGGCAACATTTTCATACTAGGTGTTTACATCGCCAGCCCGCTGTATCACGTTTTGTTTAGCATGTTCATCAGCATGGTCTTTATGATGATAGTCTACACCCTTGTCTCGCTATTCAACAATGTCGGAAAAGGCATGGCGATTATTCTCCTCGTCCTCCAAATATCCGGAGCCGGTGGGAATTTCCCAATCCAAGTATCACCACCATTTTTCCAAGCGATATACCCGTTCTTGCCGTTCACATACGCCGTTGGACTCATCCGCGAAAGCGTAGGCGGCATCTACTGGCCAAACGCAACACACGACATCATCATTCTAGCGATATTCGGAATTTCCTTCATACTGATAGGCACATTACTTAAAAAACCATTAGACAAAATCATTCCAGGGCTTTCGGCTAAAGCGAAGAAGAGTAAACTAATTCACTAACAAAAAAAGGACTTGGCGCATAAAACCAAGTCCTTTTTCCTATGTGGAAAAACGTTCGTAACATTTCAGAAATATTTTTGTAATAAAATATGATTAACGCTTTATTTTTGAAATAAAAAAAGTTATAATGAAATAGTACATGAAAAAGGTGAGTACTATTTCTTACATAAATGTTCGAAAATGTAATGTCGTTCTCATTTAGTGCGTGTATAATGTTAGGTGACAGTGTAAAGAATAGTAATGTCCTGAGAGGGAATCGAACCCACGGCCTACAGCTTAGGAGGCTGTCGCTCTATCCTACTGAGCTATCAGGACACGATGAAAATTTACCAACGTCACTATTCTAACACAAAACAGAGATGGGGAGCAATCTGTTTGCAAAAATCATTAAGAGAGGAAGGAAATGGATTGAAAAAAGTAGTAACAGCATTAGTAGGTATCTCACTCCTAATCGGATTAACAGCATGTGGCAAAGAAGGCATCGACAAAGTTCAGAGCGACAATTCATTGACAACTATCCAGAACGTGAAGACAGATTTGAAAGATTATCAGCTAGCATACGTGAAGGACGACGATGATACAACTGGAGTGCTCGAGTTTTACAAAGACACGAATGGAAAAGATATCTCGAATATACAACTAAACTCCGCACTCAAGAAGAAAGACGACAAAGTAAAAATCAATCTCATGAACGGTCTAAACGGCCTCATCGCAATGGTTGAAATCAATGACGACCAACTTGCCAAAGAAGCGACAGAACTCGTATTATTAGACAGCAACAAAGAAGTAGACGAAGCAATCGGTGTCGCCCTAACAAACAAAGGCAAAAGCGATAACGGGAAAACAGTCGCAATCGTCGAAGTACCGTCCCTAGACGCCAAAACAGCCGAAGCATTAAAAGCCGTTGAATTACGCAACAAAGACCACAAAGCCATCTACGAAAACAGCATTCAAGGCAAAGATATTAAGAAACAACAACTCTCAGAACGCGCCAAGAAAAATAGCTTTTTCCCAGCCGTAAATAAATATATTGCCGACAAGAATTGGAAAGTTGTCAGTAGCGCAACACAGAAAAAATCACTTTACGCGGCCATTTTACGCGATCAAACCGGTCGTTATCACCTCGTAGAATTCACTTACCCAGACAACAAGTTAGTAGTAAAAGAAACAAACGAAAATGCCAACCCACAATCAGACGACGAAGCACTATTATTACAACTACAAGGCGACAAAAACCAATACATCGGCGTTGTCTCCGAACTAGAAAACATCATTGCAAAGGGCGCCACAGTCACACTCAAGTCCACCGACGGCAAAGAATACACCCAAAACTTACACACCGGCTACAACGACAAAAACGCCCTAATCCAACTAACAAAAAAAGCCAACATGACAATCACCAACATCGCCACCCTAACAATCAAAGACAACACCGGCAACGACCTCTACAACATGGACTTGAAATAAAAAACACACTAAAAAGAGTAGGAAAAACCACGACCACGGTTTTTCCTACTCTTTTAATATAGTAATCTGAGATGACAACAAAATACGTTAGAGAAGCACAAGTTGTTTATTTTTCGGGTAGGACGTAAATTCTGCTATACACAAATCGAGCGAAAGCGTTTGTATTCCAGGGATTTGGTGGAAGCCGGAAGCGGAGCATACTTACGTATGTGAGAACCGGAAGTCCGCCAAATCCCTGGAATGCGAACGCTTGCCGCCGAGTTACTCAGCGTATGCACTACTTCACAGGTTTAGCGAGTTTGTCGATATACTCAAGCGACATACCAGTCCCAATTGCGACTGATTCCAGTGGACTTGGCGCCATATGTACTGGAACATCGATTTCTTGAACAAGCCATTCTTGGAAGCCTTGAATTAAAGAGCCGCCACCAGTTAGCACGATACCGCGATCAACAATGTCACCGCTTAGTTCTGGGGGACAGTTTTCTAACGTATTGCGAATTGCTTCTAGGATGCGTTGCAATGTTTCTTCTAAGGCTTTTTGAATTTCGGTGGAAGTTAGTGTTAATGTTTTAGGTAAGCCGGTAAGCAAATCGCGACCTCTGACATCCATTGTTTTTTCTGGATGTGGGATTGGTGCGTAGCCGAGTTCGAATTTGATGCGTTCAGCTGTTGCTTCTCCGACGAGTAGGTTGTAATTTTTGCGGATGTATTGGATGATTTCTTCGTCCATGTGATCGCCGCCAGTTCGTACGGAGTTGCTGGAAACGATGCCGCCGTAAGAAATAATAGCGATTTCGCTTGTTCCGCCACCGATATCTACAATGACATTGGCAATCGGTTCATCTACTGGTAACTCAGCGCCAATGGCAGCGGCTACCGGTTCTTCAATAAGCGTGACAGACTTTGCGCCCATAGACTGAACGGCATCTGAAATCGCACGACGCTCGACAGATGTTGCACCAGTAGGGGTACAAACAACCACATTGGGCTTTCTAATCGAATTACCTGAAATAGTGATAATTCGACGCATTATTTCGCGAAGTAATCCCGCTGTGACATCGAAATCAGCGATAACGCCATCTTTTAATGGACGCACTGCCACGATATTTGTTGGTGTTTTTCCAATCATTTCTTTTGCTTCTTGGCCAATTGCAAGTACAGATTTCGTATTGACATCCATGGCAACTACAGAAGGCTCATTTAAGATAATTCCTTTTGATTTACTATACACTAAGATGTTTGCAGTACCTAAGTCGATACCAATTGTTGTATTACCAAACATTTTTTACCCTCCATATCTCCTTTTTCATGCGTTAATGGCACAGTTTACAGTATAAAGGAGTTTTTTGTGTTGTGGTGCGTTATAAAGAGAATGATATAAAAAGGTAACATAGGAAAGGCTAAGCACGGCTCTTTTTTCAGAAACCGTAATTAGGATGTAAAGAACTTAATATAACTCCAGAATTTAACTTAAGAAAAGAATGGCAGGTTTAGCCGAGGAGTTGTCAGTTCTACATCGCCTGAAAAATTACGCTGACTGTAAAAATGAATGCGCCCAGTTCCGATTGCGGTCGATTCGAGTGGATTTGGATCTAAAATGACCGGGAAATCAACTTGATTTGTTAGCCATTCTTTGAAACCGTTTAATAAAGAGCCACCGCCAGTTAAAATAATACCTTGATCCATGATATCGCCGCTTAATTCGGCAGGGGATTGCTCGACCATCACGTGAATCGCTTTGACAATTTTGTTTAAGGCATCGGTGAAAAGCGGTTGTATTTCTGTGGAAGTGACGAGGGCTAGTGCTGGCAAGCCGTTAAGAAGACTGCGACCGCCGACTTCCATTGTTTTTAAGACGTGAGGAAGGGGTGCGTATCCTAGCTCTTTTTTGATTTTTTCGGCGGTTAGGTTGCCGATGAGAAGATGGTGTTTTTCGCGGAAGTATTGGATGATTTCTTCGTCCAGTGTGTCGCCGGCAGAACGGATAGACAGGTTTGCCAAAATGCCACGATAGGAGACGATAGAAATTTCGGTGATGCCCGCGCCGATGTTAACGATCATGTTTGAGACTGGTTCATTGATTGGGAGTCCAGCGCCAATTGCGGTTGCGACAGGGGCTTCGACGATAGTGACGACTTTAATGCCTGTTGCAAGCACAGCGTCGCGAATAATATTGCGTTCGACGATAGTTGCACCAGCGGGGACATTGATGCTTGCCGCGGTTTTGCGAATAGGGACATGGGTTATTTTAGTCACGCGCTCTAGAATAGCTTGCAGTAGTTTTACGGTATTATCAAAGTCAGCAACGACGCCATCCTTCAATGGTTTAATCGCTGTTAAAGTGGTGGGAGTCTTTCCATACATTTGCTTTGCGGGTGTTCCAATGGTGTAGACTTCTTTTGTTTTTGCGTCCAATACGATGACGGCAGGTTCATTGAACATGATTCCTCGCAATTCATTATAAACGACAATGTTTGCGGTTCCTAAATCAATACCGACAGAAGAATGACTAAACATGAGCACACACCTAACTTTCCTTTAAATTTTTGAAAGGTTTAAGTTCTTAATGATTTTATTGCCTTAAAGTGCTATATGTAAACCTAAATCACAAAAAAAGCTATACCAAGAAGGCATAACTTTTTAAGCTTTCGCACGATTTTGTTTTTCGTAAAGACTGTACATATAAAAATAAATGAAACCACTGATGACGGCAAGTACTGCGATGGTTGCGAATGTGGCGAAATAGCCAATCAATGTGGAAATTGTAATCGCAAACGGCGCAATAACTTTACCGAATGTGTAACGAAGTCCAGCCGCCGAGAAGTACATCGCACGTTTATCGTCTGGAGCAATTTTGGCCACGAAGTTTTGTTGAATACCAACTGTCATTAGTTCCGCAAAACTAAACAAGATTATTGCTAAAATCGCGCCCCAAGGACCTGTCGAGATGCCGAAAAGCAAGATTGCAACGCCGTAAAGAAACGAAGAATTCATAAAAACAAGCTTCTCACGATAGCGGCTCATCATGCGTGTAAAGAACACGGTTAGCAAGGCAACACAAAAGCCGTTAATCGATACAATCACGCCAAAGAGTTGTTCTCCGGTAAGTTGTAGCGAGAATATCGACGCATCCCCAATCACTTCTGTAATGTAAAGTGGGAATAATAAATCCAATTGCATAAATGATTGCGAAATGATGACGCCAGCAACAATATACAAGAAAAATACTTTATCGGTAAAAATTAACTTGTAATTCTTCAACTGTTCTAGGAGCACCGTACCAATCTTTTTTTGCCGTTGTGCTTGGCGAAGTTCAGGATTAAGAGCAAGCGGCGCCGTTTCGCGACCGAATTTTGTCAAAAGAATCAGTAGTAGTAAATCAGCAAGTACAATGGCAATCAATGTTTGCGATGTATAATTATTAAATACCATCGCACCAATAATCGGCCCAATCACGACCGCAATATTAATCATCATGTAAAAAATCGAATACACGTGACTCCGATGTTCCGGTTTCACAACATCAGCAATCATCGCTTGGCTCGCCGGCTGGTAAAAGGACATGAAAATACTAGCCACCATAAATCCAAAAAACGCAACATATGGCGAATAAAACATCGTTGACGCAGCAATCGCAAAAATCAGAAAACCAGCACCTTCGCCAATTACCGAAATACTCATCATTCGCTTACGCCCATACGTATCCGCAAAATACCCACCAAGAAGTCCGGTAATCACAGATAACGCCTGCGAAACGATTAAGAGTAAACTCGTTGTTTGACGACCAATAGAATCAGAAAAATAAATCGTTAGAAAGGGGAATACCGCCCAAAAAGAAATATCGAGCAGCGCTTCCCCGAATAATCGCACTTTGAGATTAATATCCCAAGTCTTGAATTTCATCTTAGAAAACACCCTCTTTAAAAAACAGCTAAGTCGCTATTAGATTTAGTTGTAAAAAAGCCCATGAAACGTCGCATTCCATGGGCTAGTTGTGTTAAAGAATGGTGGTTTTTAAATGTGTGTAGAAATTAGAACGCCCAGTCGCCATTGCGGAAGACAGGAACTTTTTCGCCAGATGCTGTAATGCCGTCGATGTTCATTTTATCAGAACCGATCATGAAATCAACGTGTGTCATACTTGCATTTACACCAGCTTTTTCTAACTCTTCGCGACTCATTTCTTCGCCACCTTTAATGTTGAAGGCATACGCGCTACCGATTGCTAAATGGTTAGAAGCATTTTCGTCAAATAGCGTGTTGTAGAACAGAATACCAGATTGCGAAATTGGAGAAGGGTCTGGAACTAGCGCCACTTCGCCTAAATAATGCGAACCTTCATCTGTTGCTACTAAATCTTTCAAAATTGCCTCGCCTTCTTTAGCTACAACGTCCACGATGCGACCATCCTTGAACGTGATTTTGAAATCATCGATAATGTTACCGGCATAGCTAAGCGGTTTCGTACTTGAAACATACCCATTAACGCTATGTTTTTCGGCACAAGAAAAGACTTCTTCGGTAGGCATGTTCGCCATGAACTCTTTGCCTTGTTTGTTTTGGCTACCAGCACCAACCCATACGTGATTTTCAGGAAGACCGATCGTTAAATCAGTTCCAGGAGCCGTGTAATGCAGCGCTTTATATTGTTGCTCGTTCAAATAAGCAGCTTTGCTATTTAGCGATTCATCATGGTTTTTCCATGTTTGTACAGGATCAGCTGTGTTAATACGTGTTGTTTCAAAAATTGTTTCCCATAAAGCAGGAACTTGTTCATCCGCAGGCAAGTCTGGGAAAACTTTTGCTGCCCAGCCCACAGATGCGCCACCGACAACTGTCCAGCTCACTGCGTTTGACTGAATCATTTGGCGGAATTCTTCCAACGCTTGACCTGTTGCTTTTTGGTTTGCCGCGATTTTTTGACCGTCGACACCTTTTAGCAAGTCTGGATTTTCAGATACAATCGATATAAACGCTGCATTTTCGCGCGCATACTCAATACGCTCTGCTGCACGATGTAATGCCGCCTTTTCGAAAATTTCGATTGGTGAGTGCTGATAACGAAGCAACGTGATTTCATCATCCGCCCAGTTAATAATAACGTCGCTAGCTCCAACTTCATACGCTTTTTTCGTAATCAATCGGCTTAACGGCGCGCTTTCTACAGAACTGTTAATGAATACTTTCTGGTTAGGCTGAACGTTTACCCCAACCTTGACGATCAATTCTGCATACTTTTCTAATTTCTCATTAAATGTTGCCATATGTAGCACCCCTTTTCTATTCAATAAAGGCATTGTATCTCAAAAAAAGGCGTAAAGCAAGTGATTGCAACGCTCGGTAGGGAGGATTATCCAAACCAAAGTTACCTAAAAATTCTACTCAAATTCAATCTCAGCCAATGCCTCGTCCATTGAATCTAAAATCTCGTATTTCGTAAAATAATCGAGCCAAGCTTGGCGTAAATCGGGCGCGTCACGCTTAATTGAGGGCTTTATTTTATCGTACATTGTTTTCATAATATCTTGCCACATAGCGTTTACTGCCCGCTCTAATTTCACGTCTTTCCAACGTTTTGCAGGAGGGCGCTTCTTATTTTTCTCGTTTTGGAACTCCATTGCTTTTTGATAAAATGTAGCTTTACTCGTTAAGTTTTCGGACATATAGATCGAAAATTCGTTGAAAGTCATTGTAACACTCCTTAAATACTCAATCTATTAACCTTACCATATCCGATTCGGAGCGTCTACCACCTCTAAAAATAGAAAACTAAGTTCTGTCATCTTTTCATGAATTTTATCTGTAGCAAAACATGATTTCAAAGACCTATTAGTCTATTTGAGTTAGGAGACTAACTAGGGCGCAAACCTTGTCTACCAATGGCTAATACATCATCTTGCAGCGCATTCAAAAAGCGATTTCCAAATTATTTTCCCCACAAAAAAACACGCAACCGTCATTACGACAGTCACGCATTTTGGGCGATTTATTTAACCTAATAACGCATCCGCAAATGTTTTCGCATATGCTTCAGCACGAACAACGTCATCTTCATCAGGATCTAAGTCTACTTTTAGACCTTCCACTGGGACCGTTGCGCCTTGTTCTTTCAAGCGTTTCTCAACAAGATCAACCGTTAAGCAGAACTCGTCATAGAACGTGTCACCTGAACCGAAAGAAGCACAAATTTTGCCAGAAAAATCAACGTCTGCCATATCTTCGTAGAAATCTACAAACTCATCAGGAAGCTGACCATCATCGTACGTATAGCCGCCGATTAGCGCGCCGTCATACTCCAACAATGCTTCTGGCTCCACCGAGATACATTCCTCAATTTCGACTTCAATATCGTATTTCTCTAACTCTTCGCCTAGAATATCTGCAATTTCTTCTGTATTTCCAGTCATGCTGGCATATACGATCATCACTTTTGCCATTATCTACATCACCATTTCTTTCTATAAGTTCTTAAGTTCAAACAAAAAGCACATTTGACATCAAAAAATGCTTGTTTCATCATTCACTAATACCTCCATTATAATGAATTTCAGAAAAACTGCAAGAATTTCCGTCAAAATTAGCTAAATCGTCATATTCACACTTTCAAAATGTGGGGAAGCAAGCTATAATGGTAGAAGTGAGAATTTCTGTATGAAGAGAAGGGATGTAAAAAATGATTACACTAAAATCAAGACGCGAAATCGACGAAATGAAGCGCGCGGGAGAAATCCTTGCTGCGACACATAAAGAAATTAAGAAATTAATCAAACCAGGCATCACAACATGGGACATCGAAGTTTTTACAGAAGAATTTTTGCGTAAAAATGATGCAACACCAGAGCAAAAAGGATTCGAAGGCTATGAGTACGCGACATGTGCCAGCATTAACGATGAAATTTGCCATGGTTTTCCGCGCAAACAACCGCTAAAAGAAGGCGATATTGTCACGGTCGACATGGTTGTTAATTATCACGGCGCACTTGCTGACTCTGCTTGGACGTATGCAGTTGGGCAAGCGACACCAGAAGTAGAGCGTTTGCTAGAAGTAACGCGCAAATCAATGTACTTAGGTATTGAACAAGCCCAAGTTGGCAATCGCATCGGCGACATCGGACATGCGATTCAAACCTACGTAGAAGGCGAGAACTTATCTGTTGTTCGTGAATTCATCGGTCATGGCGTTGGCCCAACATTGCACGAAAAACCAGATGTACCACATTTCGGCACTGCAGGTAAAGGTTTACGTCTAAAAGAAGGCATGGTTATCACGATCGAGCCAATGGTCAATATCGGCGGCTGGAAAGCAAAAATGGATGATAACGGTTGGACGGCCCGTACAGTTGACGGTTCACTTTCCGCACAATACGAGCATACAATCGCGATTACAAAGGATGGTCCAGAGATTTTGACATATCAAGGAGAAAACGATTAAACTCCAAGCTTAGGTGTGTTGCTTAACAAGGCGATGCACCTAAATTTTTCGATTTTTAACGAAGGGTGAAAAAAATGGGTGAAAAAAGAGCAATCAACAGAACGAAGATACCAAATACAGTAGACTCGATTTGTAAAGAGTTACATACACTAGGCATCACAGCAGGGGACACCGTTATTCTGCATTCGGCGCTAGGCCAAGCAGGATGGGTGTGTGGTGGCGATGTCGCAGTCATTAAAGCATTTCAACAAGCCGTGACAGAGCAGGGAAATCTAGTCATGCCAACACAAAGCACGAATCTTTCAGACCCAGCAACATGGCGCAATCCAGCCGTTCCTAAAAGCTGGTGGCCGACAATCTACGAAGAAATGCCAGCATATCATCCAGACGAAACACCGACCTTTTTCATGGGTGTCATTCCTGAAACATTTCGCAAAATGCCAGATGTAAGGCGGAGTCTTCATCCGAAATATTCCTTCTGCGCATGGGGAAAAAACGCAGCACTCATCACAGAAAAACACGCGCTTAACTTCGGTTTCGGTGAACAATCACCACTTGCCAGACTTTACGAACTAAAAGCCAAAATCGTCTTATTAGGCGTTGATCACGATAAAAATACATCCCTCCATTTTGCTGAACATCAAGCAGGCATCCGCAAAATAAGACAAGAAAAATCGCCAATCATCAAAAACGGCGTGAAAGTTTGGCAAGCCTACGATGAACTCGCATATAACAGCGATTCCTTCATCAAAGTCGGCCGTCAGTATGAACAAGAAAAAGGCCACCAACCGACGACGCTAGCTGGTGCACCTACTAAAATATTCGATATGTGTGACTTAATCGATTACGCGGCACTCGTTATTTCCGAATAGTCCGCAATTCTTCCGCAAAAAGTTGCATTTCACGCAAGCTAATCGTTTTTTTGCGATGAATAACCGTATAAATATCCACGAGAGACTCATAATGAATCGACTCTAATGTCAAATTTTCAAAGACAGAAGCATTGACCATCTTTAATTTGGCAGTAATTTCATTCAACATATACGTCACATTTTCTTGTGATGGATTTTCTAAATTCATGTTTGGCACACCCTTTCATACTTCAAAAATTGTAGCATAAAGAGGGGGAAGCGCGCCACAAATAGTATTTATGGGGAAGGGGGAAACAAATGTTTAAAAAACTGCAAAATAATCACTTAGTTCGCTTCGGCATGATTATCAGCAAGCGATTTACCGCCAATGACGTGTCGGGAAGTGCGGCACAACTGGCTTATTATATGCTATTCTCCATTTTTCCGATGTTGCTTATTGTGGCATCTTTACTGCCTTACTTTAATATCGATCAAGATCAGTTATTTACAACGATTAAACAGTTTGTTCCAGAAGAAATTTACGATTTTATTAATACGAATTTAGACCAGCTTTTAAATAGTCACACAGGCGGATTGCTTTCTATCGGAATCTTGGCAACATTGTGGTCGGCTTCCAATGGCATGAACGCAACGACAAAAGCTTTAAATAAAGCGTATAGCGTGCTCGATCGCCGCAACTATCTTGTGAAACGCCTGCTTTCTGTGTTGTTTACCATTGGGATGCTAGCGGTTATTACCGTGACGTTGCTCTTACTCGTATTTGGTCAGCAAATCGGGATGTTTATTTTTAATCATTTGCATGTGTCACAAGATACGTTAGACATTTGGAATAATTTCCGGTGGGTCGTGACACTAGCTGTTATTTTTATCGTATTTACATTCATTTTTTGGATTGCACCGAATAGAAGAAGTCGCTTATTTAGTATTTTGCCAGGTTCAGTTTTTGCGACGATTGGTTGGGCGGCGGCCTCTTTTGGCTTCGCTTATTACGTGAATAACTTTGCGAATTACTCGGCAACTTATGGCAGTATTGGAGTTATCATTATTTTGATGTTATGGTTTTATCTGACAGGCATTATTTTGATGATTGGTGGCGAAATTAACGCAGCACTCAGCATTTTGAAACAGAAGAAATTGGTCGGCGAGATTAACTAAGACAATAAAGGAGAGAGTATTTTGAGCGAAAATCCAGTAACACAAGGACAACAATTTCCGCTAACAATTAAGCGAATCGGCATCAACGGGGAAGGTATCGGCTATTTCAAACGTTCGGTCGTCTTCGTTCCAGGCGCGCTAACTGGCGAAGAAGTCGTGGTCGAAGCAACAAAAGTGAACCCACGATACACTGAAGCAAAAATCCGTAAAATCCGCAAAAAATCACAACATCGCGTCACAGCACCATGCCCAGTCTACGATGCATGCGGCGGCTGTCAATTACAACATTTAGCATACCCAGAACAACTCAAAATGAAAAAAGACCTTATCGTTCAGGCGATTGAAAAACATACCCGTTTCCATTTGGAGCAAATCAACATCCGCGACACGATCGGCATGGGGAACCCTTGGGGCTACCGCAACAAAAGCCAATTTCAAGTTCGCGAAATCGACGACACTGTAGAAACAGGACTTTTTGGCGCAGATAGCCACGAACTTGTTCCAATCGAAAACTGCATTGTGCAGCACCCAGATACCGTCAAAGTAACGAATCTCGTGCGCGATTTACTCGAAGAACTAGAAATTCCCATCTACGAAGAAGAGCGCAATAGCGGCATTGTACGTACCATCGTCGTGCGCACAGGCATCAAAACCGGTGAAATCCAACTTGTTCTCGTAACCAACAGCAAGAAGTTGCCACGCAAACGCGAACTTATCGAACGCGTTCAAACGATGATTCCCGAAGTTGTCTCCATCATGCAAAACGTTAACCAAGCCAAAACATCGATTATTTTTGGCGAAGAAACAATGCATTTAGCAGGCAAAGAAAAAATCACCGAAAAACTTGCCGAAATCGAATTCGATCTTTCTGCCAGAGCTTTCTTCCAACTAAATCCATCACAAACAGAGAAACTATACCGTGAAGTAGCCCGCGCAGTCCGCCTTACTGGTAACGAAAAAATCGTCGATGCGTATTGCGGTGTTGGAACAATTGGTTTATCTCTAGCAAGTAAAGCCGCCGAAGTCCGCGGTATGGACACGATTGCCGAATCTATTACCGATGCCAATGAAAACGCGAAACGAGCAGGCATTACAAACGCGACTTTTGAAACCGGAAAAGCAGAAGAAGTTTTCCCGAAATGGATCAAAGCTGGCTTCAAACCAGATACAATCATCGTCGACCCACCACGCGTCGGCTGTGAGGAGTCATTAATACAATCCATCTTGAAAACAGGCGCAAAACAAGTCATTTACGTATCGTGCAACCCATCAACATTGGCGCGCGACATCCAACTACTAGCAAAGAAATACAACATCAAATACATCCAACCACTCGACATGTTCCCGCACACGGCACACGTGGAAAGCGTGACCTTACTAACGCTTAAATCGTAATATGTTAAAGTTCTAAAACATCAAGTAGGAGGCAACAATGAAAATATTCATCTACCCATTTGTCGTTATTTTACTGTTGTTAACTGCATGTAGTAACACAGCACCAGAACAAAATACGGTCTACAGTGCAACTATTTATGACATCAATTTACGAGTAAACAAAATGAAATGGATTAGCGGCGAGAAACTAAATCTTTCAGCTGGAAATTATGAATTAGCCGAAATAAACAACATATTCAATCAAAAAGGCGATAAAATAGATCCGTCAGATTTAAAAATTGGAGACAAAATTAAGATTTACTTAAAGCCTCCAGTCATCATAAAAGAAACCGAACCCGCTCAGATTTCCGCTGAATACATTCTTAAAATCATCAAATAAACACATAGAAAAAGCCCTTGAATCCACAAACTTCAGGGCTTTTTTATTTCCTACATATCTGCTATACTTAATCCATAATTAAAGAGAAAAAAGATCCAAAAATTAACAAACGGGAGTGATTCATTTGTCACTAATTTTACAGCTTTTCCAACAATCCGAAGCTGAACTTCAAGCGCTTTCCAACTACACATTAACAAACGACACATTTTGCGCCCATCCAACGGCAATTATCGATCTTAAACCAAGCTACCACAGCGTTCTTGTGTACGACGCATCCGATATCGTCGGTTTCTTCGTCCTAGATAATGGCGAAGATGTCGCAATCTACACCGACCAACCAAACACAATCTTACTGCGCGGCTATTCCATTGACACAAACCAACAAGGAAAAGGCTACGCGAAACAATCCTTACAACTGCTACCTAGTTTTGCAAAAAAGCATTTCAGCGATATACAAACCATCGTCCTAGCAGTCAATGTTCGTAACATTCCCGCCCAAAAAGCCTATTTAAAGAGCGGTTTTACCGATACGACGCGTACTGTCATGGGACCACGAGGCGAACAATACGTTTATGCCCTGCACATATAACTACCAGCTTGGAGTCTTTTCGTAATTGCTCCAAGCCTTTTATATACAAACCTTGCAATAATGTAAGTTCCTATTACACAGGATATTTGTTACACTAAAATGAGACATTTCGTCGATAAGAAAGCGTGGCACGAATACATGAAAAATGACAAAATACGGTTTCTCGTATTACTGATTCCGTTTTTATATATCGCATATGGGGTATACTTAGCTATCGACTTCAGTAGTGAATCGGAATTAATAAACGCAATCACGAACGGCTTGATACTAGGAGGGATTTCCCTTTTTATTACGGCAAAAGCAATAGTAAGAAAGAATATCGACATCATTTGGCTTGCTGTTTTTATCTTATATTTATTTGTGTTACATCACTTAGTTACATACATTTCAGTAGGAGACATTGTTAACAGTACGTATACAGGTGCGTTTCATATTCAACGTGAAATGGTAAATCTGGTCCCATTCACGACTATCGAAAACACGCTACACCAAACATTTGTTACAATGCCAACCATTATTCAGCTTGTCGGCAACGTTTTACTACTAGCGCCACTCACGTTTTTCTTACTTTATTTCCAAATTCTAAAAAAAATCGGCCCAGCTTTACTAACCGCCGTACTAGTCTCAACAGGAATTGAACTTATCCAGTTCCTACAAACAACGATTATTACTGGCTTTGCAGGCCTTACGCTACCTGAAAATCGTTCCACAGACATCGACGACATCATTTTAAATACGCTCAGCGGTTTAATTGGCGTTTTAGCCGCTCTATGCATCCCGAGTGTTCGCAAACGAATGAAATAACAGCAGTGAAGGAGAATGAAATAATGAAAGAACGCTTCGCAAAAATAGTCGCATGGTTCCAACAAAATAGCCTAAAAGTAAAAATCATCTTCGTTTTATTTGTGTTGGCCTTCGTGGCTTATGAAATTATAAGTATCGGAACGACAACCGATTTCGGTACACTAAAAGAAAACTTAACATCACAGAGCCCCCAAAGTATTCTCATCATGATTATTGTAGGGCTAATTGCAGTAACACCAATGCTTTTATATGACTTTGTAATCGTGAAACTCCTTCCAGGAAAGTTCCCAATCAGCCATATCATCACGTCAGGCTGGATTACAAACACATTTACAAACATCGGCGGCTTCGGCGGGGTGCTAGGCGCTTCCTTACGCGCGAGTTTCTACGGCAAGAATGCGAACCATAAACAAATTCTCCTAGCCATTTCAAAAATTGCGTTATTTCTAGTTTCTGGACTTTCGATTTATTGTCTCGTCGGCTTAGTCACGCTATTCATCCCTAACTTCGCGGATCATTTCCGGAATTACTGGCCATGGCTACTCGCTGGAGGTTTGTATTTCCCAGTGCTATTCATCATCACGAAATGGAAAAGTAAGACGTTATTCGAAGATTTACCGCTAAAACGCGAACTATTGCTAATTTTGGCATCCTTGTTAGAATGGGCTTTTGCGTTCGGGTGTTTTGTGATTATCGGTGTTTTAATGAACGAACCAGTCGACGTCGCAAAAATTTTCCCATTGTTTGTTATCGCGTCCGTTATCGGGATTGCCTCGATGGTTCCTGGTGGTGTCGGAACATTTGATGTCGTGATGATTCTAGGGCTAGAACAACTAGGCGTTTCCACAGAACTAAGTGTCGCGTGGCTCTTGTTCTACCGTATTTTCTACTACATCATTCCATTCGCGGCAGGACTACTATTCTTCGTCCAAAAAGCAGGGAAGAAGTTCAACGACTACTTAGAAGGCCTACCAAGACTGTTCCTACAAAAACTAGCACACCGATTTCTCGTCTTGTTCGTCTATTTCTCAGGACTTATGCTTATCATTTCCGCGGCGATTCCAAATGCGATTTACCATTTGCCATTGCTTTATAAATTAGCACCATTCAGCTTCTTCTTCGTATCACAGATCACGATGATTGCGTTCGGTTTCCTGTTGCTAGGTTTGGCACGTGGGATTGAAAGCAAAGTGACGAAAGCATACGTGACAACGATTGTCGTACTTGGTTGCGCGATTTTCAACACGTTGGCGCAAGGTTTCTCCGTCAAGGCAGCCATTTTTCTTGGTATCGTCCTATTCTGTGTCTACTTAGCACGAAACGAGTTTTACCGGGAAAAGCTCGTCTACACATGGAGCAAAATCATTTTCGATAGCGCGCTATTTCTCGTATGTCTTGTTGGCTACGTCGTGATTGGGATTTATAACTCACCACGTGTACCGCATCACAAGAAAATTCCCGATTTCCTATTAATCCCGTCAGAACACGTCTGGATTACCGGATTTATCGGAGTTGCCATCGCCGTCATCAGCTTAATCGTGATTTTCTACTATTTCTCAGGAAAAAATATCACAATCGGCGAACCGTTCGATGCAAGACGTTTACGCAAACATCTCGCGCAATACAAAGGCAACGAAGTCACACACACCATGTTCCTACGCGACAAACTATTATTCTGGTCAAAAGACGACAAATTACTATTTCCTTTCAAAGTCGCAGCAGATAAAATGGTCATCATGGGCGAACCCGTCGGTGATCCCGATTATCTCGAAGATGCGCTAGAAGAACTCATGACATACGCCGACCGCTACGGCTACCGTCCAGTTTTCTATGAAGTAGACGTCGACATGCTAGCATTCCTCCACGATCACGGTTTTGACTTCATGAAAATAGGAGAAGAAGGCTTCGTATCCTTACCAGAATTCACATTAACAGGTAAAAAACGCAAAGGTGAACGTGCTTTAATGAATAAATTCGAGCGTGAAGGCTACACCTTTGAAATTATTCACCCAAGCTTCGACGATCGCACAATTCAGCGACTGCGTGATATTTCCGATGATTGGCTGGATGGCAGAACAGAAAAAGGTTTTTCACTAGGGTTCTTTGATGTTTATTACTTAGAACAAGCCCCGGTTGCCATTGCCAAAGATGCAGAAGGCGAAATTATTGCTTTTGCTTCGATGATGCCATGTTACAACGACGAAATGACATCCATTGATTTAATGCGTTACGGCAAAGATGCACCGAGCGGCATTATGGATTTCCTTTTCATCAACCTTTTCCAACACGGACAAGCAGAAGGCTATCAAATTTTCAATGCTGGTATGGCGCCACTATCGAACGTAGGCTCCTCACAGTTTGCCTTTTTAGGAGAACGATTAGCCGGATTAGTATATCGCTACAGCCAAGGATTCTACGGTTTCCAAGGCTTGCGCAACTACAAATCCAAATACGTCACCACCTGGGTCCAAAAATTCGTAGCCTTCCGAAAACGTAGTTCCATCGCGTTCACGATGCTACAGCTCATGGTATTGGTAGGCAAGAAACGCCCACTACCTAAAGCACAAATCATCGAAGAACGGGAAGAAGAGATTCTGGAAGAACTTATAGCCGAAGAACCAAAATAAAAATAAGGCGTCAGAGATTTCAAGAGAAGTCTCCAACGCCTTATTTTTTATTCCTCTATCAAATTCGTCAACGCGTCCTCAATTTTCGGAAATGTAAATTCGAAATTTTGATTGAGTAGTTTTTGCGGATATACGCGCTGACCTTCTAATACTAACAAAGCACGCTCACCTAAAACGAGCCGAATCATCGCGGCAGGAGTTGCAATTTTTGCTGGGCGTCTCATTGCTTGGCCGAGAAGTTCTGCGAATTTTTTCTGTTGGACAGGGTGGGGAGCCGTAATGTTCACTGCACCTTCCAACGCATCCGTTTCCATAATGAACAGCAACGCCCGAACCACGTCATCAATATGAATCCAAGAATACCACTGATTCCCGTCACCAAGCGGTCCACCAGCAAGATATGCAAACTGTTTCGTAAGTAGCGGCAATGAACCACCGTCCGTTCCTAAAATCAGCCCAAACCGCGTAAATACCGTCCGAATACCCGAAGCCCGCGCCGCTTTTTCCCAAGAAATCACGGTTTCAGCTAAGAAATTATCAGCCGCCTCATGTTCTTCCGTATCCAAAAAGAACGTGGTTTGCGAAGTCGGATAAAAGCCAATCGCACTCGCATTAATTAACAGTTTAGGCTTCGGTTGTAAGTCATGAATAATCGACACAAGCGCTTCTGTCGCCATTTCCCGGCTTTCTAAAATCAGCTTTTTCCGACTTTCCGTCCACCGTTTATCCGCAATCGCCGCACCCGCCAAGTTAATACACACATCTATGGAAATCCCCGTCAAATCAGGCTGTTGACCATTTAGCCAAGTGAGATAATGTATTTTTTCCGAATCTGTCCGTTCCTGCCGCGTCAAAATATAAACCGTGTCGCCTCGCGCAACAAGTTCCTTCACAAGGTGCGTACCTACAAAACCAGTACCACCAGTCATTAAAATATTCATATTGTTCACCCCTATGTTAGTTTTATAATACATTTCCCTTTTAGATAGCTTTAAAACGAGTTATTGCGTATGATAGAATAGAGAATAGGAGGCGATAACAGTGAAAATATCATCCGTTTCACAACAGCAAAAAAATAAAGAACGATATAACGTCTTCGTAGCTGGGAAATATTTGTTTAGCGTGGACGAGGTTGTCCTTGCCAAATACCAGCTTTTTAAAGATCGCGAGCTAACCGAAGCAGAATTGGCCGAAATTCAAGAAGAAGACGCAATTCGGCGCGGTTTAAATAAAGCCATTCAGTTCCTAGCACACCGCGTCCGCTCAGAAAAAGAAATACGCACACACTTGGCAAAAGCCGAAATGGAAGAAGATGAAATCAACATCGTCATTACACGCCTGGCAGAAATGAAGTACATCAACGACTTGGAGTTCGCGCATCTTTATGTCCGCACCCAAATGAACACAACATCCAAAGGACCACGCCAAATCGAACGAGAGCTTGTCGGAAAAGGCATCGTCCGCGAATACATCGAAGAAGCCCTACTTGATTTCAAAGACGATACCCAGCTAGAAAATGCGGTCAAACTCGCCACGAAAATCGTCAACCGCAGCCGCAAATCCGCCAAACGCCAGCTCCAACAAAAGCTAATGACGGAACTATTGCAAAAAGGCTACACGACCGAACTTGCCCAAGAAGCCACCATCATCGCTCTCGAAGAATTCTCCGAAGAGCAAGAACAAGATATTCTAGGTGAACAAATCGCCAAACTCATACGCAAGAACTTACGTTACGGTCCAGCGAAATGCCGTCAAAAAACAATCACATCACTACAACAAAAAGGTTTTTCGTATACGACCATCCAAGATTATATGTTAGAACATGAAATCAATTTTGAAGAGGAGCAAGATTAATGCAAGCCTATTTTGAGAAATTACAAACCGAACTAATGGAAGTAAACCCGAATTTAACCGCAGACGAAGCCTTATGGTGGGTGGAAATGCTTTGGTCAGACTTTGAAGCAAGCTATGCCAAAGCAGGTTACCCGTACCGCGGAGAAGAATACGCCAGTGATTATGTAGCAAAACAGATCAAACAACACGGTGCCTCACTTCATTTAGTAGAACGCAAAGATAGAAACTAAAAAACAGACCTTCTCTTACATTTCAAGAGCGGGTCTGTTTTTGTATTAGTTTGTAACGGGGTGTAATTTCTTGTGCAGTTTCTCGTCGCTGAAAATCCAGCCAGTATAAGAAGATATGATTTGTAAATCGTCGTCTAACTTCACAACGGCAACGAACGGATAATGGCCATTACTGCGATATCTTAAATCGGTAAATGTGACATAAGTGCCGTCCATTTTTTCTTCAATGCGCCAGTTATAGACTTTAGAGAACGAGACAAACGCCGCTAAATTCTTATCTTTCATCGCCGCATGGATAATATCGTTATCAGGAACCGGTAAGCGATCAAATTTCTCATAAATCGAGATATTGCGTTTAAACGCGCGACCCACGTAATAATGATCTTTCGTTGTTACAGCAACGCGCCACTGGAAGAAACGAATCGTAGAAGCAACAATGACTTCCTCCGAATCCGGAATCAAATTCTTCACGGCATGCGTGATAACTCGCTGCGTAATATACCTCGCGACATAATAAACCGCAAGTATCGCATAGAGCGTAAAGAATGTTGTCGTTGCAGGCGCACCAAGCAACCAAATAATAATCGCAACAACATGAGAAGCGAAAATAAAGATATCAAAGGTATTTATAAACCCGAAGGCGACCCAAGTATCCTTAAACGGCCTGATTGCCTGTGTCCCGTACGCGTTGAAAATATCAACAAAGATGTGCAGACAAACCGCGACAAACGTCCAGAGTAGCAAATGCCAGAACGGCGCCGCTGGAAAGATTAAATATAGAATAACAGAAAGCAACAATGGCCAAATCGCTAGACCTGGAAGTGAATGCGTTATTCCTCTATGATTGCGAATATAATCCGCGTTATTTTTTAATTTCAGAACAGTATCAATGTCCGGTATTTGTGAGCCAATAATGGTGGCTGTCATGATACCAATGGCAGCGGAACTACCGACGATAGCAGGGTCAACAGCTGTAGCAACTGCACCTAAGGCAATCCCCATTACGACATGTGTACCAGTATCCAATGTATTTCCTCCTCAAAATAAGACTAGCATTCCATCAACAACAAAAAGCCAATATTGAGATGTCTTCAAACAAGGCTTCCAATCTTATTTTTCAATTTACGAAAACTTCCTCATAAAGCAATTGGCTGTCCAATTAAAGCTCGATTCTGTATAATAGAAACGTTGCTAAAAATTGAGGCGGGGGAAGTTTTTTTCCTACTTACATTATACTACAGAATCCGTCCAAACGTGCATTAGAAAACTATGAGAATATACACAGAAAACGAGGAGTAATACACGATGAATTGGAATGATGAAAAAGTAATCGCGTTTAGGAAATCCCTAATCGACTGGTATGAAACAAATAAGCGTATCTTACCGTGGCGTGAAAATACGGAAGCTTATCGCATTTGGGTCTCAGAAATTATGCTTCAACAAACAAAAGTCGACACAGTTATGCCATATTTTGACCGTTTTATGGAATGGTTTCCAACGATGAAAGATTTCGCGGATGCCCCAGAAGAACGGATTTTAAAAGCCTGGGAAGGACTTGGCTACTATTCGCGTGTCCGAAATTTACAAGCCGCAATGAAAACGGTCGTCTACGAAATGAACGGCATTGTTCCGAATGATTTAGAAGGAATTTTAGCATTAAAAGGGGTTGGACCGTACACAGCAGGCGCCGTTTTAAGCATTGCCTATGAAAAAGCAGAGCCAGCCGTCGATGGTAATGTCATGCGCGTCATCTCCCGAGTGCTGGAAATTGATGAAGACATCATGAAACAAAAAACACGCAAGACCTTCGAAAAAGCCTTGTACACACTGATTGATCCAGACAAACCAGGCGAATTTAATCAAGGTCTGATGGAAATCGGCGCACTTGTTTGCACACCGAAAAAACCGATGTGTCTCATCTGCCCACTGCAATCCTTTTGCGAAGCCCACCAAAAAGGCGAAGAAGAGAAATACCCAGTTAAAATCAAAAAAACAAAAGTCAAAAAAGTCTTCTTATCTTCCGTTATTGTTAAACAAGGCGAGGAGCAATTCATCATTGAACAACGTCCAGACACAGGCCTGCTCGCAAATCTTTGGCAATTTCCAACCGTCGCAAAGACCGATAACCAAGAAGCGCTCAAACTAGCATTTCTCCAAGAATACGGCATCGAGCTAGAATTAGAACCAGAGCCAATTACACACGTCAAACATATTTTTTCACATCTCGTTTGGGAAGTCGATGTTTTCGTAGCGCAAGCGATTACCACCCAACCAAGCGATTTAAAATTAAAAACCGTCACAAAAGCAGAGATGGAGCACTTGGCATTCCCAGTCCCATATCAAAAAATGTGGCAAGCATTTCAAAAGGGGGAAACAATGTAATGAACAAAGTAGCATTAGTAACAGGAAGTAGCCGCGGAATCGGACGTGAAATCGCGTTAGATTTAGCCAAACAAGGATATGATATCGCGATTAATTTTGCTAGAAGTAGAAGTAAGGCAGAGGAAGTAGCAAAAGAAGTAGAAGCACTAGGCCAAAAAGCCGTCTTAGTACGTGCCAATGTAGGAGATGTCTCGAAATTAAAAGGCATGTTCGAGGAGATTGATGAAGCGTTCGGCCGTCTGGACGTATTAGTAAACAACGCAGCAAGTGGTGTATTGCGTCCCATCATGGAATTAACCGAGTCGCACTGGGATTGGACAATGGACATCAATGCCAAAGCGTTATTGTTCGCAAGCCAAGAAGCAGCAAAAAGAATGCAACAAAACGGCGGTGGAAAAATTGTAAGCCTAAGCTCAATCGGAGCCATCCGTTATTTAGAAAACTACACGACAGTAGGCGTCTCAAAAGCCGCAGTAGAATCATTAACTCGCTACCTAGCCGTAGAACTAGCTCCGATGGGAATTTCCGTCAATGCCGTTTCAGGCGGATTGATTGAAACAGACGCGTTAGATCATTTCCCGAATCGTGAAGAATTGCTAGCAGATGCCGTATCTAAAACACCTGCAGGACGTATGGTTGCCGCATCGGATTTAGTGAAAACCGTATCGTTTTTAGTAAGTGAGCAAGCAGATATGATTCGCGGGCAGACGATTGTGGTAGACGGTGGCAGGACTTTGTTGGTTTGAGTTGAGAGTTTAGAGCTTCAATGGATTTCATGTCCATCGAGGCTTTTTTTAATTACTTTGTACATCACTTCTCGCAATCGTTTACAAAAAACTCGGAATATGTTACCATTTTATAGAAGATGACTTACATTTATTACAGCATAAAAGGAGGTTCATGATGCAAAAAAAATACATATGGTTGATTTCGATTGCTGCTGTTATCGTAATTATTTTGATAGGAGGTAAAATTTATATGAATAGTTTGGATAAGAAAGAAGTTGAGCATGAAAAAAAAGCACAACAAATAGTAAAGGCTGAGGAATACATGGCACTATATTTGGTTCGCAATTATGAAGATGTTCGTACTATAGAATTTCATCCAGTTACTCAAACAAAAGAAACAGGGTTTTGGCATGGATCTATCGATGTAAACAATGGTAGTACATTGACCTTTTCGATGCGTCATCTATCTGATTTTGATGATATAGGTATTCGGGTTAACCCTAAGACATTCGATTTAAATAAGAAAAAAACGAGTTCAAATGAAAATTTGGAGAATGTTAAAATAAAGTATTGGAGGGGGAATAATGGCGACGGAACGGGATTATAATGTCTTCGCAGATGAAGCATACCAAATAGATAAGACACGAGCAAAAAATGAAGACAGAGCTCCATTGCAAAAAGGTGATATCTTAGAAGGAACAAAATTATCGCAGTCTTATATAGTGTTGGAAGTAGCAGACAACAATAAAAATGGTATGCAGGCAATGGCTGTGGCGCCGATTAAAGATGGCATTGCGGATACATCTGAAGTAATAATTGCATATGCAGGAACCGATTTTGATGACAAATTAGATGTGTTAACAGACGCCACCACTGTAGTTGGAGGAGATATAGATTTATCCATCCCACAATGGTGGAGCGCCCCTAAAAAAATCGACGGACAAGCCATTTCAGCGCAAAAGTTCGCAACAAGTATTAAAAAAAGCTACCCTAATGCAGTAATTTCAACAACAGGTCATTCTCTCGGTGAATATTTAGCGATTTACATAGCAGCAGAAAATAAATGGAAGAATACAGGCTTCAACGGACCTGACCCATATAACATTCTATCTGATGATGCAAAAAAATGGATTAAAGAAAATCCAGGTTTACTAGCTAACTATCGAAATAATTACGATAAAATTGGTAATTTTGGTGGCAATAAAACTGGCGCGGCAATTTTACTAGATGTATCAACAGGTGGCTATAATCCGGCGAAATCTTTAGACTATCACGGTTTAAGTACATGGCAGTTTGACAAAAGTGGCAACCTGATAGCGCCAGGTCGTTCAAGCAGGGATTCACGTTTGGCTCAAATGGAAGCCACCACACGGTATCAATTATGGAATCTTTCTGTTCTATCAAATAAACTACGAAAAAGTCATGGCGGACTATCTTCATCGGAAGAAATATTCATCAATAGCGGAGAAGCATTGATTGTAGTAAACGGCGTTTCAACCATGATGCAGGATGGTTTGAATACTGTCATCAAAGAATACCAACAAGCAATCACTGAAGCAGAGGCACTATGGAAAGAAACTGTAGAGCGTGCGCAGGGAATTGGTATGGATTTAAGTTATGAGGAAGTAATTGGAGCTTTAGCTAGTGGAGGAGCGACCCAAGCAAATATTGTCGGCGAACCAACCGCCTTTTATGAACAAAGAATAGCTAGTGCTAAGCAAATGCTGGAGGAATACACCACATTAATCAGTGAAATTCAAACGAGCATTGACCAGCAATTAGCGAAGGATCAGCAGTTAGCAAAAGACATCCAATTTTGAAAGAGAGGGAGCTAAAGATGGACTCGCAACAGCGTTTAGAGGACAATTATTTACGCGATAAGAAGCGATTGGCAGAGAAAGAAGAGAGATTGTACCAACAGAAAAATAAAGGAATGCAGGCTTTAGACGCTATTGCAGAAGCAAGTCATTATTATTTAAAGGACTTCGCACCAGATACGATGGATATACGTCGAGGCATGCACCAATTAGAAGAAATAAAAGAGGAACTAGCTGTGCAACATAGTAAAGAGCAGCAACGTTTGGATTATGAGATGGAAGAATTAACTTTGGATTATCGCAAACAACAACGAACTTCTAGTGAACAGGAGGCATCCTTATGACAGAAACATCAATACTAGATGAACAATTCATTCTACAACTAAAAAAAGAGACCGAAAAAATGATGATTAATTTAGCAGTAGCATCATCAGCGATACACAAGAGCCAAATTAACCAGCAAGATGTAACACAAAAGAGCAAGGATGTTATCAAAACTACGCAAAACAGTGTAGAACATATAACAGGAAGCATAAGTCACAATTTAAAAGGGCAGTTTGGAGATAAAGTAAAAGAAACATTGGCTATCCATCATAAGAAGCTTCAACAGCTTGTATAAATACTAAATAAAGTAAGTCTCGAGGTTTTCAAAAACCAAAAAGGATTTTGAAAACTTCGACTTCAAGCTCTTTCAGGCCTCACAGTTTTTAGTAAATCCTGCTCCATACGCCAGTCCTTCGGAAACTCCAGATCCCTCAAAAAGGACTTTTCCCGCGACTTCTCCAGTTTCTGTCATGCCTAAACGCACGTGTTCCGCTTTTTAGTTAACCCTTTTCATTTTTTATACAACGAATTGCATGGTATAATGGAAGCGGATGTTAGATCGATAGTACATGGAGAAAGTAGGATATTAGATGTACTTACCTAAAGAAAAAGAAATAATTCAAATCAAAAGCTACAAACACGACGGTTCACTTCATCGTACTTGGAAAAAAACGGTTGTATTGAAATCTACGGAGAACGTTATTATCGGTGGGAACGATCACACTTTAGTGGTTGAATCAGATGGTCGGAAATGGGTAACCCGCGAACCTGCCATTTGTTATTTTCACAGTGAATATTGGTTTAATGTGATTTCAATGATTCGGGAAGACGGGATATATCACTATTGCAACTTAGGTACGCCTTTTGCCTCGGATGAGGAAGCGGTGAAGTATATCGATTATGATCTGGATATTAAAGTGTTTCCAGACGGGCGATTTCACTTGCTTGACGAAGGGGAATACGAACAACATAGACGACAAATGAAGTATCCAGACGCCATCGACCGAATTCTGCGCCACAATGTCGACGTACTCTCACACTGGATTTTGGATAAAAAAGGTCCATTTTCTAAAGACTACATCGATATTTGGTATGAAAAGTATAAAGAATATCGCTAAGAAGTAGCAAAAACACGCAACATATGGTTTTAGATTCTAGAAACCATATGTTGCGTGTTTTATTTGTTTAAAGGACAACTTCTACGTGCGCATCTAATGACTGGCGTGTTTTATCTCGAGTTGGCTCTGTGGCGCGATATCCAAAAGCAAGCATGGCTGAAACGCCAAATTCATCCGTGTTTATCAAACCCTTACGCGCCAACAATTGTTCGACATCGGCTTTATTAAAACCTTCAATCGGACAAGAATCAATACCAATCGTTGCTGCACTTGTCATCATGTTTGCCATCGCTAAATAAGCTTGACGGCTTGCCCATTCAAAAACAAGACGGTCATCAGATAGCAAATCGAAATCATCTGCTAAGAAGTTTTTAAAATGATTCGTGTAGCCTGCGACAACATCATTCGGCATTTTTGCAACATTTTTCAGGTGGTTCTGGATGTATTCTGATTCTGGTTGTAGGGAATTCTTTGTGCGCGATAATACGACCAGAAACTTATCCGCAGTTGGTAATTGTGTTTGCGCTCCCCAAGCGAATTCCTTTATTTCATCGCGCAACGCTGTATTCTCAATCACTAATAACTTCCAAGGCTCGAATCCGAACGAAGACGGAGACAAGCGAGCGGTTTCTAAAATAAATTGGAAATCCTCATCCGAAATTTGTTTCGCCGTATCGAATTCCTTACAAGCAAAGCGATATTTAAAAGCATCTAAAACCATTTCTTTTTTTGACATGTTGTAAATCCCTCCTAATTTGTTTGACATTTTCAGTATACCAAGTAAAATAAAAAAAGTAAGTATGCACATTTTTGTTAGGTAGGCACAATTTTTATACTATCAAAAGGAGGATTCAACCATGCCAAAACGCAAAACAACATTTTCCTGTGGCGCCGATGTCACAGCATCCGTCATTGGTGGCAAGTGGAAACTACAAATTTTATATAAATTAATCACAAAAACAATCCGCTTCAATGAATTCAGGCGTCTCATTCCAGAAATCACCCAGCGAATGCTCACATTACAACTGCGGGAGCTAGAAGAAGATGGCATCGTTCACCGCGAAGTCTACCCACAAATCCCGCCAAAAGTAGAGTACCGCTTAACCGAGCTTGGCGAAACATTGATTCCACTCATCGAAGCAATGTGCACCTGGGGATATGAAAACGAAGAAACAATTGCAGAAAATCGCAAAGACATAGCAAAAGAACCGATTTAGCGTTTCAAATCGGTTCTTTATTTTAAATATCATGCACATCAATATCAATCTTATTCTCATCATGATGTCGCAATTTAAAGCTATGCACTAATTTCTCCAAGTAATCAATCGTTTCCTGATAAGCGAAGACACAGGCGATAATCCGCATTAAATGGTACTGGTCAATCCCTTCATCATCGTCTTCCTTATCCATTTCTTTCATTTCATTTAAAAACAACCGCATCAAATCTTGAGGATCTTGCGCCAAATGTTTCTCCGCATAATGTAAGTCCACTGAAACCTTATCAATATACGTCAGTAACAACTGCTCATGTGTATCCGTCAAATAATCAATTTGCATCCGAATCAGCTCTTGTTTTTCAGGAGGCAACTGCAAAAAGTCGTTTTCATAGCGATGCAGTATTTTTAATAACTCGTATCCTTTTTGCGAACAGAGAATCATTTGCCTGTATACCGCAATTTTTCGCGACTTAGAAATATTGGTTCGCCGGAGGAAAGTGCGTTCCTCGCGGTATAACTCATAATAGCTACTCATTTGCGTAATCTGTTTTTGCATCCACTTCATATCTTTTTTCAGTAGCGGAAAATCAGCAGCATGGCGTAAATTTAGCTTTATCCAGCGCATAATTTCATCATTTGTCGTATAAATAAACTGGAAGAGCGTCACTTCGTATTTCGGCGGCAAGAAGATGAGGTTCACGATGAATGCGGCCACAAGACCGAGCATAATCGTTCCAAATCTAGTGAGGGCAACCATTAGGAAGTCACTATTCGGCGAATCCATCACGATAACAAGCGTTACAAGCGCCAAGCCAATCGTGTTTTCCAATTTGAACTGAATGAGGAGCGCCACACAAATAATCGAAGCAATCCCGATTAAGATGAAGTCATTCCCAATATAAAGCCCAAATCCAATCGCAATCGCCGCACCAATCACATTCCCTTGCGCCCTTTGCAAAATTTCTAAATAGGATCTATAAATCGAAGGCTGCACCGCAAAAATCGCTGAAATCCCCGCTAAAGATGGAGAAGGGGAGTGACAAAGTTGCGCGATAAAAAGCGCCAAACTAATAGCAATACCTGTTTTTAAAATCCTAGCCCCGAATTTCATCGCTGGTTAGTCCTTTCTGTTATGTTTTGGCTTTTCACTTAAGCACGTTTTTCTATATATAGCCGTAAAACTAATATTGCAAACAAATTACAAAGCCATTTTTGCAAAAACACGATCTACAGCCGCAATCGTTGCTTCAATATCTGCTTCTGTATGTGCCGTTGTAATAAACCAAGCCTCATATTTAGAAGGAGCTAGCATAATTCCTTCTTCCAACATCCATTTGAAAAACTGCCCGAATTGCTCGCCATTCGTTACTTGCGCGTCAGCATAGGTCACAATTTCTTGATCCGCAAAATACACCGTCAACGCACCTTTAATCTGATTAATCGTAATCACTAAACCATGTTTCTCAGCCGCAGCTTCGATTCCATTTTTCAGCATGACACCCAATTTATCAAAACGCTCATACAAGCCTTCTTCTTGCAAAACTTCTAGACATGCAATCCCAGCTTGAATCGATGCTGGGTTTCCAGCCATTGTTCCAGCTTGATAGGCAGGACCAAGCGGCGCCACTTTTTCCATAATATCAATGCGACCACCATAAGCGCCAATCGGCAAACCGCCACCAATAATTTTTCCAAGCGCAGTCAAATCAGGCGTTACATGCAAGAGATTTTGTGCACCACCATACATAAAACGAAATGCAGTAATAACTTCATCATAAATAACAAGGGCTCCCGCCTCATGCGTCAGCTCGTTTACCGTCTCCAAAAAGCCATCCACCGGACCGACAATCCCGAAATTTCCAATAATCGGCTCCACTAAAACAGCAGCAACCTGATCGCCCCAAATACGCAAAGCCTCTTTAAAACTCGCAATATCATTAAAAGGAACCGTAATAACTTCCTCCGCAGTTGCCGTCGTAACCCCAGCAGAATCAGGCGTTCCAAGCGTTGAAGGCCCCGAACCAGCTTCCACCAGTACTAAGTCAAAATGTCCGTGATAGGAACCTGCGAATTTAATAATTTTGTCACGTCCCGTAAATGCACGAGCCACACGAATCGTCGTCATAACCGCTTCCGTCCCAGAATTCGTAAACCGAACTTTCTCTAAAGAAGGAATCGCATCTTTCAACATTTTTGCAAACGTCACTTCATGTTTCGTTGGCGTACCATACAAAACACCAGTTTCCGCAGCGTGTGTAATCGCTTTTGTAATATGTGGGTGGGCATGTCCAGTAATAATCGGTCCATAAGCCGCCAAATAATCGATATACTTATTCCCATCAACATCCCAGAAATAAGCCCCATTTGCTCGTTCCATCGTGACAGGAACTCCACCCCCAACACCTTTATAAGAACGCGAAGGACTATTTACACCACCAACAATGTGCTTTAACGCCTCCGTATGTAGCTTTTCAGACTCCGAATGATTCATTTTTCGATACATCTCCTTCATTAAACTATCTTCCTCTCCATTTTAGTGCAAAAACAACCGAACTGCAATGAATAGAAGCAAGTTCATTGTTTCCAAGCCAAAAAGGGGCTAAAATAAATGAAAAAGGAGTGAACAAACATGAAAATTCTATTTACCATGCCAATCCCCGAAGACTTACAAGAAAAGCAACAAGCACAGTTTCCCGACAATACCTATCATTACATAGAAGATATTCGCGCATGCGACACGTTATCCGAAATAAACTGCATTGTTTCTTACGGCTCCGATATCACAGAAGAAGTACTGGAACGAGCAACGAACCTGCGCTGGCTCATGGTTTTCTCCGCAGGAATCGAAGAACTCCCACACGCAAAACTTCAAGATAAAAACATCACCGTAACCAATGTCCGAGGCATTCACGCTATCCCTATGGCTGAATTCGCGTTTTCCTACATGCTATCCTACGTAAAACAATTGCCTCATTTCGCGGCTAAACAACAAGAACACCAGTGGGGACGAGCGGACCATCAAATATCAGAACTAGCAAACCAAACGCTAATCATAGTAGGAACTGGCGCAATCGGCACTCAAATCGCCCACCTAGCCAAAGCTTTCCAAATGAAAGTCATCGGCATCAACACCACAGGCAAACAAAAAGTCCCATTCGATAAAACCGTCCAAACCAAAGACATAACAACCGTTCTACCAGAGGGTGACTTCATCATTTCCATACTACCCGAAACCAATGCAACAAAAGGCTTTTATCAAAAACACCATTTCCAGACAATGAAAAAGTCCGCCGTATTCATCAATATAGGTAGAGGTTCTGCGATAACAGAAGAAGTATTAATCGACATCGCCAAGCAACAAACAATTGCCCATATGTATCTAGACGTAACCCCAATCGAACCATTACCAGAAAATCATGCCTTGTGGAGCTTTCCGAATGTCACCATCACACCACACGTCTCCGCGCACTCACCACGATACCTCTATAGAAGTTTTGACATATGGCTCGAAAATTTGGAAAGATTTCAAAAACAAGAACCATTATTAAATACACGCCAACTAGACCGCGGTTACTAAACTAAGCCCGAATATTGACAGAATGGGCTGTTATTAGGTAGAATGGGAGTATATATAATCAAAATGAAGCAAGAAAGGAGTGCATGACGGTGTCTAATTCTCATTTAAGAGAGGCGATAGATGTCTTGAAAAAAACTGGAGTCAGAATAACTCCTCAACGTCATGCTATACTTGAATTCCTAATTAATGCGGATACCCATCCTACCGCCGATGAAATTTACAGAGCACTTGAAGGGAATTTCCCAAATATGAGTGTAGCGACAGTTTACAATAACTTGCGCGTTTTTCGAGAAGCAGGATTAATTAAAGAATTACCATATGGCGATTCATCGAGCCGTTTCGATTTTTCCACATCCGAACATTATCACGCAATCTGCAACGAATGCGGTAAAATAGTCGATTTCCATTATCCAGGTTTAGATGAAGTCGAACATTTCGCATCCAGCGTCACAGGCTACGAAGTCAACAAACATCGACTAGAAGTTTACGGAACATGTCCAGAATGCCAAGCGAAATTAAAATAACAAAACCATCAAGTCATTCGAATTTGGTGGTTTTTTCTTTTGGATGCATAAAATCAATCAATTTTATGCAAATAAATTTATAAAAGCAGAAACGGCTACACGTCAATGTTTAGCGCATACATTTTTGTGGAACACAAGTACAGAACACAAAAAAATAAAATAAAAATGCATAACTTGGTTGACATTGCTCAAATAAATTGATATATTAGTTCTCGGCGCTACTAATTCAACACTTTTACAAACAAAAACATCACAAAATAATTTATAGAAAGTTGTTGACAGATAAGCGTTCGAATGATATGATTTAAAAGTCGCAAAAAACAAAACAGCCAGTCATAACAACGCGAAGTTGACCTTTGAAAACTGAACAAAAAACAAAGATAAAACCAAGAAAACAGCAATGTTTTCAGGTAAGAATCGCAGGGCGGAAA
>NZ_JNFA01000004.1 GCF_000766865.1 Listeria booriae
TCACGGGCACATTTGGTTCGGACATCAAGAAAGTACAATTGTTCGTTGATGGAACTTTCGCTCGTCAAGCAGCAATCTCAGGAAATTCATTCACAGTATACGCTGCAGACAAAGTAACATCGGCATCACAAAAAGTAGAAATGGTAGGCTTTGGTGCCTCAGGCACAGAAATTGCTCGCCAAGCAGTTAACGTAAAATAAAAGCAACGCGCCTCACATGGTGTTCACACCGAGTGAGGCGCATTTTTTAATACTAAGTTACTTAAGAAGCATCTATGAAAATTTTTAAATTAAACAACATAATAAGGCCATAAAGATGAAAAAACAGTAATAAAGTATAGCATGTTCACATATTGTTCGGAAAACCTATTCAGCAAGTTAGCATATTTGTGAAACAGATTTTTTCAAAGGTGTTAAGATAAATATATCGAAAGGGAAGTTACTTGATTGAGAAACGACAGCCGAGATATACAGCGTAGATAAGTATGTTATCACAGAATATAATTTTGATATTTATAGAAAGCAGTGAGTACTCATGAATTCAAGTTGAAATAAATCGAATATCAATTAAATGATAAAAAAGTACCATCCATAGCTAGATGCCACAACATCATCCTCAAGCAACAAAACGGTGTGCTGAAAATGCCCCATTCTCCAACAACTTATAGTATTTTGAAAGTCAAACTTCTTTTTTAGCCTCAAAATTTAGCAACAAACGTACGGACATTCTATGATACAACTTACAATTATCAAGAAAAAGCATAAATAGATACACAAAAATATTTTTTGATAATACGTTTAAATTACAATATTCAATAAAATATAAAAATAACAAATCATATTAGAACTATTCCAATTACGAAAACAAAGAAATAACTTGAAACAATAGTTTTAAAGCATGTAGCCACTGGAGGTGCTATTTTGACAAAGATTTCATTTAGTGATTTGGGAAAGGTAATCAAGAAATACATTGTAATCCTGATGTGTATCCCAATTTTATCAACGGGGCTTGTATATACAACGGAAAAAGTACTCCTGCCACAAGAATATACAGCATCTACCCAATTACTCATTACAGCAGATAATAAATCAGAAGATGGCCAATCATTCGACGATTTACGATCAAGTATTCAACTAATAGGAACATTTTCAACGACGATTCAAAGTGACAAAGTTAAAAAAGAAGTAGCAGAAGACTTAGGCATAGAAAAAATAGACGAGAACATCACTGTCATTACCGATCAGAACTCACTTTATTTCACAGTCAACGTTACTGGGCCGAATGAAGAAGAAGCCGTCGATGTTGCCAATAGCCTCGGCAAAGTAGTTACGAAAGATTTTCCAGAGTTATTTAGTGGTATGAGCGTTCATGTTATGGAAAAAGCATCGGATGCGACGCCAAAGCCAATGACATTCCAATTAATTCTAGGATTTATCTCGGGCTTGATGGCCAGCATTATTCTCGCATTCTCCATTCTGCTCTTTAGTTCCATCATCACGAAGGAATCACAATTACGCGATTTAGGCTTAACAATTCTAGGCGACACACCATTTAAAAACCTACGAAAAGAGGATTTTAAAAAATGAGACATGTAAAAGATAATTTCCTACCAATCATTACAGATAAAATAGATCCATTCATGGCCGAGCGATTTCGAGCGATTATGACAAATCTTCAATTCATGAAAACTGAAACAAACGAACCGTTAAAAAGCATTGTTTTCACATCTGCACATAAGAGTGAAGGGAAGAGTTTCTGCGCACTGAATCTAGCTGTTGCTTATGCTAAACAAAATAAGCGTGTGCTTCTCATTGATGCAGATATGCATAAGCCGAAATTATCCAGCCAATTTAAATTACGATATGCAGAAGGCCTTTCGACATTATTGAGCGATACCGAAGATCCAATGAAATACATTGTTGAAACAGAAGATACGAACTTGAGTGTTTTACCATCGGGTGCGATACCGCCAAATCAGCTAGAACTATTGAATACGGAACGCATGCAAGAAATGATTGCTGTATGGGAAGAAGCATTCGATTTAGTTATTTTTGATACACCACCGGTTCTACTTATGAATGACAGCCGGATTTTAGGTAGTTTTTGCGATGGGGTGGTGCTTGTTGTTCGTAACGGTTCGACAAAGGTGAAAGATGTAGAGACATCGATTGATTTATTAGCACGAGCGGAGGGACGTTTGATTGGGACAATTTTGAACGGGAAAAAATATGCAGCTAAAGAGTTGAAGACTTATTCCTACTACTAGACGTTATGTGCTAATCGGAATCGGTTTAGCGATCCTAGCTGCGCTGGCAACGGTTCTCCCATTTGGATTCTTGCTACCGGTTGTAGCTATTGCTGTCCTTTGCCTTTTCATTGTACCACTGGATAAATTACTGTTCTACATGTGGATTGGTATTTTTATCTCAGCATTTTTTGGAGCGTATCTAGGAATACCAGGAAGTGAGAATATTTTCTTATTCCGAATTTTACTTTTACTTCACTTTATCTTGTTTCTTTTTTTACCAGAAAAACAGATAGCGCATATGAAACCGATGCGATGGTTGTTTTTCCTTCTTGCGGCGTGGCTTATTGGCTTTACGATTACATTATTTTGGAGCGAATCGGTTGCCGCAGGATTACGATACATTTACTACATTTTTGAACTATCCTATTTAATTTTTCTATCCGTCTATTATTTACGAACGAAAGAACAATTTTTTACCTTTTCTAAAATTATTACCGTCATTTATGTGTTACAAATTGTGATTGGCTTGGCTGAAGTATTTACAGGTTGGCATTTGCCTCAATCGGGCGCTTTTGTTTACGACACGACAACGAGTGCTTTTCAACCAACCGGGCTATTGTTTAACACGAATGACTATGCGCTATTCTTAACAATCTTTTTGCCGGTAGTCTTCTGGCGACTGACAAAATTACGACAGCCATATCGCGCAATCACACTCGTATTAGTGAGTTTAGTACCGCTTTACCTAGTCATAACAACATACTCACGACTTGGCTTAATCGCATACGTTGTTGTATTGATTGCCTTACTCATCCCCTACGCAAAAAAAATCAGCATCTTGATAGGGGCTTGGATTATGTTTCTCATCACGAATGTATTGCTCATTTTACCAACAGCATTTTCAAAAGTAAATGAGATTGTCGACTCGTCGTTCACAGAAAAAGGTGCTTCCACATCGGATCGCTTAGAACGATACAACACGTTATGGCAAATGATTAAAGATTCAAAATTACTCGGCGTCGGTGCAGGAAATGCGCCGCTGAAGCTAGAGCAGTATCGCTTAGGGCATGAACAAGTACAAGAATTAATTTTAGCCCCGCATAATTTTTGGCTAGAGTTAATTGCGGATGGGGGTATTTTCAGTATTTTCCCTCTCGTATTCTTTATTCTTTTGCTGGGAATGAGCGTTTATTACTGGTGGACAACGCGGAAACATGGCGATGCGTTATTCATGGTCCTACCGATTCTAATTGTGCTCGTATTCGCTGTAGCAGCTGTTGCCCTGAGTACAGTAATAGATAAACGATATTTATGGATTGCAATTGGCATGGCTGTTGCAGCACTGAATATCACGATAAATAAATGGAAGGAACGAAAACAATGATGTTAGGCTTCTGGCTATGTCTCACCGCTATTCTTTTACTTGGTATGAGTTACTTTTTCTTCTACCAAGCAAAAGGGATTTTGCGAATCAAACAGTTGATGGAGATTAAAAGCACATATGCTACACGAACGACAGGTCCAAAACGGATGGTTGTCGGAGGTAGCGACGTATTATATAGCTTTGATACTGATCGAGTAGGACGCGAAACGTCGATGCCTACTGTAAATTTCGGCGTCAATGTGGGTCTTGGTATGGGTTTTCTACTCGATATGGCGCGAGAACAAGCAGAATCAGGTGATGATATTGTGTTGTGCTTGGCGTACTCGCTGTATCATAAACCAGCATATGACGTATTCGCTTATGAATATTACCGCATGTATGACAAACGCAAGCTAAACCGTTTTACATGGAAACAACAAGCATACTATCTCATCGGAAACGTAAAACTGAATATGGGCTACAAACAAAAACAGTTCGATATTGCAGAAAGTGGCGCTTACATCAATGTTTCCGGAGCATTACTACCAGACGAAAAAAACAAACCGTTACAATTTCCAGCCCATTTCACAAAAACAGAAGCCGTTTTGGCATTAGAGGCTTTTTGTGAAGAATGTAAAAGAAAAAATATCCGCGTTCGAATCACGTATCCAAGCACATTAGGCTTTGATATATATCACGAATCAGCCTATTTAGCGGAATTAACCGCATATCTTCATGAAAATTATGAAGTAATCGGTGAACCAAAAAACTATTTTGTACCAAAAACGGCCATTTTCAACTCAGTATATCATGTGAATAGCATTGGCCAACAGGAACGAACAGAACGATTTATCGAAGAACTAACAGAGAGGAAGTAAGATATGTATGACAAAAAGCAAGTGAGTGTGATTATGCCTTGCTATAACGCAGAAGAAGTAATCGGAAAATCTATCGAAAGCGTACTTGCACAGACCTATGAAGATTTACAACTCATTATTGTGGACGATTGTTCCACAGATCAAACAGCAGCCAAAGTTTTACCTTATTTACAAGATGAACGTATTTTATTCATTCAATTGCCACAAAACGCTGGTGTCGCACAGGCACGAAACGTTGGAATGCAACATAGTTTAGGGCGTTTCATTGCTTTTCTTGACAGCGACGACCTTTGGATGACCGAAAAATTAACACGACAAGTCGAACTGATTCAAAAAAATGATGCTCCACTCGTATATAGCGCGTACCAAACCTTTCAAGAAACAACAGACAAAACGCTAAAAACGATTCAAGTACCAGAAACCATTGACTACCAAGGACTTTTGCGAAATACCATCATTGGTTGTCTTACTGTCCTTGTTGATCGCACGAAGACCGGTGATTTCACAATGCCAAACATTCCAGGCGGTGAAGATACGGCAACATGGTTACACATTTTAAAAGAAAACGGTGTGGCATACGGCATCAATCAACCATTGGCATACTACCGTGTTTCAGGTTCTTCTTTGTCAGGTAACAAGTGGAAAATGGCGCAGCGCACGTGGAAAATGTACCGCGAAACCCAAAATCTATCTTTTGTTGAAACATGTCTTTGTTTCAGCTCTTACGTAAAAAATGCAATCAAGAAGCGAATCTAGGAGGAAAATAAAATGGAAAGAAGTCTCGATAGCCAATCTTATGAACGGAAGGCAGGTGCTCTTACAGGATTCATCAAACGCATCATGGATATTTTGCTGAGCCTTATAGGCATCGTCTTAGCATCACCGATTATGCTTATCGTTGCGATTTGCATCAAATCGGAAGATAAAGGCCCAGCATTATTCATTCAAACACGAACAGGAAAAAATGATCAACCATTTTCAATTTATAAATTCCGTTCTATGAAAACCGCGCCAAATCAAGTAAGACCAGCGCGACAATACGAATGGGAAGGCGGCGTTCCAGATGATTTCGTATTTAAACAAACAGACGAAGTAGACCCGAACGTTACCAAAGTGGGCGCGTTTATTCGGAAAACTAGTCTCGATGAATTGCCACAACTTTTCAATGTGTTGCTAGGAAATATGAGTATGATTGGCCCGCGTCCTGAAATACCAGCCATTACCACGCATTATAACGCCCAACAAAAACAACGGCTGCTCGTCAAGCCAGGCATTACAGGGTGGGCGCAAGTCAATGGCCGGAGTGATGTCACGAACGGGGAAAAAATGGCGATGGACTATTACTATATTCAAAACCAGTCGATGGCCCTTGATATGACGATTCTGTGGAAGACGATACAAGTGGTACTTACATCTAAAGGAGCTGTATGACCGATGAATAAAAAGCACATCCTGATGGTGAGTCACGATTTCCTTCCGAATATTGGCGGTATCGCGGTGTATGTCTACGAATTGAGTAAAGCCCTTATTGCTCGTGGCCATCAATTGACAGTTTTGACGCAGTACGCGTCGTTTTCCACGCAAACTAAAGAAGAAATGATGGACGGTATTCGTGTCATTCGCGTGCCAATAGCGCCAATCAAGAAAATCGAAGATATCCAATACCGCAAACGAATGCGCCAACTCATCCGGAAACTGGAAGCTACCGAAACGGTGGACGTGATTCATTGGCAAACGCTGAATAAAGATGCCCAAATGATGCGCGGGTTACGTGTTCAAGCGCTAGAAGTCTACACGAATCATCTTTCGTGGTTTCGGATGCTATATAACGAAGGGAATACCGCGAAAATCCATCAATTGATGCGGGAACCGGATGTGATTATTTGTCCGAGCCGCGAAGTCGAAACGATGACAGCCGAACTTTTTCAAAAAGCCCAGACGGTTTACTTGCCGAACGGCGTGGATGAGTACGTTTTTTATCCAGATGCAGAAACAAGCCAGCTAGTGCGCGAACAATACGGCATTTCCCCACAAGAAACGGTTATTGTATCGACGAATCGAATGGAACCCGTCAAAGGCATGCGCTATTTGATGGAAGCCATCCCGCCGATGCTACAACAGCATGAGAATCTGACGTTTCTAATCGCCGGGGACGGTAGTCAATATGCGGCATTTGAGGCCATGATCGAAAAACAAACGCAAAACTCGCCCAAAGTTATTTTTACAGGGCGTCTGACGAATCAAGATATTCAGCGTGTCGTCAATGCTGCCGATATCTATGTCCAGCCATCCTTGATGGAAGGGTGCAGCATCGCGATTATTGAAGCCATGGCGTGTGGCAAACCAGTAATCGCAGCTAATGTTGGTGGCAACCCCGATATTATTTCCCAAGAAACAGGTATCCTAGTCCCACCTAAATCGGCACAAGCCTTACAAGAAGCCATGACGTACTGCATCCAAGAAGTAGACGAGAGACATCAGATGGGCAGACGTAGCCGGGAGCGTGTGGAACAAGCACTCAACTGGCGCCAATTAGCACAACAAGTCGACACCATCTACGATACGGCGAAACGATGAAAAAAAATTACCTGTACGTGCTTTTCTACCAGTTTATTATTGTCGTCACGCCACTATTTACCACCCCATATGTATCCCGTGTGCTAGGTGCGACCAATATCGGAATCGACGCCTATGCCAATTCCGTGGTACAAATTTTCCTCGTCTTTATTCTACTCAATGTTGGTGTTTATGGCCGGAAACAAATTGCGGAAGCAGAAAATAGGCACGCATTAAAGACCACGTTCGCAGGCATCTATTTGATGCAATGCCTTTGCGGTTTGCTTGTCAGCAGTGTCTACGTTGTTTTTGTATGGATGGTCGGTAGTTATCAGCTGATTTTCATGATTTATGGGTTGATGTTGCTTGCCTATGCGCTGGATATTTCGTGGTTCTTTATCGGTCGCGAACAAGTCAAGCGGATCATGATGCGAAACACCGTGGTTCGACTGTTGAGTATCGCGTGTATCTTCCTCTTTGTGAACGACGCGAGTGATTTGTGGCTCTACGTTTTGATTAATAGTGCCGCGCTTTTAATTGGTCAACTCGTGACATGGAGTGCACTGTTTGCTGATTTAGGAAAGATTCATTTCTCTTTTCGAGCCATGAAAAAGCATGTTGCTCCAATGTTGCTTTTATCTGTTATTCCATGTGTTTCTTTACTCTACACAGCTGTGAACAAAGTCATTCTTGGCAATGTCGCGGGTGCAACGGAAGTCGGTTACTACAACCAAGCATTTAAGCTTTACACCATTTGTATGGGATTTGTGAGTGCCTTATCTACCGTTATTGTCCCGCGAATGGCGATGCATTTTAAAAAAGGCGATCAAGCAAAATTTCGACAGTTCGTTAATTTCTCGATACGTTATGTTAGCATTTCTACCATCCCGCTCACATTCGGTTTGATTGGAATTGCGACGACTTTTGTCCCGCTATTTTTAGGAGCAGCCTTTGCACCAGCGACACACAACGTGATGCTGTTTGCGCCATGTCTTTTCTTAGCTGGAGTTGCAGACATCTTAGGGTTACAAATTTTACTCATCACAAACCAAAGCAAAAAATATACACTATCCATCATCATCGGCTCCATCGTTAGTTTTGCAACAAATATCTTTGTAGTTGCAGCGTGGGGGAGTGAAGGTACAGTCTTTAGTTTCTTTATCGCGAATCTTGTGATTGTGGCATTGCAACTTTATTTTGCTAGAAAACATTACGAATTTCGATATTTCCTCAAGATTGTCGCTAAATATACGTTTTTTAGCATCATCATGTTATTCGCTATGCTGGGTATCAAGTATTTGCTTCAAGGACAAAGCGACATCCTAATCTTAGCCTATCAGTTGATTACAGGTGTTTATGTCTATCTTCTTTGCCTATTCCTCTCCAAAGATCCATTGTTATTTCAAATTCTATACAGAAAAGTAGGTTGGAAACATGTCAAAAAATAAAATTTTAATTACAGGTGGTTGTGGTTTTATCGGTTCGCGCGTGATTGAGTTGCTCGCAGATAGTCCACATGATCTGTATATCATTGATAATTTAAGCACAGGTAGTAAAGAAAATATTCCATTACACCGCGTGGAGCTTGCCGTTTGCGATATTAGAAGCATGGAAGCATATGATTATGTGCAACAAATACAACCTGATTACGTCATCCATCTAGCAGCCCAAATTGATGTGCAAACGTCTATTCAAGCACAACAACACGATGCAGATATTAATATCATGGGAACGCTAAATATCATCCAAGCATGCGTTAGATTAGCAAGTTTACGACAATTTGTTTTTGCATCTACAGCCGCTGTATACGGTAATAACAAGGACTTACCACTAACAGAACAATCCAGTACAATACCTACCTCGCCATACGGTCAATCAAAGCTTGTTGGTGAACAATATTTAGCGCTTACTAACCATCTTCAAGGACTACCTTACGCAGCACTACGTTTTGCGAATGTGTATGGCAAGAAAAGCTATGCCGCAGGAGACGTGATTACAAGTTTCTGGACCAAATTAAAACAAAACGAAGCCCCAATTATTTTCGGTGACGGGGAACAAACACGAGATTTTATTTACGTAGAAGATATTGCAGAAGCCCTTATCGAAGCAATGTACGTCTCAACTAGCGGGGTTTACAACATCTCGACAAACGAGCAAACATCAATTAATGATGTCCTAAATATCATGAACCACCTATTAGACCAAAATATTTCATCAGAAAATAAAGCGGAGCGGGCCGGCGACATAAGAGATAGCAGACTCGCCAATAATAAATTCGTACATCATACAACATGGACTCCCGAACACACATTGAAAACAGGTTTACAAGCGACAATGCATCATAAAAATAATCAAGTGAAGGTGGAAAACAAATGAACACTGTAGAAACATTAATCACAACATTTAAAAATAAAGAGGCAACGATTGCCGTAATGGGACTAGGTTACGTAGGACTACCACTCGCCGTATTATTTGCAGAACAAGGCATGAATGTTATCGGTTTTGAACTTAGTATGGATAAAGTATGCCTAATCAACACAGGTGTATCCGACATTATGGATATCCCGTCAGAACGACTAAAGAAAGTAACAAGTAATGAGCGATTCGTTGCAACAACAGATGCCACAGAATTAGGCGATGCAGATGCCATCATTATCTGCGTCCCAACACCATTAACAGCATCTTATGAACCAGACATTTCTTACATCAACAACGCCGTCGATATCATTCGTGAAAATATGACACCAAACACACTCATCGTCCTAGAAAGCACAACGTACCCAGGTACATCTCGTGAACTTCTACTAGACCCTATTGAAAAATCTGGTTTCACACTAGGCGAAGACTTCTACATTTGTTATTCCCCAGAACGCGTCGATCCAGGAAACAAAACATACCAAACTGAAAATACACCAAAAGTCGTTGGAGGAATTGGCGAAGCATCAACAAATGCAGGTATTGCCTTGTATGAAACAGTTATTAATCAAGTAGTCCCCGTCGCATCAACAGAAGTTGCCGAAATGAGTAAACTTTTAGAAAATACATTCCGCAGTATCAACATCGCGTTCATTAATGAAATGGCAATGCTATGCGATAAAATGGGAATCGATATTTGGGAAACCATCGAAGCGTCAAGCACGAAACCATTCGGCTTTATGCGTTTCAATCCAGGCCCAGGTATTGGCGGCCACTGCATTCCGCTAGACCCAATCTACCTTTCATGGAAAGCCAAAGAAGCGAACTTTTTCAGCCGTTTCATCGAATTAGCCCAAGAAACCAACAGCCAAATGCCAGAATACATCGTCCAAAAAGCAGGAACTGCACTAAATACCGTGAAAAAATCATTAAACGGATCCAATATTCTACTTGTAGGTATGGCATACAAAGAAGACATCGATGATCTACGCGAATCACCAAGCATTCCAATTTTTGAAAACCTAGTAGAACAGGGCGCAAACGTCTCTTTCTGTGACCCACTAGCCACAACATTCCGCGATAAAGATGGAGAAATCCATACAACAGTCGACGTTGACTACGAAAAAATGAGCGAATACGACCTCGTTATCGTATTAACCTGCCACAAAGCGTTTGACAAAGAAAAAATTGCTAAACACAGTTCTTTAATTTTAGACACAAAAAATGTTTTACCAAAGCAGTACAAAGAAAAAACGATTTGTTTCGGTAATAAATAATTAAAAATATGGGCTACTTTCTCTCTTAGTTTTACGGAAGTAGCCCATGATAGAAAGAGAAAGGTGTAGGATATGTCATCAACAGTATCAAGTATGTGGACCTTACTATATTATTTCCAAAAACATAGGAAACTGGTCATTGATAGGGGTTCAGGAGTGCCAACTTTACTGGGAAAATTCCCTCACAAATACATACAGATAACCATTGAGAAATTACAAAACACCGGTTTTATCTGGGTTGTTTACAACAAATCAGGAGAAGTTGCTTTATATATAACACCCGCAGGAAAAAGACTAGCTGCGAGAATCGGGAAAATACACCGACCAATAGATAACTTAGAATAAAAAACGGTAAACACTATTTTAAAAGTAGGTAACCGGCAAGGAGGAAATAACATGTTAACAAAGGGAAACCAAGAGATTAAAGTTATCTCATTGGAGCGGGGAGAAAAATTACACGTCTGCGGAGAGTATCGAATATTACAAGGATACATCATCTGCCGAACAGGAAATCATTTATTGAAAATCTTAAAAGCAGAATCATTTATTATCCCAGAAAAAGATTTAACAGCTGGATTAGTAGAATACCAAGCACAAAGGACTGCACAAGTAGCTTTTATACCGATTATATCAGCGACCGATTTTTTACGGAAACAAACACAAGCGCAACAAGATATAATCCAGTTATTTGCCAATCAATTAGATCTATATGCGCTACCGATCAAAGAACGAGTGATGGCATTATTATACAAACTAGCATGCGAAATAGGCGAAATCAAAATGGATACTTGCCGTATACCTATGATTTTGACACAAGTAGAAATTGCAAGGTACATACATTGTACAAGAGAATATTTAAACAGTGTGCGCAAGGTATTAGTGAAAGAGGGATGGCTAGATTCCGGAAAGAATTGGGTGCTTTTGGACTGGAAACGCTGGGGAGAGCACATGCCGATTTCAGAACGATAAAAAAAGAGACGAGTCTGGGACAAAACTCAAGATAAAGCAAAACCGTCGAGCCATTTACTTTGGGTAGGACGAAAAATTTTGCTTTACACAAATCGAGCGAAAGCGTTTGTATTCAGGGAGTTTGGTGGAAGCCGGAAGCGGAGCATACTCGTGTATGTGAGAACCGGAAGTCCGCCAAACTCCCTGAATGCGAGCGCTTATCGCCGATTTATTTGGGTTATGTCCCAGACTCGTCTCCACTAAATTATTCCGTCACAACCTCCATAGCCTTCTTCTCCCTCGGCACAGTCACTATAATCGCAATCAACGAAGCCAAACAAAAGCCAACATTCGTCAGTAACCCGATCATCGCCGCCAAATCAATATTCCCGCTCGCTGTAATCACACCATAAACCGTTGCCGAAATCGCAACACCAAACGATCCACCGAGCGAACTCGCCATTTTATAAATCCCAGAAGCAACACCAACGCGATCTTCCGGAGCATTCGATACTGCCGTGTCCGTGGATGGCGTTGCATACATACCTAATCCGATTCCAAATAACGAGAAGCCAATGAAAACAATGACCGTGTAAACCATACCTGGCAAGAAAGTAAGCGACGTCAAGCCAATCCCAATCGCCGTAATCAGCGAACCGAGAATCATTGGTTTGCGCGCACCAATCCGTTGCAGAATTTTTTCACCAACACGAATCATTCCGAGAACGCACACGAGATAGCCGATAGACAAAAGCCCAGATTGAAACGCCGTAAAGCCGCGGCCAACCTGCACATATGTATTAGCCACAAGAAGCGTCCCAGCAGCGGCATTCAACAGAAAGTTCGACAACGTTGCGCCAGTATACGCTTTATTTTTAAACAAAGAAAAATCAATAAAGCCATTCAATTGCTTCAGTTCGATGCGGAAGAAGAACGTTGCCGCAAGCAAGAAAACAACGATGAGCGTAAGCGTCGTAACACTAGCCCAGCCAAAAGTCGAGCCGCGCGTGATGACCAAGTTCAAACTCACCATCGCAATAACAAACGTGATTAAGCCACTCAAATCAAATTTCGCTTTTGCACCTGTTTGAGCAACCTTGCTCTCAGGCGTCCCCTTGATTAGAAAAATTCCCAACACCGCGAAAATAATCGAGAAAACAAAAATCCAGCGCCAGCCCATATACGTCGCAATCGCACCGCCAGCAAAAGAACAAATGCCCGAGCCGCCCCACGAACCAATCGACCAGAAACTAAGCGCCCGTTGCCGATCCTTCCCTTCAAAATACGTTTTCATCAAAGCAAGCGTCGCAGGCATAATACAAGCAGCAGAAAGCCCTTGAATCACGCGCCCAATAATGAGCAACACCGCGCCTTGCGTCAAAACCAAACAAAGCGAACCAATAATGCTGAGACCCAGACCAATATACGTCAGCTTCATCCGGCCGAACTTATCCGCCATACCCCCAGCAACCACAATAAAAATACCAGAAAAAAGTGCTGTTAAACTAATCGCAATGTTTAATAAATCAGAAGAAATACCAATATCTTGTTGAATCGCTGGCACAACATTAACGAGCGACTGCGCGAACAACCAAAATGTAATAACACCAAATACAATCCCTGTGATGAGTTTATTCGTTCCTTTATAAGCCACTTGTTCCATCTTGTTTTCCTCCTTTAATTGAAATAGTGCATAAATTCACAAATGATGTTTTCATAAATCACCGCCTCCTTTTACGTATCATTATAGTGCCAGCTTCCTTTTTAGAGTGTACTTTTTTTGTCTAATATAGATCCTATTTTTGTCCTAGCAAAAAAACTTCAAATGGATAGCGCAAAAAAAGACTCAAGTGACTTACTGAGTCTTGGACTGCTTATTAGTTAAGAAGAAGCTCGGGATGAAGATGAGCGCAAGGACCACGGCGGATACTAGAAAACCAGCCTGGAATCCTTTCAAACTCTCGGCGAAAGAGGGATGCAGGACTTGAACGAAACTGGCGACAACCGTTGCGATAACGGCAGAACCAAAACTAGAACCAAGGTTTTCGATAATGTTAATGCCAATACTTGCTTCGGGGATCTGCTTGTTATCAAGACCTGTATACGCATCGGTCGTCAGTGGCAAATTAATACCTCCGATACTTGTACCGCGGATAAACAAGATGATGGAAATCCAAATCATACTCGTTTTATCCGTAATAAAGACAAGCGGAATCGAGCCGATAAGTGAAAGAACGAGACTGACCATCACGACATATTTGGCGCCGAATTTATCAATCATTTTACCAATCACAGGTCGCGTTACAATCATACCAACACCTTGCGGAATCAGTGCAATCGCAGCTTCGATAGGCGTGAAATGGCGGAAAGTTTGGAAGAACAGCGGCATAATAATCATCGGCCCCATAATGGCAATATTCGCGAGGAAAAGCCCGATACTCGATGCCGCAAAACTCTTATGCACGAACAAGTTTAACGGAAGAACCGTTTGATTTTTGCGAATGTGGTTGTAGATGACATAAACGACCGCCAAAACAAGGCCAACACCAACGCAAAGCAATGTTTCGCTATTGTTGAAAGAAGCGTGGCTGGCGGCTTTTGTGATACCGTAAATCAAGGCAACGCTCATACCTGCCAAAGTAACAATCCCGAAAACATCGAGCTTACTATCTTTGTTGAACGGCTGGAACTCAGGAATCGATTTCATCATTAACGGCACCGCGATAAGAACGATAAACACGTTGATGAAGAAAATCCAGTGCCACGAAGCGAAATGAATAATAAAGCCACCGATAACAGGCCCGAGGATTGGACCAAGAATCATTGGCGTCGTAACAATTGCGATGACTCTACCGAGGTTTTCAGGTCCCGCCGTTTTGACGAGAAGTGTTGACATCAGCGTAGTAATGACACCAGCGCTAAACCCTTGAAGCAGGCGGAAGAAAATGAAACTCGAAACATCCCAGCTAAGCCCAGCAAGAACCGAGGTAATACCAAAAGCAACAACTGCTCCGATAAAAATTTTCTTGCCGTTGAATTTATTCATCAGCCAACCAGATATAGGCACGGCGATTGCGAGAGCTAAAACGTAACCTGTAATGGCCCATTGGATCGTATCTAAAGTTGTGTTGAAGTCTTTATTTAGTTGGTCGATGGCGATATTCACCATAGTTGAGTCAAGCATCGGGGCAATGGCTCCAAGTGCGATAGCCCAAGCAGCGACGAGGATTTCTTTGGATAATCCTGAACCTTTTACTTTGTCTTTAGTCATGTGGAAAACTCCTTGTAGATATATTGATTCCTAGGAAACATAATTATCATACAACTATTTGGTTTCCTTGTCAACAAAAGTATAAAACTTACTTTGCAATCAATAAAATTTATGTTATACTATCTGTAATAAACCAAATGGGCTTCTTTAAGCTAGGAAAAAACCTCCAATTTTCATTGGAGGTTTTTTTCTTTATTTGTTATACTGCTTTTAGAGGTGATAATAGTGGTAAATAATCATAGAAAATACAAAGCGGATAAGCCCTTTTTGCCAGTAGAAGATCAAATTGAAAAACTAATCGGTCGAGGTTTGAGTATCGGTTCCAAAGAAAAAGCTAAGCAATTAATAATGACGCATAATTATTATAATATTATAAATGGATATAAAGATATCTTTTTAAAAAGCCCCTTTGAAGGTGATGATAGATATATAGAAGGTAGCACATTTGAAGATTTATATGAACTATACATGTTCGATAGGGATTTAAGAAAAACTATTCTAGCTGTCACAATAGATGTCGAGTGTACGTTCTATACCAATGTTGCCTACTTCATAGGAAAAGAATACGGGCATGAACCTCAGAAATATTTAGATAAATCAAAGTATAATACCGGTCACAAACAAAATAATGGCAAGACACAACGAGAAAATTTACTAGATATGCTGTGGAAAAATATTCACAAGCCAAGAATTGAACCATTGATATACTATAAAAATAATTATAAAAATATGCCACCTTGGATTCTAACGAAAGGTCTTACCTTTGGGCAAGTGTATACTCTTTTTGAATTATCAAAATCTGAGATAAAAGAAGAAATCATCAAGAGCATATTAGGAATTGATCATATTGATGAAAAACTAAAAGAATTTTTCGCTAAAATGATGTCTATCTTTATCAGATATAGAAACTGGTCTGCTCATGGTGGGCGAATGTATAACCATAGATGCAAGCCAGAACTCACTTTTTGGGAGCCTTTATTTACTATGTTCGGCGTGACAAAATCTGAATTTAATAAAGGTCGAGGGAAAAATGATTTATTAGCATTGACTGCGTCAGTCATGTTTTTCTATCAAAGTAATACGGGCTCTACCATTGATTATTTTGTTTTTCTGAATAGTAACATGGATAAATATAGAGATAAGCGGGTTGCTACATACTCGAAAGTTATCACTGAAACAGGCTTGCCCGAAAATACTCATAAGAAGTTTTTGAATTTTATTAGCGATGCTTTACCAATCTTCTTTTTATACTCAACTACTTAATATCCAACCCTTGCTTCCTAATCTCCTCATCAAGATGCTGATTATACTTCTCCATAAAAGCTAACAACATATCATACTGCTCGTCAGTCACTTGCTCAAACACCGCTTTGTCGCGGTCTTGGAACTGTTTGTGGACTTCTTCGTGGATATTGAAAATCTTTTGGCCGTGCTCGGTAAGACGGAAATAGATTTCTTTTTTATTATCAGGTTTTTGATAGCTTTCGATGTAGCCTTTTTTTAGGAGTTTTTTCGTGATTTTGCTGGCGGCGCCTCGGGTCATGTAGAGGGATTGCGCTAGTTTGGTTACGTTGGGGTCGGTCGTTTTTTCAATGGCTTCGATGCAGTGGACCTCAGATGCTTTGTAGCCGTCAAGCCGGACTTCCATCTCGAACTTGTTCAGCCAACCCATCTTATTTAGCAGGTCTCTCACACCGTCCATCACTTGATCTGCTTTATTCATCGTCCATCCTCCCATCATTTCAATTCGAATTTCGGAACTTCTAAAAAATTAGAAATCGTAACAACCGCTGCACCGAATAAAATGGCTTCTTCGCCAAGTTGGGCGGTTTTTAGTTCGATATTTTGCGCAGTCAGGCGTGGTAATCGTTCTTTGATTTGCTCTGGAAAACTTGGAATAAGTCGGCTGATTTCGCTGTGAATCGCAATGACTTTCGGGTTGTAGAGCGCAATCGTGTTGTGAACGGCGATTGTGAGGTAGTCAATCATGTTGTCGATGAGTTGAATAGCTTGGCGATTTTTTGCGACATATGCGCGATATAAATCTGGAATAATCGCTTCGGGATTGCCCGAAATCTCACGGAATGCTTCTAAAATCACTTTCTCTGAACTATACGTTTCCAAACAACCGTGTCCGCCGCAAGAGCAGGGGTTGCCGTTAATATGAACAATCATGTGACCAATCTCGCCGCTGAGCCCGTTTTCGCCAGTGTAAAGCGTGTCGTTCATAATGATACCAGCGCCAAGACCCGCGTGAATGCTGATGCCGACAAGATTATGGTACGCATTGTTCTTAGCATGTTCACTAAGGGCAAGCAAATTCGCTTCGTTTTCAATCAAAATCGGAAAATCAAAATGTTGCGCCAGTTCAGAAGCCAGCGGGAAATCGGCAAAATCATAGGCCGGTGTGAACGTAATCCAATTATTTTGCACAACACCATGAATCGCGATAGTCATACCGATGACGCCAAAAGGTGATTTTGGAAGCTTGGCGGTGATTTCTTGTATAATCGTGACTAAATCAGCGGTAATCGTGTTTTTTTCGATGGTTCGAAAGGGGAGAAGTTTCCGATTTCGGGTCGAACCGTCGAGATAGTGAATCATTGTATCTATGTAATCGTAGCCGATGTCAACGCTAATTGCGAACCCCGCGGCTTTGTTTAATTCAAGCATGATTGGCTTGCGGCCGCCTTGCGTGGTACTCTCACCGATGCCGACTTCTTGAATTAACTGTTGCTCGATAAGCGTTTTGACAATGGCGGAAACACTAGCTTTATTAAGACCAATTTTTTCAGAGAGGTTGGCGCGTGATAAAGGTCCTTCGTTGACGATAACGCTTAGCACTGTGCGCTCATTTGTTTCTCTAATTCCTGTTCTGTTTGCAAACATGACGACACCTCCTGTTACTCATTGTAGCGGTTAACGATAGCTTTGTCCAATGTGCAAAATAGAAAAGTAAGCGCTTGACAAAACAAAGTTGCCGTATTATTATGATGTTAGTTAGTTTATTATGCTAACGAACTAGGAGGGACGAAAATGAAATTTACTGATGGTATTTGGCTCGTAAAAGAAGGCTTCGAGATTCAAAACCCTAAAGAAGTATTCGATTATGAATTGAAAGCGGATTCACTAAAAATTCACGCACCATTTAAAAAAATTAAAACACGTGGTGACACCTTAAACCTTGGCTTGATGACAACGGAAATCCATTCGCCACGAGAAGATGTGATGACGATTCGTTTAACGCATCACGACGGTAGCACAACGAAGTCACCAGCTTTTCCAGTAGAAGATGAGCACGTTGCTTTGAAATCTAGCGAAACAGCCGGCGACATTACGGTAAGCTCAGGCGATTTGCGCGTCGTTATTAACAAAGAGAATTACGCGTTAACATTTTACGGGAAAGACCAATTTTTGACGAAATCAGACGTGAATGGGCAAGGCTACATCACTTCGTCATCGCAAAATTACATACGGGAACGGCTTGACTTAGGCGTTGGCGAGAACATTTATGGCCTTGGCGAACGCTTCACCAATTTCGTGAAAAATGGACAAACCGTTGACATTTGGAATAAAGACGGCGGCACAAGTAGCGACCAGTCCTACAAAAACGTCCCATTTTTCGTTAGCAATAAAGGGTACGGCGTATTTGTGAATCATCCGGAAAACGTATCGTTTGAAGTCGGCTCCGAGCATGTTTCCAAAAATCAATTTAGCGTAGCGGGCGAAAGACTGGAATACATTCTTATTTACGGTCCAAGCATGGAAGAAATTTTGCGGAAGTATACGGATTTGATGGGTAAACCAGCATTGCCGCCAGCTTGGTCGTTCGGGCTTTGGCTGAGCACATCGTTTTGCACGGACTACGATGAAGAGACGGTGAACAGCTTTATCGATGGCATGAAAGACCGCGATATTCCGCTAGACGTTTTCCATTTTGATTGTTTCTGGATGAAGGATTTCGAATGGTGCAATTTCGAGTGGGACAAGCGCGTGTTCCCCGAGCCTGAAAAAATGTTGGCGAAACTAAAAGCGAAAGGTCTTAAAATTTGCGTGTGGATCAACCCGTACATCGCGCAGAAATCCGCATTGTTCGCGGAAGGTAAAGAACATGGCTACTTCATTAAAAATCGAGACGGCTCCGTGTGGCAATGGGATTTATGGCAAGGCGGCCAGGCCATTGTTGACTTCACCAATCCAGACGCATGTGCTTGGTATCGCGCAAAGTTGAGCGCTTTAATTGATATGGGCGTAGACAGCTTCAAAACCGATTTCGGTGAACGAATCCCGACTGACGTCCAGTATTTCGACGGCTCCGACCCAGAAAAAATGCACAACTATTACGCGTATCAATATAACGAAGTCGTTTTTGACTTATTAAAAGAGAAGAAAGGCGAGCAAGAAGCCGTGCTATTCGCTAGATCCGCAACAGCCGGTTCGCAGAAATTCCCAGTACATTGGGGCGGTGACTGCTTGTCCACGTACAGCTCGATGGCAGAATCATTACGTGGCGGCTTATCGTTCATGCTATCAGGATTCAGCTTCTGGAGCCATGACATCGGCGGATTTGAAGAAGGCGCGACACCAGACATTTACAAACGCTGGACCCAATTCGGCCTACTTTCTTCGCACAGCCGCTACCACGGAAACGTCGAGTACCGCGTACCATGGATTTTCGACGAAGAAGCAGTAGACGTGACCCGCAAATTTACAAAACTAAAAATGCGCCTCATGCCATACCTGTTCAAACAAGCCGTAACGGCGCATAAAGAAGGCGTTCCAGTTATGCGACCAATGGTATTAGCTTACACCGAAGACCCAGCCGCCGCAACGCTAGACCGCCAATACATGCTAGGCGAGAACCTGCTAGTAGCCCCAATTTTTAATGACCAAGGTCAAGCCGAGTTCTACCTTCCAAAAGGAAAATGGACGAACATCCTGACCGAGCAAGTTTACGACGGCGGCCAATGGGTTTCCGAACACCACGACTACATGAGCCTGCCACTTTTAGCAAAAGAAAACAGCATTATCGTTCATGGCGCCGAAGAAAATCACGCCGAATACGACTATGCCGAAAAACCAGCCATTCACATCTACGGCTTCGAAAATGACGGTTCCGAAGCAAACACAAGCATTTATCAAGCAACCGGCCGACAAAAAGCAACCATCCAAGTCCAAAACAAAAACAACGAAGTCACCGTCCAAACAGAAGGCCTAACAGAATACACCATCATTTGGCACAAGCAACACAACCCAGCAACAAAAACCTACGAAACAACCGAAAAAACAATCAAATTATCATAAAAACTAATGTTCCTATTCCAGAGATGAGGATAGGAACATTAGAAAGGTGGAATTTTTATGGAGGCAACAGGAAGAATGACGGCAGAACAACCATTGAAAGCGATGGTGCCGTGGAAAGAAAGAATTAGTTATGGTTTAAGTGATACCGCATGTAATCTCGCATTTCAAGTAATTTCAACCTATTTAATGTTTTTCTACACAGACGTATACGGAATTAGCGCCGCAGCAGTCGGGACCTTATTTCTAGTCGCGCGTGTTATCGATGCTTTTGACGGACCAATCATTGGTATTTTCATCGACCGCACCAACACGCGATGGGGAAAAAGCCGCCCGTTCTTCCTTTGGTTCGCCATTCCTTTTGGCTTAATGTGCGTACTAACTTTCACCACACCAGGCTTTGGCGACGCAGGCAAAATCGCATGGGCATACGTCACCTATATTCTAGTAGGTATTTTATATTCTTGCGTGAACTTGCCAATCACATCGATTTTACCAAGCTTAACCAATAATCCAAAAGAAAGAACCGTCCTTGGAACTGTGCGTCAATTCGGCGGCACACTCGGACAAATTATCGTAACCGTTTTCACATTACCAATCGTAGCAGCACTCGGAAAAGGCAACGACCAAAAAGGCTTTTTCCTAACGATTTTAATATTTTCGATCATCGCGGTCGTATTATTACTTAACACGTTCTTCAACACAAAAGAACGCATCGAAAACGTCCAAAAAGTTGTGCGCGTAAAAGACAGCGTCAAAGCAATGAAGCGCAACTGGCCGTGGATCATCATGATTTTGATGAACTTCATTTATTGGATGGCAATGACGATGAAAAACCAGACAACCGTGTATTTCTTCAAATATAACTTAGGTCGCGAAGACTTAGTACCAATGATTATGGCGCTAGCATTCGGCTCCCTGCTAACCTTACTAATGACCCCAGCCGTAGCCGGAAAACTAGGCAAACGAAACACAATGGTCGGCGGACTTATTTTAGCCATTATCGGACAAGTCATTATGGGCGTTGGTGCACATAGCCTGAGCGTTCCAATCATCATCGTCGGCGTTGTCATTAATGCCTTCGGAACAGGCTTCATCTCAGGACTTCTTTCTGTTATGCTTGCCGACACTGTCGATTACGGCGAATGGAAAAGCGGCGTTCGTGCCCAAGGTTTATTAACATCCGCATCAAGCTTCGGCGCGAAGTTCGGAATGGGAATCGGTGGTGCCATGACAGCAGGAATTTTAGCAGCAGGAGGTTACCAAGCCAATAAAACCCAAACAGCCGCAGCACTTCAATCCATCGAATTCAACTTTATCTGGATACCAATTATCGGTTTCGTCATCGCAGGAATCGCACTGTTCTTCTACAAAGCCGACAAACTCGAAAAAATGTACTTAGTTGAACTAGCAGAACGCAATAAAAAACTAACAAATCAACAATAAAAAGAAGCCGTTCCTCACCAAATCTCGTCCTAATTACCAGGAGGAGATTCGATGAGAAACGGCTCTTGTTTTTAATTATTTTACCTGTGCTTCAATGGATAAAGGAGTTAAGCCAGAATCATTCACTATCCCCTCTCATCTCTACTATGTATGAGCTAAACAAAAGCTGTTAAAAAAAGTATACCACATAATTATATCTAAAATTATGAAGAATTCGACAATTTATTCAGGAAAAATATAAAAAAACTGTACATTTTACACGTTCAATAAAAAAATGGCACCGGAGCACCATTTCTTATTTTATGCAGTTGTTGCTGTCTTTTTAAACCATTGCCGACTAACGAGAAATGCTGTAATGAGAATAAAAGGAAAGAACTGTAATGGGAAGATGAATAGCAAAATCGAACTCGTTAAAAGTGGACTACCAACGATTTTCGTGCAACTAGCTGCGGCAAAAATAGTAATCAAGAAAGCGACTGGCGAATCTAACCACCAAGTAGCCACATAACCCATAGCACAACTCGTGAATAGCGCTGGGAAAATCATTCCGCCTTTCCAGCCACTTTGCATACAAAGCCCAACAAGTACAGGTTTTAGCATACCTAAAGCAAGTAAAAATAATACAGAATAGTCATCGATGTTAGATGTTAATTCGACTAGTTGATGTTCCCCAGAGAATAGGAAAAAGTGTGAGAACATCCCAAACACGCCGATACTAGCACCGCCAATCAACGCTAGTATCCACTTATTAGAAATAGGTTTTAGCAGCTTAGTAATAATTTTTTGAACAAATAGGAAGTACATGCCAAAAAGTAAGCCAACAATTAGTGCCGGAATGTAGAGAGCAGCATCCAGCCAAGACCAATCCGTATCCGGTAAGCGAATCGCAAACACGCTTTTAGGAATAGGAAGTACTCCTTTTATATAAATAAATGTGGCCAATGCAGTAACGGAAATTAAAATAGACAACACTAGTTTTGACCATTTCGGCATTTTTTTTCTATTTATATCTTCATCTAAATTCTCAGCAAGACCGTTAAATGGAGCCAGAAAGATAACGGAAAGTATCGCTCCAACACCGAGACTAATCATTTCTTCTTTTCTTTGCACAGTCAACTTCATATGATCGATAACCCACGTTGTGATACCACCGACAATCCCGATTAAAGCAGCTTCTGGACCTAAACTTGCTCCGAACGAAAGAATAACCCAAGCTGCTAAAATAGTATACAGTAAGCGATTTTTATATTCGATACGACCAGTTTTACGCATTTCTGCCATGTTTTCATGCATCGTGTAGGGGAAAGGACCGAGCTTCGTTTGAATCGCCCCAACAGCAACTCCGCCAATTAACCCTATGATTAATGGATAATAAATGGGCGCATGTATTTGGTCCGGAAATTCTGTCCAAATAAAATCGATTGAAATTTGAATAAGTGCTAAGAACAATGCTGCAATCGCCCCAATGGCAATCCCAAGAATAATTGTATATGTAATAAAAGCGATGGATAGTTTTTTCATGTTTGTCGCTCCCTTTTTTCTATATTGTTTGAATCAGACCGCTATGAAATATTTTACCCTAAAATGTAAGATATAAAACGATTGGCTAATCTGCCTTTAAAAATAATACTGTGAATAGGCTGGGACAAACGGATCATATACAAGCTAGCTCAGCGGCTATAGCCCTTGAAAACGGAGAACTCACGAAATAGTAGATAATCCAGTGAATACGAGCAAATCAGGTACGTATGAGATAACATATGAAGTAACAGATAAAGAAGGAAATAAGGCGACGTTCACTCGCGTAGTTGTAGTAACAGAAGCGCCAGTCATCTCTGAAAAAACAGAAGTAAAAATGGAGCAACATGATGATTTCGATGTACTTGCAGACTTAAGTGTCAATGATAAAGAAGCTGGTAATATTACGAAACAAATCAAAATAGTGAGCAATAATATCCAAATCAGCAAACCAGACACATATAAAGTAATGGATAAGGACGTAAGCAAAACACCAAAAGCAAATAATAAAGAACTGCCAAGAACAGGAGACAAGACGTCTCAAACGCTAAGCTGGTTCGGTTTAGCATGTATTGCTTTAGGAAGCCTATTATTCAGACGAAAAAAATAAACAAATAAAAAATGACTACTATCAGTTTTGGGATAAACGTCCAAATTGATAGTAGTCATTTTTGTTTGATGTATGCGATTTTGAGCTAGAAGTCAAGGCAGATTTAATCAACTGTTGATATTTCCAGTCGCTGATCGGTCCAGTGAATTCTAGCCATTGATTCACTTAGAAACGCAGCTTTTTTATAAGAAATGGTCCATGAGTTATTTACCAGACAATTTTAAATCCACTTGGTATTTTTTCGAATTAGTATCATTCACCTTAGCCTTATCAGCCTCCGTGCTAACCGTCCATTCAAGTTTAGCCGTATCGATATTTTTTGCAGATTTCAGTGTTGGAACATAGAACATTAAAATCGCTTCTACGCTACGCCCTTTATCGATAGCTGGTTCGATGTTTGTACTGCGCTCTTTAGAAATTTTGTATTCAGACTTTCCAATTGTCAATTTCGCCTCATTTAGAAAGGTTTGCATCGTTTGCTCCGACGTATTTTGTGTACGAAGTTTGATTCGAACGATTCCTTCATCTTTGATATCCGACGTTTTTATATTGGCATTATCCCGTTTAACGACAGTCACAAGCAACACTTGCGATTTAAGACCTTTCCATTCGTCGCTCCAGTTTGGCGTGAAATATGCCTTTTCATCTTGAACAGCCGTATCAGCTTTTTTAGTCGTATCCGTTTTATCCGTTGCATTTGAATTACCACAGCCTGCTAATCCTGCTCCCAGAATCGCAAAACATAGTAGTAAAATGACACTTTTTCTCATGTCTAATCTCCTTTAAATTGCTATTTTTTCGTCCTCTAACTTAAGTATAGAAGATACAAAAATAGTTTCAAGAAAGGCAGTTTAGGTTTTTGGAAAGAAGAAACTATTTTTTGTGACAGTTTGTTCACATTCTGATGAACGCGAACTAGAAGTTGAGAAAATGAAATCGAATGCGTTATAATAGTGAAAACATGAGCAAAAATGCATAAGTACATCACTAGAAAGGAGAAACATGCTAAAAAAGACATTACTAACTGTCGGAATCCTCTTCGCAGGCCTCTGCGCTTTTCTAGGAATCACATGGCTAAAAGACACCTGGCCAATAGAAAGTACCTCTCTAAAAAACGAAGGAGTCGGCAAACTAGCTATCGGAATGGACGAATCACAAATAAGGCACTATTATCCTGAAATCAGTGATGCAGGCAATTTTATCGTACATACAAAAACAAAAGAAATAATCTGCTTGGAGTTAAGCGATAAGATAGCCGGACAAAATTTTACAACAAAAAGAGGAATCGGTATTGGCAGTAGCCTTGCAGATGTAAAACGAGAATATGGAACGAACTACAGACAAAAAAACACAGAACGCTACGGCAATCTCATTGAATTCCAAGATGACAAAACAAATCAAAAATTGGCATTCGGAATAGACTTGTCGAATGAGAAAGTAACCGTTGTGGTGTTGTTCGATTATAAGAAGTATAATTATCAATATTAACGTTTAAGTAAAAAAATCCAATAGAACCAAAACAAAAAGGCTGGAACAAGGAGCCATGCCACTCCAAACGTTCCAGCCTTTCCTATCCTATCGTTGCATTAATTTCTTTCTACGCAAGAACAGGAACGAAGCACCAATAAACAAGCCACCCAAAATAATATTTTCAAATGGTAAAGAATCTCCCGTTTTCGGCAATTGCGTTTTACTAGATGTTGCGTTTTGTTGCGCGATTGGATCAGTCACATTCAACCCAGCAGGTACCACAAACATAGGGTCAGAGCCTGAACCAATAATGACATCATCAAATGTCGGCACTGAATCGACAGGAATCACTGGATTAGTCGGGTTAATTGGATCAACCGGGTCAACAGGATTCATAGGAACGACTGGATCAACTGGATCGATTGGGTCAACAGGATTCACAGGATCAACTGGATTGATTGGATCAACCGGGTCAACAGGATTCACAGGATCAACTGGATTGATTGGATCAACCGGGTCAACAGGATTTACAGGATCAACTGGATCTGGATCGGGAACCACTGGCTCTTCAGCCGCCTCGACGGTCACCACAATTTGCAAAGCCTCAGCCTTAACGCCATCAGCACTTTCTGCATGCAGCGTAACCGTGTAATCTCCAGGTGTCGTAAAATCAACAGCATCCGCAAAATCACTCGTAATGGCGCTACCATCAGTCGTTGCTGCAGCAATATCTGCTAAGAATTCAGTCTCCGTTTTACTTGCGTCTTTCGCATAACTAATTTTATCCGTAGCTGTAATCACTGGTTTCTGGAGAATTGTGACCTCCACCTGAACCGGTGTTGCTTTCAGACCAACGCTATTTTCCGCATTTAATGTCACCACATAAACACCAGGCGTACCAAAATCAACAACATCCGCGAAATCACTCGAAATCGCAGTGCCATCATCTGTCACTGCTCCAATATCTTGCAAAAACTGTTCTTCCGTCAGCGGTTCGTTTTGAATATATTTAATCGCGTCGTCGGCAGTAATCGTAAGCGAATGCTCAACAGTAAACGAATGCTTATACATAGGCACCGAAATTTTATAATTCGTCGCTGTCATGTGAGCGGGTGCAGCATAAGAACCAGCTGGCATATTAATTCGCGCATTATATGTCATGTCAGTAAGGTTTGCAAAATCAGCTTTAGCAACACCACTCACCGTTAAGCCTTCCGTACTAACTGTCAATCTACTACCATCTATTTGCGTATTATTCAGTGTAAAAAAAGTATCTGTTGCTGTAGTTGAAGTCGTGAAATTAGGAACAAAATCATCAAAATTAACCGTTCTTCCCGTCATAAGCGAAAAAGGAATATACAATGTTTGACCTTCCTCATCATAATTCAGCGCTGAACTTTTGATTCTAGAATTAATCGGAACACCGTAACCAACATTTTGCCCAGTGGCAGTAAAGTATTTTAGCGTCGAGAAAGTCTCGATTCCGTGAAAATCAGCTACACCACAAAATTGGATATTAAGGTCACTAAGCTTAGGCAGCACTTGTAAAGGCATAAAATCCGTTATCATCGAGTTATAGCTAAGATTAATAGTCGACAAATTCGGCAAATTATTAATTTTCGTTAAAATTTCATTGGAATTTCTGCTGCGTGATAAGTCAAGCGTAGTTAAATTAGTAAGGGGGCTAAGATCAGGAATCATTTCTGAGGTAACTTGGCTACCAGAAATCGATAGATAGTCTAGTTTTGTTAATTTCGTGAGGACATCGAAATTGGTGAATTTAGGAGCTGTGCATGAAAATCGAGTGACATTGTGTGCATATTCAAGACCGGTTAAATCCGTCACTGCTAGATTTTGTAAAGAAATAGTAGTAAGGCTATCCATTTGGGCTTCTGTAATCGTTGCGTCACTTGCTTGACCGAGGCGACCATTTAAATAAGCTCTTAGGGCATCATCAGGAATGGCTACATTGTCTTGTGAGGCTGTGACTGAGGCGGTAGCTATAACATTCGTGTGTTGCTGAGCAAAGGGAACAGTAAGAACTGCTAAACAAATCGTGGTCTTAATAATTTTTGGTATTACTGGTGTCAAAAAATCATCTCCATTTCGTATTTTACTTGATTCATTATACACCCAAAATAAGTATTTTACTGTGACAAAAAAGAGAATTTTTTACCTAAAAACCGAGTTATTTATACCAATTTTGCGATTTTAGTACAATAGTATGAGGCGGCTGTAGGCTCCAAAAAAAGAAACGAATCCTAAAAAATTAGAACACGTTTCTTCTTGTTTATAGTATTTTCCCCATCTTGTAATGCCCACCGATTTTAGGTATAACGAACTCCGAGCCAACCGAATGAAATCCCATTTTCTCATAAAAACCAGTCGCAATGACACGAGCATTACACCAAAGCAAATCGGCATCGCGTCGCACGAGTTCTTCTTCTGCAAACACAATCACCGCTTTTCCAAGCCCTTGCAATCGCGCACTCGGATCACTCGCCATCCCGCGTAACCTATACTGCTTCTTACCATCAAACTGGCTATCCGCCTCTTCATAAAAACTCCCAATCGCCACTAAGCATTCCTCATCATCAAAAACACCTACATGAAACGTTGTCGCGTCGTCATCACCAGGGTACACAAGCGCCTCCACTGGATGATCTGGAATCAACACACGGTGGCGCAAATCATGCGTTTGATTAGCCTCTATAAATCGAGTTTCCATCTACACCATCCCTTTCTCTTTGGAATGATTGTACCCAATTTCGCGTGATTTAGCAACGATTAGCGAGTGGTTTCCAGAAGTAATTTTTGGGGAAAGTAATAATAATTACAATCATGGGACTCATAGAATTATGTAAGGGGGAAAGCCACATTGAAAAAATTATATGTATTAAGTATCACTTCACTAATTGTTGTATTTTGTATAATTATTTTAGAAAATTCCATAAAAACGAAAGCTGCTACAGTAGTCGATCTCAAACCACTCATCGAACAAGCTGAATCTGGGAATCTCATTTTAAGAGATAAGAAAGAAGTCACCTACATCGTCAATGAGCCAATCAAAAACATCAAATGTAGCATCCAAGGCGCACCTGGTGGCTCTATCATCAAGGCAAATTTCAAAGGCGCAGGAAACTCAGAAACCCCGTCATTACTCCAATATCAAGCTGGGGCCAACAATATCTCGATTAAAAATGTTCGCTTCGATTTAGCGCTAATCGGTCGAGGCGCAGTAAGCTTCCGCCAAAATACAAACCTCATTATCGAGAACTGCTTTTTCACAGGTTACTCTAAAAAATATGGTTGGCGCGCAGTCGACAGTTCGATTTCCTTCACTGACAGCAAGAATATCACTATCCGCAATAACCATTTCATCAACAACGGCTATCAATATGGTCGGGCGCTCAACGAACTAAACCGATGTATTACAATCCAAGGCAATACAAGCGATAATATTACTATTTACAATAACGAATTCACTAAAGTAAACCAAGCCATCGTAGCCCAGGGCAATAAAATCAACAAGCTCAACATCTATAGTAATGCTTTCAACGCAGTCATTGATAACAGCCTCTACCTAATCAATATCCCCAGCGCGAATATCCACAATAATGATTTCAATAAAAGTAAAACCACCAATTCCCCAGACGAAGGCATTGTTCTTTCAGGAGGCGACTTCAAAATCGCAAACAACAGAGCATACAATGTCCTAAATAAATTCATCGCAATCAATGGTGCTACAAAAAACCTCGAAGTCACCAATAACACAATCAAAAATGAAAAAACAAAACAACGCCCAGCTGTCATTTCTTGGCGTAACAACACAGCTTACATCGTCCAACAACTCAAATTTTCGAACAATAAAATCGATACCGATACCGCGCCAGCCAACTACGATACCATACCGATTGGCAGGGTAAAGAAGCTGATTATTCAAGATAACCAATTTATCGTAAAAGGGCTAGCGAACAATCAGAACTTGTTTAGCTTGCTAGGTCAAGCAGAAATCGTCTCGGTACAAATCACAGGAAACACCGTAAAGCCGCGAGCTGGAAGCATAATTTCTAAAAAAGCTAACTTTTTCCGTGAAAAAACCCCGATCATCCCCCAAATTAGGGTTTTGAAAATTAAAAGTAATCAATTTAACGGGAAATATCCAGCAGTTTTAACAAAGAGGGCATCCTGAATCTAATAATAGCTAACAAACAACTAGAAATAGTATTAAATGAGTAGCTCATACTGTAGAAAACTAGCAACTCCAGTGTGTCAACACAAAAAAGCCATTCAGCAAGGAGTGGCTTTTTGTGTTGCACTTAGTAGCTTAAAATTGAGAAATTTGTGCGAACTCGGCTTCACGTAAAGCGACACGTCGAACTTTACCTGAATCGGTTTTCGGCAAGCTTTCCACAAACGCAATCCGTCGCGGATATTTATAAGGCGCAGTGCGGTTTTTCGTAAAGTTTTGCAACTCGCGTATTAACGAATTGTCTCCGTCATATCCTTCCTTCAATACAATAAAGGCCTTCACGACAGTCCCACGAATCTCATCTGGACTCGCTACAACAGCAACTTCCTTCACGGCAGGGTGGTGCGTCAGGGCATCTTCCACCTCAAACGGTCCAATCGTATAACCCGAACTAATAATAATATCGTCATTCCGACCTTGGAACCAATAATAATCGTCCTCATCACGATACGCGCGGTCGCCCGACACGAAATAATCGCCACGAATCGCTTTTTCCAAACGTTCAGGTTCTTTATAATACTCTTGGAACAGGGCAGGAAAATCTTTGCGCATCGCAATATCGCCAATTTCACCGACACCAACAGGCTCGCCATTTTCATCAATAATCGCCATGTATTCTGGCATAATCGGCTTGCCCATCGAACCCGGACGAATCGGAAAATCAACCAGCGTTCCAATCAGCAGCGTGCTTTCCGTTTGCCCATAACCATCACGAACTTTAATATCAAAATTATCTTGGAAAACACTGATAACTTCACGGTTCAGCGGCTCACCGGCAGACACCGCGCTACGCAAATGACTCAAATCATAGGTGTTCAAATGATCCGCTTTCGCCATCAATCGGTATTCCGTCGGCGTACAGCAAAGCACATTCACTTGCCGATCTTGCAAAAGCTTCAATTGTTTCGCAGGGTGGAAGCGACCATTATAAATGAATCCCGTCGCGCCTTTTCCAAGCACAGACAAGAACGGCGACCACACCCATTTCTGCCATCCAGGACCAGCCGTTGCCCACACCGTATCACTCTCACGAATATCCAACCAATGGTCCGCAGCAATCCGAATATGCGCATAACCCCAGCCATGCACGTGCACCACACCTTTCGGATTTCCCGTCGTACCAGACGTAAACGCCAGCAAACAAGGATCATCCTTACGCGTTGTCACCTTCTCAAAAGTCACCGCAGCACTCTCCATCAACTGCTCATAACTTTGCCAACCGTCAAGCGCACCACCAACCACAATCCGCGTCACAACACTCGGCGCATCCGCAATCTTATCGAACTCCGCCGTACAACTCGCATCCGCAATGACCGCCTTCACGTTCGCATGATGAATCCGATACTCCAAATCATGCGCCTTCAAAAGTTCTGAGGCAGGAATAATAATCGCGCCAGTCAGCCAAATTCCCATATAAACCGCATACGTTTCCAGCAAGCGCGGCATCATCACAATCACATGATCCCCTTTGCCAATCCCAGCATCCGTCATCACATTCGCAAACCGGTTCGCCGTCTCAAGCAACCGATGATACGACCATTCCCGCACTTCGCCAGCCTCATTTTCCCAAACCAAAGCCGTCTTCTCCGAGTCAAACTGCGCGATTTCATCCGTAATATTATAAAATTCAGGTGCAATCAAATTTTCAGACTTCATTTCCTAATCTCTCCTTGATATATCAATTTTTTCAAAGTTTCCGCATAATTAGTACCTAGTATTAATACATGGTACTATATCAAACTAACCAAAGCAAATAAAAGGCATCCATCCCGCCCCTATGCTAAAATAAAGAAGAATTGGGAGGTAACGCGATGAACAAAGAACAATACATGCGCGAGGCGCTACAAGAAGCAGAAAAAGCACGCGAAAAAGGGGAAGTCCCGATTGGCGCAGTCGTCGTGCTAAACGGCGAAATCATCGGCAGGGCACACAACCTCCGCGAAACAACGAACAACGCCATCACGCACGCCGAAATTTTAGCTATCCAAGACGCCTGCCACAACCAAAATGCTTGGCGTTTAGAAGGCGCAGAATTATACGTCACCCTAGAACCATGCCCAATGTGTAGCGGTGCCATCCTATTATCCCGCATCGAAACGGTCTACTACGGAGCCGCCGACCCGAAAGCCGGAACAGCAGGGACATTAATGAACCTACTCCAAGACTCGCGCTTCAATCACGAATGCAACGTCGAATCCGGCATACTAGCCGAAGAATGCGGCGCCATCCTAACCAACTTCTTCCGAGACTTGCGCGCACGGAAAAAGCAACAAAAAGAGTCTTAATACCTATTTTACTTCAAAATATGTCCACTCTATCACTTTATGTGAAAAAATGCGCATTTAGCTGATGCCACTGAATCGAGCCGCCCGTCTCATTTCGCGTCTCCACGTTTTCCCTTAAGAAAATAGAACCAAAAGAACTAAACAAATTTAGGCGGAAATAGGATAGAATAAAGATTAAGTAAGACTTATTTTAATTTGGTCTCGCTGTACATATTTATGTGAAGAAATAGGCATAATTAGAAAATGCGAAAAAAACAAAGCGAAATCAGGGGATTCCGATTTGTTTTTCTTAGCGGCTTTATTTGTGAATTTTAACACAAGTAAACATCTTTATATTCGCAGTTTTTCACAATCATTTAACGTGTATAGTATATAGATGCCAAATTATTGTAACGCTAACAAAACGGGTTAAACGCCCAATATGATCAAAAGGAGGAAAAAAGGTGGATAAACTTTTCTTAGCTAGACTTCAATTCGGATCAACAACCGTGTTCCATTTCTTATTTGTACCACTTTCTATTGGACTTGTATTTATGGTTGCTCTTATGGAAACGTTGTATGTTGTGAAGAAAAAAGAAATCTACAAAAAAATGTCGAAGTTCTGGGGACACTTGTTCTTAATTAACTTCGCAGTAGGGGTAGTAACAGGGATTATTCAAGAATTCCAATTCGGGATGAACTGGTCGGATTACTCGCGATTCGTAGGGGATGTATTTGGTGCGCCGCTTGCTATTGAAGCGCTACTAGCCTTCTTCATGGAATCAACATTTATCGGACTATGGATTTTCGGTTGGGATCGTTTAAACAAGAAGCTGCATTTAATGTGCATTTGGCTCGTTGCAATCGGAACGGTATTCTCTTCGTTCTGGATTTTAGCAGCGAACTCCTTCATGCAACATCCAGTCGGTTTCCAAGAAATCAACGGACGCGCAGAAATGAACGACTTCTGGGCACTTATTACAAACGGGCAACTGCTTGTCGAGTTCCCACACGTTATTTTCGGGGCTTTTGCAACTGGGGCATTCTTTGTCGCGGGTGTCAGTGCCTACAAATTACTTAAAAAACAAGATGTGGACTTCTTCCGTAAGTCATTCCAAATCGCACTTGTTCTCGTTATTATCGGTGGTTTCGGTACGGCCTTCAGTGGTCACCAACAAGCGCAATACCTTGTTAAAACACAACCGATGAAAATGGCAGCAACAGAAGGGATATGGGACGACACGGCTGACCCTGCGCCTTGGACGATGATCGCGGGTATTGATGTGGCTAACCAGAAAAACACCTGGGAAGTCAACATTCCGTACGCGCTAAGTTTCCTTTCCTATTCGACATTCTCTGGTAGTGTACAAGGTATGAAATCACTACAAGCAGAATATCAAGAGAAGTATAAAGATCGCTTCGGGGAAGATATGAACTACATTCCACCAGTAAAAACATCATTCTGGAGTTTCCGTATCATGGTACTTTCCGGAATGCTGATGATTCTTTTCGGCTTGTGGGGAGCTTTCCTTGCTTGGCGTAAGAAATTGACAACATCTAAATGGTATTTACGTTTAATGATTCCAATGATTGGCTTCCCGTTCTTGGCGAACTCGATGGGTTGGATTATGACAGAAGTAGGGCGTCAACCGTGGGTAGTGTTTGGCTATATGTCAACGGCAGACGGGGTCTCACCGAATGTCTCGGCAGGCTCGATATTGTTCTCACTGATTGCCTTCTCGACGATTTACCTAGCGCTTGCAATTGTTCTCGTATGGTTGTTCGTTCGCGAAATCAAAAAAGGGCCAAATGGGCATGATCACGACGATAAAAAAGGCAAAAAAGAAGTCGTGTCTGTCGATCCATTTGATCTAAAGGGGGCGCAGTAAAATGGATTTGAATGAACTATGGTTCCTTTTAGTTGCTGTGTTATTTATCGGTTTCTTCTTCTTAGAAGGATTTGACTTTGGTGTTGGTATGTCCACGCGTTTTGTCGCGCGCAATGACTTGGAACGTCGTGTTTTAATCAATACTATTGGACCTTTCTGGGATGCCAATGAAGTTTGGTTGCTAACAGCTGGGGGCGCGATTTTTGCGGCGTTTCCGAACTGGTATGCGACAATGTTTAGTGGCTATTATATTCCACTTGTGTTCTTCTTGCTGGCGCTTATTGGACGCGGTGTTTCGTTTGAATTCCGCGGCAAACATGAGTCAAAAGCTTGGGTGAAAACGTGGGATTGGGTTATTTTTATCGGTAGTATTTTACCGCCGTTCTTGCTTGGCGTATTGTTCTCCTCACTTGTTGCGGGGATGCCGATTAATAGCGAGATGAATATGAACGCAGGATTCTTTGATTACATTACGCCGTTCTCACTTATGGGTGGTGTGACAGTGACACTTATTTGTTACTTCCACGGCTTGCTTTTCATTACGCTTCGTACGCATGATGAAATTCGTGAACGCGCGAATCGTATTGCAAAACGGATGTGGTTCGTAACGGTTCCTGTACTTGCAATTTTCGTTGTGATGGCGATTTTCTACACAGATATTTTCGAAGCTCGTCCAGTGTTATTGCCAATTATGATTGGTTTGACAGTCGTGTTTTACGTGCTTTCTGCGCTTTCCCTATGGAAGGGCCGCGAAGGTTGGGCGTTTACATTTAGTGGACTTGGTATTGTTGGAACGATTGGTTCGATTTTTGCGGGGCTATTCCCTCGTGTGATGATCAGTTCCACAGATACGCTTTACAATTTAACGATTCACAATGCAGCATCCGGCGATTATTCGCTAAAAGTAATGACGATTGTGGCGCTGACGTTGCTTCCGTTCGTACTTGGTTACCAAGTTTGGAGTTATTACGTGTTCCGCAAACGTGTATCTAGTAAGGAGAAAATGACGTACTAATGGGTAGAGATTTGTTAAAATATCAAGGTATAAAACCAATCCTTGCAATGCTAGCCGTCCTGACAGTGATTCAGGGCGCGGCTATCATTGCGATGGCTCGATATTTAGCGACTGCGATTACGACATTGTTTCACGGTGATCCGTGGGGCGACGCGCTGTTCGATTTAGGTCTCTTTGCGGGGGCTTATCTCGTGCGGCATTTTTTGAATGTATGGAAGCGGAAAATTGTCTATGACTATGCTGCAAAAACGGGAACGTTGATGCGGGAACAATTGCTTTCCAAACTGTTTCTACTTGGGCCGCGTTTTACAAGTGCGGAAGGAACGGGGAAAGTGGTGACGATGGTCATGGAAGGCGTCGCGGATTTCAGACGTTATTTGGAGCTGTTTTTGCCAAAACTGATGAACATGTCGATTATTCCAGTGATGATTTTAATCTACGTATTTATAGAAGATCGGACGTCGGGCACGATTCTAATTTTGACGTTGCCGATATTGATTTTGTTTTTAATTATGATTGGGCTGGCGACGAAGAAGCAGGCGGATCGGCAGTTTGAGACGCATCGCGTGTTGTCGAACCATTTTGTGGATTCGTTGAAGGGCCTGGAGACGTTGAAGTATCTTGGGATTAGTCGCTCGCATGAACGCAATATTGCGAAGGTGAGTACGGATTATCGCAAGGCGACGATGGGGACATTGCGGATGGCGTTTTTGTCTTCGTTTGCGCTGGACTTCTTTACGATGCTGTCGGTGGCGACGGTGGCGGTGTTTCTTGGGCTAGGCTTGATTGAAATGACGATGAATTTACCAATTGCACTTGGCATTTTGATTTTGGCGCCGGAGTACTTTTTGCCAGTTCGGGAGGTCGGCTCGGATTATCATGCGACGCTTGACGGGCAAGAGGCTGGGCGCGTGATTCAAGAGATTATTGATAAAGATGTGACGGAAGTTGCGACGGATCAGACGCTAGATTATGATGCGAATACGCGATTTGCTTTGCAAAATATTACGGTGCAGCATCAAGAGAATGCGCCGACATCGCTTGAAGCGGCGAATTTTTCTGTTTCTGGTTTTGAGAAAATCGGAATTATTGGGGCAACCGGGGCAGGGAAATCGACGATGATTGATGTTTTGAGTGGCTTTTTGGAGCCGACGAATGGGGAATTTATTTGGAATGATGAGGAACGTGTGCAGTTGCGCGATGCGGCTTGGCAGAGTCAGGTGACGTATATTCCGCAACACCCTTATCTTTTTCATGAAACGGTGCGCGAGAATATTCGTTTTTATGCGCCGGAAAGTGATGATGCGGCTGTGGAACGTGCGGCGAATGCGGCGGGCTTGCGTGATCTTGTGACGGAGCTTGATGCGGGATATGATACGCTTGTTGGTGAGGCTGGACGCGTACTTAGTGGTGGTCAGGAACAGCGGATTGCGATTGCGCGTGCGTTCTTGAGTGATCGCCGAATTGTGTTGATGGATGAACCGACGGCGCATTTGGATATTGAGACGGAGTATGAATTGAAGCAGCCAATGCTTGATTTGTTTGAGAATCGCCTTGTTTTTTTTGCGACCCATCGCTTGCACTGGATGCTTGAAATGGACCGGATTATCGTGTTGGATCATGGCGCGATTGTCGAAGTTGGCACACATGCGGAATTGCTTGCAAAAGAAGGCTTTTACGCGAAATTAATTAAAGCGCAATTGGAGGAGATCTGATGAGAAAAAGTAGTTGGATTAGACCGTACTTGAAACAAAATCGGATGCTCTTCCTTTGGGTTATTTTTCTAGGGTTGCTGACGGTATTCTCGACTGGTGCGCTCATGTTCACGTCGGGTTACTTGATCTCAACGGCGGCAACGATTCCTGAGACGATTTTGCTGATTTATGTGCCGATTGTTGGGGTTCGAGCATTTGGAATTATGCGGGCCGTTTCGCGTTACGTGGAGCGCCTTGCGAGCCATTCGCTCGTGCTACGAATTTTGGAGAAAATGCGTGTGCGTTTGTACCGAATTATTGAGCCGCAAGCATTGTTACTACGTTCGCGTTACCGGACGGGCGACATTCTGGGCTTGCTTTCGGATGACATCGAGCATTTGCAAAATTATTATTTGACGACGTTATTACCAAACATAGTGGCGATGGTGCTTTATGGCGGCATTGTGATCTCGCTAGGCGTCTTTTCGATACCGTTTGCGATTCTGTTTTTCGCCTACATTGCGCTACTCGTGCTGGTGATGCCTTGGGTGTCATTGCTTTACGCGCGCGGCAAGAATGCGTACATGAAACAAGAACGTAACAAGCTATATCAGAAATTCACCGACGCGGTATTTGGCATTAGCGACTGGATGTTCAGCGGTCGTGAAAAAAGCTTTATCGCGGGATATGAGGCGGACGAGAAAGAACTGCTTGCGATTGAAACGAAACAAGCCCGTTTTGCGACATTGCGTGATTTTGTTGGGCAATTAATCATCGGCGTGATGGTCGTTTCGATGGTGTACTGGACGAATGAGCAAGTCGTGGACGGCGTGTTCGCTCCGACTTTCATTGCAGCCTTTGTCTTGGCGATTTTGGCATTATCGGAAAGCTTTATTCCGGTCAGCAATGCGGTGAGTGACGGTTCGCTGTATAAAGATTCACTGGCGCGACTGGAACAAATCGAAGACGCGGAACTTCTAACTTGGGAAGAAGAAGGCGCGCTTGAAAAAATCACGATCGATAACGAAAATGTAACACTACGCACGGAAAACTTGACATTCGGCTATGCCGACGCAAAACCGGTCTTGCAAAACTTGGATTTCGAGTTGAAACAAGGCGATAAAATTGCGATTTTAGGACGAAGCGGTACTGGGAAATCGACGTTTTTGAAATTAGTGCAAGGGGCTTTGGCGCTGACATCTGGGACGATTACGTTGAATGGTGAGCCAGTGAATAAGTTGCGGCCACAAATTGCGGAAACGATTGCGATGCTGAATCAGAAGGCGCATTTGTTTAACACGACGGTATTGAATAATATTCGAATGGGTAATCAGAATGCGACTGATGAGCAGGTGGAAGAGGTGGCGCGGCAAGTGAAGCTGCACGATTTCATTATGAGCATGCCGGATGGTTATAAGACGCAAATGACAGAAATGGGTGCGCGTTTTTCAGGTGGAGAACGGCAACGGATTGCTTTGGCGCGAATTTTACTGCAAGATACGCCGATTGTTGTTTTGGACGAGCCGACAGTTGGCCTTGACCCAATCACTGAAAAAGCGTTACTTGCGACAATTTTTGAGACATTGCAAGGGAAATCGTTGCTTTGGGTAACGCATCATCTTGTTGGTGTGGAGAAAATGGACCGAGTATTGTTCTTAGAAAATGGCACTATGATTATGAATGGCACGCATCAAGAACTGCTTGGGCGTGAAGAACGCTATCGCCATTTATATGAATTAGATCGACCAATCAAATTGTGAAAAACGTCATATAAAGTAACAATAACCACAAACTAAAGACCTGTTTTTGTTAAAATTCTTAACAAATTACAGGTCTTTTCTGGTTTAATGAGATAATATGTGCTAATATTTAGGTGTGAATAGGAATAAATGCAATGAAAATAGTATAAAACATAACTTTTCGTCACAATTTCTACATATTTTCGGAAATCACGTTGTTTAGTTTCATGCTAAACACGATTATATATACGACATCTTGTAAATACGCACGATTTGACTCATCCAAGAACCGCGATGAAAGCACTTTGGGCGACCCGAGATTCAGCATGAGATTGCACGCAGCCTAATTGTGCAAATGAATGAAGAAGGGGAATTAAGAGATGAAAAAATTAATGAGTTTGACATTGTTGGCAATGTTGGTGGTTTTCCAATTTGTATCGGTTATTCCAGCGAATGCCAGTGATGCCAGCGGAGATTTTGTTCGGGATGTTAGGATGAAGACGCAGCAGGGGAATTTGGTAGATGAGAACTCGCCGCCAGTCGATGCGAAGGAAGCAGTGACTTTGGTTTACACTTGGGGAAATTTGGCGAATACGACGCCCGAAAAGGATATTACACTTAATATTCCGAATACATTAAAGGTCGAAAAGCAGCAGATAGACCTTGTGAGCTTGACGAAAGAGCATTACGGGAGCGTAACTGTGAATCCTGACAAGCAAGAAATCAACATACGGATAGACAAAGAGATACCTAGTTTTGAAACGGGCACTTTTGAAATTCTGGCTAAATTAAATAATGAGAAAAAGCAAGATGAGATGCTAGTAACGTTGAACACGGGAAAGAACTCCGAGCAAGTGAGAGTTTCGATGAAAGCGCAAACAAAATTAACGACGTTGAAATCAGCAATTACTACCAATATTTTAACTAGTGTAGAATTGACAGACATAAATGGCAAGACATTTACGGAGGAGAATCGACCGAGCGTGGATAGTGCGGCGCGCATTGCGTTTGAATGGGCATTGCCGGACGCGCTGAATGTGAAGGCTGGGGACACGTATTCGTTTCAATTACCGGAGATTTTCACGCTGTACTCGAAAGTGACGGGGACGCTTGGGGATTACGGGACGTTTGTGGCGGAGATGGACGGGACGGTGACGATGACGTTTAATGAGAACGTGGAACTGGACTCGAACGTGGCTGGAACGCTGCAATTTAATACGGGTTTTAATGTGAACAAGAAGGATACGCCAACGACGCAGACGGTGAACTTCCCTGTCGCGGAACAGGACGGATACGAGTTGCATTTCGTGCCGAAGAACGGTGCGGCTGTGACGAAATCGGGGGCGGCGAATCAGACGTATAGCCCGGATGGGGTGAACTGGACGGTGCGCGTGAATGGGAAGGAGAATCTGCTGCGTAACGCGGTGCTGAAAGATACGCTGCCGGCTGGTTTGACGCTTGACGCGGACAGCATTGAGGTGTATCGCCTGAACGTGTTTATGGACGGCTCGGCGCAACTGGATGGCTTGGCGGACGCGACGGAGTACACGGTTGTGAGCGGTGCTGGACGGACGCTGGAAATTCAGTTCGCAGATGGGAATAGCACGGCTTACGAAGTGCGTTACAAAACAGCGATTGAAGATGTGACAAAAACGAGTTTCAAAAATGCGGCGGAGTTCACGAATAATGACGTGAAAGCGACCACTTCTGCCACGATTGCGATTAAACGCGGCGATCATTTAAAGAAACGCGGAACGTTTGATCCGAAAACGGAACGCGTGAAATGGACGGTCTCGTATAATTTCGACGGCAAAACGGTGGCGCAACAAGACGCAATCCTGCATGATTTGTTCGACAATGAGCATCAATTGGTGGACGAATCGATTGTTGTGCGGCACGTGACGGTGGACAAAGACGGCAAAGCCATCATCGGCGCTATTGTCCCAACGACAGACTATCAAGTAACGCCAACTAGCACGGCGACACAAAATGGCTTCGACCTGCAATTTACAGACGGCATTTCGACGGCATACGAAGTCACCTACGAAACCAAACTGTCAGACACGACTGCCAACCCAACAACAGTCACAAACAATGTCGAAACGCCAAACACACCGAAAGAAAGCGCGACGGTCAGCGTCGATTCCCAAAACATCACGAAACGCCTAGTCGACTCAGACTACAGCACAAAAACAATGAACTGGGCGCAACAAATCAACACCAACCAATACAGCCTTGACAACGCAGTCATACGAGACACTTTTGCATCTGGCGGTCTTACTTTACTGCCCGAAACATTGAAACTCATCGACCAAGACGATAGCAACAAAACACTAATCGAAGGCACCGACTACAGCATCACATCAGACACGAACGGCTTTGTCATCACCTTGCTAAACGATTACGCGGTCGACATGACCCACACCCTCAACCTAACCTATAGCACCCACTTCCAATTCGAAGACATCAAAAGCGGCACAGCCATCAAAAACGACACCCGCCTCGAATGGGGAGCCACCGACGAAAAACGCACCAGCACCGATACTACAGACACCGATCTCGACTACTACACTCAGAAAAACGGCTTCAAACTAGGAACCTACAACGCGCAAAGCAAAGAAATTACGTGGACCATCGGCTTCAACTACAACCTCCTAACCATCAACGAGCCAATTTTAAAAGACGCCATTCCTTCCAACCAGAGCTTGCTCCCAGACACGATTGAAGTCCACAAAATGAAGCTCGGCAAAGAAGCCTATAACTATTCCGATGGCGGCATCGTCGACCCAGCGAACTACACACTAGACACAAGCAACAACACCGTCCGCGTCGCCTTCAACGAGCCAATCACAGAAGCCTACTACATCACATTCAAAACGAGCATCGCAGACAAACTCGTAGTCCCAACCTATCTCAATGCAGCCACACTATACGACGGCACCACCGCACAAACCACCGTCACAGGCTTCGTCAACATCCCAAGCGGCGGCAGTTACGTAAACAAAACCGGCGTCCAAAACGGCGACAACATCAACTGGGAAGTCACCATCAACGCAGGCCAATCCACCATCGCCAACGCCAAAATCACTGACACACCACAGTCCAACCAAATCCTGCTATCCGACACAATCAAACTCTACAACACAAAAATCCAAAAAAACGGCGCAATCACACAAGGCCAACAGCTCGTTCCAGATAAAGACTACACACTCACCATCCATACAGACGGCGAAACCGGCAACCAGTCCTTTGAAATCGCCTTCACAGACACGATTCATTCCGCCTACATCCTAAAATACGACACCTACATCGACGCAGGCGACAAAGAAACCGTCCGCAACAACGTCAAACTAACCGGAGACAACCTAACAAACGAACAAACATCCACAAGCTCTGACGTCATCGTCCGCTTCTCCGAAGGTTCCGGCGGCGCCTCAGCAGAACGCGGCACACTCACCATCCGCAAAATCGACCACAAAACAACCAAGAGCTTGCAGGGCGCAGAATTCGGCCTCTACAACAAAGACGGCACAGTCCTCCTGCGCACATCCACAACAAACGAATCCGGCGACATCACGTTCCCAACCATCCGCTACGGCGACTACCTAGTAAAAGAACTCACTGCCCCAACCGGCTACTTCAAATCCGACAGCTCAGAATCCGGCATCACTTTTAAAATGGACCAAAAAGAAGCCTTACTAATAGTAGAAAACGATCAATTCGTAGGCGAAGCCACACTCACCAAAACCGAAACAGGAACCACCAACCGCTTAGCCGGAGCCATCTTTGACCTCGTCCAAGGCGACCAAATCATCCAGACGGGTCTCACCACCGACGAAAACGGCGAAATCAAAGTCATCGATCTAACCCCAGGCGACTACGCATTCATCGAGACCAGCGCCCCAACCGGCTACCAACTAGACCCTACACCACACACTTTCACCATCACAGAAAAACAAACCGAGCCCGCCCAAGTCACCGCCGAGAACAACCTCATCCTAGGCACCCTAATCATCACGAAACAAGACACCACAACAAAACAACCACTATCCGGCGCAACCTTCGAACTCCAAGACACAAACGGCAACACCATCCAATCAGACCTCACCACTGATTTCGAAGGAAAAATCACCATCACGGACCTACCACTTGGCGACTACAACCTAATCGAAACAACCGCACCAACCGACTATCAACTAGACAGCACACCAATCCCAGTCACCATTACCAAAGCAACAACCACCGAGAACATCCACTACCAAACCGTGGACAATACCCTAATCAAAGGCAGCGTCACCCTAACAAAACTCGACAGCGAGAACCCAGAAATCACCCTCCAAGGCGCAACCTTCGACCTCCAAGACAACGAAGGCAACACCATCGCCACCAACCTAACAACCGACACAACCGGTCAAATCATCATCACCGACCTACTCCCAGGCGACTACACCTTCACCGAAACCAGCGCCCCAACAGGCTATCAACTAGACCCGACCCCAATCCTATTCACCATCGAGAAATCCCAAACCGAACCCCTCCACCTAGAAGTCACCAACACAAAAACCAAAACACCAGACCCAATCCCAGACAACCCGACAACACCAGATATTCCAACCAATCCAACGACACCATCGAATCCAACACCAACAAACCCAATCCCATCAAGCGAACCAAACACACCGACCATCCCAACCCAACTAGAACCAGAAACCCCAACCACAGTCCCAACACCACTCCAAATCACAGCATCAACACTGCCAACAAACAAGCCAGTAGCATCTAAGACAAAACCAACCACCCCAGAGTCCAACCTCCCAGAAACCGGCGACAATAACCCAAGCCTTCCAATCTGGTTAGGCACTACCCTCATCATAACCGCACTCTACCTAAGCAGACGCAAGAAATAACACAAAGTACCTATAAAATGCACTTCTTCAGAGAAGTAGTAATTTTATAGGTACTTTTCACATTTTCAATCCCATTACGTAACAAAACGTTCAAATAAAGCCTTCAAAAAATCCCATTCATACCCAAAAGCCCTTTAGAAAAGTAAGATAAGAGGTGTTATACTAGTTTAAGTAAATGACAAAACAAGAAAAGGAGTTGTTTCATGCAGAAATAGGCGCTCTAATTTAATCGGAATACTATAAATAGACACAATTATCTGTCTTTAATTCCGTAATCCCCACATAGAAAAATTCATTTATCAAAGGAGATAATAAAATTGATTAACAAAAAAAGGGTTAACAAAGTAACCAAACTAACAGTAGCAAGTGCTATCGCATTATCAGCCTTAGCACAGCCACTAGGAAACGTAATTACAGTAAAAGCAGCAGCAGAAGCACCAATTGCAACAAAAGCGGAACAGAAGTTATTGACAGCTACACAAGATATACAATTTAAAAATACTCAATTTACGAGCACAGCTACGTCAATTCCAGACTGGAGACCAGTACTAATAAATTCAGGTTCTAATGTTTCAAATTATACCATGTCAGTAGAGAGCTGGGTTAAAAGTGGAAGTTATTTTTTGATTAACCGAGGTTCTGGATGGGTTAAACCAGACGGAAATGGTGGATTTGAAATTCAACATACTGCTGGACCTAGCAGTGAGGGTGTGCAACAGGTAATTGATACAGTACCTGGCGAGCGGTATACAGTAGGTTTTACTAATTCAGAAGTACGGGTGACTGGTGAAATAACAATTTCGTCTGTAAAATTATTTCTAACTGATGAAGATGGTGTATCGAATTCTAAGCTTTTAATCAATAAAGGAGCTACAAATGCAGGGCCTATAAATAACACAGCGACGTTTACAGCAACTTCTACCAAAACAGCTTTGACTTTTGCTTTAGGAAGCGGTCCTAGAGGAGAGATTATGGCAACGGATGTATACCGCTTTTCTAACTTTTCGATAACAAAATCATCAGCAGTATCGATAGCTGCTCCAACAATAAATAAAGTAACTGATAAGGATGAAGTGGTAACAGGTACAGGGACAGCAGGTAAACACATAAGGATTGAATTAGCAGATGGAACATTCCTTACAGGAGAAGTTGGGGCAGATGGTAAATATTCAGTTACGATTCCAAAACAAGCAGCTGGAACAGTTGTCAAGGCTGCGCTCTATGATGGAGAAGGTAATGTAAGTCCTGATGCCTCTACAACAGTAACGGCTAGTACAGTAGCAGCCCCGACAATTAATGCCGTAACAACAGATGATACAGTAGTCAAAGGAACAGGCATTCCCGGCCAACGCGTATATTATAAAGTCGGTAATGCTAACTGGTATGAATATAGCTACGCAACGGTAGCAACTGATGGAACCTACATGTTTTACATTTCGCAACAACAAGTTGGTACACCTATCTCAGTAAAACATACTGTCGGCGGTGTGGATAGCGCCGTAACAACAACAACAGTAACACAAGGAACAGTAGCCGCTCCAACAATTTACGGCGTAAAATCCGATGACACAACCGTCAAAGGAACAGGTATCCCAGGAGCAACCGTAACCGTCACAATCGCAGGCCAAGATCGAACAGCAACAGTAGGCCAAGACGGCAACTACTCCGTTACCATCCCAGCACAAGCCGTAGGAACAGAAATCACAGCGAAACAAACCTTAAATGGCGTAACGAGTAATCCTGTATCAACAACAGTAACCCAAGGAACAGTAGCAGTGCCAACAATCAAAACAGTAACAACGGACGACACAACCGTCAAAGGAACAGGAATTGCTGGAGCAACAGTAACCGTAACAATCGCAGGTCAAGACAAAACAGCGACAGTAGACCAAGACGGCAACTATTCGGTAACGATTCCAAAACAAGCCTTTGGAACAGAAATTTCTGTAAAACAAACACTAAACGGCCAAACAAGTTCTAATGCAAATACAACCGTAACACAAGGCGCAGTAGCCGCTCCAACAGTTAACACGGTTACAGCCGATGACGAAGCGGTCAAAGGAACAGGTATTCCAGGAGCGACAGTGACGGTAACAATTGGAGGTCAAGACAGAACAGCAACAGTAGGCCAAGATGGCAATTACTCGGTGACCATTCCAAAACAACCAAAAGACACAGTCATCTCAGTAACACAAACAGTAAATGGTACAACATCTAGCCCTGGCACAACAACAGTGCAAGCTGGTATGGCAGCAACGACGATTAACTCACTAACAACTGATTCTACAATAGCATCAGGAACAGCCGAGCCAAATGCAACTATCGTTATTAAAAATCAAGCAGGTACGGAACTAGCAACAGGCCGTGTCGGCTCTGATGGCGTGTACAGCGTAACGATTGCTAAACAAGCGAATGGCGCAGTTGTAACAGCAACAGCCACAAAAGATGGTAAAACATCAAGTGCAAGCACAACTGTAACACGTGACAGCATTGACCCAACAACCATCGATACACTAACAGCTGATTCCACAACAGCAACAGGGACAGCCGAACCAAATGCAACAATTGTCATCAAAAACGCAGCAGGAACAACACTAGGAACTGGAACAGTAGGTTCAGATGGTAAATACAGCATTACGATTCCAAAACAAGCCCAAGGCACAGTCGTAACAGCAACAGCTACAAAAGACGGTAAATCAGCGAATGCTTCTACAACCGTAGCAGCTGGACAAGGCATTGCCGCAACAACACTTGGTGCCTTAACAAATGAGTCTACGATTGCTTCAGGAACTGGGGAACCAAATGCAACCATCGTTATTAAAGCAGGTTCCACAACGCTTGCTACAGGAACAATCGGATCAGACGGTAAATATAGTCTAACGATTCCAAAACAAGCAGCAGGAACAGTCGTAACGGCAACCGCAACTAAAGATGGCAAAACATCTAGCGCTTCGGTAACTGTTTCGAAACAAGCATCAGGAACCATCGTTGTTACAGCGCCATACTATGTTGGCTATGACGCAGGAATTAAAGCAACGGTTTCTGGCGACGCAACCAAAGTATACCTTCTTGTAGGCGATACAAAATATACAACTGTTCCAGTAGAAGGAAGTTTCCAATACTATGCGAAAGACAAAATCACAAGCACATCACAAAACGCATACTTGGTAGCCCTAGACGCCTCTGGAAAAGAATTATCACGCGCTAAAGTAACATTAAAAGATGGTAACTTACTACGCGGTACAGTAACACCACAAGATTATATTATCGGTGGCGGCAACTATGTAACAGGTTCATATACAGGTTCTGTAACCAAAGTAGCGATTTCTGTGAATGGAACAGTATACCCATCCGTACCAGTTACAGGAGCAAGCGCTCTACAATACTACGCGAAAGATAAAATCACAAACGAATCCGATGTAGTGAAACTAATCGGTTACAACTCAGAAGGCACACAAATTGCCATCACACCAGTTACCGTTTATGGCTCGGACGCTTTAAAAGGTACTATCGTAGCGAATCCATCAAACTTTGTTATTTCTACAGATTCTTACGTCAAAGGAACATACACTGGAAACGTGAAAACAGTAGCACTTGTTGTCAACGGTGTAGAATTCGCGAAAGTAGGCGTAGTCGACGGTTCAACATGGCAATACTATGCCAAAGGTAAGATTCTAAACCCTTCCGATACCGTTTCTGTCAAAGGATACAACGTTGCCGGAACACTCGTAAGCACTGTAGATTTAACAGTATCTCAAAACCCAGTAGGACAAAGCACACTAACACCAGAAGCATTCAAACTAAAAACAGACAGCTTTGTGAAAGGAACATTCACAGGTAGCGTACGTTATGTAGCTCTTAAAGTAGGCGATGTCACTTATCCTAAAGTTGGAGTTGTAGATGCTACGAACTGGCAATACTATGCAAAAGACAAGATTACAAACACAACAGCAGCCGTTTCTATCCTAGGCTATGACAGCACAGGAACGAAAATTGCAGAATCAGCTGTAACAGTCAACCCAGAAAACGCGTCTAGCTTAACAGCAGATACGTATAAACTAGGCGATGGCAATGTGACAGGAGCATATACAGGCGAAGTCAAGTATGTTGCAGTTAAAGTCAATACCAATTCATATGGTAAAGTCCCTGTAGCAGACGATGGCACATACAAATACTACATCAAAGATAAAGTATCTAGTAAAGATGACGTAGTAACTGTTTATGGTTATGACGCAACAGGTGCAGTAGTTGCACAAAAAGTCGTAACAATCGACCCAGGCGTGGCTCCAACTATGACAGTAAATGACTTTGTTATCGGCACATCAAAAGAAGTAACCGGAACATACACTGGTGGCATCAAATATGTTGCTATTAAAGTAGGCGATTCAAGCTACAGTAAAGTCCCAGTTGCAGATGATGGCACATACAAATATTACGCTAAAGATAAAATCACAAACGCAGCAACAAAAGTAATCGTTCAAGGCTATAATGCAGTTGGCTTAGCCCTAGAAAAAGAAGTAACCGTACGATAAAAACACACGTGTGATGACTAAATCTCATTTAGTCATCACACACTTTTAAAAAATAACCTTGAAAAATAGCTGTTCCAACAAGCAGTTTTATATAAAAAATGAATCACAAAGGAGAAATACAATGCTAAAAAAACTTCTTATCACCGCCATGTTAGGCGCATCAATCCTATCTTTAGGTGCATGTTCATCTACACCATCCAATGAAGAAACACCAAAGACAAAACAAACAACAACATACACTACAAAGACAGTGAACAATATCGAAATGGCGATTAAAAATATCGAAACAACCGAAAACGGCAAAGGTGACAAAAACATCGTCCAATTAACAATGGATTTCAAGAATAAAACCGACAGCAAATACGGCATCGGCGGCAATGATTTCATCTTAAAATCAGGTGACAAAACCTACACAGTAAAAACCGACGCCAATAACATCGGCACCGAAATCGAACCAAATAAAAACGTAACTGGCACAGTCAACTTCGAGTTACCAAAAGACGTCAAATCCGGCGAATTCTCATATCAACCCGTAACATTCGGAAAAGAAAAACCAAAAGTGCTTGCCACATGGAAAATTTCGATTCCAAATAATAAATAATTTTTGCAGTTAGGAGGAGATGATTGTTTGAAAATAGCAGTAATTGGATTGGGATACATCGGTTTACCGACAGCGATTATGTTCGCCAATCACGAGCAACAGGTGGTAGGCATTGACTTGAAGGAAAACGTGGTAAATATGCTAAACACCGGACGTATTCATATTGAAGAGCCAGGGCTTCAAGCAGAATTACACCGCGCACTACAAGCTGGCAATTTCCAAGCGCAGTTAGATGTAGAAGCAGCAGACGTATTCATTATCGCTGTCCCGACTCCCAACCGACCAGATATTTACTTATCGTGCGATTTAACACATGTCAAAGACGCTGTCCGCAAAACGATACCATTCTTGAAACCAGGCAATGTCCTGATTTTAGAATCCACCATCGCACCGCGTACGACAGAAGATGTTGTGAAGCCGATGCTAGAAGAAGCAGGCTTTATCGTTGGCGAAGATATTTTCTTGGTCCACTGTCCAGAACGCGTACTACCAGGCAAAATCATTCATGAGCTGGTGTATAACAACCGCATTATCGGTGGACTCACGCCAAATTGTGTCGAAGCTGGAAAAAAAGTCTACGGCGTGTTTGTACAAGGCGAACTCATCGAAACAACAGCAGGCGCTGCTGAATTATCGAAGCTGATGGAAAACACATATCGCGACGTCAACATCGCACTTGCGAACGAACTAGCCAAAATCGGCGATACGCTTGGCATTAATGCACTAGAAGTCATCGAGATGGCCAACAAACATCCCCGCGTGAATTTACACGCACCAGGACCAGGCGTTGGCGGTCATTGCTTGGCAGTGGATCCTTACTTCATCGTCGCAGCAACCCCAGAAAACACACCACTCATCCAGCAAGCACGCGCAATTAACAACTCGATGCCGCATTTTATTTTAGAAAAAGTAAAAGACTTCATGACAACCATCGATGGCAAAAAAATAACGGTGTGTGGCGTAACCTATAAAGGCAATGTGGACGATATACGGGAAAGTCCAGCCATCGAAATCATACATCTATTAGAACAAGAAGCAGCACTAGAAGTCACAGTATTTGATCCACACGTGAAGGCATCTTGGATTGAACCGGTATTGGAAGAGGCCGTAGCAAACGCAGATTTACTACTCATTTTAACAGATCACAGCGAATTCAAAACATGGACAGCAACACAATTAGCGGGAATGAAACAGAAAAATATATTGGATACAAAAAATGTTATTCCGGAGTTAGAAAAAGTGGCGATTTACAATATGGGAAACTTACACGAGATGCACAGGGGCAATAAGAAGTTAGTTTCAACAACGGAATGAGCCAGGAGGAAACGATGGAAGAAAGTTTAAATGTAAAACAAATATGGGACCTTTTGAAGAAAAATAAATGGGTCATCGCGCTTAGTATGTTCGTATGCGCCATACTCATGAGTGGTTATCTTTTTATCTTCGCTACACCGATTTACCAAAGCGAAACACAAGTATTAATTAATCAATCGGTTCCACAAAATACGATTGTACAATCCCAAGACGTGCAGGCGAACTTACAACTTGTTAATACGTACGCCTCAATTATCACAAGCCCTCGAATTTTATCACAAGTATCAAGCAAAATGGACGAAGCCTACTCCACCAAAGAGCTAGAACAAATGATTACAATCAACAGCACTTCCGATTCACAAGTAATTAAAATCCACGTTGAAAGTGCCAATGCCACGGACGCCGTTAAAATCGCCAATGCAACAGTCGATATATTCAGTAAAGACATATCTAAAATCATGAAAATTGATAATATTTATGTTCTATCAGAAGCCACCTTAGACGCAAACGCAGCACCAGTAAAGCCACATAAAGCATTACTGATGGTCGTATCAATTCTACTAGGCTTGTTTCTGGGCATCGTTATCATGTTTGTCCGAGACCTATTCGACCGTTCCATAAAAACAGCAGATGACGTAGAAAAAACGCTAGGCTTACCAGTTTTAGCATTGATTAGCGAAATAAAAGACGAAGATTTAGTGGATAGCAGAGCCAAAAGAACCAAATCTAATAGAAAGGATAGTGCCCAATGAATAAACAAGATTTCAGTAAAAGAAAGTTAATTGCGGCAACCAATCCCAGCTCTCCAATCGCAGAACAATTCAAAACACTCCGAGCGGGCATCCATTTTTCTTCTGTAGATAAAGACTACCAAACGATTTTAGTCACCTCACCAGAACCAGAAAGCGGCAAATCAACCGTATCAGCGAACCTCGCGATTTGTTATGCCAAACAAGGCAAAAAGACATTATTAATCGATGCAGATATGCGCAAACCAACGAGTCATCGAACATTTGGCATTCATTATAACGTCGGCTTATCTCATTTACTAGCAGACAGTGGAATAGAGCTCGAGGATGTATGCCATCAAACCGAAATCGACAACTTAATGGTATTAACAAGCGGTGCCTTAGTACCCAACCCCAATGAATTACTTGCCTCGAAAAAAATGGAACAGTTAATCCAACAATTTGCGGAACAATTCGATCAAATCATTATTGATACACCGCCAATTTTAGCTTCATCGGATGCACTTGTTCTAACCCCCTATGTCGAAGGTGCAATCGTCGTCCTTCGCAGTGAAAAAACATTAAAAGATCGCGCGAAAACAGCAGTGAAACTACTTCAAAAAACGCATGTTCCAATTATCGGAACCGTTTTAAATCGCGTGAAGAATCATTCCAATAGTTATTATTATTATCAATGAGGGAGATAGCGATGGAGTCAACAAAAACAGTGGTTAAGTCCACAAAAACAACAACGAAAATATATCCGCTAGTCAAGCGAAGCATGGATGTCTTAGGTGCCAGTGTCGGATTACTTCTCTTATCACCGCTCTTTATCTTGTTATTCATGATGATTAAAATCAGTGACTTTCGTGCACCTGTTTTCTTTAAGCAAGAACGGATTGGGAAAAACGGCACACGGTTTATGATGTATAAATTCCGTACCATGATTCCAAATGCGGAGGAAAAACTCGCGGAATTGCTTCAGTTCAATGAAGTAGAGGGCGCGATGTTCAAGATGAAACATGATCCGCGGATTACGAAACTAGGTCGTTTTTTAAGAAAGACGAGTATTGATGAATTACCACAACTAGTTAATGTCCTAAAAGGCGATATGTCTCTTGTTGGACCGCGACCACCATTGGAACGTGAAGTCGCCGTGTATTCGGTTCGCGATTACCGCAGGCTATCGATTACACCAGGATGTACTGGATTATGGCAAGTGAGCGGGCGCAACGATGTAAGCTTTGCCGAAATGGTTGATTTAGATTTGGAGTATATTCAGAAGGTTAGCTTTTCGCTAGATATCCGGATATTACTCAAAACGGTGCGGGTTATTTTTATCCCAAATAGCGCCTATTAAGCAAGAGGAGAAATGCAATGACACGTCAGTTTTTATTAGGTAGTTATGTGGATTCTCTCACAATGGAGGAGACGCTAGATGAAGTGGAGGCGATTATTTGTGCTGGAAAACCAGTACAACATGTCGTGATTAATGCAAGCAAAATTAATTTAATGGCAGAAAACAAGGATTTTGCGGCAATTATTAATCGTTCGCCGCTTATTAATGCAGATGGTCAGTCGATTGTGTGGGCCGCGAGATTTCTCGGTCATCACATACCCGAGCGGATAACAGGTATCGATCTATTCGAAAATCTAGTTCAAAAAAGCGCCGAGAAAGGCTACCGTGTGTATTATTTTGGCGCTGAGGAAAAGACTGTTCAAGAAGTCGTTCGCTTGCATCAGCAGGCGTATCCAGAGCTGGAGATCGCGGGCTACCGAAATGGTTTTTTCGAAGATACAGAATCAGAAGAAATAGCTTTAGCGATTCGAGAATCAAAAGCGGATATTGTTTTCGTCGCCTTTTCTAGTCCGAAAAAAGAGGAGTGGGTTCATGCGTATAAAGAAACGATGGATGTTCCTTTTGTGATGGGTGTTGGTGGAAGCTTCGATGTGATTGCAGGTGTGACGAAGCGCGCGCCGAAATGGATGCAAAAGTCGGGGCTCGAGTGGTTTTATCGATTTATGCAAGAGCCAAAGCGGATGTTCCGACGTTATTTTGTAGGGAATCTGAGCTTTGTATGGAAAGTTGTGAAGGAAAGGTGGCGGAAACAAGATGCTAGCTAAGTGGACATTTTCTATTTTCAATCTGCTTCCAATGCCGAATCGACTCGTTTTTGGTCGGATAATTCGCCAACTCAAGAACCAGATGGCGCGGGTCTTTTTTGGGAGTTGTGCAAAAACGAGTAATTTACGTCCAAAGTTGAAATTACGCCATCCGAAAAATATTCATTTGGGCGATCGTTCGTCGATTGGTGATCACGCGCGGATTATTGCGGCGGCGCCAGTGCATATTGGGAATGATGTGTTGATTGCGCCGGAAGTGGTGATTTTGACAGAAACGCATTGTATTAATGGGAGAGAGAAGATTTTAGATAGCGGGACAATGAAAAAGCCTGTATGGATTGGCAATGATGTTTGGATTGGAACGCGTGTGACGATTTTAGCGGGTGCGGAGATTCCAGATGGTTGTGTCGTTGCAGCGGGTGCAGTTGTGCCAGCTAAAAAATATCCGCCATATAGTGTAATTGGTGGGGTACCGGCGAGAGTGATTAAACAAGAGAGGTAAGGATGACTTTGCTGAAAGAAACCAAAAGTTTTATTTTATTATTTGCGATTTTTCCTGTGATGGATGCGCTAAACGGCTTTGTGCTATCGGCAGGGATTAATCTTCCTATTGGAGTGGCTTATCGACTTATTTGTGTGGCCTTTCTGGTTTTTCAAATTGCGAGGAAGGGATTTCAGAAAAACATCTATACGATTCTGTCGGTCATTCTTGTTTTTAGTGGGATTATGTCGCTTTTTATTCAGACGATTGTGCTGCAAAATGATGCTTCGGCGCTGTTTAATGATGTGACCAATATGATTAAGTTTTTTCTGTGGGTATTGATTCCATATTATATGTATCAGCGTGCCGATCAGTGGAGAGCCGCGAGTTATGAAAAGATATTTTTGGTGATTAGTACTTTTTTTACGTTTGGGTTGCTTATTCCGTATGTGCTGGGGATTGGGAATCAGACGTATGAGGCGGCTGGGTATAAGGCGTTCTTTTTTGCGAATAATGATACAACGATTGGTTTTATTGTTTCTGCGACATTTACAGGTTGGTATTTGTTTAAGCAGGTGAAACAGACGAAGTTATGGACACGGATCTTCCTGGCATTGCTTTATTTAGGGAATTTGCTGGGCTTATTACTTTTAGGAACGAAGACGGGGATTGTGTATGGTGCTTTGTTAACGATTGTGTTATTGATTCGCTTTTTCTTCTTTCAAAGAAGCGTTGGGCTGGTGGCGAAGTGGGGGATTGGTGTTGCTGTTATAGGGATACTGTCGTTTATTTTGCTTCAAGGTCGGGCGTTTATTTTAGAGGCTGTTTCGGGATTACTTCAACGATTAATCTATTTTTATAATTTGTATAGCGGTGATTTAGTGCGGTTTATTACGAGTTCGCGAAGTACCTTTTTGGATACTGCTTTTGATACGTTTACTGGTGGTAATTTGATGACACTGCTTTTCGGATATGGATTCGATTATCGCATGGCAACATGGGGAGTGGGCGGATTAGTGGAAATGGATTTCTTCGATGTGTTGTTCTCACTGGGCTTTGTTGGACTTCTAGTCACATTAGGGCTTTTAATATTCTTCTTTCTATTAGCCTGCAAAAAACGCAATATTTACAGTGCGCTCTTTGTCATCCTCATTGTCTACGGGGCTTTCGCGGGGCACGTCTTATTTTCAGCGCTGTCTTCTACGTTATTTGGGCTTGTTTGTGGCGGTCTATTCTTACAAAAAGAAAGTTTGTGTGAAAAATAATGAGAGCACTTATGAAACGGCTGATGCAATTTGCGATTGGTGCATTCGGGTCAGCCTTTTTGAATTTATTGACCATTCCGATTGTTACCTTCTTTATTTCGCCAGCAGAATACGGAAAAACAAGTATGTTTATGCTGGCGCAGACTTTGTTAATTTGCGTTATTTATTTAGGTTTTGATCAAGCCTTTGCGCGTGAGTTTTATGAATATCCGAATAAGAAAAAGTTGTTTCATACGGCTATTGTTGTGCCGCTTGCGTTTTCTGGTGTTGTGATTGCGCTCATGTGTGGATTTGCGAAGCCGATTGCTACGTTCTTATTTGGGAACGAGATATATTATCAAGTCGTTTATTTTATTGCGGTGTCCATTGTATTTCTAATATTTGAACGGTTTATTTTCTTATATATTCGAATGCAGAATAAGGCGCTTGAATTTTCGTTTTTCAATATTTTGGTGAAGTTCAGTATTCTGATTTATACGGTGCTTTTCCTTTGTTTGTTTTCGCATACGTTTATTACGGTGATTTATGCCACGATTATCGGTCAAATTATTGGTGATGTGATGCTGATTATTCGGAATTTCCCGTTGTTGCGCATTAATCCGATGAAGGTAGACCCGGATTTACTGCCCAAACTCGCTAAATTTGGTTTGCCCGTTGTCATTGCGACGGTGATTTATAGCATGTTTGTTGTTATTGATAAGCTATTTATTCGCTATTTTTGTGACTTTGAACAGTTAGGATTGTACACGGCAGCTTTTAAAATTGCGAGCGCATTGTTGATTTTGCAGACGACTTTTTCGAACTTTTGGGTTCCAACCGCATATGAATGGTATAAAAAGCAAAAACCGATGCGCTATTTTAAGTTGGTGAGTGACAGTATCATGTTTCTGATTGCGGTTTTGTTTATGGGATTGTTGTTGTTTAAAGGGCTTATTATGCTGATTTTGTCACCAGATTATAGTGAGGCGCAGTATATTTTTCCGTTTTTATGTTTTTATCCGTTGATGATGACAGTGAGTGAGACGACGAATTTGGGGATTGTTTTTTTGAAGCGGAGTTCGTTGAATATTTTGGTGTCGATTATTGCGCTCGTGGTATCGATTGGGCTTAATTTTTTGCTTGTGCCGACGTATGGGGCGATTGGGGCTTCGATTGCGACGGGATCAGCGTATATTGCTTTTTTCTTAGCGCGGACGTATTTTTCGATGCGGATTTGGCAAGGATTTTCTGTGAAGCGCCATTTGTTAACGACATTGTTGCTTCTTGTGGCGGCTAGTTTTAATGTTTTAATCCACACAATTTGGGTTATTTCTCTTGTTAATATAGCTGTATTGGGATGTATTATTGCTATTTATATGCCGCTACTTGCTAATTTGTATCGCACTTTTTATATGAAACGGCGTGCTACTACGCAAAAGAAAGGAATAGAACTATGAAAATATTAGTTATCGCGAATATGTTTCCGTCGAAAGAATATCCCTCGTACGGTATTTTTGTGAAAAACCATGTGCATTTGTTGGAAAGCGCAACGGAAGACATTGATACCATCACGATGAAAAAAGAAGTAAGCAGGGTAAAGAAATTATGGCGTTATTTGATTTTTTATTGTCGCATTTTTTTTACGTTAGTATTTCGAAAATATGATTTGGTGTATTTACATTACGCTTCGCATAGCGCGTTACCGATTATTTGGGCTAAATTTTTGAATCGAGACATAAATTTGGTTGTTAATTTGCATGGCAGCGATGTGTTCCCGGAAAACGCCTTCCAAGAGCGTTTGCAAAAATGGGTGACGCATCTGTTAAAACAAGCGAATCATGTAGTTGTGCCATCGGATTATTTTAAGCAGACTGTCGTGGAACGGTATCATCTTGCTTCGGAGCGCGTGCTGATTTCTCCATCTGGTGGTGTAAATCGTGATTTATTTGCACCGCGGGAAATAGACAAAGATGAGGCTGTTTTTCGTGTTGGCTATGTAGGTCGGATTGATGTTGACAAGGGCTGGGACGATGCACTTCGTGGTTTTGCCGAATTTAAGCAACAATCAAATCGGGCGGTAGAGTTGCTGATGATTGGGAGTGGAAAGGAAAATCAGCAGAAAGAAGCACTTATTCAAATATTGGGAATTCAAGCGGATGTCCGTTGTTATGATTTGTTACCACAGGAAGAACTTGTTGGGCTGTACAATGAAATGGACGTCTTTGTTTTTCCAAGTAGGAGAAAAGGGGAGAGTTTAGGGCTTGTTGGCATTGAAGCCATGGCTTGTGGCGTTCCTGTTATTGGCAGTGAGATTGCGGGGATTAAAGGCTACCTCGTCGAAGGGGAGAATGGTTATTTTACGGAGGTGGGAAACGCCCATTCTATCGCAGAAAAATTACGCCAATTCCAAGCGCATAGTGAGGCAGAAAAACAACAATTTAAGCGCAATGCATTTTATTCTGCAATTCCGTATGACAAGTTGCAAGTGCAGGCGGATATGCTAAACATGTTAGCGGTGTTGGTCAAATGACAATAGTCCACCACTAGACGAAACACCCCCAAAATAGGAACACCCAGCCCCATTTCTCGCTTGCCTACTTCATTCCAAAAATATCATCATTTTGACACATTCACCTGCCGAAAAAGCAAGAATAAGGTGAAGAATAGTCCACAAAAACACCATTTCGAGTCCTAATTTTCCATCCAAATTGGTTCATCCGACGCATCTACCACAGCGTCATTCCAAACAAAAAGGACAATTCGTTGTATAATAGAGCCATCAATTAAAGAGATGGAGTGTGGTTAAGATGAAAACCAAAGAAGACTTGTTTGATAATCAAATATTTCAAGAATATTTATTTAATCCTCTCACAAACCCTGTAAAAAGCGAAGTTCGGACATTTCTAAGTGGCGAATGCATCACAGAAGATGACGAATTATATATAATTATTAACGGTAAAATCGCAGAACAACAAAACAGCAAAGATATCCGTTACTACGAACAAGGCGATTTCGTCGGAATAGACCGCTTAGTGTATTACAAACCAGATCCTAAAGTATGTATTGCGGACGGAGACACAACCGTGTATGTGATTAAAAAAATCGATGTGATGCACAAACTAGAATCTGAAACAGTGGGCATTCAACTTGCTATCAAAATCTTAGGTCAACACATTCATGTACTGCAAAATAAACTCACAAAGGATTGACGAATGCGCATTTTTACCTTTACTTTCATGATTACTAACCGCTATACTTAAATAAAGAAACTATACGCGGTGAAAAGGGAGTTTTTATGGAGAAGAAATGGTATTATGCGATTCTGATTATTTTTACGACATGTGGTTTTAGTTTTTCAAGTTGGATTTCGAGGACGCCGGAGTTGCGGGATGCGCTTCATGCGTCCGCGGGGACAATGGGTGTTATTTTATTAGGTTTGTCGATGGGCTCGATTTTAGGATTGGTGCTCTCGAACGTGTTTGTACGGGCGCGCGGTGGACGATTTGCGATTATGACGAGCGCCTTCTTTATGTTTGGCGGGTTTTTGACGCTGGCGACGGGAGCAATGGTGGCTAGCCAAATCGTGGTTTTTGTGGCGCTTTTTATTTTTGGGATGGGCGCTGGGATGTGCAATGTTGCGATGAATCTGGAAGGAACCGAGATTGAATACCGCATCAAAAAGACAATTTTGCCAGTGTTGCATGCGGCGTTTAGTATCGGAACGCTTGTCGGCGCGGGAGTCGGGGTACTTTTTATAAAATTAGGTGTCTCGGTTAGTGTGCATTTAGTGATTGTGGCGTGTTTGTTGTTTGCGATTCTGATGGTTTCGACGCGCTTTGTGCCGGCTGGAATCGGGAAGGAATCGGCGGCGGATAAGAAAGCAAATGCGGAAGAGTCGGCTGCTGATAAGCGATTATGGCTGAATAAACGGACGGTGGCCTTAGCGATTATGGGGCTATGTTTGGCGTTTGTGGAAGGCTCGGCGAATGACTGGATTCCGCTTGCGATGGTGGACGGTTATGATGTGTCGCATAGTTTGAGCACGGTGATTTATGGTGTATTCCTGGCGGGCATGATTAGCGGACGTTTGGTGAGTGGGCGATTGATTGATACATACGGTCGTGTGTTGTTGCTTCGCGTAGCGGTTGCCTTTGCGGCGATTGGCTTGCTACTCGTTATTTTGAAAATTTCGGTCGTTGTTTGTGTCATTGCGATTTTCCTGTGGGGCGCAGGCGCTTCACTTGGCTTCCCAATGGCGATTTCAGCTGCGGGCGATGAGAGCCAGTACGCGGTGAAACGGGTGAGTTTGGTGACGCTGGCAGGATATAGTGCTTCCCTTGCAGGCCCACCAATTCTAGGTTTCCTCGCAAATTCGTTCGGCTTACTAAATGCGTTCATCTTCGTATTAGTAGCGATTTGTGTGGCTGGTATATTTACTGGAAACGTTGCAAAAATCAAGAAAACAGCGTGAAAAAAATGCTAGGCTATCTACTATTAGACGGCCTAGCGTTTTTTAAATATGAACGAGAATAACGCGGCGGCTATGAACAATTTTGCCGTCATCATGCAAGTTGTTTAGAACTTTCGTCAAGCTCGATAATTTAATTCCTGTGTAATTAGATAAAACTTTTTTTGTGAAGCATTCTGGAAGTCGGCAGCTTTCTAAATCTGTAGCACTTTCTCCAAATCTTGATGCTAATGATCGTAAAGACAAGATTAGTTTATTTGTGTTGTTTAATTTTAAAATGCTTATTTTTTTCATGAGACTATCGTGCATGTGCGAGGCGTGTTTGCTATATAATAAGAATCCGTCGTTATTTAATCCGATTTTTGTTAATATATCGCGAAGTTCAAATTTCCAAACGATGGCTGATTTTGTTAAAACTTCTCCTTCGAGGCGTGAATTGCCGTCTGCGTAAAATCCGACAAACTGGCCTATTGATGAAAAGTCGAGGATCATTTCCTCTTTTTGCACTGCGATGATTCCTTCAGAAATTCCATATACATAACGATTCCCAGCATCTTCTAATGGTAGTTTGTCCCCTTTAGTAAGAAGTAGCTGCTCGCTTTTAATCGGCATTATGGCATTATCCAATAAAAATGTTAAAAACTCTAGCATGTATTTCCTCCTTTATTGCATTCCGTTTCTTCATATCTAATGTACCACGGAAAGAAGCAATAATTAGGGTTTTCCAAAAAAATATACAAAAATAAAAAAAATATGTGCAATAAAGCCCCAGCCTCGGTATAGGAGACTGGGGTTTTATTTGCGTTATTTTATAAACTCACGCAGCATCTCAAAATCTAATTCTGTCGGTGGCGAGTTCCAAGTAAGAATATCAATCGAATGCTCTCCAACCATGGGGAAATCCGTAATAATCAAGTCACATTCTACATTACTCGTCGAATAATCATTATTCGAAAACGCCAAAACTTCCTCTGAAAAATGTTGCCGAATTCGGTATTTCAGAAATTCCTCCCACGTATAGCCGTTTTTAGAAATGACTTTTACGTGTAATTTTTCGTGTGATTGGCTTAGTATTGTCGATATGTTAAGCAGTTCGTGAACATAAGGCAGGATTGCTTCCATATTGGCGCGAATGAACTCCAAATCTGCCGCGTAACCACTTACTTCTATTAGTTTGTCTTCGATAATCTGTTTATCAATCCGATTTATTTTATTTTGATTTTCATGTTCCTCAATTTCGATAATATACGCCGACTTCCCAAGAAACGTATACTTCCCAAAGAAACCAAGTAAACTCACCATCACAAAATTCAAATCTTTTGCATCAATAGTAGCGAGTGCCACAAGTTCCTGCGCAGCTTTATACCGCATCGGACGCGACTTCTCATAGTAGGCTAGCACTTTATTCAGCGACTCTTTTTTCGTATACGTAAAGGAAGTCAAAAACAGCGATAAGAAAATAATCGACTTCTCATTTAACGGCAGTTTTTTCGAGAAAATAGCTTCCAAATCAGAGAAATCCATTTGTTCAATATTAAATACCTCGACGGTTTCCTGCCAATACAGCAGTTGTTTTTCTGTTAAATTCAAGGGATAGCCGTTTTTCGCACGTCTTAGTTGCACACTTATCGCAATCGCATAATCCGTTTTTGCAATAGGAGACAGGCGGATGTCCATGAACTGCTCCATTTTATAAATATACGTATGAATCGCTTCGAGCGGAATCTCATCGAATAGCCAACCAGAACGCGGATAAACCCGATCTAATATATGAAAATAAAAGAAACTAATATCGACTTCATTACCTAGAATCTCAATCGGTGTCTTATTTAAAATCAATCGGTTCTCAGCTAACAAATTATCTAATTCATCGAGCTTATTATAAAGTTGCGACTTACTAATGAACTCACTTTGCGCAAAACTAGTCGGCGTTCGCTTTTCATCTCGTAATGTCGATAATATAATTCGAAAAGCCTGGCTATTATAAATCATATCAGCAGTAATAGATGCAAAGTTCGTCTGATTATCGCGCACTAAGAAAATCCATTTTGTTTTGAGCACTTTGATCTCCAGCATGTCTTTAGAAAACAGATTGTTGATGGCGTCAATGTCTTTATTCAGCGTCACTTTATTAATATCAAGATAATCCGCAGCATATTGTTTAGAAACAATTTTATTCCGGAAAAACAGCAAGCTCAGTAAACGCATTTGCCGATAATCCGATTTCGTCAAAATCTTTTCCATTAGACACGCTCCCCTTCATACATAGGTCAATCTATTATAAATCTTATCGAAACCGAAAAGCAAAGTACGTGTTTTCTATAGAAATTACCAAAATAATAGTTTTTCTGGAATATACAGTGTTTTGGTGCATCGTGATGCTATCATAAGGTATAACGTACAAAAGAAAATTCACTGTTTAGACAAAAGTATACCAGACAATGCCGTATTTAGATACATCTAGGTCTAGCTCCCCATGCGACGGAAATTTCCTTTCTAAAAAGTAATGTTTTGTATGAAAAAAGCACTTTTACAGCGCTATTAGTTCATATTTTGAAACTATATACTAAAGAAGGAGTTAAACCAAAAGGAGGTAACAAGGATGGATTTCCTTACAGTCCACGGGCTATTACTAAGAGAACCTAATTTATTAGTATCCCTACTGCAGAAGAATAACTGGAAAAGAAGACATAAATCCTACCATTATATAGAAGTGTTAGAAAACGGGCAGAAAGCATTGTTGGACGAGCCAGGAAGCATCATTCACATCATCGAAGGACAACTGCTTCAACAATTTAGCAACGCCCAATCAGAAAAAAATATGATTAACGCCATCTGGACAAAAGATGATTGCGTCTTCCACAATGTTTTCCAACCAGGAAATTATGAATATATTGCGCTCGGAGATGTCAAACTAGAAATCTACGATGCCAAAGCCGTTTTACAAGAAATCTCGCAACACCCATTTTTTCCAGATTTATTAGTCGATGCAATGAAAAAGCTAGAAGAAAACTTTTTTCAATATTCAAAAATGTTGACGAAAGGAACTGACGAAAGAATTACCGACATGATTCGCAAACTATCCAAAAAAGGAAAAGAAGGCTATCACATTCCGAAATTTGTGAATTATGTCTTGCTTGCGAAATGTTGCCAAATCACACCACGAACCGTAAAAGGTAAGCTGAAAGATTTAGAGAAGTCCAACCAAATTATAAAAATAGAAAACAATCGTGTTCTGCGTTTTGAAACAATTACTTCGGGTTTATAAGTTCCCCCACCCCATAAAAAAACTTAAATTTTGCCGCGGAGGAGACATCGCAGTAATACCATGGGTTTTTAGATACAGAACAGTTTGAAGGGAGAAAAAGAAAAATGTCGAAGAAAACAAAAATGTTTAATAAGTCACTGAAATTATTTTTAGCAAGCGCTATGTTGCTAACAAGTGTTAGTACTTTGCCTATCAATACACTAGCCAATGAGGGGATTACCAATCCAAGCGTAGATGCAGTAGGTGTCTATGTAAGCGACTGGGCTACATTCAAAGCAGAGCTACAAAATGCAACAACAACTGATATTTATTTGCAAGCAGATTTAAGAATGACGGACGCAGATTTCAGCATATCTGTTGATGAGAAGAACATTCACGGTGAAGGCTACACAATTGATATGAATACTAGAAATATCCGTGTTACAAAAGCAAATGCAGTTACTTCTATCAACAATATCACAATCAAAAATAGTGGGACTAACGGTTTCTTATGGAGTACAGTAGCTGCCAAACATACTGTAAACAACGTAACTGGTGATGGAAACAGATCATTTGCACGTTTAGAAGCAGGTACGCTAGTTTTCCAAGGAACGAACAATATTACACAACTTAACGGCAACAATAACTACAACGTTTGGGCAAAAAATATTGAAATCCAAAGTAATGCAGAAGTAAACATCACTGGTGGAGGATATTCCCGTGATCGCGGAGCGCTTCATACTACTAGAGGCAGTGTGTTAACAGTCGCTGAAGGCGCAAAACTTAACGTTACTTCTACTACAGGGCAAGCGATCAGACTAGATGAAGTCAATTTTACAAATAACGGTTTTGTGAAAGCAACTTCATCACGTGACGGTATTGCAACATACAATGCAAGTACTACAACCGTTAATTCAGGCGCGACACTAGATATTAAATCTACAGCAACAGACGTTCAAGGAGCTATGTTTAACAACAGTTCCCTTTTTGTAAAAAGTGGTGCAACGCTAATCGCGGTATCACAAGGTAGTTCCTCTACTCTAACAACAGGTAAAGAGTTAGTTATTGAAGAAGGCGCTAACTTCTCTATCACGAATACAAGAAATGGCGCGTTAGGAAGTGAATCTAATGCGACAACAATGGTTATTAACTCAACAATCGGAATTAGCACATGGGAACGTAACAAAACAACACTAGAAGAGGCAACATTCTCCTATCAAGGCCCTCTAAATATGAGATTCTCACTTAGTGGTTATGCTGGACCGAAACAGACAAGCCTAGTAACAGACAATGCTGACATTACAAAAAACTTTGATACAAGCAAAATCGGTCGTATCGAAGGTGGTTATTTTGTAAAAGATCCTAAACAAATCGAAGCAGAAGACAAAGCACGTGTTGCTGTAAACAACTTGTTCACAAGCCAAAATCCAGCAAACGATGCCAAAGCAGGTCTAACACAAGCAGAAATCGACGCAGCGCAAGCTTTAGTAAATGAAGTAACAGATGCGAAGAACAAAGCGGCATTACAAGCAGACTTAGACAAAGCACAACTACAAGTAAATGCCATTTTAGCAGCTGAGCTAGAAGCACAAAATAAAGCCCGCGCAGCAGTAAACGACTTGTTCGCGAGCAAAGATCCGACTGGTGATGTAAAAACAGGATTAACACAAGCCGAAATCGACGCAGCGCAAGTTTTAGTCGATAAAGTAACAGATCCAGCGAAAAAAGCAGAATTACAAGCAGATTTAGATAAAGCACAACAAAAATTAGACGCACAAGCAGCGGCAGAACTAGCAGCACAAAACAAAGCGCGCGAAGCTGTTAATAACTTGTTCGCGAATCAAAATCCAACAGGCGATACAAAAGCAGGTCTAACACAAGCCGAAATCGATGCGGCGCAAGCACTAATCGACCAAGTAACAGACCCAGCGAAAAAAGCAGCCTTGCAAGCAGACCTAAACAAAGCACAAACACAACTAGACGCACAAAAAGCAGCAGAATTAGCAGCACAAAACAAAGCACGTGAAGCAGTAAACAGCTTATTCGCAAGTCAAAATCCAGCAAACGATGCAAAAGCAGGGTTAACACAAGCCGAAATCGATGCGGCACAAGCACTAATCGACCAAGTAACAGACCCAGCGAAGAAAGCAGAACTACAAGCAGACTTAAACAAAGCACAAGAACAAATTGATGCAGACAAGGCCGCAGAAAAAGCAGCACAAGACAAAGCACGCGCAGCAGTCAACAACCTATTTGCTAATCAAAACCCAACAGGCGACACAAAAACAGGTCTAACACAAGCCGAAATCGACGCGGCGCAAGCTCTAATCGATCAAGTAACAGACCCAGCGAAAAAAGCAGAACTACAAGCTGACCTGAACAAAGCGCAAACACAACTAGACGCACAAAAAGCAGCAGAATTAGCAGCACAAAACAAAGCACAAGAAGCAGTAAATAACTTGTTCGCAAGTCAAAATCCAGCAAACGACGCAAAAGCAGGATTAACACAAGCAGAAATCGATGCGGCGCAAGCTTTAATCAATCAAGTAACAGATCCAGCGAAAAAGGCTGAACTACAAGCGAGCCTAGACAAAGCGCAACAACAACTAGATGCAGATAAAGCAGCAGAACTAGCAGCACAAGCAAAAGCACGTGAAGCAGTCAATAACTTATTCGCTAGCCAAAATCCAAATGGCGATCTAAAAACTGGTCTAACACAAGCCGAAATCGATGCAGCGCAAGCTCTAATCGACCAAGTAACGGACCCAGCGAAAAAAGCAGAACTACAAGCAGATCTAAACAAAGCACAACAACAACTAAATGCTAATCTAGTAGCTCCAAACGCACCACAAGTCAACAACATAACAGACGTTGACACAAAAATTACCGGTAAAGGACAAGCAGGCACGACAGCTGTTGTCAAATTAGCAGACGGAACAGAGAAAACAGGTTTAGTGAACGCGAGCGGAGATTTCTCTATCGTCATCCCTAAACAAGTAGCAGCTTCCACAATTTCAGTCACACTTAAAAACGCATATGGCGTAGTAAGTGAAGCAACAACAGTAACCGTTTCTGGTCTACCACAACCAGTCATTAATCCAATAACAATTTCTGACGTAACGGTTTCGGGAACAATCGACGTGTCACAATATCCAGTGACGAAAGTAAGACTATCTATTAACGGCGCTCCAAAAACAATTCTTACAGTAGGTGCAGACGGTTCATTCTCATACTACACAGGTAACCTAGCTGTAGGAACAACAATCGAAGTACAATACATCGGCCCATCAGGCGCTTATTTAACAGATAGCCTGTATACAGGAACAGCAGTAGTAACAGAACAAGAAGTTTCTCTAGTTTTAAATGACATGACAGTTGCCGATCTTTATATTACAGGAACAACATTAGCTAACCACCGAGTTCGCGTAAGCATTAATGGCTTACTAAAAGCAACTGTAACAGCAGACGCAAGCGGTAATTTTAGCTATCTAAGTAGTTATCTTGTAAAAGGTGACGTTGTCAAAGCAGAAGTTCTACTCGGTGCCAATGTTGCTAAGACAGCAAGTACTACAGTAGCAGAAGCAGCAGCAACAGAACTAGTCGTAAACGAAATGACAATTGCTGATAACACAGTAAAAGGAACAGCAACACCAAACGCGAAACTACGTATCAACATTAACGGCGTAGCAAAAGCAGTTGTAACAGCTGACGCATCAGGAAACTACTCTTACGTAACAGGAAGCCTAGTTTCAGGCACAGAAGTGAAAGTAGAACAGCGCAACGCATTTACAGGCGCATATGACACATCAAAAACAGTTATCGTATCCGGTGAAATCCCAGGTTTACTATTAACACTAAATGACTTGAAAGCACCAGAAGGCATTGTTTCAGGAGAAGCTACAGTAGGTTATACAGTTCGTATCAGCGTAAACGGTACAGTAAGAGCGAACACAGTAGCTGACGCATCAGGAAACTACACGTACAATGTTGGCGTTCTAACTGGCGGCGACGTAGTGAAAGCTGAAATACGCGTAGGAAGCGAATACCTTCTTCCAACAGAAAAAATCGTCAAAGCAGAATTTTCACTGAACCCAATTTTAGATACAGATCGTACAATCACAGGTAAAGCACCAGCAGGTAAAACAGTTCGTATTAGTATCAATGGCGTTCCAAAATCAATCACAGTGGTTGATGCAGCAGGTAATTACACATACCTTATCGGTCTTGTAGCAACAGGCGACGTGATTAAAATCGAACTAAGAAATACAGAAACAGGTAAATATGAAGAATTCGTTGAAAGAACAGTTACAGCAGAATCAGAAGCAGGCCAAGTCACAATTAATGCTCTAACTGACGCAGACACAACGATTTCTGGTAAAACAGTACCATCCGGTAAATTGAGAGTTAGCGTTGACGGCAGAGCTAAAACAGTCATCACAGCCGATGCTGACGGAAATTACAGCTACTTCATCAGCGGTATTAAAGCAGACGAAGTTATCAAAGTAGAATTGAAAGAAAACGGCGTATACGGTCCATTTGCAGAAACAACAGTCACAGCAGCACCAGTAGCCGAATAAAGAAGTAGATGGGAAGAGGTGGACCAAAGTCTGGCTCACCTCGCCCATTCTTATAACTAAAGGAGATACACCAATATGAAAAAAATAGCTACACTTATAGGCACAATCATGGTTACCAGTATCGCCTTACTAGGATGCGCGAATTTAGATGACACCAAAACAAGCGAAGAAACGAAGCAAACAACGCCAAAGAAAGCCGAACTAAAAGCAGACAGCAAAGCCACATACGGTTTTCATGACGTCGTCGATGCCAACGGTTTACGCATCGAATTTACGAAAGCCCAACTACTAGAAGCCGACAACAAAAAAGATGCCATTTTAAAACTTTCCTTCCAATTAGCCAATCCAACCGCAGAGAAGAAAGGCTTCACCGCAATCAACCTAGAAGTAAAGAATAAAGAAGGCGAATCCCTAGACGTCTATCCAGGTGAAAATTACGGAAAAGAACTCGAAACAGGCACAACAGACAAAGGCGATGGCTATTTTATGGTCAAAGGCTCAGGACCGTACAAAGTGACCTACACCGATCCTGACCACAAAGAAGTAACCGCAACATGGGAAATAGCGATCTAAAAATAACATGGGAAAGGTGCAAATCGAATGAAAAACATTCCTAGCACACGAAAAAAAATCCTGATTGTTGGCGCAGGCGAATTAGGCATGAATGTCCTCGCTTCCTTTATTAAAGATTATCCAGAAAGCTACGCACTTGTCGGTTTTTTGGACGATGATAAAGCAAAATGGAATGCAGTTTTTCACAGCTATCCCGTCCTAGGCGGATTAGACGCATTAGACGACATGATTACACAGCTAGACATCCAAATGGTCGTCATCGCAATCTCTGATATGGATATAAAAAAGCGCGACAAAATAGTCCAAACAGGCATGGCAAAACAAATCCTCGTGAAATCAATACCAGGCATCCGCGAACTAATCACACAAAACGATTCTTTCAAAGCACTAGAAGAAGTCACGATGCAAAAGTTGCTAGGCCGTTCCCAAGTAAAGCTAGACGAAGCCCTCCTCGTATCCCAAATCACCGGGAAGAAAGTGTTAGTAACAGGAGCAGGCGGTTCGATCGGTTCGGAGCTTTGCAAACAATTACTAAAACTCGCACCAAAAAAACTAATCGCGCTCGGGCATGGCGAAAACAGTATTTATCAATTGTTAATGGACTTAGAAAGCGACCGTGTAGAACCAGTTATTGCGGACATTCAAGACAGCGACGAACTCTACGACGTTTTCGCAAAGCATAAACCTGATATTGTGTATCACGCCGCCGCCCATAAACACGTCCCACTCATGGAACGCTCATTACGCAGCGCCTTCAAAAACAATTTCCTCGGAACGAAAAACGTGGCAGATATGGCAGAAATTTTTCAAGCTGAAACGTGTGTGATGGTATCTACCGATAAAGCAGTTAATCCTGTCAACAATATGGGGCGCACCAAGCGTTTAGCAGAGATGTATATCCAAACAAAAGCAGAAGATGCAAGCTGTAACTTCTCGGTTGTGCGATTTGGAAATGTACTCGGCAGCCGCGGCAGTGTCATCCCACTTTTCAAAAAGCAGATTAAAGCTGGTGGTCCAGTGACGGTGACCCATTGCGAAATGACGCGCTACTTCATGACAATTCCAGAAGCCGCATCGCTCGTTTTACAAGCCGGTTCGCTCGCCAAAAGCGGTGACATCTATGTTTTAGACATGGGCGAATCCGTCAAAATTATCGACTTAGCGCAGAATCTGATCGCACTCTCCGGCTATTCAGCACAAGACATCGCCATCGTAGAATCAGGAATTAGACCTGGCGAGAAGCTGCATGAAGAACTACTAGACGCCGACGAAATCTACCAAGAACAAATATCCGCAAAAATCCATGTCGGCAAAACCGTACAATTCGACGCCAAAAAGCTTCTTTGCTTATCGGAAAAATACCGCGAGCTAACAGAAACAGAATTATTGAACGAAATATGTATCCTAACTAGCAAACAAGGCATGAAGGAGAGGATGACAAAGTGAATTGGTTATTCGCATATGATCATAAGTTTTACGAAAGTGACGAGAAAGTATTCTCAAAAACAGCTTTTCCGTATGAAACTTGGCAACGTTATTTAACGCATTGCGATACGTTGACGGTAGCTTGTAGGTTATACCCATTTACAAAGTCCAAACAAGCATATAGCGTGTCGAGCGGTGAACGCGTATCGTTTACGGCGATTCCTAATCCGAGTAGTTACGCCTACTTTATGCCGTATAATCCAGCCATTCAAGCGATGCGAAAAGCAGTGAGTCAAGCAGATGCCGTGATTGCGCGCTTGCCTTCTCAGATTGGATTTTTAGCTGTAAAGGTAGCGAGAGAACTTGGGAAACCGTATGCCGTAGAAGTCGTTGGCGATCCGAAAGAGACGTACCGATTGCATGGCAGTTTAAAAGCGAAACTATACGCTCCTGTCGCGGAACGAACGATGCTAAAAACGGTAGCACAAGCCCCATTCGCGCTATACATCACCGAAAAAGAACTACAAACGCTATACCCGACAAAAGGTGTTCAAGTAAGCTGCTCCAATACGGAACTACCAGATTTTGTAGATGACGTATTAATCGAAGAAAGAAAACAAAGAGATTTAAACCAGAAAATCGTGTTTGGGATGATGGGATCGCTGGATTCGCAGTATAAAGGACTCGATGTGGCTATAAAAGCACTAGCACGACTCCAAACAGAACTACCCCCATTTGAATTTCGCATTCTTGGAAGTGGCGTTAGTGGTAAATGGAAACAACTTGCAACAGAAAGCGGCCTGAAAGAAAGCGTCATTTTTTGTGGCACAAAGCCGGCGCATGAGGTGTTTGACTGGCTGCCAGATATCGATATTTACCTCCAACCGAGCCGAACAGAAGGACAAGGACGTTCCGTAATTGAGGCGATGGCGATGGGATGCCCGGTCATTACTTCGAACGTAGGCGGAATGAAAGAATTAGCAGAAACAAACATGCGTTTTGAAAGCGAAAACGATGCGGAATTAGCAGCTATCATTGTGAAACTAACTGAAAATCATGCGCTATATATCGAACAAATAGAGCGCAATTATATAAAAGCACAACAATTCTCCAAAGAAGTATTAATTAAAAAACGCAAAAACCATTACCAAAAATTTATGAATTGGATTGAGGGACAAAATAAATGAATGAATTAAAACTTGGTGTTTTAGGACTTGGCTATGTAGGACTTCCCGTCGCAGTTGCTTTTGGTAAAGAAATGCCTGTCATTGGCGTAGATATTAACGAAAAACGTATCGCCGAACTGCAAAACAAAATAGACGATACAGGAGAAGTAACACAAGAGGATTTATTTCTTACCGCAATCGAATTCACGAGTCAAGCGAAGCGTTTAGGCGACTGTAATTTCATCATTGTTGCTGTGCCAACACCAATCAACGAAAGCAACCAACCAGACATGACTATTTTGCATAAAGCATCGCAAATGATTGGCGAACATATGCAAAAAGGAACCATCGTGGTTTTCGAATCGACGGTATATCCAGGCGCGACCGAAGAAGAATGTGTCCCGATTATGGAGCACTACTCAGGGCTTGTATGCGGCGAGGACTTCTTTGTCGGCTACTCTCCCGAACGAATTAATCCAGGCGATAAAATCCACACATTCACCACCGTTCAAAAAGTAGTCGCAGGTCAAACCGAAGAAATCACGAATATAATCGCGGATGTTTATGCATCTGTAGTAACGGCTGGCGTGTATAAAGCCTCATCAATCCGCGTCGCAGAAGCCGCAAAAGTCATTGAAAATACACAACGCGATCTTAATATCGCATTAATGAACGAACTATCTCGCATTTTCCACGCGCTAGATATTGATACACACGAAGTTCTCCAAGCCGCAGGGACGAAATGGAACTTTCTCAAATTTGAACCAGGTTTAGTAGGCGGACATTGCATCGGCGTTGACCCGTACTACTTGGCGCACAAAGCCGAATCCGTAGGCTACCATCCAGAAGTAATTTTGGCAGGGCGTCGCGTGAATGACAGTATGGCAAGCTTTGTCGGGCAAGAAATCGTGAAAGAACTTTTGCAACAACAAAAACATATTTGTGAGTTAAAAGTGAGCGTTCTAGGTTTGACGTTTAAAGAAAATGTGCCGGATATTCGTAACTCGAAAGTCATTGATCTAATCGCGGAATTAAAAGCGTTCGGGATGCAGGTGCAAGTGCATGATCCGCTAGTAAACGAGCAAGATGTGGCGCATGAATACGGGCTTGAAATGGCGAGTTATCAAGAATTGGAAGACTCCGATGTTGTCATTTTGGCAGTACCGCACGAGCAATTTATCGCTGAAAATGGGAAGCTGGCACGTGCCATTTTGAAAGATGAATCAAGTATGTTAGTGGACTTAAAGAAGGCTTTGAAAAAATCACGATCATATAGTTGGAACTTGTGATGACAAAACTACTCATCGCAGTCACGGCAGACATTAGCGTACGGCTGTTAAACGGTCAGCTAGAATACTTGGCACAGCAAGGTTTTGACGTCCATTTAGTCGTATCTAAAGGACCGAGCTCAGAGGAACTTAAGAAAAATCGTCGAATTACGGTGCATCACGTGGAAATGGCGCGCGAAATCTCGGTTTTAAAAGACATAAAAGCATTAATACAAATGATTCTCGTTTTCCGAAAAGTCCGGCCAGACATTGCTAATGTCGGCACACCGAAAGCCGCACTATTAGGCAGTATCGCCGCATTTCTCATGAAAACAAAAACACGCATCTACACATTGCGCGGCTTGCGAATGGAAACGGCAACAGGCAACTTGCGAAAAATACTTTGGCTGATGGAACAACTCATCATCGGGCTTTCCACGCAAGTCATCGCCATCAGTCCGAGCTTGATTACGAAATGCAAAGAATTGCGAATCCAAGGCACATCCAAAATGCGCGTTTTAGGAAAAGGAAGCAGTAACGGAATACATTTGGGAGATTTCGCGGCAAAAAGTCAAGAAACAATCGCGTATCCTTTCAATAATCAGCAATTTGTCATCGGTTTTACAGGCAGGATTACAAAAGACAAAGGCATCGAAGAATTAATCACGGCTTTCCTCCAATCTGAAAATCTGAATCTCCTGCTCGTCGGTGATTTCGAGGAACAACATGGCTTGAAAAAAACAACCGTCGACACGATTCGAAACCACCCAAATATCCGCGTCACAGGCTTCATTCCAAACCCGGCGCCATATTATAAAATGATGGACGTATTCGTTATCCCATCGTATCGCGAAGGCTTTTCTAATGTATGTCTAGAAGCAGCGGTCGCGGGACTTCCGGTAATTGGAACGGATGTAACGGGAATCAAAGATGCAATCGTTGACGGGGTGACAGGGATTCTTATTCCGGCTAAATCCGCAACGGCAATCCAAACGGCAATCCAGACATTGCAACAAGATCAAGTTTTGCGAGAGGCGTATGCTTTTAACGGGAAGAAGCGGGTCATTCTGGACTTCCAATCAGAACACATGTGGCAGCGGATGAAAGAAACATATCTAGAAAGGGGAGAAAAACATGTATCGGCTTATAAAACCAATTCTTGATATTCTCGGAGCGTGTCTCTTTCTCCTCCTATTCTTAATCCCGATTTTGTGGATTAGCCTGCTACTTTATGCAACACAAGGCCGTGTTCTCTACAAACAACAACGCGTAGGTAAAGCCGAGCGGATTTTCTGGATTTACAAATTCCAAACAATGACCGATGCGCGGGATGAACATGGCGAATTATTGCCAGATGAGCAGCGGATTACAAAGCTAGGGAATTTTTTGCGGAAGACAAGTTTGGATGAATTGCCGCAATGCTGGAATGTTTTAAAAGGAGATATGAGCTTCATTGGGCCGCGGCCGTTACTTGTGGCGTATTTAGAACTCTACTCCGAAGAAGAACGCAAACGACATCACGTTAAACCAGGCTTGACGGGACTTGCGCAAATGAATGGACGAAATGCTATCAGTTGGCAAGAAAAATTTGCTTGGGATATCCGCTACGTCAATCGTTTATCGATGCGCCAAGATGTGCATATTTTAATCCGAACGGTAAAAAAAGTGCTGTTGAGCGAAGATATTGCGCGGGATGGCTATGCGACAACACCACCATTTGAAGGCAGTAAAAAGTAAGGAGAAGACGCAATGAATAGAATTCCACTAGCCGTTCCCCATATGAGCGGGAAAGAAATGGCGTATATTGAACAAGCATTTGCGGAAAATTGGATTGCCCCAGTTGGTCCGAATGTCGATTTATTTGAAAAAAAAGTGCGCGATTATACGAAAGCAGCCTTTGCGACAGCGACGAACTCAGGCACTGCGGCGATTCACTTAGCTTTACGACTACTAGGTGTGACGCAAGGGGATACTGTTTTTTGCCCGAGTTTCACATTTGCAGCCTCGGCCAATCCGATTCAGTATCAAGGCGCTGAGGCCATTTTTATCGATTCGGAGTTAGACACATGGAATATGTCGCCAATCGCGCTAGAACGAGCACTCGAAGACGCCAAGCAGCAAGGGAAGCTCCCAAAAGCAATTATCGTCGTGCATATTTACGGTCAACCAGCCAAAATGACGGAAATTCTAGCATTAGCGAAAAGCTTTCAAGTGGCTGTCATTGAAGACGCCGCAGAGTCATTAGGTTCGCTATATGAAGGCGTGCAGACGGGGACTATCGGCGATATCGGCATCTATTCTTTCAACGGGAATAAAATAATCACGACTTCTGGTGGCGGGATGCTAGTCTCGGCGAACGAAGCTTGGACAAAAGAAGCGAAATTCTTATCAGAGCAAGCCAAAGAAACCGCGCCGTATTACCAACATGAAAAAATAGGCTACAACTACCGCCTAAGCAACGTTTCAGCTGGCATCGGTTGCGGACAAATGGAAGTTTTGCAAGAGCGGGTTAATCAGAAACGGGAGATTTTTGCGCAGTATGAAGCGGGTTTTGCGAAGTATGCGGATACGTTTAGTAATTTTCCGCGTATCACGTATCAGAATGAAATCGCGGGAACCTTCTCGAATCGGTGGTTGTCGACAATAAGAGTGGACGGCATTCATCCGTTGCAATTAAAAGAAGCGCTAGATGCGAGTGGTATTGAAGGACGTTTATTGTGGAAGCCGCTCCATCTGCAACCTGTTTTCCGAAATCATCGCTTTTTCGCAGAAGATGCAAACAGTAAAATCAGCAATGCTCAGCGTTTGTTTGAAAGTGGTCTTTGTTTACCATCTGCCACGCAAATGACGCCTACAGAACAACATTATGTTATTCAAGCCATTGCCAAATTCTTAATTCAAGCAGGTGAATCCATGTGACGTCACTTTCTAAAAAGCGGCTCATTGAATTTTCAGGTGTGGCAATCATTGCCCTTCTCTCGCTTTTTAGTTTTATCTTTATCAGCTTGCACGACAGAGAGCCAGGATATGAATTATTACCACTCTTGCCGTTGCTCTATCTTTTTGCAGCCAGTTTTGTCTACGTTCGCTCGCTAGTCTATGATTTTAAAATGTTCAACCTCGTGTTTATAGCCCTTAGTTTTATGCGCTATGTCGTGCTTCCATTTTTCATCGTGTATGCGGGTTATTATGGCGGCAGATCCCCAGTACCACCGACTGCGCACAGCTATAACTTGGCTTTGCAACTCATGTTGTATGAACTTGTCATCGTTACGATTGCTATTGCGATATTTGACGCGATACGCAAAAAACGAAAAAAACAACATCCACTATCCGAAAAATCGTTGACACGAAGTCCATCTACCTTTTTCTATGTACTGTTTGCGATTGTAGCTATACTCGGCGTCGTTATTATGCCGGGAGCTTTGAATAGTGTATCGTTTCTTGTACCTTCTGATCGTGTTGTTGGCGTTCTCCAGACGTTATCTCTTCCATCATACTTCGCACTATACATGTTTATGATTGCCAAACAACTGGTCGCACTCTTGCTGATCTGGCTATGTTTTGAAAAATATAAATCGCAAGGGCAAGTGTATTATGTTTACGCGGCAATCGCTGTGATGGTGCTGAATATTAGTATTTTTGCAGGGACGAACCGAACAGACATCATCCTTTGTACGATTACCTCTTTATTCGTCTTTAAAAAGTTGTTTCCCGACCATTTCAAAAAAGCAGCCATCCTGATCGTGTCCATCGTGACATTTGTTGTTGTCCTAATTGCTTCGGTGCGACAAATCGTTTCTGTATCAGGTGATTTGAGTCAGTTAGTCGATTTTACGGATACGATGCAAGTATATCTTGGCGGACCGTACAACGTAGCAATGGCCATTGAAATGAAAAACATGTTCCCAGAGGCGGGCCATTTATCCGTTTTGTTTTACGATATTTTCCGGCCGATGATTGGCGTTAATATTTTCATCAAAGATTTGCCAATCGATTTCTCCGTCCTGTATTTCAATGAACGTTATTTCTTTAAGGATAATGTTTCGCAAATTCTGCCGATGATTGGGCAAGGAAATCTGTATTTTGGTTACTTGTTTGCACCGCTACTTTCGGTTAGCTTCGTTGCTTTGGCGTACTTTTTCCAAGCGCAAATGGAGCGGGTGGGGAACATCGAACTGGTGTATTTCCTAACGATTTCAACGGCGCGTATCGGTTTTCTGATGGGGCAAAACACGATGAATTTAGTGAACGATATTAGTTACAATCTTGTGTTGTTCTTGATTATCTACTTTTTGAATCAAAAAATTATTTATAAACGCAGACAAAGGAGCACCATACTATGAATAAAAAATTAGATCAAGCAGGGCGTTTTCTTCGCTATTCTGTGCCGATTCACTTGATTAACCTACTCACAGCAATCTTGCCAAACTGTACACCGACTGTTGCGATTCGTGGCTTTCTGATGCGGCCATTTTTTAAGAAATGTGGTAAAGGGTTTCGGATTGCGAGTGGCGTCATCATCAACAATCCCGAACGCATTGAAATCGGCGATAACGTCTACATTGCGCACAACAACTGGATGAACGGCGTCGGTGGCTTAAAAATTGACTCCAATGTCCGAATTGGCCCGATGAGCGTTATTGTAACATCACAACACACTTTCGAAAATGGCAAAATGACGAGTGGCTACACGCCGGCCCCAGTCCGAATTGGTTCTGGTTGCTGGATTGCGAGTAAAGCCGTCATCACGGATGGCGTCGAAATTGGCTCAGATTCATTGATAGCAGCAGGAGCCGTCGTTACGAAATCATTTCCGGCACAAAGCAAAATAGGCGGCGTTCCAGCGAAACTCATTGGAAAACCAGGGCATGATTAAAGCCCTCCACAATATCGCCAAAAACGCGTATGGCATCACGATTATCAAAAAAGGCATTGTCATTATCACAGGTTTGCTAACAATGATTCTCCTCACACGTTTTCTAGGACCTGAACTAAAAGGTGAGTACAGTTATTTATTCAACTTGGTGACTATCGGAACAACAATATTGAATCTAGGCATCTCGCTCGTCTACCCAGAATACAAACGAAAAGGGCGCGATTACCGAAATGTATTCATTACGTTATCCTTGCTCCAGTTTATTATATATATCGCACTGTCGTTGCTATTTTTCTTCCTGTCTGGCATGGGAAATTACGGCTTCGTCGCGATACTTATCTCCGTCAGCATTTTAAATCTACAGCTCTCCCAATTAAATTTGGTAGAAGATATTCGTTCACATAGCGTCATTACAATCATCGGCGCCGTGTCTAATCTACTTTTCACCATTGTTTTGTTTTACTTTTTCAGCAGCAATGTGAGCCTTGTCTTACTCGTTTTCTTACTCAAAAATGTGATTTTGATTGGTTGCACACTCCGAATTCTCGCAAAGAACTTTCATTTTGGCGGTTCGAAAAAGGCATTTCAAGCCATCTTAGTAGCAGGTATGTTACCAATGTTGACGACTTTTCTAATCTCGATTAACTACCGAATCGATATCGTGTTACTTGGCTGGATGAATGTTTCCTTTTACGACATCGGGCTTTACAGTACCGGTGTTCAGCTCGCCGAATACGCGTGGATGATCCCAGATATTTTTAAAGAAGTCATGCTGCATAAAAATGCAAGACGCGACGACATCAGAAGCCTGCTTTTCTCACTGCGGATGGCGACAACTTCGGTCATTTTCTTCGGAATACTAATGATTATCGGCGGTAAGTGGTTGATTGGCTTCATGTTTGGCGCAAGTTTCATCGGCGCATACAGCATCACGGTTCTCATGTTCCTAGCAGTGCCAGCGATGGTATATACAAAAATCATCGGAACATTATTCATTGCTAACGGAAAATGGCGTTTTTACTTCGTGACGCTACTCATCACAGTTCTCTTAAACATAGCACTCAATTTTGCACTCGTGCCTTTCTTTGGAACAATTGGTTCCGCGCTTGCGTCCATCGTTTCCTACAGCCTCTCCGGCGGGATTTTCCTCATCTGGCTCATCCGAAACACAGACGCGAAATGGCATGACGCACTATTTATAAAAAAACAAGATGTCGTGCAAATACGGCAAATTATCAAGAGATAAAGGAGAACAAATCGATTCTATGGATATAAAACTTATTTTCCAAACGATAAAAAGAAATAGTCGACTTATCATTGGCCTAGCAATCATCGGAATTTTAGCAGCAGGAGCCGTGACATTTTTCGTCATCCCCAAAGGCTACAGCGCCACAACCCAAATTCTAGTCACACAAGCAAAAGAAACAGACAACGCGCAAAGCTCCGAAGTCCAAGCTAACATTCAAATGGTAAACACCTACTCGGTCATTTTAAAAAGCAAACAGCTCTTAAAAGAAGTCGCGAAAGAATACCCACAATATACATCCAACGATATTGAAAAAATGATGATGGTCACTAGTGATTCCAATTCTCAAGTCATCAATCTCAAAGTGCGCAACAAAGACCCTCACGTCGCAGTAGACATTGCCAATACAGTAACAAATCAGTTCGTAGACTACACAAGCAATCTCATCAAATCGAACAATGTTTCCATTCTATCAAAAGCCTACATCGAGGATAGCCAAAAACCGTCCAGCCCAAACCACAACATGCATCTAGCCATCGGACTACTTGTAGCCTTATTCCTAAGCTTTGTTATCATCGTGCTTAAAGAAGTGTTCGACAACACCATTAAAACACAAGATGAAATTGAAGAACTGTTAAAACTACCAATTTTAGGAACAGTCAATCAAATAGAGAAAGGGAATAAATGATGCGATTTAAAATAAAACCAAAAAAGAAACCAAATATCTCGATCATGCAAAAAGAATCCAACTCGATATCATCCGAACAACTGCGAACCATCCGAACGAGCATCCAATTCGCCTCCACCGAAAAACTGAGCACAATGGTTGTCACATCACCAGAACCAGGCGCAGGAAAATCGTTCATCTCGATGAATTTGGCCATCTCATTTGCCGAACAAGGAAACAAAGTTTTGCTAATCGACGCTGATTTAAGAAGACCAACCGTACACACAACACTACGCTTATCAAACGAACTCGGACTCAGCAACTATTTGGCAGGGCAAGGCAAACTAGAAGACTGCCTCCAAGAAATCACGATGCATGAAAACCTATTCGTTATCACAAGCGGCATTATTCCGCCAAACCCCGCCGAATTACTATCTTCAACCAAAATGAAAGAATTCACGAAAATCGTTTCGGACATGTTTGATATCGTCATCTTTGACGCACCGCCAGTTTTGCCAGTTGTAGATCCACTTATTATCGGCAACATCGTCGACGGACTAATCCTCGTTTTGCGCAGTGAACATACCGATCAAAGCGACGCAGTACAAACCTTAGATAAAATCAAACAATCCAAAATTAAAATGATCGGCGCCGTGCTAAATGGCAGAAAGAACCGAGGCGACAGCTACAAAACGGTATATTACACAAAAAATCAAAAGTAAATGAAAAGGTAGGTTACGCCAAGTGAAAAACGGTTATTTCGTCATCTCGCTCGACTTTGAATTACGCTGGGGAAGCTATTCTTGGGATGCGAATCACACATACGATCCACACATTGTAGGCGCCAGAAAAGCGATTCCAGACATCTTAAAAACATTCGCCTCTTATCAAGTACATGCAACTTGGGCAACAGTAGGCGCCTTATTCGCCCCGTCCAAAACCGCGATTTTAGACGCCAATAAACAATATTTTAACAACACATCCACACCTCAAATAGAAAGTTTCCTAAAAGAATGCACAACGCTCGGCGAAAACGAGTCCGAAGATCCCGCTCACTACGCGCTTTCTTTAATCGAAAAAATCAGCGCAACAGAACATCAAGAAATAGGCCTGCACACCTATTCCCACTTTTACTGCCTTGATAATAAAGACGCCGAGCAAGCTTTCCAAAACGATACCCGCGCCGCATTAACGATGATGAACGCACAAAATATCGAGCCAAAAAGCTTTGTTTTTCCGCGGAATCAATTTAATCCAGCGCTGTTAAACACATTGAAAGAACACGGAATGCACATAGTTCGCGGCAACGAGAAACACAGCCTATATCGCGAACGAGAAGGACGAGAACGCAAGCTACATCGCGCACTAAGACTTATGGACGCCTATGTCAATATTTCAGGCCAGCACACATTCGCACCAGATACGTGCATAGAACAAGACATGATCAACATTCCTTCCAGTCGTTTCCTAAGACCATACGCCAAACAAGCCCGCTTTTTAGAACCACTCAAGCTATACCGTATCAAAAAAGCGATGCGCCACGCCAGCCAACGCGGGGAAGTATTCCATCTCTGGTTTCACCCACATAATTTTGGCACGAACATCAAAGAAAACATCGCGATGCTACAAGAAATCTGCCAGTATTACGAAGATTTGCAAAACGAATTCGGTTTCGAAAGCGTAACAATGCAGGAGCTAGCGCAAAAACTAGCGAGAAAGGAAGCCCCCCTATGAAAATCATGATGCTTGCAGGTGAAAAAGCGAGTTCACATACCGTATACCAAAAAATAAACACAACATTCCCAATCAGCACCGTCGTGATGGAAGCCCCGCTATCCAAAAAAGGCATGCTCCAAAAACGAGCAAGGCGACTCGGAACTAGAACGGTCATCGGCCAAGTCCTGTTTCAACTTTTCTGCCTACCGATTTTAAAATATGAGGCACGAGACCGCATCCAACAAATCATCGCCAAAGAAGGCACCGAGAAGGCAAACATACCAGATTCGAAAATCCAGCGAGTGGCGTCTATCAATGACGAAGAAACCATTGTAGCGATTCAATCAGAATCCCCAGATTTAGTCATTGTTTGCGGAACAAGAATCATCAGCAAACAAGTTCTAGAATCAACAAAAGCCCCATTCGTCAATATCCACGCAGGAATCACGCCCTATTACAGGGGCAGCCACGGCGGCTATTGGGCACTCGCAAAACAAGACAAAAGAAACTGCGGCGTAACATTGCATTATATCGACACCGGCATCGATACCGGCAACATCATAGCGCAAACAAAAATCAATATCACACCAAAAGACAATTTCGTAACCTATCCATATTTGCAACTCACACAAGGAATCCAACTACTACACCAGTTCCTCTCCGGCGAAAAAGCAGAGCTAGCACCGCCAAAAATAGCAGACAAACACCGCAAAGGCAACGTGTTTTACCAGCCGACACTGTTTCAATATATTTTCTTTAGAAAGCAATTGAAAGTGAAATAATGATGCTAAAATAAATACCCCAATTTTTCGATAATTTATGAAGAATTGGGTATTTTCCTGTCTTAAATTGGATGTTGTAGTTGCAGGAAATGAAAGATTGCGTTTATAATGATTGCAAGGATGGGTAGAATACATATGGAGAGACTCAGATATAAGGGAGAGCATGCTATGAATCATTTTTTTTCACAGCTAGTCGCTGATAAAAAGATAAAGCGTCAAATCAAGTTGTTGCAAGCAATATACGAGGCAAATTACCCAATAACGCTTGATGAAATTGCAGATGACTTCGGGACTTCTAAACGAACGCTATTTCGTGATATGAAGGATTTGGAGCATGTGTTACCCGAAGATAATATTGTGGAGTTTAGTACGGTTTCTGGGTATACGATTAATCATGCACATTTGATTGAAGACCTAGTGGCTCAAGTTTCAGAGCAATCACCGCTGTATACGATTGTTAATAACGTATATGAGGAAATCTTTTTGACCATTGATGAATGGGCGGACGACTTATTTTTATCAACATCGACATTGTATCGCTATCTAGGTTATCTGAAAAAAGTATTAAAAGAGTTTAAGCTAGATTTGACATTAACTCCCGTTGCCATTGTTGGTGAGGAGGTAAATATCCGTCATTTTTACTTTCACTTCTTCTACAATACGAATGATATTTCTTCTATGAATCGACCGACAGAAAAACATCAAAAGATTTTTCGCGAATCGTACCGCTTTTTTTCAGAGGTCACGAATCATAGGGTAGCAACGTTGCATAGGAGCTCGTTATATTGGATTATGGTTACAACGAAGCGTTTAGAGCAAGGGCATACGATTACTTTAGATAGTAGTTTAAAAAGTATAGTGAGGCATTTGAGGGCGTATGAGTTTACGCCACAGTTTGGACCAATATATTTTCCGGATATTGAGAAACAATATGTGACGGAGGACGAGATTTTGTATGCCACTTTGTTGACGTTAGACAATTATGTATATGAAAAAGGCGAGCTGTATGAAACAGAGGATTTGCTCGATAAAGAAAATTTAGAGGTCATTCATCGATTTTTAGTTCGCGCGTTTGCTGCTTTAGAGAAAGAATTACCTGAAAAAGAAACACTGTCACTCTATGTGTTGTATTTGCGTAATCTTTTCTTTCTTACTAAATTAACACCGTTATTTCAAAAAAATAGTATGGAAGTTAACAAACTAATCAAACACCGACATCCAGTTATTTATATGAAATGGTTAGAAATATTGAATGATGATCCGATTAAGAAAAAATTTGGGATAGAGTATGCAGAGGATGTTGCAATCAACCTTGCGATGTTTACATACTTTTCGCAACATGGTAAATCGGATAAGAAAAAGCATGTGTTATTTACTTTTGATGGGAAGAAGGCATACACTAATTATTTGGAAATCTTGGTGAATAGTTTTGTAAATCAAAATGTGAAAGTTACGTTTCTGGTAAATCAGCATATAACGAGCAAAATTATAGAGGATTTAGACGTGGATATCGTGATTTATAATTATAAAGAAGATAGTGAGAAGCTCGATTGCGTTAAATACAGAACGGAGCGAATGCCTACAGAACATGACTGGGAAAGGATAAATAATTTAATTTTTGATGAGCAATAAAGGAATGAGCGAGGAAACATGGTTTAGCGACTGTGCTTTCTTCGCTTATTTTTTTGTTTTTCAGAATTGACATTAGTTGTTGACAATTGTGATTACCTTAAAATGGATTGAGATGGTTAAATAGAGTTAACAGCAAAACAATTATGCGAAATGAATTTCACGAAATAGACATAAATTTTTGAAATGAGCTATGTTTTTAAAAAAAAAAAGATAATTAGACCTGTTAGTATGATTTTGGAGGTGATGAGATGGGGTTAATGGAGCTTTACAATCAAGACACGATTGGACAAGACTTTCATCCACGGAAATTAGTAGCGTTGTTACTCAATGATAATACTTTTCCAATCTATAAAGAGCGCATTGTATACGGGAAAGGTGATCATATTACTTTAGAATCGAATAAAGTGGAATCTCCATATATGTACATTGTAGAAAGTGGCATTGGCGCTATCTACATCGGCAAACAAATTATTGACTTTGTTGGTGAAGGAGACTTTATCGGATTACATCATAGTCGCGCAGTTCCCAACATGCAAATACACGGTGTGGCTCTAACCGGCAAAATGACAGTTTGGCGACTACTGCTAAGTGATGTTATCGCAAAAATCATGAGTATTCAAGAAGGCTATTTATATCATTATAACTATATGCGCATGACATACGAGCGCTACGCCTTAAAAATTGTAACAAGTAGTGATATGAATCAGAAGCGAGTAGAGAATATGCTTCAATTTATTGTCAAACGTTTTGGGTCAGAACAATCAGAAGATTATGTGAAAATACCAAGATGCTTTACACGAGATGTGATGGCTAATTACGCAGGTGTCAGTAAAACAACATTGAGCGGTATTTTGACACAGCTGGAAGAAGAAGAATATATTACTTTCCAATTACGGAATATATTCGTTTTAAATGAGTTTTGTATGTAGTTCTACGAATATAAAAAAAGATAACAACAATCAGTACATTAGGAGGAATAATCGTGTTAAAAAAATTACTAGCTATTACGGGCCTCGTTCTAGCAACCATGGTCATCGCTGCATGTACTGGGAACGAAACGCCTAAGAAAACAGAGGCTCCGAATCATCAAACACAAGAAAAAGTAGATGCAAAAGGTTTAGAAATAAATATCGAACAAGCAAATTATACGGATGAACGGGATCGTGATGCTGAGAAGGTGAAGCAAGTTTTACGATTGAAGATGACGGTGAAAAACACATCGATTGAGGAAATATTTTTCGATAGCACAGAACTTCAAGTGAAGGACAGCAAAGGGAAGAAGCTTGCTATATATCCATTTGAAAATATGATGGGAAATGTTATACCAAAGAAAACGATGACCGGATATGCTTACTTTAAGGCAACTGACAACGGGCCGTATACAGTAGTATACACACATCCAATTACGAAGAAAAAATATGAATGGCAAGTGAATCCCGAAAAATGAACAATAGCGATAAATAAGTGTGAGGTGTAATAAATGGTTTTGAAAAGAACGTTAATTATCGGTGGTGGAGAAGCAGCTCACTATGTTTTCCATACATTGACAAGTAGGGCAACCTCAGAATACCAAATCATTGGTCTGCTAGATGATTGTTCAGACGTGAAGTTGAATAAAATACCGCGATTTGGTGGGCTGAATCAATTAGAAGAGGTTGTTCGAACGGAAAATATCGCGTGTGTACTACTTGCGATACCATCATTAGAGCACACGAAGCGCAAACAAATTTTAGATACTTGTATCTCGCTACAAATAGAGACACAAGTTTTACCGATATTACAAGATATTTTTGCTGGAAAAGAGAAAATTGCGATGCGCCCTGTTGCCTATCAGGATATTATCGAGCGCGATGAATTCGAGCTGGATTATCAGAAGGTCGCACGAATGGTGAAGAGTAAGACGATTTTAGTAACGGGTGCTGGAGGCTCTATCGGTTCGGAAATCACGCGTCAAATTATGCGTGGAAATCCCCAAAAACTGATTTTGCTTGGGCATGGTGAGGCAAGTATTTATAACATTCACCGCGAACTAAAGAAAGCTCATCCAGATGTAGAGTTGGTCCCATGTATTGCGGATATCCAAAATAAAGAAAGACTAACAGCAGTTTTTGAAACGCATCGTCCAGATATTGTTTACCATGCCGCGGCACATAAACATGTTCCGTTGATGGAGGAAAATAGTTCGGAAGCCATTGCAAATAATGCGCGAGGAACTTGGAATTTAGCGGAAGTTGCCAATAAATTCAATGTAGACAAGTTTGTCATGATTTCAACAGATAAAGCGGTGAAGCCAACAACTGTGATGGGTGCTTCCAAACGCGTTGCAGAAAAAATTGTCCAGTTATTCAACCAGATGTCACAAACCCACTTTTGTGTCGTACGCTTTGGAAATGTACTTGGTAGTCGAGGCAGTGTCGTTCCATTATTTCACGATCAGATATGCAACGGTGAGCCAGTCACATTGACGCATCCCGATATGGAACGTTATTTCATGACAATTCCAGAAGCGAGCAAACTAGTGATACAGGCGAGTATGCTAACAGTCGGTGGCGAGATATTTGTTTTAGACATGGGCGAGCCAATTAAGATTTTAGATGTGATTCACAAATTAATCGACCTGACTGGGCAGAAACGTGAAACAGTTTCCATTGAATTCATCGGTATTCGTAAAGGTGAAAAAGTACAAGAAGAACTATTTGAAAATCATGAGGAGAAACCCGTCTTAATTTTCGATAAGATTTTTGTTGGCGAGGATAATCCTCACCCAGCCGAATTAGTGGACATCCAGCTGTTGTTGGATAACTATATGGGCTTCACGGAACAAGAACGTAAAGAACAATTATTTAGGTTAGTAGAATTAGATTGGAGATATGAAAAAATATGACATATACGCAATCAGAAACTATGGCGGCAGTTAACAACTATGAAATATTAAAGCATAAAATTGTGCAAAAAGAAGCAGTGGTTGGTGTCATCGGTATGGGCTATGTTGGTCTGCCGCTCGCGATGGAATTTGCATCGGAAGGCTTTCAGGTCATCGGCGTGGATTTGGATGCTGGCAAAGTAGAAACATTATCACTCGGCAAATCGCATATTATCGATATTCCAGAAGCAGTGATTGGCGAGGCATTGCAAAATCAGCGCTTCCAAGCAACAACAGATTATCAGGAACTAGCAAAAGCAAACATCATTAGTATCTGTGTTCCGACCCCACTTACGAAATCGCATGAACCAGATATGAGTTATATCAATGACACAGTTTCCCGTCTAAAACCAGTCATTCAAAAAGGCACACTACTTGTTTTGGAGAGCACGACATATCCAGGTACAACGCGCGATTTGATTTATGCCGAGTTTGAAAAAGAAGGCTGGACAACAGGTGAAGACTTATTTATCTGTTTCTCTCCTGAACGAATCGATCCCGGAAACAAACAATTCAAACCGAAAGAAGTTCCTAAAGTAGTCGGTGGAATGACAGAGAAGTGTTCTGCACTTGGCCAGCTATATTACGAAAATGCGTTTGACACGGTTGTTCCAGTATCCACACCAGAAATTGCCGAAATGACGAAACTGCTGGAAAACACATTCCGTAGTATTAACATCGCATTTATCAATGAAATGTCACTACTAGCAGAAGAGCTTGGTATTGATTTATGGGAAGCAATTGACGCTGCGAAAACAAAACCATTTGGATTTATGCCATTTTATCCAGGTCCAGGCGTTGGTGGACATTGTATTCCGCTTGACCCGATGTACCTGTATTGGAAAGGCAAAGAGAAGAATTTCTTCAGCAGATTTATTGATTTAGCGCAACAAGTGAACACTTCTATGCCAAAACATGTCGTGGAAATCGCTAGCAAAGCGCTCAATAAACAAGGTAAATCACTTAGCCAGTCACGTATTCTACTTGTCGGTATGGCGTATAAGAACGATATTGACGACGTGCGCGAATCCCCAGCGCTACACGTATACGAGCATTTGAAAGAAGCTAATGCAAAACTCACTGTACTTGATCCTTTTGTGTCCTCATTCCGAGATGCTTCAGGTGAAATCGTTCGCCCCGAAAATGAAATAGCAGATCTTGCAACGTATGATGGCGTTATTATTATGACGAAACATTCCACGATTGATTACAATCAAATTTTGGAAAACAGTTCTTGCATTATCGATACTAGAAACGTTTGGACAAAGTCATATGACCATGTATACAAGATAGGGCAAGCATGAATAGAAAAAGTAGAGGTGAACAGAGATGAGTGCAAAAACAATGGAGCTCGGCGTCGCCTTAAAGATTATAAAAAATAATCTGATATGGTTAATCGCCTTGCCATTGATCGCCATGGTCATTGCATTTGGTATTAGTAAGTACTACCTCGTGCCACAATATACATCATCTGCACAGATTTTTATAACGACTAACGTAGAATCTGGCTCAGAAAAAGAGACCACCGTATATTCAGAGCAGCTAAGAACAAATATGCAGATGGCAAACACGTTCAATACGATATTAAAAAGCTCAAGAATGATGGAAACAGTGAGGTCAGAGCTGAATCTCGCTGAAACCAATGAGGCATTAGCAAAAAAAATAAGTATTCAATCAGATAAAGATTCCCTCGTTTTCACAGTATCCGTAGAGGATGCTAGCCCCAAAAGAGCGCAAAAAATCGTCAATACGATTACAAAAACGTATCAAAAAGACCTGCCAAAGCTGATTTCTAATAATAAAGTTATTATATTAGAACCAGCAAGTCTCCCCTTAGAATCAAGCTCTCCGAATGTTATTATCAACACGATGATTGCCTTTGTACTTGGAATCATTGGAAGTGTCCTCTTAGTCTCACTTATTTATCTGTTCCGAAATGTGATTGAGGGTGAGGATGATTTGGAAGAACTGTCCCTGAAATTTATTGGTGATATACCGCTCATTAAGTAACGCAGAAAGGAGAAAAACATGAAGACATATCGCGATTTTGAACAAACGAAAGAGATTCAGTTTTACAAAGAAAAGTTTCATAGCATCCAGACAAGTTTACAATTCATGTTACAAAAACAAGGTATCCGTAATTTCATGGTGACTTCTGCGAACATGAGTGAAGGCAAGAGTTTTACTAGTGCCAATATTGCTACTGTTTTTGCGGAAAAAGGAAATAGCACATTGCTAATTGATGCGGATTTTCACAGACCATCTTTACGAAAATATATGCAAATATCGGAGAACATAGGGCTAATTGACTGCTTGACGGGTGATAAAACATTGATGGAATGTACGCAAGAGACACACCATCCTAATTTAAGATTGATGCCGACCGGGATTGCACCGCTAAACCCGAATGAATGGATAGATTCTTTAGAGATGAAGCAGCTTATTGAAGAGGCGAAACAACAATTTGATTATGTCATTATTGATGCGCCACCGCTTTTGCCTATTACAGATAGTCGTATTCTTAGTTCCTTATGTGACGGTGTACTTTTTGTCACTTTTGCTAAAAAGACGAAGCGCAGTGATATTAAACAAGCGATGCGTTATCTGGAGATTGCAGATGCAAATGTGATTGGTAGTGTAGTGAATGGTGTCGCAATTTCTAAGAGTGATATGAAAGGTTATCACTACAAATACTGAGGTGGAAATGGTGTATAAAGCGTTAACCTTAAAAGCGATTTTTGTACTGAGCTTCCTAGCATTACTTGCAGCGGGAGTGGTATTTAAAGAAGTACTAGTTATCCCATTTTTTATCGGTATTGTGGTATTCAGTTTCTTTTTCACACTGAAACAACTAGCAGAGATGACCTGGATAATCCTTGTAGTCGCTTCTTTCTTTGGCTCCATTCTATCTGTTCCAGGTTATGAGAGCTTGTTCTTATATCGAGTTTTGCTACCAGTTCAAGCACTATTATTTTTGCTCACTTGGAAAGACTGGTCATGGCTGGATAGGCGTGTTCGAGTTTTGCTACTATTACTGATCGGCTGGCTAGTTACAGCAGCAATTACGCTTATTTGGGCCCAATATCAGGTCGCAGGATTCCGAAATCTGTATTACATCATCGAAGCTATCTACCTTATCGGCACCGGCGTTTATTACTTGGATAGTAAAAAGAAACTAGAACGACTAGCACTACTAGTGTGTGGCGTGATTATCATCAATATTGGTATCGGTGTCTATGAGATTACAACTGGACTTCATTTGAAAAAATCAGCCCTCGTAGGTGCAATTGGGAACGTCCAATTCTTGCCTAGTGGAACGTTTTTTAACCCCAACGATCTCGCCTCCTTTCTCGTTTTGTTTTTACCATTCGTCCTCGTATACATGCGTTCTGAGACAATCTTTGGAAAAACAATGAAAATCGTACTCTCGCTCATGAGTGTTTATATCATTGTTGCAACACAATCACGCATCGCGCTCGTTTTAATTGCTGGAATTTTACTTCTCCTGATTTTGAAAAAATCATGGAAATGGGGGCTTATGATTCTACTAACCATCCCGCTTTTCTTGCAATTACCAGCGATGCAGGAGATTACAGCACAGGTAAATAGAACTTACACGGAAAAAAATAATTCGACCGACTTTCGCTTAGAAATAACGAATTATACGTGGCAAACGGTTCTGGATTCCCATTTTGTGGGGGTTGGTCCAGGGAACGTACAGATGAAATTAGCACAATATTTTCCCGCTGACGAGCAAAATGAAGAAGGTAACGTATCCGTGCACAATTTTTTACTAGAAGTTTTGGCTAATTATGGATTGCTATCGGCGCTATGCCTGTTCCTTTTTCTCTACCTCATCTGGTACTTTAGCTTCCGACTATGGAGAGCGAACAAAACGAAAGAATCATGGTACATGTTGCCCCTGATTATTAGTGTCGCGTTTCCATTTATCTCTTTTGCATCGAGTACGACACTTGAAAAAAGTTATGTGTGGATTAGCTTTGGCATTATTTTGGCGGTATTGAACCATTACTTTAAACGAACGGAGCTTAAAAATGAAAAAAATTATACTCTTAATATGTAGCCTATTTGCAGTAAGTATACTCGTTTCGTGCCAACAGAACGAGGAACCAAAGAAAGCAGAATTGAAACCAACGCAACACGCTTTTCCAAAAAATAATACAGCAACAGTAGCAAGTTTAAAAATGGAGATGTTAGAAATCAAAGATGCTGAAAAAAGTATCCCAAAACATGAGAAATTAGAAGGTAAGAAGCTTGTGAAAGTGGATATGAAAATAAACAACATGACAGAATATAAGATTCCGATGGCTGCGAGCCTTTTCAAAGTTTTGGATTCGAATGGAAAATATCAGCCGAATTACCCGATGGTAGATGAACTGGGTCAAACAATCGCTGGTAATAAAGAGATTCGAGGTGTCGTATATTTCGCCATTCCAAAAAACAGTGTCGTTGACAAAATCGTGTATGAAGATCCAAAGAGAGACGCATTTCACGAGTGGACGGTGGAGAAATAATGACCGAAAGACTAAATGTTTTGATGGTGTCTGATGATTTTTATCCAAAGGTTGGAGGAATTGCAGCCCATGTATTAGAAATCAGTCGCTCCATTAGTGAACTGGGCCATCAGGTAGTATTGCTTACAAAAATATATGATCCCAAGAATGAACTACCAGAAGAAGAATACATTGGAAACATTCGTGTTGTACGAGTAAAAGTAAGCGATAGACGAAAAATTCGTGCATTGGAATTTATGTATAAAGGCAGACGTAAAATCAAGGAACTACTGAAAGAAAATACATTTCAAGTGATTCATTGGCATAAACTCATTGCGGATTCTGTCATCACAAAAATTCCGTTCGATGGTGTAAAAATTTTTACGAATCATTCATCTACTTTCTTGAATTGGTATGAGCAAAAGAAGTTTGTGCGGTGTCGGATGTTGCTAGGTCATATGGACGGTGTTATTGCACCGAGTTCGGAGCTGACGAGTAAAATTAAAGCCATTTTACCCAAGAAACCAGCGCTTAATATTTCGAACGGTGTGGACATTTCTAAATTTTATCCAGATACGACAATGCGTCATATAATGCGCCTGCAACTTGGTTATAAATTTTCTGATAAAGTTGTCATGATTGCGAGGCGATTAGAAGAAAAGAATGGTGTCTTGTATTTTACACAATCTATTCCGAAGATAGTGGAAAATGACCCGACAATTCAAATATTGATTGTTGGCAGTGGAAGTCAGGAAGCCGCGATACGAACCTTTATTAAAGAAAAGAATTTAGAGGATCGCGTAACCATTGTGACTGGTGTAACGAATCCTGAAATGCCATATTACTTTAATGTAGCCGATGTTGTCGTGTTACCGTCCTTGATGGAAGCAACGAGTATTGCAGGGCTTGAAGCGATGGCATGTGGCAAACCTCTTGTTGGAACAAATGTTGGTGGCATTCCTGAAATTATTACTCCGCATGAAACAGGTTTGCTCGTCCCCGCTAAATCTGCTGAAGCATTGGCTGATGGTGTTTTGGAGATGTTTGCCGACGAAAGTAAGCGGATAGAAATGGGTGAAAAAGCGCTGCAATCTGTACGAGAAAACTTCGCTTGGCCAGAAATTGCAAGAAAAACAGTGGCTTTTTATCAACAGAATTTAAATGCCTAAAAATTAGCTAGAAAAGGTGATTGACTAGTGACTTCCAAATTAATAAAACCATTCCTGCTCATGATCCTATTGACGATTGCCACCCAGTTTGTCGGACTGATAAAAAACGCTTTTATCGCAAAAATTTTCGGTATGGGTGCAGAAGTCGATGCATACAATTTAGCGAACACGTATACAGTATCGATTACGAATTTGGCGATACCCGCTATTATTACGGTACTCATTCCGTTTCTGACGAAGCGTGGCGATAGTGTGGCCGAGCGGGCGGCAATAAATACGTATGTTAGCTTTCTGTTGCTGGGAATCGCAGTGGCAGTAGGAATAAGCATTGGAAGTGTATCTTGGATATTGAAAAATCAATCTGGCTTATCAGAAACATTAACATTGACATTATCGGTCATTATGATTTTGAGTGTTGCGCAAATTTATCGTGTTCTGACTACCGTTTTAACAGCATTCAGGCAGGTGAAGAACGACTTTCTAACTGCTAAAATAGCGACTTTTTGTAGCACCATTTTTAGCGGAGTCTACATTGTCACTGCGAAAAATCCATCTATTTTGCTAGTCAGTTTATTTTTGACAATTTCCTTTATGGTCGAAGCTACGATACTACTCATCAAAAACCGGGGTTTCTCATTTCGCATCCAATTTAAATGGGGAAACCGAATTTTTCACAAGTTGGTACGCCAAACAGGGCCGGTTGTTTTTAACTCGATTGTATTTCAAATCTCACTGCTTTTCTCAACGACTCTCGCTAGCTTTTTAGGTCAGGGTTATGTTGCAACGCTAGGCTATGCTAACCAGATTTTGAGTATAATTCAGGCGCTAGTTCTCGTTAATATTTTGACACTTGTTTATCCATCGATGTCTCGGGTTTTTGCTAAAACAGTGGAAGTTGGAAAAGAACTGTTCATCAAGTACACCATCGTTACGAACATGCTAGTCATTCCGCTCGTCGTTGGGATTATGACTATCGGGGACTTGCTTACGGCATTACTTTTTGAACGAGGCGCATTTACCGCAGCAGACACGCAACAAGTAACGCTATTTATGACGATGCTAGGCATTGGCTTACCAGGTTTAGTACTACGAGATTTTATTTACCGAGTTTACTTTAGCCTTGGTGATACTAAAATGCCCTCGCGAATTTCTATTTTTACAATCTTCGGAAATGTTTTGTTGCTCCTAGCTTTAACCCCGATTTTTAATATCTATGCGGTACTTGTTATCCCCGGATTTATGAATTTTGCATCGGCTTGGTTTGCTTATCGATTACTTGAAAAACGGATTGGGCGAATCGATGGGCAACATAGACTGATAAAGCAACATCTACTCATCGTCTTCAATGCTAGCGTGATGGGAATCGTGCTCTACTACGTGAAACCAGAATTGAGTTTCTCGCCGCTAGTGGCATTTCTGTTACTTGTTGGAATCGGGATTGTAGTATATGGCGTTTTAGTTGCCCTTACGCAACGCAGTTTTATTCGAACATTGAGGATGAAAGGAGCAAGCGAATAATGAAAAAAGTGTTAATAATGAGTTCAGTTCATCCATGGAATGATACGCGTGTTTTCCATAAAGAGGCTGTGAGTTTGGCTCGTTTAGGCTATGACGTAACGCTTTATGCGGTGGCCAGTAATCATGTGTATGAAGGCGATATTCCGAATTTACGCGTGGTTACATTTGCACCAAAAAGTATACCTCAGAGGTGGAAAACATGGCTTCAACTTTATAAAATCGCTAAACGTTCTAACGCAGAAATAATTCACATACACGATCCAGAATTATTACCACTCGGCTATTTGCTAAAAAGAAAACACCGAAAAAAAGTAATTTTCGATATGCATGAAGATTTTCCGGCAGTTTTGAAAGGAAAAAAGATTGGCAAGATGAGAATGCCAAAATGGTTACTTCGAGTTGTTTCTACTACGGAAAAAAAGATGCTCCAAAAAATGAATGCAGTGATTTATGCAGAGAAGTATTATAAGGAAAATTACGAATCATTGACGACGAAACAGATGGACATTTACAATTATCCATTTTTGCAAGAGCCAACTGACATGTTGAAGTATGAGAAGCAAACGCTGATTTATGCAGGAGCAATTCACGAGATACGTGGTTTTAAAGAGATGCTAGCAGTCGCGAAACTTTTAAAAAAAGCAAATAATGATTTTCAGTTATTGATTATTGGAAAAGTACCGCAACGATTGGAAATATACGCAGAACAATTTATTCAAAAGCATGATTTAGAAGACGAAGTAAAGCTACTTGGACGCTTGGACTTGCACAAGTTGATGACCTATTATGCGAAATCTCATATTGGTTTGGCAATACTTCATCCAGAAGCAAATTATTTACGATCACTACCAACAAAAGTTTTTGAATATATGTCGGTTTCTCTGCCTTATGTCCTGTCTAATTTTGAGTCGTATGGACGATTAGTGGAGGAAACGAAAAGTGGATATGTAGTAGACCCGTTGTCTCCAAATGAGATAGCATCACAAATTCAGGTGTTGCTAGATAATCCATCAACGCAAGCAGAACTCGGCGCGAATGGCTATAAACAGCATGTCGCTAACTTCAATTGGTCGGTTGAGGAACGCAAATTAGGCGAATTATATGACGGAATTTAAAGGAGTAAGTCATTTTGAAGATATTGTATCTACATCAACATTTTCAGAAAGAAAAAGGCGCGACAAGGTCCTATGAGTTTTCGAAATTCTTCTTGAAACAAGGCGATAGCGTTACGCTCATCACCGGTACAGGAACGAGTGAAACAACGGCAGAAGGACTCGAAGTCGTGTCTACCGCAACAAAATACGACCAAAAAATGAGCAAGTGGCGCCGAATTCAAGCATTTGTGCAATTCATGACAGGAAGTTTCAAATTAGGTATGAAGCAAAAACATGTTGATGTGATTTATGCAACATCAACGCCACTCACAGTAGGCTTGGTTGGGTTAGCGCTCAGCAAAATGAAGAGAGTCCCGTTTGTATTTGAAGTTCGCGACGTTTGGCCAGATGTCCCCGTGAAATTAGGTTATTTAAAAAATCGCTTTTTAATAGGCATACTGTCTTATTTAGAGAAACAACTGTATAAACATGCAGCAGAAGTTGTAGCATTATCGCCCGCCATGAAGGAAAATATCGTCGCAAAAGGTGTGGTCAGTGAGAAAGTACATGTCGTGGAAAACCTTGCAAATAATGAGTCTATGAAACAAATTGTTGCAAAAACACCAACTGCTCTCAAAGTGAAATCGTGGGTAAGAGATCGTTTTGTCGTCATACATCCAGGCACGATGGGTGAAGTGAACGGATTACAACACTTGCTTAATGCAGCCTGCGAATTGAAAGATAAATCGCATATTGGTTTTGTACTCATCGGTGAAGGCTCAGAAAAAGCGGCATTGCAACATCAGGTCGTGGAACAGGGCTTGGAAAATGTGCTAATCCTTGATGAAATGCCGAAGAAAGAAGTGCAGAGTTTTATGAAATGTTGCGATCTGGGCGCGATGACAGTGAAGGACGCGCGAATTCTTTGGGACAATAGCGCCAATAAGTTTTTCGACTTTTTAGCAGCGGGGTTGCCGGTGATTTTGAATTATCAAGGTTGGCAACATGATGTTTTAGTGAAAAGCGGCGCGGGAGAAGGCTTTTTATACGCAGATCAGGCAGGATATTGTCGCTTTATTGAAGAGATGGCGCAGGACAAAGTGCTTTATCAAAAAGCGCAGCAAGCAAGTAAGCGACTAAGTGAAGCGTATGATGCTGAGCGTTTGGCAGGTCGCATGCATGATATTTTAGTGAAAGGAGCAGGCGGATATGAAGCGTCTCGTTGATATTGTGATTGCTTTTGGTATAGGTATTATCGCGATTTTACCAGTGCTAAGTTGTGCGTTGATTTTCTATCTTTTATATAAAGAAGCACCGTTTTATGTAAGTGAACGAGCTGGAAAGAATCAGAAGGCATTTCGAATTTACAAACTGAAATCGATGCGACAATTGTTTGATTCGTGGGGCGAACCGTTACCAGATGAAGCGCGATTGACCTCGTTTGGGCTATTTTTAAGGAAATACAGTCTAGATGAGTTACCGCAATTATGGAATGTGTTAAAAGGTGATATGAGTCTGATTGGTCCGCGCCCACTTCCAATGGAGTATAACGATCTGTACAACGAAGAACAGCGCAAAAGAAACGACGTAAGACCAGGGCTTACTGGCCTCGCACAAGTAAATGGTCGCAATGCCATCAGTTGGGAAGCCAAATTTGCTTGGGACATCTATTATGTAGAACACTATTCGGCGAAGCTTGATGTGAAAATCTTTATTCAAACGATTGGCAAAGTGCTTGGTAGTGCGGATATTAGTCAAGATGACCACGTGACTACAGAGAAGTTTCAAGGAACGAGAATAGAAACTCAGACGGATTGAGCTAGTGGCAATGAATTTAACAAAGGAAGAGGTTAAAGCGATGAATAAAGCAATTTTACTATCAACACCCCACATGAGTGGCAAGGAACAGGATTATATTCAAGAAGCGTTTGATACTAATTGGATCGCACCACTGGGACCCAATGTAACAGAATTCGAACAGAAAATTAAACAGTACACAGGCGCATCAGCAGTTTGTGCAACGAGTTCTGGTACAGCGGCCATTCATCTGGCTCTGCGTTTACTGGAAGTCGGTCAGAGTGACATGGTTTTCTGCTCTTCCTTCACATTTATTGCGAGCGCCAACCCAATCAAATATTTAGGGGCGGACGTGACATTTATTGACTCCGAGCCAGAAACATGGAATATGTCACCTCAAGCATTAGAACGTGCGTTAGCTGATGCCAAAAAAGAACATCGACTGCCAAAAGCCGTTATCATTGTGCATCTATATGGACAGAGCGCCAAAATGGACGAACTAGTCACTATTTGCGAATCCTACGGTGTTCCAATCATTGAAGACGCAGCAGAATCATTGGGCTCTACTTATAAAGGACAACAAAGCGGCACATTCGGTGACTTCGGTATTTATTCTTTCAATGGTAACAAAATTATTACCACATCTGGCGGCGGCGCTCTTGTAGCTAAAGACCCTAAGATGATTGAAAAAGCAGTATTCTTAGCAACACAAGCCAAAGAAAAAGCGCTGCATTACGAGCATGAACAGATTGGTTATAACTACAGAATGAGTAATATTTTAGCTGGAATTGGTCGGGCTCAAATGGAAGTTTTGGACGATCGCATTGCAGCTAGACAAAATAATTTCCGATTTTATGCAGACCAATGGAAACATATACAAGAAGTAGAAATGATGCCAGAACTTCCGAATTCAGTCTCTAATCATTGGCTTAGCACTATCACATTAGACATCGACAAAACAGATATGACCCCGTATGATGTGATGGACAAAATGCAAAAATTAGGCATAGAAACACGCGTACTATGGAAACCACTACATTCACAGCCAGTTTTTGCAGCAACACCATTTTATGAACATGTTCAAGGAGAAGAAGCAGTCTGTGAGCAGCTGTTTCGTAAAGGACTATGCTTACCATCAGGATCAAATTTAACGCAAGAGGAATTAGAATATGTAAGCAAGGCCCTGGAAACTGTTTTAAAAACCAATAAAGGAGGTGTTGTCAGCGCAATATAGTTGAAGCAAGAGCCATGGAACACTTCTAAAAACTGCAATGTGCAAGAAATAGGAATGTTCGATGGCAGAATAACTGATACCAAAAGCAAACAAATCTTCATTGGCTTTTCTCAGACCAGCATTTATTAAAAGAAACGAGAACGCTGCAATTAGCTATAAAAAAACATTATTCTCATGATAGCATCAATTTTCAATAATCATATTATCCAATCACCCTAAATGACGATTTAACATGTATGAGGGTACTCACAACTATCTGCGTCTACTTGTAATAAAAATTGAAAATAGTATGAAAAAAATCATATATTTTTCATGAAAAACAGCGAAAGTTCATGAAATTGTCATAAAAGAAAAATGTGAGAATAAAAACCAGAAAAAAACTGACAATTAGATTTGTTAAACTTAAGTCAAGGAGGTGAGGGAGAGAAACAACTTAGAAAGGCAGCGTTCAGACCTCCGGATTAAGGTGTAAAAGCCTTAGTAGTATAAGAAACAAAATTTGAAAAATGAAAGAGGTCATGAAATCAATATGAAAAACTTGTAAGTGTATTTACAACCGTATCGATTTTGGAAAAATAATTGCCACATCATTTTGAAGATTCAGTGAAAATTCTGTATTAGTAACAAAACCAATATGTAAGACCCAGTTTTAACAAGCGTTCAAGTGTGAGTTGGAAATAGCAACTAACATCCGAACGGTAATTTATCGGTAACATTCACGAAGTAATTTTTCCACGTAGCGATGTGTAAAGCATTGTTGCACTAATTTCTGAGAGTAACAACATGCACCTAATAATGAAGGTGTAAATTAAACTATAGGAGTGTTTTATAAAACATGAAAAAACAAGATTTATTGAAAAAAGGAACAAGTATCGCCCTAGTAGCAACTATTGTAGGAAGTCAATTATTAGCCACTGTACCATATAATGTATTTGCAGCAGAGAACACAGTAGGTATACAAGCTGTTCCTACTAACAGTGTAACAGTTAGTACTTGGCCTGAACTACAAGCTGCCCTTACCAGCGTGGCTGTTACAGATATCTATCTCAATGCGGATATTACAATCGGAGCAACAACAAATATAACGATGACAACAAAAAATATTCACGGTAATAATCATATATTAAATGCTAATAGCAAACAGCTTAGACTTACTACGGCAGGTACTGTAGCGTTAATGGAAGATGTAAGAATAACGAATACAGATGCTTACGGGCTGTTCTGGGGTGATGTTAACAACTTAGAAGTTACCTATAAGAATGTAGATCACAGTGGTTTACAGATGATTTATTTACCAACTGGACATCTAATTATTGATGGAACTGTCACCAGTAATTCGACAACACAAGAAGTTTATCAAGGAAAAGACTTAACAATCAAGGATAATGCAACGGCATATTTTAATGCGATTGCTGGAATACCTATCCATCTGTTAACGGCATCAGGATCATTAAATGTAGGAAAAAATGCAACTTTAACAACTCGGTCAAAAGGAATATCCATTTATGGAGCTGCTAATACTAAGCTTATCAATGAGGGGAACATGGATTTGAAATCTGATCTAAATCAAGCTATCCTTCTACTTGATAATAGTTCCATGTATTTCCAACCTGGTAGTGTTCTAAAAGCTATTGCAGGTGACACAGTGGAAGAAGCGATATTAACAGTTGGTGGTGGTATTTATGTGGAATCAGGAGCAACATTTGAAGTAGAAAGTAAGGGGACTCAAGGTACGATAAATGCAGGTAGTACGATTAAGCTAGCGCAAGGATCTAATTTCTCGCTAACAAACTTTAATCCCGAAGGTTCGGTACTGGGCTCGTACCCTACACCAGCAAATGTCATTTTGCAATCAAGTCAAGGTGTTAGTACGTGGGATCGTGGAACGGTTATGAACCCTAAACCAACTGCAACTTACCCAGGGATGTTCGATGCTCAGTTTACGCTATCAGGTTATTTAAAAGGCGTGACTCAAACGAATTTGACATCAAATAATATGCAATTCATTAATTCATATAAGACAGGAGCAACTGGTAAAATCGTTGGCGGAAGTTTTGCTTCAGACGAACAAGATGTAGCAAAAAGTGCAGTAGATGCATTATTCACAGATTCAACAAAAACAGGTATCAAAACAACAACAGACCAAGCAGCTATTGATGCAGCGAAAGATTTAGTAAACAAAGTGAGCGATCCAACAGTAAAAGCTGACTTACAAAAAGACATAGACAAAGCACAAAGCCTACTAGACGCAAAAAATGCAGCAGCGGCAGCAGAAAAAGCGAAACAAGATGCAGCGCTAAAAGCAGTAAATGAACTATTTAACAGTAACACACCATTAACCGATGCAATTAAACCAACAACAGACCAAGCCGCGATTGATGCAGCGAAAGCCTTAGTAAACGCAGTAACAGATCCAACAGTAAAAGCAGCATTACAAAAAGATTTAAATCGAGCTCAAGAATTACTAGATGCAAAAAATGCGGCAGCAGCGGCAGCAGAAAAAGCGAAACAAGATGCAGCGCTAAAAGCAGTGAATGAACTATTTAACAACAATACACCATCAACAGACGCAATCAAAGGCACCACAGACCAAGCGGCAATTAATGCAGCAAAAGCATTAGTAGACGCAGTAACAGACCCAACAGTAAAAGCAGCATTACAAAAAGATTTAAACCGCGCGCAAGAATTACTAGACGCAAAAACTGCAGCGGCGGCAGCAGAAAAAGCGAAACAAGATGCGGCGCTAAAAGCAGTGAATGAACTATTTAACAACAATACACCAGCAACAGACGCAATCAAAGGCACCACAGACCAAGCAGCAATTAATGCAGCAAAAGCATTAGTAGACGCAGTAATAGATCCAACAGTAAAAGCAGCATTACAAAAAGATTTAAACCGCGCGCAAGAATTACTAGACGCAAAAACTGCAGCGGCGGCAGCAGAAAAAGCGAAACAAGATGCGGCGCTAAAAGCAGTGAATGAACTATTTAACAACAATACACCAGCAACAGACGCAATCAAAGGCACTACAGACCAAGCGGCAATTAATGCAGCAAAAGCATTAGTAGACGCAGTAACAGATCCAACAGTAAAAGCAGCATTACAAAAAGACTTAAACCGTGCGCAAGAGTTACTAGATGCTAAAAACACAGCGTTGACAAAACCAGTCTTGGATGCATACCACATTACAGATGAGTACGTTACAGGTAAAGTAGATGCAAACACAGCAACAGTAGAGCTTTATATCAACGGCGTTCGCTCAAAAATCTCCACTCCAACAAATGGCGAGTTCAAACTTTACGCACAAGGTTTTGGCTTGAAAGTTGGCGACACATTTGAAGTTCGTCCTGTCGATGCTAAAGGAAATAAAGGTCCAATAGCTACAGGAACAGTACTAGGCGCAGCGTTGAACCTAACAACAAATGATGTAGGCCTAAGCGCAACGACAGTAACAGGAACAGTTGGAGCTGGAATCACATCAGTACGTCTATCAATCGACGGTACAATTGTAAAAGTTGGTCAAATTAACGCAGATGGCACATACAGCATTGCAACTAACAACCTTATCAAACCTAGCTCAAAAGTGGAAGTTGTAGGCTATGTAGATAAAACAGAAATGGTTCGCAAAGCAGTTAATATTGTCAATGATGAAAAACCAGTATTGAGCGCTTTAACAGTTGATGATGATACAGTTAAAGGATCTGTCACAGCAGGATCAGCAGTAGGTTTCCGCGTAAGCATCAATGGTGTTGCAACGAAAACAGGAACTATTGCAGCAGACGGAACTTTCCAATCTAGCATTGGTAAACAACCACTAGGAACTGTAGTTAAAATTGAAGTTAGAGACAGCGCAGGTTACAACTCATACCGTACAGCAAGTGTTACAGTAACTCCATCAGCGGTTGCTAAATTAGCAGCACCAACACTAACTAACATGGACGGTAGTTACATCGTTGGAACAGCACCAAAAGGAACAGAATCCATCGTAGTTTATGAAGATGGTGTAGCGGTAAGAACACAAAACATTAGCACAATGACTGTAAATCCAGACGGTAGCTTCACATTCAAAGCGTATGTAGCAGCAAGTGCATCACAAGTACAAGTACAAGCAAAAAATAGCGACAAACGCATGAATAGTGATCTATCAGCAACATTCACAAAATAAACTAGTTACAGCGGCCTTCTCAAGTTAGAAGAGAAGGCCGCTGTAAAAGTTTTGTATAAAAAACGAACCGATAGTCGAAAGGGGAACACATCACATGAAGAAACAAGTCGTAAGCTCATTAACAATTATATCTATTTTAGGAGCAAGTATCGCAATGCCATTCAATGTACTTTCAGAAGTACCAGTAGAAGCAGCAGTATTAGCCATAGCGCCGAAGTACACTGCGCCAACAACACAAATGCCCTATTTGACGTTTACAAAAACGAATGTTTCTAATTATTTGCCAACGATTAGCTTTAATGGTGTTTATTTAGTGGTTGATATAACTAAACTACCTAAAGGATATGGTTTGCAAACCACTCTTCCAGATGGCACGATTGACAAGCAATATTCAACGACAGCCGCTGGAGTAGCGCAGAGTATATCTATCTATATGACCTACCAAGAATTTAGTAAAAATTCGACGATGAATATCAATGTAATCTTGCCAGACGGAAAAATAGTAGAACAAAATAATGCTGTTTTGACTGCTACGGATTTTGTAGGTACTTTTGGAACAGGTCTTCAGGATTTTGGACAAAAAGTTTATAACCTGTATGAGAATACATTGTTTCTCCATCTAGCTTCTGGAATCACACAAGCTGACATAGATGTAGCGTATGCCGCTGCGCAGAATGTAGCTCCATCTTACGAACGAGACCGTCTAATGGATCTTTTAGATGCGATGCAATGGGAGTTCGATGATAACAACGCTAGAGCATTACAAAAAGAATTTAATACTGCGAATGGGGCTGTTAGTGATTTATTTGTTAATAACCTACAGACAAGTGGGGCAATTAAATCTACGGTAACACAAAGTGCGATTGATGCGGCCAAAGCGTTAGTAAATCAGTTAACAGATTCTCCGCAAAAAACAGCGCTGCTAGCAAATGTACAACTGGCACAAAACCTTTTAACCAGCACATCGACACCAGCGCCGACGACACCAGCACCAACGACACCGGCTCCAGCTCCATCCGCAACGCCAACATCTAATTTTGTCGCAAGCAATGCAGTGTTAGGACTATTTGAAAATAATAATCCAAGTACCAATACGCTTAAATCGACAACGGATCAACAAGCGATTGATGCGGTGCAAAAACTAGTAGATGGAGTGGTGGATGCAACTGTAAGAGCCAACATGCAAGTAGATATCGAGCGCGCCAAAGACTTATTGAAATTAAAAGATACGGTGGCTGATTACAGTTTAGTACCGAACGATGCGGACATCACATCAACAGCAATCACAGGAAAAGTAGGCAAAGGTGTTACAACGGTCCGCTTAGCAATTGATGGCGTTGTGAAGAAAACTGGAACAGTAAATACAGATGGCACTTTTAGCGTTGCAACAGAGAATTTTATCACGCAAGGATCGACAGTAGAGGTGGTAGGCTACAATGGTACATCTGAGGTCGTGAGAAAAACAGTGAAGGTTAGTCATAATTTGAAGCCACTTGTCCCAGGAGCAAACGAGGCACTGGCAAAACAAATGGCAACAAATGCAGTATTAGATCTCTTTAAAGACAATGAGCCAAATACGAATACACTCAAACCAACAACTACTCAAAAAACGATTGATTACGTTCAAAGTCTGATTAACGTAGTTCAAGATGCAACGGTAAAAGCCAATATGCAAAAAGAATTAGATAAGGCCGAAAGTATATTGAATGCTTCATATAATCTTACAGCGAACGATACAACATTAAAAACGGCAAACATAACTGGAACCGTGGGAAGTGGAATTACGATTGTGCGCTTAGCAGTGGACGGTATCGTGAAGAAAACTGGGAAAGTTAACGCAGACGGGACTTATACCATTGCAACAGATAGTCTCCTCACAGCAGGAGCAAAAATCGAAGTGATAGGCTATGAGAGTACAACTGAAATGGTACGAAAAACAGTCACTATTACTAACGATGAAAAACCAGTTCTTGAAGGAATGACTGTAGATAGCGATTCTATCAAAGGTTCTGTAACAGCAGGATCAGCGACAATTTTCCGTGTTAGCGTTAATGGTGTAGCTAGTAAAACCGGTACGATTGCAGCAGATGGCAAATTCCAATCAAGTATCGGCAAACAGGTAGCAGGAACCGTTGTTAAGATTGAAATTAAAGATAGTACTGGTGGTTATAGTACATCACGTGTAGCAAGCACAGTTGTTACAGGAGCAGCGACAGTGAAACTAACAGCTCCAAAATTAAATAAAATAGAGGGCAACTATATCACTGGAACTGCACCAAAAGGAACAGAAAGTATTACAGTTTATGAAGATGGTGCAGCAGTCAGAGCGATGAATATTAGTTCTATGACTAGCAATCAAGATGGAAGCTTCACATTCAAGGTTTACGTCGCACCAAACGCTTCAAGCGTCCAAGTTCAAGCGAAAAATAGTAACAAACTCATGACAAGTGACCTATCGGCAGCGTTTAGCAAATAACAAATAGCAAGCAATGGGAGTTAATATACGCTCCTTATTGCTTGCTATTCATTTGAAAACTGGAAGTCATAAAGAACCGCTAAAGTTAGATTAGAAGTCTAGCTTCAGCGGTTCTTTTTGTATTATAAATGTTTCTGATGAAATTCCAAATGTTCGTCGATAAAACTCGCGATAAAATAATAGCTGTGGTCATAACCATCTTGCATGCGAATTTTTAGTGGATAACCTTCCGGTGCAATCAAATTTTCAGGTTGCAATTGCACATGTAGGAAATTATCAGCAGTACCTTGATCGAGCAAAATTGGTACAGGTTTACCGTCATGACTCGCCAACAACTTCGAAGCATCCCACGAAGCCCAAGCTTGCTTATCCGCGCCAAGATACGCGTCAAAAGCTTTTATACCCCACGGAACATCACTCGGATTCACAATTGGCGAAAACGCTGAAATTGCGTGGAAACGATCTGGGTTTCGCAAGCCAATCACAAGCGCACCATGGCCTCCCATCGAATGCCCCATAATCGATTCCGAACCAGTCAAACCAAGCGTCTCGCGCACAATCGCCGTTAATTCCGTCACGATATAATCATACATCTGATAGTTTGCATCCCAAGGTTGCTGCGTCGCATTCACATAAAATCCAGCGCCTTGCCCTAAATCCCAATCCGCATCATCGGCCACCGTCTCACCACGCGGACTCGTATCAGGCATTATCAACGCCAAACCAAGCTCCGCCGCTTTTTTCTGAGCTCCAGCTTTATGCGTGAAATTGTCATCCGTACACGTCAAGCCGGAAAGCCACCAAATCAGCGACGGGTTCGGAAATTTTTCCACATTTGGCAAAAACAGACTAAACGTCATCGCGCAATGTAGCGTCTCGGAATGATGTTGATATTTCCGTTGCGTCCCATCAAATACACGATGTTCCTCCAGCAATTCCAGTTTTTCAGTCATAGGAAAGCACCGTCCGAATCGATTCCCCTTTGTGCAATAAGTCGAACGCTTCGTTAATACTTGTAAACGGCAAATTATGCGTAATGAACGGATCGAGTTTAATCTCGCCCTTCATCGCTTGCTCCACCATGCCTGGCAATTCACTGCGCCCTTTCACGCCACCAAAAGCAGAACCGCGCCACACACGACCAGTCACAAGTTGGAAAGGACGCGTACTAATTTCTTTTCCAGCCGCGGCAACACCAATAATCACGCTCTCGCCCCAGCCTTTATGGCAACATTCCAGCGCTGAACGCATCACATCGGTATTTCCGATACACTCAAAACTAAAATCCACGCCACCATTCGTCATCTCCACAATCACTTCTTGAATCGGCCGCGCGTGATCTTTCGGATTCACAAATTCCGTCGCGCCCATCTCTTTAGCTAGCGTGAACTTATCTGGATTCGTATCGATTGCGATAATTCGTCCGGCATGAGCTTGCACAGCGCCTTGAATCACCGCAAGACCAATCGCGCCAAGTCCAAAAACAGCGACTGTATCCCCAGCTTGTACTTTCGCGGTGTTATGTACCGCTCCAATTCCAGTTGTTACGCCGCAACCGAGCAGACAAGCCTTCTCAAGAGGAGCCTCTGGATTGATTTTGGCAAGTGAAATTTCAGGAATCACTGTGTATTCGCTGAACGTGCTTGTGCCCATGTAATGATAAATCGGTTCTCCGTTGTAAGAAAAACGCGTTGTCCCGTCTGGCATTAAGCCCTTTCCTTGCGTTTCGCGAACCGCCTGACAAAGATTCGTTTTGCCTGAAGTACAATACTCACACTCACCACATTCGGCCGTGTAAAGCGGAATAACGTGGTCGCCGACAGCAACACTCGTCACGCCTTCCCCAACTTCGATGACAATACCGCCACCTTCATGTCCTAAAACCGCTGGGAAAACGCCTTCAGGGTCATCACCGGACAAGGTGTACGCATCCGTATGACAAACCGCCGTATCTGTAATTTTAACTAAAACTTCTCCTTTTTTCGGAGCCTCTACGTCAATTTCAACGATTTCAAGAGGTTTTCCAGGCGCAAAGGCCACTGCTGCACGTGATTTCATATATTATCTTCCTTTCGCAATTGCTATTTTTAGCATACAGGTTAAGTATACTACAAGGCGCGGCGGGATAACAAAGATGTGGTTTGATAGGAATTGTTAAAAATTTCAATTGTAGTCTGAGACTAGTAATCGCAAATCGATTATAATTAAATCAAGAAACTACGCCAAGTCAGGTTTGGTGTGTTAAATTTACATTTGTTCACAAAATTGTTGAAAAATAATAGATTTAATTAATAAAAATGCTAAAACAGTGGGGATTAAAATAAGCAAAAAAGTATGCTACGATAGTTCGGTAAGTTAAGATCTCAGTATTTTTTTGCGAATCAATAAAACTGGATAATAAATCTTCGTTATTTAGATTGAAAATTCTGTTTTATTTTAAAGGAGCACAAAAATATTAGAAAAGAGGAAAAAAGGAAATGGAAAAAATGAAGAAGAACAAGATTGGAAAAATTGTAGCATTTGTTTTCATGGTGGCGGTGTTAAGCATCGTTACGACATTAGGATTAAAAGTAGATGCCGCGACGGTGGTGGAGAAGAAACTGTACACGTTGGAAAACCCAACATGGATGCGAACGCAAGGACTATCGAAAGGGATAGACCATGATCGCCAGAATCTAGGAGTGATACTTCCTAAAAACGCGACTATCGAGATTAGACAGACGAATGTAGCCTACACAGGAAATGTATCATTAGAATTATTAAATGATGATAGTAAAACGGAAAGCTATTCTACAGTCGGCAGTTCATGGGTGAAGGTAACGGCGAATAGCGAATCGGTACCATTCATCAGAACTACTTTCACAAAAGATGCGCCAGTTATAGAGTACAAAGTAAGCGATACGGCGATTGATTTGCCGATTTACAATCAAGGTGATAACGAGACAGCATTTTTTAGTAAATGGGATCAATCAAATGCTGGATTTGGCTTAGTAGGCAATAAATATATCCAAATCCTTGTTCCTATGAAAGATAAAGCCTATCTGAAAAAAATGGATGACTTTACGTCGATAAATGGGCTACTAGCTTATTACGATACACTTTTTGAAACATACAATAAACTCGAGGGACTTTCGTTCACTCCAGAAAAAGCGACGGACAAAAATATAACTAACCGTTACTTTGCTAAAGCAGACAAACATGGAGCAGGAGCAGCATACTATGGCGGTTCTTATACGGCGGAGACAAGCGATTCTGTTATTGGCTTCTGGCTTAAACCTGGTTGGGGCGGCCTCCATGAGATTGGACATGGCTACCAAGGAAACTTTATGAATGATGCAACGTTTGGAACAGGGGAAGTATGGAATAATCTTTATGCAGATAGTATGCAGAAAAAGATGCTCGGAACCGATTACTATAGCGGTTGGCTTTATACAGGGAATGTGGCTGGGATAGAAACCAATTTTGAGAAAAATGTATTTACGACCAAGACACCGGTGAACAATTGGGATTTACGTAGCAAGTTATACATGTTAACACTGATGAAGGATAAGGCGGGGGATGATGCATTTGCGCATTTCAATCAAGCATACCGTGCAGCTTCCAACGCGAAAACAGTTCCGGACAACGCTCAATTGTTAGATTTAATGAGTAAGTATTTCGGGGAAACGAGTCACTATGATTTCACGCCATACTTGGAACTCGTTCAAGGATCATTGTCGGTGAAACAAAAAGCAGAGAATCTATATTCTGGTAACAAAGCCGTTTATCCGATAGCTGCTCTACTTTCAGGTGATAATTTGAAAAAAGCGCGCAAAGACATTAACCTAGACAGCAAATGGGGATTAGTGAGCAACAGCCAACTTGAGAAATACAAGTGGAATAACACTGCCACTATCCAATTTACAATCAATGATTTCACCCAATTGAAAGGGAAAACGTTACGTATTAAAGATGGTGCGGACGTACTACGCGAAATTAAGATTACAACACCAAAGGTAACGATTAAAAATATGCCAGTCGGAATTTATTCATTAGATATACCAACAGGAGTTAATCGTTTTTATGAGCCATCAACGAATTATTTAGCTGTTTCCGATTTTGAAAATACGACAACGATTGCGATGAACGAACTTCAAACATCAGGAATTGCAGCACAAAAAATGATTTTTAAAGGACTAAGCGATGGTGTTTTTGCGATTGCGACAGTTGATCCTGAAAAAGGAAGTCTGAATTTTAGTGTTACAAGCAGTGCGCCCCATTCTTACTTCACGAGTGAATACGCATCGATTGAAGTACTAAATGAACAAAACCAATCGGTATTCAAGAAAGTGATGAACGGCGATAAAACCGAAACAGGGAACTTCGAAACGACAATCAAACCTGGCTATACAATCAAAATCATGCATAAAGAACCAGATCGTTTTAGCATTCAAGGTGCTCCTTCCAGACTAGTAAATACGTCAATGATCCAGACTTTTAAAGTGACGAAATATGGTTTGGTAAGTAATGTGACCGGCGTAACAGACCAGGATGCATTAGCGAATTACAAAGCAAAGTTAGTCGCAGCAGCAGAACTCATTCGTAATGACAGCAACATCAAGAATGAAGATAACGCTGGTCTGAAAACGAATCTGAAAAAAGCGATTAGTTATTTACCCGATACAGACACAGATAAAATCAAATATCAAAAAAACTACGCAGATATATTGACGATTAAAAATGACAGTTCACAAACGATTCTGAGTGGAGATCGTTTCAGGTTCCAAATGAATGGTTTAGGTGATTGGAATTTTGCGAACCTCCGTGTTAATTTAGAGACTAACAAAGCAACAATAACGCAAAATGCTGGCGAACCACATTGGTATTTTGCAGGAACATACGCAACGGTGAAAATTACAAATAGCAAGGGCAAAGAAGTTTTTGCGAAGAACTTTAACGGTCGTGGAAATGTTGCGGCATCAGAAAATAATGTAAACATTGCGGTTGGCGATTTCATTACAATAACGCACCAAGAATCTGCGGGACGCTTGATTGCAACGAATGAACAAACTGGTGAACGATACGAAACATATCAGGAAGCGACGTATCTTGTTACAGCTGATGGGCTTAAAAAAGTAGCTACGACAACGATACCAAAACCAAATCCAAATGAACTTACCGGACAAAATTTTGAATTTAAATTTAATGGTTTAGGCGATTGGCATTTTGCGTCAATGTTTTTAGATTTAACGAACAAGAAGATGCAAGTGAAGCAAAATGCTGGTGAGCCACACTGGTACATTGACGACACGTACGCATCAATTAAACTATATGATTCTCGTGGAAAACTTGTGTACACGAAAGACTTCAAAGGTCGCGGAAATGTAGCGAGTTCTCTGGATAATTTGAAAATCGACCAAGGTTATTACATCACGATTATGCATTGGGAAAATCAAGGCAGATTGTTATTTAGTAATCTAGATACGAAAGAAGCATATGTAACGAGCAAACAGGCAACGTATAAAGTCACATCAGACGGCTTGCTAAAAGTAGCAGAGGACAGTATTCCAAAGCTAAGTTTAGCTGATATTGATGGCAATTTGTTCACGTATAAATTTCTTGGCTTAGGCGATTGGAATTTTGCGAATCTGTCCGTTGACTTGTCGCAGATGGAATTAACGTTTGCGAAGAACGCTGGACAGCCACACGTGTATTTTGACAAAACGGCTCCATATGCGTCGATTCAAGTGAAAGACCAAGATGGTAGCGATGTTTATAGCTATACAATGATTGGTAATGAAGATCTTGGAACGGTGCTCAAGAAAATTAAATTGGAGCAAGGCTATTACTTGATTATTAATCACCGTGAAGCTAATGGACGCTTGAAAATGACGGTGGATAACGTGGAAAAAGCTGGATTACCGAATCGAAATGTGTATCAAATCAGTGAAAATGGTTTGGTGAAGAAGGAATTGACGGATATTCCGATGCCATCTCGTTTTACAAAATCTAAGATATACAGCGAAAATATTGATTTTGTATTTAAGGGCTTGAGTGACAATCAATTTGCCACACTTCAACTAGATAAAGAGAACAATGTGATGCATGTAGATATCAAAGCAACGACACCACATTATTATTTCTCAACGGTTTATGCGAGTATAGAAGTGAGCGATGCTTCGGGGAAAGTCGTATATGCGAAGGAGTTTATTGGAGATGTAACGCAGAAAGCAGAAACGTTGGATATTCCAGTTAAGGATAGTTATACAATCAAGATTACGCATCAAGAGCCAGGTCGTCTTGTTGTAACAGATAGTAAGACAAAAGCAAATTATAGTATGGTATCGCAGAATGAATACCTTGTAGTTGCTAACGGTTTGATAGTGCAATAAATAGAGAATGGCGGGAAGTGATGATGCTTCCTGCCATTTTTTAGTTCACAAAATCGTAACATATGCAGCAGTAAATCTAACGGATTTTGAAGAAAAGATGTTGCCTAACAAGATATAATAAATAAAAAAGAAATGGAGGCAAAGATATTGAAGGCAATAACTTGGCGAACAAAAATAGGTTTTCGTTTTACAATCAGCGGTATACTTTTATTAATGCTATTTTTAGTAGTAGGAGCATTTTTTAATAGTAATTCAGATGCATTTTTATTATTATTGCAAATTGGTGCAGGAATTTGCATCGTGCTATTTTTGATAGGCTACATTAGTAGTTTTTTGAGTATTATTTCAAGGCAAGAGAAGCGTTCGACGGGATTGATTGTGCTTTTTGTGATTGCGTCGTTGCTTATTTTGTGGATAGGCAGTGTGCTTTATTTGGGAACGATTGGCCTTTATGATTAAATGGGAAGCGGGATTCGAGGGGTAAACCTTGACTCCGCTTTTTTTATCGTTATAATTGGGGACAAATGAGGAAAAATTGAGGGTGACGTGGATGGACAATGCGGTGTTTGTAATGGGAGTGGATATCGGAACGACGAGTACGAAAGCGGTGATTTTTGACGGGAACGGCGAGGTTATAGCGCGGGAATCGCGAGGCTATCCGCTTTTAACGGACGATTCTGGGATGGCAGAACAGGATCCGGAGGCGATTTTGGATGCGGTCGTGACGGCGATGAATGTGGTGATGGCAAGTTCAGGGCTGGATGCAGAATCGGTGAAAGCAGTGGCTTTTAGCGCGGCGATGCATAGTTTGATTGCGGTGGATGCTGACGGCAAACCGTTGACGAATTGCATTACCTGGGCGGATAACCGAAGTAGCGAGGCTTTGGAACGGCGGAAACGTGATTTTTACCTACATCAAGTGTACGAAAAAACAGGGACGCCGATTCATCCGATGAGCCCGTTCGCCAAGATTTGCTGGTTACAAGACGATTTTCCCGATATTGTGGCTAAAACGGCACATTTTATTGGTATTAAAAGCTATGTTTTGCACGCGTTGTTTGGGGAATATGTTATTGATGAGGCGTTGGCGTCAGCATCAGGCTTGTACAATATTGTCGAACATCAATGGGAACCGTTAGCCCTTGATATCACAGGCATTACAACCACTCAGTTGCCAAATGTAGTGACGGAAACAAAGACGTTTCAAAAAGTACTGCCTAGATGGCAAAACAAGTTACATATGGCGGAAAACACGATTTTCGTCGTTGGGAGTAGCGATGGGGCGCTAGCCAATGTGGGTATAGGCTCTGTCGGCGAACACGATGTCACATTAACCGTTGGCACAAGCGGTGCTGTTCGCAAGCTCACGAAAAAATTTCACGTCGATGATTGGCAACGCACCTTTTGCTATGGAGTCGCGGACGGTTATTTTGTCCAAGGTGGTGCGGTAAACAATGGCGGCGCAGTCATCGCATGGGGACTCGAACAGTTTGGCACGAAATCCGAACGCGAAAATCATGATTTTACAAGTTTTATCAATGCTTTAAAAACAACAAGTCCTGGCGCAAACGGTTTGCTTTTCCAGCCATATTTGCTAGGCGAGCGCGCACCGTACTGGACAGATCAGATTCGTGGCAGTTTCATCGGCGTAACGATCAATCATAAACGCGAGCATTTTATCCGTGCAATTTTGGAAGGCATCGCGTTTAATCTCGCCCATGTATACGAAGTAATCAGCGATCCGCACGACAAAATTTACGTTACAGGCGGCATTTCGCAAAATCCGATTTGGTGCCAACTCATCGCTGACGTCTTTCGCCGCGAAGTCATTGTCCCGCATACGATTGAAGGCTCCAGCCTAGGCGCCGCAATTCTCGCCATGCAAGCCTTAAACAAGCAAACCACATTCGCATTACCGAACAAATTACCACCAAGCCAAATCTACCAGCCAAATCCGGAAAATGTCGTCATGTATGAGGAACTAAAAGCCATTTTCAAACAAATGACCGAACAGTTAATGAGTAGTTACGAACGCCTAATTGATTGGCAAAAAAGCCATTTAAATGGTAAGATAGAGTGAAATAACAGATAAAAATTGCATCGGTAACAAATAAATCGTGGGGTGATATAAATGAACCGTAAGTTAGTTTGGACGTTAATCGTATTAGTCGGAATTTGTCTTTTAGGAACAGTAATCGCAATGTTAGTAAATTTGTTTTACTTTAGCGCATAAAGAAATCCGAAGAACTGGCCGTGTGCTGGTTCTTTTTTTGTTTAAATTTTGCAATGTATGGAAATCGTGGTACTATAAATTGGTATTGGTTTGTTAAAAATTATACTTAATAAAGAGGGGAATCACGTCAATGAAGAATAAAATAGCTTTATTTCTAATGGCCGTTCTAGTCGTATTTTCACCAGTTTCAGCGGGAATTACTGGCGTTTCAGCAATCCAAGCCGAAGCCGCAGTAAAGAATCCGGTCAAAGTATCCTTAAGCACAACAACACCAAAACAACGCACTTGGGTAACGCTAAACGTATCAGGCGTACCGAAAAACACTGCGTACACAGGCACGATTTACTATAAGTCAACGAAAACAAAAATTTCCGGAAAAGTTGGCGTAGCAAACAAATTCTATATCAGTTCAGCAACGAAAGGCTACCGCGTGAAAGTAGAAATCATCGTGAAACATAACAAACAAACGTACAAACAATACGCCTATTTCACGCCGCGCTGATAATCTAAAAACCAATACAAAAAGAGGAGTTGGCACTTGTCAGCTCCTTTTTCATGTGCCTAAATAGCTTCCTAATTATGTCCAAAAATACACAAAGATTCGCTAAAAAATCACAATTCTATAAATGAATCCTATTCATTTCCCAAAAATATTTTGATAGGCTAGATAAAGGTCTTACACTAAAATATTGGGAGGCAATTCAAGAATGAATATTAAAAAAATCGGCATCGCAACAACAGCTTTGTTATTATGCGCCAACTTACCGATGCAAACACACGCGATGGCAGCAGAAAGTAAGCAAGTGTATGCAACAAAAGCAGAAAGTAAATTGAAAAGTAGTCAAGAAGAAGGTCAGGGGTCTTTTTCGGATGTTACGGATTATTTTTCTGTGGTACCTGGGAAATCATCGAGTATTGACAAGAATATGGTTACAATTACTCCGAATAGCCCTAGACAAGCAGGTGGGTTATGGTCAGATGCTTCTAACAAAGTGGATTTGACAAAGAACTTCCATTTGAAAGCAGACTTATTTATGGGGACAGACCCTAATGGTGCCGATGGAATGGCCTTTGTCATGCAAAACGACCCTAGAGGAAATACAGCAATTTCAGCGAATGGTGGAGCTTTAGGTTTATACGGAGGATCATACATTAAGAATGCACTTGCTGTGGAGATTGATACGTATATAAATGACGGCTCAGAATATGGGGAAACATGGGATAGAGACGTAACACCTAAGAACGAGCATATCGCAATTACAGTGCCAGGAGTAGGCCCAGTCATTGAACATAAAGCACTCAACGTTTTACCGAATGGCGCCTATTTTGAAGACGGTGAATTTCACGAGGTAACATTCGATTGGAATGCTTCAACAAAAACACTAAGTTATAACTATCGTGGCTATACTGGAAGTTACCAAGTCCAAAGCCTGGAAGATACGTTTGGCGGTAGCGAAGTATTCTTTGGTTTTGTTGGAACTACAGGAGATAGAAACAACCTCCAACAACTTAAAATCACAGAACTCCAAATCAACGGCATTTCTCCAGAACTAGCACTAGAAATCAACGACACAAAAGG
>NZ_JNFA01000005.1 GCF_000766865.1 Listeria booriae
ACAAGTGTACCGTCTACGCTGTAAAGAGATACGTTTTCGCTGACACCTTGACCGCTTGGTGTGTTAATAACACCTGAAATCGTTGTGTTGGCTTGTTTTCTTAGCGCGATGCTGTAATCTGATGATGTGTTTTCGCCATTAAGTTGGATGTAATTACTGTTACCATCACTACCATAGCCGTTACTGCTTGCGAAATCATAGTTGCTAGGAATCACTACTTTTGTATAGTAGTTTCCTGCTGCTAGGCCTGTGAAGTTGTAGTTACCATTTGTGTCTGTTTGTTGTGAATCAATTAGATTTCCTTGTACGTCATGTAATTCGACACGTGTGTTTGCAAGTCCAGAACCTGTTGCTGCATCTGTTACTTTACCGCTAATTGCAGAGCTGTCTGTTACTTGTTTTCTTAATGCGATAGAATAGCTAGTTGATGAGTTGCTACCATCTAGTTGGATGTAGTTACTGTTACCATCGTTACCGTAGCCATTTCCACTCGCAAAGCTGTAATCAGTTGGGATTACTACTTTTGTATAGTAATTTCCTGCTGCTAGAGCTGTGAAGTTGTAATTACCATTTGTGTCTGTTTGTTGCGAGTCAATTAGATTTCCTTGTACATCACGTAGTTCAACACGTGTGTTTGCAAGTCCTGCGCCTGTTGCTGCATCTGTTACTTTACCGCTAACTGCAGAGCTATTTGATGTACTTAGACCTAGATTCAACTCATTGCGAAGTGTTTGTTCACTTGCTACAGTGAAGTAACCTGTTGTTCCGTCAGCACCAAATTCAGCACCTGATTGATATTTATAACCATCTGGAATATCTGCTTTTGCGTAATATCTACCTGGTTCAATTGCGTCAAAATGGTATGCTCCAGCGCTGTCAGTTGTTGCATCAGCTACTTTTGCTCCGGCTTCCGTGTATAAAGCAACGTGGACACCGCTAATACCAGCTTCTCCGCCGTCTTTTTGTCCATTTTTGTTTGCATCGTTATAGACATAGCTTTGGATAGCGCCTTGTTGTGGATAGAAGCCAAAGTGGAAACCAGTGATTGCGTTACCGTTTGAAATCGTAAAGTAACTAGAGTTGCCATCTGCTCCGTTGATGCCTTGTGTTGTGTATAGTTTTTCGTTCGTTGGGATAGTCGATAAGTCAACATGGACATAGTATGTGCCGTCTGGTACGTCTGCGAATGTGTAACGTCCATCTGCTCCTGTTGTTGTCGTTGCTACTAACGAACCTTGTGTGTTAAATAGTTCGACTTTAATTCCGGCTACACCTTTTTCACCAGAATCTTGTGTTGTATTTCCGTTTAAATCTTCAAACATCACGTCACTAACACTACCTAGTTTAGGCGCTTCGTTTGGATAAAAACCGAAATGATAACCTGTTACAGCATTACCGTCTGTAATCGTGAAGTATGTTGAGTTACCATCAGAACCGTTGATGCCTTCTGTTGTGTATAGTCTTTCATCTGTTGGTAGAGTAGACATATCAACGTGAAGATAATAAGTGCCATCTGGCAAATCTGTAAAACTATATCTGCCGTCTGCACCTGTTGTTGATGTACCTACTAATGTTCCTTGGTCATTGTGAAGTTCTACTTTGATTCCAGCAATGCCTTTTGATTCACCAGCATCTTGTTTGCCGTTACCATTTAAATCTTCAAACATCACGTCACTGACGCTACCTTGACCACTTGCTTGTAGTTGTTTTAACGTGTTTTCTGCGGCGGATACAGGTTTATAAGGCTGAACTACTGGCGTTAAGCTACCTAGTACCAGTACACCTGTTAAGATACCTGTGCCCCATCTTTTCATTGCTTTGTGTTTCTTCATTATTTTGTGTCCTCCTAATTTTGGGGAGCCCCCATTGGAGCCCCTCCCTTTTACTTATTATGCGTGGTCGTGCTGTTTGCGCTTATTCTTAGCAAACAAGAGAACGGCTGTCACTGCTGCAATTCCGACACCGATCGTCGCTGCCATTAGCGGGTACCCTTGGAGCATTGCTGCGCCGATAATAGGGCCACCACCTGTCATTGGTACCAATGGATTTAAGTTACCACCTTGACTCATTGTTTAGCCTCCTTATAATTTGAATTATTTTTTTAACCTGGATATTTCCCTACTTAGCTGGAATCAGGCCCGAGCAACTTTTGAAAAGGCATATGTGCACCCCCTGTTTTCTATGTTTCATTTATAATATAGCTTGACTATTCAAAATTTTATTTAGAAATTTTCTTTATTTATTCGGAAGAAACTTTCTTGATCTGCTGGTAGGAGAAAACCTTCTCGTCTGAATTTCTCGAACAGCGACTTTCCTGTGTTGAAACTCAGTCCTAAATAATTGGTGACGCACTTTTTTCCAAAACATTTTGGTAAAGCAACCGCATCACCATCTGAAATTCCGAAATCTTTCGCCAATTCCATCAACATTTTCTTTGATCTTTGATTCCCCTTGAGATGTAGGTAGGAGCAACTTTTTTGTATCTTATTTTTTTCTTCTTTATTTAAAAGGTACAGGTATAGCCAACCTTCTTGCATCGCCATTAGCAAATCTAGGATCTCGACTTTTTTGAAAACAAGTACTTCTAGTTTTTCTAGCGCCATCACAGTGTATGGTTGAATGTCGTTGAAAAGAAAAGTTTCTAATCCGACAAAATGCGCTTCTTTTGAGAAATTTAAAAATGTATCATATTTTTTAAAACCGACGATTCCTTGTTTAATGTAGAAGACAAGTTCGTTTTTTTCGCCTTCCTCCATAAGAACTTGATTTTTGTTTACCTTCTTTTCTTTCGGAATCACTCGATGTGCGTTCATTAAAAGGTCTATCAGCTTTTTTTCGTTGAATAGTTGTTCGACTTCTTTTTTCTCGTACAGTTCCATTAAACCGTTCACATCAATAACCCCTTCCATAGGTTGTTGTCCGAATGTATGTTGTCGCGAACCTGTTACTAAAAAAATAGGTTGATTACTTTACTTTATCATTCTATAAAAATTAGCTTGGAATAAAAACAGCAACTTGACACTTTCGGGAGCTTTATATTGTATTTTCTGTTACAACGTGAATTTCTTACATACTGCATTTTTCGACAAAAGCCCGTAAAACTCTTGTTTTCAGGTACAAAAAAGAACCTGCTCTTTGTGAACAAGTTCTGGTTTTCTTATTTAATTTCTGCTCTACTGCTCATAAGTTTTACAATCCATCCGATGATTGGAAAAATAATGAACAGTACCGATGAGGCACGTGGAGAGAAAAAGCTGATGACGCCAATCGCAATAACAAATATAAAACTAGCCATGCGAAACTTCCAATTATCCACCCGCATATTTCTATCATTTAAATAATAGAGTAGCAATTGGTAAATAATCGATGTAATAAGTATCGTAGCGACAAAACCTATAATTGGTGATGTTGAATCAGGACTTTCCATAACGCCTCTTGTAAATAATGGAACAAGTGATAAAACCAGCAAAAACAAGATGTTCAAAAAGACACCTACTACCGGAATTGATTTTGCTTGGTCAAGAAGTTGGCTGTGTGAATACCAAAACTGCCCGATAATCAGGCCGCTTTCAATGAAAATAAAGATATCCCACATGAACGATTCTATGTTTGCTACGGTAAAACTCGCTGGCAAGGTCATACCTAAAACTATAATTGTGATAATAATAGCAAAAACACCATCGCTAAAAGCTTCTAGTCTATTTTTAGGCAAAGCTGTTTTCCTCCTCTTTTGTTGTCATGTATTGAAATTGCTAAACAATACAATTTTACTTCTGATGGGCCCAAATTTCAATTGATAACGGCATCATTTGACGAGGAAAAAGAGTGATTGTCACCTGGTAGACATAGTATGTTGGGGACAGTGAGGGTTATTGTTCTATTATATAAAATGATTCATGCTTTATTCTGCTTTAGCTGCGTTTCAATTCCAGCTCGGTCTATTTGAATCCAATACTCCACAATTTTCTCATTTTGAATGCGGTAAACAGCGCTTGCGATTTCAATCACGGGTAATCCTGTCGGTTCATAGCCATCTACGGTGCCGATATGCGTGCCGACTTGCTTCCAGCGAACATATACTTTTTCATCGGTTGCAATACATTCTTGCAATTCTACAGAAAAATCGCCATAGGCTTCTATCATTTCGTGCACATGATCCGTGTAATCTTGCGGCGTTCTCACAACAGTTTGGGTATTTTCTGAAATAACTTGGTGTGCGTGAATCGTTTCTGCCATATATTTTGCGGCGCGCTCAGGATGACGACCAGATCGGACTTCTTCAAAAAACTGTTTTACCAATTGTTCAGATTTCATTGGGACACCTCCGATTTATATTTTATCATAAGGTGGTACCGGCAAGAACAAACCAAGATCCTGATTGTGACGGGAATCTTGGTTTGTTTTTGCTTATTTTTCTAATTTTCTAGCCGGGATGCCGACGTATGTTTGATGTGGCTCGGTGTTTGCCGTCACGACTGCGCCGGCTCCGATGATGGAATAGTCGCCGAGCTGGACTTGCGGATTCACGACGGCTGCAGCACCGACATGGACGCAGGTTCCGATTTTGACGCCGCCTGTGATGGTTGCTCTTGGGGAGATGTGGGCAGATTCGGAGATGATGACGTCGTGTTCGATGATGGCGCCAGTATTGATGATTGTATGGCGGCCGACGATGGCATCTGGTTGTATGACGGTGACTGGCATGATGATGCTACCGGGTTCGATGGTAGCCGTTTGTGAGACGATCGCTGTTGGATGAATAATCGTTGCATACGCGACATCGCCAAGTTGTTCGGCCACTTTTGCTCGTACTTTGTTATCGCCGATTGCTATGAACCAGTAGTCGGTTTCGTTTTTAAATTGTTCAAAGTCGGTGAATGGGGCGTAGAATTGCTCACCTATTTTTTCATACGCGGTGAACTTGTTATCTAGAATGCCGACAATCTTGTATTCGCCTTGTTGCTGGATACATTCTTGCGCTACTTTACTGTGCCCGCCCGCTCCGACAATAATGACATTTTTCATGTACCGTTCTCCTTTAAAATCGCGTGACTTTCTTTTAGTATAACACGGAGAACCATTATTTTTTTAGCAAAATTAGAACACCGCAAAAATCGAAACGTTTTTATTTTAAGTCAAAATTACATATAAATTTCAATCGTATTATCTGTTGCTTGGAGCTTTGATTCTAGCGCGGCTTTCGATAGGAGAATTCCGCCTTCACGATAGCGGTTTTGCGCAGTTTCTGTTGCTATCGCTTCGCCGTTTAGCGTCACGTGACGATTCGAATTCCCCATCAAATGATAGCAGAAAGTTACCGGTTTTCCTGCAAATGTGAATTGGAATGTTAAGCCGTCCAAACGGTCAACCAGCACAGGGTCAAGCAGTAAATCCTCACCAACCGTGCGGATTCCGAGCACATTCGTAATTAGCTGATTTAAATAAATTCCCGGACCGCTCGAATAAATTCGCCAGCCACCTTTAACCGTCACATCTCCCGTTTTTAACTTATCAAACTGTTCTTGCGCCTCATATCTCGTCTTGAATTTGCCATCTGAACTACTGAAATACGCATTGCTTTGGCGGCGCTCCGCATTTGGCACGACATCCTTAATATTAATCGGATTAATCACATTTAGCGCGTGCCATGCTTCCTCTTTCTTGCCAAGTTTCGCCATCGCTTCCGTGAACCTAATATGCGCGTGGACATACTGCAAACCAACCTCACGGCCAAAATTCGCGGCTTGTTCTGCCCGTTTAAAATTCGTGCTAACACCACCTTGATATGTTGCGGGGCGGTTCATCAGACGAACACCATCTGGACATTGCAACTCCCGTTTAATAAGCTGATAATGCGACTCCGCCTGATTTGGCGTCAAAAGCTCCCCAATCATACTGCGCGTCATCGGCAACAACCGGTACTGAATGCCAGTTTTGCGATCCGTCGGGTGAATCATTAACTCCACTTGTTCCGGCGTTTCCATGTACACAAAACCAGGAATAACATCCGTAGACAAAATATACGTATTAAAATCCGCTTCGATTCCTGCTACCAGTTTCTCAAGTTCCTGTGATTTCTGCGGATCAAACGTTGCAATCGCTTTAGCAAACTGCTTCATCGTTTGGTACGTCAAAGCCACCGTCCAACTGCTCGCCATATTGCTCTTCAACTGAGCATCATGTGGCTGAAGCGTGTCATCCCAATCGCCGTCGCCATAACAAGACAGATACGTGTCAAACAAGAAATGATCCGTAATATAACTAATCTCCTTTTGTAAATGCTCATAAATCGTCACTTCGTAATCCGTGTATACCAGTTTTTCACGACTCATATACGGGACTTTCACGTCCAAAATGGAATAATCATCCGTCGCCAGCAAGTAATCACTCACCGCTTTCAAAGGCCAAACAATCACATCCCCGTGGCTCTCCGCCGCATGAATATTCGCGTATTCATCAAACATGAACCACTGCGGCCAGTTGCCATCATCATCAAACTGATGCGAAAAGACCCGCGTCAAAATCGACTTCACAATATCATAACGCTGCATCGCCATAAAATATTCCATCGGACCTTGGCACACATCGCGCGTTCCCCAAGCCGCACCGCCGTACTGCTCTAAACCATGTGGCACCAAGTAATGCACAAACATATTATGCGTGTACCACCATGTCAATGCGTTCATTTTGCGCAGTTCCGCAGTCTCTTTTCCATTTTGCGTTAATGAAAAATCATGCATCACTTCCGCAAAATGCGCCCGATATTTCTCACGTTCCACATCAAAAATACCAGCACGAGCTTCAAAATCCGCACCGTCCAAATTCCCTTGCAGCACCAGTCGAAATTCCGCCGTAGCCGCCAAGTCCAGCACAACAAGTGACCCCGCGCCCACCGTAGCATTCTCCATCAAGCGCCTCGCATCCACAACATCAAACGCCGCATTCACCTGCAAATAATACGTCAAATCCGGATACACCTTCCCAGGAACCGCCTGCGCGTCTACCGAAAAGCGCAACAAATTCCCGTCACGTTCCATCCCAAACGCCGTCCGATACTCATTCTCGTTCATAATAACCTGATTCGTCACCAAATACGGGTATGCCTTCCCGCTTTCCGACTGAACATCCAGCGTCATCTCCGCCCCGTCCACCGTCGTGAACACCGACACAAACAACGTCTCCGTCTCCGTTTTATACACCCATTTCGCATAATTAAATCCAATCTCAAACGCAGAAGGCATCGCGAGCAACTCATATTTCCCAGCCAGTTTCACGTAAATCCGTTGCCCCGACGTTTTCAGCACATTCAAGAAGTTTCGCACATTCGTCATCATTTTATTCATCGACGTGTTTCCCATCACGACCTGCGCATTGAAAATCCCCGCCATATAAAGCGTCGACGTCAAAATCGGCGTATCAACCCGCAACTGGTCCCCGCTGAACAAAATATGCCCGTGCGGACGCTCCATCATCATCTCCTTCTCCTTCAAAACCACATGCTCATGGCTTCCCGTAAAGAAAGACAACAACTGATTCCCGTCCCATTCCTCCTGGTACCGCACGTTTTCCGGGTACAACCGCTCCAAAGCATCCCCGTCCAAGCTCACCGTCCGCAACACATCCCCAATATCGTCCCGCTTGCACACACGATCCTGCGCCACAAACCCGCTCTCCGTCTCAACCTCCCGCCAAGCAATCCGCACCTCATCCATAAACCCAAGCTCCGTAACCGCCTCAGCATGCGACTCCTTAAACAGCGCGTAAAAAACAAACCTCGCGTCCCCGTCCAGCCTCACACGCTCCGATTGCAACGTTGTATACGCAAACTCATACTGATACACCTCACTCGGCAAATCCGCACCGCGCAACACCTCCGCAACATTCGACGTCTTATAAGCCAGCCCAAAAAACTGCGTCCCATCCGTCGCAAAACCAACATTTCGCGTCAAAGACCCCTGCTGCAAATACGGAAACACCTTGTCCCCCTGATTCTGCCTCGAACAAACCACATACCCACAATCCGCGTCCTCAAAAACCCGATGATCCACATATTGCGCCACGTACGCCTCATTCGCCTGCAAAGCCCCAACGTTCGCCAAACCAACATCCTGCCCATAAATCACATCTACCGTCTCGCCATTCCCAGACAACTTCACGTCCCAGAACCAGCAATCCCGCTCTGAAAGCACAAATAAAACCTCATACGAAACCCCTTCAAAAGCCCCCGTATAACGCACCTGCCGCTTCCCAAAAGCAACCTCACTCTCCGATTTCACACCAAGCAACGGCGCCGAATCCACCGTCCCGTCCTCCCGAAACACCCGCAAAAACAAATTATTCATCGAACCATCAATCTCGTTCGCCCAAACCTGATTCAACATCGTGTCACCGAAATCCGCCGCATACAAGTCCCCACTTTTCAAAAACGACACACATGCAGACTCCGATTTCAACTCAAACCTATTATTTTCTAACCCTTTCAATACTCTCATCACTTGACCTCAACTTTCTTTTCATAATTCTAAACGTTTCACCAAAATCATCACAAAACCCATTAGTTAGCGTTTTCATTCTTAAGTTAACATCTAAAAACAGAAACATTTTATCGAAACGTTTCTATAGCTATTTTTCATTATAATCGCTTCCCGAATATTTCACAAGTCATACCCATTTCCATAAAAAAACTTGACAAGACACTATATGGTGTCCTATAATAAAAACGACAACAAAAGGTGTCCTATTATTTTATCCATAACGAAGGAAGTGAATGTGATGGACGTTAACGATATGAATCAGTCGAAAGATGTCTACAATGCCATTGCTGATCCGACAAGACGGGAGCTACTTCGAATTTTGGCAAATAGCGAGGAATTGCCTTTATATGAAATCACACCACATTTTAAAATGGGCCGTACAGCCGTTTCTAAGCACTTGGCAATTTTAAAAGAAGCGAATCTTGTCACAGCTCGCAAGGTAGGAAGAGAAACACGATACCGCTTGAACGCCGCACCATTGCAGGAAGTTCAGAACTGGGTATCCTTTTACGAGAATTTTTGGAACGAAAGCTTTTTAAAACTAAAACAAATATTGGAGGAACAAGACATGAAACCAGATGTATCATTAGATTTCACATTCGCAACAACCGTAGAGAAAGTATGGAACGCACTAACCGACTCAAACGTTCTGGCTCAATGGATTTGGAACAACGATTTCAAAGCAGAAGTAGGTCACAAATTCCAATTCCGCGCAGAGCCTTCCGAATGGTGGGACGGCATTGTTGATTGCGAAGTCCTTACAATCGATGAACCAAATAGCATTTCCTACACATGGGCAAGCGCTGGCGAAACAACAACTGTCGTATGGACAGTAACGAAAGAAGCTGACAACACAGTTCGCTTACGCCTTGACCAATCCGGATTCAGCGAAGAAACGAAAGCCCGCGAAGGCGCAATCGAAGGCGCTAAATACGGCTGGACTTCAATGGCTGACAAACTAACAACTATTTTAGCCTAAAAATAATGACCTGATTTTCCCACGCACTATCGGAGAATCAGGTTTTTTCTATGCGTTAAAAGTTTGCTCCTAGGGTATAATATACTATTCGAAATCCAGAAAGGAGCATTTCCACTATGTATCAAAAAGAAACGCTACAATCCATCGCATCGCCAAGCAACGTTTTAAAAATCCTTAAAAAAAGCGACCTATTCTACGACCATTGTATCGAGGAACGCTTGGCAAAAGGCGAAATCGTAACTACCGCTCGCCAACCAAAATACTTCTACCTCATCGAATACGGCCACCTAAAATATAAATATACCGGACTTCTAGGCATTGATTTCTCTTATATCGTGCAGCCCGGCGACTTCCCGCTGCTACCAATTACCGAAGAAGATACACCCATCGCCTCCGAATTCACCGCCCTAACAAAAGTTACTTGGTGGAAAATCGATTTTTCCTTTTTCCGCAAATTAATTATGCAGGAAGAAAACGGCGACTTAATCCTACTACAACACCTGCTAAACAACCGTACCAAGCTATTTTACAATGTTATCCGCGACCGCATGGACGGCAAAGGAAGTCTCTATTTCACGCTGGATAAACTACTAGACATGGGCTTTAGGAAAGGTGTAAACGAAGTCGAACTCCCTGAATTTCTGACCTATGACTTACTCGCCGAATTATCACACACCTCAAGAGCCTTCGCCGCGCAAGTTCTAGCAGACCTCCGCAACAAAGATGTCTTACTCTCCAATAAAAAACCATGGATCGTCACGGATGAAAAACTACTACGCCAACTACTTGCCGAGTCTATCCCGCCTACTGTGAACGATCCATTTTCAATCTAGTTTCCGGCAGCTTATGCAACCTGCCCAATTTCAAATTTTATTCTTTGTGCAACCTGACATAGTTTTCGTGAAGCGTTTTCATATACAATGAAATCAAAGTTAAACGAAAACATTTTGAAAGGGAGTTAACGAACATGGCACAACTATCACTGGAACATATTTATAAAATATACGATAACAAAGTAACCGCAGTAGAGGATTTTAACCTTGAAATCGCGGATAAAGAATTCATCGTTTTTGTCGGACCATCTGGTTGCGGTAAATCAACAACATTACGTATGATTGCAGGTTTGGAAGAAATTTCAAAAGGCGAACTTCGCATCGACGGCAAAGTAATGAACAACGTCGCACCAAAAGACCGCGACATCGCCATGGTTTTCCAGAACTACGCACTATACCCACATATGACCGTGTATGACAACATGGCTTTCGGTTTGAAACTACGCAAAATGCCTAAAGACGAAATCAAGAAGCGCGTAGAACATGCAGCCAACATCCTAGGCCTAACCGAGTACCTAAAACGTAAACCAAGCGCATTATCCGGTGGTCAACGCCAACGTGTAGCACTAGGCCGTGCCATCGTCCGTGACGCAAAAGTCTTCCTAATGGATGAACCTTTGTCTAACCTTGATGCGAAACTTCGTGTACAAATGCGTGCCGAAATTACGAAACTACACTTACAATTAAACACAACAATGATTTACGTAACCCATGACCAAACCGAAGCGATGACAATGGCGACACGTATCGTTATTATGAAAGACGGCGTCATCCAACAAGTCGGTTCACCAAAAGAAGTATACGATCACCCAGTAAACATGTTCGTCGCAGGTTTCATCGGAAGCCCAGCAATGAACTTCTTTAAAGGCAAAATCAGCGGCACACAATTTATCGGCGACGATTTCAGCATTGAAATCCCAGAAGGTAAACTAAAAGTGCTAAAAGACAAAGGCTATGACGGCAAAGCAGTAACATTCGGTATTCGCCCAGAAGACATTCACGACGAGCCACTAGTAATCGAAGCAAGCCCAGGCTCTACATTCGACGCCGAAATCGTTGTTGCCGAACTAACCGGAGCAGAATTCATGCTACACTCCAAAGTAGGCTCCCACGAATTCGTAGCCCGCGTAGACTCACGCTCCACCCACGAACCGTTCGACAAAATCAAATACGCCTTCGAAATGTCCAAATCCCATTTCTTCGACGTAGACACAGAACTCTCCATCGTAGAAGACGGCCGTGACTAAAAATAAAACGGTGACTTCATGCTCTTAAATCTCTTAAAACATGAAGCCCCCACCAAACCTCAGCGAAGCGACAAGTGCTGAGATCCTAGGCAAAAGCGAGTACCGAAGCGGAGCGTACTTACGTACGTGAGCATCGGAACGGAGCTTTTAACGACGGAGATTAGCGCTTGTCGCTTCGCTGAGCCGATGATGTGAACCTCTCACTCTATATAGGAAGACCCTGGGGCCCCAACTCCCCAGGGTTTTTCATTTATTTAAAATACTGTCTTCTAGAAACTCCAAACGATCCCCGCATGTCCGTTCAATATGAACATCACCCCAATTACACAAAGCCGTCAAAATACTTTCCAACGACTTGCCATACTCGCTCAATTCATATTCCACTTTTGGCGGTACCTGGTTATAGACAATCCGATTGATAATACCGTCATGTTCTAGCTCTCGCAATTGCTGTGTGAGCATTTTTTGCGTGATGGATGGGATAAGCCGCTTTAGTTCGCTCGTTCTTTTCTTCCCGTGCGTTAGGTGGCATAGAATGACACATTTCCACTTGCCGCCAATAACTTCGAGCGTTGCTTCCACCGAAATATTATATTTTTTCATCGCATTTTTTCTCCTTTCGATAGGTACTAAAAAGTGCCTACATTACAAAAAAGTACGTACTTGTTTTAATGTCTACTAAGTATCATAATAACACTTGTCATTAAAAAAGCAAGCCGAATTTGGAAGGAGTTTTTAGATTGAAAGGGAACCGAAATATTTTTGCATTATTGGCTTTGGCTGTTAGTGCTTTTGCAATTGGAACAACGGAATTTATTAGCGTCGGGTTGTTGCCGCTCATCGCGGAGGACTTGGCGATACCCGTTAGTACTGCGGGATTAACCGTCTCACTTTATGCGGTCGGCGTCATGTTCGGCGCACCAATATTGACTGCACTCACATCACGAATGAATCGCAAAACATTATTACTCGCCATCATGATTGTCTTTATTTTAGGAAACACGATTGCAGCGTTCTCCACAACGATTGCCTTACTACTCATCGCTCGCGTCGTATCTGCCTTCGCGCATGGCGTTTTCATGTCCATTGGGTCGACCATCGCGGCTGACCTTGTGCCACCAAACAAGCGGGCCAGCGCCATTTCCATCATGTTTACCGGTCTCACCATCGCAACCGTGACCGGCGTCCCAATCGGCACACTCGTCGGACAACAATTCGGCTGGCGCACCGCATTTATCGGCATCGCAGCACTCGGCGTCATCGCGCTCATCGCCAATCTCATCCTGATACCGCGCAATTTGCGTCCAGGCGCCAAAATGACGCTCGGCGAACAAGTCAAAGTTTTAACAACAGGGCCACTGCTACTCGTATTCGCTATCACGGCACTTGGCTACGGCGGCACATTCGTCGTCTTCACCTACCTAACACCATTACTAGAACAAGTCACCGGCTTCCCAACAAGCACCGTCGCACTCTTACTTTTCATCTACGGAATCGCCATCGCTGTCGGAAACTCGATCGGTGGAAAAGTCGCCAACAAGCAGCCAATCCAAGCCCTGTTCTACATGTTCATCGCACAAGCCGTCGTGCTCGGCCTACTCTACTTCACCGCCCCATCCAAAGTGTTCGGACTCGCAACAATCCTACTCATGGGCATCTTCGCCTTCATGAACGTCCCGGGCTTGCAAGTCTACGTCGTCATCCTAGCCGAGAAATTCGTACCAAAAGGCGTCGACATCGCGTCCGCACTCAACATCGCAGCATTCAACGCAGGCATCGCACTTGGCTCCTATCTTGGCGGCCTCGTCATCACCCACATGCGCATCATTGACACCACTTGGGTCGGCATGATTATGGTTCTCATCGCCGTCGCCCTAACCGCTTGGAGTAAAAAATTAGAAACAAAACAGGAGGAATTTTAAAAATGAAAGCAGTCAAATTAGCAAATGGAATCCACATGCCCGTCCTTGGACTCGGCGTATTTAAAGTAGAAGAAGGCGCAGAACTCGTATCCGCCATCAAAGAAGCCACCCGTCTTGGCTACCGCAGCATTGACACCGCAGCAATCTACGGAAACGAAACAAGCGTTGGCCAAGGCATCCGCGAATCAGGCATCCCGCGCGAAGACCTCTTCATCACATCCAAAGTTTGGAATGCCGACCTTGGCTACGAAGCAACACTCACCGCTTTCGACGAATCCCTACGCAAAATGGAACTTGACTATCTCGACCTCTACCTCATCCACTGGCCAGTCGAAGGTAAATACACCAACGCTTGGCGCGCCCTTGAAAAACTACATCAAGACGGCCGTATCCGCGCAATTGGCGTTAGCAATTTTCAAATTCACCATCTCGAAACACTCAAAAAAACAGCCACCATCATGCCTGTCATCAACCAAATCGAACTCCATCCCCAACTCACACAAAAAGACCTCATCGCATACTGCACCAAAAACAACATCCGCGTCGAAGCCTGGTCCCCCCTCATGCAAGGCGGACTTTTCGATAACCCGACACTCCAAGAAATCGCAACCCGTCACGGCAAATCCGTCGCCCAAGTCATCCTGCGCTGGGACTTACAAAACGACATCATCGTCATTCCAAAATCAACAAAACCCCATCGCATCGCAGAAAACATGGCCATTTTTGATTTCGAGTTAAGTGATAAAGAATGTGCGCAGATTGATGCTCTTAATCAGAATCTACGCGTCGGGCCTGATCCGGATAATATTGATTTTTAATTGAACGTATGGGATGAATGTTAAATATAGCTGGAGACTGCCGTACCGATTATAATGGGTCGGATGTAGTCTCCGGCTTTACATAGATCAGGCGAAAGTATTACATTCAAGGAGTTTGGAAAGCTTCCAAAAGAAGGAAGTCGTTCATGGCAAGTGGCTAGTTTTTAACCTTTCCTTCCGCTCATTTGCATGCAGTTTCTTCAAAAAAACATCTCCGCAATCTTACTTCTTTTTGAGCGCACTTATTTTATACCTTGACTTCACATTAAAAATTGGCAGGCAACAATCAGCCATGTATGTATATTTAGGGTACACCCTCATCAGACAATTCAAGGGACAAAAAAACCACCGCGGAAAAGGAAGTAACCGCGACGGTCAAAAAGGGACATGAAGTACAGGGCACAACCATTTTCAGGCGTGCCCTCTGTTGTTCATTATTCAACAACTTTATCAACCGTTATCCATGAGGACTAATCCATAAATGAATCAATTTTACTCTTGTCTTTTTCATATAATAAAACTTTTTGTACTTTTCCATTTTCAATTCGAACTAGACTTGGTACTGATGAGACATTAAACATACTAACAGTCTTAAAGAACGTGTCTGATTCTTTGAATGTATCTGTATTGAAATACAGTACTTTTATTTTCTTACTATCAAGAACTTCCTCTAGTTTCGGTTGAAATATCTTACACTCTGGACATGTCGGTCTGCCGAAATATACATAACGAACGCCTCTAGTTTCTTTCGAATCTAACAACGAAACGATTTCCTTCTCTTTGTCTACTTCTACTAAACCGTAATCATTTTTTCCGCCACATGCTCCCAGTATAAGAATCAGCATCATACAAATTAAGAGTGACAAGATTTTAGTTATCTTCATTTTGTTTGTCCATCCTTCTATTTTGCAATCTCATCCATATAGTAATAGGCGCACATATACAAAATAGTATAATTTGTATTATAGTTACAGCTTTTTCACCTATCAACGGCTCAAACCATGATGCTATCATTATTCCAGAAAACAATATGAGCGCATATATAAAAAAATCGTATTTTTTTTTATTCTTATTCATAGTCTCACCTTCCATCTATACTACCTACACTGTTCAAGGATAGCTGCTATACCTAACAGATCCATTAACGCATTTTTCATATCTGATCTTAGATTTTTCCCTATTGAATTGATAGTCTTTTTAAGAGCCGCAGCCTTAGTCCGTTTCTTCGCGTAGTATTTATACGATATATAAAATTGTTTGGCAAACTTCGTAGCACCACCCAATGCCTTCATAGCAGCCTTTAATTTTAATATCTTAGCAGCAGGAAAACCAAAACTAACAATTGCGTAACCTATTGCTATGGCACATCCAGCAACACCACGCGTCGATATTTGATTAGGATCTTCTACATAGAATTGTAACTGCTCATCATTTGTAACAGCAACTGGGTATCCAGTCTCCTCTTCAAGCCATTCAACCGTTTTACTCTCTCCACTATTGACTACAGACTCAGGAATCTCTTCCACTGCAGTATATATTTTCTCCACTACTTCCATTTCATCTTCGTTGTAATCGCCCTCTTTAATGCCAAGTTCTTCATTTGTCATCGTCTCAAAGTTAGGAACTTCTTCCTTGATAGAATCACCTAATGAAAAGCGCGTAGCATTTTGGAGCGCTATCGTTTCACCATTAGCATCATACGCCGTTATCCTAGCATAATAGTTCTCTGTATTCGCGAAATTAGGGTTATTTATTTGGTATACTTCATATGGGTTACTCGATAATTCTTGCCCCTTATTATCATGATGTAGCCCTTTAAATCCATTTATAATTTCTTGATTTGTCGGCCAAATCCCTTTATCTTTTGACGTCCACTCATAATTTTCTCCTACGTCATAACCATTGTATAAATAGCCGTCTGATAGCCATACTTTATAGCCCGCTGCGTTTGCTACTCCTCCCCATTTTAAGGTGAAGGAACCTTGATTATTGCTAACTGTACTATCTACATCTGCAAATGATAAATCTTCTAATGGCATTGTAACAACTTCCGCTTCCGAAACAGGGCTTTCTTGATCCGCAAATACGGCTACCACACGCGTATAGTAAAACAAACGATCACTATAATTTACATTTGGATTTGCTTTGTTCGCTGCTGTATATGTCTTCATCGGATCCATTGGTAGTTCACTACCTGTTCCATCGGTATGCAATTGGTAGTTTCCATTCGCAATATCTGTTTTAGATGCCCACAATTTCTTCCCTTTGGTACTCCAGTTAGTTGTTTTACCTACATTTACGTATTGATAGTTAAACCCGTTGAATAGTCCAATTTTATAAGAAACGGCATCGGTAACTGGTTGCCAACTGACATCCAAATACCCTGTACTTGCATCATCTTCTGAACGATAACTCGTTACCGTTGGCTTGGCCATTTGCTCGATCGGCATAACTGCATCGGTGATGTCTGATGTTGGACCATCTCCCCATGGATAAACGGCTAAAATACGCACAATATATTTCTTCTGGTTGCGTAAACCAAACGTACTTCCTGCTTGGTAGCCATTCTCGTACAAGGCACGTGGATCACTCGCAAACTCCACTCCTTTGCCGTCTTGGTGAAATTTATATTGTTTATTTGTTATTTCCGCTTGTGTCGGGAATATTTTCTTTCCTTTTGTCGACCAGTTCGTTACATTCCCTGTATTGAAATATTCGTAGTTATAGCCATTACTGATGACTACTTTATAATCAATCGCGCCGGATACCGCTTTCCATGAAATATCCATATAGCCTGTTCCGGTGCCTGCACCATTTGATACCGTTTTAATGACAGATTTCTCTGGTTTTGCTGGCAACGTTTCAGGTGGCATCACGGCCTCTGTAATATCCGATGTTGGACCATCGCCACTTGTATAAATCGCTAAAATACGGACAATATATTTCTTTTGCCCACGCAACGTCCATGTCGTTCCAGCTTTAAATGTATTCTCATAAAGTTGCGTCGGGTCATTCGCAAATTCGGTTCCTTTGCCATCCGTATGGAAACGATACAGACCTTTGTCTAGCTCTGCTTTGGTAGGAAAAATCCCTTTGCCTTTCGTCGTCCATGATGTTACATTTCCCACAGAAAAGAACTCATAATTGTAACCGTTTCCAATTATCACCTTATATCCAGTAGCTCCTGGCATCGCTTTCCACGAAAGGTTCATGGCACCCGTGCCTGTCCCAACGCCATTCGATACGGTTTTGATGGTTGCTTTTTCTGGCTTATCTTGCACGCTTCTTAGCATTCTTTTTCCTTCATAGTATGAATCCACCCAGTCTACATCTTCCTTCATAGCAGGAGCTTTTGTCTCTTGCTTCTCTTCAACAACTTCTGGTTGTTCTGGTACACCCTCTACTGTTGTTTCTGCTGGTGGCACTTCTTGTTTCACGGGCTGTTCGCCATTCGTTTGCCCTTCAACATCTGTTGCTTTTTCTGGTGTCCCTTCTACCGTTGTTTCTGTTGGTAGCACCCCTTGTTCCGCATGTGGTTCGTATGCTGGAATCGTAGACACAATCATAGCAATAGCGATCATGACTAAAAGTAATCTTGATAATCCCTTTTTCATCTTGTTACTCCCCTTTTTCTGTTTGTAGTTGTGCTCCTTGCTATTAGCAAAATAACACAACTAAAATGTAGCATATTATGCATGCCTAAGCAATATATTTTTTCTTATATCTGTAAATATGGGAGAACATTCGTCATGTTTATCGCCCATATTTCAACATCCTCACCTTTTTAAAGCCTATATTATCAGTATATCTTAATTCTTATTACACGTAACATGACATAGATTCTAGAAATTTAAAATTAACCTTTACACTTTCAGCTCTTAATATAATAGCTTCGAAAAGGCAATGGTTTCTTCCTTTGGTAAATCATTCTTACCATTCCAAACTTTTATTGTCCTAAAAAGAAAAACTGCATAAACAATGAACCTAGGATTCACTATTCACACAGTTTAAACTTTATCGTCTTACATATTTCAAAACATCACTCGGCATCTCCAACACATGATTCGCCCGTTCAAATCCGTCCGTCGTCTTCGCGCCCCATAAAGCCAACGCAAAATTCGCACCAGCCGCATGCGCGCATTCCATATCATATGTAGCGTCCCCAACATAAAGCGTCGTCGCAGGATCAGCACCGAGCATCGCCATACATCGCAAAAGTGGGTCAGGATGCGGTTTATGATTCTCCGTGTCACTCGCACAAACAATCGCGTCAAAATGCTCCGCCAAATTAAACGGATAAAACCCTGTCTCCATCTCATCCGCATTCTTCGAAGTCACTACGCCAATTCCGTCTAATTTTTCAAGCACCTCAACGATCCCGTCGAAAATCTCCACGTCCTCCGTCAATTTCGCCTCCATCGCAAACCAGTCCGCCATCACGCTCTCCTGATTCTCCACACCGAGTTGCGCTAGCGCCTTCGCGCCCGTAATCCCAAGCGCAAATCGCAAATCATCCAGCTCATAATCCAAGCCAGCGTTCCCAAACGCGACCTGTAGCGCATGCAAAACTACCCGTTCCGTATCCAAAAGCGTCCCATCCACATCAAAAATTACCGTCTTATACATCTCACCCGCTCCTTCATCATTCTACAAAATGGTGCTGATGATGCGTCGTATACTGGCGGCTCTTCTCAAACGTAAACTGCATCATATCCGCCGACTTCGCCCCGTAACGCGCCGTCCGCAACTCATGCGCAAACACACTCAAGTCACCGTCCGCAAACTCATCCAACTCAAACACCGTATCACCACAAGCAAACGTCACATATATCCGTCCATTTTCAGGAATAACCGCAATATTTTTCAATTTAGCAATAGGGAATGTCTGCCGTTTCTTCATACCTAGGCTATAATTCCGATCAAACACCAGATAATCCCGCTCCAAATAAAATTCACCATACTGGAATTCCATACCTACGTTCATCGACACTTTACACATACCTTCAACACGCATTCTCATCGCCCCTTTCCGAATTCTATATCTTAGTTGTAAACGATGAAATGGGTTTCAGGTCAAGCTTTTAAATCGAATTTCTAAAAATTATTTCGTGACGCACTTCCCGTTTTTCAATTTCCGCCCCCAAAAGAAGCTCCACAGCAACACGTCCCGTCTCCCGCACGCTCTTATCGACCGTCGAAATATCCAGCACATCCGCAATTTGCAAATTCTCCTCACCTAAAATCGCAATATCCCGAGGTACATCAAAACCGTTCCGCGTCGCATAATAATACATCCCCGCAGCAACCTCATCCCCATTCGAATAAAGTGCCGTCGGAGGCTCATCCAACGTCAAAAACCTCTCCGCAGCACGCTTCCCGTCCTCCACATTATAACAATCATATAAAAAAAGCTCCGGATCAATCGCGCCAAACACCGCTTTATACGCTTCCATTTTCCATTTTGTCGTATTGCTCTGCTTCTCATGGCGTCCAACCGTAAACGCGACCCGCTCATGCCCACGGTCCTTCAAAGCCTGAAAACCATCCATGCACGCCTTCATTTGATCAACATACACACAAGAAATCAGCGGATGATCTATGTACTCACAAGCCACAATCGGACCATATTTAGCATACGGCGCAATCGTTTCCCAATTATTTGCACGCGACGCAATCACCAAGCCATCAATCCGCTTCGTTTTCAGCATCCGCAAGTACCGCTCTTCCTCTTTTTGATCGTAAGCCGTCGGACAAATCACCACAGAATAACACTCCGCAAAAGCCGCTTCCAGAACACCATTCATCAATTTATCAAACCACGGATGATCATTATAAGGCAAAACAAAGCCAATCGTATTCGTCCGACCACGACTAAGGTCCACCGCATTACGATTCGGCGTGTAATCAAGCTCTTTCATCACCTCTTGAACGCGCTTACGCTTATCGCCTGTCACATACGGGTGATCGTTCAAAACCCGTGAAACAGTCGTCACAGAAACCCCTGCAAGTTTCGCAATATCCTTAATATTCGGCAACTCAGACACCTCCTGACTTCTTCTCTTCTATCATACCGATTAATCTCCGGTTCCTCAAGTCTCATTATTGTACAAATAAATTCCCATCTTGACTTATGCGCATATAATGCGTATAATATGTATTGAGAAGAGAGGTGAGCTCATGCCTATGACACCCAAACAAATGATCAAGCTTCTTCGACAGAACGGGTTTAAGAAAGTTACCCAACGAGGCAGTCATTTGAAGATGTACCATCCTGTCACAGAGCGAACTGTGATTATTCCGATGCATAATCAAGATTTAGGAAAAGGATTGGAGCAATGCATACTTAAGCAGGCGGGTCTACATTGACCCCCGCTTACATGCAATAATAGGCAGAAGAGACCTCTTTTAATAACCATAACTTATACGAACAATTGGAAAGGAGCGGTCACAATGGCTGTAAACATCGTGTACCCTGCTACTCTAGAGCAAGACGGAGACTATATCTTAGTAAGATTCCCTGATATTCCAGAAGCTATGACGCAGGGACAAACATTGGAAGAAGCATTTGACATGGCAGAAGAAGTACTAGGTCTTTGCCTCGAAGATCAAAAAAATTTCCCAGAACCAAGCCCAGTACAAGATATTCGCAAGAAATTCCCTAACAAAGAAGTCGCACTAATCGGTCTAGATCTAGCCGCCTACAGAAGAAAATATCATTCTAAAAGCATCCGCAAAAACGTAACAATTCCCGAATGGATCGCTAACATGGCAGAAGAAGACAACATCAACTTCTCCCAAACCCTTACCGAAGCACTCAAAGAAAAGCTTTGCGTATAACACAAATAAATGCTTTATAAGATGGTCACACGTACCTCTATAAAGCATTTTTTGTTTATTTATCATTTTTGTTTTTAAATCGCGCAAAACGTTCCAGCACTAATTTCTCACCATTATCCGACATCGCATAATCGATTTTCAATAACACCAAAATAAAAACAGGATCCCCTCACATCACACAAGGAAATCCTGCTCTTTTACGCTAAGTCTTGTTGCATCTCTTCATTTATCTCTACTCGCATCGCAATAATACGAGAATCCTTCATTTCCGTTACAATAAAAGTGAATTGCTCGTACTCTAAAATAACCTCATCGTCATCCTCAGGAATCGTCTTAATTTGTGTTAAAACAAAACCTGCAATCGTATCAATTCCTTTGTCAGGCAATGTCACATGAAAACGCTCATTGAAATCATCAATCGCCATACCGCCCTCAACAATGAATGTGCGCGCATCAAGCATCTTTACTTCATCCGTAATCGCATCGTACTCATCATCAATTTCGCCGACAATCTCTTCCAACAAATCTTCCACAGTAACAAGCCCCGCAACACCACCGTATTCGTCCATCAATATCGCCATTTGGTTATGCGATTTCTGCATTTCTTTCAACAAATCATCTACAAAAATCGTTTCTGGCACAAAAAATGCCTCTTTTACCAGTAACTTCACGTCAATATTATCAAAACCATACTTTCGCGCCGCCGCAAAAAAATCTTTCATATGCAGAATACCATACACCGAGTCCATATCGTCTAAATAAACCGGAATCCTCGAAAAATTCTTTTCCAAAAGCTTATCTACCAATACGCTCGAATCCTCATTTGCGTCAATCATAAAACTATCCGTCCGCGGAACCATTACTTCTTTTGCGTAAATCGTGTCCATTTCAAACACGCCGCGAAGCATTGCCAGTTCAGCGTTTTCGATAGCACCGTCGCGTCTTCCCGTTTCAATAATTAGCTGCATTTCCTCACGTGTCATTTTTTCATCTGACTCGCCTTTGTCCATTCGCGTTAATTTCACTAACACATTCGTCGATAGTGACAAAAACTTAACGAACGGCGTCAAAATCGTGCTAATAATTAAAATCGGTCGTACTGCAAAACGAGAAATTGCCTCCGCTTTCTGCAAAGCAATCCGTTTCGGGTAAAGCTCACCAAAAACCAGCGTAATATAAGATAAAATAATCGTCACAACGACTACAGCCATCTCATTCGCAAAAGCCGTTCCACCAAATCGTGTACCTAAAACAGACGCAATACTTGTGGCCGCCGCCGCACTGGAGAAGAATCCAGCAAGCGTAATACCCACTTGAATTGTCGCAATAAACCGGCTGGGGTCATCAATCAATTTGACTAATAATACCGCCTTTTTATCGCCCTGTTCTGCTTGGGAACGCACTCGGTTTTTGTTCAGTGATACTAACGCCATCTCCGCCGAAGCAAAGAACGCATTTAGCAACGTTAACACCGCAATAAGAATTAATTGTACAATAATCTGCTGACTCTCGGGGTCAGGGTTCATCTAACCATCCACTCCTCTTAAAAATACTCACACGCACAAAAATGCGATATCAAAAGTTTACCATGTTTTAGCGCTTCATCGCAAGAAATCACAATTCTTTAAAAACACTGACAGCATCATCTTGAATCATCGTAAACGGGAATGGCAAGCGCAAAAGCTCCTGATTTACCGCAAAAACAGCACTTCCCTTTTTCCGATAATCCGTTAAATTACAAAACGGGCTTACTTTAAAAGAAGTTCCCACAATGACAATCAAATCCGCCTGCGTCACCGCGTGCAGCGCTCCATTAATCGCGTCTTCCGGCAAGCCTTCCTCGTACAAAACCACATCTGGGCGAATAATCCCTCCGCCACATTCCGCATGCTTATCCGATTCCAAATACTGCTCTGCACGCACCGTCGCGCCACACTTCTGACAATGACACCGATACAGACTCCCATGAAACTCAACGACATTTCGCGATCCCGCAAGCCCGTGCAAGCCATCAATATTTTGCGTCACCACCGTCACTTGTTTCCCGTCACGCCGCTCGATTTCCGCCATTTTTTCATGAATCGCATTCGGTTTCGCGTCCGGATAATACATATTGTCCCGCACAAACGCATAAAACACGTCCGGCTCCTCACGCAAACACGTCGCACTCAGCAAATACTCCGGATTTTTCCGTCCCGTATACAGTCCATTCTTCGACCGATAATCCGGAATCCCTGACGGCACCGACACACCAGCCCCCGTCAGAAACACAATCCGCTCACTACTCGAGAGCATCTCCTTCAATGTCCCCATCATTCCACCTCCCGTTCAAACGCTCGATTTTTCCAATTCCACCATTTCAAAAGCTGCGGATCAGGTTCCTCCGTCTCCACAAAATAAATCGCACACCGAAACGTGTACAGCACGCAAGGATCAACCCGCGTCCCCTCGAACTCACACATCAACTCATACAAATGCAGCGGATTTTTCCCATTCAAGTCTGCCATTTTATACACACCAATATTATGCAGCGCCTCACTCAACCGCTTGCCAATCCCAGGAATTTGCAGTAATTCATCTTTCATCACACACGCCTCCATTCCCTCTCATTTTAACACAGTTTCCTTGTTCACATACAAGTCATAAACATAGCTTATACTAACAAAAAAAGGAGCGAAACCAATGAAAACCAGCACCCAACTAAAACTCATAAAAACCATCGCCAAACTCGGAAAAATAAACAAAATGTGGTACCTCCAAGGTCCCAAACTACAAACCACCATCACCAAAAAACAAGCAAAAATCGCCTACCCATCAAAAAAACTCCAAACTGCTTGTTCTGTAACTTCCCACCAAGTCAACACATCCCAAGTCTACGAAATCGCGCCAACATCCGCATCCAATAACCTCATCATCTATCTAGCAGGAGGCGGTTTCGTGTTACCAATCAGTTCATTACATTGGGACTTCATCCAATTACTCGTCACCAAAACTAACACAAAAGCCATCGTCCCACTGTACCCATTGGCACCCACACACAACGTAGACGCCGTCATGGCAACACTCACCACCATATATCAACAAGCCATCCAAGACTACTATCCCGAAACAATCACCATCATCGGCGACTCAGCAGGCGGCAACATCGCCCTCGCATTCAGCCTACATCTCCAAACAATCGGCTTACCACAACCAAAACAAATCATCGCCATCTCGCCCGCAGTTGACCTAACATTCACCAACCCCGACATCGCACCTATCGAAGAAAAAGACTACATCGTCGGAACTCCCGCACTAAAAGAAATCAGCGAATGGTATCGTGGCACGCATACCCTAACAGACGGCATCATTAGCCCACTCTACGGAGATTTCATGCATAGCGCACCAATCATCATTTTCAGTAGCACAGGCGATCTAACCAATCCCGATACCAAACGCTTTGCCACCAAAAACAAAGCCATCACAACTTACTACGAATACCCAGACTACCCGCACATCTTCCCGCTCTATCCGATTCCAGAAGGCGAAGATGCCCGTCAAAAACTGATATCACTACTCATTTAGCGCAAAAGAAACCCTCACATGTCATCACAACACGCGAGGGTTTCCAACTATTTCAGAGATTTATTATCTAATTTTTCAAGAGGAACCCAACCAACGTTACCGTCCTCATCCACACACCAAGCCCAGCCGTTTAGCTCCCGATTACTCTCCACCGTGTCGCCAGCTTTAACAGCCAGTTCGCGCGCCGAATAATCTTCCGTCGCCGTACCAGACTTCGCATCCGGACTATCACGCGAAATAATTTGTTCCGGCACCCAACCAGTGACCCCAGTCATTTTTGCCGTACAAGAAATCCATTTCGTGTCGCCGTACCGTCTGCCAATCCGCAACGCTTCATTTTTGTTAATGAAAAGTGGGGTTCCAGGTTCAGGCTGATGCGCCGTTTTTACAAGGTATTGTGTATTCATTATTTTTGCGCCTTTTCCCAATCAGCTAAGAATTTCTCGATTCCCGAATCAGTCAGCGGATGCTTCAACATTTGCTCGAAAACTTTATAAGGAACCGTCGCGATATCCGCCCCAGCACGCGCACACTCAATCACGTGAATCGGATGACGCACACTCGCCGAAATAATTTCCGTCTCAATGCCGTGGACCTTGAAAATCTCCGCAATATCCCGAATCAAAATCAAACCGTCCGAACCAATATCGTCCAACCGTCCTAAGAACGGCGATACATATGTAGCACCCGCACGTGCCGCAAGTAAAGCCTGAGCCGCCGAGAAGACAAGCGTCACATTCGTCTTGATTCCTTCCTTATTCAACACCGCAACTGCCGCCATACCTTCACCAGTCATCGGAATTTTAACAACCATATTCGGATGGATTTTCGCAATTTCGCGACCTTCTTCAATCATTTTTTCTGCCTCTAAACTTACCACTTCTCCGCTGATTGGCCCGTCCACAATCGACGTAATCTCTTGAATAACCTGATTAAAATCGCGACCCTCTTTCGCAATCAACGACGGATTTGTCGTCACCCCAGCAATAAATCCCATCCGGTTCGCTTTACGAATTTCCTCTACATTGGCAGTATCAATAAAAAATTTCATGTTCATCCTCCTCCATATGCGTTAAACGCTTTCAAATTTCACCACCATTGTATACCCTTTACTAACAAATGTCTTCCAAAACGCTTGTACAATAAAAAGCAAGTGACGATTCAACTCATCACTCGCTATACTTCACATATTTTCTATAATCTATCTCTCTCCACAATAAGCAATGGTTTCGGTCGATTGCGAATAATTCCCGATTCAATCAACTTCATTACCGTGTGCGCCACATATTCACGCGACGTATTCGTGTATCTCGCTAGCACTTCTTGCGTAATCTGGCGGGGCAAAATGATACCATCTTCCGTTAATGTTCCCAACTCAAGACCACATTTCAACAATGCCTTCTTAATTCTCTCTTCTTTCTTAAAGAAGGTCAGCTTGGAGAAGTATTGCGATTCCCGTAGTTCTTCTGCTAAATACTGCACCATAAAAAAGTTATTCTCTTCTGCCTGATCTAGAATGGAGAATAAAAACGTGCTGTCTACCTCCATGATTTCCCCGTGTCCTAGGCTTTGCATCACAGCATCCGGCTCCCACACATCGTAATACAGATGGTACAAACCAAAACTATCATGCTTCCCAAGAAAACGAGTAATACCGCCTTTTGGCTTATCATTTGGCATAACCACACCATAGATGCCGCTCAAAATGAAGTAAACTTTGAAGTCATCACCTTGTTTGCTCGTTAAAACTTCACCCTTCTTGTTGCGCTTAATAGAACAATATTTCTTAAAATCTGGATGTTCAAAACAATGTTCTATTAATTTCGATACAGTAATTGTTGACTTGCGTTCTTTTAAAAACAGCATGGCTCTCTTCTCACTTTCTACTTGATGTATTTTTGAATTATAACACATGATAACTAAAATGCCCACTCGACTAATGTTAAATAGTTTTTATAATCGAGCTGATAAGTAAAAATTAAGCAGTTATTAGATTATAATTGTAACATAAAATTTCACAACGGTGTTAAATTCTTCTTTTTTTGTTAAATTTTTAAATATATATTATTTAAACCTCGATTGTAATTTTTATTACATTAATCGCTGTTCATATTCCATTCATATTGATGTTTTATAGTAATGGAGCAGGAGGGGGAACCCTCGTATATACAGAAAGGAATGAAAGACATGAAAAAGAAAAAGGCAGAATCATCCTATAGTTGGAAACAATTCTTTCAACTACTCGTTTCGACACGACCATCAAAAACTGTTATTATCGCTGGCTTCTTGGCTAGCTTAATCACGACTGGGGCTGGATTACTCATCCCTCTATTTACGAAGAACCTAATCGATGGCTTCTCGCCGTCATCCTTAAGCTGGCAACTCATCACAGCGATAGTCGCCGTCTTTGTCCTACAAGCCGTAACAAATGGCTTTGCGATTTTCCTACTTAACCTTATGGGGCAACGAATGGTCGCCTCTATGCGTGAAAAACTATGGAAGAAAACATTGAACTTGCCAGTATCTTATTTCGACAATACAAAATCTGGCGAAATGGTCAGCCGGATGGTCAACGATACCGTCGTTATTAAAGAACTCATCGCAGACAGCTTACCGCAGTTCGTCACGGGGATTATTTCCGTCGTCGGCTCACTCATCATCCTGTTCATCATGGACTGGAAAATGACATTATTACTACTCGTAGCCGTTCCTGTGACCGCCGTAATCGTGGCACCACTTGGACAAAAAATGTTTAAAATATCTCGCGGCATGCAAAAAGAAACCGCGGAATTCACTGGTTCTATTAGCCAAACACTATCCGAAGCACGCCTTGTTAAATCATCTAATGCAGAAACAAAAGAAATCCAAGACGGCACAGCAGGCATCCATCGCCTTCTTAGATTCGGCGTTCGCGAAGCCAAAATCACTGCTATCATTGGACCTTTAATGCTATTCGTTGTTATGGGCGTGATTGTCGGCATTATCGGTTACGGCGGAATCCGCGTCGCAGCCGGCACACTTTCAACAGGTACACTCATCGCCTTCTTGCTTTACCTGTTCCAAATCATCATGCCAGTTACTACATTCGTCACCTTCTTCACCCAACTCCAAAAATCAAAAGGTGCTACAGAACGTATCTCTGAAATTTTGGATCACGAAGAAGAAAACATTTATGATGGCGAAAACGTTGATATTTCTGGAAAGAAAATAACTGCAAACAATCTCTTTTTCTCCTATAATGAAGATGAACCGATTTTGCAGGACATCTCGTTTGATACGAATCCTGGTGAAGTCATTGCTTTTGCAGGTCCTAGTGGTGGCGGTAAATCCACATTGTTCGCGATTCTAGAACGCTACTACCAAGCAAAATCAGGAGACATTACTGTTGGCGGCCAATCGCTAAGTGAGATCTCGATTCATTCGTGGCGGAGCCAAATCGGATACGTTTCCCAAGAAAGCGCGATGTTATCCGGTACCATTCGCGACAATCTGTGCTATGGTTTAGATAAAGAATTCAGCGACGACGAACTCTGGGCTGTTACAAAACTCGCCTACGCAGACACTTTCATCGCAAAATTACCAAATCAACTGGATACAGAAGTCGGCGAACGCGGCGTGAAACTTTCTGGCGGACAACGTCAACGTATTGCAATTGCTCGCGCCTTCTTACGAAATCCAAAAATTTTGATGCTGGACGAAGCAACTGCGAGTCTAGATAGCCAATCCGAACGCATTGTCCAACAAGCTTTAGCGAACTTAATGGAAGGCCGAACAACATTTGTCATCGCCCATCGCCTATCCACTATCGTTAATGCAAATCAAATCTTATTTATCGAACACGGCGAAATCACAGGCCGCGGAACACATAGCGAACTCGTGGCAAGCCACCCACTTTACGCAACATTTGCTGAGCAGCAGCTAACTTAATTATTTATTCCCCGGGAAATAACTTAGCGCGCTGAGGTTTGGAGGCACGAACTGGTTATTTCCTGGGAAATATTTTTACATATATATTGGAGGTAGTGTCATGAATCGTATTTTAATGGTGGATGATGATAGTAATATTCGTGAGCTGGTTACTATTTTTTTAGAAAAAGAGGGCTTTACTGTTTTTAATGCGCAGGATGGTGTTGATGCGCTTTCTGTTTTGGAAAAAACGACGGTGGATCTGGCTGTCATCGATATTATGATGCCGAATATGGATGGTTGGGAATTATGTAGCGCGATTAAAAGTTTTCAAGAGATTCCGGTTATTTTTCTAACGGCGCGTGGTGAAATCGAGCAGAAAATTAAGGGTTTTAGTCTCGGTGCTGATGATTATGTCGTCAAACCGTTTGCGCCTGAAGAACTGGTTGCTAGAATTCGGGTACTTTTGAAACGCTATCAGATTTTGGCGACGCAAGAAATACGTATCGGTAACATCTCTTTGAATGAAAAAGAAATGCTCGTTACTAGCCAAAGCAAAGTTATTACACTGCCACTTAAAGAATTTCAATTGCTTTTTCGTCTCGCGGGTTATCCTGATAAAACTTTTTCGCGTGAGCAGCTCATTGAAGAAATCTGGGGCTATGACTACGAAGGCGACGAGCGTACGGTAGATGTTCACATTAAGCGACTTCGTGAGAAATTTCCTGCTGAACAATCTGGTTTTACTATCCGCACCATTCGCGGACTCGGTTATCGTTTGGAGGAACTATAAATGAATCCAAAATTAAAAGCTGTTGGCAGCAGCCTCATGGTTCTTACATTTCTTATTCTATGTAACCTCGGTTCCTACAGTGTTTTCAACTGGCTAAAACATAAATACAACTTTTCATGGCCTGGCATTTGGGAACAAGCGACGATTGCGGGGGGCGCGATTATTATCATGCTCGCCGTTATTTTCACCGTTGGCCAATTCCTTTTTAGACACGAAAAAGTCTATTTCAGGTTGTTTCGCTCGGCTCTAGAAGAAATCGGACGAGGCAATTTCCAAATTAGCGAACAATTGCAATCTCTATACAAAATGGATGGCGGAAACATGCGTGAAACGGTCGTTCAGGTCGAAAAAATGGCACAGCAATTAGGCGAAATGGAAACGTTACGACAAGATTTCATCGCCAATGTCTCGCACGAAATCCAGTCACCGCTCACATCGATTTCTGGCTTCACCAAACTGCTTCAAGATGACAGCATCGATGACGACAAACGGCGCCACTACCTAGATGTCATCCAGGCAGAGACAACCCGTTTATCAAAAATTAGCGAAAACTTGCTCAAATTAACCGCACTCGAAAAAAATGACTACCAACTCAACCCAACCGAATTTCGACTAGACTACCAAATCCGCGACATCATCCTAACCGCCGAACCCCAGTGGCAAAACAAGCAAATCGACATCATCCCAGAACTCGCACCCATCAAGGTTTACGGCGACGAATCATTACTCTACCAAGTCTGGCAAAACCTATTTCACAACGCCATCAAGTTCACACCAAAAGGTGGCTCCATTCGCGTCTCACTTGCTCAAAACAAGAATCAACAAACCGAGATCATTATTCAAGATAGCGGAATTGGTATTTCAAAAGAAGATCAATTACGTATTTTTGAACGTTTTTATAAAGCTGATGCTTCTCGTCAAGCCAAGATTGGTGGTAGCGGGCTCGGGCTTTCTATCGTAAAGCGCATTGCCGACCTACATCAGATGACGATTGTTGTTGATAGTGAAGAAGGCGCAGGAACGACCATTACATTGCAAATGCCTAAATAAATCCTTTAGTTATGCGAAAATTGTTGTACGACTTGTGCGCGGTTGGCTGCTTTTGTTACCGCTGAAATGATGGCAACTCCTTGTGCGCCAGCGTCATGAATTGGTGTTGTATCTTTTGCTGTAATGCCGCCGATTGCGACGATTGGTAATGCGATTCCAGCTTTTCGAATGTCTTGAATGAGCTGTATGCCTGTTGCTGGCTGGGCGTCTACTTTAGATGTTGTTTCGTAGATTGGTCCGACGCCGATGTATGTTAATTCCGCTATATGCGCCGCTTTCTGGCCTTGTTCTAGTGTGTTGATGGAAAGCCCAATCATCATTTTCTTAGCGCACGTAGCAATTACTTCTTGAATCGCCATGTCATCTTGGCCAACGTGAATGCCGTCCGCCTCGATTTTGAGTGCCAAAGCCACATCATCATTTACGAAAAATGGAACTTGATACTGTTTGCAAAGTTTTTGGCACTGTTTTGCGAGTTTTTCAGGGTTTGCTAGTTTTTTCTCGCGGAATTGAAAACAGGTGATGCCGGCTTGTAGTGTGTCTTCGAGGACTTCCGGTAATGTGTTTTCGGGTACATCTTGGGAGCCCGCGATGAAATACATGGCTAGCATTTCGTTCGGTGTCATATTTGATGCTCCTTTCCGTACGCCCAGTGATTCGTTGGACCGTGGCCGTTTCCGATGTTTAATGGGTACCTGATGGCGTCGTTAATAAAATCTTTTGCGGTCCGAATCGCGTGTTCTATCGTGGCACCTTTCGCGAGTTCAGCGGTGATACAAGCGGAAAAAGTACAGCCTGTGCCATGGGTTTGCGGAGTGTCGATGCGCGCCGTTTTTAGCCAATAGGATATTGCGCCGTCTAAAATATAATCATTCGATGCCTCGTCGTCCGCGCTGTGTCCGCCCTTAATAATAACCGTTTGAACGCCAAGGCTTTGGATGCGCTGGGCGGCTTTTTGTATATCTGCGGTCGTTTCGATGGGCATTTCAGCCAGGGCTTCGGCTTCTGGGATGTTTGGCGTGACGATGCTTGCCAGTGGTAGTAATTTCGCGCGAATCGTGTCGATGGCTTCTGCGGTCACGAGAGAGGTGCCGCCCTTGGCAATCATGACGGGGTCGACAATGAGCTTGCCCCAGCTAAAATGTTGTAATTTATCAGCCACAGTTAGGATGTGCGCCGCGTCGACAAGCATGCCGGTTTTGACGGCGGTGATTTTGAAATCATCTTTTAGCGCGTCGAGTTGGGCTGCTAAAATATCGACTGGCACAGGATGAATCGCGTGGACGCCGAGCGTGTTTTGGGCGGTGATTGCTGTGATGGCGGACATGCCGAAAACGCGACGTTCTTGAAAAGTCTTGATGTCCGCTTGAATCCCTGCCCCGCCGCCACTATCGGAACCTGCGATGGTCACTGCTTGTGGAAACATTTATAAAACCTCCTTGATGTTCGCCAGCTTCTCTTGATCGTGCGTGTCCCATGATGCTAACTCGTCTAAAAAGGCAACACGGAATGCTGCTGGGAGCTGACGTTGCAATGTTTTCACGGCATATTCTGAAGCAATAGCATAACTCGCCGAGGCAGTCAGGACGGCTTCCAAAACGGAATTGCTAACGCCGACAAAAGCGCCAATCACGCAACTAAGCAGGCATCCTGAACCGGTGATTCTCGGCAAAAGTGAATCGCCGTTTTGGATAGTCACCACTTGCTTACCGTCGGAAATCGTGTCTACTTCTCCACTAATCGCGACGACCGTCTTGTATTCCCGCGCCACTTTTTGCGCAATCTCGGCTGCCATCGAGGCGTCGCCAGTTCCCGCATCAACGCCTCGCGCCTGCCAATCCACGCCCGCAATGCTCGCCAGCTCTCCCATATTTCCGCGAATCACCGCAAACTGAATCTCGCGCAACAAACGCCGCACCGTTTCCCGTCGAAACGTCGTAGCACCAGCTCCAACCGGGTCTAAAATTACAGGTTTCCCCGCCGCGTTTGCCGCCTTCCCAACAACCAGCATCGCCTCAACCAATTGCGCGTCCAGCGTCCCAATATTAATCACGACCGCATCCGCAAAACCGCCCAGTTCCTCCATCTCCTCCACAGCCGCCGCCATAATCGGTGACGCCCCAATCGCAAGCAAGCCATTCGCCGAATCATTCGCCACCACAATATTCGTAATCACGTGTACCAACGGGTTTTTCCGTCTCACTTCCTCAATAAGTTGCCAATTCGCCATCTTTATCACTCCCATTCCAATTTTCCCGTTTCAATCCCATGTCCCAAAACGCCAATTCCGCATAACTACTAATCCGAAAATCCCGCCGCATCTCCGTCAAAACCGCATCCGGCAACTGCTCCGCCACCTGGTCCAGCAAATCAATTTGGCGCTTCAATCCGTCCGCATACTCCGCACCCTGATAAATCGCCAACCAATCCTGATACACAGGCTCCGGACTCACGCATCCCTGGTACGCCTCGCCAATCTCCCGATACAACCAATAACACGGCAGAATCCCCGCCAGCACCCGTCCCAATTCCCGCGTCCCCGCCGTCCGGTACAAATGCGACGTATAATGATAAGCCGCCGGACTCGGTTCAATATCCACCAAATCCGCCTCCAAAATCCCCACAAGCGGATAAAATTTTTCCCGCATCGCAAGCTCTGAAGCCTCCAAAGAAATCAGCGACTTACTCAAGTCCGTCATCGCCGCATTATCCTCCGCACACACGATGCCAAGCGCGATCACCTTCACATAATGCGTTAAATAATAATGATCCTGCAGCAAATAATAACGAAAACTCGCCTTATCCAAACTCCCATCCACCAACTGCTTCACAAACGGATGATCCTTACTTTTTTGCCAAACTTCCCGATTTTCCGCATATAATTTTTCCGAAAAACGCATTTTTAGCACTCCTCCTTATTTTTGCATCAAAAAAACGCCTTCCCTCGCGCCAGCATTAGCGTAAGAAAAGGCGTTATGATATGTAACATCAAGGTCCCCAATACTTCCCTACGCGAGTGCTAACTCAACAGGTTCAAAGGGTCCATAGATTATATCTATATCTCGGTCTTAAGGAAGACTCCCCCAGTATACATTCAGAACTCCGAAAAGTACCGAATGCCATTATTCGTTTTTTCCTATCCAGTGTATCATAAATAAATCCGTTTCTCCAAAAATTACGCGTGACCTGACGCGAAAATGGGTATGGAGTGGTAAGGGGAAACGACGACATAGAGAGGATGAAGTCAAATGACAATCTATCACAGGATTTTAGTTGGTGTGGACGGTTCTAATGAGTCGGAAGAAGCTCTAAAACGCGGTATCCAAATTGCCATAAAAGATGGCGCGACGCTAGGTATTGGCTTTGTAGCAGACGTTCGCCGCATTGCACCACTCATCGATTACGAACAAACTTATGCAAAAAAAGCCAAGGAGTACGGCAAAGGTCTTGTCGAGATTTACAAAAACGAGGCCGAAACTCTCGGAGTTAAAGATGTCGAAACGTTTGTGAAATTTGGAACGCCAAAAACAACTTTTGTGAAGAAGATTATTGGGAAATTCGAGCCTGATTTAGTGCTTGTTGGCTCTACAGGGCTAACGCCAACGGAAGAATTTCTTTTGGGTAGTGTGTCGAATTATGTTGCTGCGCACGCGCCTTGTGATGTCATTGTTGTGAAGGGAAAGAATTGGAAAGAACGACATAACGTAGATTAATCTAGCCAAAGCCAAGTGGGACGCCTCGCTTGGTTTTCTTTATGCCAAAAAAACTGCTATACTTACGGCATACATAGTTAGGAAAGAAGGTTCAGAACAAGGATGCAAAAAGGGAAAACACCGGTGACGCTTTATTTATTGTTGGTTTTGGTTATGGCGAGTTGGGGACTTAATGTGACGGCGACGAAGATTTTGGTAGCGCATTTCCCGCCGATTACGATGACGGCTTTTCGGATTTTTACGGCTGCGATTGTGGTCTTTATTTTTCTGATTGCGATTGGAAAATTTCGATTGCCGACGCGACGGGAACTTGGTTATATTGTAGCGGGGAGCTTGTTTAATATTTTTATTCACCATTATTTTTTGGCGTCCGGACTGACGATGACTTCGGGAACGAACGGTGGACTGATTTTGGGAATTGGGCCAGTCTTGACGGCAATTTTGGCGGTGATTTTCTTGCGAGAAGCAATTTCTGCTGGGCAATTGATTGGATTGGTCGCTGGACTGCTCGGGGTTTCGATTGTTGTTTTGACTGGTGGACAAGGACTTTCGGGGATTTCTCTTGGCGATATTTACGTGTTCATCGCGATTTTGTCACAATGTTTTAGTTTTATTATTATTAAACGGATTGCGGGAACGCTTGATACGCGTTTGATGACAGCATACATGTTGCTGATTGGTTCGGTTTTGCTATTTTTCACGAGCTTGATAAAAGAACCCGATGGTCTTGCGCAGATGAGTGGGCATTCTGTTTCGATGTGGGCGCTATTCCTTGTGTCAGCAGTATGCGCGACGGCGTTTGGGAACTTGATTTACAATTTTGCTGTGGGGCAGATTGGGCCTTCGAAAACGGCGATTTTTATGAACTTGAATCCATTTTTCTCGCTTATTGGTGCGGCGCTTTTCTTAAATGAACAGATAAGTTGGATGCAGATTCTTGGATTTATTTTGATTATTATTGGGGTTGTGCTTGGTTCTGGAGCGCTAACGGAGCTATTGCGGACGCGGAATAAAGTGCGGGACCCTGAGAAAATACTAGATGAGTAATTATTTCCCCACAAAAAGACTGATACATTAGCATTTACACGTATCAGTCTTTTCTATTAGCTTGTTTCCGACTACGGTTGAATCGTTACTTTTGTTTCCTCACTTCTACTTCCATTCGCATTATGCGCTCGAACACTAAAGCTTTCTCCAACATTTTGGAACGCGTTGAGGCCTGCAACATAGATTCTAAATGTTCCATTCTCGTAAACTTGTCCGTAACGAAGCAATGTTCCTGATTTATCGCTTACACTGACTCCCGTTACACCTTGTGACACGGTTCCATTAATATAGGATTGACCAGCACGGAAAGGTGATACTACTGGCGCTTCAATAAATTTAGTACTTCCAACTGCAACTTCGCTATAAAAATTGTGGGCATCTTGAGTCACAACTTCAAATTGCGCACCAATTTCTTTTAACGCTGTTATATCATTAGTATAGATACGGAAAGTCCCATCTGCAGCGATAGTTCCAATTCTGACATTTCTTCCATCAATACGTAGAAGTACTTTCGCTGCGTTCGGTGCTACTCTCCCTGTCATGTAGCTATCTGTTACATAATAATCGACAATTGTCGGTGCAGCGCTCAGCACTCCTGGATGAATAATTCCCTGTACAGCTTCGCTTATTGCACCACTAGCAGTTGTCGCTCTTACACTAAAAGTATCCCCAACGACTCGTAATGCAGGTAAATTAGTCGCTAGAATTTTGAAAGTTCCATCGGCTTCGATTTGTCCATTGCGAAGTAATAACCCAGCTTTATCATATAGGGATATACGAGTTATATCAGTTCCTACATGCCCTGTAATGTGTCCTTCCCCGAATTTATATGTGGCTAACGTTGGCTCAGGTACTTCTTTTACAGTCCCTGTTGCAACTTCACCATCTTTTCCATTACTATCTTGAGCAACGAATTCAAAAGTAGCTCCTGGTGTTTTTAGTGCAGGTAAATCGTTCACATAAAATCTGAGTGTTTGGTTTGGTGCTGTTACATCCATCGTTCTAATAATTTTACCATCAATACGCAGCATAACTTTCTTAGCTCTCTCTGGTGCTTTTACTGTCAGATAGGTTGCTCCCACATAGTGTGTAGAAATAGTTGGTGCCTTTAATTGCGCGCTTCCAACTATTATGTTCACAACTTCACTTTCATCACCATCTTTTGATTGTGTAATGGAAAGTCCTGTTCCTTCTTCTTGTTTTGCGATGTTGACAGTGAAGTCACCAGTACTCGTCACTTGGGCAGTTCCAATTTCTACGCCTTGCGCTTTTACACTAATTGTCGCTTCTGGGCTTCCCTTACCTGTTAGTGACGTGCTCTCCGTCGTTACATCGCTGATTTCACTTACTTTATCTAAACCTTTTGCAACTGTAATTTCTGTAGCAACACTAGTTGTACCTTTTCTAGATTGCGTGATAGAAAGCTTGCTTCCCTCTGTTTGTTTAGGAATTGTTATTTCAAAATCACCATTTTCATCGACCGCGCCTGTTCCGATTTCTTTATTGCTTTCCTTCACAGAAACCGTTGCTCCTACAGTGCCTTTTCCTTTTACTTTCGTGCTATTGGTTGTTACGGAACTAACTTGCTCTAATTTGCTCAAACTAACTGTATAGGAAGTGCTTTCTTTCATCTTATCAAATAGCGTTGCCTTAGCTACTAGTTTATCACCGCCTAGCAGTGGCTGCACAGTAGCACTCCAATTACCAAATTTGTCGGCAGTCGCAGTTCCAATTTTTACGTTGTCATTCCATAATTCCACATTGGCCCCACCTGCAGACATTCCAGAAACTGTTGTACTACCATTTTCTGGATCAGATGTGATTGTTGGATTTATCGCAGCTTCTATAGGAATAGCATCTCTGCTTGCTGTGCTCCCCCCTAAAGTGGCTCTAACTGTGATGTATTTTCCTTCTCTCAATGGCGCCAAAAGATTCACAGTCCACTTTCCTGTTGACGGGACCTTTGCATAACCTAAATTTGTACCCCATTCTGAATCTCTAATTTCAATCTCAGATTGCGGATCTGCGGTTCCAGTAAGAACACTAACTCCCTCTCTTACTTCTGTTTCGACTATTGGTTTCATAAACGCAGCACTAACAGTATATGTTTGTGTAAGCCTATGTCCATCTCTAAAGTTTGCATTGACTGTCATAACTTCTCCTTGTTGAAGTGTATAACCAATAGCAAATGTTCCCATAAAACCACCTGTTTGATTAACAGTTGCGGTGAAAAGAGTTCTACCACCTACCTGAACAGATACAGTTGATCCCCCAACCCCAGCAGGATCTCCAAACATGCCAAGTGAACCGTCAATTGTTCTGTCACCCGCTCTTGGTAAGGGGTAAAGAGAAATATAATGGTTAAAACCTAGCGGAGATATTGTGTTCTCAGTTAGCAGATTTTGGGGAATTGGATTCATGCTTTCTAATACCATGGATGCTTTAGCAGTTGATGGTTCCAAACTCAATGTTCCTCCAAGCAAGCACACACATGTTCCTGCTAAAAATGTTGTTGCCATAACTTTGAATTTTAATTTCATGGTTAATTATTCTCCCTTAATAATTTATTTTAGACGGAATATTCAGATATAACATTGTATACTCATTCCATAAGAATCACCTACCGAATTTCAAGAATTTAGAACTTTGAATTTTCCCTAAATCCAAGTATCCTATAATATTAGTATACGAAAACATAGGGCATATGTATGTAGACAAAATTAGAATTAATTTTGTCCTTCTGAGTGATAGAAAGCGTTTTCATTTCGGATAGGTGACAAAAAGCGATCCCTTAAGCTCATACAGGACCGCTTCCTTTGTCTATCTGACATCATAAGAATCTTTTTCGACAATAAATCTTGGACGATGTTTCACCTCAGAATAAATACGTCCGATATACTCACCAACCACGCCGAGGCTCACCATTTGCACGCCGCCAATAACCCAAATCGAAAGCATTAGCGATGACCAACCCGTTTCCGCGGTGCCCGAGAGATGTTGCACAAATGTATAAATACCAATAATAATCGCGATCACAAACATTAAGCCGCCAAGTCCTGTCACCAAACGAATCGGCGCAACACTGAACGAAGTTAGGCCATCTGCTGCAAAGGCTAGCATTTTCTTCAATGGATATTTCGATTCACCGGCAAAACGTTCTTTTCGGTGATAATATACTTTTTCAGACTTAAAACCTATCAATGGAACAATCCCTCGCAAGAAAATATTGTTTTCTGGGAACAAATTCATTTCTTGTAGCGCCATACTTCCTAGCAGACGATAATCCGCGTGATCTGGAATTAAGTGAATCCCGAATTTCCCCATCATACTATAGAATAAATGCGCCGAACTCCGCTTGAAACGGGTATCTGTTTTACGTTCGTCACGAATCCCGTACACAACCTCGTAACCTTCGCGATATTTCTCTACAAAATCAGGAATCACATTCACATCGTCCTGCAAATCCGAATCAATCGAAATAATGCAATCCGCGCGGCCTTCTGCTGTCTTCATACCTGCCAAAAGCGCATTTTGATGGCCAAAATTACGACTCAACTTCACGCCATTAATGTGTGGCTGCTGTTCTGAGGCCGCCGCAATAATTTCCCAAGTACGATCTTTGCTCCCGTCATCAACAAACAGCAAATCACTCGCTTCTTGAATCATCATTTTCTCTTTCATATCTTGCAAAATCGTACCTAATTGATTCATCGTCTCCGCCAAAACTTCTTCTTCGTTGTAGCAAGGAACGATAATTGTTAATAATGGCTTTTCTCTCATTTCCGAGTCACCCCTACTCTGCTTTGTATAAATAAATTTTCCACGCGGCTTGTTTATCGTCAAATACTTTTTCTAAATGAAGGTGGTTGGCTGCCGCATTATCAATCGGAAGCGCTGAGAAAATATATTCTCCACCCATATCTTTAAAGGCCTGCGTGTTCAATTCCAAATTCTTGATGTGTTTCGTCGAATTTTTGTCGAATAAATAATTTTTCCCAAGTTCTGCGACAAAAATATAAACACGATTGCCCCAACCATCATAATATTCTCGTAAAGTCGGACTTTTGGCGAGTTCCGGCGCGATAATTTCACGGAATTTCGCTTTGTAGCTCAGCGGATAAGAATTGACATACCCATCCAACGTGTAAAATCCATTTTCCTGCGAAATCGAAGGATGAATACCGATACTTGCCACTCGATAATCCTTTTGTGGCTTGCCAATATAGTCTTTTATCTGCTGAAATTCATCTTTTGCGTAAAATTGATTGATCGATGGCGTCCCTGCCTCGCGGTACAGAATTTCCGCATTGTTCGCGAATGTCACGCCAATTTGCAGTACCAAACCGATAATCGCGAGCTTTTTCCAGCCTCCGCCCTTCTTCGCAAAATAAACGAGCGCCAGCGCAAATAGTCCGTAGTAAATGAACGGCTGCAAGAAATGGAACCGTGAGAAGTTGAAGGAACGCATAATCGAAATCTGTTCTTTTACTGGATTCCAAGCGCCCCACCACCAAAATGCGTACCAAACCGATAACGCGAAATTCAGCGCTAACAGCCATAAAAATAGTTTTTGTCCGCGCCAATCTTTCTTCACTAACATGACGATGAGCGCTAGCAAAATGACCGGCAACACAACATATGTAGCTAATGACTGGTCATGCGTATGGCCAATCGTGAAATTCTTAAATGTTAACCGAATGGAGTCTAAAAAACTATTACTCGGCAAGCTGAACGCGCTTCGCGAATCCGGCTCATTTGATTGAAAGAACATCTGCGAAATGAAGCGGTAATTCACGATACAATAAAGCACCGACATGTATGCCATGCTCCCGAAAAACCGCCAATTCCAGCCACGTTTTTTCACAATATCGTATACCCAAATACACGCAACGAGGAATAAGAAGAAACAAAAACCTAAAATAAGACTTGAATAAAACGGTAACAGCGTCAAAATCAGCCAGTTCCAAATACTCTTTTTCCCTTTTCGGATATTTAGAAACGCCCATAACGCGAGCGGCATTCCGAGCGTACTAAGCATTCCCGACGGCCAAAACGGCGTCAACGCAAACGCGAGCGCTACAAAAATCGTAATATATTTCTGTTTCGGATCTTTAATCACGTAATCCCGAAGCCACAGGCGCATCCCGATAAACGCGAAAACACGAGTAATCAACTGACTTACCGCAAAAGCAAGCGGCGTCGGAAAAATGGCATACAACCACACAATCCCAACAAACTGTGAATCAAACGCATCTCGTGGCGCAAATCCATCCAACATCTGTGGAATATTCGTACCCGTTTTTGCCAAGTAGTTCCCGCTATTTAGCAAAACCCGATACCACGTCATATTAGAATCCAAATTATCATGAATCCGAATATGACTATTTCCTCCCAAAATAAACAATGGCGCTACAAAAACCAATAATAACAGCACCGCAATACATTCTTGCTTTCTTTCTAATACCCAACTTTTCATACATTCACCTCATAAATCTACTTGTCGATGCTTTCCATTATAGCAATACTTTACAGAACATCCAAAGAATTCACCGAAAATAAATCAGAACTTTGCAAAATTCCTAAAAACAAGGTATTCTAGTCACGTAGGAATAGGAGGAGAAAACATGAAAATTATCCGTACAAAAACTTACGATGAAATGTCTCAAAAAGCATATGAACTCGTAAAAGATGTGATTGCATCAAAAGAAAACCCAGTTATCAACACAACAACTGGCGCAAGCTATGACGGTATGTTCGAAAAACTCGTAGAAGGCATCAATAATGACGAAGTAGACATCGAAAAAGTGTTTATGATGAACTTAGATGAATTTATCGCGCCTCGCGAGCAATCGTTCACGGTATACAATTATATGCATCAGAAATTCTATGACCAAATTAAGAAACAACCGAAAGAAATTGCCCTTTTAGACGGTAGTTTAGCTAGTTTTGATGAAGAAATCGCTCGTTATAATAAAATTTTGCAAGCCAATAAACGTGATTTACAAATTCTCGGTCTTGGTGTAAACGCTCACCTTGGCGCGAATGAACCTGGAACGCCTTTTGACGCGCGGTTATTTTTAGCGGACAGCGACGATTCCACGATTAACAGTACTATGCTTTATTACAAGGTATCACGCGAAGAAGCGCCGGAACAGATGCTGACGCTCGGTTTAGCCGATATGATGGAAGCAGAGCAAATTCTCGTAACTGCCTCTGGAACCCGCAAAGCTGAGGCTGTGAAGGCAACGCTCGAAGGTCCGATAACGATTGACTGCCCAGCATCCATTTTGCAAAACCATCCGAATGTTGTTTTTATCATTGACGAAGAAGCAGGATCATTACTTACTAAATACTAAGAGTAAGGGGTGAAAATATGGAATTAAGGCTTTTAACACTAAAAGATGTTGAAAAATATGTGCAGATTAGGCTTCAAGCATTACAAGAAAGCCCTGCATCGTTCGCCTCAAGCTTTGAAGAAGAAAAGTACACCGCCTTACAAAAATACGAAATCCGCTTCCAATCACCATATTCACTAACGTTTGGTGCCTTTTTATCAGGACAGCTCGTAGGCGTCGTGACCTTGATTCGTGAAGATCGCCTCAAAACTCGGCATCGCGCGAATATCGTGGCCATGTATGTCTTACCTGATTTCCGTGGCAGTGGCGTCGGCAAAGCGTTGATTGAAACCGCGATTGAACAGGCAAAACAGCTAGAAGGCGTGGAGCAGATTTACTTATCTGTCGTTAGCGCGAACAGTCCGGCCCGCAATTTATACATTTCACTTGGATTCCAAGTTTTCAGCCTTGAAAAACGGGCGCTGAAGATTAATAATGTGTATTTTGATGAGGAGCATATGGTTTTGTTTTTATAAAGAAAGTCATGCGTCGATTTTATAATCGGCGCTTTTTTAACAATATTTATTTATTGATAAACGATAAATATGATGCTATAATCAATACATACAAAACCAAACGAGGTGTTTTTATGAAATACGGATCCACTATCATTTTAAGAATTGCGGTTATCCTAATTGGACTCGTAGTTCTTGTGCTATGTATCGTCGCGGTTCCTGCGCTAGCCATAAATGCGACCATTAACAACCCGAATTTTGCGAAGCCGCTTTATCCGGTGCTTATTGGGATGTGCTTGGCTGCCATTCCTTTCTTTATCGCCCTTTTCCACACTTGGAAGCTCCTAAAATGCGTCGACAATGGCAATGCTTTTTCGACGCTTGCCGTAACGGCCTTGAAAAAAATCAAATACTGCGCGCTTGGAGTTGCTGGGGTTTATTTGCTAACTTCCCCATTTTTCTACATGCTCGCTCAAAAAGATGATGCGCCGGGTATCGTCGTTATCTGCCTGCTTTTCATGGGTGCTTCCCTTGTAATCGCAATATTTGCCGCAGTTTTACAACGACTTTTACGAGAAGCCATCGCTATTAAAACAGAAAACGACTTAACGGTCTGAGGTGAAATTATGGCAATTATTATCAATATCGACGTTATGCTGGCCAAGCGAAAAATGAGCGTGACTGAGCTTTCCGAAAAAGTCGGCATCACCATGGCAAACCTTTCTATTTTGAAAAATGGCAAGGCAAAAGCTGTCCGATTTTCCACATTGGAAGCGATTTGCAAGGCGTTAGATTGCCAGCCTGGCGACGTTTTAGAATATCAATCAGACAATGAGGTGTCTTTATGAAATACGGTTCTACTTTTTTAATGAAGTTAGTCATCATTTTCATTAGTCTCGGTGTGCTAGCGCTGTGTTGCGTCGCTTTTCCCGCATTGGCTATAGATGTAGCAAAGACTGAGGCTGCTATAGTGAAAATACTTTATCCTATTCTAATTGGTATGTCACTCGCGGCGATTCCTTTCTTTATTGCGTTATTCCACACTTGGAAGCTGTTGCGCTATATAGATAACGGTAGCGCGTTCTCGACACTATCCGTGATAGCTTTGAAGAAAATCAAATATTGTGCTTTTGGAGTTGCAGGAATTTACGCAGTTACTTTCCCATTTTTCTATTCTCTCGCGCAACATGTTGATCCACCTGGCCTCATGGGTATCTGCGTCTTCATCATCGGCGCCGCACTTGTTATTGCAACGTTCGCCGCAGTTTTACAACGACTTTTACAAGAAGCGATCGCTATTAAAACAGAAAACGACTTAACGGTCTGAGGTGAAAATATGGCAATTATTATCAATATCGACGTTATGTTAGCTAAACGAAAAATGAGCGTTACCGAGCTTTCCGAAAAAGTCGGCATCACCATGGCAAACCTTTCTATTTTGAAAAACGGGAAGGCAAAAGCAGTTCGATTTTCCACATTGGGAGCGATTTGCGAGGCGTTGGATTGCCAGCCTGGCGATGTTTTGGAATACAGACATGATACAACTTAAAAACAGGATTCTCCACACGGAAAATCCTGTTTTGCTTACATCAAATGTAATAAATAATCACGACTTTTCTTCAAGCTTTCAAACATGTTCAAGTTCGAGCGATCCTGTTCAATGCAGTAATACTCCACACCATGGCGCTCTCCCCAAGCAATAATCGCCGCGAAATCAACCTCACCGTCGCCAATTTCCACTAAATTATTCGCCATATCTTCCAGCTCAAATCCCGAACGAAAATCTTTCATATGCACAATCGGCGCACGCCCGCTGTAGCGCTTCACATATTCCACCGGATCATGCCCCGCCGCACTAATCCAATACGTATCCGGCTCTGCATACACACAAAGCCCATTCTCCAGATCAGTCAAATAATCCATCACACGGCGTCCATACACATGATCATTAAAATCATACTCTGGATTATGCAAACCAACCCGAAACCCAAGTCCATGCAACCTAGCGACCGCATCCAGCAAAGCCCGCTTCGTCTTCTCATATCCACCCGGATTCTGGTCTTCTTCCTCAATATACTTATCAAAAATCGTCTTACAGCCAAAAAAGTACGCCTCATCCACAATTCCATCCAAGTCATTTAAAAATCGATCATGTTTGATATGCATTCCAATCACGTTGAACTGATACTTCTTTAGCAACCGCAAAACTTCCGCGCGATCATTGCCACGCATTCCATCCAACTGCACATTGCGAAAACCAATATCGGATAACTTTTGAAAAGTGCCTTCCAAATCTTCTGCCATCTCATGTCTCACAGAATAAAGCTGTACCGCTAACTTATCTTGAACCGCCGTCATCGTTGCACCCTCTCCCCACGCTTCAAATCTAGCCATTCCACTTCATCTTCCGTCAAAACAATCCGCGTTGCAGCAACAGAAGACATCAATTCCTCCACATTTTCTGGTCCAATCACAGCCGCCGTCGGAAACTTCTGATTCAACACATAGCTAAGCGAAATCTGGATCGGCGTCACATGTTTCTCCTTCGCCAAAATCTGCGCCCGGTGGTATCTTTCCCAATTCGCATCACTATAATAAACCTCCACCATCTCTTCATCCACCACATTATACGGCTGGAAACGTCCCGAAAAGAAGCCTCCCGCCTGCGATGACCACGAAAACAACGGCAACGAAGACAACTCATGCCACGCAATCATACGCGCATCCGCCGAAACACAGTTTGCCCATCGAGGTCGATTCACTTTTGCTAAACTCAAATTAGGGCTATTGAAATCAAAAATCGTCAAATTGTGTTGAATTGCATAATCATTTGCCTCCATAATTCGGTCTAACTCCCAATTCGACGCTCCAATCGCATACACCCGTCCCGACTCCACCTCACGATGTAGCGCTTCCATAATCGCACCAACCGGCACCGTAGGATCATCACGATGTAGCGCAAACAACTCCACATGATCCGTCCGCAACATCTCCAAGCTCAGCGAAATATCATCCGCAATCGCATCAGGCGAAACCCGCGGCACGTTCGGCATCTCGCGAACCGGGTGGCAACCCTTCGTCTGAATCACCACATCATCCCGATTTTTCCGCGACTCCATCCATTCACCAATCGCCTTCTCACTATGGCGATAATGCCGCGCCGTATCAAACGTATTCCCGCCTAACTCAAAATACGTATCCAAAACCGCGCCCGCATCCTCCATATTGTCTACCCGCAAGAAGTCACCAGACCCCATCACTAACTGCGAACACGCTATCTCAATCGGCTGCTTATTTTTCCGTCCATGCACTATTATGTTTTTCATCTTCGACCTTAACCCCCATTTTCAAAATTCCATTCGCATCCTGATCCATCACAAAACTAACGCTCCCCGTCGCATTCCGCAACAACGTCGCCGGCACAGCATCCGTAATCTCACCCATCACGACTTTCGCCACGATTTCCGCCTTCTTCGCGCCCGTCGTCACTAACACAATCTGTTTCGCCGTCATAATTTGTTGCATCCCAAGCGAAATCCCTTGCGTCAACGGAAAATCCTCATCAAAATACTTGCTCATCACCGTCTTCGTCACATCGTCCAATTCCACCACATGACAATCCGTATCCACCGGCACAAACGGCTCATTAAAACCAATATGCCCATTCATCCCGACGCCCAGCAAAATAAAATCAATGCCACCGCGCTCCGCCACAAACCGGTCCACACGCGCACATTCCGCCGCCAAATCCGCCGTTTTGCCATCAAAAAAGCAAATCTGCTCCTCACGAACCCCAACCAATTCATCAAAAAAGTTATCATAAAGCGTCTGCTGACAGCTTCCCTTCACGTCACGCCCAAGGCCAACCCATTCATCCAGCCCAACAAAAGACGCCTCCCCAAAGTCCACCACACCAGCCTGATTCGCCCGTACTAACTCCTGCATTGTCAAAAGCGATGTATCCCCACCAGCAATACAAATCAAGCTTTTCGGTTTTTTCCGCACCGTTGCAATAATTTTCTCACTCACATATGCCGCCACATCTTGCGCATTTCGTTTAATTCTAATGTCCATCTAACCCTCAACCTCCTAGAAATCTAAATCCAGCGCCTCATGTGCACGCTCACGATCCGATACATTCGCTTCCTCTTTCACCAAGCTTTTTTCGTACATTTTAAAGAAAGGATAATACATACAGACCGCAACTGCAAGCACAACGATAATCAAAATAATCGCGCGCCAGTCCATCGTCGCCAAATATTGCGCCAGTGGAATCGGTGTTCCGCCAACATTCGCAATCGGCGGACGAACCCAGCCAAAATGAAAGACAAACCATTGCCCCACAGCCACAATCGGCGTTCCAATTACAAACGGAATAAATAAGTACGGATTAAAACAAATCGGCAATCCAAAAACAACCGGCTCAGAAATCGTGAAAATCGCAGGCACTACAGACACCTTCCCGACCGCCTTCAATTCCTTCGACTTACTAAACAAAGCGAGCAAAACAAGTGCCCCTGTAAGTCCTGATCCCGAGAACCCCATAAAATAATCCCAAAAATTCGGTGCAAAAACATGAGGAATCGATTCTCCCGCAGCATAAGCCGCAGCATTCGCTCCTAAGTATTGCGTCATAAACGGCATCACAAACCCGACTAGAATCGCATACCCGTTCAACCCAATAAACCAGAACAACATCTCAAAGAAACAAATTAAGAATACCGCGTAAGGCGTATCAATACTATTAATCGCTGGCGCCAACATCGTCGTAAACGCTTCCGGAATAATCTGTCCAGACGTCACACTTTGCATAGCCACACTAAGCCCCACAGCACCAAACAAAATCACTACAAGCGGCACAATCGCCTCAAACGTCGTCGCAATCCCGTCTGGCAATCCCTTAATCCGAATCGTAATATTTTTGCGGATAAATAACGCAATCACTTCCACCGAAATCAATGACGCAAAAATCGCAATAAACAACCCTCGCGAATCCAGAAACGCCGTGCTAAGCGCCCCATCCACAAACTTCGTATTCAACACCAAAGTCGCCATCACACCCGCAATAATACTATGCAAAATCGGTGCCTTCATCTGTTTCGCATGACTATACGAAATCGTAATCGCACAATACACCGACAACAATCCAAACGTAAACTGGAATGGCAAATTCAACATTTCCGCATGATCCACGAAAAACGTCTTAATCACACTTCCCGCAGGAAACATATTCCCAATCGCCGAAATAATCAGCGAGAACGAACCAATAATCAACACCGAAATCAGCGCAATCATCCCATTTTTAATTGATGAAATATGACGTTGTTTCTCAATTTTGGCAGCGACTGGCTCGAAATACTTCTCCATAAAAGCGATGAATTTATTCATAAATGATTTTTTCTCAGCCACGCTCACCCTTCTCCTCTCCATTTAATTTCAAAATAATGGCATCTTTCAAAATATTAGCCCCGTTCACCGTCCCATAATCTTTCGTATCAATAACTTGAATCGGTTTCCCATACTCATTAGCAATCTCGCTCAACTGCTTCAACTGATGCTTAATTTGCGGCCCAACCATAATCACATCAAAGTCCGCCACATACTCTCGCAACTCCCCAGCAGGATGCGCCTCAATCCGAACATCCGTCTGACGCAATTTTTCACTCGATTGGGCTATTTCCTTCATCTTTGTCACCATAACACCCGTTGACGCCCCCAAATTACAAACCAATAAAATATGCAATCGCTCTAAGTTCATCCTAAATCTCTCCCTTTTCCAATATTGGCCTAAATAAGCCGTATATCTCAATCATTTCTTGAATCAGCGTCGATGCCAAAATCGTATTCATCAACGTATCCTGCGCATGCACGAGCAATACCGATATCTCACACGATTCCCCGCGACTCTCCTGCACCATCAAATCCGTCTGCGCTCGGTGCGCCTCATTCATCAAAGCGTCCGATTCCGCAAGCAACTCCGCCACACGCTCCTTATTGCCAACCTTCGCTTCCTGCAACGCTTCCACTAATTTAGAAAACGAATCACCAGCCAGCGATATTAATAAAAATGAAATCTTTTCCGCGTCCATAAAATACATCCTCTTTCTCATTCGTAAATTGCCGACAAAACATCGTGATACACGTCGTCCGCCGAGTGTCCCGCTTTAAACTTCGCCATTTTATCCTGATTCACAATCAATTTCATCAACTGCTCCACCAAAATCGGCGCCTCTTTCGTTCGCAATGCCAACGTAAAAATCACACGCACCGGCTCATCAAAACGATCAAAAAACAAAATCCCCTCCTCAATCACCGTCACACCAAGCCCATCCTGCAAAATGCCATCTTCCGGACCAGCATGCGCCAAAACAACACCCGGCGCAACCACCATATACGGCCCGTAACACTTAATATTCGCAATAACCTTCCGCCTGAAATCCGCCGTCGTCACACCAACCTCCTCAAGCCGCTTCGCCCCAATCTCAATCGCTTGCTGCCAAGTGTTCGCCCGTCTCACCCGCACTACCATGTCCTTGCGAAACACAATCTGCGGCACCCGCGGTCGTTCCCAGCCATCCGAAATAAGCGCTTCCAAAAGTTCAAATTCCAGCTTACTAAAATTCGTAATCTCCGCATTCCGACTCACAATATCAAGAATCTGACTAAACTTCCCGACCGCCTCCTGCTCCGTCTTCTTCAACCTCATTTGCAAATGGTCCTGCAACAACTCCAAATCGTCTTCCTGCAAATACCCATTCACCCGCAAAACTCGCGAACTATCCAATTCCGGCAAATCAATCGTACTCACCACAAAATCGAATTTTCGAATCAAATCCGGCGTCATTTTCCGAAGCGAAACCGTCTCGATTTCCTCCAACTCAAAATACTGCTTCAACTGCATCGCCAACATATTGCTCACCGCAACACCTTCCGGACAAACAACGAGCAACTTCGGCTTTTCCATCAACAAATGCTTCCTGCGCTCCATCTCCGAAGCAAAATAAATCGCCAAGAATGACATTTCCTGCGGATTAATCTGCTTCCCAAGCGACTCACAACATTCTCGAACCACCTGAAAAACCGCCCGATTATCCCGAATAAACGCATGAAAAATCGGATTCTCAATCATAACCCCCGACTCAATCCGTCGCACCATCCACAAAATATGCGCCCGAAGCTGCCTAAAAAACGCCCGATCCCCGTCCATAAAATCCATCCGATACTGCCGTCCAACACGCTCACAAAGCGCCACCACAAAAGACGTAATCTGCGCCTCATCCTGCTCACCGACCCGATATTGCCGCACCGTATTCAAAATAATCTCCATCGTATTGTCCAGCATATCCACAGAGTTTCCTTTCCGAAAATCCGCATAAGACCAGTCCTCTTTTTGCGCATGCTGCTTCACAAAAGCCACGAGTAACATCAAGTACAGCTGATCATCCATCGCCCAATCAATCCCGTCCTCAATCTCCTCAATCTCCATCACAATCCGCTCCAACAAATCAACATCAAACAGATTATTAAAAAACAGCTCACCTTTCTTCGACGAACAGTCCCCCGAATCCAAGAACCGATAAAACTCATGCACACTCACCGTCTGAATAAACCGCCGCGCAAACAACGAACACTTAAGCACGATACTACCTTCCAAATAAAACCCAATCCGCGGCTTATGTATCAACTCCAAATCATTCAAGAACAACTCACCCTCAATCGCCTTCAAATGATTCAAAACCGACGTCCGCGAAATAAACAACACCTGCTCAAAATAAGTCACTGGCGTCGCCTCATCACAAAGCAACAACCGCAACAACAAAAATCGCTGAATTTCCTCTTGGCTATACTTATACCTCTCCGGCGTTATCCGCTGCTTAAACATCGCCACAACCGGCTGAACCTCCTGCTTTCTGGCCAGCATCACTCCTTTTCTGCGGTGCCTCATCGTTTTTTCAAGCCCACGTTCCTCTAAAAAAACATCCAACTTATTCAAATTATAGCGAACAACCCGATCTGAAATAACCAACTCCGTCGCAATCACATTCATATTTACAAAACTCTCTTGCGCCAACAAGAATTCTAAAATCTCCATGCTCTGTTGATTTAACTTCATCAGCTACCATCGCCCCTCCATAGCTACAATTTAACACTTAATGATAAGGCTTACAAGACGCCATATAGCATATTTTGTCGCACAGAAGGTACAAAAAAACACCCCAAAAATTAGATGTACCGTCTAACTTTTGGAGTGCATGACATTATTGTTTATTTTTCAAAGCTTTGGACATAATTTCTTTTTATGCCATCTAAATACAACAACAAATTGAACCCCATTATACTGTTTTAACGCTAATGTTTTCAGCTATATACGCGCAACAGAAAAACACCTCAAATATTAGATTTCCGTCTAACTTTTGAGGTGCCTATCATTACACATAAAGGATCTTTCAGCTATTTAAAACAAACTAATCAAAAAAGGATACAAAGTGAAGCGAATTAAATCTCAAATTCAAGTTTAGAGTTGTTGCTGAATTTTGCTTCGAATTCAAACTCTTTGTAGTCTTTGCCTAAGTTTAATTTAGTAAGGACTTGGTTTACGATTTGTGTTTGTGATTTCTTTTGGATGTCGAAATTAGCGAAGATTGCTTCGATTTTAGCTTGCGCTGCTGCGCCTTCTAGTTTTTCTTTTGTGAATTCATTTTCGAATTTAGCTTTGACAGTGCCATTGCTTTTTACTTCGTATTGGAATTCTACATCTTGTTTTTTGTACTCGATTTGTACTTCGATTTTTGTAACGCTTAGTGCTGCTGGTGTTACGGCTGGTGTGTCTGTTCCTGCAGAACCAGAGCTAGAGCTACCGAATGTGCCGAAGTTTACTTGTGTTGTGTAAGGTGTTGTGATGTACGCAAGGTGAAGGCCTTTATTGCTGTTTTTCGCGATGTCTGTCAAAATGCCTTTTAGTTGTTGCGTGTAAGCTGTTGCGCTTGCTGCGATTTGTTTCGCTTCGGCTGCTTTGAAGCCTGCTTTTGTCCATGTTTTGTTTACTTTCAATTGGTTGTAAACTGCATTTACGTTAGCTGTTGTTACTTCTACGCCTGTTAATTTAGCAAGGTCTGCTTTCGTAAATTGTTGAATTGTTTTGTAGCTATCTTGATACGTGATATTACCAATCTGTTCTGCTGCCAAGGAAGTTGTTGGCGCGATCGTTGTCAATCCCAAGCTTAATGCTACACCTGTTGCTGCTGCTACTTTTACAAATTTGTTCATCTAAATCTCTCCTATTCCTGTTCTATTATAGATTGGCTACTATTATTTATTCTATAGTACCTAAGACAATCATAGGACATGCGAATAATATTGTCAAGACTTTTCTATTATAGAATAAATAGTAGTCAATAATGTATTGCTTAAAAACCTTGATATTGCTATAATAAGACTGACTATTAATTATTATTTTAAATAGAGTAGTGTTAGCAGGAGGACGAGTAATGCGTACGTCAATTCAGTTCAAAAAAGGTGTCCTGGAACTCTGTGTTCTATATTTAGTTCAGAAAAAGGACCGTTACGGCTATGAATTAACGCAGAAAGTAAACAAACATATTGAAATTGCAGAAGGAGCACTCTATCCATCGTTGCGCCGCTTGGTGAAAGATGGCTACTGTTCCACCTATACACAAGACTCACCAGATGGTCCTTCGCGAAAATATTATCATATTACGAACTTAGGTAGAGAATACTTAGATGAATTGTTAACAGAATGGGATAAATTCGTGGTAGACGTTAACAATCTTCGTGAGGAGGAAGACAGAGATGAATAGACAGGAATTTTTTAGAGCATTGGAGGAAGGTTTCGCGACACTCGATATCGAGGAACGCGAAAGCCTTCTTGCCGATTACGAGGAGCACATCCAAATCAGTATGGCTTCTGGAAAAACAGAAGAAGAGGCGCTAGCTCACATTGGCGATCCGCGACATATCGTTGCTTCTTACTTCGAGGAGAATCGGTTGGACGCGGCCTTGCACGGTCTTGATGATGAGAACAACCGAAAACGCATTCAGTGGAAAGCCTTGTTTTCTACTTTGTGGCAAATCATTATTTTAGTATTATCGGCCCTATTTATTTTATTCAGCGGAATTGCTATTATTGTTTATATTTTTAATTGGATTTCTATCGGGCAAGTCATTGTATATCAACTTTTTTTGTGTTGTGTACTAATCGGAATTGCGTTACTTTTATCATCATTACTAGCCTCCACTTGGCGCCAATTCATAACTAGAAAGGGAGCATCGCAATGAAAAAGCATATTATTTTCGGAATTTTACTGACAGCAATTGGGTGCATCGGCTTCTTGATTTGCCTTGTTTCTGGGAACATTATCGATCAGGGCCACGCTTACACGAAGAATTGGTCCATCTCCAATAAAAGCCTGCAAAACCTAACCATACGAAGTGACTACAATATCGATGTTAACTTCAAAAAGACGACAAGTGACCAGAATTATATTACGCTAAATGGCAATCTAACACCAAAACAAATCGAGAAGTTGAACGACACGGTGCTTTCTAAAGGCAATTTGACTATCGATATGAAACATTCGAATCCAACGCTGAACAAAATCAATTTACAAGACTTTGGCATTCAAGACATCACGATTCACTTAGCATCCGATTTTCAATTTGATAATGTCGTAATTGAAAGTGACACTGGCAAAATCGACGTCAATAATCTCACCAGCAAACATCTAAAAGTCGCCGTCCAATCTGGTTTTGTTGAAGGCTATAAAAATGATATTCAAGACGCTACCGTAAGAACAAAATCTGCAGACGTCGAACTCCTGCATTGGCTAGGAAATGTCACGATTCATAACGACGAAGGAACTGCCATCATCAAAGATTCCATCGGTGATTTCCAAATCATCAGCCAATCCGGAATCGTGCAATCCCATCGCAACATCGGTGAGGCAATTCTACTAAAAACCGACACCGGCAAAATCGTGTCCACCGAAGATGATGTCACAACCTTAAACATCAACACAAAAGCTGGCGTAGCCATCCTAGAAGAAGTCGACGGCAAACTGGCAGCTACAGCAGGTACAGGCAAAATCGTTCTGCGCAACATTCGCGGCGACCTAACGGCAACGACTGACGACGCCGACATCATCCTAGACCAGCAAACCGTTGCCGGCAACATCACGGCGATAAGCAAATCCGGCCTCGTCAAAATGACACTGTCACCACTTTTCAAATCAGCACCAATCACAACACAAACAAGTACAGGCGAAGTTTTCACACCAAAGACATTCTCCGCACGCCAAGGCTCTCCAAAAATAAATATCAAAACAGACTCTGGCGATATTAAAATATTCTCAGAAGAATAAGCAAAATACCCCTGTTCCGCGAAATCTGGCAGGGGTATTTTTGCATTCCTTAATGTATATAAGTTTTTGAAAGTTACTTAATCAGCGTTGTTTCTAAACCAACTAATTTTGCCCAAGTCACTATCTGATCTGTCGTCAAATTTAGCGAAACCACCGTGTGATGTCCGCCTCCCGCTTCAATCCAAGCGTGAACACCTTCGTGGAATCCAGGTTTCACTTCCCATAAAACACGCGCCACTGGCAAATGCGGTGCTGGTTCTGTCGGCTCAAATGCAATGACTTCATTAATCAATAGTTTGTAATGCGTGCCAAAGTCAGCCATTGATACAACGACGCCATCCCCAGCTTTTCCATCAAACACAAGTCTTGCTGGGTCTTCGCGGTCGCCCATAGAAAGCGGTGAAACAACGATTTTCGGCTTGTTTACAGCAAGTGTAGGATCTACTTCCATCATATGCGACTGCAAAATTGCTTCTTTGCCTACCGCTAATTCATACGTATAATCTTCCATAAAACCTGTATTTTCATTGTGCGCCATCACTTTCATCAAACGATCAATGGCAGCCGTTTTCCAATCACCTTCACCAGCAAAGCCATATCCTTCTGCCATCAAGCGTTGCACCGCAAGCCCCGGCAACTGTTGTAAACCATATAAATCTTCAAAATTCGAAGTAAAAGCATTGTACCCGCCCTGTTCAAGGAAACGACGAATACCAATTTCCTGGCGCGCCTGCACTTTCACGTGTGCTTCCCAAGTCGCCGCATCATAATCGCCATAATCAAAATCATAGAGCTGCTTGTATTCGCTAAACAAAGCCTCCACTTCTTCATCCGTGACAGCATCCACAACTTGGACCAAATCACCAATTCCAAAATAATCGACAACCCAGCCAAACTGAATTTGCGCCTCCACTTTATCGCCTTCTGTTACGCCGACATTTCGCATATTATCGCCAAAACGGGCAACTTTAATGTTAAAACTTTCCTCATAAGCAACCGCCACATCCATCCAGTCAGCAAGTTCAGACATAACGCGATCTGTTTTCCAGTGACCGACGACGATTTTATTTTGTTTGCCTAAGCGAGCATTAATAAAACCATATTCGCGGTCGCCATGTGCTGATTGGTTCAAGTTCATGAAGTCCATATCAATCGTTTTCCATGGAATACTCTCGTTGAATTGTGTTGCTAAATGAAGTAGCGGTTTTTGCAATAGTTTTGTTCCACGAATCCACATTTTGGCCGGCGAGAATGTATGCATCCATGTGATGACACCCGCCACTTTATCCTGGTAGTTCGCTTCTTTCATGATATTTGTAATCGTGTCCGCCGTTACCGCAAGCCCTTTTAACACGATTGGGTAGGGCATTCTACCACTTTTATTTAGCGCCGTGACCATTTCTTCCGCGTCTTTTTTGACACTTCTTAACGCTTCTTCACCGTACAAATGTTGCGAACCTACGACAAACCAAAATTCTTTTTCAGCTACTTTTAACATGTTTCTTCCAGCTCCTTTTATTTTCCTTGTCCATAATAAGCATTTTTACCGTGTTTTCTTAAATAATGTTTATCAAGCACTCGTTTTGGCAGCTCTTCTGCATAGCTATTGAGTTGTCTTGTATAATAATTCATTTTGCAAACTTCATCTAACACGACCGCGTTCATAACTGCACTGGTGGCGTCTTTTCCCCAAGTAAATGGGCCGTGTCCGTGGAGCAAAACACCCGGCACGTCTGTCGGATTAACGCCCCGCTCGCTAAACGTTTCTACAATGACGTTGCCCGTTTCATGCTCGTATCCAGCATCGATTTCGTCCTGTGTTAAAACGCGCGCACAAGGAACTGCACCGAAAAATGTGTCCGCGTGCGTTGTCCCCATTGCCGGAACATCAAGTCCCGCTTGCGCCCAGATTGTCGCCCACGTTGAATGTGTATGTACAATTCCGCCGATTTCAGGGAAGTTTCTGTACAGTACAGCATGTGTTGGCGTGTCCGAAGACGGATTCAAATCCCCCTCCACAACATGATTATCCAGATCGACAACTACCATATCCGAAGCTTTCATTTCTGTATAACTGACACCACTCGGTTTAATGACAAAGCATTGCGACGCCTTATCAAAAGCACTCACATTGCCCCATGTATATTTAATAAGACCGCGTTCCGGTAATTCCAAATTAGCCTGAAAAACCTCTTCTTTCAAATCTTCTAACATCGCAAAACCCTCCAATCTATTTCAATTTTTCAATTGCTCGTTTTTCAATCTCTATTCCTTCGCGGTAACGATTCAAGAATACCTCGTAGCCAGCCATCTCCTCTTCGGTCGGTTCCAGCGTCACGCCGCGATCATCTTTAAACACCTCTTGCGCTAAAAATGTAGCCAAAGATTGTTCCGCATCTGATTTCATGTACGCCGCAAGCAACGCAATGCCCCATGCTCCGCCTTCACTCGCCGTATCCATCACCGTAATCGGCGCCTTCATCGCAGCTGCAAGCACCCGTTGACCAACCTCAGGCGTTTTAAAAATCCCGCCATGTCCAACCAATGTGTCAATGTGAATCTGCTCTTGTTTTAAAATATCCAATCCCATCCGCATCGCACCGAACGCACTCGTAAGATGAACGCGCATGAAGTTCGCTAAATTAAACCTGCTTTCCGGCGAACGAACAAATAGCGGCCTGCCTTCATTGACTCCCGTAATATTTTCACCAGAATAATAACCGTACGAAAGCAATCCACCGCAATCCAAATCACCATTTAGCGCCTCTTTTAGCAACACGGAGAACAGTTTTTCTGTACTAACTTCAAAACCAAAAGCCTCCGTAACTTCTTGGAACAGCTTCATCCACGCGTTTATATCCGACGAGCAGTTATTCGTATGCACCATCCCAACTAGATCCCCAGATGGCGTCGTCACCAGATCAATCTCCGGATAAACCGCTCGCAGTTCTTTTTCCAACACAATCATCGCAAAAGCAGAAGTCCCGACCGACACGTTCCCAGTTCGCTTCGCCACGCTATTCGTAGCAACCATACCCGTTCCCGCGTCACCCTCAGGCGGACAAATCGGAATCCCCGGCTGCAAATTCCCCGTTGGATCAAGTAAATACGCACCTTCTTGTGTCAATCTACCAGCCTCGTCACCAGCCAGTAACACTTTCGGCAAAATCGCCTGCAAACTTACTGCGACGCCTTCCTTTTCAACTAGTTGACTAAATGTCTCGATCATTTTTTGATTGTACGTTTTTGTGGCAATATCAATTGGAAACATGCCCGAAGCGTCTCCTATCCCGATAACCTTCTCACCCGTCAACTGCCAATGGATGTAGCCAGCAAGCGTTGTTAAGTAATCGATTTGCTCGATATGGTCTTCTTTATTCAAAATTGCCTGATACAAGTGGGCGATACTCCAACGTTGCGGAATGTTATAGCTAAATTGTTCGGTCAACTTCTGTTCCGCTTCTTCCGTCATGGAATTGCGCCAAGTTCGAAACGGCACCAGTAATTGTTTCTTTTTGTCAAAAGCCATGTATCCGTGCATCATCGCGCTAAAACCAATAGACCCAACTGCAGACAACGTTTCTCCATACTTCTCAAAAACTTCCGATGCAAGCTTGCGATAACTCATTCGTAAGCCCTTCCAAATGTCATCAAGCGCATATGTCCAAACGCCATCTTCTAATTTGTTCTCCCATTCATAACTTCCCGTAGCAACCGCGCTAAATTTCGAATCCATTAAAACAGCTTTAATCCGCGTCGAACCGAATTCGATTCCTAAAGATGTACGGCCATCAATAACATCCAGCATCTCCTCTGCTTTCACTTCTTCTGTACTAATTTTAAAGACCTCCTTTGAAAAATCAGATTAAATCATCGCTTTTAGTAACGCTTACATTCTAAATTTACTCTTGTTGTACGTACATGTCAACTAAAAATATTAAAAAAGAGTAATAAATACTTGATATGTCCGAACAAATATTGTAGAATGAAAATGCTTACATAACATCGATTAAATTATTGCAAATCTATTATGACAATAAGGGGTTGGACGCAAAATGAAGAAAGAAAAGAAAATTTCTGCATCATTTATCTACTTTTTTGGAGCCTTTGGAGGTATACTTTTCGGTTATGATATTGGGGTAATGACTGGGGCGCTTCCATTTCTACAAGATGATTGGAACTTGGCGGGGCATGCGGGGTTAATCGGTTGGATTACATCTGCTGTTATGCTAGGCGCGATATTTGGGGGCGCATTGGCTGGGATACTTTCCGATAGACTAGGTCGCCGCAAAATGATTTTGATTTCGGCTGTTGTTTTCGTCATTGGATCGATTCTATGTGGACTCGCTCCGCACAACGGTCAGTATTACTTAATTGGAGCCAGAGTGTTGCTTGGACTCGCTGTAGGAGCTGCTTCAGCACTTGTTCCTTCTTACATGTCAGAAATGGCACCTGCTAAATTACGTGGACGCTTGTCGGGAATTAACCAAGTCATGATCGTTTCCGGAATGCTCCTTTCGTACATCATTGATTTTCTGCTAAAAGGACTGCCTGAAACATGGGCTTGGCGATTGATGCTTGGGATCGCAGCGGTTCCAGCTATTATTCTTTTCTTCGGAGTGTTAGCGCTTCCAGAGTCACCACGTTTCCTTGTAAAATCGAAAAAACTCGCCGAAGCAAGCAAAGTTCTTAGCTACATTCGCAAACCAGAAGAAGTAGACAAAGAACTCGATCAAATCATTAAAACCGCAAAACAAGAAGAACAAATCTCGCATACAACAACTTGGGGAACCCTTCTCACCGGTCGTTACAGGGCGCTTGTTATTGCAGGTATTGGCGTAGCTGCTTTCCAACAATTCCAAGGTGCGAACGCGATTTTTTATTACATCCCGCTAATCGTTGAAAAAGCGACAGGACATGCTGCGAGCGAAGCGCTGATGTGGCCTATCATCCAAGGCGTTATCCTCGTTCTTGGCGCGCTTTTCTTCCTAGTTATTGCGGACAAATTTAACCGTCGAACATTGCTAACTATTGGTGGAACGGTGATGGGGCTGTCCTTTATCTTGCCAGCCATTTTAAATACTTTTGTGAAATCTGATGCCAGTCCGATGATTATGCTTATTTTTCTTTGTGTCTATGTAGCCTTCTATTCTTGTACTTGGGCACCGCTCACTTGGGTTATTGTCGGCGAGATTTTCCCACTTGCCATTCGTGGTCGGGCGTCTGGATTAGCTTCTTCATTCAACTGGATTGGCTCTTTCCTTGTCGGATTGCTATTCCCAATCATGACCGCCTCCATGCCGCAAGAATTGGTTTTCGCCATTTTTGGAATCATTTGTTTCCTAGGCGTACTATTTATTCGCTTCTTTGTCCCTGAAACACGCGGCCACACGCTTGAAGAAATCGAACAACATGCCGCTGAAAGAAAACTAGCATAAAAAAAAGGCAGGTACTCTGAACCCTCCACCCGGGTAAAAAAGTACCTGCCCTTTTCTAAATTTCTTTAACTGAATCTCGCTCAATCAAAACCGGTGTGTAACAAATGCTGTCCTCTGGAACCCCCGTCTCAATTGTACGTACAATCCAATTCGCCGCATCTTTCCCCATCTCTTCCTTAGGGTGACTCAACGTCGTTAATTTAATACTACCAACACGACTAAGCGTAGAATCATCATTCCCTACAATCGAAAAATCAGCTGGAATCTTGTACCCTTGCTCCATCAATTCCGTAGCCAGCAAATTCGCAACCTGATCGTTATAACAAACAATCCCCGTCACATCTTTCTTGCCCAGCCTCGCCAAAATTTGATTGATGACCTGCCCACGCGTCTCCGTCGTGTACGTGATAACATCTCCTTCTGAAAATCGTATTTCATAGGCCTCACACGCTTCAATAAACCCTTTCAAGCGATACTTTCCTTGCAAATCGTCCGTTTTCGTGACGAAAAGCAGGTTTTTGTGCTGCTTCTTGATAAGGCATTCCGTAGCTTTATAGCCAACTGCAACATCATCAACGCAAATGTGTGGAATATTTAACTCCTCATAACCCGCATTAATCATCACGATTGGAATCCCTCGTTCTCGCAAACTGACATACAGCGCCAAGTTAGGATTATAAAGCGCACTTTTCGTCGGTTCCACAATAAGGCCATCTACGCCTTGATCGATCATCTTTTGCAAACACTCTTTTTCTGCCGCGTAATCGTTATTTGTGCTAGCGAGCAACAAGGAATAATTTTTACTGCGCAGTGTTTGTTCAATTCCACGAATGATTGACGGGAAAATATAATCGGACAAATATGTAGTAATGACGCCAATTGTTTTGTGTTCGCTTTTTGCTTTGCTGGCATCTTCCTGCCTTGGTTGATTGTCTACGTAAGTACCCGAGCCTTTTTCCTTGCGCAACAATCCTTCATTCACAAGCACAGCAATTGCTTGGCGAACCGTGTGACGGCTAACCCCGTAGTCCTCTTGGAGTTTCAATTCAGGTGGAATCGCCGTATTTTGCGGGTAGGTTCCCGTTGCGATTTTTGTACGTATATCTTCCGCGATAACTTGGTATTTAGATTGATTCATACATCTATTCCTTTCCATCTCAAACAGTTTGCAATGTATTGAGCGTGTTTTCCCATACAAATATTATACAACTTTTTCAAATCCAGATACAATAGCAAAAATACCTTTACTTACAGATTATAAAAATATTGCCGCTAAAATCCAATACACAACCGCCGCCAAAACTCCCGCAGAAGGCAGCGTAATCATCCACGTCACCAGCATATTCTTCCCAGTCCGCCAGTTCACTTCTTTCTTATGATTCGCCGTCCCAACACCCATCAGTGAACTATCAATAACTTGCGTCGAGCTAATCGGCAAATGAATCAGCGTCGCACTCATAATGACCGAAAGCGAACCCAAATCAGCCGCAACGCCAGTCACCGGCTCAATTTTCATGATTTTCGTACCTACCGTTTTAATAATCCGATATCCGCCAATCGACGAACCGAGTGCCATTGCAGCCGCACAGCTCACTTGCACCCAGAACGGCACGTGCGAATCCGTCTGGAAACCGCTCGCAATCAGCGCTAGCGTAATAATCCCCATCGTTTTCTGCGCATCATTCGTCCCATGCGCGTAAGCTTGCGCCGCAGTCGTACCAATTTGAATAAAGCGGAACCGCCGATTTGTCTGCACCAATTTCTTATTCCGGAATAGAAATTTAAACAGCGAATAAATCAAGAATCCGACCGTAAAACCAATAACCGGCGACACAATCAAAGCAATAATAATCGTTGTAAAACCGCTCCAGTTCAGCACCCCAAAGCTCCCCGCCGAAGCAATCGAGGCCCCCGCAATCGAGCCAATCAGCGCATGGGATGAACTACTCGGCATTTTCGCAACCCACGTCAGCAAATTCCAAATCACCGCCGCAATCAACCCACAGAGCACGACAAATTCGCCATTTTTCAAGGCAAACGGGTCGACAATGCTCGAAGTCAAAGCTACCGCGACACCCGTAAACGAAATCGCACCTAAGAAGTTCATCACTGCCGCAATGCTAATCGCCACACGCGGTTTGAGCGCCCGCGTAGAAATACTCGTCGCCACCGCATTCGCAATATCATGAAATCCATTTATAAAATCAAACGCTAAGCCAACAATGACAATTATAATCGTTATTAAAAGTACTGTATCCATTCCTAATCCCCCAGCTGTTAAAACTTATTTAACAATCTATACCCTGTCTCGCGTGATATTCTCATTTTCAAATACAATTTATATAGATTGTAGCACAAATATACATGTTTGAGCAGAAACAACAAAAAAACACATCAGTCATCATCAAGATACTAATGTGCCGCTAGCAAAGACTGCCTTACTCTAGCCACCGTTCGTTTCCCCGCAAAAACAGTCTCACTATTTTTAAAAACAATCGTTCTTTTTCCCAAATCTAAATTCCGGATTTTAGTAGGATTAATAATATAGGATTGTAAATCTAACAAAAACTCGGTGAACATCAATTTTCCTTTTAACTCGTTAATGGGTATACTTACCGATAAAACCTCATTTTCTAAGTGAAATCTTGTTTTTCTAGTCCTCGGCAATGTTTCAATAAAGTAAATATGCTCGTAGCCAATTTTATGAACCACACCCTCAACCTCTACTATCAAAAATTCTGTTTTATCGTATCGCCGTCGTATTAAAGCTGTGATTTCTGCAATTTTCAACTGTAATGTCGCCAAAGTAAAATTCGTTTTTACTAAATAGGCCAATGGCTCAATAACTAGATTTACTGTTTCGAAAAGCCGTGTTTTGATTGCTGTTAGAAAAATAATAATGCCTTTCGGGTCAATTTCTCTAACCTTTATGGCCAGCTGTACGCCGTCTAACCGCGCTTCCAAATCAATATCTAAAAAATAAATATGACTGCCTTTATTGCGTCTGATGTCTTCTAATAAAGCATCTGGAGTTGCTATGTCTTGATCTACCTCTATAGGCATCTCAGACAATATTTCATCTTGATTCAGTATTTGCAACAACGTGTCCCGCTGTATTTTCTCATTTTCAATGACATACAGTTTCTTCATAAATTTCACTCCCTTTATTGTTTTCTAAAATGCTGAACTTGGCAATAAAGCTTCCGTTTACTATACTCGATTGAAACGCCAACTTCTTGTCACTTTTTACAAGTTTGCGAATGTTATAAAGGCCGTAACCTCGCCCACTGCCTTTACTGCTATAGCCTGGCTGATATAAAGTTTCTATATCCACATCATTACTTCTTTTCATCGTATTCATAACAAGAAAATGCAATCTTTTATTCTGGCTATAAATGAAAATATCCACCGTTGCATCCTCTGATTCTTGTGCCGCTTCCAAAGCATTGTCCAAAATGATACCTAAAATCCGCACACATTTTGCCGTACTGACGGGAATCTGATTGATAATTTCAGTAGCCTCCATGTTGATTCGAACACCACTGTCTCGTGCTTGAAGTAACTTTGCTAATAGCAAGCCCTTTATCGGCATGTTCCGAATTTCCGGTAATTCTAGTGACATATCGTCATCCATCATCATACCGATATCCTGCATATATTCCACAAGACCACTATAATCATTCTTTTGAAGAAAAAATTGAATCGAAATTAACATATTATTAAAATCATGTTTTAACCCTTTTAAACTCTTATTTTGCTTTTCCAAGTTCTCTTGTTGTGCGGCGGTCAGCGCCAAATATTCTTTTTGTTGGGTAATCTTAATTTTTAAAGCCACCATTCCGATAAGGTAAATCATTAAAAAAACAATAACTAACGCTCCCATTCGTAAATGATGGTATGCCATCTCAGGGATTGCTAAGAAAAGTGCTGTAACTAACTCAATGCCAATTGGTATGCTTAGCATGACTATTTTTAGCCATAAGCTACTGCTCATTATTTTTTGCATCACATTTTTATTTGTTGTATTTAAATACTTTCTTAAAAATAGACTTTGAGCCATAATAATGACAAATTGAATCGTATAGCCTATCAGAATTTCTCTATAATCAATCCCTCCAAAGGGAAATACAATTCCATTTTCCCCTGCAAAACTTAGTAAAATTCCAAAACTGCAGTACCACGATACATTTAAAATTAGATTCACAGTCAAGAAATACACCAGGGACGTGGTGAAGTCATTTGTAGTAATATACATAAACAGAAGTAGTATCCCATATGCAAGCACGCTAAAATAAGTGGGAGACAGTGATTCTAAAAACAGATAATACACAGCGAAACACAAAATTAGCGTGCTAATAATTCGAACTCTAATTACTTTTTCTATGTCAAGAATAAGTACCGGCAGTATGAAGCTAATGATAGACATTGTAATATACAAATCATTTTCTGACATCTTAACCACCTTTTTATTTTTTATTCTTATAATCCATCCTTATACTATCTAGTATAGAACGTAAACTGCCAGTTTGCTGTAGTCAAAAAATGAACTTTCCTATGGCTCGGCATCGCGAGAGAGCGCTTTCTTTTAAAAAAAGGCGTGCTTTCATAAAGGTAGCGATTTTGTGCAACATTAAAAACGTGCTTTCATATATCAAAAACACGTTTTTAATGGTTCGGAGCTATCTTTGGTATGGACGATACTTTTCAAATAACTCTGGTGCTATACTTTTCCGATGCTCAATTTCGTAGCGATAAAAAAGGACCGCAGAACCTTTTTTGATTTTTGTTATTTTTCCACGAGCCACTAGAGAATGAAAACATTGTTTGGAAATGTCGAGGTAATCAATAGCTTCCTGTCTCGAAAGAAACTCCCTGTCTAATAACTCTCTAAGTTGCTTTTGTTTATCCATAATTTTAGCTCCCTCCGTTGTGTCAATGTTTGTTTAAAATTAAATTATTCGTTTCCGCACAGCGTTGTATGCATAACAAGTGAAACAAATAGCCGCATGCCAATAACTTAGTTTTTCTTGTTCTCGGTACATTTTCCAAGTCTGCATTGCCATTTTTCCTTTTTTAGATGACAGCGAGTCATTACGAAGATTGTAGCTCGCCAAAACTTGGTTTAGCCCATACGCGACGTGTCCTTTTTTTAAAATCGAAAGCCAAGTTGCTGTATCCTGCCTTGTTCTAATACTTGGCATTTTTATATGATTTATCCTTTTTCGATCGATGACTACCGTGGAACAATTGATAATCGTGTTCCTCAAAAGATCGTTATATGCCAGGCGCCGAGGCACTTGCACTGTATTTTTAACTGTAGAGGCAACAACCCGTTCATAAGCTGTAAAACTAAATCCTGCTTGATGTTCTTCCATAAACCGCAGTTGCCGAGCTAATTTCTCTGGATACCACGTGTCATCGCTATCTAAAAAAGCGATAAAACGCCCTCTACCTTTGCTCAATGCTATATTCCTAGCTTCAGCCGCCCCGATATTTTGCTTGAGTACGAAAAGAGATATTTGTGATTTGTCTATGTCTTGGATGATTTGAACAGTCTTGTCATTGGAGGCATCATCTACAATAATAATCTCCAGTGATTTGTATGATTGATTTAAAACACTGCTTATTGTTTTCGCAATGGTGGCTTCACTATTGTATGTTGGAATAATGACACTAACTAATTTCTCTTTCATTTTTCTCCTTTGTGTTGAGCGATTTGTAATAATGTTCCAATTTAATTTGTTCTTTCTCCCAAGTGTATTTCTTTTTGATTCTCCGGGTGTTTTTCTTTAGCAGCTGGTACTTTGTTGTATTTTGAAGCAAGTGATTTACACCAGTAGCAATGGCTTTCGGGCAATGGGAATCGACACAAACGCCAACTTGATCGCCTTCCACCACTTTCTTAATTTCCGGGAATTCACACGCAATCACAGGAACTTCTGCTGAAATATACTCAAAAAGCTTATTTGATGAAGCAGAATAGTGGTTAAAACAAGTATTATTTAAAACTTGAAAACCCAGAAATGCTTGTTGCGTGTAACTTCTTAGTTCGTGTAATGGCACTTTATCAATAAATTTAACGCGGTCTTCTAAGGCTAGTTCAGCAACTCTTGCTTGCAGCTCCTTTTTTTGACGGCCGTCTCCAATAAAGACTAACGTTCCCTCTTGAAATAAAGGTACGGCTTCTACTAATTTCTCCAAACCTCTGCCTGGGTTAATAACACCTTGATACAATAAAATTTTTTCATTTGGTGGTAGTTTCAAAAGTTGGTGTATACTCTGACCACCTACCATTCGAGTTACATATTCCGGATAATTATGAAGCACAGCTGGGAGAAAGCCATATAATTGTTCATTGAAAGCAGCTCGTGTATGGTTTTCAACAATCATCAAATCAATTTTGCGAATATAGAACTGTTCAATCTTTTTATATAAAAAACCATTACAACCTTCACGACTTGTTTGAACTTCGTGGGAATCATAAATTAGTAGGCTTTTGTTCCATCTGCTTCTCGCTGCAAAATGGGCTTGTGGTAGAGTATTTAAATCATGTGCCTGAAAATAATCAGCATCCCTACTCCTAGCAACCAATGCCATTGTTATAATTGTCATTGATCGGTGAATAAAGATATGTCCTTTTGAAGTAAACGAAATGAATAACAACATGATGGCAACTACGGCAATTCCAAATTGTCCTAATACCGAAAATCCAAGTATAAACAGCAGTAACGATATGACCCAAATCGCATACTGATTATTTTTCCCACCTACCCTTGTTACGTAAAAAAAAGGGGCAACAAGTTCCGACTTTGGTAATACTTTTTTCTTATATTCTTGCATACAGATTAATTCCACCCAATAACCTGCCTTTGCCAAGGTTTTTCCTTCCTTCAAAACCCTAGCATCATTAGAAAAATTATTAAATAACAACATCACTATTTTTGGTCGCATGGAGAGTCTCCTTCATCTTTATTTCTCGTAACTTCTCAAGACCCGTTTGCAATATATATGTGGGTTCCCATCCCGTCGCTTCTTTAAATTTCTGATTGGAAAGACAGCTATTGTACACATCACCTAAACGCGGAGCCTTTCTCACTGGGTCTAACTCGATTTGTAGCAGATTGCTTATGTTTTGAAATACTTCATTTATAGATGTCTGCTCATTTGTTGAAACATTATATACGCCACTTTTCTTGATATCTATCGCCAAAATCAATGCTTCTGCAATATCCTCTACGAAAATAAAATCTCTCGTCTGTTTTCCACTGCCAAAAATAGTTGGTGCTTTTTGATGTGCTAGTTTATCCCAAAAATTCGAAATGACATCCTTTTTAGCAAGGGGCTTATTGCCGTATACATTAGCAAATCGAAGCGCGCAATATGGAAAACCATCCATGTTCTCATTTAAAGAAAGGTACTGCTCACACATACTTTTTGACATACCGTACGGAGATTGTGGTTGTTTTTGTGACTCCTCGTTTAATGGCAAATCCGTATTGTTTCCGTACACTGCTGCCGACGATGCAAAAACGAATCGCTCAAAATTTGCGACTTTTTTACATGCAAGCAAGACATTCAATGTACCCAAAATATTAATATCTGCATCTAGTTGCTGCTGTTCGATAGAAGTCGGGATATCCGTCTGTGCCGCCAAATGAATCACATAATGCGGGGCAACATTTGCGATATAATTTAGAGCATCTTTACTTCTAATATCACATATTTTCAAATCAATCCGGCGTTCTAGAATCCAACTCCAGTCACCAGTACTTAAATTATCAATAACAAAGATTTCATGTGGTGTTTTGATCAAATTTTTCAGTACTTGCGAACCAATGAAGCCGCAACCACCTGTAATTAAGAATCGTTTTTTTCTCACATCATGTTTCCTCGCTTTCCTTTTGCTTAAGCTAAACCGCCCCTCTAAATGTCAAAACAACCTTTACTGTAAGCATTAGAATATACATGTCCATACGTATAGAACGGTGGTCCACATAATGACAATCCATCTGCATCTTTTCTCCATTCGTTATTAAACTTCGACCATTCACCTGCGCCCATCCTGTGAGTCCTGGCTTGACTCTTAACCGCTTTTTTTGTTCTTCTGAGTAGTAGCATGTGATATCAGGTATTTCAGGCCTTGGCCCAACAAGACTCATATTGCCAATCACTACATTAAAAAATTGCGGCAATTCATCTATGCTTGTCCTTCTTATAAAACCGCCAACTTTTGTGATACAAGGATTTTTACCGTTACCTTCTTTAAATATGAATGTGTCTGGAACCCCGCTCTCCCAACCCTTTCCGTACTCATTTTGCTGTTTTGCGTCAACTTTCATAGATCGAAATTTATAAATGGGGAAAAGCTTGCCATCTTTTCCAGTTCTTGTTTGCACAAACAGGACAGGACCGCCATCTTCTAGTTTGATACAGGTAGCAACAACTAGCATAATCGGCGTAGTCACAAGAAAACCCGCAACCCCCAAGAGGATATCCATTACTCTTTTGAAAAATAAGTCCACCGTTTGCCTACTCATCATTTTTCCCAACTCCATTTAATAGCTTCACCAAAGCTCGCCGACCTAAATACCAAACAACAACATTGAAAAACGAAATAATCACACTGTAAAAAATCATCGTTTGTAGAAAATCAGCTTGCATAATCATAAAAACACCAATAATACTCGCTAATTTGCAAAGTTCTAAGATCATTTGTAGTTTTTGCTTATTCGTAACATATAAAATCTGCGAAGTGGCCCCAAAAACTGCTTGTGTAAAAAACAGCATACTTAAAGTCTGTGCAAGCTCCCCAGCCTCCCGCCAATTCGCACCAAAAACAAACGGAAAAACAACTGGTGAAAACATAGCTAACAATACGACTGGCAGGAACATCACCACACAAAGTTTCCACGTAATTTGCATATACATTCGATAAACTTGCCCCGGTTGATTCGCAATGCGTTTTGTCGCAAAACTATAGAAAAACTGGGCAATAGATATGGAAAGCAGTGAAATTGGTACAAGAATTACACGCTGTACTAATGCATATTGACCCCCAGCAGCCGTTGCAAAAATAGCGATAATAAACAGTTGTGGCACTTGTAAAGCGAGCGTATTGACAAGCCCCGATGGAGCAGAGAAAAGCATAAAGTTCCGATACTTCCGTAATAAAAACACCATATCCGCCCACGAAAATACTACTTTCTCTAACCGCGCCTTCCTAGATACATGCTGTAAAACAAGCAAACTAAGTAACTTCCCACCAATATCTCCCAGAAGCAAACCCATGGGACGAAATGATAATATACTTTGTAAAAATCCAGTACCCAGTAATTGCATGGATTTAGTCAGAGATAACGTTCTGTACTGCTCCAGCGCCATATTCTGATAGTTATAAATTTGTATCATACTTGTAAAAGCAATACCTAAACTAAGTAATAGCATCGAAAATACACTAGGATTTATCCCAACAAAACGCAATATACTCCAGTCAAAAATCATGTATACGCCAAACAATATCGCACAGACTAGCCAAACAATCATGAAATTCAGTCTTAATAACTGCCTAGCTAATTTGGTATCTTGTTCTAGCGGAATTGCTTTTTCTAAACTTAAGCTAGCAATTTTAACCGTAATGGCAATGACCGTGACATACGCAGCGTAAATTCCCATTTCCGTTTCAGAATATAGCCTTGAAATGATTGGAGCAAAAGCCATCATAATCAACTGTGCCAACACATTACCACTAAACAGGGTTACTAATATTTTTCGCGCTGACATGTTCATTTCCTTCCCATAAATCACTGCGATACAAGTAATTCAATCCCATCGCAATCACGATACCGTTTGTAAACAGGGCGATAATAAAGGAACTATCCACCAAACTCCAAGCCGGCATGACCATCAAGGCTACACTGAGCACAAAATTCCGTTTCTGCGCAATACTGTCATACAGCCAAAGCACACATCCAAGCAACACACTAAAGGCAATGACTCCAGCGTATCCAAAAGCAGAATAAGCATCTGCCCACATGTTTACATTTGCAGACATCTCCTCTGAACCAAAATACGTGAAACCAATAAGGTGACTAGGACTCGCTTTATAAGGATAGTCCACAAAAAATCCCAAAATCGAGTGTCCTAAATATGTTTTTTCATGTGTTGAGAAGAAGTCAAAGAATAAACTCGATAAAGCGCCAGGTAAAAGGAGCATCCTTCTAGTAAATATTTCAGTAAGTGCAATATTGTCATTAAAAATATCTACCAAAATGGCCAACACTACAAAAGCAACCATGAACCAGACAAAGCTAATACCAAATGTTCTCCCGCTTTTTCTAAGACAAAATAGGATAACAAACAATAACCCCATCGACAACACCACACTTTTGTGTCCTGAAACAGAATATACATACACTTGCCCAAATATCCCTACAAAGAGGAGTAATAACTGACCACGCATTATACCGATAGTTATCATAAACATATCCATTATTTTCGAAAGCCATGTTATTGCGTACCCAGCTATTCTGCCTGTCTCACTTCGATACACTTCTCTCACACCATATACTTCTTTAAAAGAAACCGGATTAATATGAAAACCATACGCCTTAATCATAACCGCATAGAGTAGCGACATACCTACAAATATCCCAACGTTCACAGCGGCAACTGGGAAATTAGTATTCGGAAGCTCTATCAAAGAAATTTTGCTGAAGAAATAAAGGATCATCAGGCCAGCAAGCACGACTAGTTTAAATATCCAAAAGGAATCCAAAGCATCCACTCTAATAAAATCAGGAATGATGATGACAGGAATGTACGCAAACAGATACAATGTCCAGTAAATAACTTGAGACGGTCGTTGCACCTGATATTCCAACCAAAAGCTCGGCAAAATAGCTAATAGACTAGACAGTATAGTGACCCATAATGACGGATGTAAATTGGTAAGTTGATAGTAACTATATGCTGGCGAGATTAAATAAATATAAGCAATATACAGTGCCGCAATATATGTGATGACACCTAGAATAACTGTGATTCTACCGACGCTTAACTGCATTTCTCTCACCAAAGCTACTCTTTAACATAGTTATAATAATAATTTGAGTCATGCTTTTTCTTCCTTATCTTATTTCTAATGACACCGATAATATCAATATTTTGCATTTTACATGTATCGATGCATGTCTTTAGCTGATTCTTTGTTGTTTTTCCATTCTCCACAACAATAATCGTGCTATCACAGACGCTTCCAATAATCTTACTATCTGCTAACCCACTTGGTGGCGCATCTACGAAAATGAAGTCATAATCAACTCGTTGTGTGTCGATAAAAGTTTTAAAACGCTTTTTACTGAGTAGTTCGGTAGGGTTGTATGGTAATGGGCCACTTGTTACAACATCTAGATTTTCAGCAACTTGTTGAATCGTTTCTTTTTCATCCATAAGTTCATTTAGAAAATCGGTAAGGCCGCTAAAATTCTGCAGTTGAAATGGCTTATGGATTGTTGGTAGACGTAAATCACTATCGATAACCAATACTTTCTTATTATTTTTGGCCATAAAATAAGCCAGATTGACAATGGCACTTGATTTTCCTTCACCTTGCCTACAAGATGTCACCATAATTACTTTTAGATTACGCTTATCCGCTAGATATTGAATGTTAGTACGAATATTACGAATCTGTTCAGGTATGACACCTTTTTCTTTTTTAATTAATTGTCTTTCAGAATATTGCTTTTTAATCACCATTTCTCAATCTCCCCTAAAATAGGAATATTGGTTATCTCTTCAATGTCTTCATTTTCTCTAATCGTATTGTTGCTGAATAGGATGGCAACCATGATTATCATACCGCCCACCAAGCCAATAAATAACCCCATCAACAAGTTCATTTTTATATTTGGTGAAACTGGAATTGCCGCTTCTTCTATAGTTGCTTTTGATAAAACTTTGATTGTACCGTCTTCAAGTAATGCTCCAACCTCTACTTCCATTACCCGAATCGTCGTATTTACAACTTTGACGGCTTCTTCTGGTGTGGTTGTGGTATACGATATGGAGATGATTTGCGATTCATTTTCATTTTTTACGTTCAAATTCGCAACGATTGTTTGGAAGCTTTCTCTTATATCTAATTTCATTTTTACTTGATCGATAATTTTATGACTTTTTAAAATGCCTGAATAGGTGCTAATTAAGCGATTATTCGTGTTGGCATCTAGCCTGAAATCTTCTGTTTCTAATTTTTGTGGCTTAACAAAGATGTCTGCTGTTGCTTGATATTTTGGGGTGGCTATTTGTGTGGCCCATAAGGCGGAGCCTCCAATACCGACCACTGCCGCTAGGACAAGAATCCAAAGATACTGCTTTATTCGCTTAGCAACAACGCGCAAGTCTATCATTTTTTCCATATTACTAACCTTACCTTCTTTTTCAAGTCATAATACTTACTTCTTTTAGTGTGTGCATATTTCCTAGATTTATTATGCTAACTTCAGTGTCAACATGCTGTACAATACCTTTTGTATCAAAAATGAGTTTGTTTCGCATATTCGCAATGTGTTTGGAAGCGATTTTTCGAAATTCCGAATGATCTGTGAGTACTAGTAGTAAATCAGTGTTTGTTAAAGCGGTGTTGATGTCTTTTTCTACAAAATCTAAAGCAACGTGTGGATCGTATGCCACTACCTCATACGGTGATTGCTTTTGTAGAGATTGGTAAATCGTCATCGCCGGACTTTCGCGGGTATCGTCACTATTTCCTTTGTATGCTAGACCAAAAATGGTTATTTTGTTACCGCCTATGTGCGCCATGATTTCTTCCACTTTAGTTAGAATATAGACCGGCATCGATTCGTTGATACTTCTCGCTTCTTTAATTAGTGGTGTCGCAAATGGCGCCGTGGCTACAATAAAGTTCGGATCAACGGCTAAGCAATGCCCGCCAACGCCTGGACCTGGTTGATGGATATTTACACGCGGGTGGTGATTTGCGAGTTCAATGACTTTTAGCGCGTCAATTTCTAATGTCTCACCGACCTTCACTAGCTCATTGGCCAATGCTATGTTAACGTCACGAAAGGTATTTTCCATTAGTTTAGCTAATTCTGCGGTTGCTGCATTCGTGGGTATTAAGCGGCCCTTTGCGAATGTTTGGTATAATTTAATGCCAGCTTCTGTACAACTCGGCGTTACACCACCGATAATCCTATCGTTATACACAAGTTCATGAATAATTCGCCCTGGCAAAACACGTTCTGGACAATGCAATAAATGCACATCTTTGCCAACTTGCAAACCTACTGATTCTATCAACGGCAAAATTTCAGATTCGGTTGTTTTAGGCGCAACGGTTGATTCAATAACTACTGTATTGTTTGCTCTTAAGTAGGGCAGAACACTTGTAACTGCTTGTAGCACATAAGTTAGATCGCATGATTTCCATAAATCTTTCTTACTTGGTGTTGGTACTGTAATGATGAACACATCAGCTAGTTCTATTTCGGTAGTTGCGATAAAGTTGCCTTGCTTTACTGCTTTTTCAAGTTCCTCTTGTAAAAATGGTTCTTCTATGCCTGATTTTGCGTTATTTAATCTTTTTATGACAGACTGGTTCACGTCAACACCAACTACTTGATGTCCTTTATTGGCGAACATGACCGCTGTAGGTAAGCCGATATAGCCTAGGCCAATCACTGCTATTTTCAATTTTCTCACCTTCTTTAACTTGGCTGGATAGCTACTGTTTTTTTGTCCGTGATAATTCCCTAAAGCCTGGGATATTAAAAAATAATAATGGAAAGTCTAGCCTGAGATAGAATCTGTACCAATTCTCATACCGATACATTTTGTCTCAGGCTATCGTTTCACTAAATACTCGTTTATTTCGTTGTTACTTTAACGTCTTTCTGATCGATAATATTACCGCGTGCATCCAGAGCAATTAGGACTACTTTTTCGCTTGTATTCTTAATGGTTCCATGTGCGTAAAAGGAAATTTTCCCAGCTGCTACTGTTCCTCCGCTGTAAACTGTATCGCCTACTTTTAATCTAACTCGGCTGACATTCCCAGCGTAAGTTCCTTCTAGATATCTACTTTGGCCTAATACATATTCATCAGGAGTAACTGTACCGCTACCATCTAGGTTTTTCACAGCGATTACTTTGCTGTCTACTTCATGGCCTACTGAATTATATGCCTTAATTGTTACTTTGTTATATGAGCTACGAATCTTATCTCTGGCGTAGAATTGGAATGTTCCGTTTTCTACTGTTCCTCCTGCATACTCGATTTCGGTTCCATTGTCATCTTCAACAACTAGTCGAACACGTCTCACATCATCTGTAAAATTACCTGTAACATAACTATCTTGATACAGTACAAATTCGTTTGGTGCTACACTACCTGTATACAATGGTCTTACTTTGATATTTTGTTGATCAATCTTATTTCCACGTCTATCGTAAGCCACTAGGATAGCTTTAGCTGTTGTTGTTCTGATTTTGTCCATCGCGTAGAAAGAGATACGGCCATTTGTTAATGATCCGCCAGCATATTCTGTTCCATCGACTTGCAAACGAATTCTTGAGACGTTACCACTAACCGCCCCTTCAATGTGTCTGCTTTGACCAAGAATATAATCATCTGTCGTGATTGATCCTGCTCCATCTCCATTAATTAGCGAGACGACTTTGCTGTCTACTTTTTTATCGGCTGCATTGTATGCTTCTACTGTTACTTTATCGTATGAATTGTGAATTTTTCCTGTTGCATCGAATTGGAATGTGCCGTTTGTGTTCACTGTTCCACCTGTGTATTCGCCACCTTTATCTCCCTCTACCACAAGCTTAATCCGTTTCACATCGCCCGTGAATGTACCACCTACATATGTGTCTTTGTATACTTCAAAAGCTCTTGGGGTAATGGTTCCTGTTACTGGTTCTTGACTGGCAATGACCTTAATTGTGCGCTTAGCTGTTACTTCTTCGTTTGCGGAGTCTTTAACGCTGTATGTTAGTTCATATTCACCGACTTTTGATGTGTTGACTGTTCCTGTTACTTTTATTTGTGATGTTAGGTCTCCATCTTCTGCATCGGTTGCTGTAACGCCTTCTAGTGCATTAAATGAAGTTCCAACAGTGATTGTTTTATTGCTTGTTCCTTTAATTTCTGGAGCAGTGTTTTGTGTGCCAAAAACAAGTTGTTTGCCTAACTCACTGCGATTAGTTGTCATACGTTGCGTTAAATGAATTGTATCGATATTCGCTTGGTTAGCGGTACCTGTTGTATTTAATTTAAGTGTGTAGTTAGCACCTGGCAAGATTGTTTTGCCGTCATATACACTAGCAAGGTCAATGGTAGCAATATTTCCAGTCTGTGATACTACCCCTGCGTGATTGTCTCCAGCGGACAGTCTTTCCGTTGTATTTAGTGCTACGTAAAATTTAGGTAATTTGACAGTATTGAATGCTTCTTCTACTGCTTTTAATACTGGATTCGTTTCTTTGTTCGCTGCTTTGTTACGCAAATTTAACGTGTAAGATGAATTAGTTGTTGCTGTTACAGTAACTTCTACATCTTGGTTTGCGTATACAATTTTTTGATCTGGTAGTTTTTCTGAACCTGCTAAGCCCGTTTTAATTGCTTTTGTTAACTCGTCACGCTTTGTTGATCCAGCGCTCACTTTATCTTGGGATTGCATCCATGAAATCATACCTCCAAGATTTTTTTCTTGGACATATTTTGCTTTTTCTGTCACGGAACGTACATTTTCAAAAGTAAAGAATTGCCCTGTGATTTCGCTGTACAAGTATGGTGCTTTGGCTATACCATCCCAATATTCTGTCAAACCTGGAACACTTGCTTTTAGTTTATCAATGTTGCGGTATGCCCAAGTTCCTGATGCTCGTCCAAAATCTCCGATAACCATATCAATTTCATTTGATGTTCCCCACGATGGTGTCTGGTCTGAATCTGCAAAGTCTTTTGTTGCTTGTTGGAATAGACCAGGGTTAAGTGGATCTGATCCTTTGGCAACGGTATTCCATCCACGAGAGTAAAATGCTGCTCCGATAACAATTTTTTCAGGAGCGGCTCCTTGTGATGTTAAATAAGAAACTGTTTGGTCAACCGAAAGTCCGTCTGAAAAAGCAGAATCGTTCGGATTTCCGTATAATGCAGAGTGGTGACCACTTTGTCCTTCCCATGCCCCGTGCATATCGTATGTCATGATATTGGCAAAGTCGACAATATCAAACAATGCTTTAACGTCAATTCCTTCGTCTAGTTTTGATTTTGGTGCTGGTAGTGCGACTGTTAGTTCATATGTTTTTTTGATTTCTGTTCCTTGTTTATCAAGCGCTGTACGCAATTCTTGTAATAATGTAATGTAATTTTGTTTATCTTCAGGTCGTGAATTCGGTGTACCTTCGTCGTTTTTGTTATCTACAAGGTCAGCTTCTCGAACCGATGCCGGATATTCCCAGTCAACGTCTACGAAGTCCATATTTGTCATCTTGACGAATTTCACTGTGTTGGCTACAAAATTAGCACGCTTCGCTGGATCTGCTGCGACCGCTGAGAAGTCTCCTGATTTGGACCAGCCGCCAAGTGACACTCCGATTTTCATGTTAGGATTTTCCGCTCGAAGGGATTGTAAGGCATTTAGAATACCTGCACTAGGGCCGCCCCAAGCTACATCTGTTTCACCTACTGGAGCGCTCACAGCTGCATCTGTATCTGTAAAAATAAAGTTCCCATTGCTATCAAAATCCAAAAATGCAAAGTTCAAATGCGTTAATTGATCTGCTGGGATATCTTTAGGATAGAAGTTATCCTGACCTCCCCAAATTGACCAGTCTCCGTAATACATAACATTTCTGTATTTAGATGCTGTCGTGCTCTTCTCTACTGCGCTTACTGGTTGCGGTTGTGGCATATAAAATACCCCTGTTAATGCAATAAGAAATGCTTGTAAGATTAAGACTGTACTCATTGCTAGTTTGATTGAACTGTTTTTCACGATTTTTCCCTCTTTTCAATAGTTTTTAGTATGTGTTATTGGGATGAACCCAGAATACCAATTATTCAAGATTTATTTTCCATGCTGCTTCCATTTTTTCTTCTGGTTGATATACGACATTGATACTTTTAGTCTTTTCTGGGATTACGAAATAGGCGCTTCCAGTTAATGTTTCATGTGGTGCAATAACATCGCCAAAATTTACTTTTGTACCATCAATTCGATATGTTTTGCCATCATCGGCCTCTATTCTAAAGTCATTAGCACCAACTCCTTGATCTGTGGAAGAATGATTGGTTAGACTGAATTGCAGTTCGAGATGCTTCTTTTTCTTAATGATTGTCTGTTTGATATGTTCAATAGTCAGTTCGGTTCCTCTGACTTTTTTCGTTAACTTAACTTCTTGATTTTTAACAGTGTCATCTTTCACTACTTTAGTGCTATCCTTTTGTTTATTGTTCGCTGGTTCTTCTGGCATCACGCCGCACGCAACGAGAGTAAACATGGCGAGCACAGACACTGCGCAAAGCATCAGTTTTTTCATGTAGTCTCCTTTCAGCGGTTTGGAAAACAGAAATTCTTCAAGCTAGGGCTGGCTAAAACGGAAAATTATTTAACCAGCCTTGTAGATTATCGCCTTACTTCATCGCTTTTGTTTCGTTAAAAAGCATCGGTGCGTAGCGGTTAACAAACTCCCAATCGTACGCTTTTCCGTCTTTATCTGTTCCAGCGTCCCAATTGACTGACCACGTCATCAGGCCTTTGATTGGTTGTCCTTCAGCTTCTAATTGATCCATTGCTGTTTTAACATCGAGTGGGTTAATAACGTATCCTGTCGCGGCTGCATCGTTGTTTGCTGGAATTCCTAAGACTAGTTTGTCAGCTGGGATGTGTAAGAAACCTCGTGTTCCTTTGGAGAAAGAGTCTGCCATATAGTATAGGAATTTCGCTTTTAAGTCGTCGTTTGATTGTGTAAGCCACAAGTTTAGTTCATCTACCCATAGACCATCACCGCTTTGATTGTATAATTGCGGATTAATCCAGTCATAGTAACCATCTAGGCCTTTAATATATGCTTCGTATGCTGCACCTGGTTTCAAATATGGGAATTCTGGAGCCATTGTGATTAAGAAATTCTTATTTTGAGCTTTGTAGTGGTTTTTGACTTCACGCAAGGCTTCTGGAATGACGCTTTGGTTTTCTCCAGCTGTGATTGCGGATTGCTCAAGGTCGATATCAAGCCCGTCAAATCCGTACACATCTACCATCCGAATAATTTCTGCTACAAAAGCATCTTTATCAGATTTCTTCAATTCGATATGCGCGTCTGCTCCACCAAGTGCCATGATAACTGCTCTACCGTCTTTGTTTAACTCGCCAATTTGATCACGAAACTCTTTGTCTGTCATGTTATACGGGGCGAAAGTCGGTATTCCACCTTCATCCGCTGACTTCATGAAAGAGACGTCAATAACATTGTATTCTTTGCGAATCTCTGTTAAATCCATCGCAGCTGATGAGCCTTGTTTATACCCATCGCTTTTTCCTGCCGGCCAGTTGTGCCAGTATCCAACTAATACTTTATCTGTCGGATTAACCATTTCGGCTGCTGGATCTGTTGCGACCACATCTTGAACAGTGATTTTTCGTGTAACTTTGGTTTCTTCATTAGCAGAGTCTTTAACTGAGTAAGTTAGCTCATACACGCCTGTTTTCGTAGTGTCGACATTCCCAGCTACTCGGATGGAAGCTGTCAAATCACCGTCTTCTTTATCTGTCGCACTCACGCCTTCTAATGGATTGAAAACTGTATCTTTATCAATCGTTTTGTCAATAGCACCTGTAATTGTTGGCGCAGTATTTGCTACTCCTTCAACAATTTTAACAGCTTGTTCTGTAATCTTATTACCGCGTCGGTCCAAACCTATTAGCGTTACTTTATCTGTGGTATTTCTGATTTTATCGAGTGCGTAAAAGGTTGCTGTTCCATTAGCAACTGTTCCTCCAGTGTATTCTTGATTGTTCACTTTAAGGCGAACTCTGGAGACATTTCCTTGGTAAGTTGCTTCTACATTTCGGCTTTGTCCTAAAGCAAAATCAGTCGTAACTAAGCTACCAACTCCATCGGCATTTTTGATTGAAATGTCCTTGCTGTCTACTTCTCGACCTACCGCGTTGTAGGCTTTAAGTGTCACTTTATCAAATGAATTACGGATTTTATCTTTGGCATAGAATTGGAAGACACCGTTACTTACCGTTCCACCGAGATGTTCTACGCTACTTTCGCCTTCCACAATTAGCTTAATGCTTCTAACTTCGCCGGTAAACGTTCCTTGCACGTAGCTGTCGGTATACAGTTCGAATTCATTGGCTGTGATTGTTCCGCTGAGTTCTGTTACATTGACAGTTTGTTCTGTAATCTTGTTACCACGCCTGTCGTAACCCATTAGCACTACTGGTTCTGTTGTGTCTTTTATTTTATCAAGCGCGTAAAAAGTGATTTTACCTTCGGATACAGTACCGCCTGCATATTCTGTAGTACCGACTTTGAGGCGAACTCTCGCTACGTTACCCTCGTATGTTCCTTCCACATGTCTGCTTTGTCGTAGTACAAAATCGTTGACTGCCACACTACCTGTGCCGTCTGCATTTTTGATAGTTAATACTTTACTATCTACTTCTTGGCCCGCTGTATTATATGCTTTTACAGTAACTTTATCGTGGGTGTTGCGAATTTTATCTCGAGCATAAAATTGGAACACACCTCCGCTTACTGTTCCGCCGCTGTATTCGCCCGTATTCTCACCTTCAACAAATACTCTAATACGTTTCACATCACCTGTAAAAGTCCCTCTTATATAGCTGTCTGTGTATAACTCGAATTCGTTAGGTGTTATTGTAGGTGTTGCCAATTGATTTGCTACTACGCTTGGATTGATTATCTCAGATGCGTTTACGGCTAGAGAGATTGGTGTCGTCGTAGCTATACCCACTACTAGTGTCATTGCAATTGTTCTAGTTAATTTGTTGCCCTTTTTTGTGGATTGCTTATTGATTTTCATACTTGCCTCCTTATTTTTGAGCATTGCTTTATTTTTCACAAAGCGAATTAATAACTCAAACGCATTTCTTTCGTTTTGTATGAGCCTATTGATTTTCATTATAGAGAGTTTCCTTATGAACTCAATATTTTTTCGCAATATGGTCAAAATCCTGCGTCGTTTGGGCCGAAGCATATTTTTATTTGAAATTTGTCCAAACAAAAAAACCTCGTAAAAATTACGAGGTCTCGTCTTCAAAATATTATTTAATCCAAATCTGGTGCACTCGATTCTTGCTTATCTACTCGCGATTTGCGAATGAAGTAGATTCCAGTAACTAGTGCAAACCAAACCGGTGTTACGAACAAGGCTACACGTGTATCTTCGGCCATCGCCAAAACAACGAGGATGAATGCCAAGAATATCAAAATCAAGTAGTTAGAAATTGGGTACAGTGGCATTTTGAATTTGTTTTTTGCTGCAAGTTCTGGACGTGTTTTGCGGTATTTCAGATGGCAGATAACTGTAATTCCCCAGATGAAAATGAAGCAGACCGTGGAAATACTAGTAATCAGTGTGAATACTCCTTCTGGCATAACGTAGTTTAGAATAACCGCGATTAAGATAACGATTGTTGAGAAGAATAATGCGTTAGATGGTACTTTATGCGATGTTAATTTTGTCATTGGGTATGGGGCGTTCTTTTCTTTAGCTAGTGAATACACCATACGACTTGTACTGAAGACGGCGCTATTACATGCTGAGGCCGCTGAGGTCAGTACGACAAAGTTAACAATTCCTGCTGCTGCTGCGATTCCGAGTGCGGAGAACACTTGCACGAACGGGCTTTTCGCTGGGTTGATGTCGTTCCATGGATAAATACTCATAATTACGAGTAAAGCACCGATGTAGAAAATGATAATCCGAATCGGGATATTGTTGATCGCTTTTGGAATAACTTTCTCAGGATCTTTCGTTTCACCAGCCATCAAGCCCACGAGCTCAATACCAACGAAGGCGAAAACAACCATTTGGAAGGAAAGTATGAAACCAGAAGCACCGTTCGGGAACCAACCGCCGTGACTCCAAAGGTTTGTAAAGCTTGATGCACCAGCGTCTGTTGAGAATCCTTTGATTATCATAAAAGTACCGCCGATAATAAGCGCCAAAATCGCGATAACTTTAATTAAGGCGAACCAGAACTCCATTTCACCGAATAATTTAACTGTTGCAAGGTTCATGATGAGTAAAATAACAAGAGCAATAAGACCCGGCACCCATTGGGCAACGCTTGGGAACCAGAACTGGGTGTATAGACCAACCGCTGTTAAATCCGCCATCGCAATGGAAATCCAGCAGAACCAATAAGTCCAACCGGTTACAAACGCGGCGCCATTTCCTAAATAATCATATACAAAATCGACAAATGAGTGGTAATTCAAGTTTGATAGCAGTAATTCTCCAAGTGCGCGCATAATCAAGAAACAAATAATACCAGTAATTGTGTAGGCAAAAAGAATCGATGGACCGGCTAAATGAATCGATTTCCCTGACCCGAGAAATAGCCCCGTTCCGATTGCGCCCCCAATGGCAATCAACTGTACATGGCGATTCTTCAAACCTCTTTCTAATGTCTGTCCTTCTGACATATGTATTTCCCCCTTATTTGTTGTCGTGGCTGACAAGAACCAGTCGAGCCAAACCACTAATCTTTGTGAAACAATGTCTATAACCATCATACCGTAAAACTAGTGCAAATACCATCATTTTTAAATTCACAATGTAACCGCTATCATTTATTTTATTGTACCACATGCGCTAACTTCATACCAAATAAGAACGCTTATAATTTAGAAAGTATTTCAATATCGTTGCTAGATAATGAGTTATATGAGTTTTAAATTTTAATATAACATTCACAGAATAAATAGGTATATTTACGTTCTAAGGAAGTTTGTGATTTTTTATATATTTTGGTGTGTGTAAGTATATCTTTTTTGTATGCGATTACAAATTTTCATGTAAATTTCACAATCTTTTAAGTGGTATACCTCTTTGCTAGTTTAGGTCATGCTAATCTCTATCCCACCTGTAAATCATGCATAAACATATGTAAAAATGCACTTGTTCCAAAACTAAGAAAGCGCTTTAATTAAAGAGCAGGTTGCGCGACTTGAAAAATTGGTTCGGGAGGAATTTCAATGGAAAGTACAACAGCTTTAGAGCATAAAGGCATTTCTAAATGGCGACAAAGAATTGGTTATGGTTCCGCAGATTTAGCATGTAATTTAATTTGGCAAATGATAACGCTTTATTTAATGTATTTTTATACGGATATTTTTGGGCTTGCAGCTGTGCAAGTTAGTGTCTTATTTCTTGTAACTCGTGTCGTTGATGGGGTTGCGGATGTTTTAATGGGGATTTTGATTGATAGAACGAATACAAAATGGGGAAAATCAAGACCCTACTTCTTGCTAGGCGCGATTCCTTTCGGATTATTAGCGATTTTGGCGTTTTATGTTCCTGATATTGGGCCTGCGGGCAAGCTTATTTATGCTTATATTACATATTTAGGCTTATCTCTTGCTTATACAATGGTGAATATTCCAATGGCCTCGATTTTGCCTAGTTTGACGAGTGATACGAATGAAAGAACGATTTTGGCAACGGTTCGAATGATTTTCTCCTTTGTTGGGGCAACGATTGTCAGTGTCATGACATTGCCGTTAGTCGGCTGGCTCGGCGGTGATTCGAAAGCGCAAGGATTTTTCTGGACGATGGTGATTTTTGCAGTGGTTGGCACATTGTTATTTTTCTTTACTTTCCGCAATGTCGAGGAAAAAGTGAAAATGAAACTGGAGAAAGTGACGGTAAAACAAACTTTTTCAGCGTTGAAAGGTAACAAGCCATGGTATATTTTTGCGGTAAATATTTTATTTATGTGGGGTTCGTTCTTTTTTATGCAAGGTTCATTGATTTACTACTATACGTATAATGTTGGGAGACCTGATTTAGCGGCGGTTGTTGCGGGTATTGGTTCGCTCGTTCCGATGGTTGGGACGATTATTACGCCAGCGATTTCTGGGCGGATGTTGAAACGGACTGTGTTTATGATTGCCAGTGTGGTGAATCTGCTCGGTTTTGTGATTATGATTTGGGCGAACGTTAATGTAACCGGATTGCTTATTGGGGCTGTAGTTGCCGCGCTGGGTCACGGGCTTAGACAAAGTATTTATTTCTCTATGCAAGCTGATCCAGTCGATTATGGCGAATGGAAGTCTGGTGTTAGTGCTGCGGGGATTCTTTCGGCCATCAACGGTTTTATCGGAAAAGTGGCAATGGCAGTGGCTGGCGCGATTTCTGGGATTGTTTTGACTTGGGGCCATTATGCTGCGAATGAGACACAGACAACAAATGCGCTACTCGCCATAAAATTGAATTATCTCGTGATTCCAGCGATTTTAGTCGTGTTTTCCATGATTATTATGTCGTTTTATAAGTTGGATAAATTATACCCAGAAATCCGCAAAGAGCTTGACGCGCGGTTATTGGAAGATTAGAAAGAGGTTTTTGATGTGAACATACAAGTGAACGAGGATGTTATTATTAAAAAAAATACGGCATTTCTAAAAAAAGCAGAACAATTGCGTAAGCCGTTGCTGCATCAGGAAGTTACGGCAAAAAGTATCGTAGAAGTCGAGGCTGACGCATCTATGATTCACGGTTGGAAAATGCGCCAAATTGCGCCGATTAGCGATTTGGACAATTATGTGTTAGGTCAAGGAGATAGTATCACGGTTGATTTTGGTGAGCATGTTGTTGGTTTTCCGAGCCTTTCGATTTTGCCGATTGGAAGTCCCCCCGATGCGCCGCTTTATTTGAAACTTACTTTTGGCGAAATGCCTGTCGAGATAGCCGAACCATTTGCGAATTATGATGGTTGGTTGAGTAAATCTTGGCTTCAGGAAGCGCATTATCATGTGGATGTATTGCCGCATACGCTTGATATGGCGCGCCGTTACAGCTTTCGTTATGTGAAAATAGAAGTCATTGATTCATCGCCAAAATACAAAGTAGCACTACAACATGTTAAAATAAAGACGGTAAGTTCCGCGAATCCGGATACGCTAAAAGAGACTCCCAATACGAGTGATTTTTTTCAAAAACTAGATTATGTCAGTGTAAAAACATTGAATGACTGTATGCAAGATGTGTTTGAAGATGGGCCAAAGCGGGACCGGCGTTTATGGCTAGGCGATCTGTACTTGCAAGCGCAAACAAACTATGAAACTTTTCAAAATCAAGATTTAGTGAAGCGTTGTTTGTATTTGTTCGCCGGTTTAACAGATGCAGATGGGCGTGTGGCGGCGAATCTGTTCATTGAGCCTGAGCCAATTCCCGACGATACGTACTTGGTTGACTACGCGCTTTATTTCATGATGACGCTGCACGATTATTATCACGCGACTGGTGATATCGACACATTAACCGAATTATGGCCGGTCGCTTTAGATCAAATTCGATTTGCAGAGACGTTGCTAGATGAACGCTATTTAGCAGTAGAACAGCCATATTGGTGGGCTTTCATGGATTGGAATGACACGCTAGAAAAACAGGTACCTGTCCAAGGCCTCTTCATTTTCACGTTAAAACAAGCGATTAGTCTCGCGAAAATCCTTCATTCAGAAAGCACCGAAAAACTAACAACCCTACTTGAAAACACCACCGAAGCCGCCAAAAAGCACCTTTGGGATTCCGAACAAAAATTATTTGTTAGCAGTTCCAGCCAACAGATCTCATGGCATAGTCAAATTTGGATGGTATTGGCAGGTATTTTGCCAAATGAAGAAGCAGAGGCATTGCTAAAACGAACGCAAGATTTGGCGCCAGAAATCGGTCTAACAACACCATTTGCCCATCATTTTCTCGTAGAAGCTTGGTTAAAAGTCGGCAATAAAGAGGCAGCTAAACAAGTGTTAGTCGGCTATTGGGGCGATATGCTACATCAAGGTGCCGACACATTTTGGGAGCTTTTTAAACCAAACAACTTGTCATTCTCACCGTATGGAAGTCACCTTATCAACTCCTATTGTCACGCATGGAGCTGCACACCAGCCTATTTTATCCGAAAATATAACTTGTGAAAGGAGCGCGTTAGTCATGAATTTTGAAGAGTTAGATCAGTTTTTACGAGCGCACGACGCCATTGAAAAACAGCAACGAATCAACCATCGAAACATTAACGATATCAAGGTTCACAGACAGCAAGACAAAGTTATCATGCCTGACGCGCCCTTTTTTAGCCAAAATGATATTTTCATTAATAAACATCATCGGTTTGCAGAAATGCCCACACATACGCATCAATTCATCGAGCTAAATTACATTTATTCCGGTACTTCAAAACAGATTATTAACGGCAAAGAATATATATTCACGCAAGGTCAATTCTGCCTTTTCGACCAAAATACGAGTCATAGCATAGCCGCGATGGGCGAAAATGATATTTTACTAAACATTATTTTTCGTAGCGAAACTGTCAAAACAACATTTATCAAAACATTAGAAAGCAATAAAAGCATCGTGTCTGATTTTCTTCTTTCCGCCGCACTTTCTAGTAGTACAAAAGATCATTTTATCCGCTTCGATGCGCAAAATAATGACCATCTGCAACTCGTAATGAAACTTATCTTCATCGAATTTTTCGATCCAAAAGATTACTCGAATGAGATGATAAATCATTATTTAGCGGTTATTTTTATGGAATTGGCTCGCGTTTTTCATGAGAATAAGGAATATCAAACACGTACTTCGGAAAACGCCACTTTATTTCCGATGCTCGAATACATTGAAAATAACTACAAAACGCTAACACTTGCAGAAATGGCCACACATTTTGGCTTCAATAAAAATTATTTAAGTAATAAACTACGTAAAGAAACTGGTAAAACATTAACAGATTTAATTAGCCAACAAAAACTCCATCACGCGACACATTTACTACTTTATACAGACAAGAAATTAGAAGACATCGCCGAAGAAGCCGGATATGGCTCGCCCAGCTTCTTCTTCAAGCAATTCAAACATCATTACCACATGACTCCAAAGCAATTCCGTGAACAAAACCGCTAGTCTTCATGTAACAACTTTTTCAACTTCGGTAAATCCTTAATAATCCACGGTTTTCTAAATGATGAAAGCAAACCCAAATCTCGCAACTCTTTAATAATTCGTGACGTGTAGCCGCGCGAAGTCCCCGCAAATTCTGCTAATAAATCATAGGTCACAATATCAGGCAACACATAATTATGCTCCCCTGTGTATAATGACAATTCCTCTGCAATCTCTACTAAACAATAAATAACCCGCCTCTTCGCGTCCAGCGTCTGCCTGACAATCGTATGAAAAAGCAATGTCTGAATTGTTGATATGTAGTTCAGCTGGTAATAATTCCGCGGGTCCTCCTCCAAAATCATCGACCGCAAAAAAGCAAAATCGATCTCCCAAACTAAAACATCCGATAGTGCCTTATATTCAAAACTCAAATCCATATGTTCTTTATACAGCAAAAAATTAATCATCGTATCTCTCTGTACAAAAAAAATAAAATGCTTGCCAATGTATTCATTCTCATAATAAAACGAAAAATATCCCTGCTCTACCATATAAAAATATTGACGGTTATTAGGACCCATTTTCAGAATTTCGCCTTTAGAAATCACTTTTTGAGTACAATACTGGCTAAAAGCTGGATTTTTCCGTAATAATTTTAGTAAATGTTCTAATGAGTAGTTGGCTCGTAGTTCTGATTTAAAATACATGTTCTCCCCCCCTTCCACGTCAAGCGATTGGCAGTATATATATCATCATGTTCCCTGTTCAAAAGTGACATAAACGCAAAAGAAGACGGAGCTCCTTTAACAGATGCTCCGCCCTTTACTCATGAGATGTACTCTGAGATGTACCTGTGGGATGAGGTACTCCTTTATTCTATCGGAGTTTTGTCTCTGCGTCTGTAGATAACTTATGAACAACTGCATGATTTTTCCTGTTAAGAAATCGCTTTCTTAAAAAGCATGCGTAATCACGTCGAAAGTACAAAGGAAAGCGTTCTCATCTGATATTCTTAGCGGTATTATTTCTTTTTTTATCCACAGCATTTATTCTGCATATCGTTTATACTTTACTTAGCGTTTCAGTTATTGCTAATTCCCCATATTACTTAACTGTTATGTTAGGAAACCATCTCTGCTTCAGTTCGGGCTGCATTGATGGTTTCCTATCTTTGTTTAGAGGGTAATTACTACTGAACAAGAACCCAAAGGAGATAGTTATATGGAAAATACGCTTATTAATAAAAAACGCGGCTACATACTTATTTTGATTACAATACTGGTAGGTCTGTCTTATCAATTGCTACCATATGTTTTTTCAAGTGATACCGTGCTGGAAATTGTCGGCGCATACTTCAATGTTGTGATTATGTTTATCGTACTTTTACTCCTACTGAAAAATGAATTCTTGGATTGGTTTAAGCATTTTAGCTTTAAATGGTTGCTGATTGGGATTCCATTCTTATTTATAGTTGGTACATTGACTGGAAGCCTGTGGTCACTTATCGCTGGTGGGCACACGGAAAATAGCATTAACAGCGTTCTTACTTGGGGCTATGTTATGAGGAATATTCCTTTCATGCTAATGGGCGAGGAATTGCTGTCTATCGCCATTCTCTACGCCGCGTGGAAAAAGCTTGGTTGGAAATTCTGGCAAGCGACACTACTCTGCTCTGTGTTATTCGCAGTTTGGCATTTGCCCGCGTATGATTATAACTTGCTACAATGTTTAGTTACGATTATACCGAGCCGCCTTGTACTGAATTATTTGTTTAAGAAAAGTAATTCGGTTTGGGTGACGTGGTTAGTGCATGTGTCTTTTGATATGATTTCTTTTTTGCCGATATTGTTGCGATAAACAAAACCGATAAGTTTGTTCAACAGGATTCTACCTGATACAAACTTATCGGTTATTTTATATCAAACTGCACTTTTCGTCGGAATTCTTTCTTCTGCCATTAATAACATATACCTATTCAAATCTAGAATGACCCATGGCTTTTTGTTGGATGCGAGCATTTCCGACTCTCGCAAAAATTTAACGACGGACAACACGAGGCTTTTGGACACGTTCGCCATTGTCGCAAGAACATCATGTGTCACAAATTCTGGCAACTCCACACTGTTTTTAGATTGCCGGAAACCTATTTCGATTAATATTAAGATACAAAAATAGACGCGTTGTTTAGCTTCCAAGTTCGCTCGAATGGAGGCGCGGAAAAATTTACGCCTTGTTCGCAAAAAATGCTCCATCATAATATAGTTCTTAGGATCTCGTTCATTGAGCACTTCTTGCACGAAAGCCATATCTACTACCCAACCCGACACATCATTCAGCGCGATATAACAACCTTCAGCCGGCAAATCTTCAGAGTACTCTGGAAGCGTCAAGAAGTCGCCCGGCTGTAGAAAAAATTGAAAAATAAATTGGCGATCCTTGATATAGCCAAATTGGACCGTTCCACTTTCGATTCTAAAAAGAAAATTACTAATATTTTCGCGTGTAAAAGTCTCGCCTTTCTTGATTCTCTGCTCATGAGAGAAATCGGAAAAGCCAACCGCACCTCGTAATAATTCCATTAAATCGGTTTGCTGCGTAAAATCAGGAAAAAAATGGTTCTCACTCAACGTTCAATCACCTCCGTAATAATGTCTCGCCTGCCTTATAAATACCCGCTCGTTCTCGTCTAGAAACCATCCTCACTTCCAAACTCTCGCCAAAAACTCCTCACTATCCGGATCTGACCCTTTCCGCTCGTCTTTATTCAGCGCATCAATCTCCGCCATATCGCTAGCTGCTAAATCAAAGCCGAACAAATCAATGTTCGCGCGAATTCGTTCTGGTGTCACGGATTTTGGAATGATGACTGAGCCGTTATTTAAATGCCAACGCAAAATGACTTGGGGAATCGTGATGTTGTATTTGTCGGCAATGCGTTGTAAGGTCTGGTTTGTGAGTAGTTCGCCGCCTTGTGCGAGTGGTGACCATGCTTCGTGGACGATGTCTTGGCTTTCGAGATATGCTTTTAGCGGTTTTTGTGATAGTAAGGGATGGATTTCGATTTGGTCGATGACTGGTTTTTCATTCGCGGTTGTGAAGAGATTTTCTAGGTGATGTTGGTGGAAGTTGCTGACGCCGATGGATTTGATAAGTCCTTCATTGTACAGCCGTTCCATTGCGCGCCAACTGTCTTTATACGCCAGCACTGGCCAGTGAATTAAGTATAAATCGAGATAGTCTAGCTGTAATTTCTTGAGCGTCGTGTCGAATGCTCGCAACGTTTCGTCGTAACCGTGATCGGCGTTCCAAAGTTTTGACGTGATTGTTAGCGCTTCCCTCGCGATGCCAGCTTCACGAATCGCCTGACCGACATATTCCTCATTTTCGTACACTTTCGCTGTATCGATCGCGCGGTAGCCAGACTCAATCGCAACTTGAATTGCCTCTATCGCTTCTTTTTCATCCCGCATTTTCCATACGCCAAGCCCGACCAGCGGAATTTCCTGCCCATTATGAAACTTCTTCGTATCTGTAACCTTTAAATCCATTCTCCAAAACCCCTTCCTAATCTATAGTCACTACTAGTATATGACTTTTTTGCCATTTATCAAACAAAAAAAGATTGAAGACCTGTTTTGCGGCCTCCAATCATTATGCTAATTTTGCTTGCGTAATTTCTTTCGTAGTGTCATGACTAACGTAACAATGATTCCGGATAAAAAGAAAACATAGCTTACTGGAATTAGGAAAAAGCCGGGTTCATGTACAAAACCTTCTGCATCGATTTCAACAGGGACGAACGGCGCGATTACAAGACATAACACACCCATAAGAATCAAAATCGGACCGAACCACTTGCTCCATTTTTTCATCATCGTTATCACCTCATTTATTATTTGTTTTTATTATAACACAAAAACATTGTTTCGAGATATATTTTTATCGTTTATCAATAAATTTTTATATCAAAAAACAGGAGAGCCGTCTTCTCTCCTGTTTTTCGCGTCTTATTTTAGTTGACTAAATCCCATGGGCCCCATTGGTCCGCGCCTGGAACGTCGCCTTTTGTCCACCATTTCGCTTTGTACGTGTGGCCGTTATACGTTACTTGGTCGCCTTGGTTATACGTGGCGTCAGCACTCCAAGTTCCTGAGCCTGGTGGTGTTACGGTTCCTGCTTTTGTTGTTACGGAAAGCGCTGTACTCGCCGCCGAAACATTGCCAGCTGCGTCATATGCTTTTACTGTGTACGTGTAGGCTGTGGAAGCTGTTAAACCTGTGTCTGTGTAGCTTGTTCCAGATACGGTCGCAACTTCTGTGCCATTGCGGTACACTTTGTAACCTGCTACGCCAACATTGTCCGTAGATGCGCTCCAGCTTAGTGGAACTGCTACGTCTGTTACGTTTGCTGCTACTGTTGCTAAGTTTGCCGGAGCTGTTGGTGCTACTGTATCGCTAGGATCAGGAACTACCGCGCCTCCGCCAAAGACAACTTGTTTGCCTAATTCAGTACCTGTTTTAGACATGCGTTGTGTTAGTGAGATGTTCGCGATATTACTTACATTTACGGATGTTAGGTTCGATTTCAAGCGGAATGTGTAAGTTGCGCCTTGTGGAATTTGTTGTGCATCATAAACGGACGCTAGATCGACAACAGTATATCCATTGGCTGTGCTTACTGTTCCTGCTTTGTAATCCCCTGCTGTCAATGTTTCGCCAGCTTTTACAGGGATATAGAACTTCGGTAATTTCACTGTTTCAGCAGCAAATTCAACCGCTTGTAAAACTTCATTGGTTTCGTTCGCTGTTTCTTTGTTTTTCACTGTGATTTCATACCCAACGCCGTTTTCACTGTAAGGAGCTACAGTTGCTTCTACGTTTAGGTTGGCATACGTGATTGTGTTAGCGGCTAGCGCGCCAGCACCGAATAGACCTTGTTTAATAGCTTTTGTTAATTCGTCACGTTTTGTGGATGTTGTTGCTTTGTCTTGGGATTGCATCCACGAAATCATACCGCCAAGATTGTTGTCCTTCACGTACTGTGCTTTGTAACCGATAGAACGCACATTGTCGTAAGTGTAGAACTCGCCTGTAGTTTTGCTATACATGTATGGCGCTTTTGCCACGTCATCCCAATATTCAACGAGTGTTGGGGATTTTGCTTTCAAAGCGTCGATGCTCTTGTATGCCCACACGCCGCCTGCACGTCCACCATCACCAGTAGCTAACGGTTTTTCGTTTGGAGCGCCGTATGTTGCGGATTGGTCCGCGTCTTTGTTATTTTTTGTTGCTGGTTGGAAAAGTCCTGGTTGCGTTGTGCTTGTGCCCGCGTCAACCTTGTTCCAGCCACGTGTATAGAATGCTGCACCGATTACGATTTTTTCAGATGCTGCGCCTTGGCTCTTCAAATATTTCACTGTTTGATCGACAGAAAAACCGTCATTGTAGTTCGGGTCAGCTGGGTTACCGTAAAGCGCCGTGTGATGTGCACTGTTCGGTGTCCAAGCGCCGTTCATGTCGTATGTCATGATATTCGCAAAATCGACTACATTGAAAAGTTTCGCTACGTCCACACCGTTTGCCAATGTGTTTTTAGCAGCTGGTAGTGCTACGGAAAGTTCGTACTTCTTCTTCACGTCAACCCCTTGTTTATCAAGCGCAGTACGCAAATCTTGAAGAAGCGTAATGTAATTTTGCTTATCGGCTGGAGTTGCATTTGGTGTTCCTTCATCGTTCTTGTTATCCACTAAGTCAGCGGCGCGAACCGATGCAGGATATTCCCAATCTAGATCGACAAAATCCATATTGGTATATTTAATGAATTTCATAACATTGCTTACAAAATTAGCTCGTGCCGTTGCGTTTGCCGCTACTGCAGAGAAGTCACCAGATTTAGACCAACCACCGATGGATACACCGACTTTTAAATTCGGATTGGCAGCTTTTAAATCTTGTAACGCGTTTAAAATACCAGCATTAGCTCCGCCCCACTGAACACCGTCTTGCCCAACTGGTGCGCCAACTGCTGCATCCTTGTCTGTGAATTTCAAGTTTCCGTTACTATCGAAATCAAGAAACGCAAAGTTCAGATGTGTCAGCTGATCTGCCGGTATGTCTTTCGGATAAAACTGACCTTCCCCGCCCCAAATGGACCAATCTCCATAGTACATAACATTTCTATATTGTGGTGTACTGGCGGCCTTAGCCTTCACAGAAGAATTCCCTATACTACCTAGAACTGATGACGCAAATAACGAAACGACTAACAACAAAACGGAAACAACACTTACTACCCTCTTTGTTACCTTTTTCATTTCTTCACCTCTTTTATTTTTTCGCGTTCTTCGTAACTGGTGTACCTTCTTACTCTGAGACTTACATTTTGTTAACCTTCATCTACAGTTAACACCAGAATTCGACCATCTTCCGCTCTTCCCCCTTTTTCACATTACTAAATTCTGGACACTAAACAGTATTGCAAGTATCATGCCAAAAAAGAAAGCGTTCATATCAGTGTTTATAATGTTAAAATTCTTACACACAACATTTACACGCGATGGTTTTATTTTACACACATTACATTATAGTGTTATTTATAGTGAAAAATTGCTGATTCGGGGCGTGAATTGTATATATTGTTTACATTTTCACAAAAAAGAAGCACAGTAATATCGAATCCCTATTTGAAGGGGTGTATTACTGTGCGTTCTTATTTAACTAATTCGGTTAATTAATAGCCAAGCGATATGCGTGTCTTCATTCACAGTGCCAAAGTTTTTAGCCCTCCGCTTCTTCGAAAAGATTACTTAAGAACTCATTTATATCATTAGCTAAAAAATATACATTTGCCATATCATTTGGCTCTTCCGTCTCTGCCTCATGATCCCAAAAATACACTTGATCGGCTTGTTTACCTTTTGTAGCGACACAAATAACATTCCCACCTGGATCGTTACCAATTGGTATGAAGCCATTAGGCAAGCGTTCATCATATATTTCTAAAAAATCCTGTAAATTCTCGTACATATCACCTAAACCATATAAAGAATTTAGAACACTCACACCTTCAGATTCAGAAATTCGAAACAAGGATGGCTCAGTTTCTCCACCATTATTTTCTTTTAAAAAATCTCTATATACAACTGGTAATTTCAAGTTATTCTCCAATTCAAAGCTTTGAATCACTTCTTCAGAAGCTTTACCATTGGGAGTTGTTAATTTCATCATATTTCCTACCCCTTCCCATTAATTATTTTTCAAACTTATACCACCCTTATGAGCAAATTCTGCATGTACCTTCATATCTACTAGCATCATACTTTTACCATCTTCCATATGATGCCAAGTATACCCAGAAGGTGCTTTATTGAGTGACGTGACTGGTGGAATAGAGTTTCTGTCCAAACCCGCTTGAATATTGGCAGCTTTGTAATCAGCCGGTCTATTCGTTGGATTTGCGTATTTAATTGTCACTGGTTTTACAGTCGGATGACTATATTCCGTAAAATCAGGATACCCATTCGGATACTTCACTGTTTGTCCTCGCTTATTGGTATAACTCCAGATACCCTTCCCGTCAATAGAAATACTACCACCTTTTTTTATCCACTTCTCTGGCACTGGCGAATTCATTGGTTTGGTTGCCATGAGTTTTTTACTGAAAGTCTTCATTTCTATATCTTTGGCTGCTTTCAGTTTCAGGTCGCTCTTTATTTTACTCAGATGAGCAACAGAAATCAGCTTCCCTCGACCTCGTAAAGCAATACCACTGATGATAATACCTGAAATAATCGAAAAGCTTTGCGCATCCGTGATACTCTCTCCAGTTAACAGATCATACCCTTCCATCGCCGCTTTCAAGTATTCGGCTTCAAAATCAATCGTATCCTCTTGCGCCTTCACAGACCCAGTTTTCAAACTTTCATTATACGCTTCTGTCGCGCCAGCACAATCTTCATCGGTAACACCGTTCTTCGATAGTACCCAATAATCGCCGCATAACGTCTTATCATACGCATCAAAATCATATGTTTTCACTGACTTCTCTGGCTTTTTCGGTGCCAGTGTCCCCAAATGTATCTTTTTCGCTTGGAAGAGATGCGATGTAGGACGAAAGGCGATACCACTTTCTATTTGCGCCAAACTTTGCTTGACTTGGTACAGTTGGGTGAGAACATCACGGAGCACGTTTCGGTGCGTCGCTTCGAACTGTTCGTAATTTTCTAGGATACGTGCTTCTTCTCGAAATTTGCCAATGGCTGTTTCTAAACCCAATTGTAAACCAATGTTTTTCCCAATGGCAGCCATACTGTTAGCTATACTGTTTACTTGAAATTCGAGGTCTTCCATTTTGTTTTCATAGTTGCGCATGTCTGCTTGCAACTCGTACATCTGTGCCAAGTCGAGCTTTGCATTCGGGGATGGGTCTACTTGGGACTGAAAATCGGATACATAGCGTTGGAGGACTTCCTCGGCATCCAATAAACTTTGTTTCGTCGCGTCGATTAGTGGATAATAGACGTCGCGGTAATAGGCTTTCGCTTGGTCGCCTATTTCACCTTGAATATCCGAATCAGCTACAAATTGGCTAATGACTTGCTTGCGTTGCGCTAGTTCTGTCTGCACGCGTTTGGATTCCCTGATAAATACCGACACAAAATTATGTATTTCTGCTATATCAATTCGCGCCATGGGATGTCTGCTCTTTCAGCGTTTCTAACTGCTTCCGAATTTGTCGTTTTTCCGCGATAATTTGATTTTCTAATGAGTTGACCTGCCCACGCGTTTCGTGCCACTCTGCTTCCATGGTATCTTCGAGTTGCTGGCTACGCGGTCCGCCTTGTTGCCCTGCCATGCTTGTTGAAAACTGCCAAGAATACTGGCTTTCTCGCGGTTTAATTGGATAAGCGCTAGTTGAATATCTTCCAGCTTTCGTTGTTTATGGGTGGCTGCTTCTAATTGTTTCTCGAGCAATGCGCGTTCTCTTTCCATCTTCTATCTGCTCCTCTCATGATCCTTTTTGACTGATAAAATCGATGCCTGCTTGTAACTGCTGTGCCAAGGCTTTTTCCGATGCCACAAAAGCACGCTCGACCTGCTTTAGATGTGAAACGTCTTTCGTAAAAGCATTCGGAAACGCTTGCAGAAATTGCGTCAATTCCATGCAATCGGAGACGAGTTCCTGCGAGGTGCCTGTGGAATATGCCACGTGGGGTTGAAGTTGAAACCTCAACGCATCCGTATTTTTTCCGATGGCTGTTGCGTGCTCTGATAGTCTACCGCTGGGTAGCTGTATTTTCTTTGCCACTAGTCGTTCTCTCCTTCCTTGATTTAGTATATATGAGAATATTATACCATAATTATTTATTAAAAAAAGCCAGGCACAATCGCCCAGCTTTGGTTTCTTATTTCATTTTAGCTTTCTTGTTGTCCATTTTGCTCTTAATGAATGAAAAGATCATTGGCAAGATGGAAACGAAGATGATTCCTAGTACAACGAGCGAGAAGTTCTCTTTGACAATCGGAATATTCCCGAAGAAATAACCTGCCAATGTACAAAGTAATACCCAAACCGTCGCGCCTAAAACGTTGTAGTTCAAGAAATAACGGTAATTCATACGGCTAGCACCGGCTACAAATGGTGCGAATGTACGGATGAAAGGCATGAATCTAGCGATAAAAATGGTTTTTCCGCCGTGTTTATTGAAAAATGCTTCGGCTTTGTCCATTTTCTCTTGGTTGATTACTTTTCCAAGCCAACTATCTTGTGGTATGGAGGTTCCGATTTTCTTACCGATGTGGTAATTGACTGTATCGCCAAGTACTGCGGCAACCCATAATACAATGAGTAATATGAAAATATTCAAGTCCGAACCAGGTAATACTGCCAATGCTCCCGCTGCAAATAGCAAGGAATCTCCCGGCAAGAATGGGAATATAACAAGTCCCGTTTCAATAAATACAATTAAGAATATAATGACATACGTCCAGATGCCAAATGTATTGATGATTTCTACAAGATGCTGATCAATATGAATAATAAAGCTAATCAGCGCTTTAATGATCTCCACGAATCTATCACGTCCTATATTTTAGTCAGAGCTAGCTTTTATTGTACCATATTTCTTGCTCATTCTATATCATACCACAGGTGTATTTACATAAACTTAACATTTGTAAAAACTGTGACCTTTAGGGTGCGAATATTTCAAATAAACTTTTATTCATTTTTTGTTTACTTTTTGACACCTATTGATATATAATCAATGAGGGATTTCAGAGATTGTCATTTTTCTGATGTCACAGTACATAGCTCATTACTTCATTTTTTAAATTTTTGAATATTATAAATATTGAAGGGTAGGAAATGATGCGTAAAATGAAGAAGGTTAGTGTTGTTGTGTTGGTAGCGTTTATGGTATTGGGAACGAGTACGCTTGTGTTTGGGGCGAGTGTTGTTTTATGGGGCGGAGAAAGTGATAAAGCGCGAATTTCTGAGGTGCTCGACTGGGCGGACCAAAGAATTGGCCAGCTGAATCAATCGAAGCAAGATAATGCACAGAAAATCAATGACTTAACGAATCAAATCACGCAACTAAAAGGCCAGCTAACTGATAAGGACAACCAAATCGCCGCCAAACAGCAAGAAGTAAACGCAAAAATGGTGGAGCTGCAAAATAAACAAAATGAAGTGAACCAAAAAAATATAGATATTACCGCTCTGAATACGCAAATTGGGCAAATAAATGGCTCGATTACGCAGTTAAACGACACAATTAATCAGCTGAAATCGGAACGAAATCAGTACAAAGCGCAAGTGGATACTTTGAATACGCAAGTCACGCAACTAAGCACGGCAAAAAATGAATCTGACGAGAAGTTAATCAAGGCTCGCCAAGATATGAAGGAACTGCGCGATAAGGCAGATTCGCTCTACAATAAATATCAATAATGCAAAACTCCCTTGTTAGGAAGACGTGAATGATTACGCTTCTTGGCAAGGGAGTTTTTTGGTTATTATTTTTTACGTCTGAATAGGAAGTAAGCTAAGGATATTAGCGCGCCGCCTAGTAAGATTGGTGTTTTTGTTGACTGGTCTCCGGTTGTTGGTAGTTCTGGTGATGTTTGGGTTATGATTGGTGTTGTATCCGGAGTGATGATGCTTGTGATGTGTTCTACTGGTGTTATGGTTGGTGTTTTTGCTGGTACGACTGGTGTGATTTCTGGTGTTGCTGATGGAGGCGTGATTTCCGTAGCTTTTGGTAGGACTGTTACGGTAATGGTTTTCTCCACGGTGTTGTTATCGCTGTCGGTTACGCGGTAGACTACTTTGTAAGTCCCTGGTTGTGATGTGTCTACTGTGTTGATGATGACTTCGATTTGTTTTGTTAGATCGCCGTCTTCTTGGTCTGTACTTGTTGCTAGTTGTTGTGGGTCGAACTTGTCGCCTACTGTGATAACTTGATCTTCTGCTGCAATCGTTGGTTTTTCGTTAGATGTTACGGTTACTGTGATTGTTTTGTAGGCAATGTTGCCGTCGCTATCGATGACTTCGTAGGAAACTTGGTATGTGCCTTCTTTTGCTGTGTCTACTGTGTTTCGAATGACTTCGATTGTTTTTGTTAGGTCGCCATCTTCTTGGTCTGTCGCGGTTACGTCTGCGATTGGATCAAACTTGGTACCTTTTTTGATTGTTTGGTCTTCTGCTTGGATGGCTGGTTTTTCGTTGCTTGTTACTATGACAGTGACGTCTTTCGTTGTTGTGTTGTCATCGCTGTCGGTTACGCTGTACGTGATTTGGTAAATGCCTTCTTTGTTTGTGTTCACGCTGTTTGCGGTAATTTTGATTGCGTCTGTCAGGTCGCCGTCTTCTTGGTCTGTGGCGCTTACTTCGGACATCGGGTCAAAATTGCTTCCTTTTTTGATTGTGTGGTCAGTGGCTGTGATGACTGGAAGTTCGTTGCTTGTTACGGTTACGTTTATTTGTTTAGTTGTCGTGTTGTTGTCGCTGTCGGTTACGCTATATGTGACTGAATAGGTGCCTTCTTGATCAGGATTGACGTCATTTGCGATTATTTGGATGTCGCTTGTTAGGTCACCGTCTTCTTTGTCTGCTGCGCTTACCTCAGCTAGTGCGTCGAATGTGTCGCCTCGTTTTAGTGTTTTGTCTGTTGCTGTGATTGTTGGGGCGTCGTTGCTTGTGACTGTTACTGTGATTTCTTTTGTTGTCGTGTTTTCGTCGCTGTCAGTTATGCTGTAGGTCACGTGGTAGATGCCTTCTTGGGTTGTGTCGACGTCGTTGGCTGTGATTTTGATGTCTTTTGTTAGATTACCATCTTCTTTGTCTGCTGCACTTACTTCGGACATTGGGTCGAACTTAGTTCCTTTTTTCAGCGTGTGGTCTGTTGCTTCGATTGTTGGGGCGTCGTTGCTTGTGACCGTTACTGTGATTTCTTTCGTTGTCGTGTTTTCGTCGCTGTCGGTTACGCTGTAGGTCACGTGGTACGTGCCTTCTTGACTTGTGTCGACGTCGTTGGCTGTGATTTTGATGTCTTTTGTCATGTCGCCGTCTTCTTTGTCTGCTGCGCTTACTTCGGACATTGGGTCGAACTTAGTTCCTTTTTTCAGTGTGTGGTCTGTTGCTTCGATTGTTGGTGCGTCGTTGCTTGTGACCGTTACTGTGATTTCTTTTGTTGTCGTGTTTTCGTCGCTGTCGGTTACGCTGTAGGTCACGTGATACGTGCCTTCTTGACTTGTGTCGACATCATTTGCTGTGATTTTGATATCCTTTGTCAAATTGCCGTCTTCTGCATCTGTTGCTGTTACGTCTGCCATTGGGTCGAACTTGGTGCCTTTTTTCAGGGTGTGGTCTGTTGCTTCGATTGTTGGCGCGTCATTGCTTGTGACTGTTACTGTGACTTGTTTTGTTGTCGTGTTGCCGTCGCTGTCAGTTACGCTGTAGATCACGTGGTAGACGCCTTCTTTTGTTGTGTCCACGTCGTTGGCTGTGATTTTCACGCTGCTGCTTAGATTACCGTCTTCGGGATCTGTTGCGCTTACGCCTGACATTGGGTCGAATTTAGCACCTTTTTTCAGTGTATGGTCTGTTGCCGTGATTGTTGGCGCATTGTTCGCAAGTACACTTAAAGTGACATCGTTGGAGTAATTTGTGTAATCTTCGTCGGTGAAGCCTAAATCTTGATGGATAACAGTGGCTTGGGCTGTGACATTGTTCGCTACAACCGCGCCTCTCACATCAAACGTAACGTGTTTGGTTGCGTCTTTTGCGATACTTCCAAGCGGAATGGATAAAATGCGCGTATTGCTGTCATATGAACCTACCACAGAAACGCCGTCTACCTTAACATTTGGTGAGTCTAGCGTGACTTCTTGTGGAATTGGGATGGTCAATGTTGTGTTTTGAGATGCCATTCCGCCTTCATTTTTAGCGTCGAAAGAGTACGTCGCTGTTTTGTCTTTTTTCACGGATGTTTTGTCGACACTACCGGATACAGTGATGAAAGATTGTGTTGCAAAAACGATGTTGTCTAGCAGGTTACCGTTTCTTGGATCTCCGCCGACTGCTTCAAATTCGAAACGTGTTGTGGTTTGGCCTGCTGGAATAGTATAGGTTCCTGAGTAAGTTTTCCAAGCGTCTACGGATGTTGTCATCGTGTCGATGAGTTTCAAATCCCCTGGAGAGCCGAATTTCACTGTTGCTGTGTCTGTTGTGTGTCTACCGCGATGGGAGACTTGCCATCTTACTTTTGCGCCTGGTGTAGTCGCGATGTCTTGGTACAAAGCAGATGCTTCGTACGCGTTTAGTTCGGCATATTGCTCGCCGTCCGCAGCATCTCGGTTTTCGTTATGGTTCTGAATTTCGATTAAACCATCGGATGCTGTCGTTTGCCAGCCCGGAACTTGCGATTGATCGAATGTTGCCCATTCTCCGTATGGAATTACCGGTTGTTCGAAGCTCCCATTTTGAAGGCTGATGACTGCAATAGGTGGTTTCGGTACGCCGTGTACGTTAGTTGTTGCGGCATGTGCCACCGGATCTTTCATTACGTTATATGGTAGTTCTGTGTTTCCTGCAAGAATGGCTGATGCGATCATGGTTCCTGCTGCAATTTTGATGATGCTTTTGTTCATTAGTAAACCCTCCGTTTTTTCATTTTGTTTCTATATTTAATACACCACGAAAAATACGCGAATTGCGAACTTTGGCGTGGTGTAACAAATAACATTATTTTGTATGACTCCTACACGCACGCGTTGATAAGTGCTATGCCGCGAGCTCGTACGTGTTTGTTTATTTTGGCAATCAATGCTTGGCGACTAATAACGATAGGGCGGCTAATGTCGCGTTCCCCGTCCAGCCCTATATATTCTCGCGCAATGATAAAATTAAGATGATCCAATTTGCGAATCACGTATTCTTCTCCTTCAAATTCGCCACTTCTAATGTAAAGTGAAGCCACGAATTGCAACATTTCTGTGTAGGCTACTTGATTTTGTAACTCCACTCGTAAAAAATGTTCCATGATGTCCATTTGCATTGCTCCTTACCCAATTTTCCGTGACTTATCTTGATAAACCACTTGTTCTGTATGTGATTCGACAAAATACAGCGGTCGATTTTTCGTTTCCATAAAAATGCGGCCGATATATTCGCCAAGTAAGCCGATGCTAATCAATTGCACCCCGCCTAAGAACAAAATAACGGTAACAATACCCATCGTTCCTGTTGGGGCTCTGCCTAAGAAAATACTTTCGATAAAAATAAATAACAGCGTCAAAATAGTGATGACTAAAATGCCTGCCCCGGCAATGCTTGCTAGTCGTAACGGCGCTACGGAAAAAGAAGTAATCCCGTCGATGGCTAGTTGAAACAGTTTTTTGTAATTCCATTTGGTGGAACCTGCCACGCGGGCATCGCGCTCGAACAGGATTTCTTTTTTCTTGAAGCCGACGAAGCTGAATAAACCCTTAGTGTAGCGTTGTGTTTCTCGGATTTCTTTTAATGCTTCGACGCATTTTCTATCTAATAAGCGAAAATCGCCTGTGTCTTTCGGAATGTCGATTGTTGCCATTTTTTGCAGGACTTCATAGTATTTCTTGGAAGACCATTTTTTAAACCATGTTTCGCCTTTTCGGGAAATTCGTTTGGCGTACACGTCTTCATAGCCACATTCCCAATATTCCAACATTTGAACGATGATTTCTGGTGGATCTTGTAAATCGGCGTCCAATAAAATCGTGGCATCCGCGCATGCATGATCAAACCCAGCAATCATCGCGATTTCTTTGCCGTAATTGCGTGATAAATTGACGAATCGAACGCGGTAATCTTGCTGCTGCATCTTCTTAATTGTCGCTAACGTATCATCCGTACTGCCGTCGTTCACAAACAAAAACGTAAATGCATAATTGGTCAGTTGGTTGGTGATACGGTTTAGTCGTTCATAAAGATAAGGTAGTGCTTCTTGTTCATTGTAAGTAGGTATTAAAATACAAATCTGTTTCATTGTGTGTGCTCCTTGTGCAAATCAGAAACCATTTTTCAAAATATAGTCGTCTAATTTGTCCATATTTAAAACTAGCCATGGCTTTGGTCTGACACGGATGACGCCAGCATCTACTAAATTCCGCAATAATAACGAAACATATTCTCGTTTTAGATTACAATAATTCGCCAAGTCATACTGTGTGAATGCCGGGATGATTTGCGTACCTTTTTCTGTTGGTGTTCCGAATTTAGTAGCTAATCGTTTCAGGCAAAGTCCCACTCGTGCCGGAGCAGCGCTTTTATATTCATCCAGACGCTCAAGCATTAGCCTGTTATATACGTTGGTGCTGTTGCCTAGACTCGTCTCTCTAAGCTCTCGTTTTTCCAACCGAACTTCGGTTTTTGCATAAAAAATGATATTGGCATCAAGTAAATTAGTGACGATAAGATCGCCAACAGTTAAATAATCAATGACAGTACCGGCTTTACTTTCCATCGCAATAATCCCTTTTCGAATGATAAAAAAGTGATTTGTGCAGTGAAATTCGATTTCTTGTTTCTCTGAAAAGGTCATTTCTGGCCAATCGTGGTACATCCTGCTCTCCTCCTAGCTATTTTGGAACAATAAGTCCATCATTTGTTCTATGGATTGTGTTTTTGGGTCCGGTGATGGGCGTTTCGTAATGGTTTCGTAGCACTCAGCGTCTAGAAGCAACCGCTCCATCCAATCTACAAGTTGTACTTTGGAAAAATTGATTGCCGTTCCGACACCTTGATCTTGGCGTGTGCCATTGTTGCCCGGATTTTTCATAATTAATGCTGGAATGCCAAGTATTTGCGCCTCTTCCAGACAATGCGTATTATCAGACATCACGAGCCACGCGCGACGCATAAAGCTTTGATATTCTAAAATATTAAATGGCTTCACAAAATATACTTGTTTTTGGCCTTTTAAAATTCGATTTGCGAGTTCCATGACTAATGTTGTTAGTTTTATCGGGATGACGAAAATAACTTCTTTGTAAGTATTGGTGATATGTTTCATTGCTTGGAAGCTTTTTTCGAGTATGGATCGTTGGTTGGACTTGCCGTGATAGTCAAACAAAATAATTCTTTTAGTATCACTGTTTGTGATTGGCAATTGGTCTAGCGGCAATGTGGTCGTTTTGGATAATGCTGTTTCTAGACCTAGAAAAACCCGATTTGCGGCTAGCGGCGCCATTAATGCGTCTGTGTTTTTGCCAAAAAAAGCGCTGGTTGCTTCGCCGTTTCCTGCGGGGGACAGTACTTGTGTCACGCGAATATCGTTGTAATATGAGGCAAGTGCTGCTACAAAAGCGATTCGCGTATTGCCGCACACGATGGTAGCGTCGATTTGCTCTTGTTTTATGGTGTTGGATAATTCGTTTAAGGCGTAAGCCGTGAGTTGGTTTAGCGTTTGTGATTCTAGCGCAGCGCTTAATACATAACTTGGTTCTACGCCAAATAACGCCAAAATTTGATCCATTATCCCAGCCGTTTCTACCTGTTTAGGGATAAAAACGACTGGTGTGTACTGCATTTGTTTTAGTTTATCGATAACGGGACATATTCTAATAGCTTCTGCGGGCGTATCAAACACTATCATTACTTTTTTCATGTGATATGCTCCATTTATTTTTGATATTTGTGCAAAATTAGTTGCTGCTTACTTGGCGGTCGTTTAACTTTTGTACTGGGCGGTTGTTGTCGCCGAGTTGTTTTGTTAAGTCGCTAAGTTGTTGTTTGGACATTGTGATTGGTTTTTCGTAAACAACCCATGATACGCCTTCTGTTGTTGCTGGCGTTGTTAGGGAACCGTCGTATGCGAATGCTTTGTCGTCTGTTGGAATGAGACCTAGCGTACTAACAGCTTGTTTCATCGTTGTTGTTTTGCCGTTTTCTGATGAGGCAATGATGCTTGTCATGTCGCCAATTGCTTGGTTTTTGTCGCCTTCTTTAACGAAAACGCTGATGATTAATGTTTTGTTATCCGCAGAAACGTGTTTTAGTTGTAGTTCTGCGTCATATTTTTTGCCGTCTAGTTGGTGTTCGCTTGGTGTGTGGATGTTGATTTCTTTTAGTGTATATTCTTTGTTTGCAACGGTAATCTTGCTGTCTGCTCTACCTTTTGCTGTTTGGGCAACGGCTTGAACTGTTTGGTCTTTACGCGTTACTTTGAACATCGTTGGTTGGTATTTGTAGGCAACGCTCGCTTTTGTTTTGTCTGCTTTTGCGTCTTTTGTTTCGATGTTGATTGGTGATTGTTTCTTGCCTGTGTCGCTGATTTTGTATGCTGGTTTGATAGAACCCCAGTCTGATGGGCCTGTGCTGCCAGAATATGACCAGTCAAGCAATGCTTTTTCGTCTTTTTTCGTTGTGGTTTCTTTTGTTGTTTGGGTTGTTTTTGTGGAAGTGTCTGTATTTTTGTCTGTGCTTGATGAATCTGTCGTGCCACACGCGCCTAAAATTAGTAAACTACTTGCTGCAATCGCCATTAAAGGCATCGTTATTTTCTTCTTAATCATGAATAAAAACCTCACTATCATTTTTTTGTTATTCAGCTACTCGTTCTGTTTTTGCCCAAGCTTCTTTTCGTGCTACTTGTCGCCAAAATGCGAGCCAAATGCTTGGAATGGCTAATAAGTTATAAATTGGCATGAATAATCCTGCGCCCATACAATGGAAAAAGGAAATGCCATCCTTGTCTTTGCGGCCGAGTTCGTAGTGATAAATACACCAAATCAGACCCGGTCCGAAAATCAAACCGACAATGATTAGTATCGCGCCCCAATCTTGCAATGTGTTCGTAAATCCTGCGCCCCAGTCAACCGATTGGAAGAAGATAAGCATTAGCCCCCAGGAAATAATCATGATGATACTTCCGAGTAGGTTAATCCACGGTTGGGCTAAGAAGTAATAGATATCGAGCTTAGATGCGCTACTTAATGTGTCTGATTTTCTAATTTCGCGTAATCGCTTGATGGACTGGATGTTTCCTTGCACCCATCTAGCACGTTGACGAATAAATTTCTTCACAGATGTAAGTCCTTGTTGATATACGATGGCCTCTCCGATATACTTGCTTTTCCAGCCTTTTAAAAGGATTGATAAGCCTAAGTCGAAATCTTCTAGTAAACATTTGGACCAAGGTGCTGGACCAAGTTCGACTAATGCGCTTAGTCTTGTGAATTGCCCGTTTCCGCCTAAACCAACGCTTTCGGTGTATTCGCGGCTGTTTTGAATAGCTGCAACCGTGGAGTAGAACTCGATGTCTTGCATCATTGGCAGGATGCTTTTGCGGTTTGTAATACGAATCCGTGCTTGCGCCGCGCCAACTGCTGTGTCACGGAATACACGGTTTGCTTCGTTTAACAAATTATCGCTTGGGCGACCGTCTCCATCAATAACGGTGAGAATGAGATTGGTTGGATTTTTGCCTAGACGGCGTGCTGCTTTTGTTATTTTTGAATAGGCGTAATTAAGAGATTCCCCTTTTCCTAGTTGGGCGTTCGGCTTCTTGCGCTCGATAACCCGGACGTTAGGAAGATTCATTTGGCGGACGATGGCGACTGTATTATCGGATGAATCATCATCGACAACAATTACCATCTTCTTCTGATAAGACAAAGCTAATATCGATCGAATCGTCTTTTCGATGACAACTTCTTCGTTCAGACAAGGAATTAGAAAAACATATTCCAATTCACTGTCGTCTTGTTCACTCACTTTGTTTTTGTTTCCTGCAAATGGGGGGAGTAGCAAAATTAAGCTCGTGTACGAAAAATAAATAAAGATTAGGCATACACTGACTCCGGCCATAATTGTTAATAAAGCGTTCATATATTCCTCCTTGTATTGTTTGTAACCGTTAGGAATATGTTACTTGGTTACTGGTTGAAGTATGACAACTTCTCGGTTTTGATAACCGTCTTGGGAGCGATTGAACGTCCCGGTACATGAGATTAATGTGACTTGATTACCTTTTGTTGTGTCCATTAGTTCTTGTGGAAAGTCTTTAAAAGCGTAGGATTTTTTAGATTTTACTTCGAATGTTTTTTGTGTGCCATCTTCATAGCCGATAATGACTTTTTCGCCTAATGCGATGTCTTCGAGGTACTTAAATAACCCTAGTTCGCCGCCCCAATCGCGGTGTCCTGCAATAATTGCATTACCTTTATCGCCTGGTGACGGGCCAAATTTATACCAATATACGGCGTCGATTCCGTCTGGCACTTCCATTCGACCACCATTGTCTGTTCCTACAGGTCGGACTGGGTCTTCAATTTGGGTTTTTGTCCCATTGCGAAAAATGATTTGGGTTGGCATGATGCTTTTTTTGGCAGTTGCGCCAGTTGTTTTTGTTGTGCTTTTTGGAATGGTTGCAATTTCGGTTGTTTGGTTTCCTTTTGGTAGTGTTTCTGAATTGGCATTGATGTAGTCAAAGGTGATAATAACGCTCACCAACAGCAGTAAAATACATGTTGCGGCAATGATCCGTTTTCTCATCCTTTATCCCAACCTTTCACAGATTGGTCTTTATAAAAGGCTACGAAAGCCCCGTGGTAAGGTAACATTCGGATGTAGCCTTCGCCGCTTAGTTTCGTAATGGCGGCTCGAATCGGAGTTCGACTCATATTGAGTTCATGCGCCAACTCTTGCTGGCTCACAAAGTCGCCCATTTTCAGTCGGTTTTCTTGAATACATTTCAATACGTATTCGTACGCGACTTCTTCTAATCGTGGTCTCTTCATATATCGGTTCATCTCCATACAATGAATTCCTTTTTACAGCGGTAGCTCAGGTCTGTCGTAACCTTCGAGCATGACTGGTTTTTTCTTCTTTTTGTTTTTTCCTGCTAAAATTCGATATAGTTGCCAGCAACCCCAGGCGCCAATCACGCTATAGCCGATAATTAAAGGCACGTGATATCTACCTTGTACTTCTACGAGAAGCGCTGATAATGTGAATCCAACTTGTAGCAAGGTGAATAAATAAATGTCTGCTATTTTTCGTAAGCAAAGTGCGAGAACGACTGCAAGGACATTTAACCCTAAGATGATGTACATAAATACGTTGCAAATCGCGAGAATGATTTTGGAGTGGTACCAAATTTCTGGTGCATCACTGTAAACATTCCAATCGTAGCCATAACTTTCGCTACTGTAGTTTTTCATTTTAGTGATGATATGGTCGGTTAATTTGCCATTACTAGCCATATCTTGATAGCGTTCTATCCCTTTTTGGAGTAGGGCGCTGTCTGCTTTTGAAGCGTCTGTTTTATTGTCGTTGTATAATTTCCAGAACGTCTTACTGTCGGCTTGGCTCCATTGTCCTCCTGACTTTTCATTGGCACCTACGAACACGTTGTATCCGATTGTGCTATTGGAGGTTGGGATATGATATACCAATTTGTTAATCGTGGATTGTCCAGCGAGGAAAACGAGAAACAGAAGTACGACGATGGTGTATCTTTTTAGCGTTTCTTTGCGTTTTGGTCGAAGTAAGAAAGAAGTTATTACAAAGGCAATTAGTATAACCACAGCGAGTGGCCGAATCATGTTTAAGCCGATTAATGTAAGTGCAAGTAGCAACGACCAGATAAAGCTCGGCGCGTGTTGCTCCACCTGCTGATACAAGAAAAGTGCTAAAACAAATAAGAAAATAAATAATGGTTCAGTCGCAAGTAGTGTACTGTACATAAAGTAGGCTGGCCATAAGGCGAAAATCAAACTACTACCTACAGCAACGCCAAGCGGAAACCAATTTTTAACGACTTTAAAAAGTAGAAATGTTCCTCCTAGTGTCAAGAGGCTGTTAAATAGTTGCCCGACAAGATAACTGTTTCCAAAAATATGATAAACAGTCGATAGTACTTTAGAGAAATTGAGTATATGTGTGAAATAAGGCGCGTAGAATAGAATGCCTTGATCGTATAGCGTTGTCCAACTGTTGTTATCTGCGACGTAACTTGCGATTACTTGATAGTAGTAAAAGTCAGATACGGCATGTGTTGGAATCCAGATAATCCAAATGATTCTTGGAACGATAATCAGGGCGCCTAATGCGAGATAGAAGTAGCCTTTTTTCCATTGATAGAGTTTCGTAAAACCCCAGATACTCATAATTAAAACAAGTATGATGCCTGCTACTATTCCTGTAATCATCCAGATAGATGATTCACCGTTTGCTTGCCATGGTAGTAAAATAGCTGTGCTAACGAGTGCGAAAAGCATCATAAGTGCGGGAATCCATAATGCAATTCCTGTTAAACTTTTTTTCAGCACGTTGTTCCTCCTTGTTGAAAAATTAAAAGCTGTAGCCCGCGTGATGCCGAACTTGGATGTTGGCTACAGCTTTCGTTATGGTTATTTTGGGTGGTACATTATGATATATCTAAAGATCAGTCAGTCCATTCGTGTGTTGTTTGTAGAGAGTAGTATTTGTATGACTGGTCATTTCGTGTGTTGTTTGTAGAGAGTAGTATTTGTATGACTGGTCATTCAGAATCAGATATTTAGTACCTTGGTATGTTGCGTATACTTTGATAGCGTAACCTTGTAGGCCCCAAGCTGCCAACGGTGTAGTACAGTGAATCATTTGGTGATATGTTCCGTCAGAAGTACCAAGTGTATCCGTTCTAAGCAAGGTTGTAGCCGTTGTGTCGCTATATGTTTCCATTGAATAAACTACGCCTGCTGGTACATCCGCTGCGTGTGGATAAACATAAACGTTTGTTCCAGTGCTTCCTGTGTTTGGACGTTGATTGACAATTTCGAAGTCAGCACTTCCTACACGATCTGCCATGCTTTTAGCAACTGTTACATTGATAGTTTTGCTGATGTTGCTACCGTCTAATGTTCTAACTGTGATTGTTGTTGTTCCTGCTTTGTTAGCTGTCCAGTTACCGTTTGCATCTACAGAAATGATGCTTGCGTCTGCTGGTGTGTAGCTTACGTTTTTGTTTGTTGCGTTTGCAGGGGCAACTGTTGCGTTGATTTTACCTGTGTCTGCTACGTTAGCAGTGATGCTTGATGCGTCTAATGTTAGACCTGTTGCTGCTACAGTTGTCGCTGCTTGAGCTACGTGTACGATGAACGTACGGATAGTGTTTCCAGCTTTGTCTTTCACTGTAATTGTTGCTGTTCCTGCACCGTTAACTGCTAGTCTGTTCCAGTTATCTCCTTGGTCTGGTTTTGGAGATAATACAGAAGTATCGCTAGATGTGTAGATATAGTCGCTACCATTCAATACGTTTCCTGCTGTGTCATATTCTCTGAAGTTCATGTCATGTGAGTTGAACGTGTTTGTGAAGGCTGTATCGATGTAGATGTTTTTACCTTCTGTAATTACGTCTGCTGGGTAGTTAGGAATGTTTTCTTGTTTCACAACGACTGATTCACTTACGTTTACAGTGATTGTTTTCGTGATGTTTGATCCGTCTGCTGTTGCTACCGCAACTGTTGTTGTTCCTGCTTTTTTAGCTGTCCAGTTGCCGTTTGCATCTACAGAAATGATGCTCGGGTCTGCTGGCGTATACGTTAAGTTTTTGTTTGTTGCTGTTGATGGTGCTACTGTTGCAGTGATTTTGCCTGTGTCAGCAACTTTTGCTGCAATGTTTGATGCTGAAAGTGAAATGTCTGTTACTGGTACTGTTGTTGCTGCTTGAGCTACGTGTACGATGAACGTACGGATAGTGTTTCCAGCTTTGTCTTTCACTGTAATTGTTGCTGTTCCTGCGCCGTTAACTGCTAGTCTGTTCCAGTTATCTCCTTGGTCTGGTTTTGAAGATAATACGGAAGTATCGCTAGATGTGTAGACGTAGTCACTGCTGTTCAATACATTTCCTGCTGTATCGTATTCTCTGAAGTTCATGTCATGTGAATTGAACGTGTTTGTGAAGGCTGTATCGATGTAGATGTTTTTACCTTCTGTAATTACGTCTGCTGGGTAGTTAGGAATGTTTTCTTGTTTCACAACTACTGATTCACTTACGTTTACAGTGATTGTTTTCGTGATGTTTGATCCGTCTTCTGTTGCTACCGCAATTGTTGTTGTTCCTGCTTTTTTAGCTGTCCAGTTGCCGTTTTCATCTACAGAGATGATGCTTGGGTCTGCTGGTGTATACGTTAAGTTTTTGTTTGTTGCTGTTGATGGTGCTACTGTTGCATTGATTTTACCTGTGTCAGCAACTTTTGCTGTAATATTTGATGCTGAAAGTGAAATGTCTGTTGCTGGTACATTTTCTGGACCTGTAATAGTGATTGTGAATGTACGTACTGTTTTACCAGATGCGTCTTTCACTGTTACTAATGAGCTTCCTGTTTTTTCTGTATGCGTGAAGGCAATATGCGTGCCGTTAGCTTGAACAGAAGTGAATAGGTCAGGATTTGATAATGTCCAAGTATACGAGCTAGGATTTACAATCTTATCTGCGCTGTTATAGAAGGCCACGTCTACGTTGTCGTTGTTGTATCCGTCTTTGTACGTGTTTGATACAGAAATTGTTCCACCATTTGCTAAATCAGTATCTGGTGTGAATCCATTGTGATAAATCCATTTTGCATTAGCTACGGCTGTTGGATCTACAGCTTCGACAAGTGATGAGTTCATATCTGTGCGTGTTTGTTGTGCTGCGATATCGATGTATCCTGATACGCCGTCGCCACCGAATGCTGAGTTAGCTAATACGTCATAACCTGTTGGTGCTGTTACTTTCACGTAGTAAGTTCCTGGTGTAATTGTTTCGAATTTGTACAATCCGTTAGCGTCTGTTGTTGTTGTTTCTACAACTGCACCTGTGTTGCTGTAAAGTGTTA
>NZ_JNFA01000006.1 GCF_000766865.1 Listeria booriae
CGAACACGGAAGTTAAGCTTTTCAGCGCCGATGGTAGTAGGGGGCTTCCCCCTGTGAGAGTAGGTCGTCGCCGGGCAAGGATTATTCCACAGTAGCTCAGTTGGTAGAGCAATCGGCTGTTAACCGATCGGTCGCAAGTTCGAGTCTTGCCTGTGGAGCCATTATGGAGAGCTGTCCGAGTGGCCGAAGGAGCACGATTGGAAATCGTGTAGGCGGTGAAAGCTGTCTCAAGGGTTCAAATCCCTTGCTCTCCGTTCTCTATGATGTGTTATTTTTATGGCCCGTTGGTCAAGCGGTTAAGACACCGCCCTTTCACGGCGGTAACACGGGTTCGAATCCCGTACGGGTCACTTTTTATTTGAAATATGTGGGGGCTTAGCTCAGCTGGGAGAGCATCTGCCTTACAAGCAGAGGGTCAGCGGTTCGATCCCGTTAGCCCCCACCATTATATTATTGTCGCGGGGTGGAGCAGTCTGGTAGCTCGTCGGGCTCATAACCCGAAGGTCGCAGGTTCAAATCCTGTCCCCGCAATTGTGACTTTTTATTATTTTTGTGGTTCCGTGGTGTAGGGGTTAACATGCCTGCCTGTCACGCAGGAGATCGCGGGTTCAAATCCCGTCGGGACCGCCATTTTTAAGGCTTGGTAGCTCAGTTGGTAGAGCACTTGATTGAAGCTCAAGGTGTCGGCAGTTCGATTCTGTCCCAAGCCACCTTAAGTTTATATGGAGGGGTAGCGAAGTGGCTAAACGCGGCGGACTGTAAATCCGCTCCTTCGGGTTCGGCAGTTCGAATCTGCCCCCCTCCACCATTTTTATTATAGGGGCATAGTTTAAAGGTAGAACTAAGGTCTCCAAAACCTTCAGTGTGGGTTCGATTCCTACTGCCCCTGCCAAGAAAAACAGGGAAATTAAATAATGGCGGATGTGGCGAAGTGGTTAACGCACCTGATTGTGGTTCAGGCATTCGTGGGTTCGATTCCCATCATCCGCCCCATTTTTTATACGGTGGGCTATCGCCAAGCGGTAAGGCAACGGATTTTGATTCCGTCATGCGTTGGTTCGAATCCAGCTAGCCCAGTTTTTTTGCGGAAGTAGTTCAGTGGTAGAACATCACCTTGCCAAGGTGGGGGTCGCGGGTTCGAACCCCGTCTTCCGCTTCTTTATTAAATGTGGCGCCATAGCCAAGTGGTAAGGCAGAGGTCTGCAAAACCTTTATCACCGGTTCAAATCCGGTTGGCGCCTCCATTGAAATTTATTAAAGAATGCATTATAATAATTATATTATGCCGGCGTGGCGGAATTGGCAGACGCGCTGGACTCAAAATCCAGTGATCTCACGATCGTGCCGGTTCGACCCCGGCCGCCGGTATCCAAGTAATCTCAACACTTTTTGATTGTGTTGGGATTTTTTTGTGCGCTTAGAAATGAAGAAAAGCTTCCAGAACGTTTTCATTTTTATGAGTTTCTGATTTCTGGATAGTCTTGTGTGCATATTTGTTTATGTTATAATTTTTTTTGAAAGAAAATGATTGATTTTGGCTGAAAATGATGTTATTATATCATTGTATAGGAGGGAACAATATGTTGAATGCGGACAGACATAACTTAATAATCGATCTTTTGAAACGCCGTGGTAGTGTTAAGTTGAAAGATTTAACGGAGCTAGCAGATTCTTCAGAGTCAACAATACGACGTGATTTAGCAGAGTTAGAAGAGAATGGTTTATTAAAACGTGTTCATGGTGGCGCAATATTAACGCAAGCGCGGACGATTGAAATGAGCATGGTAGAAAAATCAGTCAAAAACGTTCGAGAAAAGAAGGATATTGCGAAATTGGCGGCTTCTTTGGTTAAGGATGGAGATTGTATTTATTTGGATGCTGGGTCAACTACATTTGAGATGATTGATTTCTTAATCGGACGAGATGTGACGGTGGTTACGAATGGTTTGATGCATGTAGAGGAATTAGTTAGCTTAGATCTGAACGCGTATATATTAGGTGGGAAAATGAAAGCGAAAACAAAAGCGGTGATTGGCGGAATTGCAATGGAGAATATTGCGAATTACCGATTTGATAAAGCCTTTATTGGTGCTAATGGAATACATCTGAATGATGGTTATACGACACCAGATATGGAAGAGGCTTTATTGAAACGTAAAGCTGCAGAGCTGGCAGATGAGACGTTTGTTTTAGCGGATAATTCAAAGATGCATCACAGCCATTTTGCTAAAATGTTTGATTTGGAAGAAGCCACATTGATTACGGATTATATAAATGTTGAGGAAAAAGAGATATGGATGAAAAAAATTGATATTATGGAGGCGGAAAAATGATTTATACAATAACGTTAAATCCGTCCGTAGACTATATTGTAGAATTGGATAGTCTTGAGCTAGGTGCACTGAATAGGATGGAAAACAGTGTGAAATTGCCAGGTGGAAAAGGTGTGAATGTTTCACGTATTTTGAACCAGTTGCAATCTGATAATTGTGCGCTGGGCTTTCTAGGTGGGTTCACAGGAGGATTCATTCAAGATTGGCTTGGAGATGAAGGCAGTAAGAGTGCATTTACACAGATTGCTGATGATACGCGAATCAATATTAAATTGAAACACGGAGAAGAAACAGAGATTAATAGTATGGGCCCCAACATAACTCCCGTAGAGATTGCTCTTTTTTTTGAGAGTTTTGATGTAATGAAGGCAGGGGATATTGCGATTCTTTCTGGTAGTATTCCGCCGTCATTGGGAAGTGATTTCTACAATCGGATTATTGCAAAATGTGAATCTTTGGGCGTGGAGTTTATTATTGATACGACGGGAGCGAGTTTGCTTGATACGCTTGCTAGAAAGCCGTTTTTGATAAAACCGAATCATCATGAGCTTGCAGATTTGTTTGAGACAAGCTTTTCTAGTGTGGAGGATATTATTCCTTACGGGAAGAAATGCCTGGAACTAGGAGCGAAACATGTGATTGTCTCAATGGCTGGTGATGGTGCGCTGTTATTCGTCGGGGACAAAGTTTATCAATCGAATACACCTAAAGGTTCTGTAAAAAATTCAGTTGGTGCGGGTGATTCAATGGTTGCTGGTTTCGTTGGGACTTATGAAAAAAATAATGATGTGCTAGAAGCGTTTCGAGTGGCTGTGGCTACAGGTAGTGCGACGGCATTTTCAACGGATTTAGCGACATATGATGCTATTCAGAAATTGATTCCAGAAGTGGAAATCACAGAATTATAATTGGAGGGTTACATGATGAAAATCACAGATATTTTAAGTCAAGAGACAATGATTCTCTCGCTTAAGGCAACGTCAAAAGAAGCAGCTATTGATGAAATGATTGCTAAACTTGCCGATGAAGGTAAGATCAATGATGTCTCGCTTTTTAAATCAGAAATTATGAAACGTGAACAAGAAAGTTCGACGGGGATTGGTGATGGAATTGCGATGCCTCATGCGAAGACGAAAGCAGTAAATACACCAACTGTTGTTTTTGCGAAAAGTGAAGCGGGCTTAGATTATGATTCTTTAGATGGTCAACCGGCTCATTTATTCTTCATGATTGCAGCAACGGACGGCGCGAATCAGACGCATTTAGAGACGCTTGCGGCACTTTCTCGATTATTGATTCATCCTGACTTTGTTGCCAAATTGCGTAATGCCAAAACGACGCAAGAAGTGGTTGATTTATTTGATCAAGAGCAAGGAGCAGCGGAAGCTGAGCAAGGTGTTACTTCGCAGAATAACGAGGCGCCATTTGTTGTTGCGGTTACTGCTTGTCCAACTGGAATTGCGCACACGTACATGGCTGAGGACGCGTTGAAAAACAAAGCAAAAGAAATGGGCGTGGATATTCGAGTAGAAACAAATGGCTCGGATGGTGCTAAAAATAAACTAACGGCTGATGAGATTGAACGAGCTAGTGGTGTCATCGTTGCGGCGGATAAGAAAGTTGAAATGGCTCGTTTTGATGGTAAGCACGTTCTAGAAACACCTGTAAGTGATGGCATTAGAAAGCCAGAGGAGCTTATTAATAAGGCGATTGCGCAAGAGGCACCTGTTTATCATCATAGTGGTGAAAAAGATAGTGATGCATCGGACGGTAAGCGTGTCTCTATTGGTAGTCGTATTTATAAAGATTTAATGAATGGTATTTCTCATATGTTGCCGTTTGTTGTCGGTGGTGGTATTTTACTTGCCTTTTCATTCCTTTTAGAGCAATACTTCCCACAAGCTAAAACGCTGACTGATATGCTTGGAGCCATTAGTGGCGGGCAAACTGGGGCATTTATGTTCCTTATCCCTATTCTTTCTGGTTTCATTGCGATGAGTATTGCTGATCGTCCTGGTTTAATGCCTGGTATGGTCGGTGGTTTACTTGCTGCGACGTCCAACGCTGGGTTCTTGGGCGGCTTACTTGCTGGTTTCTTAGCAGGTTATGTGGTTCTTGGATTAAAAGTATTATTCTCAAAAATGCCAAAAACGTTAGAGGGCTTGAAGCCAATTCTAATTTATCCAGTGTTAGGTTTGCTTATTACTGGGGGATTGATGTACTTAATATTCGATCCGATATTTGCTAATATTAATACATTCTTAGTAGATCAATTACAATCGCTTGGAACGGCTAATGCTGTTATTCTGGGAACTGTACTTGGTGGTATGATGGCGATTGATATGGGTGGTCCATTCAATAAAGCTGCTTATACGTTTGCGATTGGTGTATTCACGACAACAGGGAACACAGATGGTGCGTTTATGGCTGCAGTTATGGCAGGTGGTATGGTGCCGCCTCTAGCAATTGCGATGGCAACATCCATTTTTAAAAAGAAATTTACGCCGGATGAACGTCAAGCTGGGTTAACGAACTACGTATTAGGACTTTCCTTTATAACAGAAGGGGCGATTCCTTTCGCGGCGGCTGATCCATTACGTGTTATTACGTCGTGTGTACTAGGTTCAGCAATTGCTGGTGGACTAACACAATTCTGGCACATCAATGTTCCGGCGCCTCATGGTGGTATTTTCGTAGTCGGATTGGCGAACCATGCAATTCTATTCTTATTGGCTATTTTAATCGGAACGGTTATTTCAGGACTTTTATACGGATTCTGGAAAAAAGAAATATAAAGCAAGATGCTGCTCTAGTGATAGGGCAGTTTTTTGCGTTGCGGGTCGAAATAATTGCGATTCATTGCTATAATGAAAGTAGCAGAAAAATGAGAGGGGTGCAGGTATGAATTTTGGAGAGAAATTAGTATCATTACGAAAAAAGCATCGATTAACGCAAAAGCAGTTAGCTGAAAAGATTGGTGTAACACCTTCGACGGTTAGTAAGTATGAGAACGATAACCACAAACCACCTATATTTATCCTTGCAAAGTTGGCTGATGAGCTAGGTACTACAACGGATTTCTTATTGGATGATGTTGCAGGACTTCGCGAGAAAAATTCAGTAAATGCCTTCCCCCTAATCGGAAATCCAGAGTTAGAGAAATGGTATTTAGAATTGCCATACTCCTATTCGGAAGAAGAACTCTTGCTCTTAAAAAGAATTTCAGAGGCATTGGGGAATAAAAATGTGTAAATAAAAGTTTAGAAGAGGACAGTCACTAACCGGAGAAATGGTGACTGTCCTTTGTTTTATTTATCTTTCTTATTTCGTGGGTCCTTCTCGATTTGACTGAAATCTAGTAAATCATCGTCTGACTCCTCCACTTCACCAATGTTATATGGTGCTCTATTCTCAGCGGCCAGCGGAGTGGGTGGAAATAGAAGATTAGAATATGGGTATTCTGTCTCCATACTGCGCATTTTTTGTGAGAATTTCATATGTAGCATCGAAACTCTAGCCATCTGATTATTAAATGTAGAGAAAGAAACGGATATTTTTATTTTTTGTTTATTATTAAAACGGATGGTTGTGCAGTTATAATGCGAATCATAGTACTCCGAAATGTGCTGTGGGAAAATCCAAATACAGTCATCTCTTCCGGCTGATGTTGTTGGAAAAGCATACATAGTACTAGCTGGGTCTACCATGATTGGTGGCTTGTGAGTAACACCTGTTAGGTATCGTGTACCTTCTCGTCTACCGTCATAACTTGAACCAAAATATTGGCAACTTGTTTTAATTAGAAATAATGGGGTAAAACTAGATATACGATGATCGTTTAATTCAAAAATCTCTGAGTGAACTCCCGTTTTGGTCTTTAAAGGTAAGATTATCATGGTATGAGGGTTGACCTCATACACTGGTGTTTTCATTTTCTTAGACATTTCTACAACTCCCTTATATATGTGTATAAGTAACCGCATCTTAGCTAAAAGTGATGAATTCTCCGGTTTAATTTTATTGAAAGCCAAGGTACAAGTTACAAAAGTAAAGCCGCCTGTCAGTTATTTGTAATATTTTCTACCTAGATTATAGCATAGCTAGTTCTTGAAGTCACTATTTTTTCTAAAAATTCTATTTTTATTAGGTTTGTAACTTTTTAACCCCTTATTTCTTGTTTTTAAGTAGTTATAAAAAATTATGAAGGAGTGAGCAGTCATGGAAATGCGAGATTTTTCAAGTTCATTAGTTAATCAAGTTGGAGTTCTTAAGGGAGAAAAAGAGTTAATGAATACTTTCATTGAATGCTACATGACAATGCTCCTTGACGAACATCGAATTCAGCAACTAAAAGATGAAATTGATGTTGCTTTAGATAATCAGGACAAAGAACAATTTTATCTTCTAACAGAGAAATTGAACGATATGCAGCTAGCGATGTTGCATCTATAAAATAGCTTCGATTAGGAAACTAGGGTCTTTTGGGCTCTAGTTTTTTATTTGTGGTTTGTTTGGTGTGAACGTGATAGACTGAAAAAGAGATATAATAGTGGTCGATTTGAAAATTATGTGTTATGATATTAAAAATAGAAACGTATGTTCGGTGGTGTAGAGATGGCTTTACAATTTATTTTAGGTCGCGCGGGTACTGGAAAAACGGCGCGGGTCATGGATTTATTAGAGGAACGGATACACGATGGGGCGAATTGTATTTTGTTAGTGCCTGATCAGATGACGTTGCAGGCGGAGACGGTATTTTTTGAACGTGAGCGTGTTGCGGGTTTATTAGAGACGCAGATTTTTAGTTTCAGCAGGTTAGCATGGCGGGTTTTGCAGGAAAGTGGTGGGTTGGCTCGGACTTTTTTGACGGATTCGGGATTGGAAATGATTATTCGCAAAATCTTAATTGAAAAGCAAGGGGATTTGCGTTTATTTGGCAGGACTGCTTCTAAGAAAGGCTTTATTAAGGAGCTGGAACAGGTTTTTAAAGAGATGAAACAGTGTTGCATTGAGCCGGAGAATTTACGTGGATTTGAGGGGCAAGGTAATATTGATTTGGATCATAAGATGGCGGATATTTCGTTGTTGCTTGATGCGTATGAAGACATGTTGTGCGGTAAGTATTTGGAGACGGAGGATTATTTGCGTTTATTGGTAGATGCGATTAAGTCGAGTTCGTTTCTGAAGGAGAGCGAGATTTTTATTGATGGTTTTTATGAATTTTCACCGCAGGAATATGCAGTTCTTGGTGAGTTGGTTGGGGTCTGTAGGAAAGTGACGATTGCGCTGACTGTGGATCGGGCTTATCAGATTGGTGAGCTGCATGAGTATCGCTTGTTTCAGATGACTGGGATGACGTATGCGAAATTGAAGGAGTTGGCGACAGATAGGTGTGATGTGTTGCCTGATATTATATTGGAGGATAGCAAGCGATTTCAACAGGAGGAATTGGCTTATTTGGAGCGGACTTGGTCGACGCTTTCTAATGATACCTTTGATGGGGAAGTAGATCATTTTGCGATTGATGAGGCGAGTAATCGGCGAGCTGAGATGGATGGGATTGCACGGCGGATTCGGCAGTTGGCTGCGGAGGGGTATCGTTATCGGGATATGGCAGTTTTGATTCGAAATATCGATACGTATGAGACGATTTTGCGGGCTTCTTTTGAGGCGAATGATGTGCCTTATTTCCTTGATGTAAAGCGAACGATGGCGAATCATCCGATGGTTGAATTTATTCGTTCTAGCCTGGATATTATTCGGACGAACTGGCAATATGAAGCGGTTTTTCAGGCGATTCGGACGGAGTTTTTCTTTCCAATGGATGTTCGGAGTAATGTGTATCGTGGGAAAGTCGATGTTTTTGAGAATTATGTTTTGGAAAATGGTATTTATAATAAGCGTCGCTGGATGGATAAGAAGCCGTGGATGTATCGGAAAATTCGTGGGTTGGATTTGAATCAAGGTGTGCAGACGGATGAGGAAAAAGAAGTTGAGACGGTTGTTAATGAAGTGAGAGAGCAGATTAAGCGTCCGTTAGTGCGTCTTGAGAAAGGCTTGAAGGGTGCGAAGACGGGGCTTGATTTAGCAGGTGTTTTATTCCAATTTATAGTGGATACGCGTGTGGATGAGCGATTGGATTTGTGGCGTCAAAATGCGGAAGATGCTGGGGAATTGGAGCTTGCAAGGGAGCATGAACAGGCTTGGAAGTCTGTGATTGGTTTGTTGGATGAGTTTGTGGAAGTGATGGGTGACGATGAGGTGACGTTGGACGTTTTCTTTGATGTGGTAAATACGGGTCTCGATGCGCTGGATTTCTCATTATTGCCACCTTCGCTTGACCAATTAGTTGTAACGGATATGGAGAATTCGCGTTTGCTGAATCGGAAGGTGATTTTTGCGGCGGGAATTAATGATGGTGTTTTACCGATGAGGAAGCAGGATTCTGGCATTTTGTCTGATGAGGATCGGGAACGGTTGAATCAGTCGGGATTTGCTGTGAGACCTAGTGGGAAGCAGATGCTTTCTAGTGAGGAATTTTTGGCCTATCGTTTATTTACGCTGGCTTCAGATAAATTATTTATTAGTTTTCCGAATGCGGATGAGAATGGGAAGGAATTGTCGGAGTCGAGCTATATTAGGCGGTTGGAAGCTGGTTTTCCGAAGCTTGCGCGGGGGCTTTATTTGAGTGATCCTTCGTTGTTAGCGGATGAGGAGCAGGCGATGTATATTTCGGCACCTAAGGCTTCGATTGGTTATTTGACGGCGCAATTGCAAATGAAGAAGAAGGGGTATGTGATGTCGCCGGTTTGGTGGGATGCATATACGTTCTTTCTTTCGAATGGTGAGTGGAAAGGGAAGGCTTCGCGTATATTAGAGAGTTTATTTTATCAAAATAAAGCGCAAAATATTTCAGGAGAGGCTGCTACAGCTTTGTTTGGTGAGGATGTACATGCGAGTGTATCGCGGATGGAGCGTTTTTATAGTTGCCACTTCCAGCATTTCGCGCAACATGGCTTGAAATTGGAGGAGCGGGCTCATTTTAAATTGCAGTCGGTGGATATTGGCGAGATTTTTCATGGTGCGATGGAATGGATTTCAGCGGAGTTGCGCCAACGTGATTTGGAGTGGGGCAATCTTTCGGTGGAACAGTGTATGGAGATGGCTGGTCTTGCGATGGAATATTTGGCGCCAAAATTACAACATGAGATTTTACTTAGTACGAAACGGCTAGAGTATATTAGGTACAAGTTGCTTAATATTATTATTCGTGCGACGCGGGTGTTGAATGAACAGGCGAAAATTAGCCAGTTTAAGCCGGTTGGATTGGAAGTCGATTTTGGTTTGAAAGGGGAAATTCCACCTTTGACGTTGCCGCTAAATGGTGGGCGTGAGCTTGTTTTGCAGGGACGGATTGACAGAATTGATGAAGCCGAGAAGGATGCGCGGACGTTTTTGCGGATTATTGATTACAAGTCGAGTGCGCATGATTTGCCGATGACGGAAGTGTATTATGGCTTGGCTTTGCAAATGTTGACGTATTTGGATATTGTGGTTGAGAATTCGGCTAAGTTGATTGGTAAGACGGCGGAACCTGCGGGTGTGCTTTATTTCCATATGCATAATCCACTTGTGAATGCGGAGAAGGAAATGACGGATGCGGAGCTTGAGAAGGAACTTTTGAAGAGTTTTCGGATGAAGGGGCTTGTGCTGGATGATGTGTTGGCGGTTTCGCTGATGGATGCGGAGCTTGAGGCTGGGAAGACATCAACGGTTATTCCAACGGGGCTTAAGAAGGATGGGAATTTTAGTGCGCATTCTGCTACGGCAACGAAGGCTGAGTTTGATACGATGCGACAATATGTGAGACAGCAATATGTGAAGGCTGGAAATAAGATTATTGAAGGAGAAGTAGCGATTAACCCTTATAAATTGAAGGATCGGACGCCTTGTCAATTGTGCCCGTTTCGTTCGGTTTGTCAATTTGATGCGTCGCTTGCAAGTAATCAGTATAGGAAGTTTGAGAGTCAGAATCGGGCAGATGTTTTAATGAAAATGAGAGAGGAGGGGCAAGAATGAAGGGCGAAATTCCAGTAAAACCAGCGGATGTGACGTGGACAAATGATCAGTGGAAGGCGATTCATGCGAGTGGTCAGAATGTACTAGTGGCTGCTGCTGCGGGATCGGGAAAAACGGCGGTGCTTGTTAATCGGGTTATTGAAAAAGTGATGAGTCCGGAGGCGCCGCTAGATATTGATGAGTTGTTGATTGTGACGTTTACGAATGCGTCTGCGGCTGAGATGAAGGCTCGGATTGGGAAAGCGGTAGAGAATGCGCTGTTGGTAAATGAGTCTTCGGATCATTTGAAACGCCAGATTGCGCTTTTGAATTATGCTTCGATTTCGACGCTCCACTCTTTTTGTTTAGATGTGATTAAGAAATATTATTATTTGGCGGATATTGATCCTGAGTTTCGACTGATTGAGCCAATTGAAAGTTCGATGGTTCGGGATGAGGTGATGGATCAGCTGTTGGAGGAACACTACGGAAATGTGGAGAATGTGCCATTTTTTGAGTTAGTGGATACTTTTTCGGGGGATCGGTCGGATGATGATGTTGGGCAGGTAATTGGAGCGCTGTATGATTTTTCGAGGGCGCATCCGGAACCAGAGAAATGGCTAGACGCGATTGTTGCCAATTATGATGTTAGTGCGATTCGTGATGTGACGGAATTGCCGTTTTATGCGATTATTTATAAGCAGTTATTGATGACTTTGCGACAAGCAGAGCAATTTTTGACGTATGCGATTTTTTTATGTGGGGAAACGGCTGGGCCGGAGCCTTATTTGGTGACGTTGGAGAATGATTTGATGCAAGTGCAGCAGGTGATGGCGGGACTGGATGGTAGCTGGGAAGAGGTTGCTGCGGTTTGGAAGGCTGTGAAATTTCAACGGATTGCTACGCTTAAAAATAAGGAATTGTATGATGAGGTATTGGTCAGCCAAGTGAAGAAGTTGCGGGATCAGGCGAAGAAGGCGATTGCTGATGCGGAGAGTGAATGGTTTTCGCGGAATGGCGAGAATTATTTGCTGGACTTAGAGAAGATGAAGCCGACGATTGGAACGCTAGTTGCGCTTGCGAAGGAATTTTCGATGCGGTTTTATCAGGAAAAAGTAGCGCGTGGGATGCTGGACTTTAATGATTTGGAGCATTTGGCATTGCGGGTTTTGCGTGATGTGGATGGTGCGCCTTCTAATGCGGCACTTGGTTATCGTGAGAAGTTTAAGGAGGTATTGATTGATGAGTATCAGGATACGAACATGGTGCAGGAGCAGATTCTAGCTCTAGTTACGAAAGATTCAGAAGCGGACGGGAATTTGTTTATGGTTGGTGATGTGAAGCAGTCGATTTATCGTTTTCGTTTAGCGGAGCCGGGATTGTTTTTGGCGAAGTATCAGCGTTATACGGGAGATGGTGCTGGGACTGGCTTGCGCATTGATTTGTCGCAGAACTTTAGGAGCCGCGCGGATGTGCTAGATACGACGAACTTTATTTTTAGGCAGTTGATGGATGCTGAGGTTGGGGAAGTTGCTTATGATAAGCAGGCAGAGCTTGTTGTAGGGGCGAATTTTCCGAAATCGGATAGTTCAGAGACGGAACTGGTTTTGATTGATATGGAGCAGGAGGACAAGTCTGAGGACATTGATGAACTTGCGCCGGAGCAGTTGCAGAAGCGGCAGGCGGAGGCGCGATATATTGCGAAACGGATTGCGTCGCTGATTCAGGAGAAGACGCCGGTTTTTGATAAGGGGACGAAGGAATATCGACCTATGGAGTATCGGGATATTGTGATTTTGTCGCGGGCGCTTACGAGTGCACCGGATATTGAGGATGCGATGAAAGAGTGGGGCATTCCATTTTATGCGAATAATAATTCGGGATACTTTGAGGCGACAGAGGTTGCGATTATGGTTTCTTTACTCAAAATTATTGATAATCCGTATCAGGATATTCCGCTAGCTTCTGTGTTACGCTCGCCGATTATTGGCTTGGACGAGGACGCGTTGGCTCGGATTCGGGCTGTTGGGAAAAATAAACCGTATTTTGAAGCTTTGGAGAGATATGCGGAGTCACAAGGTGATGCTTTGGCGTCGAGACTCAGTGCTTTTTTGAAGCAGTTGAGTGGTTGGCGTGAATTGTCGATGCGGGAGAATTTGGCGGATTTGATTGCGCGTATTTTTCAGGAGACTCACTTTTATGATTTTGTTGGTGGATTGCCTGGTGGAAAACAGCGTCAGGCGAATTTACGAGCGTTGTTAGATCGCGCGAACCAGTATGAGAAAACGGCTTTTCGTGGCTTGTTCCGCTTTATTCGCTTTGTGGAGAAATTGCAAGTGAAGGGGCAGGATTTAGGGACTGCGAAGACGTTGGGTGAAAAAGAAGATGTTGTGCGGATGATGACGATTCATGCGAGTAAGGGACTGGAGTTTCCGATTGTATTTTTGTCGGGATTGGATCGTAAGTTTAATATGCGCGATATTTATAATAAATATTTATTTGATAAGGATTTTGGCTTTGCGACGCGGTATAATGATCCTGTGAAGCGGCTTGTTTATCCATCGATTATGCAGCAGGCAATCAAGTACAAGAAGGTTGCGGAGATGATGGCTGAGGAGATGCGGGTGTTGTATGTTGCGCTGACTCGTGCGGAAGAAAAGCTAATTCTTGTCGGTACGGTTCCAAGTCTTGAGAAGGTGACGAAGGAATGGGAGCAGAACATAATGCAAAAGGACTGGATGTTACCAGCGAGTACGCGATATCAGGCGAAAACGTATTTGCAATGGATTGGTAGTACTTTGGTGAGGCATCCGGCTTATTTGGAACAGATGGATACTGGGAGAGAAGCGGCTGGTGTTGCTTTGGAGACAGATATGCGTTTGGTTATTGCCAAACATCATTGGCGGGAATTGATTGCTGTCGATGTTGCGGATAAGAAGGATTCGGACTGGCTTAGTGTCGTGCAACGCGGAGATAGTGCGCCGGAGCAGACGCCGTTTTATGAAGAGATTCAGAAGCGTTTAGGGTTTCAATATGGTTTTGCGGAAGCGACGAATATTAGGTCTAAGCAGTCTGTGACGGAGGTGAAACGTCAATTTTCTGTGGCGGATAGTTTTAGTGATACGCGGTTTACGAGGAATGCGCAGCCTGTTTCGCTCGAGCGGCCTAAGTTTTTGCAGGAGAAGAGAATGACGGCGACGGAGCGTGGGACGGCAATGCATACGGTGATGCAGGCGTTACCTTTAGACGGGAAGCCAACGCGAGAAAGTATTGCGAAATTATTGGATGATTTGCTTTTGCGTGAGGTTTTGAGTAAGAGCCAGCTGGAAGTGATAGAGATTGAGCCGATTTTGGCGTTTTTTGACACGGAATTAGGAGAGTTGATGTTGGCCAATGCTGGGAGTACGAAGCGTGAAGTGCCGTTTAGTTATCAGATCCCAGCGCAACGATTACACAAGGAAGCAAGCACGGAGGAGCAAGTGATTGTTCAGGGAATGATTGATGTGTTGGTAGATTTAGGCGAGGAACTTGTCATTATTGATTACAAAACAGATCAGATTACGAATAAATTTGAGAACGGCTGGCTTACTGGGGAGGCAATTTTGAAGAAACGGTATCAGGTGCAGATGGATATGTACCGGGAAGCTGTTGAAAAAATTACAGGTAGACAAGTGCGTCATATTTATTTATACTTTTTTGATGGGGACCATGTTTGTGAACTGACAGGGGGAAGATAAAATGAAATGGATTGCTTTTAAAGTTGGTGGCAGGGAGTCTTTTGGGATTGTAAAGGGAGATAAGATTATTGACATTAGTGCGTTTTTTGTAGAGTCAGAATGTCCGAAGAGCTTGGTGGAGCTTATTGCTGAACCGGAGAAGTTGGAACATATCATGAATCAACAGGAGACGATGAATGGGTCGATTTCATTGAAAGATGTGCAGTTTTTGCCGGCGATTGTTCCGCCAAATAATGTGTTAGCCGTCGGGAAAAATTATCGGAAACATGTGCTGGAAATGGGAAGTGTTGCGGATATTCCTGAGGCGATTATGATTTTCACGAAGAGTCGGAATACGTTGGTTGGAAATCGTGGACAGATTCCGTTGCATGCGGAAGTGACGCGTGAGTTGGATTATGAAGGGGAACTCGCAGTCGTTATTGGAAAGCAGATAACGAATGTGACGGAAGACGAGGCAATGGATGCGGTATTTGGCTATACGATTATTAATGATGTGACAGCGCGTGATTTGCAAGGAAAACACAAGCAGTTTTATATTGCCAAGAGCTTAGATGGGACGTGCCCAATTGGACCTTATGTAGTTACGAAGGATGCGATTCCTGATCCGAGTAAGTTGCGGATTCAGACGTTTGTGAATGAGGAGCTCCGTCAGGATGGGAAACTGGACCAGATGATTTTTCCGATTGCGATGATTATCGCAGAGCTTTCGAAGGGGCATACGCTTGTGCCAGGGGATGTGATTGCAACGGGGACACCAGATGGGGTTGGAAAAGGGATGAATCCGCCGAGCTTTTTACAGGCTGGGGATACGATTTCGGTAACGATTGAAGGTATTGGGACGCTTGAGAACCAGGTAATGTAGAATAAAGAGAAATGGGGAATTAATATGTGGTCATATGTTCATTTAATTTCGTGGGTTGGCATTGTTGTTTTTACGCTAGTCGCGATGGTGATTTATAAGAAATCGGCAAAAGTTTTTACGATTATGCAGATGTGTAATCGTGTGTTGTATATTACGGTTATTTTGAGCGGTATTATGATGATGAAGTATAGTTTTAGCGAGCATGTGGTAGTATCGATTTTTAAAATATTGTTAGGTATTGCGACGATTGGTGTTGTTGAGATGCTGTTAAGTTATCGTAAAAAGCAGAAGCCATCGACATTATTTTTATGGTTATTTATTATTTGTGTGATTGCAACGGTGAGCGTCGGCTTTTATTTATCGGGAGGAAGACCGTTGTTTTAAGTAGTCGTAATTTGTGAGAAAGTGGGAAAATGGATTGAATCAACGGCAAGTGTATATTGAAGGTACGAAAAAGTTTTTTATTGCTGTTTTGGCGGCGTTATTAAATGCGATTGGGATGAATTTCTTCTTAATTCCAGCGCATGTTTATGCGAGCGGATTGACTGGGGTAGCGCAGTTGACGTCAGATTTATTGCAGGACGGGATTGGTGTGTCGCTTTCGACAGGGATGTTGGTTTTGCTTCTGAATATTCCGGTGGCGATATTGGGCTGGTTTAAGGTTGGCCGAGCGTTTACGGTATTTAGTTTTGTAACGGTTGCCTTTATGTCGTTGTTTTTGATTGTGATACCGGTGCAGGAAGTGTCATCGGATATTTTGTTGAATGCGATTTTTGGTGGTGTGATAGCATCAGTGGGGATTGGTTTGGCACTGAAGTTCGGGATTTCTTCGGGTGGATTGGATATTATCGCGATGTATATTACGATTAAGACGGGGCGTTCTTTTGGTAAGTATTTCTTGATTATGAATGGCGTGATTATTTTTATTGCTGGGTTTACATATGAGTGGACGTTTGCGCTTTATACGCTGATTTCGTTATATGTATCGAGCCGCGTGATTGACACAATTCATACGAGACATCAGAAATTGACTGCGATGATTATGACGCAAAATCAAGAGGAAGTTATTAAGGGAATTCAGGATAATATGTTCCGCGGGATTACTGTGGTTGAGGCGCTTGGCGCATACTCGAGGGAAAGCGTGACGATGCTTGTCATTGTTATTACGCGGTATGAATTGTATGATTTGACGCATGTTGTGCAAGCTGTGGACCCGAAATGCTTTATTAATGTTATGGAGACTTCGAGTGTATTTGGTGATTTTCGTTCGGAGGCAGACCAGAAAATGGCGATGGAAATGTACAAAACAAGGATGCATCAGTAGGTCTTATTTAGGTTTTTTAGTAGAAGCTTTGATAAGCGCCCAAACGGCTGTAAAGGCGATTAGCCAAGCAATAATGATGATAATTGCGAGCATAATTTTTTACGTCCTTTCCAAATTTAAAAAGCTGGCTCATTAGAGATAATGGTCCAGCTTTTTTTACTATATACCCAGGTTTTCTTCTAGATAAACGGCGATACCATCGTCTTCATTGGAAAGTGTGACAGTATTTGCTACGTTTTTAAGTGATGCAATGGCGTTTCCCATCGCTACGCCAACGCCGGCATAGTCTAGCATTTCCATGTCGTTGTCTTCGTCGCCAAAGGCAATGATATTTTGGCGGTCAATTCCAAGGTAACGGCTAGCCGCTTGTACGCCAATAGCTTTATGCACGCCGAGCTTTGTCATTTCCATTGCTGGCCATTCTGCACCCCAGCTACGGTAAGTGACGATATTGGAAAGGCGTGAATCCATGTGGTTGCTTACTTCTTGCAATGTTTCGTGACTGGCGAAGAAAAGAAGAGATGTTGGGTCGGTTGTGATTGTATCACGCAAATCACCGATGAAAACATTGTCTTTTCCTTGGTGGAACATGTCTGGGACACTACTATTTCGTTCGCGTAAGAACACGCTGTCTTGTACTTCTGCCGCGATGTTGTCCAGCAGATAGTTTGTTGAGAAATCAAGTAGTTCGCGTGCTGTTTTTAAATCAATGGCTTGGTGATAAGCGTCGCTGAATTGTGTTTTTAGTGGGTGATGGAACACGGCGCCGTTGAAATTAACGATTGGTGTGTGAAGCCCTAATTCATGATAATACATGTGGCTCATCCGATATGGTCTACCAGTTGCAATCATGACTTCATGTCCTTGCTTTTGCGCATTGGCTAGCGCTTTTTTTGTACGATCGGAAATGGTTTGGTCACTTTTTAGGGTGGTGCCATCTAGATCGAGAACGATTAATTTTTTTGTCATATGGGTTCTCCTTATTTTTTGTAATTCGTATATCTAGTGCCGCTTTTAATAAAGTGTTAGAATAGGTGGTGTACTTCTTTGTTGTGTATCTTAATGATAGACGTTTCGGGCTATTTTGTAAACGCCTAGAGCTTTACAGAATATTAATAAACCATATAGGAATGAGGTCTCCCAATGATTCAGGTAGAACATAAATGGATAAAAGAAATTCCAGTGTTACATATTTTTGATGAAACGCGTGCGTCAGAGCAATTGCCGACGGTGTTTTTTTATCACGGTTTTCAGTCGCAAAAAGAGCTGTATTTGTCGTACGGGTATTTGTTGGCGCAGCGCGGGATGCGGGTGATTTTACCTGATGCGGCTATGCACGGGGAGCGTCATGGTGCGGAATCGGATACGGAGCAAGCGATTTATTTTTGGGATACGGTTCGTGGGAATATTGATGAACTGCCACAATTAGTGGAGGCGCTGAACGAAGAAGGCCTAGTGGACATGTCACGACTCGCTGTGGGTGGTTTTTCGATGGGGGCCATTACGAGCTATGGGATGCTGGCGCAGTATGAGTGGCTGAAAGTCGGTGTTTGTCTTGCGGGAAGTTCGTATTATGAGCATTTTGCGCGGGCGCTTGCGGATGGTGTTGCGAAACAGGGCATGGAGTTTCCATATGATGTGGACGAGCGGATTAACGAGCTTGCGCCATATGATTTAAGTGCGCAACCGACCAAATTAAAAAATCGACCGTTAATGATATGGCACGGAAAAGAAGACGATGTTGTGCCGTTCGCTTATAGTGAGAAGTTGTACGAGGCTTTAGTAGAGGAAGACATGTCTGATAATGTTGCTTTCATGGTTGATGAGAAGGCGAAACATAAAATTACAATTGAAGGTATGCTAGCCGCGGTTGGGTTTTTGGAAGAAAAATTATAATGAAAACAATTCTCAATTGTGGTACAATAAGTTTAGAAAATCAAAAGGAGGCTACTACTTCATGGATGCAGAACTAAAAGAAAATTTGATGGGTGCGTTAGAACAAGTAATCGACCCTGAGCTAGGTATTGATATTGTAAATATTGGGCTAGTGTATGACGTAGATTTGGATGAAGATGGGCTTTGTACGGTGACGATGACATTAACGACGATGGGATGCCCGCTTGCTGGGATTTTAACAGATCAAGTTCGTGTGGCGATGTCTGATATTCCAGAAGTTAAAGATACAAAAGTTGATCTTGTATGGACACCAGCTTGGACGAAAGACCGGATGTCACGTTATGCAAAGATTGCTTTAGGCATACGATAAAAAAGAAAAGATACGTGGAGGCTTGACGCATCGTTATGCGGCTAGTTTACCGTCGTATCTTTTTTATTAGTTATGTTGTTGTTCTAGTTTCTCGATGCGGGCTTCTAATTCGCTTTGTTTTTCGTATTGGCGAACGATTTGCTTCGCTAAATTCAGCTCGGCCTGCGCAGTCATCAAGTGATCCTGACCATGTACAAGCAAAATTGTTGGCGTTAAGCCATCCTCAGAGCTGCGGCGATTCACAAGCTTTGTCTGCCACGCATGACCTTCTAAAAATTGAACTTCGGCCTTTTGTAAAAGTGCAGTTGCTTCTTCAAATTGATAATTATGCGCTGCGTCGATTGCTGCATAAGCTTCTTTGCGTGCGTTTCCGCCATGAAGAATTAATTTAACAACGGCTTCTTCTGCATGAATATCCATTTTTCTACCCCCATTTCACTTCTCTTTTATTGTAGCAAAGCATACACAGAATTGCTATTATATTAATTGAATCAGACCGAGGTATGATGACGTGAGCGTGCCATCCGCGTTATAATGAACCTATTAAATGCTTGGGAAAAGAGGGAACTGTCATGGAGGAACGTTTGTATGATCTTGAGGACAAGGTGCAAGATTTAGAATTAGAAGTATTGGAACTACGCCGCCAAGTTAGCGATTTAGAACAACGGAAGCCAGAGAAGGCACACGGGGGTAACTGGACTTGGGGAATATGGGCATTGATTCCGATCGTAGCAATTATTTGTAATATGATTATAAAACTAGTAGACTAGAGTTACAGACAGATTCCCCGACTTTAATTTTCTGGGGAATTTTTTTGCGAGTATGTGTTCGCTCTTGTATTTATTAAAACATGCTTAAAAAGGGTGGATTTTAGCTGATATGGCAGGTATTTGATAGGATAAACCGCCTCCTTCACTCAAAATAGCACAAATATGAAAAATTTAGTCACAAAAATTACACAGTTTGTTCCCTTGCTTTTTTCGCCGAAGAAAAGTAAAATGTATATATACCTTGTTCGTGATGAAATTTCTTATTCTGACAAAAGGATACAAATAATTTGTTTGCTTTTGTGGGGATAAGACCCTATCATGGTTATAATGGAATTCGGTGTATCCATCTTCCAAATGATGAGTAGCAATATTTATCATATGATTTCGCACCGATAACCATTATTTGTTTTCATTCATCTCATTTGCCATGTAGTTTTCGTTTGTGCCTCATCCCGTTAAGCATAAACAACCGAACATGATGGCGTGCCCAGTCCTAGTGACTGGGCTTTTTTGTTGGGAGCGTTCGAGCAAAGCGAGTTACGCTCCCAATATAAGCGTGAGCGAAGCGATGGGTTAATCCATAAAAAAGAAGCGATGTTTTCTAAGTCCCATCTGAAAGAGAAGCCATAGTTTATCTCTTCCCACCATACTTTAGTAAATGTTTTTTAGAAGCGTTCGAACAAAGTGAGTTACGCTCCCAATATAAGCGTGAGCGAAGCGATGGGTTAATCCATAAAAAAGAGGCGATGTTTTCTAAGTCCCATCTGAAAGAGAAGCCATAGTTTATCTCTTCCCACCATACCTTAGTAAATGTTTTTTAGAAGCGTTCGAACAAAGTGAGTTACGCTCCCAATATAAGCGTGAGCGAAGCGATGGGTTAATCCATAAAAAAGAGGCGATGTTTACTAAGTCCCCATCTGAAAGAGAAGCCCTCACAAGCAAATCCCTACCTATCCCCACCTCCAAATTGTTATACTAAAACCAAGCAATATCAAAAGGAGGAAACAAAATGACACTACAAGGCAAAAAAATTATCGCCCTAATCAGCGACGATTTCGAAGACCTAGAGCTTTGGTATCCTGTTTTACGAGTACAAGAAGCAGGAGCACAAGTCCATTTAGTCGGGGAAGAAGCAAACAAAGTATATCACGGGAAATATGGGGTTCCAGCAACAAGTGATTACAGTTTTGAAGATATTAAAGTCGAGGATTACGATGGCATTCTTGTTCCTGGTGGTTGGTCGCCAGATAAGCTACGCCGTTTTGATAAAGTGATTGAATTTGTGCGTTATTTTGATGAGCAAAAGAAGCCAATCGGTCAAATTTGTCACGCAGGCTGGGTTCTGATTTCAGCAGGAATTCTTAACGGTGTGAATGTCACAAGTACACCTGGAATTAAAGACGATATGACAAATGCCGGCGCAATTTGGCACGATGAAGCGGTTGTTACAGACGGCCACATCATCTCTAGCCGACGCCCACCAGACTTACCTGAATATGTACCCGCTTTTATCGAAGCATTCAAGCATTAAAATAAGCCGGAGAATCGTGTTTCATGACGATTTTCCGGCTTTTTTCATGTGAAGTAGTAGCTAATAACGAAACCAATAAATGATGGAATCGCCGCTACAGCAAGTAAAATACTCCAGCGCAATTGTACTTTTCGGTTTGGATTTTGCGATCTACCAATGGATACGAGTGCCGAACAAATAATCGACGCAAAAATCAAGACCATCAACACAAAAGAAAATAGTGATGACATGCTGTACCCAGTAGTGACTAAACTAAAAATAATAACTAACGCGGCAATCCCAACCCCGCTAAAAAATGCTTTCCACAAATGGCTCACTCATTTCTATTTTCAACTATCACTTACATTTATAGCAGATTTGTTAGTCATATGTCTAATGAAAAGTAAAAAAGAAGCGAAACACCAAATTTTCAGGGTGCTTCACTTCTTCGTAGTATTAAAAATCGTAGTTTGTCCCGAAGGAATCTTCACTTGGCAAACACATGAAGACAAGCATAATAATACTTCCAACAAATGGTATTAAACCAAGCAAGATAAACCACGGGCTCTTGTTGGAATCGCGTAAACGACGAACCATTAGGCTAAGCATTGGTATAAAACAAGCTAGGCCGTATAGCCACATTAATAGTAGTACGAACAACATTGGACCAGCGGTGAATAACACACTGAGATCCTCACCATTCGTAAATGATGCTGTTGTGACTGTTGTAACTGCTAATACCAAAACAACGATATAAAATAGTGCGATAATAATGGCGTTCCACAAAACGACGTACCAATATGCAGAACGTGGCGCGCGGTCCGTGAAATTCACATAATTACGCCAAAATGATTTGTATGCCTCTAAAAATCCCAAAATAAAATCCTCCCTTTTTATAGTACTATTGTAGTATATCATGGATTGGAGACGGAAGGTTTGTCAATTTTGTGAATAATTTTTGCTATGAAAAAGGCTATCCAGAAATGATGGATAGCCGATTTTGTATTAATGTGGTAAGAAAGCGACCAAGATGAAGAATAGAACCGCGATAACAATAAGGAACCAGTTGAGTTCGCGCCATTTTCCTGTGAATACTTTCAAAATTGGGTAAGAGATGAAACCGAATGCTAGGCCAATGGCGATACTTGATGTTAATGGCATCGCTAGAATAACAAGGAAAGCTGGGAATGCTTCGTCCAACGTGTCCCAATCGATTTCTTTTACTGCGCCGATCATCATGCTACCAACGATAATAAGTGCTGGTGCGGTGATTGCGGAGATTCCAGATACAGCGCCCACCAATGGAGCAAAGAAGGCTGAAACGATGAAAAGTCCGGCAACAGTTAATGTTGTTAAACCTGTACGTCCGCCTGTTGCAACGCCTGCTGAAGATTCGATGTAGGCACTTGTTGGTGTTGTACCGAACATAGAACCAACGCTTGTTGCGACTGCATCGGCTAGTAGTGCGTGTTTGGCATTTGGTAAGCTTTCGCCTTTCATTAAGCCTGCGCGTTTTGCGACACCGATCATTGTTCCTGTTGTATCGAAAATAGTAATAAGAAGGAACGAGAGAACGACGCCGTAAAGGCTGTACGTGACTACATCGCCAAATGCGTGAATTGGGTTTGTGATAACTAGGTCAGGCATGGATGGCATTTTGACAAAGCCGTTGAATTTTAACTCGCCAGTGAAGAAGGCGATAATTCCTGTGGCTATCATACCGATGAAAAGTGCGCCTTTGACGTTTAATGCTAGGAAAATAAGTGTGATAAGTAAGCCGGCGATGGCAAGTAGTGCTTCTGGAGAATGTAAATCGCCAAGTCCGACTAGGTTGGAGTCGCTTTTAACGATGATACCGGTCATTCGGAAGCCAAGGAAGGCGATGAAAAGACCGATACCAGCTGTGATTCCTGCTTTTAATGTGTGCGGAATGGCTGTGATTAATTTTTCCCGGAAAGGGGTTAATGATAGCAGTAAGAAAATAATACCGGCCACGAAAACGGCGGTGAATGCTGTTGTGTAGTCTAGTTTTTGCGTTGTGACTACGGTGACGAAATAGGCGTTCATACCAAGTCCTGGTGCGATGGCGATTGGGTAGTTGGCGAAAAGTGCCATCCAGAGCGTCCCGATAACCGCTGAGATAATTGTCGCCATGAAGACGGTGTTAAATGGTACGCCAGCTGCTGAAAGGATTGCTGGGTTGACGACGATAATGTAAACCATGGTTAAGAAGGTTGTAAATCCTGAGATAACTTCGGTTTTGACGTCTGTGCCATTTGCTTTTAGTTGAAACATAATTCCACTCCCTTTAAAATAAAGACGTTTATAACGCCTGATTACGAACGTTTAAAACCACAATTACAATAATATTCGTTTTTTAACTAAATTGCAAGCTTAATTTGGAGAAAATTAATCTTTTTAAGGATGAATGGGTTGGATGTGGTATAATGAAGGTGTTGAAATAAGCGAGTTGGAGGAGAATCATGAAGGCATTTGTTTTTGATTTCGATGGTACGATGATTGATACGGAAGCGGTTTGGTTTGATGAGACGAAGAAATATTTGCGAGCGGAGTACGGGTTGGATTTGCCAATGGAGGTATATGAGAAGGTTGTTGGCAGTTCGGATGAGCCGTTACTTCTTTATATGGCGGAGGCGACGAATGGAAAGTTTGACGCAGCGGCTTTTCAAAAGTACATAGATGTGGCGGTTCATAGTGGTCGTGATAAGCTGGAGATGCGTGACGGGTTTATGCGTGTGTATCAGTACGCTAAAGATAATGGGTACAAAATTGGTCTTGCAACGAGTTCGGCGCGTGCTTGGGTGGAACCGATTTTGGAGAAGTTCGGGATTTTAGCTGATTTTGAAACGATTCAGACGGCGGATGATGTGGAGGTTATTAAACCTGACCCTGCGCTTTATCGTCAAGCTGTAGAGGCTCTTGGTGTGAAACCGGAAGAAGCGGTGGCCGTGGAAGATTCGCGGAACGGTTCGTTGTCGGCAATTGGCGCGGGACTTCATACGATTGCGATAAAAAACGAAGTGACGAAGGGCATTGTTTTCCCGGAAGGCGTTACGGTGTATGATTCATTTGCAGATGTGGATTTAGATGCCTTTTTAGCGGGTAAGTAAAGAAGGAAATGAGAAGGAGCGATTACGATGATTGAAAATACGATAAAAGAAGTCGAGTTATTTGAGCAAATGAAGCATGGCGAACCGGTGCTGTTTGTGACGGCGATTGGGTATATTATTGGCATCACGGATATTCCTGATGAAATACCGCACAGTGTTGTGAAGCTAAAAGACGTGTATATTAACTGTGTGTCTGCTTCACGTGTGAATCGTTTTTCAAAAGGATTGACGATTTCTGTGGATCAGATTATCGGGTTTAATGTGTTGACTGAAGAAGAGCGATTGCAAACGGTGACGAATTGGCAAGTGTCGATGGCGCCGAGTATTGGTTAAGTAAGCCATAATAAAGACAGAAGACTTTCCCGTTGATGCGGATGAAAATCTTCTGTTTTTTTGTATGGAATTAGGCATTGAATTTCAGTGAGGCTTGGAAAATGAGTTCTTTTACAACGCCCCAGTCTTGTTTAGAGGGGATATGATTGGTTTGATAAACGCAAATATGAGGGCATTTTTCTAGGTCAAATGGTGATTCGTAGTTAAGAACGAGAATATCTACTTTGGACTCGCGCAAGATTTCTTTTGTGATGTGCCGATTTGGAATGAAGGATATTTTCATATTATTAGCGCTATAATTTTTGGCTAATGTGGATAGGTAATTTAAGAAAGCATTGCGACCATCGAACGAAAATAAAATATGTTTTTTCTCCATATTATTGTCATAAAAAATCGAACGGGTCAGCATCGTCAAGTTCACAGCGATATCTTCTGTATAGATGCCTTTTATTTTTTTCAAAAAAGGACTATCACTTGCTGTTTTTAACCATGTTGCAAAAATGGAAGGGTGTTCTTTTTTAATGTAGCGATTTACTTCGTAGGTATTTGTATGAAGAAGTGGGGTAAGTCTGCTCATGGAATATACATAGTAAAAATAATTTTCATAAATTAGCAGGTCATCGTTTGTTGGCATTGGGAGGTTTAGCGCAGTGAAGGATTCTTGTAGAAAATGTAATACATCTTTTTGCTGTGTATATTCATCGCCGTATACGACTTCTCTGAGGTCCTCTTTTTTATAAATCAAGGTGTCGTAGAAAATGATACTGAAATAAGCGGTCTCGTCTTGTGTATTTACTGGCAAATCAAATTCCTCTGCCCAAAAATGCATATACTTGTCGAAGTAGTGGTAAACGGGTTTTGTTTGTTGATAGGCTTTTATGTCATCAGGCATTTGGATAGTGTGACCGAGGCTGACACGCTGATTAATAACCATAATCCAATATAAAAAGCGGTGATATTGAATATCTATATTAGCATGCTCATATTTCTCGAAGCGCTTGAGTGATTTTTCATGGAACGTGTAAATTTGTTTACTAGGGACTTCCATTTTTGGCGAATTTTTGGCGTTGTAGAAGTAGTTGAAGTAAAAATAGCGAATATCTTCTTCTTTTCCGACGATATCGACAGGAGTTAAGGAGAGCTTGAGGTTGAAGGGTACTAATAGTTTTTTCAGTGTATTTAAGTGTCTGTATAAAGAGGATTGGGAGCTGAACAATTCCAACGCCCAGTCGTGGATATCTAGTTGAATGCCATGATAAATCGAATCGATGATTGTAAAAAGTAAAGATGATTCTGTAAAAATTCCAATCACATCTTTTAATGTGACGTCATGTGGTAGTTTTAGTTCGTAACTTGTACTAGATATTGTGATAATATGAACATTTTTAGGCAATGAATTTTGTATTTCAAGGATATCTCGTTGAATGGTCTTAATAGAAACACGCAGGTGATCCGACAATTCATCGACAGTCAGTGGATATTTACTATTATAAATATAGGAAATAATCTCGATATGGCGCCTATTCTTCTTCTCAATAACTAGTTCTAAATGTAATCTATCCAAACTCTCACTCCATTTCTTTTTTTCGCACAACGATTGGTTGATTTCGCAACTAATTACTATGTGATTTAATTAGTATATAGGTTTATGTGTCTTTTTTCTAGTTAAAATCGTAAAAAAGTAAGAAAAATACTAAATTCAATATAAAATGTCACAAAAAGTTCATTAATAGAGCAAAAACTATGGAAACCTATCATATGTTGATGATTTTTCGTATGGTAATCTTATTTTTAGTAAGCCGAATATAAAGAATTTCACTTTTGTCTAGAAGTTAGACAACGTTGGTTTAAGCAGACTTTGAATACATGGTTTAATAAGTATAGAAGGTCACAACGGCGTTTTACATCGAAAGTTCCAAATCTAGAAGTAATGACGAAAATGTCACAGAAAGTTCAACTATACTGTTAAATGTGTGGAAGGCTACAGTATTTTACGGGAATCTCATATGATAGTCTTATTATTAGAAGGAGTGATTATTAGATGTATCAGTTCGAGCAATTATACAATGTTGATACTTTAGACCAAGATTTTTCAACTAGGAAATTTTTACAAGTATTGCTTGATGATAGCTATTATCCAATTGAGCATAAATATAAAACTTACAATAAGAATGAAAAAATCTATTTTCCAGATAAACAAAAAAATGACTCTAACATATTTATTATTGAAGACGGTGTAGGAGGATTTTATTCGAATAAGGAACTAATTTCATTCGTTGGAAAAGGAGAGTTAGCAGGGCTTCATAATCTGGCAACCAGAGAAGGAGAGGCTCAGGAAGAATATGTGAAAGTGCTAACGGAAACGATAACACTGTGGGAATTTAGTAAAAGTGACATATTAGGAAAGATTATCAATATCCAAGATGGCTACTTATATCACTATCTAACAATGAAGAAAATTCTAGATCAGATGTTGTCACGGTATTTGATGGAACATAAAGCTTCAGAGGAAAGGGTAATGTATTATCTGCACGATATCGCTAGTAGATACGGAGAACATCATGCTGATACTAATTATCTAAAAATACCACAATTTTTATCGCAAAATTCAATTATTAATTACATCGGAGTTAGCAACAAGACATTTTACAAAATACTTAAAAAATTATGCAGTGATGGAATTGTTCGCATAAATGAAGAAGGGATGTTTGTAGACGCTAGGTATGTAATGGAATGAACAGGAAAGGATGTGTTGACAATGTAACGCTTGCTAACGAATCCCAACATAAAACTTTTAAAATTAAAGGAGATTATAATGAAAAAATCAAGTAAAAAAATATTAACAAGTACGGCTGTAGCGGTATTGGCTCTATCAACCGTAGCAACGCCAGTAACAACAATTCTAGCAAATCCTTTAGAGGCTAAAGCAACTGGAGTTCGAATAGTATCCGCTGAATTTAAGTTAGATAGCATCGGACCATATGTAAAGGTGAAGTATATATATGCTTATGGAGATTTTTTGATAATAGGTGATAGTTGGCAATTAGGGGTCGATACTTCAGGAGAAAAAATTTATCGTCTCCCTAGCAATAAGAGTTGGAAATACGGCGATCAGATATTCGTAGGTTACTATAATTCAACGGGGAGTCGTCTAGATGCTGCTATGCTTACAGGTTACTTCAACTATGTCGGAACAGATGAACTTGCTCAAATAGAAAAGCAAAAAGATGCTAGAAAAGCAGTTAATGAATTATTTAAGTCAGATACGCCAACTTCAGGAGCCATTAAAGACTCAACGGATCAGAATGCTATTAATGCAGCTCAAAAGCTTGTTGATACAGTTACAGATGCAACTGTAAAAAAAGAGTTGCAGGATTATATTAATACAGCACAAGCCCTTTTAGATAAAAGACCAGCAGAACAACAAGCTGAAAAAGAACGCCAAGAAATAGCAGAAAAAGCAGTTAATGAGCTATTCAAAGATAATCAACCGACAACAGGAATTATCAAAGATACAACAGATCAAGCAGCTATAGATGATGCACAGAAATTGATCGATACTGTTTTAGATGAAAAGGTAAAAGAAACCTTACAAAATAATTTGGATGTTGCGCAAGACTTATTAGAAGCGAAAAAAGCAGCCGAGAAAGAGCGTCAAACAACTGCGGAAAAAGCAATTAATGAACTTTTTAAAGATGACCAACCATCCACTGGTATTATCAAAAACACGACAGACCAAGCTGCAATTGACGCAGCTCAAAAATTGGTGAATGAAGTCCAAGATCAAGTAAGCAAAGATGCGTTACAAGCTAATTTAGACAAAGCAAAAGAGCTATTGGCAGAAAAAATTGCTCGTGAAGCTGTTAATAATCTGTTTGGAAATAAAGATCCTCAAGGCACGATTAAAACAGATTTAGCACAAACTGATATTGTGAAAGCTCAAGACTTGGTTAACCTAGTAAAAGACCCAGCTAAAAAAGCAGAATTACAATCGGATTTAAATAAGGCTCAAGCACAACTAGATGCCAAAATAAAAGCAGAACAAGAGCGTCAAGCAGCAGCGGACAAAGCAATCAATGAACTTTTCAAAGATAATAAACCGTCCACAGGTGAAATCAAAGGCACAACCAATCAACAAGCGATTGATGATGCTCAAAAATTAGTGGATGCTGTCGAAGATGTAACAGCTAAAAAAGAATTACAAGCTAACTTAGATAAAGTTAAAGAACTACTAGATGCTAAAATCGCGGCTGAAAAAGCAGCTAACGACGAAGCAGCGAAAAAACTTGTAGACGAGCTGTTCACTAATGATAACCCAGCAACAAACGCAATCAAAGCAATCACGAATCAACAAGCAATTAATGATGCCAAAGCAGCCGTTTCTAAGGTAACAGATCCAGCTCTAAAAGCAATATTAGAAGAGAATATCGAACTTGCACAAAAACTTCTAAATGAGAGAACAGTTTTGGAAGAAGAAGATAAAGGACAACAATTAATCGCATCATTCTTAATAAAACAGCTATACCAAAATAACGATCCTAAAACAGATGCAATCAAGAGTACGACAAACCAACTAGCAATCGACACAGCACAAGAACAAGTGGATCTTATTAGAGACCCAGAAGTAAGAGCACAATTACAAAAAGAAGTTGACCGCGCCCAGGAGTTATTGAACGCAAGACTACAAGCTGAAGATGAAGCCAATCAAGCAGTAGCGGACAAAGCAATCAATGAACTTTTCAAAGATAACAAACCGTCTACAGGTGTAATCAAAGATACAACGGACCAGACCGCAATTGATGCTGCACAAAAAGCAATCGATGCTATCAAAGATCCAGTTGTAAAAGATGCGCTACAAGCTAACTTGGACAAAGCGCAAGAATTGTTAAACGCGAAAAAAGCAGAAGAAAAGGCAGAGCAAGATCGTCAAGCAGCAGCAGACAAAGCGGTTAACGAACTTTTCAAAGATAATAAGCCGTCTACAGGCGCAATCAAAGATACAACTGATCAAGATGCAATTGATGCTGCACAGAAAGTCATCGACGCCGTGAAGGATCAAGCAACCAAAGACGCGCTACAAGCTAATTTGGACAAAGCACAAGAATTACTAAATGCTAAAAAAGCGGAAGAAAAAGCAGAGCAAGACCGCCAAGCAGCAGCGGATAAAGCAGTGAATGAGTTATTCAAAGATAACAAACCAGCAACAGGCACAATCAAGGATACAACCGATCAAGCTGCAATTGATGCTGCACAAAAAGTGATCGATGCTGTCAAAGATCAAGCAACCAAAGACGCGCTACAAGCTAACTTAGACAAAGCACAAGAATTACTAAACGCGAAAAAAGCAGAAGAAAAAGCAGAACAAGACCGCCAAAATGCAGCGGACAAGGCAATCAATGAACTTTTCAAAGATAACAAACCGTCCACAGGCGTAATCAAGGACACAACGGACCAAAAAGCGATTGACGAAGCGCAAAAGCTAATCGACGCAGTTACTGATCCAACGATGAAACAAGAACTACAAAACAACTTAGATAAAGTTCAAGAACTACTAGACGCGAAAAAAGCGGAAGAAAAAGCAGAACAAGACCGTCAAGCAGCAGCGGACAAAGCAGTCAACGAACTTTTCAAAGATAACAAACCAGCTACAGGTGCAATCAAAGACACAACGGATCAAGCTGCAATTGATGCTGCACAAAAAGTGATCGATGCCGTCAAAGATCAAGCAACGAAAGACGCGCTACAAGCTAACTTAGACAAAGCACAAGAATTACTAAACGCGAAAAAAGCAGAACAAGATCGTCAAAACGAAGCGGATAAAGCAATCAATGAACTTTTCAAAGATAATAATCCTGCAACGGGCGAAATCAAAGACACAACAGACCAAACAGCAATCGATGAAGCGCAGAAAATCATTGATAAAGTCACAGATCCAGCAGTAAAACAAGAATTACAAAACAACTTAGATAAAGCCCAAGAACTGCTAAACGAAAAGAACTCCACAGAAAAAGAAGATCAAGCAGCTGCAAACAAAGCAGTGAACGAGCTATTCAAAGACAATGATCCAAAAACAGGCGCGATTAAAGATACGACAAATCAAGGCGCCATTGACGCTGCACAAAAATTAATTGATGCTGTCAAAGATCCGGAAACAAATGCAGCATTACAAGCTAACCTAGACAAAGCGCAAGAATTACTCGACGCAAAAACAGCAGCAGATAAAGCAGAACAAGCACGCCAAGCAGCCGCTGAAAAAGCAGTCAACGAATTGTTCAACAGCAACAAGCCATCAACAGGAATCATCAAAGATGCAACGGACCAAACAGCTATAGATGCCGCACAAAAACTAATTGACGCTGTAACAGTTCCATCTGTGAAGAAAGAACTTCAAACAAACCTAGATAATGCACAAAACTTATTAGATACAAAATTCTTCAACGCAGCCCAAGAAGCTGTCCAAGGCTTGATGACAACACTTGTAAGCTTTGGTCAAAAAACAGATGCGTATGGCGCAATCAAACTAGATACAACGCAAGAGAAAATCTATCAAGCACAAGATAAAGTCAGCCTAGTACCAGACAGAGTTGCCGAAAAAGCGAACTTAATCGCGCAACTAGATAAAGTACAAGAACAACTAATCGCACGTAACAACGAACAAATCGGAAACAAAGTAAACAATGGTAATTTTGACAGCGCGCTTAACGGTTGGAAAACATGGATTGGTTCAGGTTCGGTAGCACCAACAGTGGCAGCAACAGAAGGACCAGCAACTAAAACAGTGAAATTGGCATCGAATTCAAGCGTAGAACAAACGATTCAAGGTTTGAAGCCAAACACGAATTACGTCATCACATTCTACGGTAAAGTAGACGACGGAACATTCTTATCTGCAGGTATTAAAAACCACGGTAACACACAACAAAGTATTCGTGTGACAACTACAGATTACAGTAAAGGTCAGATTGCCTTCACTACAGGAGCAAGCGCAACATCAGCTACTTTCTTCTTAATGAAAGGTGCAGGAACAGGAAATGGTTTTGGCGACTTTGTTATCTCAAAAGCAGATAATGGCGAAGACTTAATTCCAGAAGTTATTGAAGCAACAAACAAAGTAGATAACTTATTCACGAACCTATCCGTAACAGGTGTCAATGATACAACAGCAACACTTTACAAAAATGGTGCCTTGAAACTAGCGGTAAAACAAGCAGATATCGATGCAGCGATGGCAGTTGTCAATGCAATGCAAGATAGCTACGAATCAAAAGCTGATCTTCTAGCAACATTGAAAACAGCACAAGATCTTTGGAATGACCGTACAGTAGAACAAACTGATAACTTAGTGAAAAACAGTGAATTTGACAGCAGTATTGCAAACTGGAAACCATGGAATGGCGCAACATCTACAACTCCGGTGACAGTAAAAGAAGATAGCAATAACGTCTTGAAACTAGCTGGAAGTTCAAGTGTTGAGCAGGTTATCTCCGGTTTGAAACCAAACACAACATACACACTTGAAATCTACGGTAAAGCTGACAACAATGGCTACGTAAGTGTCGGCGTGAAAAACTACGGTGGTACGCAAAAAACAGCACGTGTTAGTGGCGCAGATTATACGAAAGCAAGTGTAACAATCCGCACAGGTGCAACGAATACAACGGCAACAGTCTTCTTACTAAAAGGTGCAGGAATCAGTGCCGGTTCAGTAGATACAGTCCTATTCAAAGACTCCACACCAGAAAGCGAACGCCCAGAAGTAATTGCAGCAAACGAAGCATTGACAGCTTTATTCACATCAAGAACATCCGTTAGCACAGAATTTTTAACACCAGTAACAACGAATAACGGTGCTATCAAAATGACAACAACAGAGGAAGACCTAGCAGCAGCAACAGCCGCAGTAGAAGCAGTACCAACAGGATTAAAATCAAAAGCTATTTTTGAAGCAGAACTAGCTCGCGCAACTACTTTGTTCACAGCACTTAAAGCGTCTCAAACAGATAACCTAACGAAAAATGGTGCGTTTGACACGAACTTAACAAGCTGGAAAACATGGAAAGCAGCAACAGCAGAAACACCAGTTGTCGTAACAGAAAATGATAACAAAGTCTTGAAACTAGAAGGAAACTCAAGTGTGGAACAAACAATCACAGGCCTTCTTCCAAACACAACATATACCGTTTCCACGTACGGTAAAGTAGAAAACGGTGCACGCTTGTCTGTCGGCGTGAAGAGCTATGGTGGCGTGCAAGCCAATGCCTTTGTCACATCTACAGATTACGGTCAAGGAACATTGACGTTCACGACTGGTGCAACAAACACAAGCGCGATTATCTTTTTAAGTCAAGGAGTAGCAGGCGGAATTGCTTACGCTGACCTTGTAGTTACAAAATAATTTTGATTAGAGGTATGAGATATGCTAGCCAGTTCTAGCGTATCTCAACCTATATTGGAAGGACGGGAAACATGGAGTATGAATTTAGATTTGAACATACAAAAACGAAGAAGAAGTCTGCTGTATTTCAAGCAATGAAACGTTTATTCGATCTCGTTTTTGCCATCATTTTGTTAGTGATTACGGCGCCTATTATGTTAGTGACAATGTGTGCGGTGAAACTAGAATCTTCTGGACAAATTATCTATAGACAACAACGAGTTGGTCTGTACGGTGTGCCATTTACAATTTATAAAATTAGATCGATGACAAGCGATGCCGAAGTGAACGGCGCCAAATGGGCTGAAAAGGATGATCCTCGAGTTACGAAAGTTGGTTGCTTTATTCGGAAGACGCGCATTGATGAATTACCTCAGCTTTGGAATGTATTAAAGGGCGAGATGAGCATTATTGGCCCACGTCCCGAACGTCCGATTTTTATGAAAGAATTCCAGACACTTTATCCTAATTTTACGCGACGTCTAGTTGTTAAACCGGGCTTAACTGGATGGGCTCAGGTCAATGGTGGCTATGATATTTCCCCGAAAGAAAAACTGAAATTTGATTTAGAATATATTCAAACGATGTCGGCATTTAACGAGGCACGAATCTTATGCCGAACGGTCAAAGTCATTATGAGCGGTAGCGGCGCACGATAAGGAGAATGAGATGAAGAAAATAATCATATCTGTAGTTGTAATATTAACAATTTTCGCAATAGGATGTTCGAACGATGCGGAACAAGCGAAACCAATCACTTCTTGGAAAAACGAAGATAACGAAGTCAGCAAACAAGAATTCGCAGAGCTAACGAAAAACAATAATGCGCTGGAGTATAAGGATGGCGAATTCGTGATTCATGATAAAAAGGCAGTCATTAAGAGCAGAGCAGATGATGCAACGACTTATTTTGTACAGAACGCGTATATTCCAATCAAGGTGGCTCAAGCAATTGTGAAGAAGGAAGATTGGACGAAAGACGAATTGCTGACGAAATATGCTGGCGCGGCGCAAAATATAACGGAAAAAGGCAAGACGGTGGAGGCTTTCTTTATTACTGGTCCACGTGGTTACGGAGAGCTACGCGTGACGTTTGATGGCGATAAAGTGAAGTCGATGACAAATACGTTTCAAGAATAGGTGAATGATAGATGAGAACCAAGGAAATGTTAAATGAAAACCTCTTTTTTCAAGAACAAATGGCGCATATTAGAACGACGATTGAGTTGTCTGAGCATCAAGCTATTCAAGCGATAAGCGTCACATCGTCTTTATCTAGTGAAGGCAAGAGCTCGATTGCGATTGGGATGGCGAGAAGTTTTGCTGAAGCGGGGAAGCGTGTGTTGTTAATTGACAGTGATTTCAGGCGGCCTTCTGTGCACAAAAAATTAGGTTTATCGAACGCTGTCGGCTTTTGCGATGTATTGAAAGAAGAGTATCGTTTGGCGGATTGCTTGAAAGATATTGGTATACAAGGGTTGGCGGTTTTGACGAGTGGATTGGTGGAAGATGCGCCGGGGACACTTTTTGATGCGGCGAGGTTGAAGAAATTTATGTTACAGGTGAAGCAGGAGTATGACTTGATTATTGTTGATACGCCGCCTGTGTTGCTCGTTCCAGAGGTGAAGACGATTTTGAACCATAGTGATGCGACATTGCTTGTTGTGAAATACGATGAGGTCCGAAAAGAAGAGATGGATCGAGCTCAGCGGGTGTTGAATCAAGTATCAGCAACGTGTCTGGGAATTGTATTTAATCGTGTTCAAGTGAAAGTGCGAGATAGGTATCGTTATTATTACTAATACGGGATGGGATAAAAATTGATGGATTATAGAAATGACTGGACATGTGATTATCCTAACAATGTTGCCCGGCGCCATTCTAAAAATCAGATTTTATTGCTGACGGGAATGTTGTTTTTTCTAAGTATTGGTAGTGCGTTCAATGTGCAGATAGGTCTTGCTGTGAAGCCGTATATGATGATGTTACTGCTACTCATGTTTTATTATTTGTCCAAAATTACGATAGAGAAGCTGCTGTTTTTTGAAATGGCGTTTGTGGGCTTTTATGTTTACTATGACTTGCGTGGGGTGATTACGGCATATCCGACGGCGGCGCTCCGAGCGATGGGTGCTACGTTTATCTTACTTGTTTTTTACTTCTTTTGTCGGTATTGGCTGAATCAGATTCGGTGGAAAGATATTGAATGGGCGATTATTATTTCGGGGTTTGTGTTTAATCTTTTGAGCCTTGGTTATTATGTGATGGGGCTTGTGAATTTAGGATTTAACATGCACGGAAATGGCATTCGAGAGCTGGGTGTAATGATTGATCGTGATTTTGCGAGATTGCTTGGTTTGACGAATGATCCGAATATCTTTGTTTTTATTAACATGTTATTCATTGCTTATTTCTTAACGCATCGGGAAAAATGGTGGAACTTGCTTGGCGGGTTTATCGGCATTCTATGTGTCATGCTAACGTTGTCGCGTGGTGCGATTATCTCGTTAGTCATTGTGCTCGTACTGTGTTTACTCGTTGGTAGCGTGAGGTCAAAACTCATGATGGTGTTAGGAGCGGTGGGATTTTTCTTGCTAGCAAATCTCTTTTTTGATCAGTTTATGGAAGTGTCTTTGTGGGAGTTGTTGTTGGAGCGGTTTGGCACGGTGAGTGAGGATGGTGGAAGTGGTCGGTTTGATATTTGGACGGATGGGCTGGCTTATTTTATGGATAAACCGCTGTTTGGGATTGGCTCGTTCAATTTTCAGGCGTATCATTCCTTTGCTGCGGGAAAAGCGATTTTTATGCATAACTCGTTTCTAGAAATATTAGTGGAAACAGGGATTGTTGGAATGATGTTTTATGTGACAGCAATTGTGACGCTGGTTTGGACGCTAGTGAAGGCGGCTTTGGTAGATAAAGAACAATGGTGGTTATTGATAGCGCTCATCGGTTATTTATCGATGATGACATCTTTGTCTCTCATTTTGAACGAAATATTTTTCTTCTTCTTTGCCCTCGTGGCTAGAAGTTTGAAGGAAAAAGAACGAAATATAGAACGACGAAAAGGATGGAGAACATGAAACGAGAATTGTCCTTGGTAAGTATAGTGGCTATTATGCGTAAAAAAATAATGATTAGTTTAATTATTGCGATTTTAGCTACGTGTTTGGTGGGTGTTGCTAGTTATCAATTTATGGCGCCGAAATACGATGCGTCGATACAGCTTCTAATTAACCCGAAAGTAACGAATGAACAGACAGGAACGTACCGTAGTACAGATTCAAACACGCAATTAGTCAATACGTACAACGTGATTTTGCGAAGTAAAGTGATTTTGGCGGACGTTATTGAGCGGCTAGATTTGCCAACAAGTGTTTCGGGACTGCGTGAAGTGATTAGCGTGCAAAACGAGAAAGAATCGAAAGTCATTTCCATTCACGTCGAACAAGAAAATCCTGAAATGGCTAAAAAAATTGCAGAAACACTTGCTTTGTCTATGGAAAAAGAAGTACCGAAATTAATGAATATCGATAATGTCAACATTTTATCAGACGCGGAACTTAGCGGGAACTTAACCACGTCGCAGATTCGAATTTATATGATTTTAGCGTTTGTGATGGCGTTATTTGTAAGTTTAGCTTGTTTTGTCATTCGCGAGTCTTTAAAAAATACATTTAAGACAGTGAAGGATTTTGAAGACATAACAAGTTTGCCTGTCATTGTAACAATTCCGGAAATATAAAGGGGTGAGTATGGGAAGATGGCAATGAAAAACTATGAAGAACAGTTAAAAGTACTCAATAACCTATTTTTATCGACACAAGAAGCGATTGATTCTTTAGGTGTTTCCAAACAATGTTTTCATTCACTTGTGGCACGGGGGAAAATCCAGAAGATACGAAAAGGTTCTGCGGTGCTTTATTACGCGGACGAAATCAAAGAACGAAAACAGCAACAACCATGGCTACGACAAAAATATCGACCATTTCAAGACGGATAGGAACGATTATTCATGATAAAAAAATATCAAACAGATTTAGTAAGCATTGTTATGCCAACGTATAATAGCGAAGGCCAACTGCATGCGAGCATTGCGAGTATTCAAAAACAGACTTACAAACATTGGGAGTTGCTCGTTGTAGACGATTGTTCGAGTGACAAAACCGTGGAACATTTACAAAAATTAGCAAAGCAAGATGCGCGTATCAAGACGATTTTTCTCCCGGAGAATCGCGGTTCTGGTTTTGCGAGAAATGAAGGGATTAGCCAAGCGCAAGGGCGTTATATCGCCTTTTTGGATAGTGATGATCTTTGGCATCCTGAAAAATTGAAGAAGCAGCTCGACTTTATGAAGACGCATGGCTATGGCTTTTCTTTCACGGCGTATCATGTGTTTGAGCAACACCCAGCTGAGCAGAAACGTACGGTTAGAGTACCTGAAAAAATCAATTATCGGCAACTGCTGAAAAACACGATTATTGGCTGTTTAACTGTCATTATTGACCGTGAAGAAGTCGGTGATTTTCGGATGCCATTGATGCGGGCGAGGCAAGACACCGCCACGTGGCTGACGATTTTAAAACAACATGCGTACGCCTACGGTTTAAATGAGCCGCTCGCCTATTACCGAGTGAGTGTTGCCTCCTTATCCAGTAATAAATGGCGGATGCTTCAAAAAAATTGGCACATGTACCGCGAGCAAGAAAAGCTATCGTTTTTAGATACAAGTTATGTTTTTAGTTGCTACGTATGGAATGCTTTATGGAAGAGGAGAGGACAAAAATGATGAAAATTGCAGTTGCAGGTGTTGGCTATGTCGGTTTGGTGACGGCGGTAGGTTTCGCGCATCATGGCCACATGGTTACAGCCGTGGATTTAGATACACAGAAAATCGCAGGACTTACAAAAGGCATTTCACCCATTTACGAGCCAGGTTTAGAGACGTTATTACAAGAACAATTAGCGGCAAACCGGATTCAGTTCACGACAGATGGCGCGAGCGCTTATGCAGATGCAGACGCTATCGTCATTGGCGTAGGAACTCCAGAAAATGAGGATGGCTCTGCGAATTTAAGCGCGATTTATCAAGTGGCACGTGAAATTGGCCAGAGCATTCAAAAAGATTGCCTCGTCATCGTGAAATCGACCGTTCCTGTAGGGACAAACGACAAAATTGAGACGATTGTGCAGGAAGCATTAAAGCATGCCGTACACGTAGACGTTGTTTCCAATCCGGAGTTTCTGGCACAAGGTAGTGCGATATACGATACGCTCCACGGTTCACGTATTGTGATTGGCACGGAATCTAGAGCGGCAGAAGAAAAAATGCGGGAACTTTATGACGCATACGGGCAACCAATTTTAGCTGTATCACGTAGAAGTGCGGAATTAGTAAAGTATGCAAGTAACGATTTTCTCGCACTCAAGATTTCTTTTGTGAATGAAATTGCGAATTTGTGTGACATTTTGGGAGCAGATATTGAAGAAGTCACAGAAGGAATGGGATATGATCCGCGAATCGGCAATAGTTTTTTACGGGCGGGGATTGGTTACGGTGGTTCGTGTTTTCCAAAGGACACAAAAGCGCTCCACTGGCTGGCAGAAGATCATGGTTTTGTGCTTCGAACGATTGAAGCTGCAATAAAAATCAATGAGAAGCAAAAATACGTGTTGATGCATAAGTTGCGAAAAGAGCTACCGAATTTGGCAGGCAAGAAAATCGCCGTGCTAGGCCTAACATTTAAGCCAAATACCGACGACTTACGAGAAGCACCATCGATTCCAAACATGCGTGTACTGCAAAAAGAAGGCGCGATAATTCAAGCATATGACCCAATTGCAATGGCAAAAACGGCCGAAATATTAGGAGATGCTACGATAATGAAAAACTCCGTCGAAGAAGCACTGGATGGAGCCGACGCGTGTTTGATTTTCACTGAATGGAATGAGATTTGTGCGACATCGCCCGACACGTTCAACAACTATATGGCAACTCCGCTCGTGTTAGACGGTCGGAACTGCTTTGATAAGCATGCGATGGCTTTAGCCGGTATCACGTATCAATCGATTGGGCGCCCACTGGCCAAAGTAAGGCAATTACAATGAGCGAACCTGTCATTTCGGTCATTGTGGCAACGCTAGGAACACGATTCACCGAGTTAAAAAGAATGCTAGAAACGCTAGAAAACCAGACATATAAACACTTCGAAGTTATCATTGTTTTGCAAAATGAACAAGATCATTGGAGCGATATTCTGGCAACCTATCATGTACAAACAAAGCTCGTCATCACGTCAAAAAGAGGTCTTTCGAAAGCTAGGAATATCGGCTTATCACATGCTACAGGTGATATTGTCACGTTTGGCGATGACGATTGCTGGTATGACGCAGCGACGTTCTCCCATGTGGTAGCTTCCTTTCAAACAGGAAAAGATGTCATCAGCCTCAACATGTACGACCCAGATCGCCAGAAATTTGGACGAAGGCAGCGTATCCAAACCGCGACCTATTTAACGAAACGCGAATTAATGAGTCGTTCTTCGATAGAAATTTTTGTGAAGAGGCGTTGTTTGGAGGCGAATCAGCACGGACCGAGGATTCGATTTGATGAGGTTTTTGGTTTAGGTGGTGATTATATTTCGGGAGAAGAGAACATTTTTTTAGCGGACTTGCATCGCCAATCTTACCGCACGTATTTCCATCCTGAACTACTTGTCTACCACGCAGTACAGCCGAGATTAACAAGGCTCACCACGGAACAAGTTGTAAGCAAAGGCCCGCTTTTTAAACGAATGTATAACACGCCAACAGCATTTGTTCTTTTATCCGTATTCTGTTTGAAAAAAAGGCAGACAAAACTATTCTGGAAAGTCCTGAAAGAAATGTGGAACTACCAGCCAAGAGGTGAACGTTAAGATGTATCAATGGATTTACAAACAAGGCGTGAAGCGTCGTAATCCAGTATTACCAGAAGCAGAACAATTTTTACAAGAAACAGACAGGTGGTCGCGAGCGGAATTAGAAGCGTATCAGCTAGCTAAATTACAAGAACTCGTGCACTGGGCCTATACGAACTCCCCGTATTATCAGAAGTTATTCAACGAGGCAGGCATTCATCCGATGGACATTCAAGAACTGGCAGATCTTCCACTCATTCCTCCAATAACAAAAGAAACCCTAATCCAAGAAAATGAAGCGATTCATGCCACTGCTACTTTTGACAAACTGTTCTTTTCGGAAACGTCGGGTAGTACAGGAACTCCGCTCACATTCCAGCGCGATTTAGAATGGGACGCGAGGCACCGTGCAGCTATTCATCGCGGTTACAGTTGGTATGGCATCAAGCCTTGGGATAGAAACGGCTATTTCTGGGGCTACAATTTGGCTATTAAAAAGCATTGGAAACTTAAACTAATGGATCGCCTTGTCAACCGATTCCGAATTTTTTCTTATGAGAAGCATGAAATTAATAAGTTCATTAAGAAGTTGGAGCGTGCCGATTATTTGGAAGGCTATTCGTCGATGATTTACCATGTCGCGCGCAAAATCGAACAAGAAAAGCTCCCAGTCCAGACGCATTTGAAAATGATTAAAGGCACGTCTGAGAAAATTTTTGATGCGTATCAGCCGACCGTGGAGAGAGTATTTGGACGTAAAATGATTAGCGAGTATGGCGCCGCGGAAACGGGAATTATCGCGTTCGAGTGTCCGGAAGGCAAGATGCATATGACGATGGAGAATGTGATTGTGGAAGTAATAGATGGCGAAATTTTGGTGACCAATCTGTTTTCGAAGGCATTCCCGATTATTCGTTACAAGTTGGGCGATTATGTAGAACTAGACACGGAGAGCCAGTGTTCTTGCGGGCGGGCGCACACGATTGTGAAGTCTGTTATGGGACGCATCGGCAAAGAAATTTTTGGTGAAAAAATGACGTATCCGAGTTTAACGTTTTATTATATTTTCAAAAATATCGTGATGGACAGTGGGTCCGCGATTCATTACCAAGTGTTGCAACATCGAAAAGGACATCTTGAATTTCGCATGGAGCAGCAACTTACAGCAAAGATGCGCCAGCAACTCGAAGCGGAAATTAAAAAATATTTTGCGACAGATATGACTTACGAAATAGTGGAGCAGGCATTTTTTCATCGTGATGGTGGCAAGTTGAAAGATTTCGTATCGTTTGTTGAATGAAAAGGAGAATAGGATGGAAGCAGTGAAGGTATCAATTATTATTCCGGTATATAACATTGAGAAATATGTGGAACGGTGTCTAGACTCCATTTTAGCGCAGACGTACCCTCATTTTGAAGTGATTGTTGTGGATGATGGGGCAACGGACAGGAGCGCTCAGCTGGCGGCGAAATATGTATTGCGCGATACGCGGGTGCGGCTACTACACAAGACGAATGGCGGTCAGGCGAGTGCGCGTAACTTGGGGCTGGAACAGGCGAACGGCGACTATCTTTTGATGGTAGATGGCGATGATTATCTTCTGCCAGATTTACTAGAGAAATGTGTTGAAAAATTGGAACTCGGCGCAGATATTGTTGCTTTTGATTATTTCAGTTTAAATCACAAACAGCAGCAAAACTATGTGGCGGTGGGAACTTCGGCGATTACAGCTGGAACGGCACCGTGGAATAAAATGTACCGCCGCGCATTGTGGCAAGATGTTTTTTTCCCAGAGGGGTTGTGGTATGAGGATTTGGGTGTGGTTCCGTTCGTGTTAGCGAAGGCGGAAAATGTGTGCAAAATAGACGAGGCTTTCTATGTATACGACCAGTCGCGTGAGGATTCGCAAACGAATACCGTGAACACCGTGCGTTACAAAGATATACTGCAGGTTTTAGCGCACTTGCAGCGACAAATAGCGACACTGCCGGATGTGCAAACGGACTTGATGGCGGGCATGTATTTAGAGCAATTAGGCTATGTCATGACATTGAGCAAAAGTAGCACAATCAAAAACAAGAGTGAGCGACGCTTCTTCCTTCGAGTCATGCAACAAGAACTGGAAAAAGTATGCCCGCATTGGGTGGAATTAACACATAAACCCGAGTCCCGTCAATTAAAGAAAATCCGCCGTTTAGCGATGCGCTGCTACTTCCGAGGCTATTTTCTACTGGGCGACATGCTATACGTATGGCCTAAAAAACTAAAACAGATAGGAGTTAACGAATGAAACGCTTGATGTATATTTTGGTGGGATTATTCCGCCTACTTCCAGTGAAAAATATTGTCCTCTTTGAGAGTATGTCTGGATTTCAAGATAACTCTAAGGCACTTTTTGAAGAGATGATGCGGCAGCGTTTGAATCAGAAATACAAGATTATCTGGTTTGTCGCGGACCCTAAACGGATGAACAATCTCGGGTATGACAAAGTGCGATTCATGAAAAAATCTGGCATAACTAGAAAATCGATTCGCTATTTGTATTATAGTTGCGTCGCGAAATATTGTTTTTATACGCATGAAGTATTGGGATATCGCAAGGATGGCCAGCAAATTCGGTTTTTCCTAACGCACGGGACGCCATTAAAGGATAGTCGTGGTTGTTTCGGAGAGGTGGATGCGCACACATATATTCTTTCGACGTCCGAATATGCGGCTACATTGCGCGCGACTTCCTTACTCGGTGGAGAGGATAAGATGCAAATTCTTGGCTTTCCGAGGAACGATAAGCTGTTTTGTGAGGATGCTGGTACGGCGCGTTTTCTTGCTAAATATGAGTACACGAAATTAGTTGTTTGGTTGCCGACGTTTAAACATATTCGTAATAGTGACCGGGTGGATTTTGCGACGGATAGTGCGACCGATGTATCGCTGATGAGCCCTACGTTTTTCGAGCAGTTGAATGCGAAGTTGGTGGCAACTAAAACGCTACTCGTGATTAAATTTCACCCCAATCAAGATCTTCGGTTCGTACCGTTTTATCAAATGTCGAATATTGTGACGCTTTCGAATGTGGAGATGTTGCAGGAACGAATCGATTTATACGCCTTATTGGGCCAATCTGACGCGCTTATTACGGATTTTTCTTCGGTGTATTTTGATTATTTGTTGCTGAATAAGCCGATTGGGTTTGAGCTTGGAGACATGGCGAATTATAGCTCTGGCCGCGGTTTTCTTGTCGATGAGCCGTTGGATTATATGCCAGGAACGAAGATTCATACAGAAGCGGATTTTCTACAGTTTATCGAGGAGTTAGCGGTGAATAACGATGCGTATGTGTTGGAACGCGCCAAGTTATGTACGAAAATGAATCGATTTTATGATAACAATGCAGCGAAGCGAATTTTAGAATTTTTAGAAATGGATGGTACGACTTTATGAAAAAATATAAATTAGGCTACACTTCTGGTGTTTTCGACTTATTCCATATCGGACATCTCAATATTTTAAAAAAAGCCAAGGAGCAATGCGAACATCTCATTGTCGCGGTGAGCACAGATGAGTTGGTGCAGAGCTATAAAAATAAAACACCAGTCATTCCATTTGCTGAGAGGTTAGAAATCGTCCAAGCCATCTCCTTTGTCGATGAGGTCACAGCCCAAACAACGCGTGACAAAATAGCAGCGATGGAGAAATTCCAGTTTGACGTCATGTTTGTTGGCTCTGATTGGAAGGGAAGCCCTTTGTTCACAGAAACAGAACGCATTTTAAAAGCGAACGATGTGGATGTGGTGTACTTTCCTTATACGAGCAACACGTCGTCCACCTTGCTAACTCAAACATTGAATAAAATTGTCCAAACACACTAAATTAAGAAATGAGTCGAGTGAATGAGCAGTAAATACAAAAAATTATTTCAAAATACCATCCTTTTCTCGATTGGGAGTATGGGAAGTAAGCTGATTAGTTTACTACTCGCTGTGGTTTTCACGCATCATTTAAATCCGCAAGAATACGGTGAGGTTGAGCTGATTTCGGTCATTATTAATCTGTGTTTGCCTTTTGTGACGCTATCTATTTATGACGCGGTACTTCGGTTTGTTATGAAAGAGGACGAGAACCAGGGCAGTGTCTTGCTGAATGGACTTATCATCTGTGCGTTTGTCGGTTTGTTTTTCCTGTCGGGAAGCGTGATTGGTATTCTGTTTTTCGGGCTTGAGATGGACACATTAGTAATTGCGGCGATTATTTTTGCACAGGCGACAAATCTAGTGTTTGCACAATATGCACGAGGAACGGGTCGCATCAAATTATACGTGATCAATGGGCTTTTGACGGCGATTATGATTTTTTCTATTGTGAGTGTTTTGATTGTGTTCTTTCACGTTGGAATTATGGGTTATTTCATTGGCATGGTGATTGCGTTTACGCTTAGCAATATAATGTTGTTCAGTTTTAGTGGAAACATAGCCAAAAAACTAGCCGGTTCTCCGCGAGATGGAGCGCTAATGAAGCGAATGTTGGCGTATAGTTTGCCACTCATTCCTAATACGTTGATGTGGTGGGTAATGGATACGTCAGATCGGCTCATTATCCAGTCCGTATTGGGGCTTACGGCCAATGGTTATTACGCGGTGGCCAATAAAATACCGGTTATTCTGAACACGCTCAGTTCGATCTTTATGCAAGCATGGCAACTAACGGCGATTGAAGAAGGTAGTCAAAAAGACCGCGACCGCTTTTATTCCAGTGTGTTTAACGCTTTAGCTTCGTTCATGATTATTGCTGGGGCACTGATTCTCTCTGTTTTAAAATGGGGATTTGGCGTCGGATTAGGCAGTGCCTTTTTTGAAGCTTGGAAGTTTGTTCCGATTCAGTTGTTTGCCGTGATGTTCGCTAGTTTTTCAGGATTTCTTGGTGTGATTTATGCCGTGCAAATGCGTACAAATCAGGTTTTCATCACATCTTTAGTCGGTGCATTGCTGAACGTTGGGCTGAATCTTGTGCTCATTCCGCGGATTGGGCTTTATGGGGCGGCCATCGCAACGACTGTCAGTTTCTTCTTCGTATGGCTCGTCCGACTGGTGCAAACCCGCAAATACGTCAAAATCCGCATTCAATACATCACACTAATACCAGCCATCTGCGTCTTAGCCATTCAAGCCTTATTTCTATACCAAAGCAAAGTCCCAGAACTACTAAGCAACACGCTGGCAGTCAGCTTACTGCTCCTCATTAACCTCCGAAATCTCCAATTTATCATACAAAACGTGCGACTAAAAAAACGAAGAAAGAGTGATATAGCATGAAAAAAGAAACAGTTCTAGTTACTGGCGGCGCAGGATTTATAGGTGGCCACCTCGTCGAGAAATTACTTCAAAAATACCATATTGTCGTACTAGATAATTTGAGTACAGGTACCATGATGAATCTCCCGGAAAGTCCTCATCTCGATTTTGTTTTTGGCGATGTTAGTCAAGAAGAAGACGTGGCGCAAGTATTTGCAACCTATACTTTTACGTATATTTTTCATTTAGCAGCCGTGGCCAGTGTTGCGGCATCGATTGAAAATCCAGTGGAGACACACCGTATCAATATGAATGGCACGATTTATTTACTACACGCAGCACAACAACAAGCGGCTCACATTCAAAAATTTGTTTTTGCGTCGTCGGCTGCGGTGTATGGGAGTGAGCCAACGCTTCCTAAAAAGGAGTCGTCGATTATTGCGCCAATTACTCCGTACGGCATTGATAAATGGGCGTCCGAAAGCTATGTCATTACGTATAGCCAATTATTTGGCCTAAAAAGCAGTGCGGCTCGCTTTTTCAATGTGTATGGGCCAAGGCAAAACCCTACATCCCCGTATTCTGGCGTGCTTTCTATTTTGACGGATTGTTTCCAGCGAGTGAAAGCAGGCGACGAAACAGCGAATTTCACACTTTATGGAGACGGCTCGCAAGTTCGTGATTTTGTTTATGTAGGCGATGTGGTGAATGCTTTAATTTTGCTGGCAGAATCAGAAGAAAGTACTTCTGAGGTGTACAACATTGCCTCCGATCAAAGGCACACCTTGCTTGAAGTGATTGGCATGTATGAAACCATTACTGGTGAAAAATTACCGCTGACATACCAAACCGCAAGAGCCGGCGATATTCAAAAATCATATGCGGATATTGAGAAGATAAAGAAACTGGGGTTTGTGGTGGAAGATTCGTTGGAGACGGGGTTGCGGAAGTATTATTAAAGTCATTCACCTAAAAAAAGATGCGCAAATACGTGTGTCTTTTTTTGTTGGTGGCGTGGTAGCCGACCTTCTTAAAAACGTCAATTTGGCCAGTAGGTTGGAAATAGTTTAAAGAAAGCGCTATCTTACTATTTTTTTGAAGAAAAAATGTCTTATTATGTATACAGCAATTACATGTGAAAACAGATACAATTGAAAAATGGAGGAGCCATGAGGCTGTTACAAGGTCTTTTCAATTCAATAAAATACGAGGAACAAGAAGTGTAATAAAGGAGGAGTGGAGTCAATGTCAACTAATCAAAAAGGAAGGAAGCGCCAAGTGTGGATGAGCATAGGGCTTGCAGGAGTGCTAGTCACGAATGGCTGTTTACCTTATGCTGTGCCCGCAAATGAGGTTCAAGCAGTGGAAACAACGCAAACAGAAAGGGAAACGAAAGTAACCACCATACCAGCAGGAAGTACTTTTGCGAGTATTTTTCCAAGTTCCAAATTAGCGTTGCAAGTGGCGATGGAAATCTATCCACAAACGCACCCAAATAACATAGATGTAAAAAAAGAGGTCACACAAGCAGAATTAGATCGAGTGACAATCATCGAAGATGATCCTGCTCTGGGCGATCCTATCGGTAATATCGAGGGGGTCCAGTACCTTCGAAATCTAGAGGATTTATGGGTTGGCACAACAAGTGGTTTTAGTGGATATATAGAGAATCTAGACGTACTTTCCAACCTGACTAAACTGAAAGTATTAGCGGTAAAAAACCAAGCAATTTCAGATATTTCAGGAATAAAAAACTTAACCAATCTGACGTATCTAAATTTAAGTGAGAACAAAATCACAGATGCTAGCCCGATTGCGGGATTAACGAAACTAGAACATATCGATTTTGCGAGAGAAAACCGCATTCAAAGCTTGGCCCCTTTTCGTCAATTGACGCACCTGAAGAAGTTATTTTTGAGCTCCACTGTGAGTGATTTTCGACCGTTACAACACTTACCCTTGATTCAAGATCCGAATGCTACGTGGGTCCTTGTAGGAAATATTACTCTCCCAGATGCCTATGTTGGGGAACCTGTTTTTATGCAGGCTTTTGATCCCACAGGAGAGCAGGTGCTGTTTGGTGGGGTCATGGTGGATGGAAAGTGGGAAGGTATGAAAGCGTATGATGGCCAATATGCCACGTATAGTAAGGTTGGGATGGGAAATGTTACTTTCACACAAAGTCTATCTGAGCCAAGCGGTACCGATCGCTACATTAGGGTAGATTTTAAGCAGCGAGTGCTTCCTGCCAAAGCAACCGTCCAACCCGTCACTGTCCGTTATGTGGATGATCAAGGCGAAGTTTTAGCTCCAGAGGAACGTCTAACGGGAGTGCTGGGCGAAGCGTATGAAGCCAAAGCTAAAACAATTGACGGGTATCAGCTAATCGAAGAACCGATTAATCGGGTAGGAAATTTCGGCACCGAGGCGCAAACGGTGACTTTTGTCTATACCAAGGAAGCCGTCCCTGTCAGCCAAGCAGTCACAGTGCGCCATCTAGATACCGAAGGGAAGGTCGTAGCATCAGAAGAAGTGTTGACAGGAGCTTTAGGGGATACGTATGAAGCAAAAGCCCAAGCTATTGCAGGGTACCGTCTTGTCACGACACCAGCCAATCAAACGGGCACTTTTGGTACAGAAGCGCAAACGGTGACCTTTATCTATGCACAAGAGACAGCCCCACCTACGGCGCAACCCGTCACGGTGCAGTATGTCGATGACCAAGGGCAAGCCCTAACACAAGAAGAAACCTTGACTGGAGCATTGGGTGCCCCATATCAAGCCGAGGCTAAAACGATTTCAGGCTATCAACTGACGAGCCTGCCAAATAATCATACCGGGACCTTCCAAGCGGTGGCACAAACCGTTCGCTTTGTCTATACCAAACAAGCGTTGCCGGTAGCCCAACCCGTCACAGTACAACATGTGGATGCCCAAGGGAAAGCCGTAGCGGAAGAAGACATCCTGCAGGGATACGCAGGGGAGACGTTTCACGCGAAAGCTAAAGTGATTCCAGGGTACCATGTCTCCGAACACCCAGCGAACGCGACGGGAATCTTTGGCCCATCCGGGCAAACGGTACGCTTTGTCTATGCCCCAGACGAGCCCATCGAAGCGATGGATCCAGTAGAGGAGGGACACACCACGCCACCGAAGCCTTCCCTACCATCTCCTGTGATAGAAGATACAAGGACGCCATCCGTCTCTTTACCGACGCAAGTATCCTCCGAAACAAGTCCATCGGTGGTGCCAGTTGTGTCAGGAACGACCCTGCCCTCATTGGGAGAGCGTACCACGCATGCCATCGGATGGGGATTCACCTTGTTGCTAGTAGGCACTTGGCTACTCCTTCGTTATCCATCAAGTAAGTGTAAAAGGAGTTAAATATATGTCAAAGAAAAGAACATGGATCAAAAAAGCAAGTTATGGTATGTGCCTCGGTACCTTATTATTCAGCCCAGCGGAGAGCTGGCTAGAAGGTCAGCACCCCATCGAGGCAGTGACGCAAGCGGAAATCGAGATGTCCTTTCAGGAGCGATTTCCAGATCCACACCTAGCACACGCGGTGTATCTAGCGTTATATCCAGAAAAAACGTTGTTTCCCGAACGAGTCAACTTAGAAGCGCCTGTGTCTGCGGAGCAATTAGCGACAATCATCACCTTAGCAGATACCGCCGAGCGACCGATAGCAGATTTGACGGGCATTCAACAGTTGTCCCACTTAAAAACCCTGCATGTAGAGGGGAATGAAGGGGGGCGGATTCAACAGCTAGCACCATTGGCGTTGATGAAAAGCTTAGAGCATCTGACCTTGCGAAATGAATTCATCCAAGACTTAACCCCATTAGCGAAGCTCACGCAGTTACAGAGCTTGGATCTCTCCATGAATCGGATTACCTCGGTACAAGCGTTGCAAGGATTGACGCAACTACAAACATTACGGCTGACAGGGAACCAAGTGACCGATTTTCGGCCATTAGAGGCGCTACCAGCTGTACAGGCAAAGGATACAGCGCATTTTGAAGCGCTCGCCCAAACGATTCAGGCCGAAGAGACAAAGACGACGGGAGAGACGAGTCAATTAAACGTATATACACCGGAAGGAGAAAAAATCCCTGCGACCGTGGCTAGCTCACAGGGAGAAGTACAAGCAGAGGATGGCGTTAAATGGCTCCAACCAGGCGAACAACAGATTCAGTATCAGGATACAGAAGGGCAGATTGTGGCGTTTTTACAACAAGAAGTAGTGGGCGACAAGATACGAACGACATCAGTAAAGCCTAGGGCAATGACAGGAATGTACGCGATTCAGATACTGGATGCACAAGGGAATATTATAGATCAAAGCTCGTACACGATGATGTCTGGATCTATGGATGTTGCTAAATTAGCCAATTCTGACATGATTGAAGAAGCTATCAAACGGGCAAACCAGGAACTTCCTAATACACAGAAGCAACGTGGAACGGTGCGTTTACCTAATGGAGATTGGTATGTAAAGAATAAAATAAGTCTCCTAGAAGGAGTGGCTCTAGAAGGGCAGGGAAAAACAACGCTTTATCGAATAGTTGGTGATTTTATCCAATCGTCAATAGCGCATATTGATGGAATACGCTATTATGACGCCTTGATTGACATGGAAAGTAATACAAAGATACGTAATTTGACTTTAGATGGACTGCAATCCCCAGATAAAGTAACTACTGATATTCAAGGTGGTATCACAGCCAAAGGAAATTATGGGGAAGGTTCGAATCCCCAGGCACCGACAGCAAAGGATTATCTTCAGAATCTGACCATTGAAGACGTGGATATCCAAAATATGGCTGGAAGCGGGGTAACAATTGATTTGGCTAAAAACGTCACGATTCGTGGCACAACAGCTGTTACCGCACCCAATCATGCGATGAAAGTCGAGAATGTGAAGGATGATGGTATTATTGGTTACTCGGTGGAAAATATGCGAGTAGAAAATACGCTTACAAGAACTATCGGACATATGGAATCAGCTGGGAAACCAGCACAGCGATACAATGTTTGTGCCACAATGCGCAAGATGCAGCACCCTGACCCAGGTCTGGCTTATTATGTCCGTTACCCCAACAGTCGAGATGTGACCTTCCAGCACAATGTTGTCC
>NZ_JNFA01000007.1 GCF_000766865.1 Listeria booriae
TGCGATTCTTACCTGAAAACATTGCTGTTTTCTTGGTTTTATCTTTGTTTTTTGTTCAGTTTTCAAAGAGCAATCTCTCGGCTACTTGTATCTAGCAGCGACCTTCTTATAGTATCATTAGGGCTAATCTTTGTCAACACTTTTCAACTTATTTTTGAATAAAAGTTTTGATGTTATTTTTTGCTGAAATGTTGTGTGTTTTTCTTGACTAGCCTTTGCGGTTGGCTGTTTCTGCAAACCTTATATAAGAGGCACGAGTAATAGAATACCATGTATATTGGACAAACGCAATAGTATTTTGCAAATTTATTTATAAATATTTATTTTGTTGTATATTGGCTAGACTGTGTGGATGATTAGACCTTTTTCTGAAAAGCTGTCCTTTAATGAAGTATCTAGTTCATTTCCTGTGATAATGCTTGTGATATCGCTAAAATCGGCATATTTGTATAATGAGATCCTGCCGAACTTTGTGTGGTCTGTTACTAAGAAAACTTCTGTCGCGGAATGAAGCATTTGTACTTTGGCCGGGACTAGGTACTCGTCGTAATGCATTAATCCTTTTTCTAAATCGATGGCTGGGGTGGTGACGAATGCTTTATGTACATGGAGGTTGCGAAGGGTTTCTTCTGTGATCATTCCATTTAGCATGTATGTTTCTGGATAGATGACACCGCCTGTTACGATTACTTTGATGGATGTGTTGCGAAGGATTGCTGCTACGTTGATATCGTTTGTGATAACGGTTAGCTTGGTTCGTTTAGTTAGAGATCGGGCAATGTGACCGGTTGTTGTTCCTGAATCTAGGATGATTGTATCGCCATCTTTAATTAGTGATGAGGCGTATTCTGCGATTCGTTGTTTTTCTTCGTATTGAACTTCTTCGCGTTTTTGGAAATCTGGTTCGGAAATGATTTTTTCTTCTATCATGACGCCGCCGTGGGTGCGCTTTAGTTTCTTTTCGTTTTCTAGAGTTGTGAGATCGCGGCGAATGGTGACTTCGTGGACGTTGAAATGTCGGGATAATTCTGCGACGCTTGCTATTTTTTTGTTTTTGACGTAGTTGAGTATGGCTTGTTTGCGTTCTATGGAAAGTATCGGGACCGCCTCCTTTGTCTATTAAAAAGCTGCGTGGTACTCCTTAGTAAAGAAGTATCACGCAGACTGGTATTATTTCAAGCGTTTTTCTAGTTCTGCTTTTTTGTCTTCGTAGCCTGGTTTGCCCAGAAGGGCGAACATGTTGGCTTTGTATGCTTCTACGCCTGGTTGGTCGAATGGGTTTACGCCGTTTAGGTAGCCGCTTACGCCTACTGCGATTTCAAAGAAGTACACGAGGTAGCCGAATGTGTAGGCATCTAATGTAGGAACTTCTACTACAAAATTCGGAACGTCGCCATCTGTATGTGCTAGAAGTGTTCCTTGGAAGGCTTTGTCGTTCACGTAGTCTACTGTTTCTCCTGCAAGGTAGTTCAAGCCGTCTAAATCGTTATCTTCTTTATTGATTGTGATCTCGTGACGAGCTTTAGCAACTTTGACAACTGTTTCAAAAATGTTGCGGCGTCCTTCTTGGATATATTGACCTAATGAGTGAAGGTCTGTTGAAAAATTGGCGCTGGATGGGTAGATGCCTTTTTGGTCTTTTCCTTCGCTTTCGCCGAATAGTTGTTTCCACCACTCGTTGAAATATTGTAATCCTGGTTCGTAGTTGATTAGTAATTCGGTTACTTTTCCTTTGCGGTATAAAACATTGCGGGCTGCTGCGTATTGGTAAGCGATGTTTTTGCTTAGTTCTGGGCTACTGAAATCAGCGCGGGCTGCGTCAGCACCTTTCATCATCGCGTCAATGTCTACTCCGCTTGCTGCGATTGGTAATAAACCTACAGCTGTAAGCACAGAGAAACGTCCGCCAACATCATCGGGAACGACAAATGTTTCGTAGCCTTCTGCGTCTGAAAGTTCTTTTAATGCACCTTTAGATTTATCAGTTGTTGCGTAAATACGTGATTTTGCTTCTTCTTTACCGTATTTCTTCTCTAGCAAGTCTTTGAATACACGGAAAGCAATCGCTGGTTCCGTTGTTGTTCCTGATTTTGAAATAACGTTGACAGAGAAGTCTTTGCCATCGATTACGTCAATTAAATCATGTAGATAGCTTGAACTGATACTGTTCCCTGCAAAAAATACTTGCGGAGCTTGGCGTTTTTCTTTATCAAGTACGTTATAGAAAGCATGATTTAGTGTTTCAATCGCTGCACGAGCGCCTAAATACGAACCGCCGATACCGATTACGATTAATACTTCTGAATCTGCTTTAATTTTTGCTGCTGCTTTTTGAATGCGAGCGAATTCTTCTTTGTCGTAGTCACGTGGTAGGTTAATCCATCCCAAGTAGTCGCTACCCGCGCCAGTGCCATTATGTAATGCTTCGTGTGCTGCAGTGACAGCTGGTTGTAAATAGTCGATTTCATGTTGCTCGAAAAATTTCAATGCGTTTGAATAATCAAATTGAATGTGTGTCATCGTTTTCCCTCCAATAATTTAGTGCATATTTACAGTTCTTACTTTATATCAACTAACCCCATTTAGCAAGAAATAGGACGTTAATTTTCTTGAGGTAAAATATAGGGAACGCCATCTTCTAAAACGAGTTTATTCAGCGCCACGTCTTGTTCTAGTAGTAAATCATCGGCTTGTGGAATCGAGGTCCATCTTGCATGAAAAACGCTGTCGTCTTTTTCTAAAGTTAAAAAATCTCCGGTAGCTGTTGCGCGGTATACAAATTGACAGACATGCTCCCATGCTGTTCTGCGTTCTTTTACATATAGTAAGCTATCGATGTGACAATCAATTCCTGTTTGTTGTTTCACTTTGGCAATCAGTGCTTGTTCTAACGTTTGATCAGTCTCTACTCTACCGCCTGGAAATGCCCATTTTAAATCACGATTTTTTACAAGTAGAATGTCATCTTTCTTCTCGTTATAAATAAATCCTTTAACCATCAGTACCCTTTTCATTGACAAGCCTCCCTTAGAACTTATATTTAAAATTATCTAAAAATTCAAACGCGCGTATTTGTCATTAACTATGTTATCTAAAATGTTTGTTAATTAAAAGCATAAAACCTTATTTTAGGAAACTTCAATGTTCGGGAAGTCTCCTAGGTTCGGTTTATTTGTCGGCTTTGTCTACCCATTCTTGTAATTTGTCGCGTAGTGTATTGAAGCCTTCGTCTGGTGTGGATGATGTTTGTGTTTTTCTTGGTTCTTGTTTTGTTCTTGCAGGTGCTTCTTCTGTGGCGCGAATGGATAAGCTGATTTTATTGTTTTCATTATTGATTTCTAGAATTTTGACTTTTACTTCTTGTCCTACTTCTAGAAAATCGTGTACATCTTTTACGAAACCATGATGAATTTCAGAAATGTGTACTAATCCTTGCGTTTTGTCGTCAAGCGCGACGAAGGCACCATATCCTTGAATACCTGCCACCTTGCCTGTAATAATGTCGCCCACTTTAAATTCACTCATTACATAACACCTACTTTCTCACTTTCAATAATAACAAATTATATCACTACGACTTTGAATACACAATTATTAGATTTTAAATTGTGCATAATTTCATTCTAATATTATGTTACAATGGGACTGAAATATGATTTTAGGGGAGGATTAGAAGATGAGTCATTTTGATGAAGTCATCCCAAGAATTGGAACAAATAGTGAGAAGTGGGATGATGTAAAACATTTATTTGGAACTGAGAATATTATTCCGATGTGGGTTGCCGATATGGATTTCAGGCCGCCGCATACTGTCCACGAAGCTTTTCAGAAGTTGCTAGACCATGGTATTTTTGGCTATTCGATGACGATGGAAGCGTTAAAACCAAGTATTATCAAATGGTTAGATGAGCGTCACCAATATAAAGTCGATGCTTCTTCGATTTTCTTGAACGCCGCGGTTGTTCCTTCGATTTCGATGATTATCCGTTCCTTGACGGAAAAAGGCGATCAGGTTTTGATGCATTCGCCGGTGTATCATCCGTTCTTTCTTGTGACAGCGCAAACAGAGCGTGTGGTCACGATATCGCCGCTTATTTATGAAGATGCGACTTACCGCATTGATTGGGAAGATTTTGAGGCAAAAGTACAAGAAGTGAAACTGTTTATTCTTTGTAATCCGCATAATCCTGGTTCTCGTAGTTGGAAACCAGACGAACTTGCAAAAATGGCAGAGATTTGCGCGCGTTGTGGTGTGCCGATTATTTCAGATGAGATTCATTCGGATTTGACGATGCCTGGGTTTAAACATACGCCACTTGCTGTTGCTGCGCCTGATTATAAGGATCAAATCGTGACATTGATGGCTCCTACGAAAACATTTAATTTGGCGGGGATTAAAGCTTCTTATTTTATTACGACGAATCCAGTTTTCCAAGAGAAGTTTGAATATGAAGCGAAGTATACATCTCGACCTGAGCTCAATACGTTTGGCGCGGTTGGTATGGAAGCAGCGTACCGTGGCGGCGCAGAATGGGTGGATGAGTTACGCGATTATATTTGGTCGAATTATGAATATACAAAAGCTGAAATCGAGAAACATTGCCCAGCGGTTGTTGTAACGAAGCAAGAAGCGACGTACTTAATGTGGTTGGATTGCCGTAACTTAGAAGCCGATGAAAAAACGATTTATCAAAACTTAATTGATGCTGGTGTCGGCGTACAAATGGGTTCTGGTTTTGGTGTTGCGGGTACTGGTTTTGTCCGGTTGAACATTGCTTGTCCGAAAGAAACGTTGCAAAAAGGTGTGGCTTGTCTGATTGACGGCTTACAAAGAAGCTGAGTTGGTCGGTTTTTTGTGAAGTTTTTGCTATACTTAATGTTGGAATGTAAAAAAGGTTAGGAGTTGGAGATGATATGTTTTTAGGGCTTCGTGAATTGCTTTATTCGAAGTTGCGCTATATTTTAGTGACTGGCATTATGATTTTGATCGTGCTGTTGTCGTTATTTTTATCTGGGCTTGCGAATGGTTTAGCGTATGATAATGCTTCGTCGGTTGCTAATAATGATGTGCCTTATTATGCGCTGGCAAAAGATGCACAAGGCAAAGTGGAGCGTTCGTTATTTCCTGAGTCGGATTTAGCGGCGATCAAGGAAGATAAGAACGTGAAAGATGCTGCAGTGCTTGGTCAATCGATGCAAACATTGAAACGTGCAGATGATGGCAAGAAATTCAGTATGGCGATTTTCGCGATTACACCGGGTAGCTTCTTGGAGCCAAAAGTAACGACTGGTTCGCAGATGAGCTTAACAAATCAAGATGGCGTTATTCTAGATGCCTCATTAAAAGGTGATTTCAAGGTCGGCGATGTGCTGGAGGACGACATTTTAAATAAGCAGATGACCGTTATTGGTTTTGCGAAAGATCAGAAGTATAGCCATGCCCCTGTTGTTTATATGAATATGGCCGTTTGGCAAGCAATTAATCCGATGCTATATCATCAAAAGATTCCACAAACAAGTACGGTTGCGATTCTAGCAAATAATCCGGACAATACGGTAAAACTGAGTAATAAAGATTTGACGGTGATTTCGCATAAAGATTTCCTCGGTCAAATTCCTGGTTATTCGGCAGAACAAATGACACTTAATATGATGATTTTCTTCTTGATTGTCATTGGCGGTTTTATTTTGACGGCTTTCTTCTATGTTATGACGCTCCAAAAAACAGGACAGTTCGGTGTCTTGAAAGCACTTGGAACGAAGACAAGTTATTTAGTAGCAAGCGTTGTGTCACAAGTTGTCTTGATTTCTGTTATCAGTATCGGGATAAGTATTGCTGCGACGGCTGGGCTTTCGACAATTATGCCTGATGCGATGCCATTCCGCTTAACAGGTATGACGATGGCGCTTTACAGTGTGCTATTTTTCGCTGTGGCTGTTATAGGTTCCCTACTATCGCTTATCAAAATTGCTAAAGTAGACGCGCTGGACGCGATTCGAGGAGGCGATCAATAATGACAGCTCTTTTAAAATTTGAAAATGTAACGAAAAACTATCCATCTGGTCCAACAACGATTCATGCTTTGCGTGAAACGAGCTTCGAAGCAAACGCTGGAGAATTGATAGCCATCGTCGGTCCTTCCGGTTCTGGTAAAAGTACTTTCTTATCGCTGGCCGGAGCACTTTTGACACCAACATCAGGTAACATCTCCATCAACGGCAAAATCATTAGCGACCTATCAAAAAAGGAACAGACAGAGTTACGCTTATCCGAAGTCGGCTTCATTTTCCAAGCGGCTCATCTTGTTCCATATTTAAAAGTACAACAACAACTAGAATTCATCGGCAAATTAGCAGGACAAGAAAAACAAGCACTAGCCAAGAAAAGTGAAACGTTGCTAACGCAATTAGGGCTTGGCGACCGGTTGCAATTTTATCCAAAAGATTTGTCTGGTGGGGAAAAACAACGGGTAGCCATTGCGCGGTCGCTGATTAATGAGCCTGCGATTATTTTGGCGGACGAACCGACCGCAAGCCTTGACTCCACGCGTGGTCGTGAAGTTGTAGAATTGCTTCGTGCGGAGATTGAAAACCAAGAACGCGCCGTGATTATGGTAACGCATGATGAGCGAATGCTTGATTTGTGCCATCACGTGTACCGCATGCTTGACGGTGTTTTGACGAAAGATAAATAAACGAAATCGGAGGCTGGTATCTACGAATGAGATACTCGCCTCCGATTTTTTAATGGCTATCTTTTAGCGCCTCTGTTTCTACACGCTTCATGAAATCTGCAACGACTTTATCATTGTTCTTAGAACTGCTAAGCTTCATTAATATTTTTCCTAGAAAATTAATACCTTGATTGGAGCCGCTATAAATAAATCGCGTCGACTTCTCGTCGATTTTTTCTAATGTAAAGGAGGTCTCGATTTTGAATGCTTTGGCAAGTACGAAACCGCTCGTGTTATGTTTTCGTTCTGGCGTATCTTCGTGCGCCAAATCCTCGACTATGTATGTCTCCACACGCTTTCCTTCTTGGTATTTCTGGCGGTATCGCGAACCCACGATGCCTTCTTTCATCTCAATAACTTCATTTTCAATAATTTGAGGCATGATTCGCTGAATATTTTCCAGTTGAAACAAGTTCCAAATCACCTCAATATTCGCCTCAATCACCATTTCTTCATTCCAAGTCATCATTTTTGCTCCCCCTTTTTAAATTCTCCTCTAGCATTGACTACTTCATTCCATTATAAACCATATAACATGTCGCGGTGTCAATGCTTTTATTTAAATATGCGTTATTTGCAGAATCTTCACCACTCGCAGGCTAAAATAGGTTATACTATAAGTAAGCAATCTATATCGTAAGGATGGTGAGGCAGAATGGCACGCGAATACACAGAGGACGATCTTGTATACGGCGAATCCTGGGGACTTGTGCATCGTGGTTTTTTAGCGGATAGCGAAATCGAACGAATGAAAGCGCTACGAGACAAAGTGATGGGCAAGCACGGTAAAGCTGGAACAACACTGAAACCGATTGGTAGAGTTATTATCGACGGTGAATGGTATGACGCCAGACTCAAGGATGGTTATTTAGATATAGGAACTCCTATCGTCGTTGTTGGTATTGATATTGGCTATGTTTTAGTAAATGAAGACCTAAAAAGAGAGGAAGATAATTCATGATTGGACCTATTATTATTGCTGTTTTAATTGTTATTGTTTTGATTATATTTTTCACACTTGTACCTGTGGGGCTTTGGATTAGTGCTATTTCTGCGCAAGTTCGTGTTGGCCTGGGTACATTAATTGGTATGCGTTTGCGCCGGGTAACTCCTTCGCGCGTTGTTAAGCCATTAATTAAAGCTGTAAAAGCTGGACTTGAACTAGAAGTAAACCAATTGGAAAGCCATTACTTAGCAGGCGGGGACGTTGATAAAACGGTGGATGCTTTGATTGCCGCGCACCGTGCCAATATCGAGCTTGATTTCAGCCGTGCCGCTGCGATTGACCTTGCAGGACGTGACGTTTTAGAAGCTGTTCAAACTTCCGTTACACCAAAAGTTATTCGTACACCTGAATTTACCGGTGTTGCGCAAAACGGTGTTGAAGTAAAAGTTATCACGCAAATTACCGTACAATCAAATATTGACCGCATCGTCGGTGGTGCTGGTGAAGATACCGTTATTGCCCGTGTCGGTGAAGCCGTCGTTTCTACAGTCGGTGAAACGCGCGAACATACAGACGTTCTTGAAAACCCAAACAGCATTTCGAAAAAAGTACAAGAACAAGGTCTTGGCGATGGCACAGCCTACACGATTCTATCTATTGATATTGCAGAAATGCGTATCGGTGACAACATCAAAGCCAAACTAGACATCGAAAAAGCCAATGCCGACATGGAAGTAGCCCAAGCCGCTGCATCCAAACGTAAAGCCGAAGCCATTGCCTTAGAACAAGAAAACCGCGCTGTCGTAGTAGCAGCCGAAGCTGAAGTTCCAAGAGCCCTTGCCAAAGCACTAGAAAGCGGCAAACTTGGCGCGATGGATTATTACAGAATGGATAATGTGCAGGCGGATACGACGATGCGAGAAGCCATTGCTAAGGAAGATAAATAAGTTCAGCGGACATCGTCGTTTGATGGACTAACTGTTCACTTTGCTCACACTTATATTGGGGTTGTAACTCATTTCTTTCGAACAACCCCAACAATGCGTGAGGCTATAGCGAAGGAAGATAAATAAGTTTAGCGGGCATCGTCGTTTGATGGACTAACTACTCACTTTGTTCGTACTTATATTGGGGTTGTAGCTCATTTCTTTCGAACAACCCCAACAATGCGAGAAGCCATTGCCAAGGAAGATAAATAAGTTTAGCGGGCATCGTCGTTAGCTGGACTAACTACTCACTTTGTTCGTACTTATATTGGGGTTGTAACTCATTTCTTTCGAACAACCCCAACAATGCGAGAAGCCATTGCTAAAGAAGACAAATAAGTTTGGTGGGCATTCGTCGCCCGCTGGAGGTGCAACAAAAATGGAAGATATCTTTTCCAACATTGGAGACTGGTTTGGTAGTGCTGTCGTTATTATTGGGATTATCGTCGGGATTTTAAGTTATTTCAAAAAAGCCGAGCCCGAAGAAGAAGCGAAGAAGAAAGCCAGCCAGCCTAAAGCTCCGCAACAACGTGCAAAACATCAGCAAACCAAAAAGAAGCCAGCAAAGAAAGCACAACCTACTGCTTATAAGGATACTGTTATCAAAGATGCAATGACAAACACAAGCCACGATCCTTATCACGATGTTAGACATTCACATCATGAACACACTGCCGCTAGAAAACGTGTCCGTGGTAAGATGCAGGAAGCCATTATCATGAAAGAAATTCTCGATAAACCTGTTGCATTGCGAAAAAATCAATAAAAAAACGACCAGTAAACGCGACTGTTTGCTGGTTTTTTCATGCAAAAAAAGAACCCCTGATATAGCTTTTATCAAGGATTCTTCCGTGCAAAATTTTATTTTTGTTCTCTGTCTTCGAAATCGCGTTCTGGCATTGGGCGTTCGCCGAAACGATCTGGTCCCATACCGCCACGCATTCCGTCAAAACCAGGATGTCCTTCTGCGAATCTTGGGTCACCGTGACCACCACGGCGGAAACCTCCAAAGCCTTCGCGACCAAAACCAGGACGGCCTCCTCTGCCATGCATCCGAGGATCCATGAAATCTGGGCTTCCTTCTGGCATATCAGCTAATTGTTTCTCTAACTCGTCAGTGACGCGTTGCATATAGTCGTGTAAGTTATTTTGTTCTTCCTCACTTAACACGTCGAACAAGTTACTGCTGTCATATTCGGCATCTTGAGCTTGTTCTGCTGCTTCTGCGCCAGCTTCCGTTAATTTCACATTCATCACACGACGATCAGCTTCTGATGGTTCCCGCGTAATATAGTCACTGCGTTCTAGTTTTGACAATAGTTCACCTAGTGATTGACCTCGCATATCCAACAAGAAAGCCAACTCCTTTTGCGTGATTTCGGGTTTCATTTTTAAAAGTGCAAGGACACGGCCTTGTCCTCTATACGGATTGCCTAATGGGCCGAAGCTGCGAAGTTTACTGTTTTGATAGCTGTGTAGTAAGCGATTGAATTGGATAAATTGTTTCATTAAATTGAATTTGTTCTCTGTCATTTTTAATTCCTCCATTGTATTTTATATAATAGAAAGGTACCTTCATTTATTATTATAAAGGTACCTTTCTATTATGTCAAGCTTTACTATTTTGTTACTTGAATGAGTACTGTGTCTTTTATGCCTCGATCTTGTGTTTTTGCGGTTATCGTTGCTTTGCCAACTGCTTTCCCGGTTATTTTTCCTTTTGCATCGACTGTTGCTATTTTCGAATTGGAGGTTGTCCAAGTGATGGCTTTGTTGGATGCGATGCTTGGCGTAATTGTGGCGATCATTTGGAAGCTTGTGTTTGTCTTGATATAAACGCCACTGCGATTTAGAGTCATTCCGGAAACTGGATAGGCTGGGCCAAGCACGACTGACATGCTTGCGCCTGGTTTGGTGGTAACGCGGAATGAGAAATTAGGATACGTGCCATTACTTAGCCGATTCGATGGGTTCGTTCGGTTGTTCAGATAAATTTGCTGAGCTTTCCCTCTTGAACCTGTGCCAACATAGTAGAGTGCATCGGATATCAACGTCGAACTACTATTCAATTGCGAATAGCCCGCAATGCCTTGGTTCGCCTCAAGCATTGTGACCAGCTGCTTTCCGACCGTTTGATTGCCGCCATAATTCGTATTCACACGATAAACCGCAAGCCCGCCTTTAAAAACTTTACTAGCAAGCGCCTTATCAAAACCGATAAACTGCCGATTTTCGATTAAAAAGTACTCTTTTGGAGAACTCGTATTAATTCGCAAAATGGTGCTTCCTGCGTAGAGCGTTTGCGTCGACGTAACTGTTGTGTTCACCACTTTCGGCGTCACGGCTCCGATTTTCACTTTGGAATAGGCGTCTAGTAAAATGGGCGTCTGTCCTGGATAACTATCTCCCGCAGCGATGCCCCACGCGCCTTTAGCCATCAAGCTAAACGTTCCGAGGCCACTTCCTGTTCCACTTGTATTATATAAATCTACCAATCCTAAATCGTGTCCGAATTCATGCGCGATGACGCCGATTGTGGCCATATGCGTGCCATGCATTTCGCCGAATTGCGTATATGTGAAAAAAGTTTTCCCGTCTAATTTCGGTGTAATATTGAAAGCCATTCCCCACATATGTCCCCAAATAGAAGGCGCGGCGCTGGAGTACGCTCGCTCTTGCCCAGCCACGATAGTCATAATATGCAGCTCGCTCGCTTCAATCCGACCGTTTTTATTCGTGTCATATTGCGCGAAATTAACATATGGATTGGCTGCCGTTAAAGCATCTCGTACGATGTATTGATTTCGCGTATCAATCGCGGTGCCAGTTCGCGGATGATTCCTATTTAATTTCACTTTTACGACACCATTGTTTGCCGTACCGTATGTTTCTTTTGCCGGGTTCAGAATACGTTTGCCGTTCGTTGCTTGCGCATAATAAAGCCGCACTGATTTGCTAGTTGCGCTAAATATTTTTTGATTCCAGCTAGCTTCCGTTTGTTTTATCGCGCTGTCCTTAAAACTTACTAAAATAACTAAAACCCGATTCGTCGGTGTTACTGCGTTCACTTTTGGCATAGTCGTTGTTGGCGTTTGCGCTGGTAGTGATGACCCGTTTGGATATTTGCTCACCGTAACAGGGGCTGTACTTGCTGCCTTTAAAGTATCTGCGGAACTTGCTGTGGCTATCATTACGACACATATCGATAGAGCCATCATAACTATCAGCACCATTCTCCTAAGAAAAAAGCGCATGATCGGTTCCTCCTTTATTTCGGCTACATACACCGTCCTTCAATTGGTAATTAATACCCATTCTTAGAAAATTGTAAACGATGCGCAGTAGTGAGCAATAAAAAAAACCTCCTAAACAAGGAGGCGTCATATATTAGTAGCGACTTAATTCCGTTCTCGGCGTTTGAATAATCACTGGTTTTTTCTTAGGATCTAGCCATTTTAAAATTTTGACTACGTTGGCTTGGCTTGTTCCGGTGCAACCCATCGTGTAACTGCTTGATACGTGGAAGAAGATTGCCGAACCCCAGCCAGGTTTTCTAAGTGCATTATAGTTGATAACAAACGCATAATTATACGCAGGTTGATACAATTTTTCAGCAGACTTCCAGCGGTTATTAACGGGAAGTACTTGCCATGAATTGTATAGTTTGGACTTCACATCATCTACCCAAACATCTCGCGTTGATGTTTTGCGATAAGGCATTTTCGTTCCCGGGTTAGCATAACGACCGAATGCTGTGCCAATTGTGAATTTTCCTCGAGGACTTTCCACTACCGTTTCCCGCATTGTTTTCGCAAAACCATCACGACCAATATAGCCATACATCAGCGCCTTGCGTTGCCACACACCTTTACTATCCCGCTCAAATGTCTGAATAGTTGCCTTGTTCGACTTATAACCAGGCGTCGTCACTAAAATCAACTGTTTGTTCGCCCCCACGGTTTTAAATCGCTGCGCATCATTCGTCGCCGCATCCACTTTCCCACTAACCGCAAAAATAACCCCTAACGCCAGAAAAACAACACCAATACTCCAAAATACTTTTTTCACGCTAAATTCCCCCTTACTATCTTTATAAAATTCCACGTTTTTTAGGCTTCAAACATTTTCTGTTTTAAGCGCATGTTATTAGTACATTTATATTTCAATTCGTGATAGAATAATATCATCACACAAAATGGAGAGATGCTTACATGATACAACTAGATACTAAAAGCCGATTTTCAAGTAATGGTGTTTACACTACGACAAGAAGACAGTTACATGAAGACATTGCACGTCATTTCTTATCTGGTGCACAGAGCCAAGGGATGATAGCAATTATTTTAGGCGGTGGATCAGGCGCTGGAAAAACAAGTGTTGCAACAGATATCATTGGCACGAAAGGATTTGTCGTTGTTGATTCTGATGCGATCAAAGAACATATTCCTGAATACAGCAAATTCATGCAACAACATATTTCTACTGCCTCCGACTTAGTTCACGAAGAAAGTACCGATATCGCGAAAAACCTGCTTCATACTGCGATTCAAAGCCGCCTATCGCTTATTTATGATGGTACATTCGCTAATCATAATAAATATAAACGCTTGATATCACAACTGAAGCAAAAGCAATACACTATTCAACTAATCATTATTGACGTCGATATTTCCGTTGCCAAAAGACGTGTGAAAGCACGATTTGCAGAAAATCAACGCTATGTCCCCGAAGAAGTTGTACAAAAAACAAATAGCGCTGTCGCTAAGAATTTTATAGCACTAAAAGATAGCGTGGATGAATATCTTATTTTAGACAATAGTTTAAACGGTACAAGTCCTACCATTATTGCTAGAAAAGATAAGGGATGCCCTCCAATTGTCTTTAATGATTACGCATATCATTTTTTCTTAAAGAAAGGGCGCCAATTTTAAAATTTCGTGGTATAATAACAGAAAGATCACTAGGAGGTGCTTTCAATGTTAAATCAACTTTTCTCAGACAAATTAGCCGCACATGGAGCAACAGCCTCAAAAAATTGGAGCGCTAAAAACGCCAGCAATGAACGTCATTTCTCGCAAGCCGCTTACGACAAGGCAAAGAAAGAACACGATAACTTCCCTTCAAAGAAGAAGGGTTCCATATTACATTAAGAAACTACGGCGAAACCTCGAACTACTATTCGATGTTTCACCGTAGTTTTTTATTTTCACACAAAAACACCACCAGCCAAAAAGCCAGTAGCGTCTCTTATTTACTATAACCAGACTATATTTTAAATAAAAACCTGTCCGTGTCTCCAAACCTCAGCGTGTCGACAAATGCCCAGATCCTAGGCAAAAGCGAGTACCGACGCGGAGCGTACTGAGGTACGTGAGCATCGGAACGGAGCTTTTAACGACGGAGGTGGGCGTTTGTCGACACGCTGATTTATTATACCGCTTGGTCTCCGCTGAATTGACTGTTATACAAATCAGCATAGAAGCCATGTTCATCAAGCAATTCTTTATGCGTTCCTTGTTCAATAACATTTCCGTGATTCATTACTAGAATTAAATCAGCATCGCGAATCGTTGATAGACGGTGGGCAATAACAAAGCTTGTGCGCCCTTCCATCAAGTTCCCCATTGCTAATTGAATGTTGAGTTCTGTACGCGTATCAACGCTTGATGTCGCTTCATCCAAAATCAAAATGCTTGGATCTGACAAAATCGCACGCGCAATCGTAAGCAATTGTTTTTGCCCTTGAGAAATGTTAGAGCCTTCTTCATTAAGCACGGTGTCATAGCCTTCTGGTAAACGTCGAATGAAATCATCTGCATATGCTGCTTTTGCGGCTTCGATAACTTCTTCCGTTGTTGCACCATCGCGACCGTACGCAATATTTTCCGCAATTGTACCGTTAAATAACCACGTATCTTGAAGTACCATTCCGAATTTCTCACGGACACCATTCTTCGTCATGTCACGCGTATCGACTCCGCCGAGGCGAATACTACCGCCATCCACGTCATAAAAACGCATCAACAAGTTAATAATCGTTGTTTTACCAGCGCCTGTTGGTCCTACAATCGCAACCATTTGACCTTCCTTCACATCGATATTCAAATCGTGCATCAATGGTTTATCAGGAGTATAGCCAAATTTCACGTGATCGAAAACGATACGATCTTGTTCTGCATCGCGGTGTTCGATAACTTCTGGAATCACATCTGCTTCTTCCTTCTCATCTAACACTTCGAAAATACGTTCTGCAGAAGCCATCGTTGATTGAATGATATTCGAGATATTGGCAACACTAGAAATCGGTTGGGAGAACAGTTGCACATATTGCGTAAATGCTTGAATATCCCCAACTTGTAGCGTACCATTCGTTACAAAAATACCACCACCGACACAGACTGCTACATAACCTAAGTTACCAACAAATTGCATTAATGGCATCATAATCCCTGAAATAAACTGGGCTTTTTTAGCTGCCGTATAGTAATCTTTATTTACAACATCAAATGTCGCAAGCGTCTTCTTCTCTTGTCCGAACGCTTTAATAATCGTATGTCCGCCAAATGTTTCTTCGACATGATCGTTTAGAACGCCGAGATTTTTTTGTTGGGCACCGAAATATTTTTGCGAGCGGCTAGCTACAATCGCTACAAGTAAAATACTTAGCGGTACTGTCGCCACAACGATTAACGTCATCTGCCAACTAATCGTTAGCATCATAATCATAACCCCGACAATTTGTACAATCGCTGTAATTGCTTGTGTTAACGCTTGTTGTAAGGTGTTGGCGATATTATCCATGTCATTTACCGCACGACTTAAAATATCACCATTTGAACGCGTATCATAGTAGCGAAGCGGCAAGCGCGCCATCTTCTCTTTCAATTCCTTACGCATATCATAAACCGTCCGTTGCGCCACACTCGACATCACATATTGTTGCAAGAAGCTAAACAACGAACTACCTAAATAAAGCATCAAAACAATGAATAAAATATCGAAAATCTTATCATAGTTAATCCCGGCTGGCGTCATCACACCTTTAAAGATTTCTGTAGTCGCCTTCCCGAGTTCTTTCGGACTAAAAATATTGAATATCGTTGATAAAATCGCGAGAATCAGCACTGCAAAAAGCGAGATAGCGCGCGGTTTCATGTAACCTAACAAACGAAACAGGGACTTTTTAAAATCTTTTGGTTTAGCGGTCGGAATTACTGCTCTTCCGCCGTGTCCACCTGATCCTGGTCCTGGACTCATGCTATCTCCTCCTCTGACAGTTGTGATCTCATAATTTCTTGATAGATTGTATTGTTTTCTTTTAGTTCATCATGCGTACCAATGCCGGCAATTTTACCTTCATTAAGTACGATAATCTGGTCAGAATCCACTACAGATGTGATACGTTGCGCTACAATAATCGTAATCGAATCACGCGTTTCTGGTTTCAAAGCAGCTCGCAATAACGAGTCCGTTTTAAAATCAAGAGCGGAAAAACTATCGTCAAAAATATAGATTTGCGGTTTACGAATTAACGCACGCGCGATAGCTAACCGTTGTTTTTGCCCACCAGAGAAGTTGTTACCGCCTTGTTCCACACGACTGTGTATGCCGTCTGCCATTTTAGAAACAAAATCTTCGGCTTGTGCAGTGCGCAGTCCAGCCCAAATTTCTTCGTCGGTTGCATCTTCATTTCCGTAACGCATATTTTCCGCAATGTCACCTGTAAATAGCATTGCTTTTTGAGGCACGAGACCGACTTTCATTCGTAGATCAGCCTGTGTCATTTCCTTCACATCAAGTCCATTGACGCGAACAGACCCAGTAGCTACATCGTAAAAGCGTGGAATCATATTAATCAATGTTGATTTCCCTGCCCCCGTACTACCAATGATTGCGATCGTCTCGCCAGCTTTCGCCTTAAAGGAAATGTCTTCAATCACCGCTTTTTCAGCACCTTCATAAAGGAATGACGCTTTGTCAAATTCCAATGTCACTGGCGCTTGCGCATCTTTGGCATCTTTAGGATCATGAATTTCCGTGTCCATTTCCAAAACTTCATTGATACGTTCTGCCGAAGCTGCGGCACGCGGAATCATAATAAATACCGCAGAAACCATCATAAAGGCAATCATGATTTGCGTCGCATATTGAATAAACGCCATCAAATCACCGACTTGCATCGTGCCATCACCAACGAATTTAGCACCAATCCAGATAATAACAATTGTTGTTAAATTCATGATTAGCATCATCATCGGGCTCATTAACGAAAGCAGTCTATTAACGCCAATCGCTGTTTTTGCATAGTCCTCATTGGATACGTCGAATTTCTTAAGCTCGTCATCGCCGCGATTAAACGCACGAATAACACGAATCCCCGTCAAACCTTCCCGGATAACACGGTTTAGCTTATCCATTTTCTTTTGTAGTGATTTAAACATCGGCATTGCTTTACCACCAAGTAATACCACTAGAAGTAGCAAAATCGGCAGTACTACCACAAAAATAAGTGATAGCTTGGCATCTTTACCAACCGCCATAATCACGCCACCAATTAACATAATCGGTGCCATCACCATCATACGTAACATCATGTACAATACGTTTTGAATTTGTACAACATCATTTGTAGAACGCGTAATTAATGACGCCGTTCCGACCTTATCAAATTCCTGCAACGAGAAATTCTCCACGCGGCTAAAAATGCCATCACGTAAATCGCGACCGAACCCCATCGAAATGTGCGATGCGTAATACACGATTATTACGGATAACAGGCCTGACGCACCAGAAATAAGTAGCATTTGTAAGCCTACTTTCCATATGTAGCCCGTATCGCCTTTTGCCACACCTTTGTCGATAATATCTGCCATCAATGTTGGTAAATAAAGCTGGCCGATAACTTGCAGAAATGTCAGTACTAGAACTAGTACTATGCCCCATTTGTAGGCACCCATTCGCTTCAACAATTTCATCATAATGTTGCTTATACCTCCTTGCTCTCAGCTTTTTTGTTGAGATATTCTGTAAGCTTGTCGAGTAGCGCAATTAATCTCTCCATTTCTTCTTTACCCAAAAAAGAGGTCATATCCTCAAAATTCTTGTGAAAAGTTTCGATTATTTTCGCTACTACTTCTTCTCCCCGCGCTGTAAGCTGAATATATGCGGCTCTTTTGTCTTCAGGATCTTGGGTGCGAATGATAAAGCCTCTTTCTTCCAAAGCGTTCATCTGCTGTGTCACGCTCGGTTTAGACACTCTTAAGATAGCTGTTACATCTGCTACTTTCATACCAAGATCATGCTTATGGTGCCGCAAGCCATGGTGTAACATAAATAGGAAACGTGTCTCGGAACGCTTTAAACCAGGCACTTTAAAATTTTGCATTTCTGCTCGTTTAAAGTTCGCAAATGCTCTCACAACCGATTGACCTAAATCTTCCTCTGGATTATGCACAACCTCTAGCCTCCCTTTTTATTTAGTTTACTTAATTAAGTATATTCTTTCTACCTATAAAGTCAAGCAAAAACAGCTCCCAGCATTTACTGCCAGAAGCTGCTCATTATGTTATTATTAATACGCTGTCCAACCCGCATCAGCTGTGATTACTGTACCATTCACGAAACTAGAATCATCTGAACCTAAGAATAAAGCGACTTTCGCGATTTCTGAAGCTTCGCCGACACGTGGATTTGTACCCATACCAATCATCGCCCGCTCTTGACCGAATTCATCTGGAGCGTAAAGCGTTGTCCCAATATTTGTATTGACGGCCCCTGGTGCAATCGCGTTACAACGAATATTTTTGTTAGCATATTGGAAGCCAACGTTCTTCGTAAAACCAACAACGGCATGCTTGGAAGCTGTGTACGCTGCGCCTGCGCGTGAGCCGAATAATCCACCAGCAGACGCGATATTTACTATCACACCATTTCCTTGTTTTTCAAAGATGCTAATTGCTTTTCGTGTTGTCCGCATAACACCTGTTGTATTAATCGCAAAAACACGATCCCACAGTTCATCTGTCACTTCTCCTGCAGGAACAAAATTATCCATAATTCCCGCATTATTTACTAGTATATCAAGTGTTCCGTAAGTTTCTACGGCTTTATCAATCATCGCTTGGACGTCTTCTTCTTTCATTACATTCGCAACGACTGCTAAAGCTTCCCCATTATTCGCTTTAATTTCGTCAACGGTTTTTTGTGCTTCTTCTAATTGAATATCTGCGACAACCACTTTCGCGCCTTCTTTTGCGTAAAGTTCCGCAATTTGGCGACCCATTCCTGATGCTGCACCAGTTACTACTGCTACTTTTCCAGCTAATTTACTCATGATCTATTTCCTCCTTCAAATTCATTGCGCAAGGATACAAGTACCCTATACCCCATAGTATAGCCCTCCGAGTGGCCCCTTTCAATCAGTAATGAAAGCGGTTTTTGTTGCTTTAGCATCACTTTTGCGGTATATGTATACTAACTCCAAAAAAGGACGTGAAAAAAATGAATCCGCCCAAAACTGATCGCCGTATCAAAAAAACGAAAGCATCGTTCACAAACGCCCTACTGACACTTCTTGACGAAAAAGACTTCAAAAAAATTACCGTCACTGACATTGTTACCCGCGCAGATGTCAACCGCGGCACCTTCTACAAACATTACCAAGAAAAAGAAGACCTGCTAAACGAAATCATTTCGGACGTATTGCAAAACCTTGAAATCGCCTACCAAGATCCTTATACAAAAAAAGAGCATTTCTCCGTCGAAACCCTCACCCCATCTATGGTCAAAATTTTCGATCACGTCTATGCGCATCAATTATTTTATAAACAAGCCATTCAAGATAAATTCCAACCTGGATTTCAAAATCAACTCTGCGACGTGATTCGCCGAATTGCTCTGCGCGATTTCTCCGTCGTCTTGCAAAAATCGCCAGCCAATCCAGAACTTCATGCGAGCTATCAGGCCCACGCAATTTTTGGACTAATTGTATATTGGGTACAGCATGATTTTGCGTATCCGCCGGCGTACATGTCTGAGCAGTTGCTTCAGATTATACATGCCGATACTTCATTTACTTTTTAGTAATTGTTACAGTTCGGTATCATTTGTCGATTCGTCTATACTTTTAACTAAGCCCTACCTTATAATAGAGTTATTATGATGGAGATACCCAAATTCCATTAACATCACGGTTTATTAATCGCTTTATGGAAAGGAGCGGGTCATATGGAAGAAAGTCAGACAACAACAAAATTAAGCTTATTTTCACTAGCATGGCCGATTTTTATTGAACAGTTTTTGCGGGTGATGATTAGTTATGTTACGGTTTTTATGTTGGGACACTATTCCGATGATGCCGTTGCAGCGACTGGGGTTGCCAATCAGATTTTGGTGATTTCAGTAATTATGTTTGCTTTTATTAGTGTAGGTGTGCAAATTTTAGTAGCGCAGATGATTGGGGCGCGGAAACACGGGCTGATTGAGCAGGTTATTACGAACGGGATTGTATTCTCGGTTGTGATTGGTGCTATTGTAAGCCTTATCTTCCTATTCTTGTCGACGCAGTTTTTGACATGGATGGGACTGGACCCACATTTAGTCGAAGTTGGAACACCATTTTTAGAAATTATCGGGGGGACTTCCATTTTGACCGCGATTCCGTATGCCATCATGCCGATTTTGCGGACCCATGGGCATGTGCGCCAAGCGATGTATATTCCAGTTGTAGCCGGACTTATCACAGTGGTTGGTAATTATCTTGTTTTATACGGACCGCTTTCCTATTTGGATTTAGGCGTAACAGGCGTTGGGATTGCAACAGTCGTCGGAAACGTAGTCGCCATCTTTTTATCGATTTGGTTGTTGCACCGCCATGTCGATTATCGCTTTCAATGGCACAAATTCAAGGATTTATCGCGCCGAACGATGTATTCCATTTTGCGCTTGGGGCTTCCTTCGGCTGGAGAAAATATGTCTTATGCGGGCTCACAGCTCATTGTTACCGCAATTATTGCCTTAATGGGAACCGATGCCCTAACCACAAAAGTGTATGCCTCCACTGTCAGCCAATTCGTCGCCTTATTCGCGATTTCGATTGGTCAGGCCTCACAAATCATTATTGGTCGCGCAGTTGGTGCAAAAGAAGTGGATCGTGCTTATAAACAAGGTTTTCGTAGTTGGCGAATTGGTTTAATTATCGCCGTTGCGGTCAGTGTCTTGATCTATATTTTCTCAGAACCGATTATGCATTTATTTACATCCAATGAAAACATTATCGCAATGACAAAGCAACTTTTCTTACTATCGATCTTTTTAGAAATTGGTAGATCCACGAACATTATCATTATTAGCAGTTTAAATTCGACTGGAGATGTGCGTTTCCCGTTCATTGTCGGGATTATCGTCATGTGGATTGTCAGCCTCCCGTTCTCCTATGCGCTTGGAATTACAGCAGGTATGGGACTTGTCGGCGTTTGGCTAGCCTACATTATTGACGAAGGACTTCGCGGATGCCTCATGGTTTACAGGTGGCGCTCGAAAGTCTGGTCTCTAAAATCAGTGTTATAAGGTGTTTTGCTGGGTGCATGAAAGAGTCTGGGGCATAACCCAAATAAATCGGCGACAAGCGCTCGCATTCAGGGAGTTTGGCGGACTTCCGGTTCTCACATACACGAGTATGCTCCGCTTCCGGCTTCCACCAAACTCCCTGAATACAAACGCTTTCGCTCGATTTGTGTAAAGCAAAATTTTTCGTCTTACCCAAAGTAAATGACTCGGCGGTTTTGCTTTATCTTGAGTTTTGTCCCAACCTCTTGTTAATTCACTTCAATCATGTCATACGAACCGGTTTGGCGAGTGACTACAAGCTCAGAGCCGCCTCCACCGCCTGTTCGTTTCATTTCTCGATGGAAGTCACGGTGCTGCTTCATCCAAACCGTAAACTCCTCCTTAGACGCCCAGCGTGACACGTTCATTACCGTCGACTTACGCGCTCCTTCTTTCAACCAAACTTCATATCCTAAAAAGCCTTCAAACTCAGCCATTTCTTCGCGATGATGCGCTACAGATTGCAACATTTTCTCCTTATTCGTCGTTTCAAACTCAATACTCACTGTTTCAATATGCATAACGCCACCTACTCTTTCTCATTGATAATCATTTTCAATTATATTTTCTTCATTCTAATTGATACACCTTCTCATTGTCAACTATTTAATACAGCATTTTCTATACAAATATGGCATTTTGAGTTAGAATGAAGGTGACGTATCCTATTAAAAAGAGATTGGAGTGACTTAAAATATGTTAATTAAAAACCTTTGCATCCCAAAAATCAACTTAACGACCATTACTGAAAGTGCAACACTTAAAGAAACACTTGATATTCTAGAACAATCAGGTTACCGTTGCATTCCTGTATTAGATGATAAAGGCGAGAAGTTTATCGGGAACATCTACAAAATGCATATTTACCGCCACGCAGCGAACGGTGGAAGCCTTGGCGAACCTGTAACAAGCCTTATCAAAAACCAAACGAAATTCATTAGTATTAATTCTTCTTTTTTCGAAGTTTTCTTCACCATAAAAGAACTGCCATATATCGCGGTTATTAATGACCAAGGCGATTTTTACGGTATTTTAACGCACGGTAAATTGCTCGGAGTTCTACAAGATGCTTGGAATGTCGATTCAGGAAGCTACGTGCTGACAATTGCTACCGGCGAAGTTCCAGGTTCTTTAACCAAAATCACTAAAATCATCGACAAACATACAACAATCGCGAGCCTAATCACAATGGACTCACAAGCCGAAGATTACATTCGCCGCGTACTCGTGACACTTCCAGCTGGTATATCCGAGGAAGAAAAGAATAACATCGTTACGAACTTAGAACGCAAAGGCTTACGTGTCATCGAAGTCGAACATCTGAAATTACCTAAGAAATAAAGAAACAAAGCTGGGTGCTACTATCCAGCTTTTTCCTTGCGCAAAAAAATGTTTTTAAAACCCCTTGAATATTCATTCGTTTACATCTATAATTATCTTATTGAGAATAGTTTTCAATTACAGGAGGTTTAAGGATGAAAAAGAAAAAATTCACAGCACTTCTTCTCGTCGTTCTAACATTAGGCTTGGTACTGGCTGCATGTGGTGGCGGTTCAAGTAGTTCAAGTGATGACGAGGCGAAACAAGAAAAGAAAGCACGCACACTAACGGATGCACTTGATCGCAAAGTAGAAGTTCCAGCAACACCGAAGAAAATCGTAGCGATTCAAAACGCTGGCGAACTTTACGCGTTAGATATTAAACCAGCTGCAACAACAGATTACTACATGGGCATTTACCCTGACTTCTTAAAGGGTGTAGAAAATATCGGCGGTGACAAACCAAATGTCGAAAAAATCGCCGCACTAAAACCGGACTTAATCATCATTTCCGATTATCAAAAAGACATGTTGACTAATTTGGAAAAAATCGCACCGGTTTACGCAACTAAATTTGGCGTAACACCAGATGAGCAATTAACAGATATTGCCAATCTAGTAAACGCCAAAGATGCTGAAAAAGCATACCAAAAGAAATACGCGAAAGAAACTGAAGAAGCTAAAGCAACATTGAAAAAAGACGGCATTGAAAACCAAAAAGCCGCTGTTGTCCAATTCTGGGGCAAAGAAACATATATCCATGATCCAATCGTATTCGGCGGCCTATACGACGCTGGTTTCACACCAACCGAAGCCGCTAAAAAGAATACCGAAACAAAAGCCATCGCAACAGAAGCAGTTCCAGCCTATGTTGGTGATGCAGATCAATTCTTTATTTTAACACCAGAAGGTAAAACAACAGAAGACGTTAGCACATTACTTTCAGGTATTTGGAAAGACATCCCGGCTGTCAAAGCAGGCCATGTCTATCTTGTCGACAATGACAAATGGAGCAACTACACAGCCCCATCTAGAGAATACCAAATGCAAGACGCTATCGACAAAATCACGAAGAAATAACAAAACAGGATTTACTGCGCCCCCAAACGTAGTAAATCCTGTTTTTTAATGGTTCAGCAACTCGTAAATATGATTATTCACCTTGCCGAACGATTTTATATTATTTTGGATGTTAGAAAGTAGGACAACGCATGTTTTGCCGCTATGACTGAAGCTATTCGATACATTCCAACCACTTAACACACCATGACTATTATAACTTCCTGGATCAGCATAAAAGCCCATACCATATCCCGAAGAACTTCCAGCTGTAAACATTTTCTCAAAACTCGTATCATTAATCAGTTTGCGATTTGACAAAGCGCGGTCAAATAAAAACATATCCGTCGCCGACATATAAATATCACCACAACCATAAAGCTGAGATAAGTCAGGCAAGTACGGCGTTTTATACGTCCCATCTTTCTTAATACTGTACCCTACTGACCGCTCTTTCTCCTTATCAAATGTCGTATACATACCCGAATGTGTCATCCCCGCAGGTTTGAAAATATTGTTTTGCAGGTAATTAATTAATTTCTCACCACTTAATTGTTCGACAATATAGCCTAAAACACTATAATTTGAATCTTGATAATCCCATTTCCCAGGCTGCCGCTTAATGCCTTGCGCCTCAATATCTTTCACCAAATCAGCCGGACTAATCTTCGCGTTTTCTTCCGTGTGACCAACAATGCCCGACGTATGATTTAATAAATTTTTCAATGTAATGGTGTTGCCGTTCGGAAAATCTGGCAAATAGCGCGATACTGGATCAGAGACTTGCAATTTCCCGCGCTCTTCCAACTGCAAAATCGCCGTTGCAATCAATGCTTTCTGAGAAGAACCGATATAGTAGACCGTGTCAGGCGTATTCGCAATATCCTTCTCTCGGTTCGCAACCCCATAACCTTTATTCAGCACAATTTTGCCTTCCCGGTAAACCAATGCTGTACCACTAAATCCGAGACTTTCTAAATAATTATCAATTTCTTCATTTTCTACTATCGTTTTCGTTTTTTGCTCCGCAGGTTTCGCGGGTGCCTTTGCTGGTGGCTTATTCGTTGTCTTCTTCTCCGTTGCCACTGACTTATTCTCCAAGTTCTCCGGTGTAATCCACTTCACCACAATGAAAATACTCGCCAACAATAAAAAAATCAGACCAACACCAACATAAAAATCACGTTTTCGTTTTTTGCGCCGTTTGGAGGAGCGACTTGTTTCTGGAATTGCCATGTATTGTCCTCGTTTCTAAAATATTGCTCGCTTGCCCCCACACAATTCCCCAATTGTATAGTATATAACAACTATAGTAGTCGATTTTCGCTCGATTTGCAAATTAATATTTTGTATATTATAAATTTGGTGTTAGAATATAGCTACATCCAAGTTTACGCCGTATTTAACAGGGTATTGTTATTACGTATGCACAAAAAGAAATAAAAGAAAGAAGGAGATTAGAGTTATGGTACAAATCACAAAAGGTAAATTTGATGGTTTACAAAGACTTTCCAATGATAAAGGTATTATCGCAGCGCTCGCAATTGACCAACGCGGTTCTTTAAAGAAAATGATCCAAGAAGCAAAGGGTTCCGAGAGCGATAAAGATGTAGAAGACTTCAAGCAACTCGTTTCCGAAGAGTTAACGCCTTACGCATCTGCTATTCTTTTAGATCTTCAATATGGTACTCCTGCCATTAAAGCTCGTAACGAGAATTGCGGTTTACTAACTTCCTACGAAAAAACAGGCTATGACGCAACAACTCCTGGTAAATTGCCAGATTTAATTGCCGACTTATCTGCTTTGCGCATTAAAGAAAATGGCGGCGACGCAGTGAAAATTTTAGTGTATTATGATCCAGACGAGCCTGCTGAAATCAATGAAATCAAATATGCGTTCTTAGAGCGTATCGGTGCAGAATGTCGTGAAGTGGATATTCCGTTCTTCCTTGAACCAATTACGTACGATGCTAAAGTAACAGATTCAGCAAGCGCAGAATATGCCAAACTGAAACCTGCGAAAGTTAAAGCATCCATTAAAGAATTCTCCAAACCGCGTTATGGTGTGGATGTACTTAAACTAGAAGTTCCAGTTAACTTTAAATATGTAGAAGGCTTTGCAGAAGGCGAAACCGTTTATACGAAAGAAGAAGCTGGACGCCATTTTGAAGAATGTTCCGACTTAAGCCCACTGCCATTCATTTATTTGAGTGCTGGCGTAACGGCTGAACTTTTCCATAAAACAATCGCATTTGCCAATGAGCATAAAGTGCAATATAGCGGCGTACTTTGCGGACGCGCAACATGGAAGGACGGTATTGAAGTATACGGTAAACAAGGCGACGACGCATTGCGCGAATGGTTGCGTACACAAGGTAAAGAAAATATCACTTCCTTGGACGAACTATTAAACGCTGGCGCTTCCCCTTGGTGGTCAAAATACGGTTCATTTGAAGATGTACACGTTGTAGAAAAACAATAATCTAGAAGCAATATGAAAAAACAGAACTAGTTTCCGCTAGTTCTGTTTTTTTGAACCCTCTTAGAGGTTCAGTTCGTTGTAGTTAGCAACTTACTTCGTTAGTTTTATTATAAAACAGCGATGCTTTTTTTACTATGGATAAAGCGTGAACGTTTTTGGGTATTTTGCTTGTAGAGAACGCTTTCAGCTACTAAAAATAGTGATTTTGTGATTTTTCATAATCAGAGCAAAAAAAACGCCCTTTCCCACAAGTGAGAAAAGACGTTTTTGATTTGTAAATATTAACGTTTTGAGAACTGAGGTGCACGACGAGCGCCTTTAAGTCCTGGTTTTTTACGTTCTTTCATACGTGGGTCACGAGTTAATAGACCTGCGCGTTTTAGTGGAGAACGGTAGTCTGGTGCTACTTGTAGCAATGCACGTGAAATACCGTGACGGATTGCTCCAGCTTGACCAGTGTAACCACCACCATGTACGTTTACTAATACATCGTAGTTACCTAAAGTTTCTGTTGCAACTAAAGGTTGTTTAATAACTTCGCGAAGAGCCGCGAATGGAATGTAATCTTCCCAATCTCTATTGTTAATAACAACTTTGCCATCGCCTGGTACTAAACGTACACGAGCTACTGAGCTTTTACGACGACCTGTTCCATAATATTGTACTTGAGCCACTTTGCTTTCCCTCCTCTTCTAATTATCCGCGTAATTGATACACTTCTGGTTGTTGCGCAGCATGTTCGTGCTCAGCCCCACCATAAACGTGTAATTTTTTGAATAGTTGACGTCCTAGAGAGTTCTTTGGAAGCATTCCTTTTACAGAAAGTTCGATTAGTCTCTCAGGATTGTTCGTACGTAGGTCACCCGCTGTACGTGATTTCAAACCGCCTGGATATTGAGAGTGACGGTAGTAGATTTTGTCAGTTGCTTTCTTACCAGTTAAACCAACTTTACCTGCATTAATAATAATTACGAAGTCCCCAGTATCAACATGAGGAGTAAATTGTGGCTTTGTTTTACCACGCAAGATTGAAGCGACTTCACTAGATAAACGACCAAGTGAAACACCCTCTGCGTCAATAACATACCATTTACGTTCTACTTCGCCTGGTTTTGCCATATAAGTTGTACGCATAATTTTCCCTCCTAAATTTAAGAAAAATGCGATCTGTAAACCGTTCCATAGCCCACAATCCGCTTTTCGATCTTTACATTTTCATTGTTCTATTCAACACAACAAACTTTCCGGGGCTTATTGTGGGGCAAACAATACCATAGTCAATAATACAGTTTTTACACGCAAAAGTCAATGCGATTATGAAAAAAATTTCAAAATACTAATCGTAGTAAACTTCCCACAAAAACAAGCCTTGCGGTGAGGCGGTTTTGGCACCTTTTGTCCGATCTTGTGCTTCTAAATTTTCTTTCACTTGCTGAGCGCTCAGCCGTCCATTACCAACGTCTAGCAATGTCCCAACTAAAATCCGCACCATGTTGTATAAAAAACCATTTCCTTTAAAAGAAAACGTCAATGTATCGCCAACTTCTATTATATCAATCGCATAAATCGTCCGCACTTTGTCTTCCCGACCAGAACCCGCCGCACAAAAGCTAGTGAAATCATGTTCTCCCGTCAATACATCCGCTGCCTCGCGCATCTTCGCTATATCTAAAGCAAATGGATAATGTAGCGCAAAACGCCTTGCAAAGGGGTCAAAAACCGCCGAACGGTTCACAAAATAACGATATTCCTTCCCAGTTGTACCGAATCGCGCGTGAAAATCCGACGCCACTTCCTCCACTGAAACAAAACTAATATCGTAAGGCGTATACGTTTGCAATGCCTTACGATATTTATCAGGCGGAATTAGAAGCGGCGAATCGAAATGAATGACTTGCCCTTTTGCATGAACTCCTGTATCCGTACGGCCAGAACCGACAATTTTGACAGGCGTTCCTTTATGCATGCGTTGTAGCGCTTTTTCGATTTCTTCTTGTACTGTGCGTCCGTTTGGCTGAATTTGATAGCCTACGAAATCCGTACCGTCATATTGAATTATCGCCTTAAATCGTTTCATTTTTCATACCTCACTTATGTCCGTAGCCAGAATAACAACGCCGTAACAACAAGCATCATCACTAGCAAAAACGTATCCGAAAAGCGCCATGATAGCAGTCTGAATTTCGTTCGACCTTTACCGCCACGATAACCGCGCGCTTCCATGGCTATCGCTAAATCCTCTGCCCGTTTAAATGCACTGATAAACAATGGCACGAGTAGCGGCACAATCGCCTTCATTCGTTCTTTAATCGGGCCACTCGAAAACTCCACACCACGAGCTTTTTGCGCCTTCATAATTTTTTCTGTTTCATCCATTAATGTTGGAATAAAACGCAGCGCAATACTTAGCATCAACGCCAATTCATGGACCGGAAAGCGAACATAGCGCAATAACGCGAGCATGCTTTCAATCCCGTCCGTCAACTCAATCGGGCTTGTCGTAAGCGTAAGCAATGTCGTCATAAAAATAATCAACACAAAACGCGCAAAAATCATCGCCCCGTTCATCAATCCAAGACTAGTGACGTGAATCGGTCCCCACTCAAAATAAGTTGTCCCACCTTGCGTAAAAAAAACTTGCAACAACAGCGTCAAAATAATCAACCAAAACACTGGCTGCAGTCCTTTGATAAAGAACATGAAAGGCACGCGCGACGCAAACAACAAACTGAGTACAAAGACAAAAAGTAGCGCATACGTCACCCAATTATTCGCCAAAAACACAATCACGATAAAATACATCACGGCAGTAATTTTGGCACGAGGATCTAATCGGTGTAGCCATGACTCCCCGGGAATAAAGCGGCCGAGAATCATCTTATCCATCATCCGCCAGCCACGCCCTTCCCAAGAAACGGCACCATTTCACCTACTAATTCATCAATTGTTAAACATGTTTTCCCTAAAGTCACCGCAAACCGCTGTTCAAATCGTCGTTGGAAATGCACCACATCTGGAACCGAAAGCCCGAGTTCCGTCAATTTATCAGGATTACTAAAAGCTTCGCGCGGAGTCGCAATTTGCTCCACTGTTCCACCTTTCATCAAGACCACTTTTTCGGCATATGTCGCGGCATCTTCCATGCTATGCGTTACCAAGACCGTTGTAAGCCCTTTTGACTTGTGCAAGTTCGCAAACATTTCCATAATTTCATGGCGCCCGTTCGGATCAAGCCCTGCAGTCGGTTCATCCAACACCAAAACCTCCGGGTCCATCGCCAAAACACCAGCAATCGCCACACGACGCATTTGGCCGCCAGAAAGTTCAAACGGTGAACGCGTCAAAATCTCCTCTGTCAAGCCGACTTCAACGATGACTTTGCATGCTCTCGCCTTCGCATCTTCCTCTGACACACCAAAATTCAGCGGACCAAAACAAATATCTTTTTCCACCGTTTCTTCAAATAATTGCGCCTCTGGAAATTGAAACACAATACCGACTCGTTTACGTATATCGCGTAATCCTTTTTGCTTTTCACCAGCTTTAATCACACGGTCTCCTAGCGTCACAACGCCTTCTGTCGGAGTTAGCAGGGCATTTAGATGCTGCAATAAAGTAGACTTGCCCGAACCAGTATGACCAATAATCGCCGTATAACTTCCCGAATCAAGCGAAACACTGACATCTTGAAGCGCCCGCGTCTCAAATGGTGAATTTTTTTGATAACAATAACCTACTTGTTCAAATGTAATGTCCATAATTGCTCCATCAGTGCCCCTTCCATCAAGCTTCGGTCCGTAAGCGGGATTCCAGCAAGTTCTAATTTTTCCTGTAGTGACGTAATAAACGGCACGCCTAAGCCAATTCTGCGCATCTCCTGTGCCTGCTCAAAAATTTCTTTCGGCGTTCCTTCCAAGTGTCGCGTTCCCTGATTCATGACAATCACCCGGTCGGCCAAAACTACTTCGTCCAAATCATGCGTAATCGAAATGACCGTAATCGCCTCGCGCTCCCGCATCACTCGAATCGTCTCCATCACCTCAGCCCTACCACGCGGATCAAGCATCGAAGTCGCCTCATCCAGTATAATAACGTCCGGCTGCAATGCAAGCACCCCAGCAATCGCTACACGCTGTTTCTGACCACCCGAAAGGCGCGATGGCTCATGTAACGCATATTTCTGCATACCGACCTCATCAAGCGCTCTGTCGACACGCTCCACCATAAGCTCGTGCGGGACACCATGATTCTCCAAGCCAAACGCCACATCATCCTGCACCGTCGCCCCAACAAACTGATTGTCCGGATTTTGAAAAACCATCCCGACTTGCTTTCTAATATCCCAAATCGTTTTTTCCCCTAATTTAAAATGGCCAATTTTCACCATACCGTCCGTCGGAAACAACAAACCGTTCAGCAATTTTGCAATCGTCGACTTACCCGAACCATTATGCCCAACAATCGCAAGCCATTCCCCTTTTTCAACCGTAAAAGAAACATCTTTCACAGCAAAATCTGGCGCATCCTCATATTTATAACTCACGTGATCCAATTTCACAAAATCATTCGACATCACGCACACCTCACTCTCACACGTTCCTATTTCTCTGCTTCATTATAGTATAAAAAAAGACCCCACGCAAAGAAAGATTTCTTCCACCCAAATTCCAAGCCCAATTATAGCAAAACCAACACGCTCCAACTACAAAATTTCAACATCCATGTAATAGCATAAAAGAAGCGCCAAAATCGAACATTTTAGCAAAAACTGTTCACAATATGTCCATGTACTTCGATTTCCAGAGATGCTATACTTTATCAAAGTACACTTAATAATCTTATTATTCATTGTTACTTCAAGAAACACAACTACTAAAGAAAGGAGAATATTTTGATGCATCCTGTGACAGAACAACACGTAATTTATGCAATGGATAAAAGCACGAACCCAAGCATGAGAGTCGATAATGGCGCTGTAATCACAATCAATACACCCGATTGCTTTAACAATCAAATTAAATCCGAAAACCAGCCACTAAATCTCCTCAATTGGAAAGAAATGCATCCAGCAGCAGGCCCAATTTTTATTAACGAAGCAGAACCTGGCGACATTTTGGCTGTTACAATAGAGAAAATTCAAATAATGGGGCACGCAACAATCCTTACCGCTCCAGGACTTGGCTTACTCGGCGGTGAACTAGAAGAACACGTCGTTCGCCATCTCCCAATCGTTAACAACAAACTTATTTTTTCAAAGAAAATGGCAATTCCTATCAAAAAAAGAATTGGCATCATTGGAACAGCACCATCTGGATTGCCCGTCCCATGTAGTCTCTCAGACACACACGGCGGCAACATCGGCTCCCAAGACGTAAAAGAAGGCACAACACTATTCCTTCCCGTTAACGTCTCTGGCGCCCTCTTAGCACTTGGCAACATACACATAGCGTTAGCAGACGGTGAAGTATCTTTTTCCGGCGCTAGCATCCCAAGCCAAGTAACCGTACGCTTACAAGTAGTCAAAAATAAACAATGGCCGACACCAAGCCTTATCTGCGAAGATAAAATTATCACCATCGCATCTGCGCCAACACTTGATGAAGCAAGCATCATAGCAACTCGCAACATGACACAACTCCTAACAGCCACAACACACACATTGCGTTCAGAAGCTATCATGCTACTATCACTAGCCGGCGATTTACGAATCAGCCAAGTCAACAACAAGACCAAAGTAGCCCGCATGGAACTACCATTACACTACTGGTCTGAGAATCCGTTCTTATAACCACTTAAACACAATTACTACACAAACCTTCCCGTTTTCGTGTAATGATTGTGTTTTATTTTTTTACTCAAACGAAACAGCTTGCAACTCCTTCTCAAGAAATCCCGCCAAGCGCTCCGCCTCCATTTTCACCCGCTTCTTATCACTCACCGATAAGCGCCCAAACAAATAACAAGTAAACGCAATGTTCTGCCCCTTAATCACGTACCGCCAAGTCCCTCTAATCTCCCCGTCAATCAAAATCACCGCTTCAATATGTCCCGCAGTCCGCCAAATATCCCGCTCATACTTCAAATCCGCAAACCACCCCTTGTCCGCAAAACTCACAAACAAAGGATCAAATTTCCCTAACAATTTCACACTAGAAACAACATCTTGCCTTGCCAAATCCACATCCCCAACAGGCAAAAAATATTGTTTCCCATCCACATCAAAGCGCTCCAAACGCTCCTCGATCCCCCGAAAATCATCCATAAACACATAATTCGGCAACCCACTCCAATGCTTAAAATCCACCAATGTCGCCGGCCCATAACAAGCAAAATACCGATACAAAAAGTCTTCCATTGCCCCAGCTTGATCCCCCGTCCAACTCTCCACCGACTCATTCGAAATCCACTTCCGATGCGCATAAAATCGCGTCTTAGGCCGTTCAGGAACCGCATAAATCCCACCTGTCAAAGAAGCCTCAATCAAAACTCCGCCCCACGTCATCATTTTTTTTGCCTGTTCCCCAAGTAGCGCAGCAATCTCATCCTTCCGAACATAGCGCTTCGTCCGCGCCAAACTATCAATCTTGCCCAGCACATCATCTAAATCAACACCCAGCTCCTCACAATGTTTCCTAACCCAGGTCCGTCTCGGCGCATAAATCGCATTCAAATTTTCCCATTCATCAACACCATACAAATGCACCGTCGTCCGTTGCCCCCACAACTTTATAAGCCCACCATCCGCATACACCCGATTCAACCCGTCCAAAGTCACCCCTGAAGACACCCGATGAAACAAACTAATCTCACCGAACTGCTGATACTGCGCCTGAATCCCAATCAATTTTTTCGCACATGCCTCCACAGAATCAAATCCATCTATCAATCCTGACTTCGCAATACGAATATTCCTAATTCCAACCCTACTCAAATCTCTCATCCTAATCCCCCATAACAAAAATAGCCTACAAATCATCAAGATTCATAGACTATTATAATTCATTTGCCCAGCAACGTTCTACTCTCACAAGGGGAAGCCCCTAACTACCATTGACGCTGAGAAGCTTAACTTCCGTGTTCGGGATGGGAACGGGTGTGACCTTCTCGCCATAATCACTAGACAAATGTATTCAATTAAGCTCCCAACCAGGCTTGAACTGGTGACCTCTTCCTTACCATGGAAGTGCTCTACCTACTGAGCTATGGAAGCAACAACTCAAGTATTCTGAAAAACCTGTACAAATAAAAATAAGGCTCCACAGGCAAGACTCGAACTTGCGACCGATCGGTTAACAGCCGATTGCTCTACCAACTGAGCTACTGTGGAATAATCATTGCCCGGCGACGACCTACTCTCACAGGGGGAAGCCCCCTACTACCATCGGCGCTGAAAAGCTTAACTTCCGTGTTCG
>NZ_JNFA01000008.1 GCF_000766865.1 Listeria booriae
AATGTGACGGATAAAGTGACAGTGACGGCGAACGATGTGGATACATCGGCAGTTGGAACGTACCATGTGACGTATAGCGTGACGGATTCTGACGGTAATACCACGACGAAGACGGTTACTGTGACGGTGACAAGTAATGACGCCCCGGTAATTACGGCATCGGACAAAACGTTGAAAAAAGGCGGTAGCTTTGATCCGATGGCAGGTGTATCGGCGAGTGATACGGAAGATGGCAACGTAACAAGTAGCGTGAGCGTGACGGCGAATGATGTGGATACATCAGCGGTTGGTACGTATCATGTGACGTATAGTGTGACGGATTCGGATGGCAATACCACAACGAAAACGATTACGGTGACGGTGACAAGTAATGATGCACCAGTCATTGTAGCCAGCGACCAAACGATCAAAAAAGGCAAAGCCTTTGATGTGATGGCAGGCGTGAGTGCGAGTGATTTGGAAGATGGTGACGTGACGAGCGGCATTACGGTAACGGCGAATGATGTCGACACGAACACCGTGGGCACGTACCACGTGACATACAGCGTGACGGATTCCGACGGCAACACGACGACGAAAACGATCACCGTGACCATCACAAGCAACGACGCACCAACCTTCACGACCAGCGACGTCTACTTGAAAGTCGGCGACAAATTCAACCCGTACGCAGGCATTACGGCAAGCGATACGGAAGATGGCGATTTGACAGACCGCATTGATATCGACAGCAGCAACGTCGATATGACGCAAGCTGGCACGTATGCCGTTGAATACAGCGTGACGGACTCCGATAACAACACAACGAAAATAACACGCCACGTCTATGTACGTACGAATGATAAGCCAGTCATTCACGCAAGCGACCAAACATTCAAGGCAGGCGCAAGCTTCAATCCACTAGCTGGCATGTCCGCAAGTGACACCGAAGATGGCGATATCACGGCAAACGTGACCATCACAGCCAACGATGTCGATGCGAATCAAGCAGGAACGTACCACGTAACATACAGCGTGACAGATTCGGATGACAACACAACAACGAAAACAATTACCATTACTGTTTTAACGAACGAAAAACCAGTTATCACAGCCGCAGATATCACACAAAAAGCACACCGTAGCGTGGACCCAATGGCAGGCGTGACGGCAAGTGACCTAGAAGATGGCGACTTGACAGCGAACATCAAAATCATCGCAAACGACATCAACATCGACGTGCCAGGCGAATACCACGTGACATACAGCGTCTTAGATTCCGATGGCAACGAAACAGAAAAAACCATCACGGTAACGATTCTAAGCAATGACGCGCCTGTGATTCATGGGCAAGATGTGACGTTCAAAGCAGGAAAAGCGTTTGATCCAATGGCAGGCATAACTGCAAGTGACACCGAAGATGGCGACATCACAAGCACCATCGAAATGACGGCGAATGACGTGAATCCAGATGTAGCTGGCGTGTATCACGTCACTTACAGCGTGACGGATTCTGATGGAAACACGACGGAAGCAACGTACACCGTAACGGTCCTAACGAACGAAAAACCAGTCATCCACGCGACAGACCAAACACTCGCTTACGGCCAAGCCTTTGATCCAATGGCAGGTGTGACGGCAGAAGACTTAGAAGATGGCGATTTGACAGGCAGCATCAAAATCATCGCCAATGATGTGAACCCACTACAAGCAGGCATTTACCACGTGACGTATAGCGTGACAGACGCTGATGGCAATGAAACACAAATCACCATCACAGTTCTTGTTGGAGCCCAACCTGTCGATCCAGTCATTCCAGCAGCTCCAGAAACACCAATGCAAGTAGTACCAGCACCCGTGACACCAGCCCCTGTACAAGTAGCTGACCCTATCGTTTCCAGCGTCAGCGATCCCGTACAAGAACTACCAAAAACAGGTGATACCACAACAGGCAACACTATTTTATTCGGTGGACTATTCGCTGCACTTGGCGCGTTCTTACTACGCCGTAAAAAATAAGAAGCAATAGAAACACCCTCGTGTTTGTAATAACACGTGAACTGAAACACTACTATCAGAACAAACTAAAAAAGCATCACTTGTTGAATTCAGATACAATGAATTTAACAGGAGATGCTTTTTGCATGGAGCAAGATTTGCTTAGTTAATGCAAGCCAAACAAGAAGCTATCGAGTCTAATTTTTATTGCCCATTAAAGCGGTCGGTCCTTGAAGCTACTCCTTTTGTCGTTTAAAGTTGCAAAAAATGCCGACTGTGGTAATATAATGTGTGTATTCGTTTGTGAAAAATAATACTTATTCAAGAGGGGAAACACGTCGATGAAGAAAAAAATAGCGTTACTTTTAATGGCAATCATGGTTGTCGTATCGCCAATTTCAGCAGGATTGACAGATGTTTCAAGTGTGCAAGCAGAGGCCGCGGTTAAAAACCCAGTCAAAGTTGCTCTTAGCACAACAACTCCAGTACAATACAGCACTGTAAAAATGAACGTATCAGGTGTACCCAAAAATACACCATACACCGCAGTACTCCACTATAAAACCACAAAAACAACTATCTACGGTAAAGTAGGCACACCCCACGATATCAAAATCAGCTCAGCAACGATAGGTTACAAAGTAAGAGTAGAAGTAACCGTCAAATACAATCGACAAACATACAAACAAAACGCGTATTTCACTCCAAGAGCTGCAACTAAGCCAGTTGCAAAACCCGTAGCAGCCAAGAACCCAGTGAAAGCAACACTCAGCACAACAGCGCCTAAACAACGCAGTATAGTCACATTAAATGTCTCCGGCGTACCAAAAAACACAGCATATACAGGCACTATTCACTATAAATCTAAGAACACAAAGATATCCGGCAAAGTCGGCACCCCGAATAAATTCAACATTAGCACAGCCGCAAAAGGATACAAAGTAAAAGTAGAAGTCGTTGTGAAGTACAACAAGCAGACTTACAAACAATACGTATATTTCACACCGCGTTGATTTAAATACAAACCAATATATAAAATAAGGAGCAGACTAGATTGTTGGTTTTGCTCCTTATTTTTTAGTTTCACCACCCAGCAATTAAAACAAACCGTTATTATAATCAGCTACTTTACCATTGAAATTAATAATTTCGCTATTGTGATTTTGTCCGTCAAAAATAATATCGGCAATTAATTTTCCTGCTTCAGGGGCTGTTTTCATGAAATCGCCAGTCATATTTCCGTTTAAATCAGTGGTTGTTCCACCAGGCATGATAGCAAAAATTTCAATAGGTTTGGCGGCCTGTGAAAAATTCTGCGCTAAGCTTTGTGTTATCGTATTTAACGCTGCTTTACTCATCTTGTAAGCAAATGGATTAAAGAAGTCTGACATGCCAATGGGGATAGATACATTTAAGATTCGGCCGTTATTTTTTTCAAGCACAGGTAGTAATTGCTGCGTAAGATCAAATGTGCCAAATACATTCGTTTCCATAACTTCTCGTAGTTCATCCAAGGTAAACTCATAGCCAGGTTTTCTCATGTCACCTGGAATAGCCGCGTTATTAATCAGCATAGCTAAGTCAGAATGCTGTGACTTAATGACACTTACCGCGGATGAAATGGTTTCAGGATGTTGCAAATCAATGTTTACATAGACCGCATCAATGCCTTCAGCTTTAAGCTCATCTACTGCCGCAAGTCCTCGGCTTTCATCACGTGCGCCTATCAAAACGGTCCAGCCGTTCTTTCCCATTTGGTATGCGACTTGTTTGCCAATCCCCTTGTTCGCTCCGGTAATAAAAACTTTCTTTGCCATCACTTTTCATCTCCTGTTCTTTGTATGGTTCTTACTATAAACCACAATAGGGAGCTAATCAATTTTTAGCATATCTTTTTTTAGTGGAAACAGAGAACGGGTTACATTTGTTTCTTTTTGTTAGGAGTAATCTATTATAATTTTTGAATAGACATGAAAAAGGAGAGACTAAAGCATATGAAAAAAATTTTACTTGCTAGTCGACATGTCACTGTATTCCAATTCATCAGAGGGCAGCTGTGGACCAGAAAAATCGGTTTATTGAACCAGCCGTTGAGCGGGAAAAATCGCTTGATAATTGGGAGACTTATACTTCCGGGCGATTCATTTTCTTATCTCGAATATCCACCAGCTTCGTATTTAAAGCATTCCAATTGGAGCTATGATTGGCAGGTGACCAATAGATAAGTTTCTGCGAACCTTCGAAATCTGGAAAGTAAGAATCGGCAATAACAAGATCGCATTCAAGATAAGCCTCCATATTATAAAGAAAATGAAAATTGAAATCAAAGTGTCTACGAAGCTCAGACATGGCATAATCAACAAAAACGCTACTATCTCCAGAGGCAATTAAAACATAAATAATAGGCTCATACTTAATGACAGGTATTAAGCTTATAAGTAAACGCGTTGTTTTTTGCAGGAAAACAAGTTTCTTTTCGTTAGTATTTGCTCCGTCTTCAGATCTATAGAGAGAATCAATAATAGCACTAATAGAATTTGAAAAGGCTGGGTATTTTTGTTGCAACGCTATAAAATCTTCATAATAATAGTCCGGTTGCGTATTAGAAAATAAAAATAAGCGTGTTTGAATAAAAAGTAGGTAGCCAAGAACGCGAGAAGTATGAACAAGATGAGCCTCCCTTGGATACACTTTACTGAATTCATCTAAGAATTTTTTTGTTTTTTGCCAGCTAAGCGTGTTTTTTTGTTGGTGGAAATGAATCGTGTCTTGTAAATAATCGGTCTCCGCACCAAAAAAAGCAAATGTCTGAAAAATGGCAAACAAAAAGGAGCTTTCTAAATTAGTATGCACAGGATCAAGCTCTGCATAAATATCGCGATGGATGGCGACAACATTTCGGTAATAAGGATGCCCAAGTACTAACTCGTTAATGTTCGATTGGTCAGGAATAAAATGCGCGTGTATTGTTCTAGTTTTACACGCAGCAATGCGATATAGCAATTTTTCGCGAACAATATTATTAAAATCGAGTTGATAAGCTACTTTAAAGCGCTCTGTATATGGCAGCATCTGTTCGCGAGAAATGTTTTTGAAAGGCCACTTCAACCCATTGGAACAATGCCAATATATGGTGGAAGTGAAATAGCGAATATGATGTTCCTCACCAATAAGCCTAAAGTTCGCACGATCAATTCGAACAAGATAAGGCGCAATTTTATTTTGGAAATCAGAAAGATACGTATTAAGTGAGGGAATGCTAATAAAATTCTCCTCTGCAAATGCTGTTAATGATCGGAAATAATTTTCATGGAAGCAAGCATCAAAAAATTTGAACACCACAGAAGAAGTAATTAAGTGATGACGGATGGTGCCGATATAAAAATCAGTACTAACTGTTAAACGAATCCCTTTACTTTTCGCGATTTCTAATGTGAGCGGCCAATCATTTTGAGCAATAAAGTAATCGAGTTTTTCAGTATAGGCATAGACCGTTTGCGTGGAGCAGTCTAATCTAGTAGCCACATCCTTCGCAGTAACCCAATCCCCAGTATGGTTTAAATACTCCGTAAGCTCTAAAATCCGCCGATCTTCCGTGCGCAAGAATAAATCCTCTACTTTATAGTGCAAGTCCATCATACTCCTTCCTTAAAAGAACTTTTATAACAATACCCAATTAATAGGATTATATGCTGAAATAGCATTAATTATGATACGAATTTTATAGTTTTTTTTAGATTATTGAAACTAAGCAGAATAAAAACGGCATCTTTTGTAACTTATTTTAAATTACTCAGTAAGATGTGCTTAAAATTCATCAAAAGTAATGGTTAATTAAAATAAATATCAAGGCACGAAATATATTACACTTACAGTAGTTGATTAGCACAGTGTTTGTGGAAAAGAAAGTATTACATAAAAAGTTCACAAAATCCACAAATGTTAGGAAGAAAAATGAGAACCGAGCCCAAAATAAAAAAATCAACCGTGCTAATATATGAATACAGAAATATTAAAGGAGGTGGAACATGAATCTCTACAAAGACACACATTTATTTGGACTGGTTATGAATATGGTTCAAGATTTAGAAATGAATAAGCTGAGTAGTAATGATGTAAAGGAACTTAAATTGTTACGAAATGAATGCTTAGACAAGAAACTGATTAAGAAGAACTTATTTATCATAATGACAGGTGTTATACAGACCGAATGCGGTAACGGAAATATTACTGATTTTATTCGTGAAGGTGAAGTTTTATTTGTGCAACCAATCCGCAATGACACACAGCAAGAATGGTTGCCAGAGTATAAAGCAATCACTTCATGCAAGATAATACAAGTAAGCAAAGAATTCTTTTTGAATTTTTCGTCTATTAAACCTTCATATATGGAGCTAATCCTCCAAATGACTGCCAACAAGCTCATGTATGTCATGAACGATAGTCGCAAGTATGATTTATCGGTAGAAGAACGATTTGATTTTTCTCTGGCCGAGTTAGGACATTGTTTAGGCGAGCAAGTAGAAGACAATAGTTTTGTTTTACCTCGCTATATCAATAAAAATAAAATTGCAAGTTTTAGTAAAACATCTAGAAAGTACACCGCGCAAAGATTACAATTATTGGAAAAAAGAGGAGATATCAACGCTGTTGGGAACAATATTTTAATAAGTTCTATAGGTTTTTAGTTCCTCTAAAATAATCAAACTGAAAAGAGATGAGAGTTGCTTTACTTTCGCTAACAAAATCGAGCACAGGCGAAAAGATAAAATGGATACAGTAACCAAAGGCTATATTGTAATTACTAGCAAATCTCACTTGGATAGTAGCTAAAACTTTATAAGTTTGTCGATTTTGGTAATGGAATCTTCAGGTATATCTAATTATTCTTAAGCAAGAAAGGATGTATGATGATGGGAAAACGACAAAGTCCGATTGATTCAAGCTAAGCTTTTGAATTCAGTCTGAAAAAAATAGTTGCGCAACTATAAATACGAATAATAATTTAAAGAGGAGGACATTAGTTAATGTCAACGAAAAATAACATTGTCAGAAAAAGTGGAACGATCGCTTTAGCAACCGTATTGGTTGGGAGCTCACTACTAAGTACACTACCAGTTAACGTATTCGCAAGTGAAGAAGCACTTAAAAATGCAGTGGCAGAGGCCGCACCAACTGCTGCACCAGCTAACGCAACAGAGGTATCCACATTCGCAGAGCTAAAAGCAGCCTTGGATAGTAAAACGATAACAGATATTAAATTAATGGCAGATATTAAAGTAACAGCTACTTTTAGCTTCACAACACAAAAAAATCTATATGGTAACGGGCACACACTTGATATGAATAAGTACAACATTGGTATTGCCAAAGCAGATTCTGTCAACCGTGTTGAAGATTTAACAATCACGAACCAAAGTATTTATCCATTGTTCTGGTCAGAAACTGCTGGCGTACAAGTCACATACAAGAACGTAACGTCTAGCGGTGACCAATTTATGTACAATAATCTAGGTACAACTATTTTAGAAGGAAATATTAAAGCAACTGCCAATCTTGAAGAAATTTTTCAAGGAAAGAACTTGATCGTTAAAGAGGGAGCAAACGTTGATTTCTCTTCTGTTAATTCTAATGGAACGTCACTTTACGTAACTGGAAATCTAACACAAGAAGCCAATTCGAGTATGAAAGTTGATTCGAAGTCGTATACGCTTTATGTAGCGAATACCAGTGCACAAATTTCTATCGCTGGAAATCTAGATTTGAGATCTGCAACAATGCAAGCCATTTATGCTACTGGCGGGAATATGGACGTTAAAACAGGCGCTAAATTCAAGGCTTATGCAGGTAGTACGGTTGAAGAAGCTATTTCTATTACAAATGGTAGTTTGACAGTTCAAACAGGAGCGGATTTCAATGCGACTTCTAATGGTCTGCAAGGAACAGTACAAACAGGTAAAGCATTAACATTTGAGAATGGTTCGAATTTTGCCATTACAAATACGAATGCTGCAGGATCTGTTTTTGCGAACTATGCTGGTGCTTCTACTAAAATTAACATCAATTCCGATAGAGGACTATCTACTTGGGATTATGGTTTGGTTTCTGACGCAAAGCCAACACACAATTACAGCGACTTTAAAACAGCAACATTTGACTTATATGGTTACGATAAAGGTACTCTAAGTCAAACGAACTTAACGTCAAACAGCGCGCAATTCCAATCCCAATTTGTAAGTAAAACCACTGGGAAACTATTTGGTGGTAGCTATGCCTTAACAAATATCGCCCAAACAACCATTGACGATCTTACAACAGATTCTACACAAGTGGTTGGCCAAGCAGAGCCAAATGCGAACATCGTAATTAAGGATGCAGCAGGAACAGTCTTGGGTTCTGGTAGTGTTGGATCTGACGGTTACTACGAGGTTACCATTGCGAAACAAGCAGCAGGAACAGTCGTAACAGCAACAGCTGACTCGAATGGCATTACATCTTCTGCATCAACGACAGTTATCCAAGCTTCTATTGAACAAACAACAATTGCTGCCCTAACTACAGATTCAAAAACAGCAACAGGAACAGCAGAACCAAATGCAGATATCGAAATTAAAGCAAATGGCGAAGTTATTGGTTCAGGAAAAGTAGCATCAGACGGCAAGTATAGTATCTCAATCTCACAACAAGATGTAGGTACAAGAGTAACGGCAACAGCGACAAAAGGAACAGCAACTTCTCATGCTACCACGACTGTAACACAAGGTGACCTTGACCAGACAACGATTTCAGCGTTAACAACAAAATCAACAACTGCAGAAGGAACAGCAGAGCCGAATGCAACGATTGAGATAAAAAATAATGCTGGTGT
>NZ_JNFA01000009.1 GCF_000766865.1 Listeria booriae
TTCGCATAGATAGCATAAGCGCCATTTGCAACGCTTGTTTGGCGTTTAACATCACCATTCACGAAAATTTTCACACGAGTAATGCTTGATCCAGCTGTTCCACTAACGTTTTGGTCTTTTGCCATATCATATCCTGTAGCTGTCAATTGGTAAGCCACACGGTTGTCTGCTTGAACAGTGGCAGTTACCATGTTACCAATTGTTCCTTTGGCATCAACAGAAGCGAGTTGGAATGTGCTTCCTGCTGTGGCTAATTTCGCTTGGTCGCCTGTGTAGATTGAGAATTTACCATCTGTTACAGTTGCGTAGCGAACGAATTTACCGTCGACATATAGGGCTACTTTTGTTGCACCTGCTGGCGTTGTTCCTTTAGCGTACACATCTGTTGTATAGTAAGTCGCAATAGTTGGTGCTGCTAATACAGATACGACTGTTCCTGTTGCTTTTGGACTTTCATTTCCTACAGCATCTTTACTTGCGATTTGGAATGTGTTTCCTGCTACTGTCAAGGCTACTTGGTCTCCTGTATAGATTGCGTAAGTGCCGTCTGCGTTTACTGCTGCTGTACGAACGGCTTTACCGTCTACATATAGCACCACTTGTTTCGAACCTGCTGCAGCTGTTCCGCGTGCATAAGCGTCTGTTGCTGCATATTTGTTAATCACTGGAGCTGTTAATTTCGATTTCACTGTACCTGCTGTTTTCGCGCTTTCCATGCCAGCTGCGTTTGTAGCAGAGATTTGGAAGTTTGCTCCTACAGTTGCTAAGCTTGCTTGATCGCCTGTGTAGACAGAGTAGTTACCGTCTGCATTTACAGCTGCTGTACGAACAGCCTTACCGTTCACATACAATGTTACTTTAGAAGCGCCTGTGGCTACTCCTTTTGCGTAAGCATCTGTTGTATAATAATCTTGGATGCTTGGTGCTGCGATTTTCGCTTGAACTGTCGCGTTTGCTTTTGTGCTCATATTGCCATTTTCATCAATTGCAACTACTTGGAAAGCTGTTCCTGCTGTGTTCATTTTCGCATTGTCAGCTGCGTAGATTTGATATTTACCATTGCTGTCGATTGCACCGTAACGAACTAATTGGTTGTCGATATAAAGGGCAATTTTACTTGCGCCTGTTGGAGCCGAACCCGTTACATAGCCCGCTGTTGCGTAGTAATCATTGATAGTTGGCGCTGCTAATGTATCAGCTTGGACTGTTACTGTTGTTGCGTTGCTTTTGTTGCCAGCTGCGTCAGTTAGGGATACTTCAATTTTAGCTCCTACAGCTTGTTTCGGAATTGCGATGCTAAATGCGCCTTGGCTATTGATACGACCTTGAATAATACCACCTGATGGTAATTTTACAGTGACATCACAGTTGGCTTCCCCTGTTCCTGAGATGATAGTATCTGTGCTTTTAACTGCATTCACTTTAGGAGCATCTGGTGCAATGACATCTAAAACTGTTGTAGTTACGTTTTGACTGTCTGTACCAGTGTTATCTTGTGCTACTGCTTCAACGATTGCACCTGCATCTGGTGCATCAATGTCTATAGAGAATTTACCAGCAGCATCAATTGTACCGCTATATGAGATGGTTGAATCACCAGTCTTCACTTTGATAGTGATGATGTTACCTGAGTCACCTGTTCCTGTCACGCGTGTGGATGTGTTAGTGACGTTGTCTAGTGTTGGTGTACTTGGCCCTTCGTAGGATATTGATGCAGTTGCCTTAGCGCTAGATACGCCGTTTAATACGGATGTTGCCTCAACACTTGTGTTTGCTGCCTGTTTTGGAATAGTAACGCTCCATGTACCGTTAGAAGTTACTGTTGCCGGATATTCGATACCGTTTGCTTTGAATGTTAGTGTAGAACCTGCTTCTCCTGTTCCTGATGCTGTTGTGCTTTTAGATGTTAATGGATTGATTGTTGGTGTTGCGATTGGTGCTTGTTGGACTGTTTGACTTGCAGATGAGGTTAACGTACCTGATGTTACAGTTGCTGTAAGTGTTGAACCATAGGCTTGTCTTGGAATTGCAATATTATAGTTCCCAGAAGCATCTACTGTTCCTGTCCCTACTTGTGTCTCACCATTTTTTATTACAACCGTCCCATTTGGTTGGCCCTTACCTGCTACAGTGGTACTTGTTGTAGACAAAGCATTTAGTGTAGTTTGCTCAAGTACAGTAATATCCTCTAAACTAACATTTGAAAACTTGAAAGTACCTAGACTATTTTGGATTGGCAACATATCAAGAACAACGTTGACTGTATTACCTGTAGCAGTATATTCACAAGTTTCTGTTCTTGTTCCTGTCACATTTCCCCAATTCCCATATAAAAGTGGGCCAACACCTATATCAAATTTAGCATTTGATACATTCGTTGCAGTTACAGTCAGCCTGTATGTGTGTCCTGGTACCGCATTTACTATCTGCTTAACTTGTGGAGCCGGGTTCAGTTGATTGTTGGTCGCACTCATTGTTATAGAGCCGTCTCCATTTGGTGTTGCAGTAAAGTTAGAAGAGTTTTTTTCCCACCCTGTCATACCATTGAATTCTGGATTTTGTAATAAATTCTGTGAAGATTTCAATCCACTCGTTAACTTCTGTTCTGCTTTATTTCCTGCTTCCGTCCCTTGATTCTCCGCTGCCATACTCTTCGCTGGCATTGCTGTGATTAGTGAACTTGCTACTACATTCGCCGCGACTACTGCCATGGCTACTTTTTTCATTGTTTGATTCTTACTCATTATTTGTTGTCTCCTCTTAATATAATTTTGGTTTTTCTCATGAATTAATTGACGCTGGAATTGTTTGTTTCATTCTAACTCCTCTCAGCTACGGTCTCATTCCATTTGCGTTTAGCTTGAATTCATGAACATCCATTCCTTTCTGCTTTGGTTTTGTACAACTTCTTATTTTTTCATTACTGGCTTACAAAATAGTTGTTTAAAAATGCCTATCGGTATAAATCAATTAATTTATCTGCTTCTGTTTGCCAATTGTAGGTCGTTTCAAAAGCTGTTCGTCCATTTGTGGCAAAGCGTTGCCGTAATGCCGTATCTTGGATGAATCGTTCTGCTTGATTGGCTACGACTTCGATGTCCAACACATTTGCGGTCAGTCCTGTATCTGTCTCTTCTATGAGTGCTTTCCAATCTGGGATATCGGTTGCTAAAATTGGTAGTCCTGCTGCCATATATTCGAATAATTTCGTCGCGAGTGAGTGCATATAATTGGGAATTGGATGGAGTAAGCATAGACCGACATGTGCTGTTGCGTAATGTTGCCAAATTTCAGTGTATGGAATTCGACCGAATGTGGTAACTATGCTTTCTAGTTCGTGTTTTGCTATATAAGCCGTCACTTCTGCTTCTACTTGTGGTTGCATCGGACCAATCAATTTCAAGTGAATCTGAGTATATCCCCGCTGTTTCAATGTTCGCATTAAGTCCAACATGTCAAATACTCCGCGATCTCGAACAATATCACCGACATACACAAATGTAAAAGCCTCTTCTTTATTTGCTTTTGTTTCAGCTTGCCATGTTGGTAAATTTAAAATATCTACTTGCTGAATCGCGACTTGTTGATACTGTTTCTTATATGATGTTTCTGCAAAAATAACCGCATCACACGCTGGCATCCATTGCTTTTCTTTGTGTGCTAGCCATTTGGACAATGGTATGCGTGCGGGGGCCGGAATCCATTCTTTCGTACGCAACATTGCTGGAAAGTTTTCATGCATGTCGTAAATGATTTTGCAATTTGGCTTTCGCTTCTTGAGCTTAGGGGCTAGAAAAAGGAGTTCAAAATCGTGAAAATGATAATAGAGGGCATCTGAGGCCAGCGCTTTTTCGTAGAGCTGTTTCCAGCGTTTTGGTCGCGCCAATTTGCCGCCTCGTGGTAATGTCGTAACGTTTAACTTGGTGTTTGTTTCTGTACATACGTTTGGTCCTTCAATTGCATTGAAATCTACTATAAAGCCGTTCTCAGCTAGTGTCATGGCTTCTTTGAAGTAAATGCGTGTGTCGGACCAAACATGTACAGAGCTGAACATGAATACTTTATTGGCTTGTAGGTTTTGATTGATATTCAAGTTCTCTCACCTTACTTTGCTGTTTTTGGTGTACCTATGTTCCATTCTAGTGTTTTATCGTTTTTAGATGTGTCCACTGCTTTATCGTAGACAACAGTTAGATTCGTTGCGTCTTTTGGAATCGCGTAGTAGCCGATACCTTGTAATGTTTTTCCTGGTTTGATGACATCGCCAAAGTTATCTTCGTGACCGTACATTTTATATTTATTACCTTTAGAATCCTTGATGTAAAAATCGCCTGCGCCAACGCCATAATCGACTTTGCCATTGTTTTTAATAGTAAAATGAACAGCGAGTAACGATTGGTCGTTTTTTAGTGTGTCGTCATTGACAATGTTATCGCTTGTAATTTTCATAGCCATGTTGTTAATTGTTTTTTCTTGATTGATTTCGGTTTTTGTTGTTTCTTTCTGTGTTTGTGTCTGAGCTGCTTTGTTGTCGTTATTGTCTGCTGTATTTGAACATGCTACTGTACCGAGTAAGGCTCCGATTGTTAAACCGGTCATCAATAATTTCTTCATTTTTTGTTCCACCTTCGTTAGTTTGATTTTTTATTTACTCCACACCTAGTATGAACACTAGGTGTGAAGCGTTGGCTTGGTTTTATTTCACGTTAACTGCTTGGCGAGAGATTTCTGCACCTGAAGCGTCAAAGCCTACCATTTCTACTTTTTGTGATGCGGATGTTACTTTGTCTGCAGCGTATACTGTGAATGAATTGCCTGTGATTGCTGCTTGACGAGCGAAAGTTCCATCAACGAACAATTGTACTTTCTTGATGTCCGAACCAAATGCGCCTATGA
>NZ_JNFA01000010.1 GCF_000766865.1 Listeria booriae
TATTGGTTAAGTCCTCGATCGATTAGTATTTGTCCGCTCCATATGTCGCCATACTTCCACTCCAAACCTATCTACCTGATCTTCTTTCAGGGATCTTACTTTCTTAAAGAAATGGGAAATCTCATCTTGAGGGGGGCTTCACGCTTAGATGCTTTCAGCGTTTATCCCTGCCACACATAGCTACCCAGCGATGCTCCTGGCGGAACAACTGGTACACCAGCGGTGTGTCCATCCCGGTCCTCTCGTACTAAGGACAGCTCCTCTCAAATTTCCTGCGCCCGCGACGGATAGGGACCGAACTGTCTCACGACGTTCTGAACCCAGCTCGCGTGCCGCTTTAATGGGCGAACAGCCCAACCCTTGGGACCGACTACAGCCCCAGGATGCGACGAGCCGACATCGAGGTGCCAAACCTCCCCGTCGATGTGGACTCTTGGGGGAGATAAGCCTGTTATCCCCGGGGTAGCTTTTATCCGTTGAGCGATGGCCCTTCCATGCGGAACCACCGGATCACTAAGCCCGACTTTCGTCCCTGCTCGACTTGTCAGTCTCGCAGTCAAGCTCCCTTGTGCCTTTACACTCTGCGAATGATTTCCATCCATTCTGAGGGAACCTTTGGGCGCCTCCGTTACTCTTTAGGAGGCGACCGCCCCAGTCAAACTGCCCACCTGACACTGTCTCCCCACGCGCTAAGCGTGGCGGGTTAGAATGGTCATACAGCCAGGGTAGTATCCCACCATTGCCTCCTCGTAAGCTGGCGCTCACGTCTCTTCGGCTCCTACCTATCCTGTACAAGCGGTACAAACATTCCATATCAGGTTGCAGTAAAGCTCCACGGGGTCTTTCCGTCCTGTCGCGGGTAACCTGCATCTTCACAGGTACTATAATTTCACCGAGTCTCTCGTTGAGACAGTGCCCAGATCGTTGCGCCTTTCGTGCGGGTCGGAACTTACCCGACAAGGAATTTCGCTACCTTAGGACCGTTATAGTTACGGCCGCCGTTTACTGGGGCTTCAATTCGTACCTTCGCTTGCGCTAAGCACTCCTCTTAACCTTCCAGCACCGGGCAGGCGTCAGCCCCTATACGTCACCTTACGGTTTTGCAGAGACCTGTGTTTTTGCTAAACAGTCGCCTGGGCCTATTCACTGCGGCTCTCTCGGGCTTTCACCCTAATAGAGCACCCCTTCTCCCGAAGTTACGGGGTCATTTTGCCGAGTTCCTTAACGAGAGTTCTCTCGCTCACCTTAGGATTCTCTCCTCATCTACCTGTGTCGGTTTGCGGTACGGGCAGTACTAATCTAACTAGAGGCTTTTCTTGACAGCGTGAAATCAGGAACTTCCGTACTTAATTTCCTTCCCCATCACAGCTCATGCTTCGCGAGAAGCGGATTTGCCTACTTCTCACACTCACTGCTTGGACGCACGTTTCCATCTGTGCGATTCCCTATCCTTCTGTGTCACCCCATTGCTCAAACAACTAGCACTGGTACAGGAATATCTACCTGTTGTCCATCGCCTACGCCTATCGGCCTCAGCTTAGGTCCCGACTAACCCTGAGCGGACGAGCCTTCCTCAGGAAACCTTAGATATTCGGTGGAAGGGATTCTCACCCTTCTTTCGCTACTCATACCGGCATTCTCACTTCTAAGCGCTCCACCAGTCCTTCCGGTCTGACTTCACCGCCCTTAGAACGCTCTCCTACCACGAACCTCCTAAGAGGTTCATCCACAGTTTCGGTAATATGTTTAGCCCCGGTACATTTTCGGCGCGGGGTCACTCGACCAGTGAGCTATTACGCACTCTTTCAATGGTGGCTGCTTCTAAGCCAACATCCTGGTTGTCTATGCAACCCCACATCCTTTTCCACTTAACATATATTTTGGGACCTTAACTGGTGGTCTGGGCTGTTTCCCTTTCGACTACGGATCTTATCACTCGCAGTCTGACTCCCGAGTATAAGTACATGGCATTCGGAGTTTATCTGAATTCGGTAACCCGAGAAGGGCCCCTAGTCCAAACAGTGCTCTACCTCCACGACTCTTTACCTCGAGGCTAGCCCTAAAGCTATTTCGGAGAGAACCAGCTATCTCCAGGTTCGATTGGAATTTCTCCGCTACCCACACCTCATCCCCGCACTTTTCAACGTGCGTGGGTTCGGACCTCCAGTGAGTATTACCTCACCTTCATCCTGGACATGGGTAGATCACCTGGTTTCGGGTCTACGACCTGTTACTCATGCGCCCTATTCAGACTCGCTTTCGCTACGGCTCCGCTTTTTCCGCTTAACCTTGCAACAAATCGTAACTCGCCGGTTCATTCTACAAAAGGCACGCTATCACCCATTAACGGGCTCTAACTACTTGTAGGCACACGGTTTCAGGAACTGTTTCACTCCCCTTCCGGGGTGCTTTTCACCTTTCCCTCACGGTACTGGTTCACTATCGGTCACTAGGGAGTATTTAGCCTTGGGAGATGGTCCTCCCGGATTCCGACGGAATTTCACGTGTTCCGCCGTACTCAGGATCCACTCTGGAGGGAATATGCTTTCAATTACAGGGCTGTTACCTTCTTTGGCGGGCCTTTCCAGACCACTTCGTTTACCACATTCCTTTGTAACTCCGTATAGAGTGTCCTACAACCCCAAGAAGCAAGCTTCTTGGTTTGGGCTCTTTCCGTTTCGCTCGCCGCTACTCAGGAAATCGATTTTTCTTTCTCTTCCTCCAGGTACTTAGATGTTTCAGTTCCCTGGGTCTGCCTTCCTTACGCTATGTATTCACGTAAGGATACTATCCGACTAAAGATAGTGGGTTCCCCCATTCGGAAATCTCTGGATCAACGCTTACGTACAGCTCCCCAAAGCATATCGGTGTTAGTCCCGTCCTTCTTCGGCTCCTAGTGCCAAGGCATCCACCGTGCGCCCTTTCTAACTTAACCATGTGAGTTACCTCACGGGTTGGTTCCTAACCTCTAGCTCCAGCGATGAAGCTATCCGTTAGGTGAAAGATTCACTTTCAGTTGATTCTCGGTTTCTTACTTAGTCAACGTTCCATCCAAT
>NZ_JNFA01000011.1 GCF_000766865.1 Listeria booriae
CACTGCGTTGACAGTTGGTGCAGATGGTACTGCGTCATCTTGTACAATCGTAGTGACAGAGCCACTTGTTACGCCTGCTTTTGTTTGTTCTACCGATACGCTTGTGCCGGCTGCTAGTTTAGGAACCGTTACTTCGTATGTTCCGTCTGTTTGAACTGTACCTGTGTAAGTCATGTTGTTTGCTTTCACTGTGACTGTTGCGCCTGCGACACCTGTTCCTGTTACTTTAGTATCTTGGTTGGATACGCGGTTAACCGTTGGGTTTGCTAATGTGTCTGCTTGAACGGTTACTGTTGTTGCTGCGCCTTTGTTGCCAGCTTCGTCTGTGAGGGAAACTTCGATGTGTGCACCGATGGCTTGTTTTGACATGGTGATGCTGAATGCGCCTTCGCTGTTTGTACGACCTTCGATGATACCGCCTGATGGTAGTTTCACGGCTACGTCACAGTTTGCTTCGCCTGTTCCTGAGATGACTGTGTCTGTGTCTTTGACTGCATTTACGCTTGGTGCGTCTGGTGCGATGACGTCTAGGACTGTTTTAGTTGCTTTTGGACTGATTGTACCTGTGCTATCTTGAGCAACAGCTTCTACGGTTGCGCCTGCATCTGGCGTGTCAATGTTAATAGAAAATTCACCAAGAACGTCTACTGTACCGCTGTAAGAAATGTTGCTTGGTTTTACTTTAACTGTGATGGTGTTACCTGGGTCACCTGTTCCTGTTACTCGTGTGGATGTGTTCGTTACGTTGTCTAAGACTGGTGTATTTGGCCCTTCATAGGATACAGTTTCAGTAGCTTTCGCGCTAGATACGCTGTTTAATACGGATGTTGCTTCTACTACTGCATTTGCTGCTTGTTTTGGAATCGTTACGCTCCACGTGCCGTCTGAAGTGACTGTTGTTGGGTATTCGATGCCGTTTGCTTTGAATGTTAGTGTAGAACCTGCTTCACCTGTTCCAGATGCTGTCGTGCTTTTAGTTGTTAATGGGTTTATGGTTGGTGCCGCAATTGGTGCTTGTGTTACAGTTTGATTTGCAGATGAAGATAGCGTACCAGACATCACGGTCGCTGTAATTGTTGAACCATAGGCTTGCTCTGGAATAGTTACACTATAGTCTCCATTTGAATTCACTTTACCAGAGCCAATTTGTACGTCACCATTTTTTATAAGCACTGCTCCATTTGGTTCTCCCTTACCTGACACAGTTGTTGTATTTGTAGAAATATCACTTATCGTCGTTTGGTCAAGAACTGATGTATCGACTACTTTTACATTTGAAAATTTAAAAATTCCATTAGCCTCAGTGTGAGGTGTCGATTGAAAACTAACAACAGTCTTAACACCTGTTGCAGTTGTATTAAGAGTAATATTTTGCGTGCCAGTGAAATAACGCCAATCACCTGATATTGAGCCTACAGTCGACGCTGTAGCCCCCAAAAATATCGCGTACTGTGCATTTGAAACATTTGTTGCAGTAACTGTTAAACGATACGTGTGCCCTGGAATAGTATCTATTTTTTGAGATAAATAACCAGCACTGGAAGCAGTTGAGTTTATTGTAACTGACCCATCCCCATTTGGAGTAACCGATGAAGTTCCAGATTTTTCAAAACCCCAATAGGCTAAATCAGTAAACGCTGCGTTCTTCACTAAATTTTGTGTGGCTGTTAATCCACTCTTCAATTTCGTCTCTGCTTGATTCCCAACTGACGTACTACCATCATTCTCCGCCGCCATGCTCTTCGCTGGCATTGTTGTAATTAGCGAACTTGCTACTACATTCGCCGCGACTACTGCCATTGCAACTTTTTTCATTGTTTGATTCTTACTCATTATTTATTGTCTCCTCTTTATATAATCTTGTCATTTTCTCATGAATTAATTGACGATTGTCTCCTCTTGATATAATCTTGTCATTTTCTCATGAATTAATTGACGTTGGAATTGTTCGATTGTTTCTAACTCCCTTCAGCTATGGTTTCATTCCATTGCGTTTAGCTTGAATTCATGAACACCGACTCCTTTTTGCTTTTCTTAGTATGGGTCTACTTTAGTAATCCTGCTAATATGCTGTTTTCTTGTATTACTGCTTTATTCATTACTAATTGATGGGATATCGGTTCTAAAAATCCTTCTTGCGTTAATTGCTTGCAAATATAGTACATCGTTGTCATTGTTATATTTAAATAATTAGCAATTATTTTTTTAGTTAAACTTTTCGGTAATATTAAATGCTGTGAATCTTCTTTGCCGTATCGTTTTGCTAGTTGAATCATGTTTGCCATGATGCGTTCTTTTGTTTCAGCCATTTGGTAAACGTTTCGTTGGATTAAATATTCGTTATTTGTTTTCATCTCATTGTATAGATAGAAGACGCCTTCTTGAGTGGACATTAGTTTGCGCATGACGTCTTCTTTGGTGAAGCGCCATACTTCTGCATGGGCTAGTGCTTGGACGGTGAAGAACGATGGTTCATTGCCGAGAATGCTGTCAACGCCAATGAATTCGTTTTGTTTTGTGAAACTAATGACGTGTCCTTTTCTCCAATTACTGAAAAGTCCGCTTTTTACGATATATATATATTCATGTATTTGGTTTTCATCGAACAAGATATCCCGTTTGTTTAATAGTAGTGTTGTACTTGGAATCGGATAGATTTCTTTATCTAATAGTAAATTGATTAATTGGTTAGTATTGAATGTTTCTTCCATGACTTCTTTATCGAATAACTGCATATAAGACATTGTGCTAACTCCTTTCTTTGTGCTTTTCAAAACAGTGAACACTCTTTCGATATATTTATCTTAGCACCTTTTAAAATTCTTGTTTCGCAAATATGCTGACTTGTCGAATGTCTTTTCCGAACAATATGTGAACGCGTTATAAATTGGTGTTATTTTTCGTATAAATAATCATACCGTGGGGTTCGTCGTGTAGAATTCCTTGTGCTACGAGTCGTTTGCAGATGGAAGCGACAGTGGCGTAGCTTAGTTGTAAGTAGTTGGCGAGCATTTTTTTTGAGAAATACATGGTCATGTAAATCGCATCGTTTTTTTCTTCGCCATACAGAAATGCTAAATGTAATAATGCTTGTAATGTTTTATCGTAGTTGCTTGTTCTTGTGGTTAGTCTTTTTTTTAGGATGGCTGTGTGGTTGCTCAGTAATTTATTTAATTTCAGGATACCTTCTGGTTGTGCTTTTAATTTTTGAATGACTTCGTGGGTTGGGATTTTGTAAATGGTTGTTTTGGTTAGGGAGATGATGCTAGATGCGGCTATTTGATTGTGAAACATGGTGTCTAGTCCGAGGCACTCCTCTGTACCTAGAAAATGAAGAACGACTTGATTTTTCGTTTCAATGACTACGCCTGAGACCACGATATAGATGGCATCTGTGGTTTGTGTTTCTTTTATTATCGTTTTGTTTGCGTCAAAGTATAGTTTATCGTAGGAGATGGAATAGCTTGGATCATTTAATAAGTACTCTCTAAATTCACGATTAATACAATTATTTTCAAGTTCACATGGGTTTAATAACATCTTGCTCTCCTCCTTGTTACTATTGCTCTTTCGAATAACAACAGTATACTATGATTTATTTTTTCTTGATTTTTAGAAAATAGGCTAACCAAAATACATATATAACATTTATAAATCTTATAATCGTTTTTTCTTGATTTATGAGAACAAGGATAGGGCAAAAACGGCTAAAATAGGCTTTATTTGAACATTTATTGAACATTTATAATAACGTTAATTCTTTTTTTAATATCTAAAATAAACAGATTTCGTTGTAAATAGTGTACTAGTTCACTATTTTGGCGTTTAAGAAATGGGGTATAGAAAATAATAGGAGAACTATAAATTCATTTGGAAGAAAGGATGTATAAAATATGTATCGTGATGGTGAACTAGCAACTTTCGCTTCATTTTCTAATATTATGAAGTTGCTAAAGAAAGATCCGCAATTTAATCAATACTGCACACAGCATAGAATACCAAAGGGGACTGTACAAGTAGTCGATAATCGGAAGAACGCTTATTTATTGGAGAATGGCTACTTAAGTTACACGTATACTGGTAAAGTGGGGGCTGGTTATTTCTTTATTACGTGGCCAGGTTCATTTGCGGTATTGCCTATTTCGGAAAACCAAGTCCCTATGATAGGTGAAATGCGCGCTTTAACAGATTTGATTTGGTGGAAAATTGACATGAACTACTTACGAAAGATGCTTTTTATGGAGGACCCCAGGAACCATATTATGCTTTCTTTTGCTTTACAAACGCGGTACTATCTCTATTTGATAGTCAAAAAATATCATCTGTCATCTGTAGAACGTGTGTATTTTTCATTACTTCTTTGTACTGAATCAGGTATCCAAATCAAAAATAACCAGGCGGAGTTACCTTTATTTTTAAATTATGGGCTGCTTGCCGAGTTCTCGGAAACGTCGCAAAGTTATACGACTCGAGTTCTGGCTGATTTACGGGAAAAGGGTGTCTTGCAGTCTTCTAAGAAACCGTGGGTGATTACGGATGTGGCTTATTTGAGGAAATTAGTGAACATGGATGATGATTTCCGACCATTTATGTAGAAGAGATGAGGTTTGATTGCTTGGAATAGCAGTTCATGCCTCATTTTTTCGTGCATAAACCAAGAAAGCGTTCTCATTGAGCGCGAAAATGAATCTTTGTTGAACAATCCACGCTAGACTTGTTTCCTTTGCTATACTTGTATGGAGAGGATGTGGTTTTTATGCGGATTTTTATTGTGGAAGAGCAGTTAGTCCAAATAACGAAGGAAGTTATTGATGCGCATCAGTATCCTTTTGACATTCATCTGGTCACTGAACCGGCGGCGATTTTGCGGGATATTGGGGAGTTGCCTAATATTTATTTTCTAACGGCGGATTCGGCGGATGTTGCTTGGCAGATTAGGGAGTTGGATGTGCACGGGTATCTTATTTTTTTCACGGATTGTGCTGGTGCGCTGCATGATATTGTGGGGCAGTACATTGCGCCGACTGCGTATATTGTGAAGCAAGAGGAGATTTCGCGGAGCTGGGATGACATTGCTTTTGCGTTGCAGTCTGTTTTTTCTAGGGAGATGTTGCGCCAAAATACGAACTGTTTTGTTTTTGATAATGAAAATCGAGTCGCGTATGAGGATATTCTGTATTTCGAGACGATTCCGCGTACGAGGAAGGTCATGCTGCACACTCGTAATGGCACGTATATTATCGCGGATTTTTTGAAAAATATTAAAGCTGGATTGGCGAGCCACGCCGAGTTTTCAGGGGTCAATTCGTATTTAATTAATCTAAATAACGTCACCCGCATCGACCGGAAAAATGGGATTATCGCGTTTAAGGGCGACGCTCAGATTCATGCTGGACGCCGCGTTATTAGTACGGTTTACAAGGATTTTCAATCGCAATTTCTGCACTAAAAAAGCCCCGCAGTAATGCACGGAGCTGAGCTGTAGAAAAATCGCACTACACGATATCCCACCAAACCTCAGCGGGTCGACAAATGCTTAGCTGCTAGGCAAAAGTGAGTACCAGCGCGGAGCGTACTAGAGTACATTGACTGAAAACAGGGAGAGAGTCGTATCCTCGACCATGTGAGAAGTTATGCGTAGCGCAGCGTAGAAGAGCACTGGAACGGAACTTTTAACGACGCAGATGAGCGTTTGTCGACACGCTGAGCTAGACCATTTCTGGATTTTTGAACAAACCGCGCCAAGTTCGCAACATAATGATGAGGCAAACGGTGAATGCTCCGACATCTGCGAGTGGGAAGGCATACCAAACGCCGTCCAAGCCCCAGAAATTCGGCAAAATGAGTAGTAATGGGACTAAGCAAATAATCTGGCGCATCAGGGAGATCACGAAGGAAATCCGAGCGCGACCTAGTGCTTGATACAAGCCCCCGCATACTATTTGGAAGCCAATTGTTGGTGCTGCGAGTAAGACAACTTGTACGGCATGTGCGCCGTCTCTTAGCAAAGCTTTGTCTTCTGTAAAGACGCTGACTAATAAGTCTGGGAACAGCTCTACTACGACAAATGCTATGATGGACATCGCTGTTGCCGCGATAATCGATAATTTGACTGCTTTAATCACACGTTTGTATTCTCGGGAACCGTAGTTAAAGCCAACAATCGGCTGCATTCCTTGGGTGACTCCGTTTATCGGCATAATCATGAAAGATGCAATTCGGTTCGCAACGCCATACGCCGCAATCGCCATTGTACCGCCATGAATATTAAGCATCCAGTTCACGGCAATCGATACGATACTCCCCGCCGACATCATGATAAATGACGGGAATCCAATCGCCACAATGCTTCCCGACAATTTCCAATCGATATGAAAACGGAAGCCGCGAAGTGTGAGCGAACTTTTTCCGGATAGGAAGTAAATAAGTAGCCATGCCGCGCCAACTGCTTGAGCAATCAATGTCGCAAAAGCGGAGCCGCGAATGCCCCAATCAAGACCCATAATGAAAATCGGATTTAAAATCATGTTTAAAACTGCTGAAATAATCATGGTCAGCATTGCAATTTTGGCATTACCTTCGGAACGAACAATGTTGTTCATCGCCATCCCGAACGTTTGGAAAACCGAGCCCAGCAGTAGAATTTGCAGGAAATCCTTCGCGTACTGGTGGATTTCTGGTGTCGCGCCGAACATTGTGATGAGCGGATCTAGGTAAACAAATGTCACGAGGGCGAGCAACAAGCTGGAAATTACCACAAGCCAAATTACTTGGTGGTACACTTTGTTGGCCCGTTCTTGGTCTCCGGCACCTAGGGCCCGCGAAATAATCGAGGCCCCACCAATTCCGAACATTGCTGCCATGGCCATCATAATCATCTGTACTGGAAACGCGATAGAAAGTGCCGCAACGCCTAGTGAACCAACGCCCCGCGCCACGAAAATCGTATCGACAATGTTATACATTCCCATGACAAACATGCCGATAAAGGCAGGAACGGATAGCCGCCACATGAGCGAACCAATTTTGTCTTCTCCTAATCGCTTACTCTGTTCCTTCATCACCGCTCACCTCCTCTTGAAAATTTTGCGCGTTTTCAGCCATTCGTACTAATAAATGCACGAGCTGCTCGCGTTCTTCTTCTGTAAAACCGTCTGTCAAAATTCCCGACCAAGCTTTCATCGTTTCTTCAATGATTGGCTGTACTTCTTGGCCTTTTTCCGTTAAATAAATGAGATGTTTTCGCTTGTCGGTCTGGTCGACTTCGCGTCTGATCATTCCTAAGTCTTCTAACCGCTGGATGTGGCGCGCGACGTTTGCTTTGTCTACCATGAAACGCTTCACAATTGTGTCTTGCGATAAGCCGCCATGATGATATAACGTCGTGATATAGCGTAATTGCCCTACGCCCAAGCCGTATTCTTTTAACCGATTTAATTTAAATGTATTCCCACACCGATTCACAATGGACATCGATTTTGCGATAATTTCGTACCGACCTGCCATATTATTCCCTCTTTCTATGTAGCACATTAGTTGCGCTATCAACTTTACTCATTATAGCTAATATTAGCGATGCAATCAAATTTGACTTTCCAAACTGGATTTGCCACAATAATTATAGTAGAAAGTGAGGTCAAAACCATGCGCATCCAAAAACTGAAAGAACGCTATCCCGAACTTACATATTCTGAAAAACCGTTAAAACAAAACGCCACGCACTTATTTTTTTACGAGTCACCGTATTATTTTGCAATTCCGAAGAAAGCGCTAACTTCTGTGGAGCAAGATTTACTGCAAACCTTATTTCAAGCACCCGCTCCTGCCTTCAAAAACGAGCAGTTGCATGATTGGTATACCTTATTATTCACACAGGAAAATCTGGATTTAAAAGAGGAGAACACGAACTACCGCATCATCCAATTTCAAATTCAATCCGCCATCCCTCCTAAGAAAACATTGCAGGAATGGCAAAAAGCATTGGCTAGTTTCTTCGCACAAGATAGCGAACTGCTAATGCTTACAGATGATTATGGCGTCATTATCGAAAAAGTTGCGGGGTCATTGCTCGGCGAGGAGGAGTTAGACGCGATTTCAACAACGTTAGAAAGCGATTTTTACATGCGAGTACAGTTTTTTATGGGCTTATTTCATCCAAAGAACCTACTGTTACGTGATTTATTCGCCGAAGAACAGCATTTATTCCGCCAAAACACGAATCAACTCGTGCAAACCGTAGAATCCAATTGCCTGCCGATGATCGCAGCACATTTAACAGATAGTTTACTAGTACGCCAAATCGGGCTCATTTTTGAAAAAGACGACACGTGGGAGCCGTTAATTAAGGCGCTTTGGGCACAACAAGGCAACCTCAGCATGACTGCCAAAGCAATGTTTATGCACCGAAACACCATTCAATATCGTATCGATAAATTCCAAGAACTAACCAACTTGTCATTGCGCAAAACTGATGGTTTATTATTGGCGTACTTAAGTTGTCTTTTATTTGAAAGTTAGAACCACAACCTAAACAAAGCCGTAGACCGCCTTACCCAAAGACTATAGGTAAGACGTACATTCGGCGAAAGCGTTTGTATTTCAATCATCGCGGCGTTTCGGTTCGAATATGAACAAGCCCACAGCTAAAATAACAATTCCTATAATTAATAGATACATTTTCTAGCCCCTTTTCCAAAACAAATGCTAACAACTTTATTTTAATACCCTTTTTGAAAAAAAATATACATTCTGATAATGAATAAAACGCGATTCTAGCCTGAATTAGGTGTAGAATCGCGTTTTTATGTGTTATTTACGTTTTCGTAAGGTGATGTAAAGGCCTACGCTCAGTATAATTGTTCCGAGTAGTTGTAAGATGTCTTGTTGGCTATCGCCGGTCATTGGTAATGTTGCTTTTGCTTTGCCATCGCCAGTGATCGTTGTTCTTATAACTGTCGGCGATGTTTTATCAACTGTTGGTGGTGTAGGATCACCTTGATTAGTGTCGATTGGTAGTGCTTTGTTTTTGGCAGTGAGCGTTTGGATTGTTGGTTTTCCTGTTTGATTGGCTTGGATGGTGAATGGTAGTTGCTCGCTGTCGATTTGATAGTTTGGTGTTGCTTTGGTTTCTACGAAGGCGTATTTGCCTGGGCTTAGATTGGAAACAGTAATCTCGCCGGCACGGTTTGTCACCAGATTAGTTTTGATTGCTTTTCCGGTATTGTCGATGAGCTTGAACTGTGTGTTTTTTAGTTTCTTGGTTGGCTGGTTGGCATCGACTTTCGTGAGGAGTACTGTGCCTTTGTAGTTGATAAATTTGCCGAGATTTACGGTCGCTGGTTCGGTTTCGGTCGTTGGTGTGATTGCAAACTGGATCGTTTTCTTGTTTAAAATATAGCCTGATTTAGCTTTTGTTTCTTGTAAAGTGTATTTTCCTGGGGCTAAATGGCTTATTTGTAGTTTGCCGTTTTTGTCGGTCGTGTAGGTGCTTGTTTCTTTTGTTGTGGTGTTGGTTAGTTGGAATCCAACGCCTGATAATGGTTTGTTCTGCTCGCTTACTTTTGTTAGTTCTGCGCTACCTTGGTAATTGACGAAATCGCCTAATTCTATGGTGCCTGGGTGGTCGAGGAATTCTGAGGTGATTTCAAATGTGTGTGGTTTCATTGTTCGGATATAGCCAGCTGGTGCTTTTACTTCGCGAATTTCGTATTTTCCTGGGGCTAGTCCGCCGTAACCATAATCGCCTTTATCGTCTGCTTTTAATTCGTTGGTGAGCACTTGATTGACTTTTTTGCCGTCGATATTTGTTACTTTTGTGAGCGAGAAGACGGCGGTGTCCAGTTTTTTACCATCTGGGGCTGTTTTTTGGAAGCGAATGGCTGCTTGGTAATTTTCAAAATTGCCTTTGTCGATGATTTGGTTTGTGCCTCCGGAATTGGAGACTACGAAATAAATTGGGTTTTTATTAATGATGAACCCTTCTGGTGCTTTGGTTTCGACTAGTTTGTAATAACCGGGACCGATTTTGCCGTAGTCAATGTTTCCTGCGTCGTCTGAAATGACTTCTTTTATTGGGACTTCTTCGTCGGATTTATACAGATCAAATACGGCGCCGCTCAATGCTTTGGAATTGCCTATTTTGGTTAGTTTGACGATGCCTTTGAAGTTTTGATATTCGCCGAGGTCGAGTTGTTTTACTTTGCCTTGTTGCTTGCTTGCGATTGCGAAGTCGACTGGGAATTCATTCAAAATGTATGGCTGACCGTTGCTTTGTAGTGGTGCTTTGGTTTCTTTTAATGTGTAGTCACCTGGTGCTAATTGGTCGATGTTGATTTCGCCTGCGCTATTTGATGTATAGACACCAAGTGGTTGTTCGTTGGCATCGTATAGCGTGAATTCTGCGCCTTGTAATTTCTCTCCTTGTCCGTTGACTTTGGTGAGGAGAACGCTACCTTGATAGTTGATGGCGTTTGGCAACGTGATGACTTGTGGCTCTCCGCTTGCTTGTGTTGGGACAGTGAAAAATTTGGCTTCGGTGTTTACGATATAGTTTGCTGGTGCTTGTGTTTCGACTACTTTATATTTTCCTGGTGCTAAATTCGTAGCGGAGACTTTTCCTTGGCTGTCGCTTGTCACGGTTTGAACGAGTTGGTTTGTCAATGTTCTAATCTCGAATACGGCGCCGCTTAGTGACTGGTTGGTTGGATCTGTTTTTGTAAATGCCATGCTGCCTTTGTAGTTCACTTGGTTTTCAAGCGTTATTGGATCGACGCCACCGCTATGTTGGGACGCGATCGTAAATGTTCTTACTTGCGTATTTAAAATGTAACCTGTTGGCGCTTTGGTTTCTTGCATGGTGTACCGGCCCGGGGCTAGCCCTGTTAAACGAACCAAACCATCTGAGCCTGATGTGAGATTCGTGGTGATTGGCTGATTAACAATGTTTCCCGCTCCGTCTGCCACTCTCGTTACTTTGAAAACTGCTCCTGCTAGTCCTGTCATGCCGTCGCTGGCGACTTTCTGGAAGCCGATACCGCCTAAATAGTTAACAACTGGCCCGATGGATTGGTCAGCAATGGCGCCATTGACATCACGCGTGACGGTAAACTCGGTAGGTTTTGTATTTAAAATATAGCCGTTTGGTGCTTTCGTTTCTGTAAAACGGTAGGTTCCCTCATCTAGGCCTCGGACGATTAGCTTGCCGTCTTGATTCGTAGTGAAGGTTTCATTAGCGCGAATTGGTAGCCATGCGTTACCTACTTTTTGTTCTAATTTAAATGTGGCGTTCGCTAGTTTTTCGTTATCTGGGCCTACTTTGCTTAATTCGACTTTGGAGCGCTCGTTGACGATGTTTGTAAACGCAATCGGAGCTGAAGATTTGGCGTCAATCGTTACGGGTTTTCCTGCTAGCAATTCTGGTGGAATCGATACACCCGCTGGCGCTTGAACTTCTCGCAAAATATACGTACCGAATGGTAAATTACCGAACTCGATGCTACCGTTACTGTCTACTGTTCCTTCTCTTAGCTCTATCGTTTTGGCAGCGTTAAGCAGTTCGAACCTTGCACCTGTTAAGGCTGCTCCTGTTTCGTCTACTTTGTGAAGCGTAATATTTCCTTTTGTACCTATCGCGGTTCCGCCACCATTGGATACGTGCACATTGACTTCTTTTTTGTCCTCGCCTTTGATGGTTTCGATATTATCACCGACAACTGTTAAATCATTTGAAACGGTTCCTGTATTTCCTGTTAAAAACACCATGGAACGGTAGCTAAGTTCGTAGCTCGCTGTAATTTGATTTTTTAGTTTGACTTCTAAATGTTGCGAGCCAGTGACGTTATCGGTTGTCAAAACGACGTCGTATAGCGATTCATCTAAGGGAGCGCCACGTGTGATTTTTCCTGAGGCATCGATGGTTGTGGTGTAAACTATGATGGAGCTTTCATCTATCACTTGGTTTGTTGATGGATTATCGGACACGATCACATTGTTTAGCGTGGACTGGCTCGGATTAATCATGACATCCCAATTGACGTAGCCATCTTCGTCTTGAGCGCCTGTTTTTGTCGCGTAACTGCCGCCGTTAGCTACAGAAACTTTTCCGGTAATATTAGATGTTGGGAAGCCATCGTTTTCTACTTTGGCGACATTCGTGTAGCTGTCCGATGTATGAATCACCTCACCCGCGAGTGATGTCTGGTATTCGAAGATGATTTGTGTTCCCGGATCACTATTTGGAATTTTGATTGTCAACGTTTTATCGTTTGCGTCAGAAGGCTCTGTGACCGTTAAATCTGCCATTTCCCCTGCGCTAAGTTCCGCGCCTTTTGTATAGTTGCCGTTTGCATTCACTTGATAATAGAATGCTTTTAGGCTACCCGGCACATATTTTTGGTTGTCCGTCATTTTGTCCGTTATTTTGGCGTTGTTTAATACTTCTTTATTGTAGTTAGTGGCTAGTGTCCAAGTAATTAATTTGTTTGAGGCATTATACGAACCTGTTTTAAATCCGTTATTTTTAGAAGCAGTGCTAGGTCGAAATGTTGCGCTATCTCCTGGATTTTTATGCGTATTATCTGTTGTGCTAACCCAATCGGATGTGGCGTTATTTTTGAAAGAAGTGGCACTATCGGTCAACATATTTGTATCAAAATGTGTGCTGTAGCGGATTTGAAAGGTATCTCTTGTACTCTTAAGATCTCCAATGAAAGTAACATGTAGCTGATTTGTCACAGGGTCATACGAAAAAGTGTAATCTCTACCTTCTTGTAGCGGCATATCCACTGTAGTATCTTGAATTGTAAAACTAGGGCTGTTGTAGGTCAGACCTTTACTCAGAGTATCTGTAAATGTCCAATTTTCCATCTGATAATTGTTCTTATTCACATCGACAACCCATGCAATCGTTTTATCCGCATAGTTCGGATTTTCATGTTGCTTAATCAAACCTTGTTGTTGCGCCGTTCCTGACTCGCTGTCCGCATTACCACTACCATCGGAAACGCTGTTGTCATAAGTTATATCTTTGTCAATCACATCGTTGGCTTTGGTTGTGTAGTTAATATTGACTGCATAATCGACGTCTCCAATAAATTGGATGTCAAAACCTTTATCGTTTACCGCTGGAACAAGCGTGTAATCTTCTCCTGCAACCAGTGTCGCGCCTTCTTGAGCATTGCCGTTACTGTCAAATGTCACTTTTTTCAAAACAACACTATCACTTACTAACGACATGTTACCGCTAATGGCATCGTGTACTGTTGCTTGTGATTCTTTTATTTTAAATTCATTATGATTATATTCAATCATCCAATCAAATGTCTGATTTTCCGGATGATAATCTGGCTCGCCCTTCACAAGACCGGTCTTATAATTCGCCGTCACCGTTGCAACTGCTGGAATAGGCGCAATTTCATCCCCATCAAAAACGACGTTATTTTTAAATGTCACATCGCCGCCTTCATTGCCTGGTTTGGCATTTTCAGCAATCGTCGTTGTATATTCGATGCGGTAAGGCTGATCAATCGCGTTTAGAAAAACGACTTTGCCCGCAGCGTCTACCGTATAGTCACTCGTCGGAATCTCCGTCGCACTCTCTGCAATCACATTCCCATCAAAATCCACCTTAATCGCGTATACCTTCACGCCCGTAACTGCAAGCCCAGCTGGCAGATTTTCCGTCATCGTCGCGTTCGTCACATGGTCCATCTTCTTATTAACATCCACGTTCCAAATCACTTGATTCGGATTTGGCGTCTTATCAAAATGCCCTTCCTTACTTACCGAACTAGAAACAGATGGCTTAATTGTAACACCCACGCCCGGCACTTTGTCCACACCTGGCAAGGCAATCGTGATATCACCTGGTCCCGGAATATTCACCTCATTAAACGCCCCATCAAAATTAAAATCACCATGAATTTCCGACTCTTCATTCACTTTTTCATTAAACACGATTTTCACGACACCGTCCAAGCCTACCGTCACAGCAGCGTAAGCCTCTCCATCACTATTTTTTAAAGAGAAGTTCTGCTTCTGCAAAATTTTCGTAGTATTCGGTAACGTAAATGTGTAATAATCACCGTTTTCCATTTGCGCACGAACAGACTCCGGTAAATCAAATGTTAATTTAAAATTCACACGATCATCTACCGTCGGATTTGTCACAGCATTCCCATTCTCATCTTTATACGTCAACGCAAGCTCCGTCAAAAACGTATCATCAGCTCCAAAAAGCGTCGTGATGTCCACAGGCTCCCGTGCCGCTAGCGCCTTAACCGTGTTTGCTTTTTTCTCCTTCGTTGTCACGCTCTTATCCGCCGCATCTTTCGTCGTGTCTACAGGTTTTTCTACCACACTATCTTTCTCGTCGGGTGCCATCAATGTATAATCTCTCGTAATTTTCTCACCGTTCACATCAAAAACAAGCGATCCTTGCGGTGTTTTCGCATCTTTTAATGCCGCGTCAAGTTTTACAGTCAGATCATTCGCAACATTAGGTTTAATCGTCAATAATAATGTCTGATTTGCCGTTTCATATTGCCCAATCGTACGTTGCGCCTCATCTTTTAATTCTCCTTTTTGATCTAAGAAAGTAGCGTTAGCCGGTAAACCAATCGCAATTTCTTGTTCTGCATCAGCCGTTTCCACATGTCCTTTAAACGTTATATGGATAGCCTTAGCATCCAATTTTTCTTGATTTTCAACCACAATATCCGAAACACGCAATACATTCCCGTTTTCATCACCAGTTGTCACTGCATAAATCATTTGTGGTAAAAAGAGTTGCAAAACGATAGCCACCGCACACACAGCCGCAAAAATCCGTTTCATACCTCATTCCCCCTTATTCATTTCAATATCACATACGTAACTTAATACCCTATTAACCGATTTTAGTAACATAAATTACATAAAAAAAGAGCCCTATCTAGGACCCTCTCATGTACTTATTCATTTGGAATTGCCTCCGCTTTAAGAACCGCATCATTTCTATCTTTATACGTCACCAACATCCCGACTAAATCCGCATGCCAATAAGGAACACCAGCTTGACCCGCCAACGCGCAAAATTTCTCAAAATCAACTTTGCCAGCTTGGGCTTGTTTGATGGCATCGGTTATCGCGTCTACGGATGATTCTGCGGCGACTTCTTTTGGAATGCCGTTCAACTGTGCTTCCACTTTCGCGCCTTCCGCATCGTAAAACACGTACATTCCAGTTGCCACGATGTAATCATATTTTGTCACACCAGCGGCTTTAAATCCTTGCACGACTTTTGGAAAATCGCCTGCGTTTGCTTCACTTGTCGCGATTTGCATAATGGTTTCTTTTGTAAGCATTGTTTTTCCTCCTAATGGAACGTCGTCAACTGTGGTGTCGCATAAATCGAGTTATTATTGAAGAACAATAAGGTATCATCAATCTTGTATTTTTTCACGTAAGCTTGTAAGTCTAGATTCTTGTAGTAGCGCAAATCAAGTACATGCACATTCGCATAGTACGGCGCGATAAACTGAATAAAGGCGTTCGCATAAGAATCTTTAAAAATCAGCAAATTCTTCTTCGTCAGTGGATCTGGGGATGTGATATGCAACTCTGGGTAATCCGTGCCAATATAGGCGGTATAACGGTTGGCATACACGGCCGGGTCCGTTAATCTACTCATTACATAAAGCGAATCCCGCTGTTCCTGAATAACATCTAATTTATACGGCGCGCTTAAATTTTTCTGCGTCGCAACCATCACTTGATCCGACTTCGAAGCAAGCGCAGATGTTGTTTTTCGAGCATCCGAACCGTAAAACGGCAAGCCTTCCATTTTCCATGTCCAGTCGTCTTTTGTCAGCTGTTTTACGCCAGGATTCATATCTTTCGTTACTTTCTCGGAAGCTAAAAACGCAGCAGTCGCTTGCCAATGGTGATCGGTATAGAAAAACATGTTTGGCTTTTCTTTATTTTTATAAAGGATTTGTGAAACGTCAATATTTTGCACGTACGTATCGTCAATTAGCGGCATGAGGCGATTGTAGCCTTCGCGCCCGAAACTCGGATAGTACGTCGGAAACTTATCTTCAAAAACAGTCGATTTGTTCGGAACTACAACAAGACTTGTTTTTACATCTAATGTTTGTAATTCCTTACCAACATTGTTAATGCGTTTCGCAATTTTTTTGGCGTCGTCTTTTGTATAAGATTCCACTTTCGTTAGTAAATAACCATCTGGCGCCACATAAACATCCTTATACACATCTTGGCCCAGCGCCAACTCATTCACACGCATGTTCAGCTCCGTAAAAGCATCCCTTCGCGGAAACTGGTCATTAAAGAAGCTATCCCAAGCACGCATATAATCCCCACTGGCAACCGCCTCCGCGCTATACGTAGGTTCCTGCGCCAAATTCCGACTTTCTAAAATCGATACTTTATTATCTCCAGCCACGATATAGAAGAAAAACACTCCGAAAATAAAGAGCAGAAATCCCGCTGATAGCAATAAGTTAAATAGTTTTTTATTCACAGTAATTCTCCTCACGTTTTAAAATCTGAAATAAATGAACGGATTAAATGTTGAACCAACGACCAACGCCACAGAATACACAAAAATGAACGCCAATACGGCTAATGTAGCAATATCTTTTGTGATGTGTAACGCGCGATGTTTTTGCATGAAAGTAAGTAATTTATCACTCGCAAAAAAGTTCTTAACAAGCGGCGTACACGCAATAATTGCAACAATAAGCACCATGTAATATTCGTGCATATAGTACGTTGCCCTTGCATCCCAAAACGCGCCAGAACCAAACATGGAACATAAATAGGTCCAAATATCGCTCACATTATCAATTCGGAATAGTAACCAGCCAAAAACAATGACAATCAATGCGTACACATGTTGCAATGCCGCTGGAACTCGCAGTAATGCTTTACCTAAAAAGGCTTTTTCCAGCATAATGAATGCGCCATAATACGCGCCCCACAGCAAGAAATTCCAACTAGCGCCATGCCAAATACCAGTAGCCAACCAGACAATCGCCAAGTTCCGGTATATTTTAATAGGAGAAACACGATTTCCGCCTAACGGAATGTATACATAATCCTTAAACCAAGTTCCAAGCGAAATATGCCATCTCCGCCAAAACTCAGAAACCGACTTCGCAATGTACGGGTAATTAAAGTTCTCCAAGAATTTAAATCCAAACATCCGTCCAAGCCCAATCGCCATATCCGAATACCCAGAGAAATCAAAGAAAATTTGCAAGGAATAGAAAATCAGCCCAATCCAAGCCGTCCCAACAGATAAACTACCGCCCTGACTTTGAAAAATCTGATCCGCGACTAAACCACAGTTATTCGCAATGAACATCTTCTTCGCCAATCCGATAATAAAACGCTTCACTCCGCTCGTAAATAAATTCAAATCAACTCGGCGACTCTCAATCTGATCCGCAACCGTTTGGTAACGAACAATCGGTCCTGCCACGAGTTGAGGAAATAATGATATGTATAATGCAATATTTAACGGATTTTTCTGTACTTTGCCATCCCCTCGGTATACATCGATAACATAACTAATCCCTTGGAACGTATAGAACGAAATCCCGAGTGGTAACGCAATCATTTTCCAATCAAAATTAGCGCCAAACAATGATTCCATATTAAATACAACAAAATTCGCATATTTAAAAATTCCAAGAATAATTAAATTCCCAATAACCATCAGCGTGATGACTAACTTACCATGTTTTCCCTCACGCTTCGCCTTATCGGCAAGTATACCAAACACATAGTTGAGCGCAATCGAAAGTAGCATGACATAAAGAAACTTCGGCTCTCCCCAAGCATAAAAAAATAAGCTGGCAAGCAGCAAAACAATGTTTTTTAGCTTTCTTGGTGTAATGAGATAAATGACTAAAACACATGGTAAAAACACAAATAAAAATGTCGTCGTACTAAATAGCATATTTTCTTCTCCTTTTTTCTGCGTTTAATATAATGCCTATCAAAGCCTATTTTACTATGCTACTAAGTAAAACACAACAAGATTTTACGTTACAAATATAACGGTTACAAGATATGTACATTTCGTACTTATACCTCCGTACAGATTCTTCATTCACAATCAAAAATCGAGCTTGCCCCTCACGCTTGGATAGCGCTTTTGGGACAAGCTCGATTAGAAACCTATCTAAACGGGACACTGGTGCGTGATACTTGGGTACTCCCTACGTACAATGCAACCTCCACACGTTGATTGGCCGTAGTCACAAAACCATTGGCATAGATTTGGAAGGTTTTCGTCGTAGGGGCAAGTGTACCATTTTTAACTACTACGCCGTCCACGAGGAGTGACACTTTCGTAATGGCCTCCAAATTGGTAGCAGTATACGTCCCCGTGATGTAGCTACCTCCTAGTTGGTATGGCGTAGCGGTGATACTATAACTTCCGCCAGGAGATACAGTGACAGTCGCCCGTTTTAATTCTGTGGTGTTGTTAAACAAGGCCACTTCCACGCGTTGAGTGGCTGTCGTGACTAAGCCTTTGGCATAGATTTGGAACGTTTTCGTGGCAGGATCAAATGCGCCAATCTTAACTACCACACCGTCGACAAGAAGAACCACTTTGGTGATAGCTTCTAAATCGTTGCCCGTGTAGCTTCCCGTCACGTTATTTGTTCCTAGCTGGTACGCCGTTGGGGTCAACGTAAAATTGCCGATGACATTCACTGGCGTACGTTTTACTTCGGTCGTTCCGATATACAGGGCCACTTCGACTCGTTGGCGCATGTTCGTCACAAATCCATTCGCTGCGATTCGGAAGGTATTATCACTCGTATTTAGAGCACCATTTTTGACAACGACACCATCCACGAGAAGCACAGCTTTTGTAATGGCTTCCGTGTTTAGGCCTGCATAGCTCCCCGTCAAGTTCGCATTACCGATTTGATAGGTAGCTGTGTTTAATGTATATGCATCCGTGACAAAGACGGTTGCCCGTTTCAGTTCGTTTGTACCGTTAAATAGAGCGACTTCGACACGTTGCTTACTGTTGTTTACGAGACCACCTGCTGCAATTTGGAACGCTTTTGTGGTGTTATTAAACGCGCCGTTCTTAACAACTACACCATCGACTAACAAAACTACTTTTGTGATTTGACTCAAATCCGTCCCCGTATACGTTCCCGTTACTAAACTGGTCCCCAGCTGGTATGTCGCGGGAGTCACCGTATAGCTACCACTCGGTCGTGCTGTGACGGTCACTGGTGCCCGTTTTAATTCGGTATTTCCGTGGAATAACGCAACTTCCACACGTTGATTCGTATTAGTAACAAAACCGTTAGCGGCAATTTGGAAGGTTTTCGTCGTATTATTAAATGCACCATTTTTGACGATGACACCATCGACTAACAAAACTACTTTAGTTATTTGGCTCAAATCCGTTCCCGTATACGTTCCCGTCACGTTACTGGTCCCCAGCTGGTATGTCGCTGGAGTCACTGTGTAGCTACCACTCGGTCGTGCTGTGACGGTTACTGGTGCCCGTTTTAATTCGGTATTTCCGTGGAATAACGCAACTTCGACACGCTGATTCGTATTAGTAACAAAACCGTTAGCGGCAACTTGGAAGGTTTTCGTCGTATTATTAAATACACCATTTTTGACAATGACGCCATCGACTAGTAGAACCACTTTGGTAATTTGGTCTAAATCTGTGCCAGCATATGTTCCCGTCACGTTACTCGTGCCGATTTGATACGGTGATGCGGTCAGTGTATAAGGATTTTTCTCGACAGTGATGGGCGACATATACTCCGTGCCAGCAATAGTTTGGAATACGCGAAGCTTCGTACCCTCTGCTTGTATCGGTATCGTGATGGTATATTTGCCATCCTTATCAGCTTGCCCCCGACCAAGAACCTGTCCATTTTCTGTTTGCACATGTGTTGGCGTATTCGGAGTTCCCGTTCCAGTCACCTTCGTACTCGCCGCTGTTACAGGATTTACTACTTGCGACCAGCCTATTAGTACTTCTTGCGGGTTACCCTCACGTAAATCATACTCCTGGAGGAAAAACTGCTTTGATCCCAGTGGTACAGGCCTCCAAAATTGGAGCCATATTGAGCCATCTGAAGCGTTTCTCCCCCAATAACCATCATCTTTAATACCAGTAAGTGCACCTGGCATTCCTATTCCCTCAATCTCGTATTCTGTTATTTTTGTAACAATAAACTTAGGCGGAACAGGTGGCAATGTATACGAAAAATGATACTCAAGCCCTCCCGATTTTACCATGCTTGTTAGTATAGTACCTGGCCGAACATTCGTAATATCTAAGATATAGCTATGGTCACTACCTGTTTTTCCTTGACTTAAAATAGCGCCAGTCTCTGTTCTGATTTGTATGTCTGCATCAGCAAAGGTAGACAGAACGAATTCTGTAGACGTACATCTTCGAACTTGTGTCCGATTTCCAACTGTCATTCTGTTCTTAGGCCCCGACAAGCCATTCAATTCTTGGTGTATATCAAGCGTTCCATTGTGGGCGACTGGGGCCCTAAGTGAAAACTCACCTGTTTTATCTGCGATTGTATCTGTTGTATTGCCTAGATAATCTGTTAGAATAATCTTCGCACCTGGTAAAGCAATACCTTCAATTGGATTATATGACGCAGTAATAATAATTGGATCGTTGATATCTTTCTGTTGAGCGGCTACTTGATGGGGATTCTGATTTATAATTCCCCACCATATCGCTAATACAGCACTTAATAATACCACTACTTTCAAACATGATTTCATTTTTTCTTCACCCTTTCTTTTTCATCTTACGTAGTTCTTCCAAATTATACTATGTATGGCTGACTATTGCTGTAGACATAATATGAATTATCGGCATCTAAAAAGCTCAAAGAAAACGCTTTCTATTCATCCTAAGCCAATGATTAGCGATTCAAATTTGACCCCACAGAAAAATTTCATTAGGATAGAGTTAAGTAACTAGGGGAGGTTTTACAAATGAAAAATATTATTCCCGCATCGGAGTATCGTCGGCTAAAGTTGCTGAACTTGCTGTTTTTCGCGGAGTCGCCAATCCCTAAGAAAGAAGCGGCGAACTTTGTGGAATGCTCCATCAATACGCTCAACGCCGACATCGAGACGCTTAATACGGCCATTCCGGATGATATCGCTCACGTAGATGAAATTGACCGAAAACTCACACTACGAGCTGCCACTAGAATTAATTTTGATTATTTAACGGCGTTCATGATTTCTACTAGCCATCTTTTTCAACTCGCGCTATCGGCATTCAACGAAGAAAACCAAACGATTTCAGAATGGGCGGAAAAAAATTTCGTGAGCCGCTCGACTTTTTATGTGAAATTGGCAGAAGTGGATACGTTTTTATCTCGTAATGGGCTTATTCTTAACACGACACCGCTTGAGATTCAGGGGAATGAAATCAATGTGCGTGTTTTCTACTACCACCTATTTAGTAAGTGTTATCCGTATTCTGGCTGGGTTATTGATGATTTCGGTTTTGAAACGCCCATCAATGCCTTTATACAAAAATTCGAAAAAAGCTTAAATATCTTCTTTTCACTTAGCGCTAGGACGGAATATGCGATTGCCATTGCAGTTACTTTAAAAAGGATTAAACAAGGGCATCCCGTTCGAGTCAGTGATGAGAATATGCAGTTTTGGCATGATGTGTATACGTATCATAATGTGACGGAAATGGATTTTAGTGACTTGGAAGATGCACTTGGGGAACCGCTTAGTCAGGAAGAACGTTATTTATTAATAATCATTAGCGCACTCAGCTACTTCACGTATGTGAATCACGAGCAGATGACGCTGCGCCTTTCCTATACAGAGAAATATCAACGGATTCGGCTTCATTTAGTCGAGGAGCTTCTGACCATTGTGGACGAACGCATTTCTGACACACTTGTTTTAAAAACGACTCTTGTTGACTATTTCGCACGGTTTTACTTTGTTCGAAAAACCAGTCTACTTCTGGATGTCGATTCCTTCACAAAAAAGTTCGTTCCTGACTCTATAGATAAGCAAAAGATCATTTCTACCTTGCAAAAATACGAATCGGTGCCAGATTATAGTTTTATTAAAGCTAATATGGATGTTATTGCGACGTATATTCATGATTTGTTCACTGCCGCGTTGATGATGGAAAGTTACACGAGTTCCCTTCATATTAAAATTATTGCTAAAAAAGGCTTCATGTGGGAAGAATTCTTGAAAGCTGAGATTCGCCGTCACTATTCGGAAGATTTCATCGTTTTTTGTGATGAACTCAATCCCAAAGAGCACTGGGCACAACATGATTTTATTATTAGCGATTTTCCGTTGCCCGAAGTTACCGATGTCGATGTCCTCGTTTGGCACATGCCACCGACCAAACGCGATCTGGCAGATTTAGATATGATTGTACGTGCGAAATATGGAACAATAGAATAAAAAACAGGATGCAGCTTTCGTTTAAGACGGGAGCTGTATTTTTAATGCATAAATATACATGTTCTCGTTTGCATTTTTTAGATGGCAGTTTTGTGAACGTCTAAAATACTTGTTTAAAATCCTTCGATATTTTAATGACTTGTAGGGGCTCTGAGGGTAAGATAAAGGTAGGCAAAGAAATCCGAAAGAGGTGAAAGATTCCCTGTACAAAAGCAAGCCTCCCGCGCAATCACCACGCCCTATCCCCTGTTAGACTGTGCAAAAACCACACCGATACTATTATTCCAAAACAGCCAATGAAATGCAAAAACAAAACGTAAACAAGTTCACATCAGAAAAGGAGGACATGACTACTACCACATAATATTTATGCATAAGTAGTTATAATTTAAAACATGAAGAAACGCAAAAATTTTAAAATGAAAGCTTTATCCTTGGCAATGATTTTTTCTCTAGTATTACCGAACTCTATTGGAAACCTCGTTTATGCCGCAGAGTCCCTCACTACTATACCCACGGAACAAACCACAAATACAGAGAAAAATTTCGCATTAAAGAAAGAATCCATGATTAAAACTAGTGCTGATGATGCCGAAGTTTCGAGTACAGCGGTCAATTTAACGAGTACAGGACTGGATTTACACGGTCCAGCCGCGACGGTACAAGGAACGTATCTACGTTTCACTGGCCTTGAATTACCGGCAGACGCCAAAATCACGAATGCTTATCTTTCGTTTACGGTACGCGATGCTTCAACGGCTGCGCAATCTACAATGCTTAATATTACAGGGGAACTTGGAACGCAAGCCGCTTTTGCAAGTACGGTCGCTTCTTTTACAAGTCGAACTTTTACAAATGCAGCAGTAAGTATGGCAACACCGGCTGTCGCAGCAAATAGTATTTTTAACACGAATGATTTGACTTCTGTTATTAATGAAATGCGAGCTAATACGGCAGATCTTAAAGATTATGTTTTTAAAATTAATGGGAACGGCGTTGGTTCATTCGTCATGCGCTCTTTCGATTCCAGCGCGACAATGGCGCCAAAACTAGTGATTGAATACACTTCTACATCAGGTGATTACGCGGCTAGTATTAGCAACACTTCTGATGACGCGGAAGAACGTGGCACAGCCAATGCGATCGACTTAAATACGGAAATGGAAATCGGTGGTTACACGTCAACAACATTGACACCGGCTAACAAAGAAATTTCAGCCTTCCGTTTTGGCAATGTAACACTTCCTGAAAACGCAAAAATTGAAGACGCTTATTTAGAATTCACAACAAAGGCAGTTACGGCAAATCGTAGCGCTAATCTCGCTATTTCTGCTGAATTAGGCAATCCCGCAACGTATGCCAGCACTGCTGGTAATATTAGTGGTCGTAATTATACGGCTTCCGCGGTGAAGTACGAGCAGCCTTCTTTCACGACAGCATCACAAACCGTTAGAACGCCGAACTTAAAAAACATCATTGACGAAACGCGCTTAATGGGTTGGCAAAACGGTAACGCGATGGCATTCAAAGTGGACGGTGACAACTATATTGGTAGCGTGTATCAAGGCGGTTCAGCCGCAGCGTATCAGCCACGACTTATCATTAAGTACACGTACAGCGAAAAAGACGCCATCGCAAGCGAAGTCACAAAAGATCCTGCATTAATGAAAAACCTATTTATCAACGAAGTCGCAAGTATGGGGACGGACAACCAGAAAGACGGCTGGATTGAAATTTTTAATAACAACGACGAAGCAGTATTTTTTGAAAAAGACGTTTTCCTATCTGATGATGCTGGCAATTTAGGCAAATCCGAGTTGAAAAACCTTTATATCCCTGCAAAAGGTTACCGCGTAGTGAAAGCTGACGGGACGCAAAACAATGCTTCTGTGAACTTCACGTTAGGCGACCGCGACGCGACGCTTTATTTAGCAACAAAATACGATAACACGCTTCACAAAATCGATACGTTCGCCGCGAAGAAAATGGCGTTCAATGAAACAAACGGCCGTTTTAACGATGCAGATAGCCATCTTGTTTCCTACAACGTCGGCACGTACGAGAAATCCAACAACGACGCAACACCAATTGTTCGCATCACGCCTAGTCAAGCGCCTGGCATGTACAAAGAAAGTTTCAACTTGACGCTAAACACGGATTCTATCAACACGATTAAATACACACTAGACGGTTCCACACCGAGCGAAACAAACGGCACGACATACACGAAAGCAATTACGATTGACAAAAACACCACAGTAAAAGCTTACGCCTACAACGCAAAACAAAATAGCGGCGTACAATCATATTTCTACGCCATCCGCGAAGATGCTGAAAACATCCCGCTTGCCACAAAAGAATTTAGCGTCAAAACAAGCGCAGACGACGCCAAAGTAACAGCCACGACGGTCAATTTGACAAGTACTGGTCTTGAGTTACAAGGAACGTTAAGCAACGTCGCACAAGATTCTTATGTTCGTTTTGCCGATGTTACTATTCCGGAAGACGCCGTGATTAGTAAAGCATATCTTGTTTTCACAGCACGCGACGCTTCAACAACCGCAACGAATTTGACGATTTCAGGTGAACTTGGTAAAGGTGATATTTTCACAAGCACAGTCGCTTCTTTCACAAACCGCCAATTCACAAATCAAACCGTGAAAACAACGACACCATCGAAAGTTGCTATTAACGATGTCTTAAACAGCGAAGACTTAACACCAGTCGTTAACGAGATGCGTTCAGCAAATCCAGACGCTAATAATCTTGTTTTCAAAATCAGTGGTGACAAAACAGGATCATACATTGCGCGCTCTTATGATTCTAGCCCTGCCATGGCTCCGAAATTAGTTTTAGAATATTACTCCGGTTCTGGTGATTTTGCTGGAAAAGTAGCAGCATACACAGATGACGCCGAAGAGTACGGCACAGCAAAAGCAATAAACTTGAATGCTAATTTAAGTATCGGCGGCTACTACTCCACAACATTGACTCCCACTTACAAAGACACATCCGCTTTCCGCTTTCTGAACGTCAACATCCCAGAAGGTGCTGAAATCGAAGACGCGTACATGGAGTTCACAACGTATAACACAAATGCTAGTAAAATTAGCTCCAACATGGAAATCCGTTCAGAATTTGGAGATCCTGCAGGTTACACAACAACAGCAGGCAATATCACTTCACGTAACTACAGCAGCATGGTCGTTAAATACAGCCAACCAGCATTCGCCGCTAGTAACCAAATCGTTCGTACAGCCAACCTAAAAGACATCATTGATGAAAATCGCCTCGCCGGCTGGAAAAATGGACAAGGAATGGCCTTCCGCGTTGATGGCGACAACTATATCGGTAGCGTTTATCAAGGTGGAACTGCCCAAGCTGCCCGACTTATTATCAAATACAAAAACAACAACAAAGGCGCAAACATCACAAACGCACTTGCAACACCAGACAAAATCAAAAACGTCTACATCAACGAATTATCGTCTGAAGGTACTGCCAACTCTAAAGCAGCATGGATTGAACTTTACAATGACAACGATGTTCCAGTCGTTCTAGGAAAAGGCACGTACATCACAGACAAATCGAAGACACTAGACAAATTCGAGTTTTCAAACCTTGTTATTCCGGCAAAAGGATACCGTATTTTGTATTCCGACAAAGCCCCAGAACTCGGCAATGACCACTTAAGTTTTGAAATTGGTGGTAGCGGTGACGTTATTTTATCCGCAAAAGTCGGTTCTGACATGAAAACAATCGACTCCATCAAATACACGAAACAAGCTTACAATCAATCATTCGGGCGTAAACCAGACGCTAGCAAGAATTTAACGCTATTTAGCTCCGATACATTCGGCAAAACAAATAACGTCGGTCAAACAAACTACCCGCTCCAATTCAGCAAAGAACGCGGCGTATATGACACTGGCTTCACATTAAGCTTAAGCTCCAATGCAGGCACAACTATCAAATACACCCTAGACGGAAGCGATCCAACAGGAACCAAGGCGCTAACTTACACAGGCCCACTCACAATTAGCAAAACAACTATCGTCAAAGCCTACGCTTATGATGCAGACGGTAATTCCGGTGTTATTTCAAGCAGTTACATCTTACGCGACAACTACAAAAATGAAATTCCAGTCGGCTACCAATGGCAATTTAAAAACACTATCACAAGTGATGAATATGCCGCAGCTATCGATGATTTCCCAATCGTATCTGTAACTGGTAATGTAGCAACGCTAGACGCTATTAACTACGCAACCGGCACATTCGAATTTCTAGATACACACACAAACAGCGGTGGCACGAACTACTTTAGCTATTCCGGAGCTAAAAAATTCGGACAAGTCAGCTCAGGTCAGTTTAACTCAGGCGTTGCCGTGAAATTCCACCGCGATTTCGGTGCCAAAAAAGCAAAATATAACTTCTTTGATCCAACACCAGGTGAAGCCTTCCCAGTCGTAGGCAAGTTCAGTAAATTAGAACTAAAAGAAGGTCAAGACGGCCCGCAAAATGACATTTACAATCTTGGCTACAATCGTTATGACGAAACCGTAACAGACACATTAGCACAACAAATGAACAAAATCGCACTGCACACGAAATACGTACAATACTTCTATAACGGTCAATACATGGGCGTTAAAACAATGCGTGAAGACTTCGGACAAAACATGTTTGAAGAATACTTCGGCGACAGCGATGACGACTATACAAAAATACGTTTCCAAGATGATTATTTCGCTCCAGGAAATGTCGAAGCCGGCGACGGTGACGCAGCCATTTTGACAAAAGTAAAAGCTTTAGCAACTGCGAAAAACTTGCAAGAATTTAAGAAATACGTAGACATCGAAGACCTTATTAAAACGCAGATTCTCTTCATGTTCATCGACACAGAACGCGAAGTTGATGCAGTCGTTTCTAATGATATTGCAAACGGCAATGGTGTCAAAATGAAATTCAACATCAATGACACAGACGGCGCTTTCTATAATAACGGCGGAACTGGAACAAGTTCTTCAGCCCTAGCAGGTGGCGGTGGAACATACCGCTTCAAATGGAATTCAGACACCATATCCAGAAACGGTGCCGGCGGATTCTTCGGTAGTTTTTCAGGAAACAGTACCGTACCAACAGCTGGAAATCTAGAATTCAAAACACTTGTCAAAGACCAAGTCTTGCAACAAATCGGACCTGCAAGTGGTGATTTCGCAGGCGCTGACGGTGCACCATTATCTGTTGCGAACGTAAGACAACTCATTTTAGACAATCAAAAAGAACTAGACGCAGCTTACAAAGTAGATGCCGCATTCATGGGCGCACGAAGCACAATGTATAAAGACTGGCTAACACTACAAACAAAAGTACAAAACCAAGTTCCCGATCGCGTGAAATTCTCTCTAGACATGTGGACAAAATACGGCATGGCACACACACTTCAAAACGTCAATGTCCTAAAAACAGGCACAGGCGTAACACTCGAAAATCCAAATGCCAACACCGACGTTTACTACACAACAGACGGTAGCGATCCAATGGGTGCAGACGGCGTCATCTCAAGCAAAGCCGTGAAATACACACCAGGAACCGTTTTAAGCAAAACAACACCGTTAACAATGCGTGCTTTCACAACAAACAACTGGGGTCCAATCAGCGACAATACAAAAGCAGCCGAAGATGCCCAAACCGAAGACACAGCAACAAAAGCCGTTTCTGAACTATTCACAGATAACAACCCAGATTCTGATTCACTAAAAGCTGCAACGGATCAAAAAGCCCTTGACGCAGCACAAAAAGCAGTCGATGCCGTTCAAGACACAACAGCCAAAGCAGCATTGCAAACACAGCTAAACAAAGCCAAAGAACTTTTTGCCAATAAAACAAGTGGTAGCATTACAACGAACGACTTTACAATTGGTACAGACAGCTATGTGAAAGGAACCTATGCTGGCGATGTGGCTAAGCTTGCACTCGAAGTAAATGGTGCACTGCTACAAATCATCACAGCAACCGGCAGCCCCTACCAATACTACGCCAAAGGCAAAATCAACGCGGCAACGGACACAGTCTACATGATTGCCTATGATACAAAAGGCACACAACTACAAAAAACAAAAGTCAATGTCCTAAAACCAGCAAGCGGTCAACTAACACCAAACGTTTTCTATCTCGGTAAAGATAACTATGTCACAGGCCTATTCACGGGCGATATCGCCAAAATCAGCTTGACGGTAAACGGAGTTGAAGGCACAAAAATCATCGCTTCAGCTTCAGAAATTAAATACTACGCCAACAACGTGATTCGCAACTTAACTGACATCGCGACGCTAAACGCCTACGACACAAACGGTAACCTACTAGATAGCAAAGCCATCAAAGTTGCCAAAGAAACACCAGCCGTAATTACAGACGTAGCACCATTCAAGCTAGGCACAGACGGCTACATCACTGCAAACTACACAGGCGACATTGCCCGAGTAGAAATCCAAGTCAACGGCGTGGCACTCCAACGCATCAACGTGACGACAGACAGCATTAAATACTACGCCAAACCCAACATCACGAAAACAACCGACGACGTCAAACTCGTAGGCTTTAACACAGCAGGCGTTGCTGTAAGCACCAAAACCGTTCCAATCATATCTACAGGCGGAGATATTACCGTAAGTCCGTTCACCATTGGAGACGGCTACATCAAAGGCCAGTACACAGGCGACGTTTCCAAAGTTAGCATCAGCGTGAACGGTGTGAAGCAAACAACAATCGCCGTTCCAGTACCGGGCCCAGACTTCCAATACTACGCCAAACCGCTCATTAAGAGCCAATCTGATGTCGTCACTTTATCCGCATACAACGCAGCAGGAACAACACTTAAAACTGTGACGGTCATCATCAATAAATAACACACTGAACAGCTCCCTGCCAGTCCTATGTGCAGGGAGCAATCTAAAAAGGAGAAAGCAATGCAAATTTTTGAACGAAAAGAAAAGAAGTACATCCTAGACGAAGATAAATATACCAAGCTTTTAGAACGGCTATCCGAATACATGACAGAAGACTCCTACGGCCTCCACACTATCTGCTCCCTCTATTACGACACACCAAATTATGACCTCATTCGACGCTCCAGCGAAAAACCCACCTACAAAGAAAAATTCAGAATCCGCAGTTACGGCACACCAGACAAAAATCAAAAAGTATTTTTAGAAATTAAAAAGAAGTTAAAAGGGATTGTTTATAAAAGACGCATTTCCATGCCATTAAGTAAAGCACATGCGTTCATGGAGGGTAACGAGAATATCGAATTCAGCGACAGGCTGAGCCAACAAATTAGCAATGAAATCAACTGGATGAAGCGCAAAGACCCTATCGCACCGAAAGTCATTATTTCCTATGATCGCCGAGCTTTTAGCGCCCACCAAGAAAAAGGTTTCCGCATCACCTTCGACGCCAAAATCAGATGGCGCAATGACGACCTCATTTTATCGAACGGACACGCAGGCAGCCCAGTTGCACCAGAAATCTATGTTTTGATGGAAGTTAAATCATTAGGTGCCTATCCCCTGTGGTTCGTTGACATCCTATCTGATTTAGACCTTTATCCATCCAAGTTTTCCAAGTATGAACAAGTGTATAGAAGATATTTATTAAGCGAGAAAGTAGGAATTATATAATGTTAGAAAATGTAGTCAAAGATGCAACGATGAATTTAGACGTATGGCAAATCATCATGTATAGCGGGGCTTCCGTTGTGCTAGGATTATTGGTGGCTTGTGTACACATGTATCGCAACACCTATTCACAAAGCTTTATTGTAACGTTAACGATTTTGCCGATTTTGGTACAATCGGTCATTATGCTTGTCAACGGGAATGTCGGTACTGGTATCGCAGTTCTCGGCGCATTCAGTTTGATCCGCTTCCGTTCAGTAGCAGGTGGCGCACGCGAAATCAGCAGTATTTTCTGGTCCATGGGAATTGGCCTGGCAACAGGAATGGGATATCTCGTTTACGCACTAATTTTCTCCGTATTCGTAGCCATTGTACTACTCGCCCTTACAAAATACCGTTTCGGAGCAAAAACAAAAGTAGCAGAACGCTCATTACGCATTTCGATTCCAGAAGATATCGATTACGCGAATCTTTTCGATGAGTTGTTACAAGAGTATGGCCACGAAGTTTTGTTAGAACAAGTAAAGACAACAAACATGGGCAGCTTAATGGAATTACGATACTATATCAAACTAAAAAACATCGCAGAAGAAAAAGAACTAATCGACGCAATTCGTACAATCAACGGCAATTTGCCAGTTATCTCAGGGCGTGTGTTGAGTACACGTGCGGAGCTTTAAATAAGACGAAAAAACACCCCAATCTCGAGTCAGAGATTGGGGTGTTTCTTTCAAATTATAGAGCCTGTCTCGTTTGTCGACATACTTAATCCCCAACAGAATTGGGAGTTCTGTTGGGGATTGGGAGGGGGTTTGGGGGGATTGATTATGTCTAGTGCCAAGGGGGCGGCGAGGATGACAGACTAATCAAAATAATTTCTATATTCAGTATTTCATGAGGATCTTGCTATTTTAAATGGCGAGATGGCTTTGGGATGGGCCGCTCTCGTTTACTTATCTATCATACCATATTGGTTATTTAATTCACCCATTTTCTTTCAAAAAGTGAAGTTTTTATCATTTTAATTCACATATTAGACACAAAAACGGTTTTGAAAATACAGCTTTCATTTAAATTAGTATTGACTTTTTATCAATAATATGTTTTTGAAAAACGAGAAAGAGCTTCTTATTGCCCTTTCCCGCCTTCATTTATTTTTTATTTTACAACTTCAATCGTTTTTGTATCTAGCACGTTGCCAGCTTTGTCTAGTGCTACGATGATAACTTCGTCTGTTACGGATTTAACTTTATCGTGAGAGTAGAACTTGAATTCGCCATCTGTGAATGTTCCACCTTTGTAAGTTGTATCGTTTACTGTTACTTGTACTGATTTTACTTCGCCTGTATATGTTCCTGTGATGTTTTTATCTGTTCCAAGTACTAGTTGGTTTGGAGTAATGGTACCTTTGATTACGTTCTCTGGTGCTGGACCTACTAGTTTAATTGTTTTCGTGTCTAGTAGTTTACCTGCTTTGTCGTATGCTGCCATTGTTACTACATCGTTTGCACTTGAAATTTTATCGAGTGCGTAGAACTTGAATTCACCGTCTGCAAATGTGCCGCCTTTGTAGTCTATACCGTTTACTGTTACTACTACATAGTGTACGTCATCTGTATATGTTCCTGTGATGTTTTTGTCGCCTGGTACTGCCATTTCTAGTGGTGTAATGCTACCTTTTGTGACTACTGGTACGCCTGTTACTACTTTCAGTGTTTTCGTGTCTAGCAATTTACCTGCTGCGTCGTATGCATGAATCGTTACTGGGTCAGTTGTGTTCTTGATTTTGTCAAAAGCGTAGAATGTGAATGTGCCGTTTGCTACTGTTCCGCCTTTGTAAACTTTATCGCCGACTGTAACTGTTATTTTTGTTACGTCTTCCGTGTATGTTCCTGTGATGTTTTTGTCTGTTGCTAGGCTGTATGTTGCTGGTGTGATTTTACCTGCTGTTACGACTACGAATTTCACTTTTGTTCTTGATAGTTCTTTACCGTATTTGTCATAGGCTACTGCGAATACTTCGTCGGTTTTCTTGATGTTTTTATCGTTGGCATAGAATGTGAATGTGCCGTCTGCTTTGACTGTTCCGCCAGTGTATTCTTTGTCGTTCACGAGTAGGGAAACTTTAGCTACGCTACCTGTGAATGTTCCTGTTACATATTTGTCGCCACCGATTAGGAAATCAGCTGGTGTGATTGTTCCGACTGTTGCCAAGCGTTCGTTCAGCAATTCTTGCGCACGGTTTAGATCTTTTTGTAGTGCTGCTTTTACTGCTGGATCTGTTACTGCATCAATTAGTTTTTGAGCTGCATCGATTGTTGCTTGTGTCGTTGTATCTTTGATTACGTCTGTCGATGGCTTATCGCTGTTAAACAATTCATTTACTGCTTTTAGCGCTGCTTCTTGGCGCGCTTTTTCGGCCGCTGCTGCATTACGTGCATCTAATAATTCTTGCGCACGGTCTAGATCTTTTTGTAGTTCTGCTTTTACTGTTGGGTCTGTTACTGCGTCTACTAATTTTTGAGCTGCATCAATAGAATCTTGTGTTGTTGATCCTTTGATTGCGTCTGTCGATGGATTGTCGCTGTTGAACAATTCGTTTACTGCTTTTAGTGCTGCTTCTTGACGGGCCTTTTCGGCTGCGTCTACTGCATTACGTGCATCTAATAGTTCTTGCGCACGGTCTAGATCTTTTTGTAATGCTGCTTTTACTGATGGATCTGTTACTGCGTCTACTAATTTTTGGGCTGCGTCAATTGCTTCTTGGTTCGTGATGTCTTTGATTGCGTCTGTTGATGGTTGGTCACTGTTAAACAATTCATTTACTGCTTTTAGTGCTGCTTCTTGACGGGCTTTTTCGGCTGCGATTGCTGCGTTACGTGCATCTAGTAATTCTTGTGCACGGTCTAGATCTTTTTGTAATGCTGCTTTTACTACTGGATCTGTTACTGCGTCTACTAATTTTTGGGCCGCGTCGATTGCTTCTTGGTTTGTGCTGTCTTTGATTGCGTCTGTTGATGGTTGGTCGTTGTTAAATAATTCGTTTACTGCTTTTAATGCCGCTGCTTGACGATCTTTCTCTGAGTTAGCTGCGTTACGCTCATTTAGTAATTCTTGGGCGCGGTCTAGATCTTTTTGTAGTGCTGCTTTTGTTGCTGGGTCTGTCACTTTATTGACTAATGCTTGGGCTGCGTCGATGGAAGCTTGTGTTGTTGTATCTTTGATTGTGTCTGTTGCTGTATCATTATTAGTGAAAAGTTCGTTTACTGCTTTTTGGGCAATCTCAGCAGTTCCTGTTGTTGTAATACGTTTTGCGTCTGCTAATACGAATTTAGTTTGGATATCGTTAGTAGATGAAATTGCGCCTGTTTGTACAATTCCGGCTTGGGCTGATGCTTGTACTACTTGGAATGTTGCATCTTGCCACGCTAGAGTTGGTGTTTCTGTTTTGTTTGTCGCATTAAATACACCGATTTCTGCCAGGTTGTTGAAGTTAATCGTTGTTTTGCCATATGCGGAGAATACACGGTTAGCGCCTGTTCCACTCGCATCAAGGTCTAGTTTACGCGGGTCATTAATGTTGATTGTTGCGTTTGCTACGGTCGTACGGATAATATGTGCTGTAGCTGCTGCTGGTTGTTTTGCTACTAAACTTGCATTGGAATTGATGGTGAAATTCTTTGCGACTTCCATCAAAGCTCCTGCTCCTACGCCAGTACGATTAATCGTTGTCGTGGAGTTTGTGTCAAATATAATGTTGGACATCCCCTCGACGAATAATTCAGACACAGTATCTATGTTTAATGTTGCATTTTTCCCTACTGTGAAGTCGGTTGTATTGGCTGCAGAACCGATTAGTTTGTCATGTTTTACTTTGATATTAACGTTAGCATTATCTAGAATATTAAGTTGTGGATTCGTACCATACAGTTGGAACGTATTGAGTCCGTCTGTATTATGATCCGCTGTAAAGTTTCCTGCGATGTTTACTTTGTTGGCACGAACCATTTGATATAGTGTTCCTACGTTATCGAATTGGGAAATGTTAACTGTATTTGTTCCTGTAAAGTTAGCTGTACCATAGGTGTTAGCGACCATTTGCGGGCCTACATAATCGATGTTTTCAAAGTTTTGTACAACACCTGTCACAGCATCGTGTACTTGGAATGTGGAGTAATAATGTGTCCCACGAATTTTCATATTTTTGATATTCATCGTCTTCATTTTAGAATTAGGTGCAACATAGACAGTTGCGGTATAGGATAGTAAGTTCAATTTACTCTCTGTGAATGTGTGCCCATTTCCGTTAATCGTCACTTCTGTTTTATTCAGATGAACATTAATGGGTCCTGTCATCGTGATGTCTGCTGTTAATTCGATGTTCGTAATGCCATTATCTTTTTCAAGGGCGTCCTTTAATGCTGCGAAATCGCCTACTTGTGTTGCTGCTTCAGTTGTTCCAATTTCGGAGCCTTCTGCTGCTGCACTTGTTGTTGGATAGACTGTTAACATTTGAGATAAAACTGTGACTGTTGCTAATGTGGCGAATAAGGCTTTTTTCACCTTTTTAGTAGGTAATACGTTGAATGGAATTTGTTTTTTTGTCATGTTTAATTTTTCTCCTTTTCGATAAGAGGGGATCTTATCCTTTGAATTTTGGGGATTTATATTGCTTAGAGAGGAATGATATTATGAGGAAATTGGGATTACAGTTAGCTTTACATTGCCGCCACCTCCTTTAAGTTCATGTTTCTCTTGGCTTAATTACAGTTTATCGTATTTTTTCGTCAAAATAGGATTTTTCCAATAAGTTCATTTTTAAAATCAATTTTTTAGACACGCTGGGCAAAATTTTAAAATGGAGAAGTATCCATTTTAAAATTCGAGCTATGATTAGGCGCTGACGACAAGTACGGTCTCTTGTTGGATTGTTTCTACTAGTTTGGTGGAGGAAACGCCTGCTGTGTAGTCAAAGTAGACAATGTCCACGTTGCGGCGTTTGAATTCGGCTTCTAGTTTGTTGAATGTGGGGCTGCCTTTCCAATCGTTGCCGTGGAACATGACATCTACATTGTGGTTGTCAATCATTTGTAATTTGCTTTCGTGGCTTGTTTGGGGAACGACTAAATCGACGTATTGTAGTGCTTCGACGATTTGTTTGCGGTCTTCGAATGGAATGACTGGGTTTTTCTGCTTGTATGCTTGGACAAATTCATCTGTGCTAACACCGACGATTAAGATGTCACATTGGGACTTGGCGTTTTTTAAAATATTTAAATGGCCGATATGGAAAAGGTCGAATACGCCTGTCGTTAAACCGATACGATATTTTTTCATGCCATGCACTCCTCGTTTAATTGGATTCGTTTTGGATTGTGGGTGATGCGTTTGCTTGCGGGGGGAATGTCCATGTAGTTCTTGCCATAGATACGTTCTAGTAATTGCGGGGTTTCGCGGGGGATTTTGAATAATTGGTCTTCAAAAGTGGTTTTTGATGGGGCGTCGTACATTTCTTTGGGCATTGTTTGTTTTTTGTAGCCGTATTGGCTGCCATAGTTGACATAGAACGGGGCGTCTTCACTTGTTTCGGTTTGCATATATTTAGTTAGTAGTTGGAAGACGAAGCTTGCGGGGATTGGTTTTGTGAGGTTTAAAATGGCTTTTTTCCACGCGGATAGTTGTTTTTCTTGGTTGATTTTTAGGAATAGGTAGTTTTTGATTTGTTTGATGAGCATGCCTTTTGTATGGAAACGGAATCCTGTGTTTGTATTGGCGTTGTCTAGCGGAAAAATGTCGATGAAAATGCCTTTGTGTTTAATGGAAGATGAGGCGCTTTGTTCTTCAAAAATGGTGCCATTTTTCTTGATTTTGATGATTGGTAAATAGTAATCGGGATCGGTCGTGCCATAGTGAAGGAAGAGGGATTCGGGAAGTTCGGTTTGGGCGATTTTCTGGAATGTTTCGAAGTCCTTGCGGGGCATTGCGATGTCAATATCGTCGTCCCAAGGGATAAATCCGTCGTGGCGAATTGCGCCAAGCAGTGTGCCACCAATGAGATAGTACGTCAAATCGTGTTTATCGCAAAGTGCTGCAACATCTACTAAAATGCTTAATTCTACTCGTTTGACTTGTTCTAAAACATTAGTCTGCATAGTAATAACCGTCCATTTTCATTTTATTGTTGTTGAAAATACTTCCGATAACATGCGCGTTCGCCGTCTGGAGCTTCTGGAGCGCCTTCTTGCTGTTTTCTTTAGACGAGTGATTGCTACGGACAAGCAAAATCGAACCGTCGACTAGCGAACAAAGTAATTGCGCGTCTACTACGAGCTGAATCGGCGGTGTATCAAAGATAATTTGATCAAAAATTTCATACAGTTCTGCGTACACTTGCTTCATTTTCTCAGAACCGAGTAATTCAGAAGGATTCGGCGGCACAACGCCTGCTGGCAAAACGTACAAGTTCTCGACTTCTGTTTCACGGATGGCTTCGTCAATCGTGACGCGATTTGTTAATATGCCAGTCAAACCATGTGATACTGCTTCTGGGAAGATTTTTTTCACGGTTGGCTTACGCAAGTCGCCGTCGATGAGTAATGTTTTTTTGCCTTGTTGGGCGAATACTACTGCTAGATTGGCGCAGATAAGCGATTTCCCAGAATCGGGTTCAGAAGAAGTAATCAAGATGGAGCGCATCGGCTTATCCACACTGGAAAATTCAATATTAGTTCGGATGGAGCGGAATAATTCGGAATGGGGTGATTTCGGATTGATTTTTGCGATTAGTTTTTGCGGCTCGTCCGTTTTTTGGCGTCTGTGGCTCATTTCTGATTGCTTCTTAGCTTTCGTTTTTCTGCTTTTCAATCTAACTCAACCTCTCTTTAAAGTGATTTCTGGCCGGGAATTTTCGCGATATTTCCAAGGAGTGGAATGCCTAACTCATCGAGAACATCTGATTCATCTTTAAATCTCGTATTAAAAATAACGCGGATAATCATGATTGCAAAACCGATAACCATCCCACCAGCCGCTCCTCCACCGATAAAAATAATCGAGCTTGGACTTACTGGTTTTGGATTTTCAAGCGCTGTTGCTTTCGCTAAAATTTCAATGTTGTTGACGTTCATCACGTTTGGTGTGATTTTTGCGAAAGACGCGGCGATTTCGTTGGCGATTTCTGCAGCTACTGCTTGATTAGGATCTGTTACGCTTACGTTAATAACTTGGGAATTATGCTCGCTGGCAACCGTGATTTTACTCATTAATTGTCCTGCGGTGAAGTTACCGTCTAAATTTCTCGCCACATCATCCAAGATACGCGGGCTTTTTAATAGTGCGGTATACGTGTTAACAAGTTGAATATTAGCCTGTACTTCTGATGTTTGTATATTGCTGTTCATCTCTGTCTGGGCGGACTGCGTGACAAGAATTTGCGTTCTAGCTTCATACATCGGCGTGACTAAAAATACAAGAGCTGCTCCAGCAACCATCATGCCGACGACTGCTGTAGATATGATCAACACTAAATGGCGTTTAATTATCGTGAATATCATTTTAATACTAATAGTTTCTTTCATCTTGACTCCTTCCAACGAAGCGATTTTCTTTCCATAACTTGATTTTCTCTTGCTTCACATGATTCAAAAAGCGTAAGTTGCCAAAAAAGTAACGGGAAAACATGCGGCGAGGTTCTTGAACGAAGCGATAAAACCATTCTAGTCCTGCTCGTTGCATCCATTGCGGGGCACGGTTTGTTTTGCCTGCAATAACATCGAATGTGCCGCCAACTCCCATCACGAATGGTACGTCAAGGCGTTCTAAATGCTCGCTTGCCCAATATTCTTTTTGCGGGCTGGAAAAGGCTAAGAATAAGATATCCGAGTCGCTTTCACGGATTTCATCAGCGATACTTACGGATTCTTCTGGTGAAAAATAACCGTTACGGAAGCCACCGAAAGACATGTCTGGGTATTTTGCGCGGTAATGGGTTTCGATTTCTTCAATCACTTCTTGTGTGGCACCTAGGAAATACGGACGGTATTCTTTTTCGTTACAGATATCGAGTAACTCTTCGAAAAGATCAATGCCGGTGACTCTTTCTGGGATAGGCTGGCCGAGGAGTTTTCCAGCAAGAACAATCGATGAGCCGTCTGCGTTGATTAACGGGGAACCATTGACGATATCGCGGAGCTTAGTATCTTGGTGCATCAGGTTGATTTTATTTGCATTAATGACGACATGTTGCGTCGGTTGACCTTTTTGAATAATATCTTCAATTCGGTTTAATGTTTGCGATAATGTTAAACAATCTAGATTACTACCAAGTATTTGTGTTCTCACGTTTATCATCCTTTCATTTTCTTGGCTTACATCCCGTTTCCTTTACTCGTAAATTTTTTGAATGTAAGTAGCAAAATCTTCATATTGAACAGAATAGAGCGTTTTTCTATATACTTTAAGTCTAGAGAAACCATTTTGTGGAAGTCTAAGTTGTTTCGACCACTTACTTGCCATAAACCTGTGCATCCTGGCGTAACAAGGAGTCTTTTCTTATCGTAATTGGAGTAGTTAGCATATTCTTGCGTAAGAGGGGGGCGCGGGCCAACGAAGGACATGTCGCCTTTTAAGATGTTAATAAATTGGGGAAATTCGTCGAGGCTTGTTTTGCGGATCCATTTACCGACTTTGGTGATTCGGGGGTCATCTTTCATTTTGAACATATGGCCTTGCATTTCGTTTTGTGCTTGTAGTTTCTCGAGTTGGGCTTCTGCATCAACGTACATCGAGCGGAATTTATACATGTAGAAGGTCTGACCGTTTTTACCGACACGCTTTTGTTTGAAGAAAATCGGTGCCCTCCAGTTTTCAACTTTGATACTGCCCGCGATAACGAGGAGGACTGGCGCCGATATGATGATTGCGAAAACAGCGGCGATGATGTCAATGATTCGCCATATTGCATCGTGTAACGGTTTTTCGTGTGCGGCTTTATACGTGGATTGGGTTGGAACTTTAAAATCTATTTTTTCCATTTATATTCACATCCTTTGTATTTGTGTGTCGCTTAATGTACTACTAGCATACCACCCCAAAATCCAGAATTCGTGATTTTCCAGAAATTTGACGCGCTTTTTCAGATTATTAGACATACAAAAAATAGGCCAGCTATTGATTCGGTATATCAACAGCTAACCTATTATGGAAGTTACATGATTCGGGCGCGTAAAATGGCGACTCGTTCACTCGTTCCTATATTTCTTATTCTAAACTTCTCGACTTGTGCCGGAATAACAAATGTCTCTACATAGTGTACTTCAAAAGGCTCGAACGCATTGTCCACACTTTCTACAACGACTTTGTCCCCTTCTACTAGATTCAACATGTTTACCGTTTTTTCGGAATTATCGTAGTCTACAAAATCCGTGAACCAATCGCGTTCGGTTCTGATTTGTTCCGTTTTATACAAGCCGGTGTGCTCTTTTTTATGTGTTTCGTTCTCTTCCATAAGCTCAAAATGATTCACTAAATTGTCCGCCACCCATTTTTCTGAGCGGTTCCAGTTGATGACTTTTTTACCGTGGTTGATGTGAACTGGCCGCGGCTTGTCGTCTAAGCCTAAACGTCCCCAATCCCAAAGTTTGAACGTGAAGATATAGGCGCATAAGCTAATTTCAAGGACCATCGCATTGGCGCCCGAACAATGCACCGTACCTGATGGTATTAAGAAATGGTCATGTTTTTTCGCAGGAAATGTATTGACGTACTGCGTGACATCGATTTCACCTGAACCAGTTTGTGCTACCTCCAAAGCTGCTAATAATGAGTCGGGCGCCACATCGTCCTTCACGCCTAAGTAAACAACCGCATCATCTTTCGTATCTAGTAAGTAATAACTTTCCTCCTGCGTGTAGTCCATACCGAATTGTTTTTTAATGTATTCCTTATTCGGATGCACCTGTAAGCTCAAATTTTGCCCGCCCATCGTATCTAAAAAATCAAAGCGAATCGGCAATTCCGCGCCAAATCGGCTAAACACAAGCTCCCCTAAAAGTGGCATCGGATATTTCAAAACCGCATTGATTGCAGGCGTCTCAATCCGCGTCTCACCAAATTGCAAATACAAACTGTTCTCTTCAGCAACCCCGTCAAACGCCCATGCAAGATTCTCCTGACCCGCGTCCAGCCCTAACTTCTCCTTCATCCATTGTCCGCCCCAAACTCCCGGGTCGAAATACGGAACAAAGCGAAACGGCCCTTGCAACATCTGCTCCAAACCTGCGCAATAATCCGCCCAACTTACCATTTTAGGCGCATCTAGCACATTTTCATCCACATAATAATCTATTTTGCTAAAAAGTTCGACCTTCAAACGATCCGCAGCACGCCAATCCAAGAAAAATCCCCGCTTATATTTCCGCAAAATATCTTCCTCAAAATTCGTATCCTGCCAATTTCCCATCTCGCCAGAACGCATCCGTTGCTGAATCTCCCAACGCGCGACATCCACGTACACAGTCAGATCTGCCTCCGCCGCCAAACTCGCCCCAGTTCCAAAAACGATGATTAGCCCATTTTCCAGCGCGGCAACCTCTTCTTGCAAGGCTCGCAATTTCTCTTTATCATAATAGTCCTCTATCTGGATAGCAGCCATTCGCCCAAAAACCCGATCTTCCGTAATTAACATCGCGAATTTGTCGCGAATATGTGGACCGCTAAGCGCAAAATCATCCGAACAAACCAGATTGGCCTCAGCAAAATTTTGCGTCAAAGCCTCTTTCAATTTTTCAATACGCGCTCCCGGATAGACTTCTATCGCAAGGACAGCTTTCTTTTTGGCAAGTTTAGCTGTAGCACGCGAAAGCTCTGAAAAAATAGCTTGGAACCCCGTCCAAGTCGTAAAATCACCTTTCACTTTAGTTGTAGGACAATGATCGTATGTCGTTTTCTCGTTACCCAATTACAACGCCTCCTTCCCTTCATGCCTTCAGTATAAGAATTTAAAGCGCTTTCTACAATACTTTTAGCAAATAGCGAAAACCATTTCCGCCGTACGAAAAAAAAGGAGGAGGAAAACGGGGCGTTAGAGGTAAAAGTGATAGGACATAGACGGTTCCATTTTATATTGTTTAACCTCCTAGTGTAAATTTTGCAAGCGACGTGCAAGCAAAGATTGGGGCTTGAAATCCTTCTTTCCTTGCACTTTCTATGACCGATTCTTTTACTTTTGCAAGCGACATGCAAGCAAGAATTAGACCTTGAATCGCTTCATTTACCTCCCTTCTATACACTTTCTACGCCTAATTCTTTTACTTCTGCAAGCGACGTGCAAGCAAGAAACAGATCTTGGATTGCTTCATTTCGCTTCATTTCTCCACACTTTCTGCGCTAATTTTTTTACTTTTGCAAGCGACGTGCAAGCAAAGACTATATTTTATTCCTTTCAAAATTTTTTAAGCCCAGTGAGGTATATATTTCATATATCTTGTTGATGTATTGGGATCAATCGCTTTAATTTTCCCTTCAGTGAGTGCCTCTTTAATAATTCGTGATGCTACAGAGTTCTTTGTATCAATCAATCCAAATCGTTCTCGTAACGTTTGATTAGACATCGCATCCTGTTCAACATATTTCAGACAAGCATGCATGTATGTTGCCTGTATCTTTTCCTCTCTTGTCATGTCATTAAGTGATTTATGTGCAAAAAGGCTAACTTTTAAATGTTCTTCGTACAGTCTAATTAATGGCGCAGGTAATTGATATTCCTCGGTTTCGGCAACTACTTTATCAATACCGCTTCCTCTTTCTTCGCAAATTCCCATTCTTCTCATTAAAGATGCCAATGCTTCATTACGCGATCTCGGTGGAGAATCTAAAAATCGCTCTACTTGAATCAGAGGAATGCCTGGATTAGTTATTTCCATTCTATTTTCGAATATTTCAATGGTGGGCCCAGTACCTGTAATAGTGAAGTCTTGATGTATTAGAGCATTGACTATCAATTCCCGTACTGCTAATTCAGGATACATCGGTACGTCTTTTCTCAAAGCTGTCCCAATCACTTCGTTAACTGGAAGTTGGTTGTTAACGTACTGAATCAACTCTTCAAATTCTGATGCATAGCCTCTATCTCCTAGCCGTTCATGCTGTGCTGCCGTCTTCCCTTTCCCTCTATAAATAATTATCCTTGTTGCTTTTCTATACAAGGTTTCAAAGTCTGCTAACTTATTTGCAAATAAGATTGCGCCTAAATTTGTAATCTCCCAATTCCCCTCATTTTTTATGAGTTTATCGCTTATAAAATTCTCAATAATAAGATCTTTATTTTCAGGTATTGCCAAATGAAGAAGTCTATAGTAACTCTCATAATCTAAGGCTGATAAAACTTCTTCTTTGTTGCCAACTATCTTCGCGATTTGGTACTCGAAAGGATTATTAGCAAAAGTAGACCACAAGTTTTTTTCTTTCTCTGGGAAATCCTTTAGTTTCTTTTTATAGGAACCTATTCGTACATACTCTTCTCCCTTAAACTTGATGGGCTGATAGGTGGCTTTTTCAATAATTAGAATAACTAACCTTTTATCCTCAAGTGTTATCTCGCTAAATTCAAAGGATACACGTGGAGATAATGAGTGCGCGAGCCAACTTTCTAAATCTTCATTTCCTTTTTTGACACTTGCTGGATAGAAGTCGGTCCCCACAATCGTTTTTGTCCCATCTTCTACACCCCAAATTAAAAAAGCTTGTGAAACATTTTTTAATGCAGCAGAATTACTCAGTGCGGAAATATACTCGCCAATAGTTTCAGGATTGGTATTATTAACTTTGAATTCAGTGACGCTATCTTCATCTAGTGATTTGATTTTTTGTTGAATAATGTTTGCTAAGTAGGTTACTTGCATTATGAATGGACTCCCTTCCTTCAGCTGTTTTCATTTTCCTATCTCTTTAGCTATATAGATATTCTATACTAGAATAAATGGAAAAGCGATGTTTAAAACAAACATTTTTTAAAGGAAGTGATTTTGTACCTACTAACTATCCTTCTCCCCATCCTCACTCCGCTTCTTAAAATAAGGCCTCGTCCGCGAAATTTTCGGGGCAATCGTTTCGTCGTACGTACTCGCATACACAGAATAAATAATGTCCATCACGTGCAACATCTCAATCCGGGAGGCCGCTGCAACATACCCTTCTGGATGCTCGATTTGCGCCACCGTAATATTGCATTCCGCGACTTGCGCCAAGCTATTGTCTTCATCCGACGTAAAGGAAATCGTGTACGCTCCCAATTGTTTCGCGATTTCTAGCGACGCAATCACCTCTTTTGTTTCCCCGCTATACGAAATCCCCACTGCAACGCAACCAGCATCCGATTGCTGCGCCTGCGAAATTTGAATATGCGAATCGGCGAAAGCACTCGTATTCTTCCCTGCACGCAAAAAGCGATACGAAAAATCCTGCGCGACCAGATTCGATATCCCACAGCCATAAAAATCAATCCGTTCTGCCTCATACAATATCTTCGCTAAATCTGTTACCAGCTCTGAATCTAGAAACTGAACACTTTTAATCATCCCGTTAATCGTCAAATTCGTGATTACTTCGCCAATTTCAATCGCCGCTTTATTCGGATAAATATAACCGCGGTTGTATACTTCTTGTTTTTCGAAAAACCATTTATGTAAATTCAGCACTAAGTCTTGTTTAAAATCGGTGTAGCCTTTATAACCAAGTTTCTTACACATCCGTACAATCGTGGCTGGACTTGTATAACATTCGTCTGCTAATTGCGTAATATGCATCGTTTTGACCGTTTCTGCATTCGTCACAATGTATTTGGCAATGTCTTGATAGGAACCCATCGACTGCTTGGCCAATGCTTGCAATTGTACAATACCTGATTTCATCGCTAAAACCTCTTTTCCTCTTAATATAACCATTATACAACGAAAATCCCCGCAATTATTTCAAAAATAACCACGGAGATATCCCATTCTTATCGAAAACAAGTTATAACTTCAATTTCCCAACTTCTTTTAAAATAAATTCGCAAAATATCGAGTTCGACCACGAGAACCATTCACGCGTATACACATTCGGATCATCTGCTAAAAAGCCTTCATGCGTCAGGTCTGTTCCCGCATCTGTCGTTTCAAATAAAGCTAATAACTCCTGACATTCGTTAGCATCTGTAGACGTCAAACCTTGAATCGCCAGCCCCATATGCCAAACATAACCCGGCGGTGTGTGCGGACTACCCAATCCTTTTGCAGCTTTTCCTTCAAAATAATACCGATTATCCGTTGATAATGAGAAGCGGCGCGTGTTTTGATAAATCGGGTCATCTATTTCGCAATATTTTATATACGGCAGGGAGAGCAAGCTTGGCACACCAGTATCATCCATTATGTTGTAATTGCCCAATCCATCCACTTCATACGCGTATATGTCACCATACGTCGGGTGTTCCACGATTCCAAACTTCTCGATTCCAGCTTGAACTTCCGCTCGCATCGCTGTTATCGTCGCCAGTAATTCCCCTTCATTCGGATAAAAAGCATCCACAATCTCCTGCAAATAACCAAGAATCACGACGGCAAACATGTTCGCTGGCAATAAATAACCATATTCACACGCATCATCACTCGGGCGAAAACCTGACCAAATCATGCCTGTATAGCCGACTTTCGTTCCACGGCCTTCATTTGGAAGCGTGTCCTGCTCAATCCCATTATCGCGAATAAAGAAGTACTCCGATTGTTCCTCATGATGCTGTTCCACACGAAAAACACGAATCAATTCCTTCACCGCTGCCAAAAAGTCACCATCGAACAAGTCCGTCCGCTTTGCCTGCTTCCAATAAAAATACGCAAGTTCCACTGGAAAACAAAGCGAGTCTAATTCATATTTTCGCTCCCAGCTCCAAGGATTTTGCCGTTCACTCCGATCAATCGCGCTCCAACAGTTCCCATCAGCCGCAAAATTAAACGCATTTGTGTACGGGTCCAGAAGAATGTAGCGGAATTGCTGGCGAATCACCGCGCCGATTGCATCGTATAATTTCCCACTTGGATCTTCTAAATTGAGAAATACGCGTAACTGACCGCCAGAATCGCGCAACCACATGGCTGGAATATCGCCTGTAAACAAGAACGCCGAATCATCTTCTTTTTGCACAAGCGTGGTTGTGATGGTGTTTAGCATACATTTACGAAACATCCGTTGTAATTTTTCAGAGAGGTTCGTGTTTTGTAGCACTTGATCCACCGATTCATCGATAAGTTGCGCAAGTTCTGTGTTGTCCCTTGCCGCTTGTTTTAAAATATTATCGGTAATCCGTCGCAGTCGTAAATACGTGTCGTCGCCCATTAGTTCCTTGTCTAGACTTGTATTTTTTAGTACATCGTTATCCAAAATTTCACCATTCCCTTCACCTGACGAGCATTGCGGCGCCATAAAGCCCGGCATCATCGCCTAAACTCGCGACTTTTAATTGAATCGTTTCTTTCATCGTGCCGTAAACCCGCTGCGCTACAATCGTTTTTAGTTCTTCGACCAGCCAAGGATTATGCAAAATTACCGCGCCACCGAGTACAAAAACTTCTGGGTCAATGACTTGGATAATCGATGTTAAGGCAGCTCCGAAATGTTGTAACCAGCCAGCGATAACGCGTCGTGCTTCTGGATGGTAAGCATCATAGTGTATGAACAAATTGGCTGCCGTCTTGTCTTTACCAAACAATACCTTGCTCTCTCTTTTGAGCACAGTTCCGCTACATAAATCTTCTAGCGTCCCGTTTTTCAAGCTCACATCCACAATCATATTCCCGAGTTCCGACGCGTGCTGGTGACTTCCTGCAAATACCTCGCCATCACAAACCAAACCACCGCCAACGCCCGTACTCACCGTAATATACTGCACACTACTGTACCCCGCGCCAGCTCCGATTTTCGCTTCAGCTAGTGCCGCCACTTTGGCATCGTTCATAAGAAACACGGTTTTCCCCGCACGACTCTCCAGTTCATCACGAATCCGAAAGCCATGCCAGCCGGGGAGATTTGGCGCGTCTAAAATAATGCCATTGTCCACATCAAGAGGTCCTGGTGCGCCAATCCCGATGCCCGACGCCAATCGTTCCGGGTCGACCGCCTCAATCATACGCACCAATTTTTCCAAGGCTTGCGTTGCACCTAATGTTGCCTCTGTATTGCTTTGTTCGCGCGCCACCAACTGATCAGCCGGATCAAACAAGCCGACTCGCATATTCGTAGCGCCAATGTCTATGCCAATTCGATACATCGCCTACACCTCTCATATATACATCGATAAAAAGCCTTGATTGTATGACTTACAAGCATCGACCGCAGCCTCCGCCTCACCTGTTGGTACCGTCGCAACCGTATAACGAAACTCATAAAAGCCCGCCAAATCCACTTTAAAATTCGTTTCCCAAAAATTATTCATCGCCCAAACATAAAGCGGCTCTGCGTTCTTGTTCTTGTCTCCGTGTCCAGATAGCTCAATCAGGTGATGTTTCAAATCGCCAAACACAAGTAGTGGCGTATCTTTCACAGCCACAATAAGTGACTTCTGTTCACCAACATAAGCCGCGCCTTCTTGTACCAAGTAAAATTCCTGATTCGTTTCTGGCAACTGATCAATCCCAGGTCGCAAAATACATCCCGTTTTATCAACGAAAAGTTCTTCTTTGACGCCCGTCGTGAATGGGAAGGAAATATATAAATTCTCAGGGTCCCAAACACTGTCCTTATGCAAACGCAATGTCACATCAATTTTTGGCGTATCACGGTAGACCTTCATGTGAATTTCATACATTTGCGTACCTTCCAAGTCGTACGTGAAAACAACCGTCGCGCTCACAGTACCAGCTTCCGCAACGCGAACGTCCCGCAATTGCGACACATACCGCATCGTGTCCACCTTCTTGCGATTACGCCCCATCGTGTGCCGCACTTCCCACGCACTCGGCTTCGTTTCCGTCCGCTCATAAATCCCGGCAAACGGCGCATGCTCCATGTTTTCGCGTAGCAACGAACGCCCGTCCTGCTTATCAATCAGCGAAACTATGCCTTGCGATTCATCCAGAACCATCGAATAATACGGCGTCTCCACCTGATGCGCATTGACACGCAAGCCCTCTTGCCAACCATCATACATAATATCGTTCACTTTATCCACCGCTAAGTAACGATATTTCTCCTTCTGCAATTCCTTTTTAGGTCGAATTCGCAAAATCCGTTCTTCCAAAGCGTCCAGTTCGATAACAACTTCCACTTCTTTCGCGCGCGCAATATCACGAACTTGTGACGGCAATACGTTCCCCGTCTGCTCATCCACAACCTCCATATTTTGCAGTAAAATATCAACCGCAACGCCCTCCACGTCTTCCCAATGCTCAATATACAAGCGAACACTATCCTTGCGCTTCGTTGCCTGCGGATTTATCACTTTAAACAATTTTTCCCGATCCGGCCGAATACTAACTTCCCCTTTATCCGCCAAAATGGCATCTAACTTAAGCGAAGCCAACTGATTAGCCCGAATCGCGTACGCCGATTTTCTGAAATCTAAATCATTGACGAGCGTTTCCCAAGGTTCCGATACCGATGAAGAATAGCCCCACGTGTGCTCCGCGTATAGCGTCAACTCATACGCCACGTCATCCATATACGCCTTATCCGCCGCGACAGCATCAGGCGCCAACTGCTTCCCAAGATGGAATTTTCGTTGGGCATCTTTATAATGCTTCACAACCGCAGGCGTCGAGCCAATCCCGTCAGCCCACCAATCATTCCAATCGCCACGATAAACCGGCAACTCATTCACCTGTTCCCGCAAAATTTCAAAAAAGTGGTTCAGCGTAATCATCTCGATTTCGATTTCATCGCCATGCAGCTCATTCCAAACCTTCACGCGCTCCAGAATCCGCCCATTCGGCGCACCATTATCCGTACTCATCCCCGAAATCATCACCGGCACAAAATGATAGTCATATTCTGCATCATTATCCAAGTTCTCGATATATTTATAAATCCGCTCTTCCGCAATTTTAAAATCAGCTACTGCCGCATTCGGATTGTAGCGGTCCTCCAATAAATACGTGATCCCGTGTTCCGGTACGAGACATAGCTCATTTCCCATATGATAATGATCCGATACCCACGTCAACACGCGCTCGCCGCTCGGCCCTTCCCACCAAAAACCGTTATGCTTTTTGCCAAGTGGGTACATCCCATGATGCGTATGAATACAACTGAATAAATTCTCAATCCCGTTCTTAGCCAGCGCATCCGCATAGCCCCAAGAATAGCCATTAATGTCCGCCGTCATCGCTGAATCAAGCGGTACCGCCAACCGATCTGCATAACTTCTGCCTTGCGCTAATTTGTAATTCAGCAAATCATTATCCGCCAGCTCTGTCATATTCAAATAGTTGAGCGAAATATCAATAAGTCCCGCCTGAACGTAGCGCTCAAAGCACGCAATATTATCTGGACTACTGTTCGCAAGGAAGTTCTCCACTTGCCAATAATTCTCACATACCCACCGAAAACCTTCCCACTCTGGATGTTTACCATTTTCAATATCCGTTAAAATATCGATGGCTTGCTGAATAAAATCCACATGATACCGCTTCAACTTTTCTTGACGCTCCGTGTAGCCAATGTCTGTGTGCGAATGGTGCAGTAAGTACAATGTCCATTTTTTTGATAAACCCATTTTTCAAAACACTCCTTATTTTGTAGTGACGATAAAGCCTTTTTCCAAATTTCGGTGTGAAAGTACGAATAAAATGATGGTCGGTATCGAAACAATGATGGCTGCTAGTAGAATCGGTGGTACTTTCTGAATTGTCGCCCCACCGAGCAATGAAACCGATGCCATTACTGGGCGTGCCGACTCGGATTTCGTTAACGTCATCCCGAACAGCAAATCGCTCCAAATCCAAGTAAACTGGAACAAAAACACAGCTGCAAGCGGTGCGCGCGCCATTGGCATGTAAATTTTGCGGAAAATATAGAAATCCGAAGCTCCGTCAATCCTTGCGCTTTCTAACATTTCTTTGGAGACACCCATCAAGAAGTTCCGCAGTACAAACACACTAAATGGAATAATGAGCGCCGCATAAATTAAAATCATCCCAAACCGCGTATCATACAACCCAACCTTATTATACGCTTTAAAAATCGGAATCAAATACACTTGAAACGGAAAAATAGTCCCACTATAAATCACGAAAAACCATAGCAAACCATGCTTAATTTTCAGTGTTTCAATCGCGTACGCCGCCAGTGCCGCCATGATAATCCCAAGAGCTCCGCCAAGCGCGCCGTAAATCATACTATTGAGAAAGCCCGAACCGAGTTGTATTTGTTGCGTCAAGTACTGCCAGTTTTCTGAAATCGAGAATGATTTTGGCAAGTCCCAAAAGTTCCCCGTGCTATATTCCGCAGAACTTTTTACAGCGTTAACAATAACGTAAAGGAACGGAAAAATCCATATAATCGCCAAGATAATCAGGACACCGTTGATGACCCATTTCCCAACGCCAGCATGTTTTGCTTCTACCATCTTTATTGACCCCCTTCTCTAGTGAACGTCTTCCTTAAGTAGAAAATCGAAATAACTAATATAATCACGGATAGCATGACAGCAATGGCTGACCCCATCCCTAGATGACTATTGGAAAACGACTCTTTGTACATCGTAACCGCCAATGTTTCCGAAGTTCGGTACGGCCCACCACCAGTCATGACCCAAATACTATCAAATGTCTTGAAACTGTTCACGAGTGACATGAGGACAACCACAATAATCGTTGGCTTTAGCAGTGGCAAAATAATTTTCGTATACAACGTAAGCCCAGAAGCACCTTCTAATTTCGCCGCTTCAATCGGCTCTGTCGGCATGTTCACCAGACCAATAATAAAGAGCAACATGTTCATCCCGATACCTTGCCAAATCCCCGCCCCAATCATAACGCCAGTATTGACATACGGTATATTCAACCAGTTCTTATCCAAATTATCAAAACCCATCATTCCAAGAAGTTGCGGCAAACCATACATTGATAGCAAGCTCGTCATAATTAAGCCAACAATAACACCCGAAACCGCATTCGGAAAGTAAAACAGATTTTTGAATAACGTTGAAAATGAACTTTTTGTAATAGCGATGGCGAAAAGCAGTGGCAAAACAACTGGAATAATCAAGCCCGCAGCTACCCAAACCAACGTATTAATACAAGACAATAGGAAATTCTTATCTTGAAAAACCGCAATATAATTACTAAAACCGACAAATTCAAAATCCCCTAAACCGCTCCAATTCGTGAAGCTAATAACCAACGTGAACAAAATCGATAAAATACAAAAACAAAAGACAAAGAGCACGGCTGGCGCAATATATAAATAGGTTTTTAACCCAGCTCCTCTTCTTAAGTTCGGCTTTGCTTGCAGACTCATACAGGTCACACCCTTCTAGTAAACTCATTCTAAAGCAAGAGGTGAGCAGTATTAAGACTCCCCCTTGCTTTTACATTATTTAAATGCGCTATCTGCTGCTTTTTGAATCGTGTTTAATGTATCGTCAATCATGGCGTCTGTTGGGTTGTAGAAGAACTTCCACAACTCGTCGGTAGCTACATTCACCACATCGATTGGTGTTGCTTCATAGTAGCGAATCATCACTGTGTATTTACTAGCATCCGCGGCTTCTTTTACAAAACCACCATTAACAGGGTCGTCCGATTTTGTTTGATCGGTATTAATAACGCCCGCTTCATCGACGAAGATTTGTTGCACATCTTTTTTGTAGAAACTTTGCAATACTTTTTTAGCTTCTGCGCTTTGTTTACTATTTTTTGACACGACGATTGGAGCTGCTTCGTAGAAAATAACTTGTTTTTGATCAGCAGTCATGGATGGTGCCACAAATACATCGAAGTCTTTGCCCGGTTCCATGTTATAGTCTTTTTTCAAAGTAGTAGACGTCACGGTTGGTTCGTAAATCATGGCGCTCTCATCAGATGAGAACATTTTCACTTGAGATGCTGGATCGACTGGATCGCCGAAATAGCCTTTTTTGATCATCTTTTGCCAGATTTTCATGACTTTCTTCATTTCAGGGTCGGTGTATTTAATATCCCCTTTTGTTAAACCGACGTAAAGATCAGGATTGTAGCTGGCGATGAGTGTTTGGAACCAGAGGAAGCTCGCCCATGGATCATTTTTCAGACCGATTGGCTCGACTTTATTTGCTTTTAACGTGTCACAAACTTTGATGAACTCGTCCCATGTTTTAGGTACTTCTAGATTATATTTATCGAAAAGATGCTTATTATATAAAATGCCGTTATAAAGAACGCTGTATGGCGCTGCGTAAACTTTGCCGTCAATAGTGAAAGCATCGGCAAGCCCTGGGTTCACGCCTTCTTTTTCATAGTAATCTTTCCATTCTTTCGTTAAGTCGACTACTAAATCGTTGTCCACTAGTTTTTTCAACTTATCGCCACTCCACCACGTGAATAAACCTGGCGCTTTGTCGCTATCAAGCGATTGCTGAATGGCCGTTTCGTAGGCTGTTACTTCTGTGTAACCAACTGTTTTGTAACCTACACCACCATCTTTTTTAATTTGGTCGGACATGGAATTCATGATACCAACATTTTCGCCACCCTTATCGGTATAAAACTCCACTGCTGAACTTGAGGAATCTCCGCCTCCGCCACAACTAGCCAAAAGCATTAGAACTGCTACTATACAACTGATGGATATAATTTTTTTCATGCTCAAACTCTCCTTTTTTATTGTTTTAAAACAAAAATATGATTAAATATTTCTATTTTTCCAATTTTATTCAATCTACATAGCTAATTTTGGGAATTATTATACCTTTCTCGTTTGTTATTTTTATTATAAGGATATACTATTAGTCGTGCAAGCGGTTACAGTCATTTCGAAAATGATTTTCGATTGCCGAAAAGAAGCTGACAAGTCTATCCAGTAAATTTTTTAGCTATTATTCAAATTAGAAAATGCCCACAAAAATAACCATCAACCGTTTGACCGAGCTTGATGGCTATCAATACAACAAGAGTCGTCCCCTTAAGACTTAAGACACTACTGAAGGAGGTCATGTTCGCACATGCCTTCTTTTCGTAATTACTATAACAATGACTTTATGGTTTGGGGAACGATTAAAAACTACCCCCAGACTCTAGAAAAACTATATTTTAAATAAAAACCTGTCCGTTCCTCCAAACCTCAGCGTGTCGACAAATGCCCAGATCCTAGGCAAAAGCGAGTACCGACGCGGAGCGTACTAAAGTACGTGAGCATCGGAACGGAGCTTTTAACGACGGAGATGGGCGTTTGTCGGCACGCTGAGCTACAGGTGGAATACTTTTTGGATTATAGCTAGCGTCAATTCAGAAGTGTCACTTACAAGTTCATCCGACCCAATCAGCCCTGTTCCCACACCGATTGCTTTCATACCTGCTGATTTAATCGCTTCTACACCAGCTTGTGCATCTTCAATTCCGACTGCGTTTTCTGGTGCAACACCAAGCCCTGCTGCTGCAACTAAGAAGATTTCTGGGTCTGGTTTTGAATGTGTAATTTTCGCTGCATCTGCCAAATAATCGAAGCTATCCGTTAAGCCCAGTGCTGCCAGAACCATTGGTGCATTTTTAGAAACGGAAGCCAGTGCGATTTTTAGGCCAGCTGTGCGAATTGCTTCTAATAATGAAGCGATCCCAGGCAAGATATCAGCTGGAGACAAATCTTTTAGAAGTTCCACATAATGCGCGTTTTTCTTTGCGGCTAATTCTTCTTTTTCGGCAAGTGTGAAATCTTGTTCTCGTCCGCCTTTTGCTAAAATTAAATCGAGCGAATCCATGCGGCTAATTCCTTTTAGCGTCTCATTGAATGCCTCGTCAATCTCGATATTTATGTCCGCCGCTAGTTGTTTCCATGCTAAATAATGAAAATGTGCGCTATCTGTGATGACACCATCTAAGTCAAAAATTACTGCTTCTAACTGTTTCACCATACTCTCCCTTTCAGCAGAACCGCCACGTTTCGGGCTGTCCGTTCAATATTTTCACGCGTTTTTGGCAAAATTTCAGCCAATGTTCCCGCCGTCGCAATCGTCGGAAAAACAGCATCAATTTTCGAATAAACCGCGTCAATTCCATCTCCAATACTACCACAAATACCGATAACCGTCGCGTTTTCTGGCGCGCAATTAGCCACACCAATCGGCGCTTTGCCAAAGATCGTCTGACCGTCCATGCGTCCTTCGCCAACAACAATAATATCCGCGTCAGCACACACTTCCTTCATCCGCAACTCCCGCAAAACAAGCTCGATTCCAGGCTCAAATTTGGCACCTGCAAACAACATCAACCCAGCACCCATGCCGCCACCCGCACCACTTCCTGGTAACTCACGCACATCTTGCTTAAAAATCGAATAAAAACCGCGCATCGCATTGTCGATATTCGTAATCTTCGCATTCGGCAAACCTTTTTGCGGACCGAAAATTGCTGCGGCACCGTTCGCACCACAAAGCGGATTCTCCACATCGGCAGCAATCCGAATCGTTGTCTCAGCAAGCCGCGCGTCCATATCTAGCAATGACACTGAACTAATATCGCCTAAATTTCCACCTAGCGCTGGCACTGCTTCCCCACGAAGATTGTAAAAATGAGCCCCTAGCGCCGAAGCCATGCCGATCCCACCATCATGTGAGGCGCTTCCACCAACACCGATAATCATTTCACGGACGCCGATGTCCAACGCATGTCGCATCAATTCACCGACTCCCGCCGTACTAACTGCGAGCGGATCACGTTTTTCTAAAGGCACTAAATGTAGACCACACGCCTCTGCCATTTCAATAAAAGCACGCGTTCGATCCGCGCTAAATGCCATTTTTGCCGTCACAGGTTCACCAAAAGGTCCAGTCACCTGAACCTCTTCCATCACGCCGTTCGATGCTTGCGCCAAAATCGGAATCGTCCCTTCACCGCCATCACCTACAGGCAAAAGTCGATAATCCGCATCCGGAAAAGCAGTCGCAAATCCTGTCTGTATTGCCTTTGCAACCTCCTGGGCTGTCAAACTTTCCTTATATGAATCCGGGGCAATGACAATTTTCATGTCTACTCTCTTCCTTCCAAAAATTAAATTTCTAGTCCTGTCGTCATACAGTGTTCTTTCCCAAAAACATGAATCGAAATCGGCGCTGTTGATTGTTTACGAATCGCAATATGATCTTGTTCTAGCGTGATTTCCAAACGCTCACCGTGCCATACAAAAGAAAAATCTAAGCGTTCCCATTCCGCAGGTAAACGAGGATTCAAATGCAGCTCGCCGTCCATAATCGCGATTCCACCAAAGCCGAACACCGTAGAAAGCCAAATCGCACCGAGTGACGCCGCATGAACACCTTCATCCGTCCCACCAGGAGCCGCTTCTAAATCAATCCGACACGCCTCTTCAAAAAAGCGGTACGCCAAATCCTGCTGCCCAACCCGATTCGCCACAATCGCGTGAATCGCCTTGCTAAGCGAAGAATCATGAATAGTATGCTGCTCGTAATAATCCAAATTATGCGACACAATATCTTGCGAAAATAAATTTGGCATCAAATAAAGCAACATCACAACATCTGCCTGCTTCAAAATCTGCATCTCATTCACTTCCGCCCGCGAATAATCCAGCAAAATCGCCTGTGACCCTTGCTTCTCCTTGTACCCCGTCAAATCAATTTCCGGCTTACTAAGAAACGTATCGTCCTGCGGTAGCAACTTGTCAGCATTCGGTTGTGGCAAATAAATTTTGCGTAAAAACGCTTCACACAGATCATAAAACGCCGTATGTTTCTGTCCATATTTCGACATAAAGCGCAACGTCTGGTACACATTTTCGTGCGCCAAGTAGTTCGTATACGCATTATTATCCACATGTTCTGTATATTCATCCGGACCGATTACATCTAATATAACATATTTCCCGTCCCTTAATACAGCCCGACTTAACCAAAAACGCGCCGTGTCCTGCAAAATTTTCAAGCCCTCATTCTCCATGAAAAGCTCATCTTGACTCGCCTCATAGTAACTCACAACAGCATGCGCAACATCCGCCACGATATGATGTTCTGCGATTGCCGAAGCCACCTTTTGACGTTTTCCAGTCCGCACATTAATCGCCGCAAATTCAGGCGTCTCTTCCTCACCGCTAAACGCACTCTCCCAAGGGAATAACGCACCTTGATATCCATTCTTGGCCGCCTTATCCCGTGCTTGTTCCAAATGCAAATACCGGTACCGCAACAACTTCCGAGCTTTCTCAGGATGATTATACAAATGAAACGGCGCAATAAAAATCTCCGTATCCCAAAAAACATGACCTTTGTATCCCTCACCCGTCAGTCCTTTAGCCCCAACACTAAACCGCTCATCATGACTCGGCGTCATCACTTCCAAATGATACGCTGCAAAATCAAGCGCTAACTGATCAAAATCATTTTTAGAAGACACCGTCACCCGATAATCCTGCCAAAATTTCTCCCAAGCATTTTGCGATTCAGTCAAGGCCTCATCATAACTTTTCGCCTCACGTATTTGTAACAATCCAAACTCGGCCGGATTCTCCGTTTCCAAACTCGTTGCGACAACGCTTACTTTTTCTACAGAAAACGGCTGATTTTCCAGTAGCTCCTGATTTACCGTCACAAGTAACTGTCTATTTTTCGCTGCAAAAGAACCAGGTTGGCTAATCATCGACGTCACCGCAATCCGCTGCTCACTTTGCGTCGTTGTATATTCCCCCTGCATCCACGTTTCACTGAAAACTCGCAAAGAATCTTCCACCAAATGCTGCGTCCCGAAGTTCGTCTGCTGCCCGTCAATTCCCGTCCGAATCAGCACCGTCGCTTCCCCCGTCAAACACGTCACAGCCACTTTTGAATACACCGTATGTAATTTTTTCTTACTAACAAACCGTTTAAAACAAAGTCCAAATCGCTTCCCATTCGGATGCTCCCAAACAAGTTCCCGCGACAATTCGCCCGTCGCCAAATCAAGCTCCCGTCTAAACTCGCTCACTTGTCCACTAAACAGTGAAAAAATAACACCGTCAAGCTCCATCCAAAACTGCGTCACATCAGGCAAATCCACCAAATCAGAACTCACTTGCCCTTGCGCTCGATTATAAATCCCCGCAACAAACATGCCACGCGTCTGTTCAGGATAATCCTCCTCAAACGCCGCGCGAATCCCTAAATAACCATTTCCCGTCGTCATCAAACTAGCATACGTATTAAAATAATGCGCATCTATTTTCGTTTCCCGTAACACACTAATTTTACTCATAAATATACACTCTCACCTTTTTCCGCCGATTCGTAAATCGCCTCAATCAATCGTTGTATTTGGTAACCTTGCTCAGCATCCGCCACCATCACATCCGCACCTAACGCCCGATTCACAAACGCTTCCATGCTTTTCACATGTCGTTCCTCGTCCGCCACATCCCGTTTCAAAAGCGTCACCAATTCCCCAGCCCGGTCTGTATAAACCTCCGCAGGAAACAACGTAGCACCCGCCTCATCACCGAAAAATTCCACATTCAAAACCGCTTCATCCTTCATTTGCAAAACAAAAGACGTTTCCAATTCTAGCAAACCGCCATTTTCAAACTCAATAAAAGCAAAAACCGCGTCCTCCACATCATATTTCGCAGGGTCCCACGTTCCAAACGTTCCTTCCGACTTCTTTGTCCCAATTTTTTGAAACATTTTGGCAGTCACTTTCTTAACCTTCGGAAAATCGAGAACGTACATCGCAGCATCCAGCATATGAATCCCAATATCAATCAACGGTCCGCCGCCTTGTAGCGCCTTATTCGTAAACGATCCCCAGCCAGGAACACCAGAACGGCGCAACGCCTTGGCTTTCGTCACATACACCTCACCAAGCATACCGTCTGCATAAGCCCGTTTCACCTCAGTCATATCCGTCGCAAAACGGTGATGAAAATCATAAGCAAGCGTCAAACCTTTCTCAGCCGCAAAATCACGCATCATCTTCGCCTCATTCGCCGTCATCGCAGGAGGCTTCTCACACATTACTGCCGCACCATGTCTAAGCGCCATCATCACATTATCAAAATGAAAACGATTCGGCGTACAAATACTCACCAAATCCGGTTTTTCCGTTGCAAACATCGTCCCCGCATCCACATAACTCCGCGCAAACCCATTCTGCGTCGCAAAATCCGCACCTCGTTTCTCGTCTGGATCAACAACTGCGACCAATTCCAAATCTGCCGTCCGCGTCAAATAATACGCCGCATGCACCTTCTCGGCCACCTGCCCAGCACCAATAATCGCCACTTTCTTCACGTCCTACGCCCCCTTTAAACACTGCCTCCAAAACCCATTTTTGAAGGCAGCCGCATCCTTATTTACCTACAATTTTTCAAATGTTCCAGTGCATCTTTGTACGCTTTTTCCGGGTCTTCCGCACGAACACGGCACTCAAACGTCAAGAAACCGTCGTAGCCATCCGCTTTCAACTGATCGAAATGTTTCTTGAAATCAAGCGAACCACTTCCCGGTTGATAACGATGATTATCCGCCACATGCACATGTTCCACCAAATCACGATTCGCATGCAATGCCTCTGAAATCCCGTCTTCCTCAATATTCATATGATAAAAATCTGCAATAATTTTCACATGTTTCAACCCATTGGCTTCGATATAACGACGCGCATCCCCCAGCAAATTAATCATGTGATCCTGATACCGATTCAGCGGCTCCAAGAAAATCGTCGTCCCCGTCTCACCAGCAACCTGATCCAAATAAACAAGCGACTCACTAACAGCCTTAAAATCACCATCTTGAGAACGCGGTGAAACCATTGGAGGCAAGCGATACGTGAACATTCCCCATGCCGCAGGAACCACAATCCCCTTCCCGCCAACAGCTTGCAACGCCTCTAAAATCGCCTGAATCTCCTGCAAACCGTTCAAACGGCGCTCCTCAATAAAGTCACCAATCCAACCATCATAACCGCCACAAGCCGTCGTTACAGGAATTCCCGTCGCAGCAATCGCATCCTTCACTTCCTCCACATTATCCACCAACAGTTTCCCGTCAATTTCAAATCCTTCAAAGCCCATTTCTTTTATATAAACAAATTTCTCCATAATCGTTTCCGGAAAAAATGCCTGATTTTGCGTTCCAATTTTCATGATACATCGCGTCTCCTTTAAAGTTCAATTCCCATCTTAATACTCAAATCCGGTTGCTGATCCACATATTTCATATACGCGTCCGCACTTTCCGACAAATTCACAATCGGGTCGATCAAATCTTCACAATCCAAATACCCATTCATCAAAAGTTCCCAACAAGTCTCCTCAATACGCTTCCGATTCCAACGTGGATAATCCGGATTCGGCTCACTAGAAGCACGCGCAAACACAATTTTAGCATTGTTAAAATGCGCTTCCCGTCCTAAATTAAAACCTTCTGGAAACGGCTTCGCAAAAGCAACGTACGAAATAATACCACCATACGCAATTCCGCGCAACGCAGCCTCCAAAGCTTGCCCATTCCCACTCGTCTCAATAATCGAATCCGCGCCAAGTTTACCCGTCAATTTCTTCACTTCATAACCAACATCCGTTCCAATTGGGCTAAAACAAGCATCCGCACCATGACGAAGCGCGATTTCCCGTCGATGTTCCAGCGGATCAATACCAATCACGATACTCGCCCCAGCCTTTTTCGCTAGTTGAATCGCAATTTGACCAATCGCGCCAAGTCCAACAACGACAACATAGTCACCCGCACGCACATGCGCCTCACGAACACCACTCATCGCGAACTGCGCCGGATCATAACAAACCGCATTTTTCCAGCTCGCACCCTCTGGCATTTTCCGAAGCTTATAGTTACCCACAGCCTTCACAATCACCGTCTCCATAATCGGCCCATACGTACAAACCATATCTCCAATCGCATACTCCGTCACATCCGCGCCGATTTCAACAATCTCACCGACAACCATGTTCCCAAGCTGAAATTCACCAAACACAATCCCACGCGCAGCACCTTCCGCACGCGGCATAAACATATTCCACTCCTCATTAAACTCCTCATCAATAAACGGGCTCACACCACGAAAATCAACAACTTCCGTCCCGTGCTTCGGCGACGCAAACACAACCTTAATCTTCGCCTCATCCCGAGCAACCGCTCTATCCTCATACTCCACTAACCCCGCAACCCGCGGCTCCAAAGCAACCAACTTCTTCATATCCAAATTCTCCTTCTAACTTAATTTAATCAATCCGTGCCTCCAAACCCGCCAGCACGGGCGAGAAGCGTTTAGCTTCTAGGCAAAGGCGAGCACCGACGCGGAGCGTACCCCGGTACGTGAGCATCGGAGCACAGCCTTTAACGACGAAGATAAATGCTTCTCGCCCGTGCTCGCCTAGCCTTTAACGCCGCCGTCTGTAAGATTCCCCTTAATAAACCGTTCCGACAAAGCATACATAATAACAACTGGCAATGCCGTCACAAGAGATGCCGCCATCATACGGCCCCAAATATAATCAGGCGTACTAAACAGCGTATTCAAACCAATCGGTAGCGTAAATAATTCCGAATCCGACAAGAAAATCGAGGCAAACAGATAATCATTCCAAGCCACCATAAAGCAATAGACAAATACCGAAATAATCCCTGAAATCGCTAGCGGCACAATGATTCGCATAATAATTTGCATCCGATTCAAGCCATCCATCATCGCCGCTTCCTCAATATCCACCGGAATCGTATCAAAATAACTAATCAACATGAAAATCGCAGTCGGCAATGTCTGCACAACCATCGTAATAATCAGCGCCGTTCTAGTGTCATAAAGCCCAACACTCGAAATAATTTTAAACAACGGCACAATTAACAAAATCCCAGAGAACATGTATACCGTATAAAAGCTCGCATTAATTGTTGTCCGCGCCCGGAAACGCAATTTTGACAACGCATAAGCACCTAAAATCCCTAAAACAACCGCAATCCCTGACGCCACAAGCGACACAATAAAGCTGTTCTTAAAGTACGTCAAGAATGGGAAAATATCTGGATTGAAAATATCGATATAGTGCTGGAACGTCCAGTCTTTTGGAAAAAACGTTGGTGGCGCCGATATAGCCTCTTTCGGACTCTTAAAAGACGTCATAAACATAATCAAGAATGGAAACAACGTGAAAACGAGAAACAACACCAAACCTACATAAAAAACAATTTTCTTCGTACGCTTTGTTTTTTTACTACTTACTGCCATTTAAATTCACTCGCTTTCTCGTAATCATGATGACCACAAAGATAATCACAAATAGGATTACCGAAATCGCCGAAGCCTTACCTAAATCGTTGAAAGCAAAGGCTGTTTGGTATAAATAAATCCCTAAAATATTCACTTTATTTGTCAGTAAGTACACGTCCGTGAACATGTAGAACATCCAAATCGCACGCAACGTCACAACTGTTGCTAGAACCGGCATAATCGCAGGTAACGTAACAATTTTGAACTTATCCCAAACAGTTGCCCCGTCCATGTCAGCCGCCTCATAAAGCGATTTATCCACCGTTTGCAAGATTGCCAAGAAGGAAATAAACGCATACGGGAAATAGCGCCAAATCGCGAACAACACGACTAAAACAAAGCTCGAAACCGGATTATCAAACCAAAGCGGTGCATCCTTCCATAAATGCAACACATCGCCACCAATAAAATTAATAAATCCGTAACTGTTGTTAAACATGTATTTCCAAGCAAAAATAAGTGAAATCGACGGCGTCACGTAAGACAAAATAATCAATGAACGCGCCGTTTTGCGGAAACGAAACTCCCGGTTGAAGAAAATCGCAACCAAGAGCCCCATCACCGTACTACCAACAACCACTAGAAACGTATAGCCAAAAGTAAGCGCTAGTGATTTATAGAATTCCGGATCTTTTAAAATATCAATATAGTTCTGCAAACCGATAAACGTAGAATCCATATTAGGATTGAGCGGTAACTCTAGAAAACTAATTTGGATATTCGAAATCATCGGATAGGCGACTAATACGAGTAGTAAGAGGATACTAGGCGATAGCAAAGCTAGCGCCATTTTCGCATCCGAACGTTTATATGCTTTTGTTTTCATAGTATCCTCCTAGTTATTGGATTCTGCCGTACTTTGCGCTTTCTCAAGTTCTGAGTCGACATCTTTTCCGCCAACCGTTACATTATTCACCATCTTGCCAACAACGCCAGAGCTTGTGATGTCACCCATTTTCGTGAAGTTCTTACCATCAACAAGTCCGAAAACTTGAATATCATTGAATGATTCCGCGATTTCATTTGATAGATTACCAAATGCTTTTACGACTTCATTATTTTTGTAATTTTCGTTTTCAAGTACGCCTTTGTTAACTGGTTGCGCACCACCTGGAGACATAAGTACCCATTTCGTTTGGTTTTCTGGTTCCGATAAGAATTCAACTAATTTCTTACCAGCTGCTTTTTGTGAATCATCTAGGCCATCTGATAAAGTAAGCGCTGAAATCGTTCCGTATACAGCTTTTTCTTTTTCTTCCGGAATGATAAAACCAACATTGCTTGGATCGCCATCAGTAAATACTGCCGGTAAAATATATGTCGAGTAGATAGCCATTGGAACAGTGCCATTCATGAACGCATCTTTAATTTCCGTTACATCATTAGAACCCGGCATTGTGTATTTAGACAACTCTTGATAAAACGTTAACGCTTGATTCATTTCTTTCGTATCGATTGTTATATTGCCCTTCGCATCCAACACATTGGCTTTGTTTGATAGCGCAAATTGTGAAAATGCTTGCTCAGCCATCGCACCTTCCGCTGTAGGGATAGCAATACCGTATTTTTTATTCGATTTATTTGTGAAATGCTTTGCGATTGTTAAAATATCGTTCCAGTTCTTAGGTTCTTCAAAATTCGCCGCAGCTAGAGCTTTCTTGTCATACCAAATACCTTGCACCCAGCCAGTAAGCGGAACACCGATATAACTTTTACCATCTTCAGAACGCGTCAAATTCAGCGCGCCTTCATAATAACTATCTTCGCCAACTTTTTGAATAACATCTTTTACAGCATCTTCATCAATCAACTTATCTTTAACCATTACTTTCGCAAAATCTTGACTTACTTCCAAAACAGCAGGTAACTTCCCAGAACGCGCTAGTGTCACCACTTTTGTATTGAACGCGTCTTCTTCAACTGGTACTTGTTTTACTTTAATATTTGGATTTTCTTTTTCAAATTTCGCTACTAGTTCTTTAATAACATCTAAACGCTCTTTTTCTACCGAGGAATGCATGAATTCGATCGTCACTTGCTTATCATCCGAGCTTCCCGACGAACCGCCACACGCTGCCAACACAGCACTCAACATTAAAACAACAACAAGTAAAACTAAACCTCTCTTTTTCATCTTAAAATCCTCCTAGTTTTTGTTTTTTAGCCAACGAAACGCATAAGGAGCTAGCGTTATTGGAGCGCTCCCAGAAATATGCTGATTCGTCATCATATCCCACGAATCCTCCACATTACATGAAACAACCTGATCCGACAAATTATGCAAAGCTAATACATAATCCCCAACCTCATCATATCGCTTCACTGCAAAAACTGCTGCACCATAATCCAGAACTTCCATCGCTACATTCGGATGGAATAACTGCTCAGACTTACGCAACTGCACCAATCCTTTAATACCTTCAAAAACGCGGTGCATCAATGTTTTACTATCGCCAATTCCCGCTTCGATATCGGCTAGCGGGTACTTTTTGCGGTTGATAGAACGATTATGACCCGTCTTGGCAACTCCATCTAAATCATTACGCGCCCCTAAAATACTTTGTACATAAATCGCGGGCACACCTGGAATTACTAATAAAATCGAATGCGCTAATAAAAATCGTTGCAATCGCAAGTCATCTGAATCCGACAGTTTATTTAACGCATCCATATACGTCACATTAATTTCATACGGACTCTTCGTCCCATCCGGATTCTGCTTATAAGAAACAAGCGCACCTTCTGCTTCTAGGTCTTTCACCAAAGCCAAAATATCATTTTCCGGTACAATCCCGCGAATCGGATTCAAACCAATCCCATCATGTGACGCAAGGAAGTTAAAGAATGTCGCATCGTCACCAGGCAATTCGAGTCCATTCGCCCAACCAGATAACGCTTCACCATTTCCTGTGTGTATCGCCTGTAAAACAAGTGGTGGCAACGGGAACTGGTACACCATGTGCGCCTCATCTTTCCCATCTCCAAAGTACGTAATGTTGTCCTTATGCGGCACATTCGTCTCAGTAATCATCACCGTTCCTGGCGCAATCTCATCTAAAACATCACGGAACAGTTTCACAATTTCATGCGTCTTCTCCAAATGAATACAAGACGTACCCGGCTCTTTCCACATGAATCCAACCGCATCAAGTCTCACATATTCCGCACCCTCTTCTAAATAAAAAGCGAGTACATCAATCATTCGAAGTAACACTTGCGGATTACTAAAGTTCAAATCAATCTGATCCTCACTGAATGTCGTCCAAATATGCTTCTTCTGCCCATCAGCAAGTGCGAACTCCGTTAAAACTGGTGTAGCACGAGGCCTTGTAACCGCAGATAAATCAGTATTTGGTGACATTTCTACAAAGAAATTATCGTACTCTGGATTCCCCTTCAAGTATTCCTCGAACCAATCACTTTTCGCAGAAATATGATTACAAACGTAGTCGAACATCAGTCTCGTTGATTTTGTTAAATTGTTCACATCATTCCAATCACCAAGTTTTGGATTCACCATTTTATAATCAATCACTGAAAAGCCATCATCTGACGAGTATGGATAAAACGGTAGAATATGAACAAGTTCAAACATGTCATGCAAATACTTATCATACATTTCCTTAAACGTAACTAACGTAGGTTCCTGCCCTTCAAAAAATTGATCACCATATGTAATCAAGACAACATCTTTATTGTCCCAGCCTTGCTTGCGGGCTTTTACCTTCCTTTTCGCTTGCTCTATCCTATGTTGAATCTCACTAGCAATAGATACAACGCTTTCACTTTCATATATAGTCTCTAAACGCTTCGTAATAATGTCCATTTTGACCTCCTTTTACTGGTACCGCTCCCACAAAATTGAGTATATTACAGAAAGCGCTTTCTGTCAATAGTGTTTTTCAAACTAATTTCTGAAATTAGCTATCTTTCTATTCATACCAACAATTTATCCATCGCTCGTTTTCTATTGGACAACTTTACCACAATTGAGTAGAATAGAACATAGAATAGAAAAAAGATGGGAACGGTCTCATCACGATATAACGAGGAGGACAAAACTAATGGGAGCCACCATTTATGATATCGCTCGTCTCGCTGGAGTCTCGAAATCCACCGTTTCACGCGTATTAAATAACCAAGCAAATATTTCACCCGATTCAAAAAAACGCGTTCTCGCCGCAATCGAAGAATTAGAATACCGACCAAGCAAACTCGCACGTGCGCTTACTAGTTCCGGCTTCGATGCAATCATGGTCATTTCAAACCGACCAACAAAGACAACGGCTGGAAACCCTTTCTTCTCAGAAATTATCCACTCGATTTCAGCCATCGCAGAAGATCAGAATTTCGATTTAATCTTACAAACATCCCGTAACACAGCCGACGAACTCGAGAAATGCATTACAAAAATCAAAGAAAAAATGATTAAAGGTATCATCATGCTGAGCTCTCCTGCAGACGAATCCTTTTTCGAAAAGCTTGATCCTTTCAACATACCAATTGTCGTTACAGGAAAAATAGATGGCGATTATACCAATGTTTATTCCGTGGACACAGATAATTTCAAGGACTCCTACGAATTAACAAAATTACTTATTCAACAAGGTCACCAACACATCGCTTGTCTGCACGCACCGCTGAATTACCATGTCTCGATTGATCGACTTGCTGGGTACCGCAGTTCCTTGTTTGAACATCATTTAGACATCCGTGGAGATTGGATTATAGATAGTGGTTATTCGGCAGAGGACGCCTACAATGCGACACACCGCTTACTGACACTTCCTGAACGGCCTACTGCGATTTTTGCAACGGACGATTTAAAGGTACTTAGCATTTACAAAGTAGCTGCTGATTTAGGACTACGTATTCCGCATGATTTATCTGTTGTTGGCTATAATGACCGCGTCGTATCAACATTCCTGACGCCTCCATTAACCGCGATTGACATTCCAACGAAACGATTAGGTAAAACCGCCACAGAACTACTGTTCCAATTGATTGGGCAACAACATGATATTGCAAAACATACCATCATTGAAACAAAACTAATTAGTGGCAACTCGATTCGCCAATTAGCCACCAAATAAAAAATTAGGGAGCCACTGTCATTCATGCTCCCCCGGTACTTATATATCATACATCTGCGTTTCATCCTTAATAAAAATAGTATGATCCGCCATTCCTGCTAAGATTCGGTGTATTTCAACTACAGCTTTATCCTCTAAATAAACGTAGAAGATACTATACCTGCCCACATTAATTCTTCGATATTCTCTTGACAGGCATCTACCATTGTCATACACACTCCCCATTCTAGGAAATGCAGTCAAATTGCCTAATAACGCCTCTATCGCCTTGCTAAAATTCTGCTCGGCTTGAAATTGGTATACATCTTCCGTCAAGTACAGTGAGATACGATCGTAATCCAAACTTGCATGTCTGGAAAACTTAATTGTAATACCCCGCTCCATACTTATTCCTGTTCAAATGCAGTCTGCGCTTTAGCTTGAGCTACTAGTGCGGCTGCCTTTCTTTTCACTTCTTCCCATGACAAACCCTTCCCCATTGCGAAATCCTGCTCTGATTCGCGCAATTTCTCTGTGATCATCTCATCGTTCAAGGCTACCCAGCTGTGTTCGTAAGCAAATTTAGTTGCAGTTTCATTTACAAGTTCGTTATTCTCCATATTTGATGTCATTTCTGTGCACCTCCATTTTTTATATCTTCATTTTAACACACAATAAGAAATTTGTAAACGTATTATAACATTATGTGTCAAAACCGTCTTTTATTGAAGGTTTATTTATTTTTAACCCCTTAATTATAAAAAGACACCGCCAAATATCATGGCTAAGTGTCTTTTTCTTAGGCTATTTCTTGAACCATCACGTGCACGGTATGTTCTTTTTCTCCGTATGTGTGTTGTTGACCCTCTATTTTTTTGAATCCTAAGTGGCTCCAGAATCCTACTGCTTCTTTGTTTTCTTCTAGAACGCCGATACGCAATGAATCTGCTCCTCCGTCTAGCGCCCAATCTTTAATTACTTGGTATAAGACTTTGCCGAATCCGCTTCCTCTTTCTTCCGGAATTAGCATGAGTAGCCCGATAATCCATTGTCCTTTTTTCGGGAAATCTGCGACGACATCAATGAGACCGATTGGCTTATCTGCCTCATCTAATACGGCCATGACGAACTTGTCACGCTTTGTTTTGCCTTTTGGTAAGTCGGTAATGATTCCTTGCGCATTCTTAGAAGTTGCTGGCGCGCCTTGCTCCATTAGGAAATAATCGTCACAATTAGCGCATACTGCTTCTGCTAACGCCACATCTTTTTCTGTCAAAAATTTCACATGATAATTTCGCTTGTTATTCAAATAGCTCACCATTTTCCACTTTATTTCTTGATACTATCATACTATGTAAATCGCGTGCAATCAACCTAAAAAGAGTCTGGAACATAACCCAAATAAATCGGCGACAAGCGCTCGCATTCAGGGAGTTTGGCGGACTTCCGGTTCTCACATACACCAGTATGCTCCGCTTCCGGCTTCCACCAAACTCCCTGAATACAAACGCTTTCGCTCGATTTGTGTAAAGCAAAATTTTTCGTCTTACCCAAAGTAAATGGCTCGGCGGTTTTGCTTTATCTTGAGTTTTGTCCCAACCTCCCTCTTTTACTAATTAATATTCGATGTCAAGAATCAGTATGCTATTTCCTTCTGGATCAGCACAACGCAACTCTTTTCCGCCCCAATCTGCCATGAACGGCGGCTGGATAGCTACACCATTAAACTTTAATTGCTCATATGTTTTGTCCAAATCGTCTGCCCTAAAAACAAATTCTGTAGGGCCTTGTGTGGATACATCATTGTTCTCTTTATTCCAAACAATAATTCCAGGATCATTTCTTGAAAAAGCTAATTTGGCACCGTTATATCCACCGTGTCCTTCAAATACAAGCGGCACACCTAGCTGCTCGCTATAAAAACGCACGAACTGTTCTGGATTACTTACAGCAATATTAATACCTTCCCAACCTTTTAACATCCTATCTCCTCCAAAATCACGTGATACTTCTTCATTCCCTCTTCATTTTAACACGAAACGCACGATTAATTCCTCAAAATAGCGGTTAATGTTTTATTTTGTAGGATATTATAGGTATACTAGAACCAAGGCATTTATTGCTGATAATCCATAGAAAAATTTAGGAGGCTATTCGACATGAGCAAACAGACAAATAAGACAGTACTTATCATGAATTTCGAAACAGAAAGTAAGTCCTATCAAGCATTTTCAGAGATTAAAACACTTCACGCAGAGAGAAAAATTCACGGGGAACAGATGGCCGTTGTTGTCCACGATCCCAACAATAAGATAAACGCAAAAGACTTCCTTGATTTCACAGGTGGCGACAAGAATATGAAAGGCAGCCTAATTGGTATGCTAGTCGGTATTCTAGGCGGTCCACTAGGCGTGTTACTTGGCTGGATGACCGGTGCAATTATCGGTTCAACACAAGATGCGAAAGAAATTCGCGATGCTATGAACGTGTTTGAGAAAACGCTCGACACAATTCCAGAAAACCAAACAGGCGTTATTTTAATTGCCGAAGAAGAAAACAATGAATTCATCAATGACTTGGTGAACGAAAAACTTGGCGGTCGCGTTGTTCGTATGGATGAAGGTCTAGTGGCTCACGAAATCAACGAAGCTAAACAAGCAGAACAAGAAGCACAAAAAAGCGCTAAAAAACGCTGGTTTAACAAAAAAGAAGACTAAGAATCGCATAGAAAGACCCGGCTTTGAGACTCGAAGCCGGGCTTTTTTTATTCTACTGATTTTAATGCTTCAATCATGTCGACACGTTTTAGTTTTATATGCATTACAATCATGACGAGCGTTGAAAATAGTAGTGTTAGCAATGCCGCATAAACAAAGCTCATCATATGAATCGTTGGACTGAACATCAACATATCTACCTCGGCCGTCGATGTTACAAATCCGTGCAAGAATATCCCCAGAACAAAGCCTACAAGTATACCCATTACACTCAAAATAATGTTTTCCCGGTAAACATACATCGTTACTTCTTTTGGATAAAACCCGAGTACTTTAATGGTTGATAATTCGCGAATCCGCTCGGAAACATTGATATTCGTCAAATTGTATAAAACAATGAAGGCTAGAGCTGCCGCTGAAATAATGAGAACGATGATGACAACATCTAAGCTGTCCATCGTGCTTCCAAACGCATTGCTTGCCGTGTCAGTAAATGTGACGGCGAGCACCGCGGGATTTTTCAGCAATTTTTCTGCAAAACTGTCTTCCCATTTTGTATCTGTTTTTTTGAGTTGAAGAAGTTGGGTGTTGTACTCTGGTCCGTTATTAAAAACTTGTTTGTAATAGTCTGGCGTCACGTAAATGTAGTGCATCGCGTAGGTCTCTGTGATGCCTGTGACTTTGATTTTATAACTATTGTTATCACCGTCGCGAATCGTCAAGGAGTCGCCTGCTTTTACGTTGTATAATTTGGCAAGCTTCTCGGAGATGACTGCGCCTTGATTCGTAAGCGGTACTGGATCGTGGCTTTTGCGATCACGTAACACAATGTAGTCACTAAAATTATCTGTCGACTTCGGTGTAATTAGCGTTGCACCTTGATTCGCCACACCTTTTTCGACCACCGTCATATTTTTTTGCGAGACATCGGCTGCACTTTTCACATTGGATGTATTTTCGATTGTGTCGTTGTAGTCTTGAAGCGGCGTCTTGGTTGCATTGTTATCGAGAACGACCACCGCGTCATATTTCATAATCTGGCCATATTGCAATGGCGCGATATCGCCAATCGAATCTTTCAGCCCATACCCCGTCACCAGAAGCGCCGTACATCCCGCAACACCAAGGATTGTCATCAGCATCCGCTGCTTATAACGGAAAATATTGCGCGCCGTCACCTTACTCGTAAAATTCATCCGATTCCAAATGAAGCCAACTCGTTCTAGCAAAATACGTTTCCCGTTCTTCGGTGCCTTCGGTCGCATCAAGGACGCCGCATTTTCACGCAACTCCGCCCGACAAGAAACGAACGCCGTCAACGTCGTACAGAATAACGCCACAGCCAGCGAAATCAGGCTATAACTCCAATAAAACGAAATATCTAATGCTGGCAAATTATACAACGACCCGTATGCCACAAAAATGATTTGCGGAAACACTCGGAATCCAATCGCAAGACCAATCGCTGTCCCTGCAACACTTGCAAGCGAACCATACACAAGAAACTTCGTAATGATATCCGCGTTGCTATAACCAAGCGCCTTCAACGTCCCCGTCTGCGTCCGCTGCTCCTCAATCATCCGCGTCATCGTCGTTAAACAAACAAGCGCGGCTATCAAGAAGAAAAACACTGGAAATGCCGTCGATAACGAAGCAATTCGATCTGCATTATCTTTATATTCCGTATAGCCCGGATTATCCGTTCGGTCACTAATAAAATATTTCGGCAACGCCAAGTCATCTAGTTTCTCTTGCGCGATTTGCAAGTCCTTTTTAGCATCTGCGATTTTAGTTAGCGCTTTTGCTTTTTCTTGATTAAATGTAGCCAAATTGCTGGCATAGCTTGCTTCGCCTGCATCTAATTTCGCTTTCGCATCTGCTAATTTTGCATAACCTGTTGTTTTCGCGTCTGCTAATTTTTGCTTAGCTGCATCAAGTTGCGCGCGTCCATCGGCGTATTCTTTCTTGCCTTGCGCAAGCTTCTCTTTCCCTTGTTCCAACTCGTATTTTTTCTCAGCAAGCTGGCTCTGCTTATCCGCGAGTAATTGGCGGTTGCGGTTGATTTCTTGTTGCGCCTCTGACACCATCTTATTCGCTTCACTTAGCTGTTTACTAGCCTCCGCTTTCAAACGATTTAATTGCGCTTCCGAAAGCGTTCCGTCAAAATAATCTCGAATATACGCTCCTAATTCAGGGTCCAGCATATCGGCATTATCTAGGATTTCTTGCTTCGTTTCTTCGTCAATATCTGCAATTGGAATATCTCCTAGCGTATAATTACGCACAGAGTCGTATACACGTTGCACCATCGCTAATTGCGCCTTATTTTCGTCCAACATCATCTGACCGTCTTCAAGCTCCGTTTGCGCTGTTTCTAGCTGCCCTTGTGCATCTTCTATTTGCGCCTGACCATCAGTAATTTTACGTTCCGCTACTTCTAAATCTTGTTTTGCTTTGGCAAGTTTGGCTTCGTTTTTCGTGATTTCTGCCTGACCTTCTGCTAACTTGCTTTCTAATTCACGTTTTCCTTGATAATACGCTGACCAACCTCGGTCAATCTCGGCACGCGCGGCATTTAATTTCTGCTCATTAGCATCAAGTTCAGCCTGACCATCAGCAATTTCCTGACGGCCTTCTTTGATTTTCGCCTCGCCATCCGAACGAATAGCTTCCAGCCTCGCTTCTGGCTGGCCTTTAAGCGCTTTTTTCACCAATGCGGTGTTCCGTTCTAACGCAGAATCGTACCCGTCGCTGTAGGCTTCTTCGTTCGCTGTGTTTTTGAAAGTCATGAAAGCCGTCGAATAATACTTCGCATCAAAATCCGCCTCAGGAACCACTGCAAAAATATCAGCTCGACCGTTACCAATCGTGGATGCTCCGCGCGTTCCTTTCTCGATGTACTGAGCCGTCGAGACAAAACCAACTACGGTAAAAGTCGTCGTGTGAAACTTGCCTTTCAGCGCGCTGCCATCACTGTTTACAAACGTTACCTTGTCTCCTATTTTGTATTTTGAGGAAGATTTATTCACCGAATCGAGCGCAATTTCGCCGTTCTTATTCGGTAAACGTCCCTTTTCGACAGTATATTTATTAATAACATCGGTTTTTGGTAACGAGAAAACTTTCGTAATCAAGAGCGAATCTTTCAGCATCACATCAGATGTGTAGCTAGGTTGTACGTTTTTCACGCCAGAAATAGCGTTTAAAATCGCAATATCATCTTTATTCAAGCCGTATGTTGACTGGACTTGTAAATCCATTAAATTTTGCGCTTTGTAGTATTTGTCGGTCGTATTAATCATGTCGGGTCCGGTTGCTTTTAATCCTACGAAGAAGGCGACGCCAAGTGCGATAAGTAGAAAAATCGAAATGAAGCGTCCTTTAGATTTTGCGATTTCACGCCATATATCTTTCCATAATGCTTTTTTCATATGATGTCTCCTTACCACTCAAGGCTTTCGATCGACACAGGATCGGCTTGGATTTTGACATCACGAACTTTTGCGTTGTTGATTTCGATTATTCTATCAGCAATTGGTGTAATCGCTGTATTATGCGTGATAACAATAACTGTTGTCCCAGTATTTCGACACGTATCTTGCAACAATTTCAACACCGATTTCCCCGTATTGTAATCAAGGGCACCAGTCGGCTCGTCACAAAGCAATAATTTCGGCTGCTTCGCCAAGGCCCTCGCAATCGCCACACGTTGCTGCTCCCCGCCTGATAATTGCGCTGGGAAATTGTCCATCCGCTCTTCTAACCCAACTTGTTTCAAAACCTCGCCCGCATCAAGCGCTTTCGGCGAAATTTGGGTAGCTAATTCCACATTTTCTTTCGCCGTTAAACTCGGCACTAAATTATAAAATTGAAACACGAAACCCACGTCTTGGCGCCGATATCCGGTCAATTGTTTAGCATTATAAGCACCGATATCCACACCATCAATATAAATATGGCCTTCGTCGCTCATATCCATACCACCTAAAATATTCAAAACCGTTGACTTCCCGGCTCCTGAAGGCCCTACAATAATGACAAATTCCCCTTGCTCAATTTGAAAAGTTACGCCATCATTTGCCGTTACAACTTTCTCACCCAAATGATACCTTTTATAAACCTCTTTCATTTCCACAAAAGCCATGCTAGTATCCCCATTCATTTGTTAGTTTTCACACATTCGCAGTTTTATTATAGCACAAAAAAATTTAAAAAACTCCCAAATTATAAAAAAAGAGAGTGCCTCATCCAAGTCCTATAGCCAACCAAAAACCGCAAAGAGAACAAATGTTCGTTTTTCTCTTGACTTCGATTTCAGAGGGGTTTATAGTAAAGTTACTCCTAAAAAAACAGGACAAGGAGAGAAGCACATGAACAAGAAAAGACAAAGAGAAATCAATGTTCTATTCTCGCGGCTGGTTGATTTTCATAACGAACAAGCGATTACGTTCCATCAATGTAACCGCAAATGCTTCATCTGTCGTAAAATCAAGAATCTGAGAAAAGAACAAGCGAAATTAGAAGACAACGATGAGCTAGCAAGTGAAGTACGGACTCAAGTTGCGCTGATTAGCTATTTTTCTACGTACTCCAAACAACAACTCGCATCATGGGATGAACAAGAAAGGCAACAATTATATGACAGCATTTTAACACAAATAAAACAGTCTTAGGGGGAGCATAATGAATGAACAAGTGCAAAGAAGCCGAGCGTTTATTATTCAAGTACAACACCTTACTGCTGAGCCTACCAAAAAGAAGTATGCCAAGACGCACCGAGGACAATCAACTCAAGCTAACCAAAAGAATCGCCGAATCCACGATGTATACCGAAATTAGACAAATAACAGATGCGATTAATAAATTAAACGGGGACCAACGGGAGGTCCTTTTAGCCAAATACGTATCACAGAAGAAACGAACGAACATCGAGGTATACATGAGTATCGGATGGAGTGAATCACATTATTATCGACTGAAGAAAGCTGCACTGGAAGGCTTTTTAACGGCCTATTATGCGGAGCAGACACAAGCAAAGCCGGTCATGACACATTAAGATATAGGCGCAAGTATCATACTTAACGGGGAGGTATGATGAAGATGGAGAAGAAAAACTATTTTAGTTTGGAAGTGATTATTACGGGACTGGAGAACTTAGTGGCTAACGCGACCGAAATAACATTCGGCATCCTTTTTGTAGCATTGCTTGTATGGATGATGCGCAAGAACGATGAACGAGAAGAGCGTTACCAAAAAACGATTGATAATTTAAGTGAGTTGGCAAGCGAGATTAAAATCATCGAACAAGCCGTAAACGAAATGCGTGCAGATGTTATTGAATTGAAAGTAAAATAATATATAAAACACCCTTTAAAACGCCACGCTAGGCATTTTAAAGGGTGTACATAGACTTGATTATTTGTGAATATCACGCGGTTCTAATCCTTTTCGGAACACATCGCCAAGGACGTTGAACGAAAGAATTGTGAGCAAGATCAAGGCCCCTGGGAACAAGGCCAGATAAGTTGCATCGCCGATATAGCCCTGCGCATTATTCAGCATACTTCCCCATGAAGAATTCGGTTGTTGCACGCCAAGCCCCAAGAAGCTTAGAGCCGATTCCGTCAGAATGGCTGCTGCAATATTTAGCGATGCCGCAACCACAATGGAAGGCATTGCATTTGGGATAATATGTCGCGTAATAATATGCCAAACGCCCGCACCACTCGATTTAGAGTACAGGATAAATTCCCGTTCTTTCAGTGACAGCGTCTCCGCACGAACAATTCTGGCGACATCCATCCAAGATAACAAACCAATAATCAAAATAATATTACCGATACCCGGTTTCAAATACGCATTCAAAATCATCAATAAGAAAAACGATGGAATAGACATAAATATATCTAAGAAGCGCATTAATAAACTATCTACGAATCCACCGAAATAACCACTGACTGTCCCTGCTACCGTCCCAACAACTAATGCAATAAGCATCGCGAAGAATCCAACAGTAAGCGAGACACGGCCGCCATAAAGCACACGCGTAAGGTAATCTCGTCCATGGTCATCTGTACCAAACCAGTGAGAAGAACTTGGAGGTAATAGCTTATCTTGAATCGACAACGCATTCGGATCGTATGGAGATAAGAATGCAAAGCCACACGCCAGAGCTAGAATAAGTAGAACCGCTATAGCAAAGATGCCTCGCTTTTGACTTAATAAGAAATGCCAGAAGGTTCTTTCCCTAGGTAATTGGGCTTTTTCAGGAGGTTGGACATTTTTAGGCTTGGTGAATTTAGAAATATCTGCTTTCATCATGATTAGCTAACCTCCCTTATACGTGGGTCAATAATGGTATACGCGATATCCGCTAGTAAATTCCCAATAATAAGAAGTAATGCCGAGAACATCGTAATCGCCATAATCATCGGATAATCCAATTGGAAAATCGCATTGATTCCAAGCGAACCCATGCCTGGCCAAGAGAATACACTCTCCGTAATGAATGCGCCAGTAATGATTTGTGGTAAATACATACCTAGTAATGTAATAACTGGGAGTAATGAATTTTTCAAGACATGGTGTCGCATAATTTGAGCTTTAGATAACCCTTTAGCATAGCCGAATAACACATATTCTTCTTTTAACTGGTTAATCGTATTGGAGCGAACATAACGATAATACGAAGCGCATCCTTGGAAAGTTAGTGCCGTGACAGGCAGAATCGCATGTTTCACGACATCCCAGAATGACTCCACGCCAATCGTTCGCATCCCAAGACTAGGAAGCCAACCTAATTGAACAGAGAATACATCAATTAAAATCATCGCAAACCAGAAAATCGGAATAGAAATACCAATATAAGAAACAGCATTAAGTACACGATCTAATCTCGTATTTTCATATGCAGCCGCCACAAGACCTAATGGAATAGACAATAATAATGTGAAAAATAAAGCTGTTCCCATCAAACCAATCGTAGCCGGTAAACGTTCAATAATTTGACCTAAAACAGGCTGATTATTAATCAAGGAATAACCAAAGTTCCCCTGCAATACATTGGCAAGCCATTTGAAATATTGCACATAAATCGGTTGATCTAGTCCAAGACTTTGTCTTATTCGTTCCACATCGTCAGGATTCATATTGGGCGTGACAAAAGAAGTAATCGGGTCCCCTGGAGCTAATTGCACCAAAGCAAACGAGACTAGTGAAATAATAAAAAGCATTGGTATCGTTTGTAGTAAACGTTTAAAGATTGTTTGTATCATGAAGCAAAGCCCCTAACAAAAAAAGTATGGTTAAAACAACGGAAAAGCCCTCACCAGTAGAGAATAAATCCCTACCAGTTCGGGGCTCTAATATATACAGATTAGGCTATTCACAAACAAGAAACAAGTTTTTGGCTCTGAATTACCTTTTTTCATTCACTAATCTTATTTAAGATATAGTTTAGACAAGTCGCGGAACATGGTTACTGGTTGTGGTGTCGCTTCTTTTGTTCCTCCGTATTGTTTACCGATAGCTAGTACAGCATTATCGTATGAAATTGGATAAATAACTGCGTCGTCCGCAATCGTTGTTTGGATTTGTTCATAAATACCTTGACGTTTTGTTTCATCGGCAGTAACTGCGCCTTCATTCCAAAGTTTGTCTAGCGCTGGATTACTGTAGTTCATATAGTTGTAAGGTTCGCCTGACATGTAGAGTGTTTTGTAAGCATCTGGATCATTACCCATGATATAACCACCAAGCATTAATGAGTAAGCATCACTCTTACGATCAAGTGTAATATTGCTCATCGCAGTTGGGTCAGTAGGTTTCAATTCCAATGATACGCCGATTGATTTCAATTGTTCTTGCACATATAAAGCGATACTTTCTTGCGCTTTACTGTTGTTCAAATAAATGATGTTTAGTTTATCAGAATTTTTATAGCCACTTTTTGCTAGTAGTTCTTTAGCTTTTGTTAGGTCTTGATTGTATGTTTCTACTTTGTCTGTGAAGAATTTCGTGTTCTCAGTTAGGAATGAACTTGCTGGTTTTGCATATTCTTCTGAGCCGTATGCTGCATCAATTAAGTCTTTACGGTCAAGTGTTAATGAGATTGCTTGGCGCAAGTCTTTTGATTTCAGTGCTGCAACGTTTTGGTTAAACGCAATGTAGCTTAGACGATTTTCTGGATACGTAATGATGTTGACGTCACTTGCTTTTTCGACTTTATTGCGTTCAGCTGGTTGGATAGCTTTTAAGTTAATTTCGCCATTTTGCAATGCTAAGTTCGCTGCATTTTGGTCTTTTGTGATTCGGTATGTTACTTTATCAAGTTTTGGTTTGCCATCGAAATAGTTATCGAACTTCTCTAAAGAGTAGTATTCGCCTGATTTGTAATTAACGAATTTGTATGGACCTGAACCAACTGGTGCGTTGTTTTTATCGCTTTTTCCGATATCTGCAACGCCATCAAAGATGTGTTTTGGAATTGGATAAAATGTTTTTAATGTGTTTTCAAATGCTGGTGCAACTTGTGGTAGCGTGAATTTTACAGTTGTTGCATTTTCAGCTTCGGCTTTGACTGATTTGTCACCGAATACCCAGTTGCCACGGAATGGACTGTTTTGTTTTTCATCAATGATAGAATTGACGCTGAATACGACATCGTCCGCAGTTAATGGCTTGCCGTCGTGCCAAGTCAAACCGTCTTTTAATGTCACTGTATACGTTAGATTGTCAGGTGAGATATCTAATTTATCCGCAAGGGCAGGTTTACCATCGTACTCCCAAAATAATGGAGCATAAAGTGCTTGTTGAATCGTTAAGCTCACGCGATCGCTTGAATACAGTGGGTTTACTACTTCTGGATCGCCGGGAACACCGATGATAATGGAATTATTGTCTTTCGAGCCGCTTGCTTTATCAGAGGAACTCCCAGAACCACCGCAGGCTGCGAGAACTAATACCATCGTTAATGTGAAAATAAATAATAAACCTTTTTTCATACTTTCTCCCCTTTTCTTCGTTATCATTTTTATAATTCTTACTTATTAAGTAGGAATTGGTTATACTTAAAATACCTCGATTCGCTTTTAAAGTCAAGCTATTTTTACTTTGGAGAAAAAGTATTTTCGGACGGCTTCTTTTGGTATAATGTTTGCAAGTAAATAAGTGAAGGATGTGGGTGAAAATGGATAAATATAAGACAACGATTATGTCCCATGAATATGATTTTTTGAGAGCAAATGCTGATTTAGAAAATATAGCTTATTTGGTTGCTAGTGGGTCACATGGTTATGGAACAAATATCGCGACGAGTGATTTAGATTTGCGCGGATTTTTGTTGGAAGATGAGCATTATTTATTAGGCCTGCATACTTTCGAGCAGTTTGAAGAGAAAGAGACGGATACTGTGATTTTTGGTGCTAAGAAATTTATTAAGTTGTGTGCACAGTCGAATCCGAATGTTCTTGAACTGCTTGGCGTAGAGGAAGAGGATATTCTTATCTGCTCGGATACTGGGCGAATGGTGCGTGATAATGTGGATTTGTTTCTTTCAAAGCGAGTAGAGCAAACATTTGGCAACTATGCAAAAGCACAATTAAAACGACTGCAGAATGCTTTAGTTAGAAATGATAATTCAAAGGATGAGAAAGAAGCGCTGGTCTTGGAACGATTAAACACGCAGATTGGGCGGTTTGGTGATAAATATTCGAATTTAGATTCTAACACACTGAACTTACGACTGGAAAATAAGGAAATTGTGATGGATTTGAATCTTCAAGGATACCCATTGCGTGATTTTAATGGTATATATACAGATTTGCAAGGAATCGTACGGACATTTGATAAGGCTCGGCCGGATGATTCTCAGAAGGAATTGCCGCGATTGTATAAGCATGCCATGCATTTAGTAAGAATGCTCGTGACTGGACGGGATATTTTAGAAGGTAAAGGTGTTATTACAAAACGTCGTGCAGAACACGATTTGCTGATGGCGATTCGCTCTGGAGAAATGACTTTTGATGAAATTTTTGAGCGTGTTGCTGTATTACAATTAGAATTTGACCGTGCAGCAAAAGAAACCGCATTGCCCGAACAAGTCGACATGAAGCAGATTGAAGAATTATTGATTTCGCTGTACAAATAAAAAACGAGCCAGTGATGACTCGCTTTACAACTTTATTTAATGAAGCGTGGGGAATTGACATAGGTGAATTGTGGATCTTGTAGCTCGAATGTGAAGTCGCGGCCATTTACTAATCCAACAATCTTTTCGTTGTCGTATAAGTCTAGTAGGAAGCCAGCCATTTCTTTGCTTGTATGGAACTTCGCCATGCCTTTTTCATAGTCAAAGGAGTCTGTGTCTGTCGCTCTTTGGGCGAACTCGGTTTCTGTGGCTGATGGAGCCAGTACTTTAGCGCGCATTTTGGCACCTGTTGTTATTAGTTCTTGTGCTAGACCTTCCGTGAAGGCGCTAACGTAGAATTTGGTTGCGCAATAGGTTACGGCGTTGGAAATGATGTTGTAGCCTCCGCGTGATGAGATATTGATTAATTGTGTTCCTTCTATTTCTGCATAATCACGAACGAAAAGAGAGGACAAGATTGTCAATGCTTCGATATTTAAGTGTAGCATGGATTCGATTTTAGTTAGTTTTTGCTCGCCGACAAGGTCGAAATTGCCAAAGCCTGCGTTGTTGATCCATGTTTCTAGCTCTAATTCCTTGAGGCCTTCATAGAGTTCGTATACATTTTCTGTGACGGTTAAATCTGTTGTTTTAATTTTGATATCTAATTCTGGATTGATTGCGAGCGCTGCGTTTTTAAGTTCTTCTAGTTCTGTTTTTCGGCGTGCCACAATGACTAAATTTTTGCCTCTTGCTGCGAATGCCAATGCTGTTTCGTAACCAATTCCTGAACTTGCTCCTGTTATTACCGTGTATTTCATCTCATTTCCTCCAATGGCTTCCGCCGTTTATTTATGGTATAGTCGTCATTATACGGCTTATAGTGAACTCTAAGTCAAGCAGTTAGGAGTGATTTTATGTATACAATTGGCGAAACGGCGAAAATCGTGGGTTTAAGCACCTATACATTACGTTATTATGAACAGGAAAAAATTATTACACCTTCTCGCAAAACAAGTGGTGAGCGTTATTATAACGAAGAACATCTCAATTGGTTGCGCTTCGTGATTCGTTTGAAAGCGACGCAAATGCCTCTCGCACAAATTCGGAAATACGCCGAACTATTTTCAGAAGGCGACCACACTGCCGCGCAACGACTCGAGTTATTGCAAGCACATCAGGCGTTTATCCAAGAGCAGCTGCAACGCTTAATGGAAGTTAATAGTGAACTGGACTACAAAATTACTAATTATGAGCAGTTGATTGCCAATTCAGCCATACAAAAAAACGTTTGAGCTTCCTGATTAGGAATTTCAAACGTTCTTCAATACTTATTTAGCTAATGGATCTTCGCCAAAACGATTGGCGCCTCTGTCTCCTGCTGTACAGTAAAAGACTAGCATGATAATCCAACCAACAAGCGGGATTAATGCCATTAAAATGAACCAACCGCTTTTGTTTGTATCGTGTAAACGACGAACGCCTAGACTAATCATTGGTAATAATACAATTAGTCCTAGTAGTCCATCCACATAATAAATGAACTCACTAACATAACTGAAAATCCCCAATACGAAGAAAATCAACCAAACCGCTAACCAAGCATACCAATATTCTGAACGACTAGCTCTACCGCTGAAGTTCGCATAGTTCCCCCAAAAAGCTTTAAATGCTTCTGAAAATCCCATTTTTTAAGCAACTCCTTTTTTATTTCTGTTAAACGTCCATTCTACCATATACCCGTATCTATTAGCGAGTTAAACTGCGATTTTTTACATTTTTGCGATGAGGTGCCATTGGAATGTTTGGAAATCGCCTTTTAGTGTGGTTGGTATTTTTAATCCGCTGTACATTAATTCGTCTCCGCCGAAAACTTGTTTTGTTGCGTTTATTTTATACTCCGCGTCTTTATTTAGACCTGCTAGTTTGAGAGTCTGCAATGGTTTTGCGGGAACTGCGAGTACTTGGAAATAGAATACGACGGCCTCGGTTTTAGTTTTATCGACGAACATCCAGGCTGTTTCGTTGCCTTCAAATGGGCTTTTTAGACGGTAAAAATCACCGAATTGGATGAGTGGACGGATTTCTTTGTATGTTTGGATTTGTTGTTTGATGGTTTCTTTTTCGGTGTCGGTGAGTTTTGTTAAATCTAGTTCATAGCCTAGGTTTCCGGACATTGCTACATTGCCGCGGATTTCTAGCGATGTGTGCCGTTTGACTTGGTGATTTGGGGCAACAGAGACGTGGGCGCCCATTGTAACTATTGGGTAGACTAGACTTGTTCCGTATTGAATTTTCAGGCGGGAGATTGCGTCAGTGTTATCGCTAGTCCATGTTTGTGGCATGTAATATAACATACCTGGATCGAAACGACCGCCTCCACCTGAGCAACTTTCGAATAGAATATCTGGAAATTCAGTGGTTATTCGATTCATAACATCGTATACGCCCAAAATGTGACGATGCGCGATTTCTTGTTGTTGCTCTTTTGGAAAATGGGCGGAACCTACCTCTGTTAAATGGCGATTCATGTCCCACTTTACATATTTTATCGGGACCTCTTTTAGAATCGTTGTCATTTGATTCACTATGGCCAAACGGACGTCTTCGCGTGAAAAATCGAGAACGAGTTGGTTTCTGCTTTCTGAGCGTCTTCGTTCTGGAACATGTAGGCACCAGTCAGGATGGTCGCGATATAAATCGCTGTCTACTGAAATCATTTCTGGCTCAAACCAAAGACCAAATGCCATGTCTAGGTTATTGATTTTTTCTGCTAGCTTTGTTAATCCATGTGGCAATTTTTCTTTGTTGAGAAACCAGTCGCCTAATGAGGTCTTATCGGAATTTCGTTTACCAAACCAGCCATCGTCTAAAACTAGAAGTTCCATACCAAGCTTGCTTCCTATTTTTGCGATGTCCAGAATCTTTTTTTCTGTGAAGTCAAAGTAAGTCGCTTCCCAGTTGTTTACTAGGATTGGACGTTCTTTGTCGCGGTAAGCGCCTCGCAGTAGGTGATTTTGATAGAAATGGTGCAATTGTCTGGACATGTCGCCAAGGCCTTTGTCGGAATAAACCATGACCACTTCGGGGGTTTGGAATGTTTCGCCTTGCTTTAATTGCCAATTGAAATTGAAAGAATGTATTCCAAAATTGACGCGCGTCGTTGCAAACTGGTCTACTTCAACGGTTGCTTCGAAATTGCCACTGTAAACAAAATGGAAGCCGTAAACATCGCCTTGTTCTTCGGTTGTCGTTTTTCGGAGCAAGGCAATGAAGGGATTTTGTTGATGACTGCTGGCACCACGAAGGCTTTCAACGCTTTGTATGCCGCGGCGTATGGGACCTCTTTCTATTTGGCGTTCGTTTCCCCAAGCGCCAGGCAAAGTTAGGAGATCATACTCGCCATCTTTAAAATCAACACTGGCACTTGCGGCTTTCAAAATTTGCAATGTATTGTCACCATTATTTATGAAGCGGGCTGATCTAGTGATGATATTGTATTCTGTAAACACGGCGTATTGCAAAACAACCTGTAGCTTCAGAACCTCGTCCACTATCGTGATTTCAAGCGTATCCACATCACTTCCATGCGTTGCCGGCAAACCGTCTAGCGTGCCTTTTCCTGAATAGATGCGGTGCGATCCATAGCGCAAATCAGAAACCGTCGTACCGTCCGGCCCCTTCACTTGGTACGCAGGTTTTCGAAAATCTGTATTGCCATATTGCGGATATTCCTGAGGTAGCGAATCCAGCGAAAACGTCTCGTCACCTATTTCCACACTGGGCGAGAAATCACGTTTTATGAACGTCAAATCATTGGAACCGCGATATTCTCGCAATTTTTTGCCATAATACAAATGCGCCAAATAGCCGTCACGAACTACGCCTAACACATAACTAACGTCCTTACCGCGCAAATGAAATATCCGCCGTGCCTCATCATAACTAATGCTCATTTTTTACGAGACCTCCGTTACTTTTTTAAAATTTTCACATCATGGGCTGGAAGTGTCATGAAATTCGAGATGTTTTCGCTATTTATCAGCTCCGCGAACGTTCCGCCAATGTCAAAAACCTGCGTCTTGTCTGTGTGGTTTAAGAAGAAATAGTACGTCGTCTCACCCTTCTGACGAGCCGTAACTTCAACACCTGCTGGCACTGCAAAAGGAGGCGTAATGTCCGCCGCATCCAAACAATCACGTAACAGCTGCTCTAAATACGCCGTCTCAGGTTGCGTCCCAACATAATACGCCGTCCCAGCGCCATGCTGATTCACCGTCACCGCAGGCATTCCCGCCACATAACCATCCTTGAACGATGCAATAGCTTTCGCGCCGCGCAAATGAATCACTTCTTCCCAAACCGCAATGTCCACATCGCCGTACGCCGTCTGGATTTGATGTGTCGTTCCGCGTTTCATCGGAGCAAACTCTTCCACATAAATACCCAACACATCACGATAAGCCCCCGGATAGCCACCCAAGTACACCCGCTCATTCTCATCCACAATCCCGCTAAAGAAATTCGCAACAAAATGACCACCCTGCTCCACATAACTCGCGACTTTATCCGCAAACTCTCGCGACACTTGATAGCTCGCCGGTGCAAACACAAGTTTATAACCTGACAAGTCTTCATTCGGATGCACAAAGTCCACGCGAACATTCAAGCGATGCAACACTTTATAATAAGCCAATAATTGACGCATATAAGTCACTAAATCAGACGGTTTCGAATCAAGCTCCAAAGCCCACCAATTCTCCCAGTCAAAAATAATCGCCACTTGCGCATCAAATTCTGAACCAACAAGTTCATCTAACCGTTTCAATTCCTGCCCTAACTCCGCAACTTCTTTGAAATTCCGGCTTTCTTCATCACCAGAATGCGGCACCATCCCACTATGAAACTTCTCCGCGCCACCTTGTGATGCCCGCCATTGGAAAAACATGATTCCGTCCGCACCGTGCGCAACCGATTCATAACTCCAAAGTCGCATGATTCCAGGTGTTTTCGCCCCATTCTGACTACGCCAATTCACCGCACTCGCCGCTTGTTCCATAAGTAAAAACGGCTTTTTCTTCAAACTCCGCGTCAAATCATGCGCCATGAACTGCGCATACGGAATCTCATCATACGGATCAGGATACGCGTCCCACGACACCAAATCCATCTCTGCGCCCCATTTAAAGCCATCAATCGGCTTATGCAGCCCCATCAAATTTGTCATAATCGGAATGTCCGCCGAAAATTCCCGTATAATATCCCGCTCCATTTTATATAAATCAAGCAAAGAATCGCTCATAAATCGCTTGAAATCTACCTGCTGATTCGGATTCGCATACGTTGGCGTTTTTCCAGGCAAAAAAATCTCTTCCCATTCATAGTAACGCTGACTCCAAAAATCCGTCGACCAACTCACATTCAACTGCTCTACCGTCTCATATTTCCCCTTCAACCAAACCTGAAACTCCGTCTGGCACTTTCCGCAATAACACTCGCCAATATGGCATCCGTATTCATTATTAATATGCCACATCACAAGCGCCGGATGATCATGGTAACGCTCCGCCACTTTTCGCGTCAAAGCTCCCGCAAGCCGCGCATAATCCTCACTATTCGGGCAATAATGCTGCCTAGACCCAGGCAACAATCGCACGCCGTCCACATCCACCGGCAACGAATCCGGATATTTCCGCGCAATCCAAGCAGGAGGCGCCGCCGTTCCCGTCGCCAAATCCGCACCAATCCTATTTTCCGCAAGCATATTCATGATTTTATCGAGCGTCGTGAAATCGTACGTCTCCTCATTCGGCTGCAACTTCGCCCAACTAAAAATATTCACACTCACATAATTCACGCCCGCCTTCTTCATCAAGCGCATGTCCTCTAGCCAAACCGACTCGTCCCACTGCTCTGGGTTATAATCTCCACCATAATAAAAATTTTGCTGTTCTCGCAACATTCCAATAACCTCCCCATTTTACTTGAGCGCACTGCCCAGCATTCCTGAAATAAAGTGTTTTTGCAACATCAAGAAGAAAATAATAATCGGGATCGTCGCAAAAGTAATCCCCGTCATCACTTGCCCATAATCCGTAAACGACACGCCCATCAAGCTTGAAAGCGCCACCGGGAACGTATACATCTCACTCGAAGTCGTTACAACAAGCGGCCACATAAAGTTATTCCACTGCGTCATAAACAAGAAAATCGACGTCGCAGCAAGCGCAGGTTTCATAGATGGCAACACAATTTGAAAGAAAATCCGATACTCCCCCGCCCCGTCCAATCGTGCCGACTCCAACAGTTCACTCGGAAACGCCATGAAATTTTGCCGCATTAAAAAGATCGCGAAAGGATAACATAATTGTGGTACAATCAACGCAAAATACGTATTTAACAACTCAAAATTCGACATTAATTTAAATAACGGTATCACGGTCGCCTGCGAAGGTATCATCATCGATAACATGAACATTAAGAAAATCAAATTTGCCCCGCGAAATCGGAATTTTGCAAGCACGTAAGCCGCCGCCGTACAAATCGCCAATGCCAAAATCACATAAGCACCTGACACTAGTAAAGAATTAAATAACACCCGGTAAATTCCGATATTATCATTCAAATTCACCAGATTCGTAATAAATTCTTTCCCTGGCAACAACGTAATCGGTTTCGAAAACATTTTACTCGAGTGGTTCGTCGCGCCGATCAACATCCAATAAAACGGAAAAATCGAAATAACCATAAAAATCGAGAGCAATACATATCTACCAATCGTCCTGCCTAACATTCTCTCACTCATTTTTTATCAGCTCCCGTAAATTTGAATTGTAAGAACGACAGCACGGCAACGATAATTACGACTACATAAGCCACTGCCGACGCATAACTGAAGTCAAAATATTTAAATCCGTTTTGATAAATATACAAGCCAAGCGTCATCGTCGAATCCGCCGGTCCACCTTTTGTTAAGTTGAATGGTTCGTCAAACAGTTGCAGCGTCCCAATCGTCGACAAGATTGCCGTAAACAAAATCACTGGCTTCAACTGCGGAATCGTGATGCTGAAAAACTGTCGTATCTTCCCAGCACCATCCATATCCGCCGCTTCATACGTATCTTCCGGTATATTTTGCAACGCCGCCAAATAAATGACCATATTGTAACCCGTCCAACGCCAAATCATCGCCAAAATAATCGATACTTTCGACCAACTCGCCGAAGAAAGCCAAGGAATCGGTCCAATCCCTATGTACGACAACAAATTATTAATCAGTCCAGAATCCTGCAACATAATCGAAAATAGCAAAGAATACGCAACAAGCGATGTCACCGCCGGCAAATAAAAGCCAACTCGGAAAAACCCTTTCCATTTCAATAACTTATTATTCAACACCGTCGCCAAAACAAGCCCTAAAAACAGCATAATCGGCACTTGAAAAATAAAGATAATAAACGTATTCTTCAAAGCTTTCCAAAAAATTTCATCATGCAACAATCGCTCATAATTCGCAAGTCCCGCAAACGAAGTCTCCCCGCCATTACTCGTTTGAAAACTCAATACAAAGGACGAAATAATCGGATACAAAATAAACACAACAAACAGCAACACCGACGGTAAAATAAATACATACGGAAAAGTCTTACTTCTACTCAAAATGTCCATTCTCCTTTCAAAAACAGGGAAGGCAGAAGAACAACACATTGTTCCCCGCCCTCACCATGTTGGCTGTTTTACTGTTGAATTCGGTTAGCTAAACTTTTCTTCGCTGCTTCAAGCGCTTTCTTCACATTTTCGCCTTCCAAAACTTTAGATTGTGCTTTTACCGCTTCGTCTTTTGCAATCGAGTAATTTCCTGTGTAGTTCGCTGGTTTGATATCGTCCATTTGATTCGCGAATAACTGCCAAATATTTTCTTGTGTGAAATAATCGCCCGCATTTTTGAATGTATCGGTTTCATAAACGGTGTTGAGCGATGGGAATAAACCTCCCTCACTCATTGCTAACTCTTGTATATCGTTAGACGTGCTGAAATATTTCAAGAACTTGTATGCTTCGTCTGATTTCTCACTTGCCGATGGAATCATGAAATTACTACCGCCATTATTTGCCGCATGATTGCCACCTTTTTCAAAAGCAGGAATCGGGAATACGCTCCATTTACCAGCTAAGTCTGGTGCTTGTTGAATTAATGAACCAGAGAACCATGCGCCAGTTGGTGCTGTCACTACTTCCCCATTCGCCAAGGCGCTAACCCAAGGATCCCAGCCAGACGTGTTTTTCGAAACGCCAGCGTCTTTGATTTTTTGTACCATGCTCATTGCTTTTTCGGACTCATCAGAAGTAAATGCGATATCGCCTTTGTCATCAAAATAGAACGTGCCGAGCGTGTTTAGCATGATGCGGTATTGCCCATCATCGTTGTTGTAATCCATACCAATCATATCTTTACCTGTTTTTGCTTTAATTGTTTTACCTGCCGCAATGTAATCATCCCATGTTTCAATCGATTTCGGATCAACGCCTGCTTGTTTGAAAATATCTGTACGATAGAAAACGCCTGCTGGCCCCGCATCAAATGGGAATCCGTAAATTTTATCATTTTTACTTAAAAGACTTACTTTATACTCTGGGAATTTACTCTTTTCATCGTCAAAACCTTTATCAGACAAGTTGACAAAGCCTTTCGGGAAGTTCTCTAAGTACCCTTGCACCTGGTCATCTTCAATTAGCAAAATGTCCGGCAAGCCTTTACCACCAGCTTGTAAGCCTGTTGTGATTTTTTGATACGCATCTGTGTTACTCATTTCTACGACTTTTAGTTTGAAGCCTGGGTTATCTTTCTCGTATTCTTTCGCTGCACCTTCCAAAGCTTTAACATTCACATTCCAAGCCCAAGCAGTCAGTTCTTTTTTATTTTCGTTTACGCTATCTGAGCTTCCCCCTCCACACCCTGCTACAACTAACATGACAGCCATACTTACCATTAAAAGTATTGCAAAACGCTTCTTCATTCTTTACCCCTCCATTTTTGTAATCGCTAACATTTGTTAGTTTGTGAAATCCCTCGTTGTGCTTCATCATCAGAATAACAAGTTTTTAGTTAAAAGTCAATCATTTTTACTACATATTTAGTAAAAATAAAAAACCTTGAAATTTATCAAGGTTTCATCGCTCTATCTGGAACTTTCTCTGAGGACTAAATCCGTCTCTAATATCGTTCGTTTCGCGTGTTTGCGCCCGTTCATCCGTTCAATCAACATATCCATGCCTTCTTCACCCATAAATTCGGTGTAAACGCGAATCGTACTCAGCGCAGGGGACACATACTGTGACACGCTAATATCATTAAAACCAACAATACTCACACGTTCTGGAACTGCAATTCCAGCTTCCGAAAGCGCGCGTAAACAGCCAATCGCCATCGGATCATTCGCCACGAAAAACGCGGTTGGAAGTTCCTCGCCTAACTGCTCAATCGCTTGCTTCATTTGCTCATAGCCCGAAGGTACGTCGAAACGACCACCAACGACAAACATGTTTTGTTTGGCATACAACTGGCGTTCTTTCATGTACTCCACATAAGCCACCGAACGCGGATCATTCATGCTACCGTCAATTTCACTACGCTCCTCAGCACCAATAAAGCCAATATTCGTATGCCCACCCGCAATAAAATAATCTATGACCTCGCGCGTCGACTGTACAAAATCAATCACTACAGAATCATATTTATTCAAGCGATAATCCGTATCAACAAAACAAATATGTGGATGGATTTCCTTTAACTGCTCTACTTGCTCCAATGTAAACTTCCCAATCGCCAAAATTCCATCGATTGTAGCCTGCGCAATCTTGTCTAGTTCATACAATGTCGATATCTCAATCCCATGTTCCCGTGCTCGATTCTCTGCACCTATTCTAATTGACATATAGTATATATCATTTAATTCTTCCTCTTCCGTATTCCATTGAACAATTGCAATTTTACCTGTTTTTTTCGTTGCTTTTTGTTTATGTTTCGTATAATCTAAACTCTCCGCAATTTCAAAAATCTTACGCCGCGTCTCCCCAGAAGCCGAGAGCGTCTCATCATAATTTAACACACGCGAAACAGTTGCTATCGAAACACCTGCTTGCTTCGCAATATCAGTCATCGTCGCCATTTTTATCACCTTTTATAAGTATTTACTAGCTTTATTATAGAGCTTATGTGAAAAATTTGCTAGGAATAGTTAGTAAAAAACACGATTTTTTTATATTTTTTTAGTAAAAGAACCTGAGACATAACTAATTTCCACACAAAATAAGCAGGAAACCGCGACCCCCTTTTTCGGGTAAGACGTGTTTCCTGCTATACACAAATCGAGCGAAAGCGTTTGTATTCAGGGAGTTTGGTGGAAGCCGGAAGCGGAGCATACTCGTGTATGTGAGAACCGGAAGTCCGCCAAACTCCCTGAATGCGAGCGCTTGTCGCCGATTTATTTGGGTTATGTCCCAAACTCTCTTCGCGCTATAATCTTTTTTGCCGTCGATAAATCAGCATGGCGCAGAACCATATTAATAGGAACGAGAGCATCAATGTGATTCCAAAACCATTAAAATCAATACCGTTAATGAAATGCACAACCGCACCGTTCAAGTCTGTATAGCTTAGCAAGAACTGCATTAATATTGTGCCACCGACAACAACTGCCGAAACAACTGAAATCACCGTGACGATAACATTATAACGATAGCGACGTTTATGGTTGTCATATGCCCAACCGTATGTTTGACTCATTATGATACTATCTAATGTATCAAATAAGCACATACCCGCCAAAAAGGACAATGGTAAGCATAACAAGCCAATCGCTGGAACAGTCGCACTAGACTGCACGCTCAGTGTAATCAGCCCAATCTCTGTCGCCGTATCAAACCCAAGCCCAAACAAAAAGCCAATCGGATAAATATGCCAACTTTTTGTTACAAACTTGTTGAGCGGTTCTACAAGACGAACAATAAACCCGCGGGACGCCAATGCGTCGTCCATGCCAGTTCCATTTCGCTCTGCCGCCATTAATTTTCGCAATGAAATGATATTCGAAATTGCAATTAAAATCAGGAAAGTACCCGCTACAACTGTGCCGATTGCTGGACCGTAATCTGTAATGAAAGCCCATTTTCCCGTTAATTTTCCTGTCACCCATATGAGCACGAAAATCATTAGAATGACTACCGTTGAATGCCCCATGGAGAAGAAAAATCCGACACCGTTTCCGTCTGTCTTTCTACTTACTAATTTGCGCACCGTATTGTCAATTGCTACAATGTGGTCCGCGTCAAAAGCATGCCTTGCCCCGTAAGAATATGCAAGAATCGCACTTGCAAGTAATGCTGGTGTTGTCTGGACATAGATGAGCAATAACACGACCGCAACTATGTGGATCAGAACAACAAGTAATGCATAAAGTGGAATCGAAGTTGTTTTCCGCATCCCTTGTTCGCTTCCTTTCGCCTGAAAATTCATGATTGTTAAAAACCTTGCAAATAATACATTCCAAAGTTCTTAAAGTAACATCATATCACCAAATTCCAGACGCGTCACATCATAAGCTACCGTATAAACCCGACAAATCTCATAAAAGCCCTCTACATCAATACTTCATAGCAAAAAAATTATCGTAAATCATCCAACGCTTGATAGTCTTCTTGATACTTCCCACCATCCGCTACATCCGCATGATACAACGCTTTCAACGCAAAAGTCTTCTCTAAATCATGCTCTGTCATCAACGCTTGTAATTTTTGTTGTAATCTCTCATTTTCACGTACTAATTGTTTCATTTGTGATTTTACATACCTCATTATCTCCACTCCTTTCATATAAAAACGCTTGCTGGAGCAAGCGTTTTTGATAAATCATAATTTCTTAACAAACTCTGATTTTAATTTCATTGGTCCGAACCCGTCAATTTTGCAGTCGATGTCATGGTCGCCGTCTACTAAACGGATGTTTTTTACTTTTGTTCCGATTTTGACAACCGATGAACTGCCTTTTACTTTTAGATCTTTAATTACTGTAATAGAATCGCCATCCGTCAGTACGTTACCGTTAGAATCGCGGACAACTTTCACGTCATCGCTTGCCTCTGCAGCATCAGCAGACCACTCGTGACCACATTCTGGGCAAATAAATAGACCTCTATCTTCGTACGTGTATTCGGAATTACATTCTGGACATTTTGGCAAATCAGCCATATTTAATTTCCTCCATTCGGTTTTATACTTCTATTATAGTACATTCCCACGTGGAACTCCATCGAATATGGAAAAAAGGGGGTAGGACATAACCCAAATAAATCGGCGACAAGCGCTCGCATTGTTGGGACTGTTCGAAGAAACTGAGTTACAGTCCCAATATGCCTACGAGCTTGCGAGTAGGCGTTCCATCAGGATTTGGACGGTGAATTTCCAAGCGGTTCTGCTACACTAACGTTACGCTTAACTTCTCGCATGGTCGGGGATACGACTCCCTCCCTGCTTTCAGTCATCACATACACAAGTATGCTCCGCTTCCGGCTTCCACCAAATCCCCTGAATACAAACGCTTTCGCTCGATTTGTGTAAAGCAGAAAACACGTCTTACCCGAAAAAGGTGGCTCGTGATTTCCTGCTTATTTTGTATGAAAATTAGTTATGTCTTAGGCGGATTTATGGTTATTATTTTCGAGTCAATCTGAACCATGCGGCTATCATTGCTGTGCCGAGAAGTGTAAACAAAACTGTTTCTGCGTTGTTATCGCCGGTTTGTGGTAATTTCGTGTCGGGTTTGATTACTGGTTTCGGTGTTACTTCTGCTTTTGGTATTGGTTGTGGTTGCATTGTTTGTTCCCCTGGTGTTACTTCGAGTGGTTTTGGCGTTGGTGTTGGGGTCACTGGTTTTGTCGGTTTTTCTGGGGTGGTTGGTTTTTCGGGCTCGACTGGTTTTGGTGGTAGGATTTGTGGTGGTAATTTCTTGTTGGTGAATTCGAGCTCGATTAATTCCGGTTTGTCTACTGCTGTTGTGAGAATTGTGAACGGAATTGGTGTGCTGTCTAGTTTATATCCTACCGGCGCGGCTGTTTCTGTGAAGTAGTAATTGCCTGGTGCAAGGCCGCTGGCGCTAATTTTTCCATCTGCGTCTGTTACTAAGCTTGAAATGATCGTGCCATCTTCGCTTAGTAAATCAAATGCTGCTCCTTCAAGTGTTTGCCCACTGTCATTTACTTTTTTTAAAACTACAGAACCTTGATAATCCGTCAATTGTGTTCGCACTTTTACTGGTTCGCCGTTTGCATTGTCTGCGATTGTGAATTCTACTGGCTTTTCGTTGATTAAATAACCTGTTGGTGCCGCAGTTTCGATAAAGTGATACGTTCCTGGTGCCAAGTCAGTGACATCAATGATGCCGTCTAAATTCGTTACCAAATTCTCGCGTATCACGTTGCCTTCTTGGTCTGTCACTTGGAATACAGCGCCTTTTAGTGCCGCGCCATCTTCCCCATTTTTCTTAAGAGAGGCTTTTCCTTTATAGTTCGTAAAATTGTCGAGCATTTCTGTGGCTGGTTTGCCGTTCGCCTGACTCGCAATTGTAAAATGAATCGGTTGCGTGTTTAAGATGTAGCCAGTCGGTGCTTTAACTTCCGTAATCGTGTAATCGCCTGGCGCTAGGTCCGTGGCACTCACTTTACCATCCGAACTGGACGCTAGTGTAGCAACTGTTGCTCCTGTTTGGTCTTGCAAAATGAATGCTGCATCGCTTAGCGCATTTCCTGCGTCATCTTGTTTTTCAAATTCAAAACTTCCTTTGTAGTTCACAAATGGTGCAACATCAACATCTGCGATTTGGCCGTTGCTGTCTTGCGTTACTGCGAACGGAATTGGCTCTGTATTTAAAACATAACCATGTGGCGCGACCGTTTCCACTAAGCGATAATTCGCAGGAAGCAAACCTTCGATGACAAGTCTGCCGTCCGAATCCGTTTCAAACGTTTCATCTCCGCGAATATCTAGCCACTCGTCGCCAACTTGCCATTGTAATTTGAAAATGGCTCCTGAAAGTGCATCATGCGCTTCATTTTGCTTCACAAAGGTTACTTTATTCGCCGCGTTCACGATTTTTTCAGCAATTTTTGCATCCGTCGTGTCTTTCGAAATCGTTACTTTCTTACCGTTTACTAACTCATCGCTGGCTGAGAATCCTTCTGGGGCCTTCACTTCTTTTAAGTAATACGTACCATATGGCAAATTACCAAAAGTCAGCTTACCGTCTTGATCTATCGTGCCTTCACGCACAACGACACGGTTATTCTTATCTAAAAGTTGGAATTTAGCACCGTGCAATATCGCATCGTTCGGGTCGACTTTTTGGAACGTAATGCTACCTTTCGTTCCAACCGCTGTCCCGCCACCGTTTGACACAACAACATCTAGCGTTGTCTCACTGCCACCAGTCACTTCTTCCTCATGATTCCCCGTGATTTTAACATTGTTTGATACTTTATCCTTGTCCCCCGTCATGAGAACCATCGTGCGGTATTGCACCACGTATGCCGTATTCAACTGTTTCGCAAAAGTCACTTTCAATTCCTGCTGGCCAGTCTCATTATCCGTCGTAAGCGTCGCCGTGTAGTCCACATCTTTCGTCAACTTCACATTCTTGTTCACCACAAGCGTCCCGTCAGCATTCACCGTCGTGCCATAAATAACTAACGAAGCCAAATCAATCGACTGATTCGTAGACGGGCGATCCGTCATAACAACATCATCCAACTGCGACAAGCTCGGATTCACAGTCACCGACCAATTCACATAACCGTCATCATCCTGCATCCCTGACTTCACCGCAAATTTGCCGCCGTTCGTCACAGAAACATCCGCGCTTAACGTCTGATCCGGATACGTATCATTTTGAAAAACCGCATCGTTCTTGTAGTTCGCAGAAACAAGTTGACCCTTCACGCTCGTATCGAACTCAATCAAATACATCGCCGCTTTGTCATCTGGGAAGTTCACCGTCAGAGTATTATCATTTTTATTCGAAGGTTCACTAATTAAGAACTCAGAATAATCACTAATTTCCGCACCCTTAACAATCGAGCCGTCATGATTAATCGTATAATGATAAATCTTCACAGAACCCGGCACAAATTGCTGATTTCCAAGAATCGGGTCTACCACTTTCGCATTTTCCAAATCAATACTGTCGTAGTTCACACCAATCGACCATGTAATCAATTTCGTTTGCGCGTTATAAGAACCATTTTTGAAACCATTGTATTTCGTCGGATCATTCGGTTTGAAAACCACAGAGTCCTTACTCGTTTTCGGATCCCCATTTTGATCCATCCAAGTAGCCGAAGCATCATTTTTGAAACTCAACTCAGAGTCGCTACCACGCACCACATTCATATCATATTTCGTATCATAGGAAATTCTGAATTGATTCTCCGTCCCATCTTTGTAACTATTTAAAAACGTAATTTTAAAAACATTCGTACCCTCATCATACACAAAATCATAGTCTGTTCCTGCTACAAGTTCGTGTTTTTGATCCACATCATAAACTTTTAAAGAATCTGGAATTAGCGTCAAACCGCGGCTCAACGTATCTGTCATTTCCCAGTTTTTCATAAAGTAGTGATTTTTATTCACATCGATAACCCACGAAGCCGTCTTCGTATCGTAGTTCACATCGCCAAGTCTCTTCACCAGACTTTGTTGATACATCGTGCCTGTACCGTTGCTGATTTGACCTGTAGAGACATCGACTTTATTCGAAATATTCGTATTTTCGGTTAACGTGCCTGACACACCAGTTTTATAATCAATTTTCACCGCACCATCCACATCATGCAAAAAGTGAATTTCAAAACCGTTTGCCGTCGGAACAAGTTCATAATCTATGCCTTCAACTAGCGCCGCGCCTTGGATTTCCTTACCACTTTGATCAAATGTCATATTGTACAGTTGCACAGAATCACTGACCAAAATCATTTTATCAGAGCCAAAAGTATCTTTAATCACCGCGTCATCTTTGCTAATGTGTTTCTCGCCATAATTGTATTTAATCGTCCAGTCGAATGTTTGGTCTTTCGAATTATAGTTCGTCGCTGATTTCGCAAGGACTTTGCCATATTTCGCGCTCACTGTTGCTGAAGTAGTTAAATCTGTTAAATTATCGCCAATCAATGTCGCATTATTCTTAAAATTAACCGTACCACCTGCAAATGGCTTTTTGTCATCATTGATTTTTGTCGTATATTCCAATCGATAGGCACCGTCAATCGGTTCGGTAAACGTCACATTCCCGTTCGCATCCACCGTATAGCCAGTCGTCACAAGCTTCTCGCTATCAGGAATAACTTTGCCATGCAAATCCACGTCAATCTGATACACTTTCACAGATTCATACGTCAAACCATCCGGAAACGCCTCCGTTACTTTCGCATTATCAATTGTCTTCAAGCCTTTATTAATATCCACATTCCAAATGACACGATCCGGATTTTGCTCCTTGTCAAAATGACCGCTTTTTTCAATCATACCCGCGCCAAAAGGCTTAATCGGAACTTCCGTACTTGGTAAATTGACTTCATCTGGAATCTTAATTGTCATATCGCCAGGTCCGTCAATCGCATTTTCATTAAAACCAGCGTCAAAATGAAGCGTTCCATTCACGTCAGAATTATTTTTCACTTCGTCGGTAAATGTGATCGTCACCTTGCCGTTCGTATCTACCGTCGCTGTCCCAAATTCACCAAGATCAATTGTCATATTTTTAGGAATTTTTATATTGTCAGGTAATTCAAACGTGTAATAATCACCTGCATTTACTAACTCCCCAACATCGTTTGGGATATGCCAGTCAAACGCAAATTCAATTTTATCATTCACGGTTGGCTCCGTTACCACATTGCCGTCCTTATCTCTGTATGTCACTTTCATGTCCGACAAAATCGAACTTTCCTCACTCGGATAACCAAGTTCTGCAAAAATATCTTTCAAGTCACGCGGACCGTTTTCCTTCACTTTTTTCACAACCGTATCGCGTTTTGGAACAGCCGCTTCCTCAGGTTGCGCTGGACTTGCTGGCACTGTTGCCGTTGCTTCCTCTTGTTGAGGCTCGGCAGTTTTACCAACATCTTTCGAAATCACATGCACACCATCCGAAAAAGTCACCTGATCATCCGTACTATCACCAACATATTTACCATTTACTTGAAAATTAAAAACAGTATCCGAATTCCCTGAAATAGGAAAAGTAATCTCATTATTTGTCACATCATATTTGCCAATAACCTGTTGTTGATCATCCGTCACGACAGCATCCTGAATCGCTGAGACCTCCACATTATCAGAAACCTTCACCGTTCCCACTTTTGCTTCATCCGAATGATTTAGCATCCGTCCACTAATCGTATAATTACTCGTTGAATCTGTGTTTTTATTCACAATAATATCCACTAATACAGCGCCGTCTGTCTCTTTTGTATCCGTAGTTGTTTGTGCCAAAACCATTTGCGGTAAAATCATTTGTAGTATCAAGAGAAGAGCAGCGAAAAGACTAAAAAACCTTTTCATCTTGATTCCCCTTCCTATGAAACAAGCCTTCTCAAAAACATGTCAAAGCCAAATCAATATTGCACAAACACCGCATGAATAAAAGAATCTACGCTTATTCATCATTTCAATATCGTTAGTTTACACCTAAACAATTTTAAAAACTAGAGGAAAAACACAAAATGATGATTTAGTAACATTATTCACCTTTTCGTGACAACATGTGCAGTTCCGTCACATTTTCGCCACAATTAGCCGTTTTTATGTTTCATTTGTGAAATGTTTACGCTTTATATATACTAGACATTTTTAAAAACAGTACTTTTGAACCAGTTTTAATTTTCGATTTTTTGGAAATAGAGATTGGTGTTTTTTTGCAAGAATTTCACATCAGACTTAACAAATCGGCCTAATACATTTATAATGAAACAAGTAAAGGAAACTCCTAATCAGAAAGAGAGTGGTAATATGGGCCGCAAATGGGCAAATATTAAAGAAAAGAAAGCATCAAAAGACGCAAATAACAGTCGTATTTACGCAAAATTCGGGGTTGAAATCTATGTAGCCGCAAAACAAGGCGATCCAGACCCACATTCCAATCAAAAACTGCGCTTCGTTATTGAGCGCGCCAAAACATACAACGTACCAAAACACATCATCGACCGCGCCATCGAAAAAGCAAAAGGCACAGGCGATGAAAACTATTCCGAATTACGCTACGAAGGCTTTGGTCCAAACGGCTCGATGGTCATTGTAGACGCCTTAACAAACAACGTTAACCGTACCGCATCAGACGTTCGCGCAGCCTACAGCAAAAATGGCGGAAACATGGGCGTGAGCGGCTCCGTTGCTTATATGTTTGATAATACAGCAATTTTCGGGATTGCCGATAAAGATGCAGATGAACTATTGGAATTATTGATGGAAGCAGACATCGACGTTCGCGATGTACTAGACGAAGATGGTCAAGCGATTGTTTACGCAGAACCAGAAGATTTCCATAGCGTACAAGAAGCGTTGAAAACAGCAGGTATTGAAGAATTCACCGTTGCCGAAATCGAAATGATTCCACAGAATGAAGTAACTTTAGGCGAAGAAGATTTAGTGAAATTCGAGAAAATGCTCGATGCACTAGAAGATTTAGAAGATGTGCAGAAAGTCTATCATAACGTGGATTTAGGAGAATAATAATAAAGAGGTGCATCGCCGATTTGGAATGCACCTCTTTATTTGTGTTCAAATTAATACAATAAGGGTTGTTTTTAATAATATTTTCATATAGAATGGATTATGACAAGTAAATGTTATGAGTAGTTGGCTAACCTCCGAATGAAAGTGGGGTGACGCCTATGATTGTTTTCGCCCCAGTCAGCGAGATTGGAGGTGATAAAATGGAAGTTGGGACGGCAATAGAAATTATGCTTGCTTTTGGGATATACACCCTTGCCCTGTTAACTTACATGAAAAATGATCGAAAAAAATAAACTACTCTTTGGCATGAGGGCTTTCGAGTAGTTTACATTTCTACAAAATAGTCAACCATTCTTAACATGGTCTTGTTAAGGGAGTCATGTTAGCGCATGACTCTCTTTTTCAATCTCATTATAACATGTCTACCTTCTTTTTGCAATGCTTACATAAATTCACGTCATTACGGCTCCACAAATTTATCGATTACAAAATGGATTTCTCGCGGATTATAGCATATACTAACGAAGGACAGTTTAAAATCTGAATTGGAGGAAATAAACTGTATAGAGGGGGCTGAAAAATGGAAAAAACAAATAGACGAAAAACATTAGCACTAATTTCAATCATGCTTGGTGCTTTCATTTCATTACTTGACACTACGATTGTGAATGTCGCGTTACCTGATATAACCGTTGCACTTCATGCTACAAGCCAATCCATTGAGTGGATTATTTCTGGTTATGCACTTGCGTTTGGTGTTGTGCTGATCTTAGCTGGACGGCTAGGCGATCGCTTCGGTCGGAAGAATCTTTATATTTTCGGGATTTTGCTATTTTTAATTATGAGTATTACAGCTGGATACGCGCAATCTGAGGAAAGTCTAATTATTTCTCGGGTAATACAAGGACTTGGCGCCGGCTTATTCTTCCCACAAATCAATGCGGTAATAATGGATATGTACAGTGGCAAACACCTCGGCAAAATTTTCGGGATTTTAGGTTCTGTTATTGGTGTCGGGACAGCAATTGGACCGTTAGCCGGTGGTTTATTAATCGAATTATTTGGCGCTGATAACGGTTGGCGCGCAGTGTTTTTCGTGAATGTACCGATCGTTCTGGTGACACTTGTTTTAGCAATGCTTTACTTGCCAAAACATCAAGCTCCGAAAGAGAAAGTACGCTTTGACATTCCTGGTGTCTTGGGATTAACGCTTGCTTTGATGATGTTGCTTTACCCTGTGATTTCACGTGGTTCCAACGGTTTTAGACTAGTTGATTATATTTGGATGGCTTCATCTATTCCTGTTTTCCTTTTGTTATACTGGTGGAGTGTTCGCCAAGCAAAAAGAGGAAAACAGCCGTTAATTTCACCAAACTTGCTTAAAAATCAGCCATTTGTATCTGGAATGGTACTATCACTTGTTTACTTTGCAGCATTTACGAGTATCTTCTTTATTCTATCCGTGACATGGCAAACAGGTTTTGGTCAATCCGCGATTTCGTCAGGCCTTGCGATTACGCCATTCGCGATTGGGAGTGTCCTCGCAGCTGCGAATAGCAATCGTTTTATCATGAAAATTGGCCGAAAGTTACTACATCTCGGCGTTGTGTTAGTCATTATCGGATTATCTGGCGTTTCACTCGTTTTTCATCTACATGATGGCGTGTTTTCCGCATGGTGGATGGCCTTGCCCCTACTTACCGCGGGAATTGGGAGTGGCTTGATTATTGCGCCGCTTAACAGTTTTACGCTTTCGACGGTCGTTGGTCCTGAACGTGGCGGCGCGAGTGGGATGTTTAACACAGCGCAACGTATCGGTTCGTCATTCGGGATTGCCGTTGTTGGCTCGGTGTTTTTCAGGACGCTAGATCATACCACCGCACACTCGAAGGCTAACGCGTTTTCTGATAGCTTGCAGATGAGTATGTATGTGAATATTGCGTTGTTGGTGGTTTGTTTTGTGTTGGTGTTTAGGTTGCCGAGGAAGATATGAAGAAAAAGCACTGAGATTTCCGCCAAACTCAGTGCTTTATTCTTTAGAAATCAGTATACTTTTTATTACTCCCTTTACTGGTTGAGATTGGGTATTTCAAGTTATTTTTCAGTAGCTTTTCTGCAATAATTTCATCTATATCTAAGCCTAAATCTGAAGCTAGCATAAATGAATATATCAAAATATCTGCAAGTTCCTCTTTCACATTTTCCGTGTCTCCTGCTAAAACTTCCTCGCTAGTTCTCCATTGAAAGTTCTCTAGTAATTCAGCAGCCTCCAATGAAATTGAAATTGATAAATCTTTTGGATTATGAAATTGTCTCCAATCACGCTCATCCCTGAATTTATTAATCTTGTCCATACTCTGATTCAATTTGAAAACCTCCTAATACTATTTATATAACGACATCAATTTTTGCTGTAGCTTAGGGTCACTAGCATAGATATATAGACCATTAATTCCTCGTTTCATTAGAACATTAATAGAGTTTAAGATAATCTGTTGTTTTATTTCACTCATTTTATCCTTAGAAATATCATCTCGTCCTCTGAATGCTTCTAGGTCTTCGTATTTTGTTGTTATAATCTCTAACTCTTGTTTCTCAAAGTTGTATGAAACAGAGGGGCCTAGTATCACACCCACATAATTTAAGTCGAAGCCCTGAATCGTATAAATGGAACCAACTTCATCAATTGTACATTCCTGCTCAGCCCATGTATTTTTATAATGTGTTCTGTTCCATGGTAGTTTGAAATTTCCCTCTTCAATAAAATAATCTTGACCATCTTTTTTATGCATATAATCAAAAGTAGCAACAAGCCTAGACAGACCATATTCTTCGTTTTTCTTTCTAATTTCTTGATACATTTTATCTGCATCTGAAAAAATTTTTAATTCAAAACTGTCCTTTTTATTATCTGGTAGATCTAGTACTTTCTTGTTTGAAAATGCATCTATCCAATTCAATACACGCTCTTCAGCTTGAATTCGAAATTGATTCGTCAGCATAAATACTTCGCTGTGCAAGCCTTTTTTTATACTATCCAACATCTTCGAATCCCAGTAACTTTTTAATTTAAGTACTTGTCTTCTATCAAAAACGACTATTGTGATTTTACTTTGTTTAATAATCTCTTCTAGATGATTATCTTGATTGAAGTTATTATAGCTATCTTTTTTTGAAAGTAGTAGATGAGCCTCGTCTACAAATACAATATCTGCAGTAGCTGCGTCCGATTTCATTTGCTGGTTTATAAAACTTGTTGGCTTCATAAAGCTCTTCTTTTTTAAATTTGGGAGACTTTCTGAAATTTCCTTATATGTTTTAAGCATTTCTTGGTGATTAACTAACAGGTAGTTTTTAGTACCATATAGTTTGGAAGATTTGTCGTATGAAAGATCTTGAATGGTATTAAAAGTAGAGCTCAAAACTACGCTTTTTCCTGTACCAGCATCTCCTTCAATAAAGAAAATACTGTGTTGCTCATCATTGATGTGCTTTTTGCAGTAATCAATTATATGATATTTCAAATCCATTTGTTCTGCCGATAGTTCTTTATACGGTGATAACTTAAAAACATCCTTATTCCGTAAATCTTCCAGAGACTCCCTTACAACTTTATGTTGCCTCAATTCTTCCCATATATGCTTGAAAAAAGTTTGATCATAGTATTCTTTATTGTAGTAGTCATGCATTTTGCTATCCATAGTTTGACTTTTGTTTTGCAACTCGTATTTTTTATCTGCAATAAAAAAGTTAATTAAGTTCGTTTCTATATTGTAAGTCGCAGATTGATTAAACTTCTCATTGCCAATAAATAAAGCTGTATCGAGTTTTTTTCTTGAAGCATCACTTAGATGCTTTTGCATTCTTCTTTGTAAGTGCACTGTTTGCCCTATATATGCCGTTTCTTTTTTGGCATTTGTATACAGAATATACACTATTGGATAGTTGTTAAAGTATGTTGCATTTATTTCTTGGATAGAAGCTTTTTTAAATTTTTTTATCTGTATCAGTTCTGAAGCCATATCATCTCTCCTAGTAATGCTTTGATTTTTTGTTTATGTATCTTTAGTATAATATACCGTTTGATTTCACGCATGTATAAACTGATTTAAAAATGAAATATTATCCTCTATTTCCCAAAATATTTTTGCATACTTTTTCACTAAGCTCTGTAAATCCCGCTTTCAAAATGCTATAATAACCCCATCACAACTAAAAAGGAGTTGACCATCCACCCATGTTTAACAAATACAAACCGCTAAATCTTTATTCTAATTTCGCCGAGGCTGCTGAGAAATTTCCGACGCAGGCTATTTACTTTGATGAGCTGCTGACTGCTTTTCCTGAGCTGCAATTGCAAACTACATATCTCGGGGCTAAGGATGCATTAATCACGAAGGCTTCGCAAATTCATACTCTTGGGGTTAAAAAGGGCGAGAAAGTTATTATTTATAAGTCTGCGAAATTCGACACGTATCTCTTGGCTGTTGCTGTTTCTTATCTTGGCGCGGTTCCGATTATGATTTCGCCGCATCTTCCTGCTGAAACGATGGATATTCTTGTTTCTCGGCTGGATGATCCTTGGATGATTTTTGATGGGGATACGGCGCATAAAGCTCAGATTCTTCAGAACATCTCTAAGCAGAAATTGATTGCTGTTGAGGAAATTCTTGCGACTGCTTTTGAACAACCTTGCGCTCAAGGCAAATTACCTCTAGACACGATATCTTACATGACGCACACTTCTGGAACGACTGGTGTGCCTAAGTTGATCGCTCACTCGGCGAATTCGATGGGATGGCGGACGAAATGGCAAAAGAATATTTTGAGCTTGATTCGTAAACGTGGGCTTGTTGCTTTTCATATTTCGCCTGTACATTCTCGTTTTAATATTGGGATTTCGTCGTTGATGGCGAAAGGTTTTCCGTTGTTACCGATTGCCAATCCAAGTCGGGAGAATGTTACGAAGGTTTTGATGGATTACGAGCCGATGGTTTTGGAAACGCATCCGAATCATTTTGTGCAGTGGGCCTCGCTTGCTCGGGATAAGCCGGAAGTTTTTCAAAGTTTGAAGTATTATCATTCGACATTTGATGCGATAAACAAGGAGACGATGGCAACGTTTTTGCGTTGTTCGAAACACGCGAAACCAGTGTTTCTGCAAGTGTATGGGCAAAGTGAATGTGGGCCGATGATTATGCGCTTCCATACAAAGTCTTCGCTCCAAAATACGAATGCGCGGGCGATGGGAATTGGGATGCCGCGGCTGACGAAAGCTCGGATTGTGGATCAAAATGGGAAGCCTGTCAAAGCTGGTGTGAGCGGTAATATTCAGATGTTCTCGAAAGGTCGGGCGCTGACGTACTACAAAGAGACGCCTCGTTTTGAGGAAAATGTATACGGGGCTTGGTGGGACAGTGGCGATTACGGTGTGAAAAGTCGTTTCGGCGTACTATCTTTGCTTGACCGCCAAGTGGATTTGGTTGATAAAATTGAAAGTACACTTGCTATCGAGGACGCGATTCTTGATGAGCTGACATTTTTAGATGAAGTTGTTATTATTCGTGGGGAAAACGGCAGTCCACAGCCAATCATCGCGGTAAATGAGAGTAAAGAAATGAACTGGGATTTGTGGTGGAAAAAGGTCTCTGATATGCCGCATCTAAATGAGCCGATTATTATGAAATATGAGGAAATGCCTCGTACGGCGACGATGAAAATTCAGCGACTAGAGTTAGAACGTTCTTTACAGCAAAACTAAAAATAAACAAGGTAACCATCCAAATTGCGACGGTTACCTTGTTTATGTTTATGCTGTGCGGTGTTTATAAATTTGTATCGCAGCAACCCATGCGACTAGGAAAATACCTGCGCACCAAGCGATCGCCGTCCAAACATCGCCTGTATTTACATTGCCCACAAGAAGTGAGCGGACGCTTTCGATAATCGGTGTCATCGGTTGGTTTTCTGCAAATGCGCGAACGACATTGTTCATCGAATCGGTCGGTGTGAACGCTGAGCTGACGAATAGTAGCATCAATACGAGGTAGCTGAACGTTCCAGAGCCTTCTGCCGATTTTGCGAGTAGGCCTGAAACAACGGCAATCCATGTCATCGCTAGCGTGAATAATAGCAAAATCAAGATGATAACGAGCCAGCCGACAAATCCTGCTTCTGGTCGGAATCCAAGTATAAATGCGATTAGCACGATAAATAATGTGGAAATTAAGTTAAACACGATCGAAGTTACAACATGTCCTGTCAAAATAGAAGATTTCGCGATTGGCATTGAATGAAAGCGGTCAATAATACCTTTTGTGACGTCATTGTTGAGCCGAACCGCTGTGTAAGTCGTTCCAAGGGCAATACATAGAAACATAATTCCCGGTACGACATAATTAATATAATCTTCTGAACCTGTATCAATCGAACCACCAAATACATACACAAACAATAACATCATCATTAATGGCATCGCGATGGTTGTAATAATTGTGTCCACGCTCCGAAAAGCATGACGCATATTACGCCCAAGCATCACTACCATGTCACTCCACTTGTTCCGCATCATAATCCTTCCTTTCCGTGTTCCACAATTTTAAGAAATACGTCTTCTAACGTCGGTGATTTTTGCGAAAATTCCAACACAGGAATGTTAGCGCCTTCTAGTTCTCCCAAAATCGCCATCATTTGTTTCACCGTGCCGTCCATTGTTACCGTTACAATTTGTGCCGCTTCATCTAAAACTGGTGTGTAGGCTGCTAATGCGACTTCGGCTTGTTTCGCCTCATCCAATTCTGCAAAACGCAACTCCAAATGACCATTCGGCAATAGCTGCTTCAATTCTGCGACCGTGCCATCTGCAACGATTGTACCTTCATTTAGTATCGCGATTTGGTCGGCTAATTGTTCTGCTTCTTCTAAATATTGTGTCGTTAAAAATACCGTTGTTCCGCCATCCGCAAGCTCACGAATAATTTTCCACATTGCCATCCGACTTTGTGGATCAAGTCCCGTCGTCGGTTCATCTAGAAAAATAACACTTGGCGTTCCAACCAAACTCATCGCTAAATCAAGCCGGCGTCTCATCCCACCAGAATAAGTCGCAAGTGCCCGGTCCGCCGCATCCGTCAGATTAAATCGTTCCAATAACTCGTCTGCAACTTCTTTCGCATTCGGTAAATGGCGTAATTTCGCGATTAATCGCAAATTTTCACGGCCTGTCAAAATATCGTCAACCGCTGCGGATTGTCCAGTTAAGCTGATCGCTTCGCGTACTTTATTTCCTTGTTTCACCACATCGGCACCACAAACTTGCGCATCGCCACGATCTGGCTTGATTAGCGTCGTTAAAATACGAATTGTCGTGGTTTTTCCCGCGCCATTGGAACCCAACAGCGCGAAAATTGATCCTTTTTTAACGGTAAAATTGATTTTTTTCAAGACATCTACGTTTTTATAAGATTTCTCGAGATTATTTACTGAAATCACAGTTTCTAACATGATTTTACACTCCTTTTACGATAGGATAATACCGCTTAAATCGGCTTTTCGATTACTTTTTAGACTTTCATAAGACGCAGCGTCCATGATGGCGCCGTCGAAATTTGCTCGTTTTACATAACTGCCTTTGAAAGAAACATTTTCAAAAATCGCGTTTTGGAAGGAAGCGTCGATTAATCCGGTACCTCTGAAGTTCGTGCCACGGAAAATCTCGCCGTCGAAGTTCACGCCAGATAGGTCGGAATGCGTGAAGTCAGCTTGATCCATAATCGCATTTTTGAAATTGGATTTGCGGATTGCTGATTTTTTCAGTTCGGCAAATGTTAAGTCAGCGCCTTCAAATGAGGCTCCAGTAAGCTCAGAAGCATTGAACGTGCAGTTGCTCAAGTTCGCGTAACTGAAATTCGCGCCTTTTAGTGTAACGATTGAAAAATTCGTATTGGATAAGCTGGAGCCTTTGAAGCTTGGCAGTCCATCGCTTTTTTTCGCGTAAACTCCTTTGAAGCTAACGCCGTGAAAATCAACGTCTTCGAACGAAGCATCGGTTACATTCGCGTAATCAAATGTGCCTTCTGAAATCGTTTGATGGTCAAAATTAATACCCGACAAATTCGAATATTTAAAGTTCACATTATCAAGCGTACTATTCGTGAAACTAGCGTTTTTCAATGTTGCGTTTGTTAGTTTAGCTTCGCGTAAATCAGAACCATCAAAGCGTGCGGCGTTCATATTACTACCGTCAAAACTACTGCCCGTCAAGTTCGAGCCTGTGAAATCGGCACCTTGTAATGTACTGTTTTTAAATTTGCCGTCATGGATGTTCATGCCCTTCATACCGCCAGTCCCGAATTCAATTGGGGTAGTGTCTTCTAGCTTTTGGCCGCCGATGCTTTCGATAATCTCGGAAACATCGCCTAGTGAATGGATAGTCATTTCATACGCTTCTTCGTCTTCGTAACCTTGTTCTTTCAAATCATTGAACTTCTCTTGTAAATCGTGGGCCAATTCTTCTTTCAATTCATGTATTTCATCCGTTAGCTCGTATCCGGCGAACACTTCATCAATGTGCAGGGTCAACTTCTCTTTCATCACTTTTAACCTCTTTCCTTATAGCAACTGGTCGAGAATGCGTTTAGCAGACTCCCATTGCTTCTTATTTTCAGCGTACAATTCTTCGCCTTTTTCTGTTAACTTGTAGTATTTTCGACGACCGCCTTGCGTTGCATCGCCCCAATAAGAGGTAATGTAGTCCTCTTTTTCTAAGCGCTTCAAACTCGAATACATCGTTGCTTCCTTCAATTCATATTCCCCGTTTGAATTCGTCTGAATCAACTTTAAAATATCGTAACCGTATTTATCGCCGCTCATCAATAACTTCAAAATAATGGTATCCGTGTGCCCTCGAAGTAAATCCGAGGAAAGTTTTTTATCAGCCATGTGATCGCCTCCATGAGTATATAATACATCATATTACTATGACAGTCAAGGTAATATACTCAGCATAACAAAAAAGTGTACACCAAGTTAGGCGCACACTCAAAAAATTATTTAATTTCTTTCCACATCGCAATCATTTCATACGCAATGTCACGCAATAAATACACCGACATAAATTGGTCTTCTGCGTGCATAAATAGCATGGAAAACGGAATTTCTTGGCCATCAGCTTCTTTTTGAATGAGATCGACGTGATTTTTATGGCCTTCTTTTAAAAATTCATTGGCTTCGTCGATTTTTTGATAGGCTTCTGTAAAATTTCGCTGTCTGGCACATTGTAAAGCTTCGGTGATTTTGCTCCTAGCCCCGCCGACTGTACTAATTATTTGAAAAGAGGCTAATTCCATGCTTTCCATTCATACCACCCCGTTTTGGATTTGAATCATTGTCTCTAATGCTGTATCAGAACTCCCGCCGACAAAAATACATACGTTTCCTGCCTCTAGTTCCCAGCGATTTTTGATTGACCAAATTTGTAGTTCGGCTAATCCGATTTTTAATACGACTTCTTGTGTTTTTCGTGCGCCTATTTCTATTTTTTGGAAGTCTTTTAGTTCTTTTTTGCGGCGCGTAATGCTTGCTTCTTCATCGTGAATGTAAAGCTGTACGACTTCTTGCCCAGCGACGTCCGAATTGTTGGCGATGGTTACGCGGAATTCGAATTGCTCGCCAGCTTCTAGTTCAGCGATGGTTAGACTTGTGCGCGCAGTCTCGATTTTTTGATACTCGAAATCACTGTAGCTCAAGCCGTAGCCAAAGTTGTAAAGTGCCGCGCCACGTTCGTCGAAATAATCTTCTTTGTATTCGCCAGCTTTTTGATTGTAGTAAACGGGAAGTTGGCCGGAGGAACGCGGAATGCTGACTGGCAGTTTTCCCGATGGATTCGTTATGCCAAATAGCACTTCTGCAACCGCCGTTCCGCCCTGTGCCCCTGGATACCAAGCTGTTAAAAGCGCATCGGTTTGTTCGCTAATTTCAGGAATCGCATTGGGCCGCCCATGAACGAGCACCACCACGACTGGTTTTCCTAATGCTCTGACCGCTTGAAAAAGTTCGATTTGCGCATCCGGCAACGCAAGGTCCGCCACATCAACGTTCTCGCCCGCATCCATATTCGGCCCCTTCGAGCTGACCGCACCATTATTTAAAAATTCCATATCAAAATTACGCGCACTTGACCCGCCGAGCGCAAGGACAATGACATCAGCAGAATTCGCTAGTTCTACTGCTTTTTCAACACCGTTTATTACTTTTTCACGGACTTCGCTACCTTTTTCATAGCTGATTGTTACATTTTCAGGCGCTAAGTTTTGCAATCCTTGTAAAATCGTCACGCCATCCGCCATATTTTGTGGCGCCGTATAATCGCCGAGTTGATTGTATAGCGCATCCGCATTTGGTCCAATTACCGCAATATGTTTCGCGCCACGAAGCGGCAATACGTTCTTTCGATTTTCCAACAAACAAATTGCTTCACGTGCCGCTTGTAAATTCAGGGTACGCCATGACGCCGAATGTTCAGCTACTTTTTCAGTCACGTATGGTTTTTCAAATAAGCCAAGTTCAAATTTCACTCGCAAAACTCTGCTAACCGCACGGTCCACGAGCGCTTCATCCACCTCGCCAGCCGTCACAGCCGCAGCCAAGTCAGGATAAACAGAATCCCACAAACTCAAATCAACACCTGCCGTGAGTCCAAGAGCCGCAGCCTTTTTCGTGTCTGGCATCAAGTTCAGCAATCGATCCAGCGCGCAACCATCGGCCATCACAATCCCCTCAAATCCAAGCTCATCCCGCAAAATTCCCGTCAACAAATCCACATTCGCATGACACGGCACACCATCAATCTCATTGTAGGCCGCCATCACACCAAGCGCATCCGTTGCAGCAACCATCGGCGGCAGGAAAATCTCGCGTAATTCCCGCATCCCAATCGAAACTGGCCCCGAATTATGCCCACCAACAGGCTCGCCTTGCGCCGCAAAATGTTTCAGAATCACTGCAATTTCGCCACTCTCCTGGAATCCCGTCGTAATCGCCTTCGTAAATTCCGCTGCTAAGTACGGGTCCTCACTGAAACACTCCTCAGCACGCCCCCATCTCGGGTCCCGCATAATATCAAGCGCCGAGGCTAGTGCCAAATGCACACCCTTATCACGAATCTCCGTCGCAATCGCGGCCGCAATTTCCCGTTGCAACTCCCTATTAAACGACGCTCCCCGTGCCAAGTTCACCGGATAAGACTCACTGTCCAGCGCCTGATGCCCATGCGGCACCTCCTCCGAAAGTAGCATCGGGATTCCCAATCTTGTATTCTCCATCACATACCGCTGCAACAAGTTCGCCACACGTGCCGAATTTTCCCGACTAATTCCATTTTCGTGATTCATTCCCGACCACGGATCCGCCCGAAACAACCCGTATAGCGCGCCAATCCCGCCAAACGTCGCGACCTCATCCTTAAAAACAGCCGTCACATCAAAATCCTCACCGTCACGCACAAACGTATCCCAGCCATATAAGCGCTGATTCAACTGACCACACTTCTCCACCAACGTCATCCGTCCCAACAGATCCGCCACACGCTCCGTCACATCACACGTCGCATCCAAATAGTTCGCCATCATGTCACCCCTCTCCTAGCAACGCCAAGCCTTGCGCCAGAACCTTTTCGCCGTCCATCCGGCCGTAGTCCACAATCGCAATCACGCCCACTGGGATCGCCTGACCAACCGATTCGCTCACCTTGCTCTGCATATAACTCACTTGCGGCCCTAACAGAATCGCCTCAGCATTGCGCCAATTTTTCTCGAAATCCGTCTCCGAAATCGCCCAAATTTCGATATCCAAGCCCTTTTCCGCGGCTACTTTTTGCATTTTACGAACGAGCACACTTGTAGACATACCAGCGTTACACATTAACATTAGCCGTCTCATCGCTGTTCCTCCTTACGCTTTAATTCGGTCATTCACTTTCAAGAACGGTAGATATAGCAACACACAAATCCCCACTAAAAATACTTGGAAAACTGCTGCGCGCCAATCCCCACCCGTTGCCAAAAATCCAGAAGCGACAACCGGCGTCGTCCACGGTACCATCACGACAACCTCCGAAATCATATGAATCTTCGTTGCAATATACGCCAAAAGTAAACATAATGGGGTTGAAATAATGAAAGGTATCATCAAACTTAAATTATACACAATCGGCAGTCCAAAAACGACAGGTTCATTAATATTGAAAAGCCCCGGCGCAGAAGACAAAGCCGCAATTTCTCGATAATCTTTCCGCTTACTCCAAATAAATATCGCAATGAGTAGCGCAATCGTATTTCCTCCGCCACCCATAACACCAAAAATATCACGGAATGTCGTATTAATAATATGTGGAATTGCCGCATTATTCGCGTACGCCGTCATATTATCCTGCATATTCGCAAGCAATACCGGATCCATAATCGGTCCCAAAATCCCACTTCCCGCAATACCAATCGAATAAAGCATTTGCGAAATCGTCATCAACGCTAAGAATCCAGGAACACTCGTCACCAAGAACGTTAACGGTTTTTGAATAATCGTTCCAATTAATGCATAAATATTTAGCGAGAACAACTGCGTCAACAAGAATGACACAAAGGCAAACACAAGCACCGTCAACATCGTCGGAATCAACACATTAAACGATTTAATAACCGCTGGCGGCACACTATCACCAGAAATCTTGATTTTCAAGCGCTCGCTCTGTGAGAAACGAATAAACAATTCCGTGGACAAAAGCGCCGTCACAATCCCCACGAACATTCCAGCCGAACCAGTCAAAGCCGTTGGAATAACGCCACCAATCTCCACAGCCTTCTGCGCCCCAACTGGAATCACATCATTCGTAAGCGGAATAAAAATGACAATCAAAGCAATCGTTTGTAAAGCCGGCGCAAACGGATTCTCAAATTGACGATTTTGCGCTAGAAAATACGAAACCGAAGCCCCAATCAAAATCGTAATAATCCCCAACGTCCCGTTCACAATACTGTTTCCGAGCTGCTGCCAATTAGCCAACGTCTCCGAACTAATAACATTTGACATAAACCCATCCGGTTTAATAATCACGTTATTAATCAAAACCATAAAACCAGCTAGCATGATAAATGGCAAAATCGTCGCAAACGCATCACGCATCGATTTCAAATGGATTTGATTCCCTAACTTCTGCGAAAGCCAACCCAGTTTTTCAACAAATTTCTTCATGTTGTAACCCTCCTCTTTATTATACCTCAAGTGTAGCGCTTTCTTTTTAATAAATAAAGCTAGACTTTTTCCGCAAGAAGTCTTACCTAAAGGAAATCCACGAAAAGAAAGAAGGTCAACGCTATAAGCTGAGCCTCCTTAAAATTCGTATTAACCCTTCAAAATCGCGAACTTCTTTCAGTTGGCGCATTGTTTTAGGGTCCTCCACAATATCGCTAATCAACTCATACGTCGTAGCAAGTTGTGACTGTTCCTTGTTTTTCACGGCTAGCATAAACACGACTTGCGCCTTGTCTTCCTCATTCCAAAGCACCGGTGACTCACAAATACAAACTGCAATCGCCGTTCGCGCAACATCTGCTTGAATCGGATGCGGCGTCGCCAAGCCATTCCCCAAATACGTCGGCACCACTTGTTCCCGCTCGAAAATCGACGGCAAATAATCCTCACCAACATACCCTTTTTGCATCAATAACAACGCCAAATCCTGCAAAATCTCATTTTTCGTCTGATTCGCCCGTGAAACTAAAAATAAGTCCTCCGAAAACACGTTTTCCAGCTCTAACGTTACTTTTTCATCCCCTGATTCTAACATTCCTTCAATGGCTCGCACATCCGCACGCGTCAAAAACGGCGATACTTGAACATACGGATGATTTTTCTGGCGCAAAGGCACTGTCGCAATGACGAAATCGCAAGCTCGCGGCTCATTCTCATACGCATAAAAAGACTGCACGCCGATAATGTCCAGCTGCTCGGCAAAGGCACGCCTCACCTTCGACTCCAAAAGTTGCGAAGTTCCTAATCCCGACGCACACACAATAAGTACCCGTTTCTTCGCCCCATCTTCTGCCTTATCCATCGCGTAAAGCAAATGAATCGCCAAATAACCGGCCTCCGCCTCATTCACCTCCGCGCCAAGCTCCTCCTCCAAAACATCTTTCGCCGTAAGCCCCAACTCAAAAGCTAGCGGATAATTTTGTTTCAAATTCGGCAAATATGGATTTTGAATGTTCATATGAAATTTTATCCGGTTAATCGCAGGTTTTAAATGCAAAACAAGATTGGAAACTAGCGCTTTATCTTGCATTAACGCGTAACCGTAACGTTTTTGAATCCGTTCTAGCATTTTGCTGACCAACATATATTCCCGATCATCATCCTCATTCGCCGCGATATGTTTCGCGCTCAAATGTAGCAGCAAATACGATAACTCCGTCTCCGGAAACGTAATCCCTTCCTGCTCCTCAATCCCGCGAATCATCGTCTGCGCCGCACGCAATTCCTGCATGTTAAATTCAACGTTCAACAACTCATCGGCCGCCACATAACAATCATCACGAATCCGGCAAACCGCAATGGCAATATGAATAATCAAGTTCTTCAGCGCAATATCTGTCATATGAATCGCGTATGTCGACACACTATCCACCACAACTTGCTGAATTCGCTCCAAATCCACATCATCAAAAAACGCCTGCTCCGTCTCACTAATTAACAAACTCGGCGACTTTCCTAATAAAAAATGCGAAAAGCAAAATCGGATATTTAACTCCGTTCCCGAAATTTTAACCCCATGTCCCGCTTTTTTATCCAAAGTAAGCTGAAATTCGCCCAGCTTTTTCTTCACTTCTGGAATGATAAGATTGATTGTCGATTTGCTGACATAAAGCTCGTCCGCGATATCTTCCAATTTCACAAATCTGTTTTCCAGTAACAAATAGCGAATAATATAATCGACCCGGTCTTCCGCAAGCATCGGCGTAATATGAAGGTTCGAGCGCTCCCGAACATCCGCAAGCAACAAGTTCCGCAAAGCCGTCTCATCCCGAACCACAAGCTTATAACCAACGCCACGCACCGAGGTAATCTCATTATTCGAGGCACTCAAAATCGGATGAAGCGCTTTAATATCATTTCGAATCGTCCGCGGATCCACCTGCAACTGATCCCCAAGTTCTTTCCCACTAACAAAATCCATTTTCACATACAAAATCTGAATTAAATCCCGCCATCTAGGCACAGAAATCACTGCCTCACCCATCTTGAATACCTCCTTTCATCACTCGCTAATTTCCACACCAAAATAATAACTCACTTCATAATCCCCGTCCTGATACCCTTCATCCAGCACATACATATACTTTCCAGACTTTTGCGGCACCGAAAATTCCCAACGCCCATCGTCCCGCTCCGTTAAAGCTACCTGCTCAAACTCCCCCGAATCAAGAACCAGCGTCAATCGCATCGAATCTAAATCCACCTTCTTAAAAAGCCCCATCCGCACCTTGTTTTCCGTCGCCACACGAATTTGATCCGTCTTACTCACCCGCACCAACTTCTCATCCTTAAAAAATTCCTGCGGCGTTGGTAAATACGCTTTTGTCGTAGCTCCCAACCAAGTAAAACCGCTTCGTGTTGCCTTTATTTCCGTATTTGGCGATGATTTCAATGTGATTTCAGGAATGGTCTGCTTCATTTCTTTTTCCTCATCAGAAAATAAGCTACATCCTGAGAGGAGCATCAAGCTTAGAATCGCAACTGCTATTTTCCTCATTTCCCAACCCCCTGCTTCCAACTGCCAAACACCAACACCCGATACTCTTTCCGGAACATAATAACCAAAAACAGCCCAATGTTCGCAACTAAAGCAATAATTGTGAATAAGGGGATAAAAATGATTGCAGTGACTGAAATCCAAATTCCCCAAATCATCATTGCAATAACGAAAATAATCGAGAACTTGTTGTTTTTCAAAATAAGCGTCGCCGCAACTATCCTAATTATACTAAACAGCAAAAATATTTCCGTCGTAAACACGAACGAATCCATTATCCAATTTATCATCCATGAACTGGCGAATTTCGATACTTGTTCATGAAAAGTAAAATCGACATAATTGCTCGCTAACTGGTCGATGTATCCGCTTAAGTATTTCTTTGCAATTTTGCTCACAATAAAGAAAATAAGATATATCACGATTTCCACAATCGAATAAATAATGAGTAGCCAACTGCTGACTTTGATGATAGGGTCTCTTGTTTTCATGTTTTTACTCCTTTATTTCATCTTGTACATCATTCCAATAGAAGCTGGAGCCGATTCTTCAAAACCGAATTGCTTGTAAAGCTGATCTGCCGGGACGTCTGCAAGTAAGGTGACGCACGCTGTTTTGTCAATCGTTGTATCAATGTGTTTCTGAATATGTGTCATGATAACCTTGCCCAGGCCTTGTCCTTGCTGGGTTGGGTGAACCGCGACATCCGAAACAATGAACATAATGCCATCGCCGACGATTCGCCCCATTCCGATTAGCGCGTTCGTGTCATTATGACGCAATCCTATGAAATAGTCACTTTTTTGCAATGCTTTTGCCGATATTCCTACATCCCGAAAACTAAGTCCGCAATCCACTCGAAGTTGCACAAACTCGGACGCCGTCGGTAATTCATTCGTTATCCAGTACATGGTCGTTCCCCCTCTTTACTCTTCTTCGTATATCGCTTCCGTAAAAATCGCTAAGTTCCCGTTTACATCTTGCTACGCGCGACTTGTTTCATGTTGCCACACTCCTTATTTATTCACCCATACAGGTGCTTGATACGACATGCGCGACGAAAATTCTTTCGTATTCGGATCATTCGGATCTACCCAAGTTCCAAACACGTTCACAGATGCATCCACTTTACCATCTTGATAATGAAAAATATAACTCCAGTCTGTATCTGCGGAGCTATTCGTATTTTTCTTTTTACGAACGTCGCCAACATAATAATAATTCAGTGCTTCGTTTTTAGGGTTTTCTAAGTACGCTTTCCATCGTGCCATGTCCTTTTTGGTAGTGATTATCTTATTGTAGCCGCCAAATTTCAGATCATAACTCGTTGGGCTAATCGTCACAACTTCGGTTTCGGGAATGCCATAATCCGTAATATATTGGTTGATGGCGCTTTCCGCTCGCTGTGTATTAATAGCAACAATAATTGCCGGAATACCAATCGCGCAAAAAACGAGAAATGCAGCAATTGGCCAAAATCGGTTTGTGGTTTTCATAGATTGTATCTCCTTAAAATTCACTATTAACTTTCATTATAGCATAGAATATACAGAAAAAAGCGCCAATCTATCACAATTAACGCTTTTCGAATTCATGCCGATGCGCAGAGAAAAACTGCTCAAATACTTTGATATTGTCGAGTTCCGTCCATTTACAAGTCCGCAATCCATCCAAATCTAAATTATAGACCGTCCCCGCAAGCGACCCGAGTAAAAATGGAGAATGTGTTGCGATAACAAACTGGCAGCCCAGTAACCGCGCGGCCTGATTAATCATTTCGGCTAACTTCAATTGGTTCTCAGGTGACAACGAACTCTCCGGCTCATCCAATAAATACAGACCGTCTGGCAAAATGTAATCCTCATAAATCTGCATCGCCGTCTCACCATTGGAATACTTCTCTTGGGCAAATTGCCGTTTCTCGATTTGCTTTTTCATCAAATACGAACCGTTGTGACTGGCAATCGCTTCTTTTGTCATTCCCAGCTTGCCGCGTTCATACAAATAACCTTCGCGAAGTATCGCTTCCTGCTGAATTTTCTTAATTTCATATAGCACATCTTCGCTTTTAAGATAGCGGCTGTTGTATGGAATTGCAATATCGCCAGTACCGTTCTCCGCGCTTTCATAGCTCACTTTGCTTTCTGCGACGTACTTCATGTAATAATCAACCGTACCCCATACCTTATTTGTCTCGGCACCTTTCATCCCTAGTTTCGTCGCTAGCAGATTGAGCAAGGTCGATTTCCCTGAGCCATTGTTGCCATACAAAATCGTGACTGCATCAAGGATTAGAACCTCGCCAGACTTTCCTTTTAACACATTATACGGGTAAATATTTGGATTCCTAACTTCGTGATTAGACAACTCAAAACATCGTACATATTGCATGCTTATCACTCCTGTCTCCGAACAAAATAAAAACACATATTCAGCATAACATACGAACATGTGTTTTCATACTATTTTTATGTCAAATCAATAATTACTTTGACGGTTCCTTCGCCTTTAATCGCGACACGAAAGGCTTCTTCAATATCTTTTAATTTGAAAACTTGGGTGACCATCGTCGCAATATCGGTTTTCTCATTTTTGATATGGTCGACTACTTTGCGAATATCGGTGTCTGTATAACCACTCGCGCCTTGGATACTCACTTCTTTGGACATTACTTGCGCCAAACTAACGGGCACTTCCTCTTTATACACTGCGATAATCGAAATTTTAGCCCCTGGTTTGATAATTTGCATGACACTTTCGAACAAAATTGGGGCTCCTGCTGCATCAATGAAGATGTCTACGTCAGGAACTTGTTGCCCATAAACGTTTAATTCACCAAAATGCTCGCTTAATCCTGCTGCCAAATCTTGTTGCATTGTGTTCAGAACGCTCGCGCCGATATGTTTTGCTTTCTGTAATCGCCAATCGTTCGTATCCACTACGCATACATTCAGAAATCCTTCTGCGATAAGACTTGCCGCTGCTGAAATACCAATTGGTCCTGCGCCTAACACGACAATTTTGTCAGAGCGTTTTGGGTTTGTCCGGAATGCGCCATGTCTCCCAACGCTCATCGGTTCCATCAACACGGCCGCATCGAGTGAAACTGCTTTGCCCATATCGTATAAATTATAATCGAGCGCCGCGTCTTCAATTAATACATACTCTGAAAAACCTGATGCTTCTAGGGATTTCCGACGACCTACTCGTTTTGCAGTGATTGGATTAATGCCGACAATCATGCCCGTCGTAATTTGCTTCGAGACCTGCGCCCCAACTTCGACAATTTCGCCAACCATCTCATGTCCGAATTCTGCGCCAAGGCTTATACCACGGTCGCCAGCACCGGTTCTCACAATATTTATATCCGTTCCGCAAATTCCAGCCCGCAAGTTTCGCACTAAAACATCTTTTTCGCCAATTCGCGGCACTTCTTTGTCCTCGATTCGAATACCTTTTTCACCATAATATACTGCTGCTTTCATAAAAATCGCCCTCATTTCTTTATTTTATTTACGAAGTTTTTTATACGTTAAAATACCGCCTGAAACGGCTAGAACACTAACAATACCGATAATTAGTTTTTTCATAGTTGTCACTTCCCTTGCTTTATTTTGTCTAGCATGTGAAATATGTCCGAGATGGCAATGTAAAGTACGATTGTCCCGACGATAAAAAGCATTATTTGAATTAGCAACATCATGCCAACCTCCTCTTCAAAATCATGTATAAGCCAATAAAAACAGAAAGTGTACCGAATATAAGCCCAGAAATCATATTATAACCAACCGCATTGCCTTCATACGTAAAAGATAAAAGCGCCGCCTGCGTCATTGCTAGCGAAACTAACGCCGATGCAAAATTAGTCAGTTTCACAGCTTCCATGATTAATTTCTTGTCTTTCCGCGCATTCACAATCCCTTGAATCGATAAAACCAGTTCCGTGAAGGTCACCGTAGCAATTATTACCGCGATATGCGGATCATATTTAATCTCCGTGTTCGAGAAAGTCAACACACTGCAGAAAAGGATAAACGTTCCACTTGAAAACACAATCATCCAACCGATACTCCGATACGACTTAAGCTGCACTGCCTGTTGCTCCGCTTCATTCATTGGTGCCGCGCCATGCGTTCTCACAGCCGTATGTTTCGCTAATGCCATCCCAATGTTGAATAAAGCTTGAATGAATAAAATAAAAGAAAGTGAAAAGACACCTAAAATAATTCTGGCAAGCGCTAATATCGCATTAAATGGAACGGCTATCCTTGTAAAATACATGCACCGTGTATATCTATCCCTCACGTCTTTATTCCCCTTTTTCTAAGCCTTTACTTTGGTAATAAACTATTGGCCTTCTTACTCACTTCATACAACTCATCTTCTTTTTGATTCATCAATATCGCAACTTCCGCCGATTTCTTCTGATACAGTTTCTTATAGCAAAAATACGGAATGATCCAGCCGATAAAACCTGGTACCGCGAAAATGACAGACAATGTGATAAGCCCGCCCGTCACTGCAAAAACCGAACCTGCCATGCAAATCGTTCCAATTAATGCAATACCGTAAGCGACGATTTGTGCCATTGTTTTTTTAGACCGCTCCAACTGTTCCATCTCATCAACACACGCATCGAATTGGCGTTGTAGCCTTGTTAATTCCGCCTTATTCCGAATTTTACGGTCTCGTTTAAATTTTATTTTTAAACTGGCTAAAGGTTTTATTGGCTTAGCAATGCTGTCCAACTCCCAGCCAAAGTTAGTGTAGCCATCGACAAATAGTGATTCTTGCTCCTGATTAACCGTAATATCTTTATACTCATAGCCAATGAAATCCGCTCTACCACTCATTTTCCTCTCTCCTTCACTTACTTGATGTACCTATCTTAATCAATAGATGTTTGCGATTTGCATCTAAAATGTTTCTGAAATGTTAATTTGCACAAAAAAACAGCCCCGATTCCGATTTCGAATCTAAGACTGCTATTTTTAATATCCCGCATTTAATGTAACTACAAAAGTCGTGCCTTCGCCAAGTTCGCTTTCGACCGTAATCGTTCCACCGACAAGTTCAACGACTCGCAATGAAAGTGCCAGCCCCAAGCCATTGCCTTCCTTGGAACGCGAAGAATCCCCTTGATAAAATTTTTCAAAAACGCGTTTTCGTGTTTCTTCGTCCATCCCGCAACCAGTATCAGAGATCACGATACTCACGGAATTTTCTGTGGAGGTTTGCGTGCATTTGATAACACCACCTGGTTCGGTAAATTTCAGCGCATTGGCAAGTAAGTTGCGCCACACAATTTCCATCAAATCAGGATCGGCGTAAATAGAGGCCTGCTCTTCAATATCCACCTCAACCTGAATCTCTTTTTGCGCTAACAAGTCATCGAATGAAAGGATGCAATCCGATAGCTGTCGGCAAACATCGTATGGCTCCTCCGGCAACTGAATGCCCTGATTTTCCAACTTATTCAAACTCAAAATGTTGCTCACCAAAACCGATAAGCTTTGCGATGCCGAAATAATCGTTTCTACATATTCCATTCTTGTTTCTGGCGCCATATTTTCATTTTTGAGGGCTGCTGCGTAATTTTGAACGATAGATAATGGTGTTTTGATTTCGTGGGAGACATCGGCGATAAAGTTGGTTTTCATTGTTTCGAGCGAACCGAGAGCCTCGACCATCTTGTTGAAATCTTGAAACATCGTGTCGATATAATTATGTTTATTCACGGTATGCAGCGGTTTTAAATATACGGTGAAATCGCCCTCTGCCACTTGCTTTGTAGCCAAACTTAACTCGCGCATCGGCTTGTCAAAAGCAATGTATTTTTGGTAACCCGTGAGAAGACAGAAAAGCGCCGCAATGATTCCCCAATACAAGACGTACCAGCCGATATACGGACCCGACTCTTTCAAAATATCCGCCCCAAACATCAACGCCGGAAGCATCGCGAGACCTCCTAACGCCAGCAAAACACCAATATACTCCAGCCAAGAAAAACGACTCACTTTCTTCAAAACATTATCGCTCATGCCAGCACCGCCTTATACCCGATACCATGAACCGTCATAATTTTAAAATCGGTGCAGGATGCGAATTTTGTACGAATTTTTGTAATGTAAATGTCCACTGCCCGCAAGCTCGTCTGGCTTTCCATCCCCCAGAACTCATCCATTAACTGTGCTCGCGAAAAAGCCTGATTTGGATAGGATAATAATTTGTAAAGGACGTTGAATTCGCGCACCGTGATGGGAATTTCCACATCATCAATCATCGCAGTTAGCGCCGCCGCATCCATCGTCAAACTTCCTAGAACTAGTTTTTGTTCCGTCGCAATGTTCGCCCGCCGAAGTAGCGCCGTAACACGCAGTACCAGCTCATCCAGATCAATCGGTTTCACCATATAATCATCAATTCCGAGCCTAAAACCCTTTTGTTTCGCCGCTAAATCATCTCTTGCAGACATGAACAGAATCGGAATATCCTTATCCAGCCCTCTCACCGTTTCCGCGAATTCAAAACCATCTATTTTTGGCATCATAATATCAGAAATAATTAAACTATAGCGATTACTATACATCAAATCATACGCTTCTTGCGGATTAAAGCATCCCTTCGCCGCGTAACCACTATTAGCAAGATATGTACACGTAATATGATTCAACTTCACATCATCTTCCACCACTAAAATATTAATCAAAGTTCGCAACTCCTCACCGTTTTGCCTACATTATACACCCAAAATGTTGATAAATTGTTTCTATATTAAAAAAAGAGCCACTATCTAAAAAAGACACTGACTCCACACAAAATTACTTCATGTTTCCTAACTGCTCAAAAACCTGCGCTAACTTCTCCGCTGGAACTTCCGTAATCGCGTCTCCAAGTGACAATTCAAACGCACATCTACCGTCCGGTTTCACTTGCAAATACCCCGAACAACCGACACCAGTCTCCGCGTGAATTTTTGCTAAAATTGATTCGATGACTTCCGCTGACTCATCAAAATAAACGTGAAACATGTTGGAAACAGGAACTTCTGGTAAAGTACTCACGCCACTACAAGCATTGAACCGGCCAGCCAACTCCTTCGCCGCCTCATAATAATGCCCCATTTTGCCGATTCGCTTATCATAATAATAATCCGCCGATAAAATATAAGGATACAAGCTAATCAAATCCCCGCCATAACGACGTTTCCAAACCTTCGCTTCCTTCACAAAATCCTCATCCCCAGCCAAAATCGCACCCGCAATCCCGCCTAGACCTTTATAAAAAGAAACATACACACTATCGAAAAGCGCGCTGATTTCTTCGGTTGATTTTTGATAGTAAGGGGTTATTTCCCACAAACGCGCGCCATCTAAGTGTAATTGAATACCATTTTCACGGCAATAGTGCGAAATTTCCTCCAACTCTTCGAAACTTGGTAATTGTCCACCGATTTCGCGCTGCGGTAGTTCTAGTAAAACGCAGGATACAGATGCATCTAGTGCTTTAATGTCCGCCAAAGTGATCAGTTTATCTGCATCGCATAGCAAAATCGGCTCGATGTGTTGCAATTCTCTTAGACCATCTTGTTCATGGATTTCCAAATGAGACAACGGATGATACCCGATTTTTGGATTCTGCTTCTTATCCGCCCAGATTCGTAAGGCGATTTGTTGCGCCATCGTGCCACTCGGGAAAAACACCGCGGCTTCTTTGCCTAACGTTGTCGCTATTTTAGCTTGGAAATCCTCGATAATTGCACCCGTTCCATAAATATCGCTTTCCAGGTTTGCATCAACATTTTCGAATGCTTCTTTGAGTACAGCCACATTGCGAGGACTATGATTTCCTAGTTTATACGTCGTATTTTGATATGATTTTTTTAAGTCTTGCATGCGTTCATCACTCCTAGTCAATTTCTTACTCCTTAGTTTAACATAGAATTGATTTAATTATTCGCTATATTGAATTTATGTAAAAAGCACCTCCAAAATTAGGGGTGGTTTCTAATTCTGGAGGTGCTTATTTTGATTATTTTACAACTGTAACGCTAGCGACTTCAGCATACCAATATTCACCGATATTAGCTTTAGCTTGAACAACTTGTCCTTCTTTTAAAGCAGGGACTTTTGCTACCCAAATGCCTGTTTCATCTGTAGTTACTGTAGCTTCGATAGCTCCATCAATCCATACGTTTACTTTTGAACCTGGTGCTGATACTCCAGCTACCTTTGTTCCTCCAGCTTTAAGTGTTACTAATAGATATGGTGTTTTATCTACCACTTGATATTGAGTGCTATCTACATACCAATTACCAACACTTGATCTTATCTGTACTTGTTGTCCTGTTACTAGTGCTGGAATATTCGCGCTCCAAATTCCTGTTTCATCTGCATATGCTGTCGCCTTCATTGAGCCGCCAACCCATACATCTACTTTAGAATTTGGTACTGCTGCTCCCCCAATTTTAGTTTCACCTGCAACAAGTGCTGTGATTACTACAGGTTCTTTACTTGCTACTTGGTAACGCACGCTTTCTGCAGACCAGTTGCCCACACTTGCTGTCACTTGGACTGTTTTTCCAACTTCCAAAGCTGGTACTTTCGCTACCCAGATACCGCCTTCATCCGCGTATACTGTTGCTTGGATTGTTCCGCCTACCAATACGTCTACTTTAGAATTCGGGGCTGCTACTCCGGCTACTTTTGTTTCACCAGTTACAAGCGGTGTGATTAATGTTGGTGCTTTGTCTACCACTTGATAACGATCGCTGTCCGCATACCAACTTCCGATGCTTGCGCGTGGTTGTACAATTTGACCTTTCTCTAAGGCTGGTACTTTTGCTACCCAAATACCAGTTACATCTGCATAAACTGTTGCTTTGATTGATCCGCTTACCCAAACATCTACTTTAGAATTTGGGGCTGCTACTCCAGCTACTTTTGTTTCACCAGTTACAAGCGGTGAGATTACTGTTGGTTCTTCGGCTACAACTTGATAGCGCTCACCATCTGCAGACCAATCGTCTAGTGTTGAGTGTAGTTGCACGATTTGACCTTTTGCTAAAGCTGGTACTTGCGCTGTCCAATTACCTTTAGCATCTGCTAATACTGATGCTTTTAATGAATCGCTTACCCAAACATCTACTTTAGCATTAGCAACAGCTATACCTGAGATGCTTGTTGTACCAACTACTAATGGCGAAGTAACTAGACCTGACAGACTTGCTCTATCTGAGACAGATTTCACTCCACTTACTAATTGATTGACAGTACTAGATGTGTACTGTTTACCACTTACCTCATCTGCGTTTACCGTTTGTTGAAATGTTGCACATACTGCTGCGATAGCTAGACATGTGACTAGACCTTTTTTTACTGACATCTTCTGCTTCACTCCTAAAATGTAATGTATTGTGAGCCTGTTAACTTCTCACTCCCAAACTATACCGCTGTTTACTATGTTTGGTCTATACGAAAAAATTATGATTTTGTTATTTTTTTAACTATAAAAATGTCTTTTTTGTGAAGGTTTTTATTGGATGTCAGTAATATGTTTTATAATTACACCTTGTTTTTACTGCCTTTGATTCGATTTACAGCGAATGCTACTATTGGTAAATAATTCAAGAAGAAACTAATACGTTGGCAAAAACCGATTTTGTTTAAAATTGGTAAATCATTGATTGCCGGAATGCGTGCTAAACCGTACACTCCTGCCGATAGAAGGCTGATGATGAATAATAGTAAGTAGATGTTACTTTGCCTTACTTTTCCTTGTTTGCGGTAGAGGATGATTAGAAAGAGCGGGAAGATTAGAAATCCTGCGTAGCCTAGGCCTGATCCGATATTGTGAATCCATGTGGAAATAGTCCAGGTTGATTGCTCCGTATCGATGCTGAATAATCCTGTGAATATGCAGTCTCCCACGCCATATAAGCCGATAGCCAAGGCGAGTAGACTAGCCAGTGTTCGAGATGTTGCTCGAAATGTTTCGTATATTGCTGGTAACGCCAAAACGAATAACACACCCGAAACCACCGACCATACCAAAAAAGCGCCCCGAACTGGGCTGGCCACATCGCCAAACACGCTCATTACCATCGTCATTTGATTCATTTCAGGGTAAAATAAGCCAAGAATGTACGGTGTTAGAAAATCACTTAGTACACCCAATAATAGAAAATAGAAACCATATTTTTTTAAAAAGAGCATTTTTAGTCCTCCAAATTGGAATTTTACGTAGTGAGATTTGATTTTCTTCTATGTATGGCTTTTATTATACATGATTCTAAATAAAATTAGCTAGTATGAGTCAGTGGGATTGAACTGACTCATACTAGCTAATTGTGATTATTTACTTTCTACTGTTACTTTACCGTTTTTATCTGTTGTAACAACTGTACCATTTCCGTCATCAACAGTTACGCTACCGTCAGGGTTTACTACACGTTTTGCACCGTCGGATGATTGTGCGTTACCGTTTTCATCACTGCTATTTCCTTGTCCGTCATCACCTGTTATGGTGCCATCTTTTTTAATTGTCCCTTTTGCTCCATCTGATGACTCGCCAGTAACACCATCTTTATCGACTGTCATTTTGTTTCCTTCGCCATCACTGATTGTAACACCTTTCTCATCTACTGTAACACTATTCTTATCTGTAGTGTCCGCATCTGTTTCCGATTTCTCCGATGAGGTAGAGTTATCTTCTTTTACCTCTGATTCGTTTGTGGAATCTGAACTAGTTGTATTTGCTTTATTCTCATCTTTTACTTCTGTTTTATTCTCATCCTTTACACCTGTTTTATTCTCATCTTTTACTTCTGTTTTTTTTGGTGGTTCTGAATTATCTGTATTGTCTCCATTATTTTGTGTAGCTGAACATCCTGCTAAACTTCCGATACTCAAACCTACACTCATTAGTACGATCATCCATTTTTCTTTTCTCACTTGCTTCCTCTCCTATGCATTAGTATAGTTTATGAGATTGCTGATAGATATTATTTGCTAGCAATTCATAGGTGGTATTAGCTCTCTACCTATTAAGTATATTTTGAAACTATATCATTCTAAATTTGGCTGAGTCTATATATGAAGTTTATATAAATATAGTTTACTTGACTAAAATTGTGTCTTATTTGTGAAGTATTTTATTGGATATTTAGAGGAGGTTTCTTGGTAAACCATATGTTTTTTCTTTCTGCCTTGAATTTCAAATGGGATTTCTGCATCGATAGCCCTGGTTCTATATTTCGGTGGCATTCTGTGACTCTCCCTTCGCTTTCCATAGCAGAATAGCCTCGACTTTGCCATTCATTTGCCAAATCACGAGGTCATTTTCATGCGTTTCTGGATGTTGACTGATACTGGCGGTATACTCCTTATCCTCTTGTAGATATTGCATCGTTAGAAAGCTGATTTCGTGTGCGGTCATTTGTAGCTCTTGGAGGCTTTTCGCTATCTCAGGTGCCGTTTCTTCCAGAACTAGCGCGACGGTTTCATAACCAATCTCTTCTATAGAAATAGAAAGCTGATAGCGTTGTTTCATTTGTTGTTGAAACCAGATTAGATTTTCTTGCATGTTTTCACCTCTTTTTTATGTTCCTTTTGGATTTGATGACACCTTTAGTTTTCTTCCAACTCTGTGAAGCGGTATAGTTTTTGATGTTGAAATAGCAAGGAATAGAGTGGACTATCGGTGTCTCCATCTGAAATGACGACCATTTTCCAGGCTTCATACTGGCACGTTCGGACAAAGAGTAGGTCTGGTAGCTTTTTCTTAGGAAGATGTTGGCTATAGCTTTTGTCCAATCCTTGGCGATGTAGCAACTGCAGATGTTCTTGTATCGCTTCTTCTGGAATAATGCCTACACCCTCCAACCACAGTGTTTCTTGAAAACGTTCTTTAGTGAAAATACACATGTTTTTCTCCTTTCTGCATAAAAATAGAGCCAATGCCTGTGTTAGACATTGACTCTTGAATATAATATTTATTTATATTTGGGTTTATTTCAAATCTAAGTATCGGATACCTCCCGTCAAAGATGAAAATTGTTAATCTTAGCCTTTTCACAACTATACCGTTCTTTACCCGCACGAACATATTCTCACCAAGATTAATGGCCTTACTTCGAGCTAGCATCGAAATAAGGCCATTAAATGAAGATATTAGTATAGCAAAAAAGGTACTCCGCTAAATTCAACTTCTTCTCTAAACTGTCTACTTGAAATGAGGTAGTGCAGTCTCATATTAATGATAATACTTTTTAGTACTGCTATCATAGTAATGCAATAGTGTGATATATCTATTATAATTCCATCCACTGCTAATCTTATCGGTTGTCGTATAAGACCAATATGCATTATTAGGGACTGTCCTCGATTGCGTAGACACAGTACTTCTTTTACCAGTATAAGAATTAATATCAAATTTTTCCCAATAAGGAACTGATTTAGCATACGCCCCTGGTTGAACTGCCACTACTAATCCCGCTAGTAAAATAAACACTAACAAAGAACGATACAAAAGACCTCTTTTTTTACCTGTTTTCATACAAAAAAACCTCCCTTTTATTCACTTGACTACCTAATCATACCAATGCAAAAAAATGATTGTCAATAGTTTACTGTACTCTTGTTTGATTTGTGTTTAATGTTAAGCTAATGCCTCTGCGGCTATCAATTACATAGTTTACTAGCAACAAAACCAGAATAGCGATGGATAACACAAGTATACCATTCTCAAAATTAATATTTCCGTTATCACATAGCATAGATAAGTAGCTATCGCTTATAGATGTGGCATTGAAATATGTCCCGGGTAGAAGGTGAGCCAATCGATTAAGTGGTTCTATTTTCCCGACTGCAAGGACTGGACTAATCAAAACGAGTAATGAAATAAATAGTGTTGGCATCACTCGCTTACATAGTTTACTAACAAGATCTAACGTTAGAACAACTAGGACAATAGTCAATATTTGTAGGCATATCGTTTGAAACAAAAGCTCTCCTACTGGTTTAGTAACTATATTTGGCTCTATATTTATTGCAATCGGATAAGAAAAACTCCCTGCCCCAGATAATAAACTGGCAGATAGATAAGCAATAACACCGCTAATTACATAGAAGGTAATTGATAACAGTAAACCAAAAAGCAATCTCTCAGACGTAGCTCTTGTATATTTTTGCGGCAATAATAAATCTCTATCTAAATTATTCCGAAAACGGTCAGTGAAGATAGTATTTAAAGTAAAGCAAAGTATTATCACAAACAAGACAGGCACAAAATTAGCTAAAGTTCGATATAGAAATGTCGCTCCTTGTGTTTCCATATCTTCTTGATCGGATTTAATATTTAGTTGCTCTAACTTCGTATATATGGCAATTTGTCGATAAATTGATTCCTTAAGCTCGGCAGGCGCTTCCATTTCACCAGTGTATAGTCCAAATGATTCTTTGAGTAGATGAATCTTTATTCTATAAGCCTCTGCCCACTTTCCATCTGTATATAAATCTACCATCTTCTCTTGTTCTTTTACCCGAGCCTTATTTATTTTCTCACTCGCTTCAAAATCGGCCTTATCTTTCTCAGTCTTAGCTGAGTCTTTCATTGTTTGCTCATTTAAAATTAGTATCTCTTTATTTGCCTTTATCTCATCTTGAGCCATTGCAGTGAAATCACGATCTTCACTTACACGCGTATTCATTATCAGCACGAATAAAATAGCTACAATGAATACTATTATAGGTAGCCAATTCCCTTTATTTTTGTAAAATTTTTTAAAGTATAACTTTTGCTGTCCCATTATTTATAGTCCTCCTGTTTATCTGTAGTTGTCTCACATAATTTTTTATCAGATATATAATAAACTTTATCAGAGATACTGTGGAGACTATCATTTTGATGAGATGAAAAGACAATGCATGTGCCCCGTCGCTTAGCTTCTTTCATAAATTCTATAAACCTTGTTTGATTAGCCTCATCAAGTCCATTCATCGGCTCATCCATTAGCCAATAATCTGTATTACTGACTGCATACATTGCTAAAACAGTCTTTTGCTTCATACCTAAAGAATATTTCCGAATTGGCAACTTAACAAATTCATTTAATTCCCAGTAATCAACAACTTCATTCACATCTACTTTACTATCAGCCCATCTATCATTAACGAATTGGAGATAATCCCACGCTGACAAATGTTTGTCTAACCAATCGGAACTCTCATAGTAAAATATTTTTTTCCTTGATGAGACCAAATCTAAAACCTTGCTATCCTCTTCTAAGTAAACTTTTCCTGCCTCTGCTTTTGTCAATCCCGCTAAAACACGAAGCAGCGTTGTCTTACCTGATCCATTAGGTGCAACTAATCCATTGGCTGAGCCTAATTCAAATTCAGCATTTACATTTTCTAATAATTTTTCCCTTGTAATGAGTGTTAAATTTTCTATTTTTAGCATAAGGTCACCTATTTTCTGCAATCTAATAGCGTTCGTCTAGACTACTTTTGTAAAATTATAGTTGAAAGGTTTCAATATTATATTATAGGTGTTTACAAATTAAGTCAATACACAATTAAAATCTCCTACGTACAGCCTCTTTTAATCCGAAACACAAAAAATGAGGCAGACCAGTCCATCCTGATACAGCCTCACTTAACCCTGAAAAAATGAATCTAAATCCCTACTTCCACAAACCGCTCCACACAGCCATTCCCATCAAAAAAATATCATCATTTGTGATACGGTTCCCCCCGATTAATCCGAAACGCCCGATACACTTGCTCCACTAAAACCAACCGCATCAGCTGGTGGGGCAATGTCAGTTTACCAAATGATAGTTTCTCGTCACTCCGTTTCAAAACCGCTTCGCTAAGGCCCAGCGATCCGCCAATCACAAAAGCGACTTTACTCTTCCCGTATGTAGCTAACCGATCAAGCCCTTCCGCGAACTCCTCACTGCTCTTCTGCTTACCATCAATCGCTAGCGCAATCAAATGCACATCATCCGCTACCTTCGCTAAAATCCGCTCTCCTTCTTTTTGCTTCACTTGCACCATCTCTGCTTCACTCAAAATTTCAGGCGCTTTCTCGTCCGGAACTTCAACCATCGTTATCTTCGCGTAAGCGCCAAGTCGTTTTGTATATTCCGCGATTCCCTGAATAAGGTATTTTTCTTTCAGTTTCCCAACTGTTATAATTTGGATATTCACAATTTATTCACTCCTTACTAACAAGTTATCCACAAAGTTATGCACATATCCACAATCATTTTCTATATTTTGTGTCTGAACATTCGTTCCCTACCATATATATCGCTTGATTTTTACAGTATCCACAGGTTATCCACACACCATCCGCATCCTCTAGCTTTTCAAATTCTGGAAAAGTTTCTTCTCCATAAACCCAATCATCTAAAGCCTCTTCTACATGTTCTTCACAGCTATATATAACACTTCTCACAAAAATCCCTCATTTCATACTACCTGTAGTATACGCTAATACCAATTAATTTCAAGATATTTTTTATACACAGGTTTTTACTTAGTTATTCACACTTTATCCCCTGAATATAGAAGGATATCCACAAGCTTATCTGGATTTTGTGGTAGAATATATGTTCTCTACTATATAATGATGCGTATCAATATTATTATCCACAGGTTATACACATACTCTTTATTTTTATCCTTGCTATCTGTCCTGAATGAACCCTCTATTATCAATACTTTCTCAGGTTTAACTATAGGATTAGCTTGTTAATTATCCACAAGCTCCATTTTTCTGTGGATAAGTTTTTGCGTGAACTAACACACATCTCTTTTCTTCTATACATATCTCTTTTTCTGACCATAATCTTCTTTTCGCAGCAAATCCTCATCCAAGACAATCCATCTCGATTTTTTTGAAGATATAATATTCTGTTTTCGCAGCGTCGTTAATACAGATATCGTATAAGAACGGGAGCATCTGGCAAACTCCGCAATAGTCTCATAGTTTACAAAGCTCGGTAATTCGATTTCACGAGCCTTGGTGTGGCGTCCAAATGTGTCAATAAGTTCTATTAATATATAAATAATGCGCTGTTTTGAACTAAGCGTAATCAGAGCCAACGAAGAATAAAAATGTCTGGATACTTGTGTCAAATACCGTAGTGCAATATGATTATGCGGATCTTCTAGCGCGATAACCTTTTTTAGAAACTCAGATTCAATTCGTAAACAATGGGCCTCACTTAGAGCAGTAGCTACCAAGTCATTAAAAACTATCGAATAATATAATGGGAAGAAAATAATGTGTCCTGCCTCCATCAGCATTAAAAAATGGTCGCCTTGTTCGTTTGTTGCATTGATTTTGAAATAGCCTTCTTTCACTAAATAACAATATCGATGCGCTTCCCTACGAGAGAACGATTCGCCTTTATTCATCGTCACATCCAGCGTATGCTTATTAAAATCAGTATATCGCTTCATTAACTTCACTAAATTCTTAGCATTCGAAAACGCTTCTAAATCACGCTCATTATACATTTGGCTTTCCCCCTGAATTTTAATAGTCTACTAAAAAACATTTTAGCTGGCTTTTGATATAGAAGAGCACGTATCACACGTAATAGATTCCTTCCGAGCAATGCTTTTGTGACAAAGGCCACTTTTCAATAAATTAAAGAACCTGACACAATCTCTATTTTTATAACAAAAATAACATAGAATTCATCTTTTACAATAACCTTATACCCTAAAATTATTACTATTCTAGACTAATCATCAAATATAACAAGCTTTCCGGCCGGTGTATAATAGCATTGTTCTTAAAACAAGAGGATGTAACAAAAAGTACAAAAAGTTTTCGACAATAGTGGAAAAACTTCAATATCGCCATTTAAAAACGCATGTATAATAAGCAATAGATTCGAGGTTGTCATTCATACATGCAACAAAAAATTAAACGAAAGAGATGACTAGTCATGTACACAGAACTAGACCAACTATACAATATGGACATTATTCGAACAAACTTTAACCAAGAAAAACTACTACACGAATTACTAACCTCTAGCTTAGTTGACTCTACGACAATCATGATTCCTAAAAACAGATATTTCGATACAGTTACTGATACACAAGAACATATTTACTATCTAGAACATGGTATTGCCCACCTCTCCTACGAAAATGAATCCCTTGCAGTTTTAATCGATCATCAATTCATCGGATTAGGAACGGTGCTTGATTTTCAAGAAAAAACCTTTGATATCCAAGCATATACCGACTGTGAGTTACTGATGTTCGACCGCAAACAAGTCATGGAGTTATTATTCAGCATGCAAGAAGGTATGCTTTACCACTATTTGTATGAAAAAGACCTTCAAAAAGCGCTACTTGAAAAAATCGACTTACTTTATCAAAAAGGCAGTGTCCGCTTATTGAAAACATTCCAAACATTATGCCACGCATGCGGCGACATTTCAAAAGATGGTTACTGGGTAAGTATTCCACGATGCTTCACAATTAAACGTATTGCCGACATGACAAACTTAAGTCCTCGCAGTGTTTCTGATTTCAGCGAAGAATTAATCGCAAAAAAAATCATCAAAAAAGAAGCCGGCCAGTTCATAATTCATACCAAAAATATCGAATAATTAAAATAATATTCTATATTTCAGAGGATTATTTAAAAGGAGGTGTTGCCTGAAAGTAAGAAATAAGGTAAGGCACCGTAGGAACAAACAAAATTTATTTAATTAAAAGGAGCAAAAATAAAAAATGAGTACTAACAAATTGATACAAAAATCATTAAAACTAACAGCAGTAGGAGCCATCGCTTTTTCAGTATTAGCACAACCACTTAGCCTAGTAGTAAATGCAGCAGAAACAACATCAACTAAATCAGAAAGACAAGTAGTTCAAGCAACAACACAAGATGAACTATTATCGAACAGTAAATTAGATATAGTAGGAATCTATCCTGACGCACAATTCTTCACTGGATGGACAACAACAAGCATAGCTTCTCGCACAAGTGATTTAACCAGCCCAAGTTGCGTAGGTCCAGCATTTAGCCTAACTTTTGATGCTAATACTACTGAACCGGGCTACATGATTATGAATGGGACATTCGCTCCTCAGAGAGTTAAAATCGAAAATAGTAATGGTAGTAACTCATTAGTGGTATCAGCAAGAGGCGCAACCACTAATGAGAAAGGGGCTATCGTAGTTTATCAAGATGTAAATACAGTCATCGGAAAAGAATATATGCTCTCTCAATCGGGTACGTACACAGCAAATGATTATAATCCCTATACTCAATCTACTCTTAATAGAGCTAGAAGTATCAACGTCTTCGCAAGTAATACTAACTCAACCGAACGATTAGCCTTAGTTAAAGCAACAGACACCAAACAATCCACTACGTTTGTCGCACAATCCACACGCACACGAATCTATGCTGTCATTGGAACACCTACACAAGACTACTATAATACCTCTAGCATTATTTGGCAAACCATTAACACAACTGGAAATAACCTCTTCGGCGTTTCCTTAAAGGCTTCTAGCACTGGCACAAGTGAAGCAAAAGCAGCCACGGATGCGCTATTTGTCGATAACGACCCTACCAAAGATATCAAACCGACAACAGACCAAGCCGCGATTGATGCAGCACAAGCGAAAATTGACAACGTCACAGATGCTACAGCGAAGGCAGAACTACAAGCAGAACTAGACAAAGCACAAGCGGCAATTGATGCACGCACAGCAGAAGCACAACGCGAAGCAGAAGCAAAAGCTGCAACAAATGGTTTATTCGTAGATAACGACGCTACAAAAGGTATCAAACCTTCGACAGATCAAGCGGCAATTGATGTTGCTCAAGCAAAAATAGACCTTGTAACAGACGCTACTGTCAAAGCAGAACTACAAGCAGAATTGGATAAAGCACAAGCAGAACTTGACGCACGCACAGCAGAAGCACAACGCGAAGCAGAAGCAAAAGCTGCAACAAATGGTTTATTCGTAGATAACGACGCTACAAAAGGTATCAAACCTTCGACAGATCAAGCGGCAATTGATGTTGCTCAAGCAAAAATAGACCTTGTAACAGACGCTACTGTCAAAGCGGAACTACAAGCAGCGTTGGATAAAGCACAAGCAGAACTTGACGCACGCACAGCAGAAGCACAACGCGAAGCAGAAGCAAAAGCAGCTATCAATGACCTTTTCATTGGGAACAACCCAGCCAACAACATCAAAGACACAACGACACAAGCTGCAATTGATGCTGCTCAAGTGAAAGTAAATGCGGTGACAGATCCAGCTGTGAAAGCAGAATTACAAGCACAAGTTGATAAAGCACAAGCGCAAATCAACACACGCAATCCAATCAATGGCACTGTTGCGAAATACACTGTCGGCGACCTAAACATCACAGGCACATACTCTGGTCCAGCAACAGCACTAAGCGTAGACATCAATGGCAAACGCTACTATGGTGGTACAATCGCTGATGGAAAATTCAAGTTCTATGTTGGCGATAAAAACCTAAAACCAGGCGATGTCGTGACTTTAAACTTATATGACACAAACAAACAAATCCAAAAATCAATCACAGTGACCGTTTTTGAAGCACTTAAGATTACCATTACAGACTACAAAATCGGCGACAACTATTTGACAGCCACATACAACTACCCAGAAATCACTAAAATCGGTATTGTCGTAGATGGCACGAAATACTGGGGCGGCGACGTCAAAGATGGTAACGCGAAATTCTTCGCAGCAGATAAAATCAAAAACGCGAACGCCGACGTCACTATGAATTTTTACGATGCAAACAACAACCTGATCGCATCTAAAAAAGTAGTTATCGCTACTGCATCATCAGAAATCTCCACAGCGAACTACACAGTTGGTGCTACAAACATCACAGGTACATTCGCAGGCGATATTCGCAAACTTGCTGTCTCTGTCAATGGTACAAAATACTATGGTGGCTCACTTACAACGAACGGCACGTATAAATTCTACGTACTAGACAAGAAAATTAAAGCTACCGACACAGTCATCGTATATGGTTACGATGCAAACAACGGTTTACTATCACAAAAAACAGTAACTATCGCAGAATAATAGACTAAATCAAACGAAAGGGAACTATCTCAGTAAATAGCACATATTTACGATAGTTCCCTTTTGAAAAGTAAAGGTAGGAAACAGATGAAAAAAACACTAATCGCAATATTTGCATCATTACTTCTCATCACAGCATTAGCAGGTTGTGGCACTAAACAAGACGACACGGATCTAAACAAAGCACTAGGAAATAAAGAAATCACCGTCACACCAACGAAAGTAACCCGCGAAAAAGCCACAAGCGACCGCAAAGCTATCTTAAAAGTTGTCGTCCAAGTAAAAAACAACTCTAAGAAAGCCATCGGAATCGGTGCAGGAAACTTCAATTTAAAAGACGATGACGGCAAGAACTACGATAACTACGGACTAAAAGCCGACAGTCTTGGTCAAGAATTAGAAGCAGGTAAGACGGTGACTGGCAACATCTATTATGAAATCCCCGCTGATTTAGAAAAAGGATGGATGGATTATGCTGTGTCACTAGGTCAAGAACCCGCAGCAGAATGGCTACTAGCATTTCCAAAGAAATAAGGAGGAATAGCAATTGTTCTATTCGTCACAAGAAGTAAAAAAAGTACAACGAAACAAGAAAAACGAACAACGATATCGCATCTTAGACATTACTATCGCAACATTTGCATTGCTCATCAGTTCGCCAATACTTCTTATTATCATGCTCATTATTAAATGTACTGAACCTAAAGCCCCTGTCTTCTTCCACCAAAAACGAATCGGACGCGACGGCAAAGCATTCAACATGTACAAATTCCGTACCATGGTCGTAGATGCCGAACAGCAAAAAGCTCAACTACTCGCCCAAAACGAAGTCGAAGGCCACATGTTCAAAATGAAAGACGACCCACGCATTACTAAAATCGGCAAAATTTTACGGAAAACCAGTCTTGACGAATTCCCGCAATTGCTCAATGTGTTACAAGGACATATGAGCGTCGTGGGCCCGCGTCCCCCATTGCCCAATGAGGTCGCCCGGTACACATCCTACGACATGATGCGCCTCGCTGTAAAACCAGGTTGCACAGGGCTTTGGCAAGTAAGTGGTCGCAATAAATTGAGCTTTCAAGAGATGGTTGAATTAGATCTACACTACATTCGCAACCGCTCCATCAAGTTCAATTTCATTATCCTGATGAAAACATGGCGCGAGCTAACAGGTAAAGGAAGTGGCATTTAGTGACGCAACGCATTCAATTTCTAGATGCCAATCTCGATACCCATACTTTCGACGAAACGATACACCAAATCGAAACCCATATACACCACCGCAACCCGATACATCACACAGGCGTCAATGCCGATAAAATAAATTTGATGAAGAAAAATCCACATTTCAAAAAAATAATCAATGAAGCGGCCCTAATCAATCCCGATGGCATGTCCGTCGTGTTAGCCGCCAAACTATGCAACCAACCACAACTAGAACGCGTCGCTGGCATTGACGTCATGATTCGCTTACTAGAACTATCCGCAGAAAAAGGCTACCGTCCTTACTTTCTCGGAACAAGCGAACCCATCTTAGAAAAACTCATCGCAACCGTCCAGCACGACTACCCAACACTCACGATTGCAGGCGCCCATCACGGTTTTTTCCAACCAGAAGAAGAAGCTCGCGTCGTAGCTGACATCAAAGCAAGCCACGCGGACCTTCTTTTCATCGCATTACCAAGCCCGCAAAAAGAGTTTTTCGTCGATGCACATCTGGCAGAAATGGCTGTCCCCGTCTCTATCGGCGTTGGCGGGAGCTTCGATGTGATTGCTGGCGAACTAAAACGCGCGCCAAAATGGATGCAGCATCTCAACTTAGAATGGTTTTACCGCATGATTCAAGAACCGAAACGACTCGGCAAACGCTATATCATCGGCAATGCCGTTTTTATAAAACACGTATTACAAGCAAAATTCGCACGGAAAAGAGAGGTTTAAGACTTGAGAATTCTAATGTTTGGACCTAATCACGAAACAAAAGGCGGCATTGCGACCGTCATTGCGAACTTCAAAGACCACTTCCACTCGGACACACATACGATGTTTCATCTAGAAAGCTGGAAAGAAGGCAGCCTTTTGAGACGCACGTTCCACTCCGCACGCGGTCTTTTTTTACTACCTTTTCAAATTAAAAAGAACCGTATCGACATGGTTCATATTCATATGGCGCAAGACGGTAGCTATTTCCGCAAAGCGATTGCCACACGATTAGCCAAATGGAGCGGCGCGGGCGTCCTGCTACACATTCACGGCTCCCATTTTGACCAATACCATCAAGAAAGCGCGCCGTGGCTCCAGAAAAACCTAATCCGAACCTTGCGAAAAGCAGATCGCATCATCGTACTTAATGAAGACGTCACCACCTACTTCGCAAAATTCGGCATTCCCATGGAAATCATCCAAAATGCCGTACCGATACCAGAAACATTGACTAGCCCTGCCGAACGAACGCAAATCAGTAGCTTCGGACAACTCGGTGAGCGCAAAGGCACCTACGACATTCTAGCCATCGCGCCTGCGCTTTACGCCAAACATCCCGAAGTCACGATTCACTTATATGGTGATGGCGACATCAAGCAAGCCCAAGAAATCATCCGTGCGAAACAACTAAAAAACATCCGAATTGGTGGCTGGATTACAGCTACCGAAAAAGAAAAAGCGATGCAACAAACAATGATTCATCTGCTGCCATCCTATCAAGAAGGCCTGCCGATGTCGATTCTAGAAACGATGGCTCACGGGATCCCGAATATCAGCACGTATGTCGGAGGCATTCCAGACATTATCGAGCCTGGCAAAGACGGTTTCTTGATTCATCCTGGTGATCATGAATTACTGCTCGCGGCCTTATCCACACTCATCGAGCAAGATGCAGAACGCGAAAAAATGAGCCTAGCCGCTGCTGAAAAAATCAAAACCCAGTTTTCCATGCCAGCGTATATTCACAAATGGAATCAACTGTATTCAGAATGGGATAGCTAGCCGATGCAGCAAACTCGTCGCGATCAAGTAGCTACTTTCCTATTCTTCGCTTTTATAACCGTGATGCTATTTTCACCCGTACTTGAAAATGTTCCCGTCTTGTCATCGCTTAATTTAGACAATATGGTCACATTCCTATGCCTTGGCGCGATTCTCTTATTCCAACTCAAGCAGCCAAAAGCATGGATGGCGCAGGAATATCTGATTTTGGCATTGCTACTGATCATTATTTGCCTCGGTATTTTTGGAAATACGGTGTCTGGCATTCACGGTACGAAATTCATCGTTCTTGATATGTGGAGCATCTCCAAGTGCTTCGTCGCTTATTTCTTCGGTCGACTCGCGTTTAAACCAGGCTTTTTCTCCTCACAAATCGATCGGTTAGTCCTGTATGGGAAATGGGTCATCGGTATTCTCTTCCTCTTGTTACTTGTGAACCTCGTCTACCCGATCTGGCCTTCTACAGAAATACGAATGGGAATCAAAACACAATACTTGATATTCCCCCACGCCACCTATTTAAGTGCCACTACATTTTTCTGCATGTTATTCCTCGGTTTAAAAAATGTACGTCACAATATCCCATTCCTCGCTATGGGAAGTATTTTAATCTTTTTTGCGGCGCGAAATAAGGGCTTGATTTTCATCGCGATTTATTTCTTCATGCTGCTATTTCAACACTACGCCAAAACAAAAAGTTTTAAAATCAGTTATCTTATTTTGCCGGTCGTCACACTCGTAGCTAGTTTCTGGGAAGTTATCGATACGCGATTACTGTCCTCCACGACATCTGCGCGAAGCTTGTTGTATCAGGCCGCTTTTAAAATTGCCGATATGTACGCCCCATTTGGCGCTGGTTTTGCCTCATTTGGTTCCGGAAGTTCGGTAAAAAATTATTCTTCACTCTATGATATGTTGCGGTTTTACGACTACTACGGTTTTACGCGAGACAATCCGCAATATTTGAATGATAGTTACATCGCGATGTTTATTGCGCAGTTCGGATATATTGGCATTGCTTGTTTTGCGATGATCTTGGTGATTTTTTTACTCATGATTAACCGACGTTCCGGCAGAATTCAGGCGTTTACACTCGTTTTGTTCTTGTACGCGGTAACTTCATTGTTCACAGAACTGTATTTAACTACTAATCTTGGCGTTATTACCTTCTTTTTCATCGGTATTGCTTTTGGTGATGAAGGCAGGCGCCCCGATTTAAGAAAGGAAGTCCTATGGAAGAAACCATTTCATTAAAAGAAATTGCTGAAACACTCAAGAAAAATATCTGGATTATAGTAGCCTCGTTGCTTGTGTGTGCGAGCGTTGCATTTGGCTATCTACAATTGTTCGTGACACCGCAGTACGAGGCTGTCTCGCAAGTGTTGATTACTCAAAATGCTCAAGATCAGAACTCCGCGGTGCAAAACTCGGAGATTCAAGCCAATATTCAGATGGTCAATACGTATAGTGTCGTGATTAAAAGCCCGCGTATTTTACAAAGTGCGGCGAAAGAGATTAATCCGAATCTAGGTGTAGAGACGCTCGCCAGTAAAGTATCGGTGGATAGCGTTCAGAATTCCCAAGTGATTAATATTCATGTGGTGGACGCTCAGCCAGAGGGCGCCATCGAAGCCGCTAAAATTGTGACGAAAAGCTTCTTGAAAGAAACGCCCGGCATGATGAAAGTATCCAATGTCGAACTACTCGCAAACCCTACGACAGCAACAAAAATCAGTCCAAACACGAAAATTGGTTTGTTGGCAGGATTGCTTGGCGGACTTGTTTTAGGAATTGGCATTGCTTTTGCAAGACGCATTTTTGATGAGCGATTTAAGAAAGAAGAAGAAATTGTTGCGCGCCTGCAAATTCCTGTGATTGGCACAGTCGGTAACATTACGGCAACAGAGAATGTGATGAGTTCAAACTCGATACGGAGGCGGAAGAAAAAATGATACGACGTAAACCGAAAGATTCCCAACGTGACGATCAGAAATTAATCGTACAAAACAAGCCATTGTCTCCTTTGGCCGAACAGTTTCGGATGATTGTTGAAAATATTGAATTGATGAGCATTGATAAGAAAATTAAATCCTTGCTAATCACGTCCGCCGATCCGAGTTCTGGAAAATCGATTATCTCGAGTAATCTAGCTGTGGCTTTCGCGCAAAAGGGAAAGAAAACACTACTCATTGACGCCGATTTACGAAAACCAACAATCCATAAGTATTTTCGAAATGAAGTTTCGCTCGGTTTAATGGGTTTAGTGAAAAAGGAGTCTACGATTGAGGGCGCGATTTTTGAGAGTGATAGCCCGAATTTATATATTCTGCAGGCTGGGATTATACCGGCGAATCCGACATCAATTTTAGCGTCGGAGCGGTTGAAAGAAGTTTTTGCGGAGTTGGAAGAGTTATTTGACCAGATTATTGTCGATACGCCGCCGATTTTGGCTGTTGCGGATGCACAAATATTATCGGGGATGACAGATGCTTCGGTGTTAGTTATTCGTAATGATTACACCGTGACAGAACGCGCTCGTAAGGCTAGCACGCGACTGGAGCAGAGTTCTAAGTTATTTCTAGGGGCTGTCTTTAATAATCAGAAACAAAAGCAAGATCATTATTATTATCAGGAGAAAGAATGATGGAGCACCTAGTAAGCGTCGTAATTCCGACGCGAAATCGGGCCCGAATGTTGGAACGCGCGATTAAGAGTGTATTGCGTCAGACGTATACGCATCTTGAAATTTGCGTCGTAATCGATGGTCCCGATGAGGTAACTAAACATTTGTTAAGCCAGTATGCTGACCAGCACATACCGATCAAAATACTACAAACAGAAGGTGTTGGCGGCAGTACAGCGCGAAATTTAGGGGTACAGATGGCGTCGGGGAACTGGATTGCCTTTTTGGATGACGATGATGAATTTTTGCCTACGAAAATTGAGAAACAGTTGGCGTTGCTAGAGTTTGATGATGCGGCGCGGCATGTGGCATTTACATCGGTTTCCACGTACCAGCCAAAGAAGCCGCAACAAGGTTTTGTATTACCGCTGATTTCTTGGAGAGAAGCGCAAACGACTGTAGGCGAATATTTATTTAGCCGGAAAGGACGTCGGACAATGGGCTTTATTCAAACGTCGACATTATTAATTCCGCGCCAATTATTATTAGAAATCCCTTTTACGGATGGCTTGAAAAAACATCAAGATTGGGACTTGCTGTTGCGGATGGCTTCGGCAGGCGTCGTAATAAAACAAGTAGAAAGCGCTGAAACCATTTATCATCAACATATTGCGCCTGCTGGACGGGTTGGGCAATCCAATGTTTGGCATTTCTCAGAAAAATGGATTCAAACGATGCCCGTGAACCAAGCCGCGCGCGATGCTTTCCTGTTATCCATTGTGAATCGGGGAATCGCCACTGATCAAACGCAAAGCAAATGGCAGCGGCAAAAAGCTATTTTACAACGGTTTTCGCAAACGAAATGGCATCCGAAATATATCGGAAGTTATGTTTATATGTTGTTCATTCAGTTGATACGAGTATATTCCAAATAGAAATGAGGAAATGAAAGAATGAAAATTGCAGTAGCAGGAACGGGCTATGTTGGACTCGTCACAGGTACATGTTTAGCCAAAATTGGGCACACGGTATTCTGCGTTGATAAAGAAGCAAGCAAAATCGCACAATTACGACGAGGCGAGTCCCCTATTTATGAACCTGGTTTAGAAGCCGAAATTGTCGAAGCGAAAGATGCAGGCCGACTGCATTTCACTACGGATTATGCCGTTGCGTATCGCCAGGCAGAAGTCATTATGATTGGCGTAGCAACACCGGAAAACACCGATGGTTCCGCGAATTTACAAGCACTATATCAAGTTTGCGAACAAATCGCGACTTCGATTACATCACCAACCCTCGTTGTCGTGAAATCCACCGTACCAATTGGGACAAATGATCGATTAGCGGCTTATTTTGACCAGTTACTTGGCGACTCTCGTAAAAGCTGGGTGGAAGTTGCTTCGAATCCGGAATTCTTATCGCAAGGAACGGCCTTACGCGACACGCTTCAAGCAGAGCGAATTGTAATTGGGACGGAAAGTCAGGAAGCAGCGGATATATTGACAGAAATCTACACGCCTTTTGACCAACCCATTTTAAAAATGAACCGTCGTAGTGCGGAGATGGTGAAATATGCTTCGAATGACTTTTTAGCGTTGAAGATATCGTTTGTGAATGATATCGCGAATTTGTGTGAGGCTGTGGGCGCGGATATTGATGAAGTAACGAGTGGTATGGGCGCGGATTCACGAATTGGTTCTCGCTTTTTAGCTCCCGGGATTGGGTATGGCGGTTCGTGTTTTCCGAAAGACACGAAGGCTTTGCATTGGCTTGCCGAAGAAGCTGGTTATACGTTAAAAACCATTCGGGCCGCGATTGATGTGAATGAAAAACAACGCTTCAAACTGATGCAAGCTGCGCGCAAGGACATCCCACTTTTTGCTGGGAAAAAAATTGCCGTCTTAGGCGCGACATTCAAACCAGGAACGGATGATTTGCGGGAAGCTCCTTCCATTCCTAATTTGCAGATGTTGTTAAATGAAGGCGCGGACGTTCATGTGTATGATCCGGTTGGCCTGCCTAACTTGGAGAATGTGTTTGGTTCTCGCCTGCATTACGGCGAATCGGTAGCTAGCGTGTTGCAAGGCGCCGATGCTTGTTTCATTTTTACCGAATGGGCTGTGTTTAAGGAGATGGATTTGGCGCTATTCCATACGATGCGCGAACCGCGGGTCTACGATGGACGCAATTGTTTTTCTGTGAAAGCCGCAGAACAAGCTGGGTTACAGTACTATTCGATTGGTCGCGCGCGCGTAGGAGGGGCTGTTTTTGCCTAGTGTTTCGATTATTTTACCGGTTTATAATGTGGCGCCCTATTTGAAAGCGTGCTTGGATAGCTTGTGTGTTCAAACGTTTCAGGATTTTGAAATGATTGCTGTGAACGATGGTAGTACGGATGAGAGTTTAGCGATTTTAGAGGCATATCAGGGAATTTTACCCCAGTTACGGATTATTTCACAGCCGAATCAAGGGTTATCTGCTGCTCGAAACCGAGGATTACAGGAGGTCGTGGGGAAATATGTGTACTTTCTGGATTCGGATGATTATTTGCAGCACGATATGTTGGAAGCTTGCTTTTCATTGGCGGAACGTAATCACGTCGATGTGATTAAATTCGATGCGGAGCCGTTTGCCGAAGCTGGTATGACAATCACGAATAGCTACGATTCCAGACCATGGCTTGCAGAAACACGCATCTACAATCAACAAGCATGGCTTCAAGCGCAGCGAAACCATTACAATTCGCCCGTTTGGTTACTATTCATTCGCGCCGAACTATTTGCCAAACACGACCTTCGTTTTTTGGCTGGCGTTTTGCATGAAGACGAACTGTTCACTCCGCAGTTATTCACAAAAGCGGAAACCTTCCAATACATTGCGCAACCTTTTTTCAAAAGAAGATATCGCGCTGGCTCGATTATGCAAAACAATATTTATCAGAGTCAAGCGTCGTACGATTCGAAGTTGCGAGTAGTTCGAGAACTTGATGTTGCGAGTAAGCAAGCCAAGTCTGATGCAGCCATCGATTTTCTCATCTGGCGACGGAATACATTATACATGGATAGCCGCGGCTACGCCAAAAACCTGCGTCAGGCGTCTCCGCTACCTTTTATGCTAAGTAAACGACTAGAAATGCGCGCAGCAATCCGCAGAATTAGGAAAGGCTGGAAACGATGAAAGACACGAAAAAACAACGATTATTGCAGAATACTATCTTTTTATATCTCTTGACTTTCTCGGGCTACTTTTTCAGCCTGATTACGGTGCCATATCAAACGCGGATTTTAGGGCCTGAATTCTACGGAAAAGTAGGTTTTGCGGTCGCTATGATGACTTATTTCCGCTTAATTATTGATTTTGGCTTTATTTTGTCGGCCACCGCAGACATTTCCAAGCATCGCGAGAACAAACAAGCAGTTGCGAAAATATACACGGCTGTTATGTACGCGAAAGGGCTTTTGACGGGGCTTAGTCTCGTTGTTCTAGTAGGGATTTGTTACGCCATTCCGATGCTTCGGCAAGATTTCTTATTATACATCCTGACCTTTGCATCTGTTGCAGTGAGCGCGTTCTTACCTGATTTTCTGTATCGCGGTTTAGAAACGATGAAACGCATCACGATTCGTACTGTCGCTATCCAAGCCTTTTTTGTGAGCATGATTTTCCTCTTTTTAAAAACCCCTCAACAGTATTACTTCGTGCCATTGTTTACGTTAATCGGTAACGCCGTTGCGCTGATTTTGGCACAACGACACGTATCTCGCTCGTTAAAAATAAAGTTCGTACCACTAGAAAAAGGCTATTTGAAACACACGATTCGCGAGTCGAGCCCCTTCTTCTTCTCACGCATCGCAGCCACGGTATACCAAGTGACAAACACGTTCTTCTTAGGTCTCATGTACACGCCTGGCAATGTAAACGTTGGTATGTATGTCGCTTCAGATCGGCTCGTAGGCACTGCCAAAACTGCTTTTTCTCCCATTGCGGATAGTTTATATCCCTATATGGTGAAAAATCGCGACTTTCGCTTGCTAAAAAAAATTCTCTGGCTGATCATGCCACCACTTATCATTGGGTGTATCGTTTTGGGTATTTATGCAAATCCATTCATGGCTTGGTTTCTCGGTCCCGCGTTCTACGATGCTGGCTCGATTTTGCGCATCTTACTACCAATCATCGCCATGACACCACTCGTGTACTTGTTAGGTTTCCCAACACTATCTCCAATGGGACTGGCCAGACACGCGAACCGTTCGACAATGATTTCCGCGGTCGTTCAAATTATCGGCTTATCCTTGCTATTTTTCACAGGCATTTTCACCGTGCATACGCTCTGTTACGTAACCCTCGTCTCCCAATTTACCGTATTGCTTTACCGAGGTCTCATCGTGTGGAAAAACCGCCATATCTTCGCTACAAAGGAGCTAAAAATCGATGTTTCTGAAACTTAAAAAAGCTTTTCGTCTCTTTCAACAACGTTTCCGATTCGGCAATTTTGCCTACTATTACTGGCTTCTCCCGATTCAGTCGAAAAAAATTGTTGTCACCGCCCATTACGGCCGCGGATATGGTGACAGTCCGAAATACATCGTGGAGGCTTTGCTACATCAGGGTTTCGATATCGTGTGGCTTATCCAAAAAGGACAAGAATCCTCACTACCAACAAGTGTCCGCCCAGTGCTATACGGCTCCAGACAAGCATTACGCGAACTAGCCACAGCCCAAGTGTGGATTGACAACTGCCGCCAAAAATATAGCCCACCCAAACGAAAAAAACAGCGCTACATTCAGACATGGCACAGCCCACTCCGCCTCAAAAAAATCGAAAAAGACGCGGAAAACCAGCTACCTGCGGCCTACTTGGATCGCGCCAAACGAGATGCCAAGAAATGTGATTACATGCTAGCTGGCTCCACCTTTAGCCAACAGATGTACAAAAAAGCTTTTTGGTTCCAAGGCGAGGTTCTATTAACTGGAACCCCACGATGCGATGTATTTTTCCAAGCGAACACAGCCATCAAGCAACGCGTCACAACACATTTCGGCATTCCAAGCACCACCAATATTGCTTTATACGCGCCAACTTTCCGAAAAAACGAAACAGCATCGGCATACTTACACGCATTTACAGCACTAAAACAGGCGTTACAAACCAAGTTTAGCAGCGATTGGAAAATCCTCATTCGCCTTCATCCCAATGTCGCACACCTTGCTTCTGAATTTCTAACAGACGCCGATGTTCTGCAGGCCACGGATTATCCCGATATGCAAGAACTCCTTGTCGCAACAGACCTACTGCTTACCGATTATTCCTCCAGCATGTTCGACATGGCGATCGCCGGCAAAAAAGTGATGCTCTACACACCCGACATCCAGGAATATCTGGCGACCGAACGCGATTTGTATTTTGACATCCAGGCACTACCGTTCCCACTTGCCCACACACCAACAGAACTAATACAGCAAGTCTACCAATTCAATGAAAGCCACTACAGCCAACAACTTGCGGCATTTAATGCAAGTATCCAACAATGCGAAACAGGTCACGCTGCAAGTACCATCGCAACTAAAATCAAGGCAATTTGCCACTAAAGGAGACCCATCAATCATGCGCAAACACTACAAAATCGGTTATACAACAGGTGTCTACGATATGTTTCACATCGGGCATTTAAATCTATTAAAACGAGCCAAAGCCCAATGCGACTACCTCATTGTCGGAGTAACCATAGACGAACTCGTTTCCTATAAGAAAAAACAAGCTATCATCCCCTTTGAAGAACGCATCGAGATCGTGAAACATATTAGCTATGTCGATGAAGTCGTCCCGCAAGTCAACATGAATAAAATGGAAGCATGGCAACGACTAGGATTTGACGCTATTTTCGTGGGTGACGATTGGAAAGGAAGCGACACTTGGAACCAATTCGAAGCGGATTTCAGCAAAGTTGGCGTTTCCATCGAGTATTTGCCGTACACGAAAGGCACCTCTTCCACCCAGTTGCGCCAAACACTTCAAACCATTAACGGGAGGTAACACATGACGACAAAACGGATGGATTGGATTGATACAGCAAAGGGAATCGGTATTTTTCTCGTCGTTTGGGGACATTTCTATGCAAGTGATACTTTAAAAATTATCATTTATGGCTTTCACATGCCGCTCTTCTTCTTTCTTTCGGGCTACCTGTACAAGACGCATGCCATCTCACTTCCTGCCTTTTTAAAGAAAAAATGCAAACAACTACTCGTCCCGTTTTTCCTTTTTCAAATCATCACATTTGTCGTCGTTGGTGCCTTAACTTTCGTAGCATCCAAGCAATTAACCGCATCGCCAATTACCATGCTACAACAGTTCTTCTTTCTAAACGGAGACGTAGGATTCAATAGTCCGCTTTGGTTTTTAGTCGTTTTATTCAGCGTGGAAGTCATATTCTTTGTTATGATGCGCTATTTTTCCAAATGGCAGTGGCTAGTTGCTCTCTTGTTTCTGATACTCGCCGTCTTTCTCAGTACCAAAAGCGGCATTCGCCTCACGTGGGGCTTGCAAATCATGCCGCTAAGTTGGTTATTTTACTATGCTGGTTTCCAATGTCGTTCGTGGTATTTTTTAACATGGAAATTACTCCAGAAAAAGTATATTATCTTACTAATGGCGCTTTCTTATGTATTAGCCGTTTTTTACCTAAACCAAGGGCAAATTGTTGGTTTCAGAAGCAATAATCTGGGGAATTTCTTTGTTTTCGCTGTCGCCGCGATTCTTGGCATTCTTGTTTTCTGCCTGATTTGTAAGCGTATTGGCAAGTCCAAGTTATGGGGATTATTTGGACGGCATTCCTTAGTTATCATGGGGACACATTATTTTTTCCTAATGCTCTATGCCAACGGATGGAAAATACTCACGCACCAGTCATTAAACGCGGCCTACCCAACATGGATTACTTTGCTACTCACCTGTTTTGCGTTCCTTATCTACTATCTTTGCTTCCACATACAAAACCTTATTCACAAAAACAATAGACAAAAAAAGGAGTTTTTTCAGTGAACAGATTTATTCAAAAATGCATTATTTTATTCGTAATTCCGGTATTTTTATTAAGTAATTTCCATCTCGTAACAGCAGCGGCAGAGCAAGAATACAAAATTTCCGACCTATTTCCCGACCCAATTCTTGCCGAAACCATCGCTACTACACTCAAAAAAAGCCCTAGCGATACCGTAACAAAAACACAATTAACCAAATTCGGCTCGCTCGTCATCAAAAATCAAAAAGTCCGTGATTTGACTGGTTTGGAGTACTTAACCAACATCACTGGACTACAACTCACCAATACAGATGTCGCTGATTTAACACCGATTGCCAATCTAACAGCATTGAAAACGATCACGCTTACTTACAACCAAATCTCAGACATTACAGCCCTTCAAAAACTAAGCAACACCAAGAGTCTGCAACTACAGGGGAATCAAATAAAGGACATCACAGCATTAAGCCAGCTAACCAATCTGACAAGCTTGAACGTCTACACGAATCAAATCAGCTCCATCAGCCCACTAGCAAAACTACCAAAAATAACGACTTTAGATTTAGGCATGAATCGTATTCAAGACATCACACCATTAGCTAACTTAACAACTTTACAATCAGTGCAACTCAATTCCAACGCAATCACAGATGTCTCACCATTGCAGCATTTGCCAGCACTATCCGTTCTGGGTTTATTTGCCAACAATATTAGCGACATCTCGCCAATTAGCCAATTAACAACATTGACCAGTCTAGATTTCACGCGAAACAATATCACCGACATGAGTAGCTTAGCGAAACTCACCAACTTAACCTACTTAAAAGCGAACGAAAACAAGATGCAAGACGCGAGTGTCGTTCGTTATTTTCCGGCCTTGACCTATCTTAATCTTGCGGATAACGCGTTGACGGATGTTTCACCATTACAAAACCTCGTGCTTTTGCAACAACTAAATCTATCTGGCAACCATCTGACGAACCTCACACCTTTGAAGAATATGACGAACTTGGATAGTTTTTTCGCCATCAATCAACATGTAAGTGCACCAGCGACAAGCGTTGGCGATACGACATCGATGCTTCTAAAAGATAAAGACGGGCAACCGCTGACAATAAACACCGCTACGGCATACCATTTGGATAACGACTATCTTACATGGGACGAAGCTGGGAATAACCAACTCACATGGCGGAACAACGACGGTACATTTAGCGGTAATTTGACACAAACCGTGCGGAAAACCACGCAAGTTTTTGTAGATGATTTTATGTTGGGAGATAAGTACATAACAGGGATTTACAGCAACCCTGATGTCACGCAAATGAGCGTCCAAGTCAACCAGAAAGTTTATTACGGCGGCGATGTCATCAATCATAAACTCAAGTTCTACATCGAAGGCAAAATAACGAAGGCTACCGATACCGTTACGATAAAAACCTATAACAAAAAAGGCGAGCTCCTCGAAACAACGACACTAAATGTCGAGGAAACTCCGCCTAGCATCGCCAAATGGAAAGCGTCCAATGTACTCTTCTTAGGTGACAGTATCACGGCTGGACTTCGAGCAAACATCGCCTATCCAAGCATTGTTTCGAAACAATTACGCTTCCCAACACTGCAAAGCGAAGGCATCAGCGGCGCTACAGTGGCACAAAACAGCGCATCCACCGTACAATCTTTAGTACAACGACTAGAAGCTATCGACACGTCCAAAATCACGGATGTTGTCATCTTCGGAGGAACCAATGATTTCTATTACGATACACCGCTTGGCTCGCTTAATAGCACTGATAAAAACACGTTTTACGGCGCGCTAAATACAATTGCAGCAAAGCTAACCGCACAAAATAAGAAAATCTATTTCATCACTCCGATGTGGCGCTCACGACAACTAGCTGGAGACGCGAAGGATTCCGATAACTACACAAATACGAACGGTGTTTACTTAAACGACTACGGCACCGCAATAAAAAACATCGCGCAAAAATACAACGCACCATGTTTAGACCTGTACAGCCAGAAATCAATGTACGACTATACCTTGCAAGATGGCGTACATCCTAATGACGAAGGCCAGTATTTCATCGGCAACACAGTAGCCAATTGGATGAATAACGCTTATTAAACAATAAAAGCAACGCATCTTTATTTCGCGGAATAAAAATGCGTTGCTTTCTTATGCCTATTTCATAGGAACCTTCGAGCCGTTGATATAAAATAGATTGTTCGCTGTTTTTGTTTTTAAGAAATGCTCTTTCTTGAGTTCTTTAATGAGAATCGTGATTGTGTTTACGCTCAAGTTCGCGTATTCAGCAATCAGTTTCTTCGAGAAGCTTTTAGGTAGAATAACCATATCATCTTCTCTAACACCGAAGTCTTGTGCTAAATCAATGAGCACTGCCTCCATTCTTTCTAAGCCTTTCAAAGTTAAGAAGGAATGATTTTTTAGTAGTAAATTGCGTTCTTCTTTCTCTATCAAATATAGGAATAGCCAGCCTTCTTGGAGACTAAATAGGTATTCCATTACTTCTAGTTTTTCAAAAACGTAAAGTTCGCAAGGCTCTATTGTTTGTATTGTACACAATGGCTTGTCATTCATGACTAATGTGTCTAAGCCTAAGAACCTTCCTTTTCCCATAAAGCCAAGCGATGAGGATACAATGCCTCTTCTGATGAAGTAAATGTTCTCGTTGTGGACGCCGGCTTCAATGAGGGTTTGTTTCTTGTCTATTTCTAATTCTTTTGGGTGTATGTGATCGCTTAGAAGAAGATTTTCTAGAAAAACCGTACTATTGAAATTTTTCTCAATTATGTTTTTATCGTATAATTCTACTAACATGTCTCTATACATTTGTGTCACGCCTCCATCACGATTTTTGTCCCTAAAGCACAGGTGGCTCGGTTATAAATGAATGTACAATGGATTACATTTTTATTTAACGTACATAGTATATCACCTTTTATGATTGAATAGTGATGCGAAACTGGGTGCGATTATGATTTTTTGAAGGTTTTGTTTGTACTTTTTGTTACATTCGTAATCTCATCTTCATGTGCTTTTGCTCGATAAGATAATTATATACTTGTGTTGCGATTCTCACTTATATTTTTGAGGTTTTTTCAAAAATCGAGGGTTATTGTACTGTACTAATAAACGATAATTCGTCTAGTAGATAAACTTTTTGCCCTACTAATCTATTTTTAAAAAGGTTATTTGTGAACAGTTTGTGACATATTGCATTTTTGCATATTTTAATAGGATGGTACAATTTTGAACCACCTAGAAATCCAAGTGTATTCTTAAAGACTATTTTATTGCGAATTAGTCTGTTACTCTTATAATGTATACTGATATCAAACATAGAAGGGGGAATTATTTTGTATCCTAAAAATATCATGGAAGTATTTGCGTCACCTAAAAATTTGGTGAAACTACTGAAAAGAGATTTGCAGTTCAATCAATTTTGTGTGGAAGAACATTTGAAGAAGGGTGATACGCTCATGCTTGATAGTAAGAACAAGTTTTTTTATATGCTCGAATCGGGGTATTTGAAGGAGACATATACCGATATATTGAACATCCAGTTTCACCTCATTGTGAAGCCGCCTCACTTCCCTATTTTTGCTACGACCGAAGAGGAAATGCCTGAATCGATTAGTCTCACAGCGCTTACAGATGTTAGGTGGTGGAAAATTGATTTTCAGTTTTTCAAAAAGGTGCTTTATTCGGAGGACCCGCGGAGTTATGTGGTGCTTCATAATCTTTTGTTTGTAAAATCGCGGCTTTATGAGCTGGTCGTTAAGGATCGGATGGAGGCTGCGGATCGGATTTACTATACGTTGCTGCAATTGCTGGACATTAGTTTGGTGACAGGGAAAAATCGGGCGGAGTTTCCTCGTTTTTTAGATTATACATTGCTTGCGGAACTGGCTTCTACTTCTCGTTCCTATACGGTGACGTTGCTTGGGGAATTGCGTGGTAAAGGGATTTTAGTGACACATAAAAAACCGTGGAAACTTGAGGATATTGCGGCGCTCCGGGCTTTACTTTTTAAAGAAAAATAGGCACAAAAAAAGCCGGGCAGTGAAGGAATTAGCTCCTCCAATGCCCAGCTTCTCGTTATTTATTCCGCGTCGTCAGCGCCATGAATAGCTTCTGGTTCTGCGGCTTCTGTTGTTTCTGGTTCATCGGCTACACGCGGTGCTGCTACGGTTGCGATGACTTCTTCCACGTCGGTAATCACTTCGTAATCACCGTTTTTCGGGATATCTGATACGGCGATTGTGTCACCAACATCAAGATCTGTAATATCTAAATCAATGGTTTCTGGTAATTTGTCTGGCGTTGCTGTTACTGTGATTTCATACAGTACTTGTTGCAAGACGCCGCCAAGTTTCACGCCTTTGGATTCACCAACTAAGTTCACGCTAACGTTGGCTTCTACTTCTTCGGACATGTTTACCGCAAGCAAATCAATATGCTCGATGTCGCCTTTTAACGGGTCAACTTGGTAATCATGCAGTAGTACATTTAATTTTGCTCCGTCGATCGATACAGAAAATACCGAATTTCGGCCATTATCACGAACTGCTTTAATAAATGTTAAAGAGTCTACAGATACAGAGACATTGTCTGCCTTGTAACCATAAATAACACCTGGAATTCTACCTGCATTACGGATAGACGTTATGTTCGAATGCGGTTTTGTTTCTCTTTTTTGGACCTCTAATGTTGTTGCCATAAAAAAATCACTCCACTCATTCAATTTATGTTCTACGACTCTATCATATACCCTTTGGCGAAAAAAATGAAACAAAAAGGGTTTACAATTCATGTATAAAGGTAAAGATAGGAGAAGTCTTCTTCCATGAAAAATCATCAGATGACGCTTTCAGACACCCAAAATCTGTATCATAGCGTTTTCATAAATTTAATATAACACTTTTTTAATTTTAAGTCGTTCAAGGTTTCACAAATGAAAGTATCGTGTTATACTGTACTAGTAGATTGTATTTTTTGAAGGAGGAATTAGAAATGAAAGATCATCAAAAAATCATTTTAGTCGGGGACGGAGCGGTTGGTTCTAGTTACGCCTTTGCTTGTGTGAATTTAAACATTGGGCAAGAATTCGGGATTATTGATATAGATAAGGATAGAACGATTGGGGATGCGATTGATTTAAGTCATGCGGTACCATTCTCAGCGCCTAAAAAGATTTATTCCGCGAACTATAGCGATTGTCATGACGCGGACCTTGTTGTTGTAACAGCGGGTACTGCGCAAAAGCCTGGTGAAACGAGATTGGATCTTGTCAGCCGTAATATACGTATTATGAAAGCTATCGTAGATGAAGTTATGGCAAGTGGTTTTGACGGTATTTTCTTGATTGCGTCGAATCCGGTTGATATTTTGACATATGCGACTTGGAAATTCTCTGGTTTGCCTAAGGAACGTGTTATTGGTTCTGGTACAAGCCTTGATACTGCGCGTTTCCGTATGTCGATTGCGGATTATTTGAAAGTGGATGCGCGTAATGTCCATGGTTACATTCTTGGTGAACATGGCGATACGGAATTCCCTGCTTGGAGCCATACAACTGTTGGTGGTTTGCCAATTACAGAATGGATTGAAGAAAACGAGCAAGGCGCGATGGACACGATTTTCGTAAGTGTTCGTGATGCCGCTTATGAAATTATTAATAAAAAAGGCGCTACGTTCTACGGGATTGCTGCGGCACTGGCACGTATTACGAGAGCGATTCTTAATAATGAAAATGCGATTTTACCGCTATCGGTATACATGGACGGCCACTACGGTCTAAATGACGTATACATCGGTGCACCAGCCGTTGTAAACCGTAAAGGTGTTCGCCACGTCGTTGAAATGAAACTAAACGACCTTGAAAAACAACAAATGGCTGCGTCTGCTTCAACTTTGAAAAAAGTATTAGACGATGCGATGAAGGAAGTTCAATAATTCGATTTTGATGAGGCGCCGAGCTTGGATTCGGCGCTTTCTTTGTGTTTTGCCGCCGATTATGATATTTTATGGATAACGACGAAATTTTTGGAGGTAATGGAATGATTTCTACAACAACACCGAGCATTAATGGCAAAGAGATTGTGGAGTATAAACAAATTGTTTTTGGTGAAGTAATTACCGGGGTTAATTTTGTGAAAGATATTGGTGCGGGATTGCGGAACTTCTTCGGCGGACGCTCGGAAGGCTATGAGCAGGAGCTGATTAGTGCTCGTGAGGAAGCGATTCGGGAAATGGAAGCTCGCGCAGAACAGATCGGCGCTAACGCAGTTGTTGGCGTGGATATTGATTATGAAGTGCTCGGCGCAGACAACGGCATGTTGATGGTTACTGCTTCTGGAACTGCTGTTGTTATTTCTTAATAAAAAAACGAAGATTGTTTACGCCCCAATGTGAGGTGTAAACAATCTTCTTTTTTTATTTATCTTTTAAGTGATGGCCTTCGATGTCAAGGGATGGCAGGATTTTGTCGAGCCATTTTGGCATGTACCATGAGCCTTTGCCGAATAGTTTCGTTAGGGCTGGAATGATGGTTAGGCGGACGACGAATGCGTCGAATAGAACGCCGAAACCGAGCGCGATACCGATAGATTTAATCATGGCGTCTGGTGCGAAGACAAAGCTGATGAAGACGGAGAACATGATTAGGGCGGCAGCGACAATGACTGGGCCACTTTCTCTTAGGCCGGTTTTGATGGAATGCGTGTTGTCTTTGGTTAGTGTGTATTCTTCGTGAACGCGTGACATCAGGAATACTTCATAATCCATGGCGAGTCCGAACAGGATGCCGATCGTGATGACTGGCAGGAAGGCTAGAACTGGGCCGGTGGTACTAATGCCAAATAGTTCTTTGAAAACTCCTTCTTGCGTGATAAGCGTCGTGAATCCGAGTGTTGCGGTTAGGGATAGCACGAATCCTAGTACGGCAATCAATGGAATGAGTAGTGAGCGGAATACGACGGTTAGCAAAATGAATGCTAGTACGACGATAACTCCAGCAAAAACAGGGATGGCATCATTTAGTTTTTGTGACATGTCAATGTTGATGGCGCTTTGTCCTGTGACTTCCATATTGATATTGTATTTGCTATCTGTTGTTTTGGCGTAGCTTCTTAGGTCGTGAACGAGTTGTGAGGTTTTGCTGTCTGTTGGACCTGTTTTTGGAATAACGGAAATGAGTGCGTAGTCGCCTGCTTTGTTTGGCATTGGTGGTGTGACGATGGCTACGTTTTTCATTTCGGAAATGTGTTTAGTGACATCGGTTAGTTTCGCTGCGTCCTGTTTATCTTTGACGTTTGCCAAAATGACTAGTGGACCGTTGAAACCTTCGCCGAATTTGTCGGATAGAATATCATATGCTTTTTTCTCGGTGAAATCGTTTGGTTTGGCGCCGTTATCTGGAATTCCTAGTTCCATTGATGCGAACGGAATACTTAGACCGCCTAAAATGAGAACGGAAAGTAGGAACGCGATGAATGGCTTGCCAACAACGAATTTCGTCCAAATGTTATCGTTTGGTTTCCCGGCTTTTGTTTTTTGTGGTTTAATTTTTTTGTGTAGTAGGCCGATGAACGCTGGGATTAAGACGAGTGCGGAAAGGACCGCGAATAGGACACTGACCGCGGAGGCTAGTCCCATGATGGTTAGGAATTCAATGCCGACTAGTGATAGACCGCAAACAGCGATAATTACTGTAATCCCTGCAAAAATGACCGCGCTACCTGCTGTTCCTGTTGCTAGACCAATTGCTTTTAGATGGTCTTCCTCGGTGCGGATAATTTGGCGGTATTTAAATAGGATGAATAGGGCGTAATCGATTGCTACGGCTAGACCGATCATGACTGCTAAGGTCAGTGTGACGTTTGGCATGTCGACATAGCTTGAGACGATGGCGATGATGCCGATACTTGTTCCTAAGCTTAGTAATGCCGTGATAATTGGTAGTCCTGCTGCGATTACGGAACCGAAGGCAATGATTAGGATGACAAGTGCTACAACGATACCGATTGCTTCTGATGAGCCGCCGATTTCCATTGGTGAAATCATGACGTTCCCTGTCAACTCGGTTTGAAGATGTTTGTTGTCCATGTCTTTTAGCGCAGTTTTGACTTTATTAATCGATTTCTCGTTTACTGCCATTGCGCTAACATTGTAGTTGATGTCTGCGAAAGCCGTTGTCATGTCTGGACTGATTGTTTTTGCTTCGTATGGATTGGCAATGCTTTCGATTTTCGCGTCGTTTTTCTTGATTTCTGCTAAAACTTTAGTGATGGACGCTTGGGCTTCTGGTGTTACAATCCCTTTATCTTGATCGCTTTTGAAAACAACGCGGATGCTCCCCTTCTGGCTATCCTGATTGAATTCTTGTTCGATTTTATCGGATGTATCTAATGATTTTAGACCACTCATTTTGATGTCATCGGAAAAATTAATCCCTTTTATGGCTAGTACAGCCACAATAATTCCTAGTACGACAAACCATGAAATGATGGTTTTCCATTTGTGTTTAGCAAATGTTTGTCCTAATTTGTAAAGTAAATTTGCCACTTAATTTGTTTCCTCCTTCGTTTCACGGTATAATTATAAGCATACAGTGTATATTACAGGATTTTGGGGCAAAATGTAAGAATCATAATGCTAACTTTGTATAGTTAGACTACAAAAAAGGGGAAGTGTCGATGAACGATAATGACTTAAGAGTGCTAAAAACGAAGAAAGCGTTGTCACAAACCTTGTCACGGATGTTGGAAAAACAAGAGCTCTCGACGATAACGGTGAATAGTATTTGCGAGAATGCGATGGTTCATCGGACGACTTTTTATAAGCATTTTTATGATAAGTATGATTTGTTGGTGTACGTGTTGCGCGAGCAGTTTCAAGGGTATTTTTCATTGGATATTAAACAGCGAATTAACCATCCGTTTCAGTCGGCATTTTCGATTGTTTTTATTGATTTGCAGTCGATATTGGACAAGCAGGAAAAGGATGAGGCGTTTTCGAAGACGATTGCGGATTATTTTTTAGCGGAGTTTCAGCGGGATATTGAGAGTAATATTGATAAATTGACGCTATCGGAAGATTTTCCGCCAGACCTATTGACGTATATTTACGCGGCGAATATTGGTGCGATTTTGCATTGGGCGCGAAATACCGATGAGCCTTATGATTGGGCGCATTTAGATAAGTTATTTACAGCCGTTTTGCCTGTGAAAATTAATATTTGATTGCAGGGTTTAGCCATACAAAAAAGTTAGATGCGCGTGATGATGGCATCTAACTTTTTTTCGATTCGTATTAAGGTAATTCATTTCCTGCTGCTAAATAAATTTCATACCATTCTTGTCTTGTTAATGTAATATCGGATGCTGCGCTGATGTCTTGCAAACGTTGCGGATTCATCGTTCCAACGATTGTTTGAATCTTCGCTGGGTGACGCAAAATCCATGCTGTTGCAATGGCTGTGTTTTTAACGCCTTTATCAGCGGCAATGCGGTCGATGACTTTGTTTAGTTCTGGGAATTTCGGATTATCTAGAAAAACGCCTTCGAAAAAGCCAAATTGGAATGGCGACCAAGCTTGGATTGTGATGTCTTTTAGACGACAATAATCTAAAATACTACCATCGCGGTCTACAGAACGGTCAATCTTCATGTTTACGTTAAGTCCCGCGTCAATCATGCCTGTGTTGGTAATGCTTAATTGCAGTTGATTCGCGACTAACTTCTGTTCTACATATTTGCTTAAAAGTTCGATTTGCATCGGATTTTGGTTACTAACGCCGAACTCGCGCACTTTACCGCTCTTCTTAAGCGACGTGAAGGCTTCTGCAACCTCTTCTGGCTCCACTAATGTATCAGGACGGTGGAGCAATAAAATATCGATATAGTCGGTGTCTAGACGTTTTAAGATGCCATCTACCGATTCTAAAATATGTTCTTTTGAAAAATCAAACATACCTGGACGAATACCACATTTAGATTGTAAAATCATTTTTTCGCGAACCGCTGGATTCATTCCAACCGCTTTTGCGAAAACTTCTTCTGATTTTCCGCCGCCATAAATGTCTGCATGATCGAAGAAATTAATGCCTGCGTCCATCGCTGTTTGGATTACTTTTTGGGCATCGTCGTTTGACAAATCTGCCATGCGCATGCAACCTAGCGCGATTTCAGGTACTTCTAAACCACTGTTACCAAGATTAATTTTGTTCAATGGAAAACACCTCTTTATCTTATTTGGGTGACGCTTACTTTCTTATTTTCACACGCCCTCACGCTTAAGTCAATTAATAACTCAGGAGCCACTGCTAGCTGCTGTTGCCGCACTTGCTGCCGCTGCTGCACTCGCCGCTGCCGCACGCTCAATCGCGATAAGCACATGAATCGATACCATCAAGCTCTCGACTTGTTCTTTCGTCATGTTTCTTGCCTGGTCTTCAGTATACAAACTCAAAGCCATCGCCGTCGAAAACTCCCGATTCCAGCGCAAACCGGCATCTTCCCGCATCGCTTCAATTAAATCAAAGAACGACGCGTCCAACTCTACACTATCGCGCACATACGCCAAAATACCAAGTGTCGCATAATGAATCGGCCGCACTTTCACACTCGCGCGGTCTAACTCCTCAGCCAATGCAATCACTTTTTTCACGTGTTCTGCGTCTTTTTCCATGAAAATCAATGTCGATGTCGCCGCCAAAAATTGCAGGCTATCGCTTCGGCGGAATCCAGCACGATTAAATTCTGTGAAATAATACTCGTTAATCTCCGTAAGCTTCTCTGGTGATAGCGGCGTATCTAATTGCGCCAACAGAACAGCCGAAGTCACGTCCTCTGCACCAGTTAAAAACGGATGTTGCTTGCGCAAACAAACATAAATTGCCTTCGCCCGCTCAGCCACCCGTCGCGGATTATCCGCTCGTAGCAACAAATACGCACCAAAATAAGTAAAGTTCGTCCGCTTAAAACCACTCTCTATCAATAACTCATAATGGTCAATCAAACGCTTCACCGTCTCCGCATCATTCTGCCCATTGACCTGCAAAAGCCCAGCTAACGAAGCCCGCGTATTGCCATCCAGCGTGTTGAAAAAACCGAGTTGCTTTTTAAACAAAGTGACCGTTTCTTTAAAAGCTTCTGCGTTAATTTCAATATTTTCACTCGTAAATAACTGCGCGATAAGAAACCGAATTCGCTTATCCACCGCCATGACACCCGACGTTTTCACAAGTTGATAATTCGACAACAAACCGCTTACAATTTTACCACTTTCAAAAGATATTTCTGACATTTTTCCACGCTCCTTCACAGTTTAGGCAATTACCACTCTCGTTCGCGAATAGCCTCTTCACAATCAATAGCCACTTTATAATGCACCAAAATTAAATCCACCGTTTCACCAATCGATTCACGCGCCGCCGTCTCTATTTCACTATCATTATCATCAAATTCTTCTTCTAGCTCATTAATACCAATTGTCGCCTTGTCAAACGCAGCTTGAATAACTTCCAAATCCGATTCACCACTCTCTAAGAGCGCCACCACTTCTTTTAAAAGCGTCTTAATTTTATCTACAAGGAAATCGGGAAAATAGGGGTCACGATACATATCCGCTAAATAATCTTTTTCGAGCATCTGCAAAACCTCACTTTGTATAGTAATTTCAGGCCCATTATAACACAAAAAACCGCAAACAACATACTGTCCGCGGTCCCATTTCTCTTACTTATTCAACAAACTGTGCTTTCGTCCATACGTGAAATACCAAATCAAACCGAATACAAACCAAATGCCGCATGCGATCCATGTTTCTGCAGATAATCGCGTAATCAAGAATACACACATCACAAAAGATATAATTGGCAATACCGGATAAAATGGCGTTTTAAAACCACGATTCGTAATTGTCTTATTCCGTCGCAAAAAGATAATCCCAATTGATACCATCATGAATGCGAATAACGTACCCATGTTCACCAATTCTGCCAACCTGTTTAGCGGTACAACGCCCGCGAAAAACATGATGACAACTGAATAAGCCCATGTACTTTTAATCGGAACATTCGTTTTTTCATCGATTTTTGCCATGCTTCTTGGTAGCAAACCGTCGCGACCCATTGCATAAATCAGACGTGTTCCGCCGTACAGCATAACAAGGATAACCGTAATCATCCCAACGACTGCACCAAGTGAAACGATTCCCGCAATCCAATCTTGATGAATAATTTGTAATGCGAAAGCTACTGGATCAGCAACGTTCAAGTCTTGATAAGACACGATTCCCGTTAACACAATCGAAACGGCGATATACAAAACCGTGCATACAAGTAGCGAACCGATAATCCCAATCGGCATATTTTTCTGTGGATTTTTTACTTCTTCAGCGGCTGATGAAACTGCGTCAAACCCTAAATACGCGAAGAATACTAACGCCGCACCGTTCAATACACCACTAAATCCGAATGGCATAAATGGCTGCCAATTGTCTGGTTTCACGTAAAACGCGCCGACAAGAATGAATAATAAGATAACACTAATTTTCAAAATAACCATAAACGCATTTACTCGTGTCGATTCGCGAATGCCTCGTGTTAACAAGTACGCGATAATCGCAACAATCGCAATCGCCGGAATGTTAACGTACGTGCCTGCTTCTGGATTAAACGCACCTGAAATCGCCGTCGGAATATGAATATTAAAGCCGGACAGTAACGACTGGAAGTACGAAGACCAACCACTGGCTACAGACGCCACAGCAAGGCCGTATTCAAGCAACAACGCCCAACCTAATAGCCAAGCAATCAGTTCCCCGAAAATCACGTAGCCGTAAGTATAGGCACTCCCAGCCACAGGTACAGACGAAGAAAATTCCGAATAACAAAGCGCCGCAAAAGCACAAACAATCGCTGCGATAACAAATGAAATAACAATCGCCGGTCCCGAATGAAGCGCCGCAATCGTTCCTGGTAAAATAAAAATCCCCGTTCCAACGATAGCCCCAACACCTAGGAAAATCAGATCCATCGCGCCAAGCATTTTCTTTAAATGAATACTTTCACTCTTATTATGAATAAGCGATTCTAACGGTTTCTTTCTCAAAAGTGATTTTAAAAACATGATTTTAATTTAGCCCCTTAATATGTGAAATGTTATTTTTAATCTACATACATCATACCTTTAAAGCATATTCGCGTCAATGTGTTAAACAATAAAAACACAAAAATAAGCCAAATCCTCTATTTTTCGAAGGTCTGGCCTATTTTTCCCTAAAACGACCCAAATTCAGCTGCTCCATCTTGTTTTAAATAACCAGTCACCAAGCCGTCTCTTAAACGAGTCTCAATCTCCCGTAACAACAAAATATAGTCAAACAATGTCTCATCAGGAATCGTCAGATCACCCGATTTAATTTTCTCAAATAAATATTCTAAAATAGCGGTACATAGCGTTTGCGGAAGTTCGACAAGTTCAGAAAATGGTGTCTGAATATCAAATCGATCCTCGCCAATCGCTTCATAAATCGTGTAATCAATCTGACCATTTTGAATTTGCTGGTGTGCTTTTAGAAAAAGAGCCAGCGTTTCTTGTTCCTTAGCCTCTAAAAATCCAGGCACTTGCTTGCGTCGCTGATATTCCGACGTCTTCACATAATACGTATCTCTCCAATAGGCGATAATGGATGTCCCGTGTTCCTCAACATATCGTAAAACAGATGTAACCATAGTTCTCTCTCCTCCTGTATGATGCTATTTACTCTATAGTCCTACTTCATCCCTATCTTCAAACGTCTTTCGTAAGGTCAGCGATGCAAGGTTTCCCATCTGCATCTAGTAGCGGTGTCATCCCACCCGCATATCCTGCCATATGAAATACATATTGAACGCCTGTTTCTTGATCTACCCAAATTTCAGTGACATTTAGTTTGCCTTGTGTATAGGTTTTCTTAAATCGTTCTTCATTCATTAGCTGTCCCCCTCGACTTGACATTGGGATTACGTTATTCAGATTAGTAGCCCCATCTACTGATCCAACATCCCTTTTTATGTAATCCTTACCATCATTATACAATAAAAAAAGATACTGCACATTAAATTTGTAAAAATTTATTTGTTATCAAAAAGACCCCCATCTCTGGGGGCCCTAATTAAATCTTATTTTTCTTCCGCAACAAATGGTAATAGTGCCATTTGGCGTGAGCGTTTAATAGCAATCGTTAATTTACGTTGGTATTTAGCGCTAGTTCCAGTTACACGACGAGGAAGAATTTTTCCACGTTCGGAAACGAATTTCTTCAATAATTCTACATCTTTATAATCGATATGCGTAATACCGTTCGCAGTAAAGTAACATACCTTTTTACGACGGCGTCCGCCTCTACGTCCTCCAGCCATTAGGTTTCCCTCCTATTCAAATTAAAAATCCAATCACGTTACTATCTCATTCTATTTATTAGAACGGTAAATCGTCATCTGAAATGTCGATTGGCTTACCATCGCTAGCAAATGGATCAGTGTTACGCGCTTGGTAACTCTGAGATTGAGGTTGTTGTTGCGGTTGTTGTCCGTAGCTATTATCGCTTTGTTGGTTGAAGCCGCCGCCACTGTTATATGACGATTGCTGTCCACCACCGTTACTGTTATTGCTGTAGCCACCGCCACCATTTGCTCCGCCGTTTGCACTGCGAGGCTCTAGGAATTGGACGCTTTCAGCAAGGATTTCTGTTACATAGACACGTTTGCCATCTTGACCTTCATAATTACGTGTTTGAACTTTACCGTCAACGCCTGCCAAGCTACCTTTTTTAAGGAAGTTCGCAACGTTTTCGGCTGGTTTTCTCCAAACAACACAATTGATGAAATCTGCTTCACGTTCGCCAGCTTGGTTAGTAAAGTTACGGTTTACAGCAAGTGTAAAAGTCGCAACAGCAACACCAGCAGGAGTATAACGCAATTCAGGATCTTTTGTCAGACGACCAACTAATACAACACGGTTCATCATTGTAGAACCAACCTCCTCTCGTTTTTTGTAAAAAATCCGGTCATTTCCCGGGGAATATTAAGCTTCTTCTTTGATAACGATGTGACGAATGATATCATCCGAAATTTTTGCTAAACGGTCAAATTCGTTGATAGAATCTGCAGTTGTCGCAGAAATACGAGTGATTTGGTACAAACCGTCTTTATGGTCTTCGATTTCATAAGCCAAACGACGTTTACCCCAATCCTTCGATTCGATGATTTCCGCACCATTGTCAGTTAAAATGCCGTCGAAGCGCTCAACTACAGCTTTCTTCGCCTCATCTTCAATGTTTGGACGGATAATGTACATAATTTCATATGTTCTTGCCATCTCTTTACACCTCCTTGTGGTCTTAGCGGCTCTGATAAAACGCTAAAATAACGCCTTATCTCCAGTATTTTCATAGCATTTCGCGTACTTCCAAACTGGAAACGAGCAAGGAATAATTTTTAATTACTCACGATTAAATATTATATCATAGCTAATTAGCGTTCGCAACTATCTACTATAAATAAGTCTGCGCTTTTTTCTAAAAGCTTGGTTGCGCAAACCACGTACATTTTTTAGGCACAAAAATACCTATTTTGGCTTCTTTTAGATATTTTTATACCTAAATTCGTAAAAAACATGCCATCGTTAATCTTCACAAAATGTCTAAATTCCGCAGAACAAAATCGCCATATGCGCTTCTTTTTAAAAAAATACAAGTATTAATACCTACTTTTCGACCTCCAACTCAGAATTGTCCTTTTTTCCATAAAAACACAGATTTCTTTTTGATAGTATGATTGGTTTATCGAAACGAAAACGAGGTGAACATTTTTGAAGAAGGTTCAACGTCTGTTGATTACATCACTGGTCTGCACGTTAGCGCTCCTTCCTGTCATGGAAAATCAAGTATTCATTCGACAATTCACACCTATTGCCAAAGCTTCTGAGACTGACATTCGTAACACCACGGAAACGACAAAAGTAAAGGGCTCCTTAAAGGCTGCTCCGAATGTTGCCGAAGTAACGGATTATTTAACATTAGAGGCCGCTATGAAAAACAGCGCCATTACCGAAATTGAGATTATGAATGACATTAATTTTTCTAACTATACAACGGGTAGCGCGGCAGAACAGAACTTGGCGATTCCAACTCGAAGTTTAACGATTGATGGCAACGGACATACTGTTGATTTTAGAAGTCGTGGTTATTTGATGACATTTGGTAGTACTCCTGTGAATGTTGTCGTTAAAGATATTTCCATGTTCGGCCGAAATTACTGGGGGCCGCTTAGACTGAGCGGAACTGCTAAGAAAGGTGCGCAACTAACGTACGAAAATGTGACATATACCGGCGCACAGCTAACTTGTTCTTATGAAGCGGATGTGAATATTGTTGGCGATGTCGTCAATTCCTCGGTGAACAGCTATGTATCGCCATTTGACGGACTGACTTATATTACATTAGGAAACCAAGTAAATCTGGAAGTCACCAATATCAACTTTCTTGAAAACTCACACTATGTTGGTTCTACTGAAAATGCTACGGTCATTTGGCTTAGCTACAACGGTACAGCGGATATTGCCAAAAATGCGCGCGTAGATTTAACACGTGGTGGCAGTGCTGGCGAAGAAGGAACAACAGCATTCCGTATCGACGGAAATTTAAATATTCATGACGACGCAATTTTGAATATTACGACAAGTCAAGATAGTACAAGTGGTGGTATCACACTAAACAATACCGGAACGCAAATCAATGTGAACGAAAACGCATCATTAAATGTGACGACAAATGGGGCTCTAACGGATGGGAGAAATCCGATTTACGTAGCTTCTGGCGCGGCGTTCAGAGTTGATTCTGGCGCTAAACTTGTTGTGAACAGTCGCAATACAAAGACATCTTACGGTTCCTCTATTTATACGGGTGACAATTGTAGTTTTATCATCGCTAAAGACGGTACTTTCGATGTCACATCGGATGGAACTGGTACAAAGAACTTGATTCGGATTGGCGTAAATGCCATTTTTCAATTTGCTGATGCGAAACGGGTTAATTTGCAATTAGATAATACAAGCGCGAGTAGCCGCCTCATTTATATGTACGGTGCTGCCGGAAAACTTGTTGTCGACGTGCAATCTGTCAAGGCATGGAACGCAATCGGATCAAGCGGTGACACTGGTGAAACATATCTTTGGAACCCGATGTACGGCATGAAAATTTCTTATTCTGGAACCAATGTCACAACGGCGGTTGGAAATTCAATCAACCTAGCCACCCAAACGAGCTTCACGCAAAACTTCCGTACGCAAAATTTTAAACGTGTATTGTTTGAAGGTATTCCCGATGTCGGTATTTCAATCCAGTCGTTATCCGACAATAAGACCGCGACTAATAGCCACGTCATCACAGGCGTCGCAACACCAGGCGCGTATGTTAGATTATCCGGTGACTCAGCCATTCCAGCGGGAACCATTGCTTCTCAAGATTTCAATGACACGAATTTATATCACGTGATTGCTGATGGGGACGGGAAATACAGCTATACATTGCCTGAAAATACATTTTTAAAAGCGGGTAATGAAGTCACGGCTTACGGTTATTTAAACGGAAAATCCCAGACAGATACGACAACAGTGCTCGACGAAACAGCACCAGATGCACCAACATTAAATCCCATTCAAGATACTTCCACTGCCATAACAGGAACGGCGGAGCCTCTCTCTACTGTGACGGTTTACAATGTACTGGATAATGCCATTTTAGCATCTGGAACAGCAGGTTCTAACGGGCAATACAGCCTCACTGTTAACGAACGGCCCATTTCCCCGTACCTTTCCTATTACGCAACAGCAACGGACGCAGCAGGCAATATAAGCCCCTATTCTACAGCTATCATCGTCAGTGACACCACCGCACCAACAGCTAGTCCACTCACGCAATACCTCACTCTCGGCGACACATTCACAACGGACGCAAAAACGCTTGTCACAGACGCTTACGACAATGCGGGCACAGAAAATATCACCTACACAATCAAAACGAAACCCGACACAAATTCCGTAGGCTATTCCAGCGCAACCGTTAGCCTCCGCGACCAAGCAGGAAACGAAAAACTCATCACGATCCCTGTTTTCATCACAGACTCCAACACAACAAAAACAGACCAAGCAATGCTTCAAGCTAGTAATTTTAAAATTTTAACAACAGATGTGCCTACAGGTAACGCCGCGCTAGACAGCCTCATTTTATCTCACGCTAAAGTAAAAGCTTGGGACATCACAACAGGCGCTGACATCACAAACCAAGTAAGCATCACAGACAAAGGCGGTCTATCAAGCACTCCAGGTCAATACACCATCACCTTACAAGTGAAAAACCTCGAAAAACAAATCACCGTCACCGTCACACAAGGTTCGCTCGAATTCACCGATGTCACAGAAACCATCTCTTTCGGCACACAAAAAATCACCTCGAACAACCACAAAATAGCACCTGAAACCGCCGTGAAACTTCAAATTAGCGATACTCGTTCGACAAATTCGAATTGGAAAGTATTCGCACAACTAGAAAGTCCATTACAAACAGAAGATGGCGATACACTTCCCGATTCTCTAGCCATCGATTATGGCGGTACATTGACATCGCTTAGCGTTCAGTCTGCCACAGAAGTTTTTGCTAATAATAATCCGCAATCAGGTGTGACAGAAATAGATTTAAATACGGGAGGTGATGCTTCCATCGTGCTGGACATGAAGCCCGGCATGATCTACGCCAATAAAGAATACCGCACAAAAATCATTTGGACACTCGAGGATGCCCCGTGATAAATCAGGTTTACTTTTCAAACCTATTTATATAAAAAACAAAACACAAAGGAGAACAAAAAACATGAATAAATTTAGCAAATTAGCATTAGTAGGTATCGTTGCAGCAGGAAGTTTAGCGATTTATGCCAGCCCGTCATTCGCCGCCGAAGTAGGTTCAACTACATCCAAAGCAGATATTACTTTCAAGGATGACGACGGCACAACGCCTACAAACCCAGTTGATCCAACAAATCCTGGTGACAATGTAACACCAACAGATCCTGACGCTCCAACACCTACAACTGGTAAATTACGCTTGGATTATGTATCTAATATTCACTTTGGTGAACAAACTATTTCTGGTAGCGACACAACATATAAAGCCAAATATGACGAAGTTTTGCAAAGTGATGGTGTAACGAAGAAATACGTACCAACTTTTGCGCAAGTAACGGATAACCGCGGAACAAATGCTGGTTGGAAATTACAAGTAAGCAACGACCAATTCAAAGCGGGCACAGAAGAATTAACTGGCGCCGTTCTGACATTAAAAGACGCAACATTGAACTCAGCAAACGTATCAAAACCAACAAACGCAAGCACCGTTATTTTGAGCGGAAATAGCTTAACACAAGACGTGGTAAACGCTCCTGAAAACTCCGGTATGGGTGTCTGGACAAACGCATTTGGTAAAACAATCGGCGCGGACGAAACTTCTGAAAATGCCAGCGTAACATTGCGCGTACCTGGTGAAACGAAGAAAGCAGCTGACGAAAAATATGTAACAACATTGACTTGGACGTTAACTGACACACCAGACTGATAATATCTTTAAAATGAGTCTGGGACATAACCCAAGTAAATCGGCGACAAGCGCTCGCATTCAGGGAGTTTGGCGGACTTCCGGTTCTCACATACACCAGTATGCTCCGCTTCCGGCTTCCACCAAACTCCCTGAATACAAACGCTTTCGCTCGATTTGTGTAAAGCAAAATTTTTCGTCTTACCCAAAGTAAATGGCTCGGCGGTTTTGCTTTATCTTGAGTTTTGTCCCAACCTCTTCATGAAAGGAGAATCCCAATGAAATCGCTAAAAATAGGTCTTCTCTGCACCATCTTATTTGCTTCTTTTTCTAGTCACGGTTTATTGGTATCAGCGGCTGAAGAAGCGGCACAATCAGATTCACATGTGATGTTTTATGCCGATGATTCTGGGACTACAACTCCAATTGATCCGACTGATCCTAGTACATCTGTTACGCCAAGCGACACTGTTTCGCCAAGTCAAGGCGCACTGCGAATCGACTATGCCTCACAAATCAGTTTTGGTGAACAACAAATTTCTGGTTCTGATAAGGATTATTATGCCCTTCTTACCGAAATTCAACCCCTTAATGACAAATCTGAGCCTGTTGGACCGAAGAAATACGTGGCTCCGTACGTACAAGTGACGGACAATCGTGGTGCGAACAGCGGCTGGCAGTTGTCATTGGCTAGCTCCCCTTTTAAAACAACGGACGGCGAAGAACTACGAGGAGCGCAATTAAGTCTATCCAACGCTCAAGTGAACTCTGTTTTGCCAACTTCTTTTGCGCCCGCCGTTTCATCCAGCTCCATTACACTAAGCAACACACCTCAAAACATCTTAACAGCAAATACAGAAAAAGGGATGGGAACTTGGACGAATGCCTTTGGAAATAATACAGATAACAGCGAACAAAGTACGACTACAGGTATAAAATTGCATGTTCCCGCCGAGTCCAAGAAACTCGCAGATGAAAAGTATCAGTCAACATTGACTTGGATTTTAAGTGATACACCGTAAATGAAAAAGAGCCTCAGCAACAATTCAGGGCTCTTTTTTTGGTCTTATTTTCGCAGTATTTTTTCCATTGTTTTGCCTTTTGCTAGTTCGTCGATTAGTTTGTCTAGGTAGCGGACTTGTTGCATCACTTTGTCTTCGATTTCTTCGACGCGGTAGCCGCAAATCACGCCTGTAATTAGTGATGCGTTTGGGTTCATTGCCGGTGCTTGTGCAAAAAATGTTTCAAAATCGATTTCCTGATCTAAAACTTGTTGTAAGGATGCTTCGTCATAACCGGTTAGCCAAAAGATGATTTCGTCTACTTCGGCTTTGGTTCGGTCTTTCTTCTCGGCTTTTTGTATGTATAGTGGGTATACGCTGGCGAATGACATGGTGTAGATTCTTGGTTTCTTCATTTTGGCTGCCTCCCTTTTAATTCGCGTGATTGCTTTTATTTTACTATGTATTGGGCGATGATGCAAAAAAGCTTCAACAGATTTAGTATCCATTGAGGCTTTATTGGGGCTTGCTTACTTCTTTTTCTTCTTGCTAAATATGGCCTTGAATGAGCGCTTCATCACGTCAAAGAAACTAAGTGAACTCACCATATTGGCCGGATCGACATAGACTCTTATTGCGCGCAGGACATCTTTTGGTTTTTTTGAGGCAAATGTGTAGGTGCCGTTGCGTTTTGTTTTGATGGCATAGCGGGGAATCCACTTGCCTTTTAGCATAACGGAAACGATGACTTGGTCTACTTCTTCCCAAGGGATTTGGATGAACTTACGGACATCGCGTGAGTTGAAAAACTCAAACCCTTTATCGCCAATCAAAATTTTGCCGTAATCTGTGAGTCCTGTATAAGCGGTGGCATCTATTGTTAAGTCTACCTTCGTATTAATCGATTGAACCAACTGTATTCGCTCCATTTCTTTTCGCTTGTTTTGCTTATTATACCATATTTCAAAACAAAAAGAGGCTAGTGTTTTAATTGCACCAGCCTCTTTTTGGATCAGCTTATTTTTACAGAAGTCCGATTAGGTGACCAACGATACCTACTACGAACAGTCCTAGAATGATAATGATTGGGCTGATTTTCTTCTTAAGCAACCACATACATAGGAAAGTAAGTGCTACTGCTGCAAGTCCTGGGATTAGGTTGTCCAAGTTATTTTGCAGTGTTGTTACTTTAATTTCGGATAATGCTAAGCCTGCTTGTTGTTGTTCTAATGCTGTTTTGATTCCTTGTGCTCCTTGTGGAAGGTGACTCCAGTCGATATACGCGCCTTCATCAAGTTTAACTTTCGAGATTATAGGGGCAAACTGAATATTTACCCACCTCTGAACCAAGGCGGCGAGCACGAACATCCCGAGTATCGAGGCACCTTTTGTAATGTCTTGTAGTAAGCCACCAGAAAGGTCATCTGTGATTTTCGAACCGGCTTTGTAGCCAAATTCTTGTGTATACCACATGAAGCCCCAACGGATAATGTTCCAAGCAACGAAGAATAAAATTGGCCCAAGAATGTTTCCACTCAAGGCAAGAGAAGCACCTAGCGCTCCTAACATTGGACGGATTGTAAACCAGAATACTGGGTCACCAACACCAGCTAGCGGTCCCATCATACCAACTTTAACCCCTTGGATTGCTACATCATCTACTTCTGCGCCGTTTGCACGTTCTTCTTCTAGTGCAAGTGTTACACCAAGAATCGGTGACGCGATGTATGGATGTGTATTGAAGAATTCCAAGTGACGTTTTAATGCAGATGAACGTTCTTCTTTTGATTTATATAATTTTTTAATTGCGGGAATCATAGAGAAAGCCCAGCCACCATTTTGCATACGTTCATAGTTCCAAGAACCTTGAATGAACGTAGAGCGCCATGCTACGCGTAAGCGATCTCCTTTTGTCAATTCGATTTTTTCTGCCATTCTCTTCTCCTCCTTTTTTGATTAATAATCGTTTAATATGTCGCCCAGTGGATCGCGCGAGTTTCCGCCGCCACCGCCGCCATTTGAATTACCGCCACCCATTTTAGAAAGGTTAAGGTAAATAAGAGCTAGTGCAACACCTAGAGCACCAATTGCGATAAGTGTTAATTGAGAAATTGCGGCTACAACGAAACCGATAACGAAGAACGGCCATACTTCTTTTGTTGCCATCATGTTAATAACAAGTGCATAACCTACTGCTACTACCATTCCTCCACCGATAGCCATACCATCTGTTAACCATGCTGGCATTGCTTCTAGGAACGATTGAACGCTGTCTGCTGGAATGAATAAAAGTGCTGCTGCTGGAATTGCGATACGAACACCTTGCATACAGATTGCGCCGATATGAAGCCATTCGACGGTTCGTATATTCCCTTTTTCTGCTGCTCTGTCCATCAAGTGAACGATTGGAACTGCTAATGTACGAACGATCATAGTTAAGAAAAGTCCTGCTACTGCAAGTGGAATTGCGATTGCGATTGCAGATGGAATACCTGCGACCCCTTGGCCACCTAAAACTAATATAATTGCTGAAGCTACTGAGGCAAGCGCGGCATCTGGTGCTACGGCTGCTCCGATATTTGCCCATCCAAGCGCGATCATTTGAAGTGTTCCGCCAAGGATGATACATGCTGTTAAGTTACCTGTTACTAATCCAATCAATGTACATGCTACTAGTGGTTGGTGAAACTGGAATTCATCTAGGATTCCCTCAATACCTGCTAGAAATGCAATAAGTACGACTAAAACTATTGATATGACAGACATAATAAACCTCCTATTTTACTTTTTTTATTTTGCCTTTAGTTCTGCTTTTGCTTTTTTAAGTATGTCTTCCATGTTTGCACTTGAGTCATTTGGAACTTTACGTACGTCGAATTTAACGCCTTTTTCTTTTAGTTTTTCGAAGGCTTCCACGTCGTCTTCTCCCATTGAAAGTACTTTACTTACAACGACTTTGCCGACTGAGTGAGCCATAGAACCAACGTTTACTTGTTCGATTTCTACGCCGCCTTCAATAGCGCGTAAAACATCTTGAGGATTTTCGAATAATAAAAGTGCTTTTGTGTTGCCAAAACGTGGGTCTTTGGAAATCTCAATCATTTTGCTAACTGGAATAACGTTTGCTTTAACCCCTGGTGGTGCTGCTTGCTCGATTAATTTCTTACGTAAATCATCTTTGGAAACCGCGTCTGACACGACAATGATTCTTGTTGGGTGCGTTGATTTTGTCCATGCAGTGGCTACTTGGCCATGCAATAAACGAGAATCGACACGTGCTAGAACAAATTCGATTTTACCGTCACCGACTGCAGTAATTTCTGCCGGGCCTTGTTCAGTGACTGCTTCTTGAGGTTGTAATTCTTCTGGTTTGACGCGAACGCCTTCTTTAGCTGGTGCTTGGATAGCTGCTGCAATTTCATGCGCAGATTCCATTGTGAAGCGTGATGAGAAAGCTTCAATCAACATTGGCAAGTTCAGTCCGGCTACGATCGCCCACTTATCTTTGTGTTGTTCGTAAAGACCGTTTGCTTGGTTGAATGGTGTTCCTCCCCAAAGATCGACTAAGAATAGTACTTCATCTTGGTTATCGAAGGATGCGATTGCTGCTTCCATCTTAGCTTTAAGATCTTCCGGGCCTTCGCTTGGCATCAAAGTGATTGCTTTAACGTTCTCTTGTTCTCCGAAAATCATCGTTCCGGATTGCAAAATGCCTTCAGCAAATTCACCGTGAGTTGCGAGGATAATTCCTACCATCTTTTTCCCTCCTAATATGATTCATTTATTTTTGCTACCCGTTTATGATATTGCAAGTTTTGTGCCAAGTTTAGTGTATTGTTGGATGATTGATTGTGGGGCAATGGTTTAGGGGGGGGTATTAATGTGGTTTCGGTTAGTGTATTATGGATTGATACAGATAGTGTGGGGTGTATATTTAGTGTATTATTGGACAAAGGGAGTATTTGAAATTATTGAATAAATCGAATGGGAATACTGGTTAGTGTGTTGTATTAGCCTTTTTTACAGTATATTTTATCTATTCAATTTCCATTATTTTAGTGGTATTATTAAGATGTTACCATAAAACAATGAAAAAAGGGAGGAAAATGATGTATTTTAGATATTTTTACATTAGTGGCGCAATTGGTCTGATTCTGTTGTTTGTTGCGCAGTCGCTTGATTTTGTAAAGAAAATAGCTATTGAAGGCGGCTTACTGGATGGTAGTGCTTATCCGGATCTTTTGGGAACTGGGCTGATGCCTATTCCGATAATCTTTTTTTGTATTAGTTTTGTGTTTTTGATGCTTTACATATATAAAGATTTGAAAATTAAATAATACTGCCGAGATGCTTCCTAACTTTAAAGAAGAAATAATGTTAACCAAACCAACATTTTGCTATACTTTATAGGAATTGATTATAAAATTGTAAGGACGTGACATTTTAATGAAAAGAGTACTCATTAGGTCAGGCATGCGCCCTACAGATATTTATACAGCAGAAGATATTTATTTAAAAGATAGAACGGGCTTTAACAACGGGAATTTAGCTTATCAATACAGTATTTATCGTACATTATGGAATGAAGATGTGGAAATAGACGCCGATGGATTATCATCGAATCCAAATTTGGCTGAGAGCATTAATGAGAATTATGATTTATACGTTGTTCCGTTAGCTGATGCTTTTCGGGACGATTTCCGCCAAACATTGCGCAACTATACAGAATTAATTCGTCGTTTGAAAATACCAGTTATCGTTACTGGGGTTGGTTTGCGCGCTAACTATGAACCTCAGTTAGAAGAAGGTTTTTCATTTGATGAGGACGTGACTAATTTCGTAAAAGCGGTGCTCGAGAAATCTGCTCAAATTGGTGTACGTGGCCAAATCACAGCTGATTATTTGAAAAAACTAGGTTTTAACGAAGATGTGGACTATCGTGTTATCGGTTGCCCTTCTCTTTATACTTTTGGCAGAGAGCTGAAAATACGGGATTTGCAATTGACGGAGCAGTCTTCTATCGCAATCAACGCCTCCCCGACCTCTTCTGACATTGCGATACAGTTCTTAAACAATATGATTGAGACACATAAAGACTATCATTTCATTCCGCAGCATTTAGATGAATTTCATTTGATGTTTGCTGGTGGGCCTGATATTAGCAGTGATATTCAAGGATATCCGACATCGATTCACCATAAATATTATCAAGAAGGACGCGTCAAGTATTTCACGAGTATGCCAAGTTGGTATGATTTTGCGAAAAATACGGATTTTAGTATCGGTTCTCGTTTACATGGTAATGTGATTCCGACAATTGTTGGGACGCCTAATATTTCTTTCGTGCAAGATGCTAGAATGCGGGAATTGGCTTCTTATCATGCGTTGACGCACGTTACCATCGATGAGCTGGAGAACATATCGGATGTGAATGAGTTGCTTAGCAAGGTGGACTTGAAGTCTGCTGAGAAAGTGCAGGCTCGTAACTTCGATAACTATATTGACTTTTTAGATACGAATGGGCTGGAACATATATATAAAGAAGATAAGAACAGAAAATCCGCACCTCTAGATTCGCTAGTACAAGCGATTGACTTTCCTTCTAGTGCTGATCCGATTACAAAATTAGTTGCTAAAAACATGCTGGAACGCGTGAAAACTGCCACTAATTTATCGGAAGAGCGCCATGATTTTAAACTACGATATCATGTGAATCGCGTGAATTACCAGCTTTCGCAACTAAAGAAATCCGCGGCACAAGAACGGACGGAGTTTAAACAAAAAATAGAAACGCATGAAAAAGATAATAAGAAAATAGAATCCGAACTTGCTCAAACCGAGAAGAAATTACAGTTAAGCATCGATGAAAACCTGCAAATGAATGCGAAGATTAAACATTATAAAGGCACTTTAAATCGAAAAGCTGTAAAAACTACATTGAAAATTGCTGATTCTTTGGCGAGTATGCGGAGTAAGGTAACTAAAAATTAGAATATAAAATAAAGCGATGAGCTCCTTGTGGGTTTGTCGTTTTTTCTATAGTGCCACATAAAAAGAACCGCCTAAGCTTTATAGCCTAAGCGGTACTGTTTATTCATTAAAATTCGTTAATGTACTACAAATCGTTTTTGTAGCTGGGTAAACTTGTGTATATACATCGTATAATTGTTCGTATTTCTGTACATTTTCTTCTCTTGGTGTGAATGTCGCGTCCTTGTATTGGACGAAGATATTGCGGCATGCTTCGAAATCTTCAAACCAACCATTGCCGACAGCTGCAATCATACATGCGCCAACGCCTGGGCCTTGTTCTACTTCTAAGCGGATAATTTCTGCGTTGAAAATATCTGCCTGCATTTGCATCCAATCGGCATTTTTTGCTCCGCCGCCAACGCTGATGATTTGCTTGAATTTCTTGTTTTTTGCTTCTTCCATCAAAACTTGAGCGTCTTTCAAGCTGAAAGTAATGCCTTCTAATACGGCGCGCGCAAAATGTTTCAATTCATGTCGTGTATCGATTCCGATGAAGCTGCCGCGAATTTTCGAATCGATGTGTGGTGTTCGCTCGCCAACGATATACGGTGTGAAAAGCAAGCCTTCACTTCCTGGTGCCACGGTATACACATCAGCCAATAATTCTGCAAAACTCAAGCCTTTGCCGAATGTATTTTTAAACCAGTTCAAGGAATTTCCTGCGGCAAGTGTTACGCCCATCGAGTAATTGGCGTTCGGAATGACGTGATTGAAGAAGTGCAGTTTGCCTTTGTAATTCGATATTTCTGCTTCAAATGAGCTGAAAACACCGCTCGTACCAAGGGAAACTAGTGCATAGTCTTCATTCACGACGCCCGCACCAAGTGCAGCACACGCGTTATCTGCACCACCGGCGAACACTTTGACTTCCCTTTGCAAGCCGAAACGTTTGGCGTAGCTAGCATTTACCACGCCAACTTGCTCTACGGACGAAACAACTGGTGGTAAAATCGACATATCGATGGCGAACTTCTCGCAAATTGCTGCGGACCATTCGCGCTTTTCGATGTCAAAAAGGGATGTTCCTGCGGCATCTGAATATTCGCAGTGCATATTTCCAGTCAGGATGAACGCCAAGTAGTCTTTTGGCAACATGATTTTTCGGACTTTTTCCCAAACTTCTGGTTTATTTTGCTGTAGCCATAGAATTTTGGGTAAGGTGAAGCCTTCTAGTACGATATTTTTCGTGATTTCGATGATTGTTTCGCCGAATGTGTCCATAATTTGCTGGCACTGTTTCGTCGTCCGCACATCATTCCACAAAATCGCCGGATATGCCAATGTATCCTCATCGCCAAGCGTCACTAACGAATGCATTTGCCCTGAAAAACTGATAGCCTCAAGCTCTGCACCAAAATCTGCGACTTCAATGCTCAGTCTTGTCAGCACTTCTTCGCAAGCAACAACCCAATATTCAGGATGCTGCTCGGAAAAACCTGGCGCTGGTGAATCAATGTCATATTCTGCTGAAGCTTCCGCAATCACTTGCCCCGCCTTATTCATCAGGATACCTTTGAGGGAGCTCGTTCCAAGATCAATGCCTAATACATAACTCATCAGCTAAAACTCCTTCGCTTAAAATAAGTAGTCGTTCAAAACAGATTTAACATATTCAATATGGCTTGATTCTAATTTAATCGTGTCACCATGTTTGTATGCATAAGTAGAAAGTGACTCTAAGTCCTCTTCCCCTGCCAAAATCGATTTACCAATATCCGTACTTGACCATTTGCCATAACGTTCTGCAATGACATTCTCAATGAACTTGTCCTCGATTAATTTGGCAGCAACTTTCAAGCCGCGAGCGAACGTATCCATTCCCGCGATGTGTGCTAACAGCAGATCCTCCATCGCAAAAGAAGAACGGCGAACTTTCGCATCAAAATTAATACCACCTGGCGCAATACCACCATTTTGCAAAATTTCATACATCGCAAGCGTCACATCAAGTACATTCGTTGGGAACTCATCTGTATCCCAGCCAAGTAACATGTCGCCTTGGTTAGCATCAATTGAGCCAAGCGCGTCGTATTCACGTGCCACACGCAATTCATGTTCGAAAGTATGACCAGCCAAAGTCGCGTGATTCGCTTCTAAGTTTAACTTAAAGTCGCCTTCTAAACCATAATTTTGGATAAACGCCATCGTAGTCGCAGCGTCGAAATCATATTGGTGTTTGGATGGCTCTTTTGGTTTTGGCTCAATTAAGAACTGTGGTTTATGGCCGTTCTTTTCTGCATAAGCAATTACCATTTTGAATAGACGCGCGATGTTGTCTTGTTCGAACTTCATGTCTGTATTTAAAAGCGTTTCGTAACCTTCACGTCCGCCCCAGAATACGTAGTTTGCGCCGCCTAGTTTTTTAGAAATATCTAAGCCTTTCTTCACTTGTGCCGCTGCATAGGCGAACACTTCCGGATCATTCGTCGAACCTGCACCATTATTAAAACGAGGATGTGAAAACATATTTGCTGTGTTCCAAAGTAATTTGATGCCAGTTTGGTCCATTTTCACTTTGATTAGATCTGTAATTTCGTCCAAATTGTTCATGAATTCTTCAATCGAATCGCCTGCTGGAGCCACATCGATATCATGGAAACAGAAATATTCTGCGCCTAGTTTTTCAAGAATTTCAAAGAATGCTTCGACGCGATTTTTAGCCGTTTCCATTTCTGTTGCGCCAATCCAAGTACGTTCATTTGTCGGCATACCGAATGGGTCACTGCCATCTTGCGTCATTGTGTGCCAATACGCCACAGCAAAACGCAAATGTTCCTTCATCGGCTTCCCTAAAACAATCTCATCTGCGTTATAGTGACGGAATGCAAACTTGTTCTTCGTTTCTTTACCTTCAAACTGGATTTTTTCTACTTGTGGAAAATAGCTCATAATATAGCCTCCTCATAAAATTGTCGCGCTTGTTTTAATTAGTTGGTCTGTCGAACTAACTATACAAATATCATACATCGTCTCTTCCTTTTTGTAAAGCGTTTTCATCAAAATTTCCAAATAAAAACCACGAACATACACGTCCGCAGTTTTATCGATACTTATTTTTTGAAAATGAGGTCTTGTGATTCTAGACCTAGAACTTGCCGTGCAATAAGCGCGACACCTCCGAGCAACGAGGATTCGTAAATATCGTGTTGTGTGAACTCAATTCGTGTTTCCCCTAGCGGATTTAATGCTTTGTACTCCTCATAAATTCGGTTTAACAACTCCGGAAATTGCGATAAAGAACGCGATGATAAGAAAACTGCTTCTGGCGCGCCGTATTGTACTAAGTTATACGTTATTTGCGCAATCGCCGTGACCCATTCATCAACGACCGCCAAAACAAAACTGTCTTTACTTTTGATTAAGGCGACGAACTCTTCTACTGTTAGTTCTTGTTTACCGTTTTGTTGCGCTATTTTTTCCATGACCGCTTTTTCAGAATACAGTTCTTCTAATCGATACACTTGGCCATCCTTGTAAATGACCGAACGCCCGATTTCCCCGGCCAGCCCTTGCATACCGTGATACAGTTGCTCGTTAATAATGGTGCCGACGCCAATCCCGTTATGAATATTCAAGGCTAGCAAGCTGCTAAGTGGCTCCTCGCCCGAATAATACCAGAAATCACGAATCGAAATCGCCGTCAAATTAGCCTCATTCTCAAAACGAATCGGAACATCCACAATTCCCTGCAACGCCTCCAATAACGAAAACGAATCGAGTTCCAAAAACGGACTATATCGAATCTCATTTTCGTGAACAGGGGCATGCGCCGAAACAGCAATTCCTAGCAACCCGTTCATCGTATCAAAAGCAGGCAAGCCAGAAATGACCTGCTGCATCATCTGAAAAACGTCTTTGATACTGTGACCAGTTAGACGCAGCGACTCTTTTTGAATAACCTCGCCGTTCATATAGTTAACCGAATACCGTAAATGCCTAGCGCCCATATCAAAGGCCAGCACATAGCCGTATCGATAATTAAATTGAATCAAATTCGGTCTCCGTCCACCCGCGTTCGAAGCCTCTCCAATGCCAAGCTCCTCAATAAGCCCGTCCTCATGCAGTTCAAGAATAATAGAAGACACCGTAGATTTCTGTAGATGAACCGCACTTGCAATCGAGCTCCTTGACGTCTGACCAGCATTAAATAGAGTTTTTAATACTAATTTTTTATTGTTTTCTCTCATAACATCCTGATCAGTTTTTTTAGTCATACCATACGTCCCTTTCCTACTGCCTTTTTTTAAAAGTATAACATATCGTCATGTTAAAAGTTAAAGAGAACCACCGCCTATTTCTAGTACAGTGGTTCACATTTTTATTTTTCCTTATAAGCAAAATAATCAAAATCAGCCGGCAAATCGTAGCCAGAGTAATCGACACTCGCCATTCCGACAAAAGCACCTGTGAAAAAACCGCCATATGACTGCACGACATAGTCATCAGATAAAATTTTGGCATCTAGTTTTGGCTTAATATCTTGCCAATTCTCGCCATCAAATGAGTAGGCGTACACATAATGACTCTTCTCCACGCGAACTTTGAAATACACATACTCCGCACTGTCCGGAACGCTTATCGCTTCTTCTTTCAAAAAGCTCGTCAGATTGCCGCAATCGTTTTGAGTAACTTCAATGACCCGGCCGTTTATCTCATTCCAAGTCACGTGAATCATCGACCAGTGTTGCGAATTGTAATAATTGACCAATCCAGCCATCTGTTGGAACGTCGTCGGCTCATATTTAACCGCCGTTTCCGCTTCAAAATGAAACGCTTGCCAACGTCTTGCAACGAGCGACAACTCATGTTCATTCGCTAAAGACCCTTTCCCAATCAGCCTCAAATGCCCCGGATTAGCAGAAAGCGAGCCCATTTTTTCATCAAAAGGTACACGTAACGTATTGAAATTAATATTCAACGAAGCCGCATCAAAATCATCTTTTTCATCATACGTAAGCGGATAAACTTGCGACACCGCGTCTTTTGGCGCATCAACAAAACGACTGCCTTGTTTCCCGCCAACAATATGAGGCCAGTTATCCCCATCCCATGTCACTTTTTGAATCGCGGTTTCCCGTCCAAGTGTACACCAGCCTCGCGGATCATGGCTTGACTCCGTATCATGATGCCAAGGGCGACCCGTTAAATGCGCAAAATACCACTCACCGGCAGGCGTCTCAACTAGCGCGCCATGCCCCGTTTTCTGCAAATAGCTGTCCGGCGAATCAAAAGCCGTCAAGAACACCTCACCCGGCTGCGTTTCGTAAGGCCCAAACAATGTCTTGGAACGCGCCACAACTTCCTGATGCGAAAACAGCGTCCCGCCCTCCGCGCAGAAAAGGTAATAGTACCCAAATAATTTATAAATATGCGGGCCTTCAACTAACTTCACATCTGTTCCGTGATAAATAATCCGTCCCGTTTCCGGCAATAAACGCTCTTCTTCCGCCGAGTATTCCGTCAGCTTTATACCGTTGAACGGATGGCGATACTCTCTGTGATCCCACTCCATCTGAACCAAGTATTTTTTGCCATCGTCATCATGAAAAAGAGAAGCGTCAAAACCAACACCGTTTAGTTTAATCGGGTCCGTCCAAGGTCCGCGAATGTCCTCTGCCGTCGTTAAATAATTCGTAGCGTCTTTAAAAGCGCCTTCCGTTATTTTAACATCCGTATACACAAGCCAAAACTTCCCGTCTGCATACGATAAATCCGGCGCCCAAATCCCGCCTGAATCCTTGTTTCCCTTCATATCAAGCAATGTTGTTGTGGACAGCGGATGCCCGATAAGCTGCCAATGAACTAAATCGGTTGACTCGTGAATCTGCACGCCTGGAAACCACTCAAACGTTGAGTTTGCAATATAATACGTGTCCTCCACTCGAATAATAGACGGATCAGCATTAAAACCTGTTAAAACTGGATTTTCAATTTGCATACCCCTTTACCTCCTACTTTTAATTATCTTTACGACTTTCGATTTCACGGCTAATTTCGAGATAACGCTCGTCTGTAATATCATATTTAGAAATAATAATCATCGCCACAATCAGCAAAATTGCTGGCAATACAGCTACAAGCCACAGAATCCCTTCTTGCGTAAATGCCGACTGCGCCTCACTGTTCGCATTGTAACCAGTAATGCTAAGAACAAAGCCAGGAATTACGCCACCCAACGCCATACCAAATTTGAAAAAGAATCCGGTTAAAGCGTTTACAATACCAGAAATACGGCGTCCCGATTGAAGCTCTCCGTAAGAAATAACCTCCGGAACAAGCGCCCACATATAACCTGTAGCAACGATAACCCCAGTCGATTTAATGAACTGCGCAATCAAAACTAGCGTCACATGATCTTGAGGATTCGGAATAAAGTATAACGCCATCATCCCAATAACCGCAATTCCAAGAAAGACCATGAATAATTGCTTTTTACCAATCGCTTTTTTGATGGATGGAACTAAAGGTAGGAAAATAAACGCCGGAATCGAGCCTAGCGCGTTGAACCACTGCACCGAGTCAGAAGCTTTTACAACATATTGCATATAATAAGCCCCGCCAGCATTACCAATAGACATCATTGCAAAAGCAGTAATAAAGAAGAAAGCCAAGACACGTAGCGGTTTGTTTCGCTTAAATTCCGTCAGCAAATCAGAAACCTTCACCTCATCTTGTTTTTCCACTTCCATAACAACGCGTTCTTTCGTCTGCGTAAAACAGAAAATTAAAATAGCAAAACCTGCAACCGCATAAATCGTCATTGTGATGAGCCAACCACTGGCCGATGCTTTCGTATCCCATGATCCGTCTGTAGAAAATAACTTAACCAAAACAGGCACACCGTAAGCCACAGCAAGTCCACCAAGATTCGCCAAGAACATCCGCGTAGACGTCAATTTTGTAATTTCGTCATTATCACGAGTTAGCGAAGCATTCAGCGCACCGTAAGGAACATTGATCCACGTATAAAGCATCGACAACCCCACATACGTAATGTAAGCATACAACAAACTTCCCGAAAAACCATTCCAAAACACAAGTATTGCGAAAATCGACAATGGCAATCCAACCAAAATTAAATAGCCCCGATACTTCCCAAACCGCGTCGTGTGCTTATCCACAATCGTTCCAACAATCGGATCCCACACTGCATCAATGATACGAACAACTAGAAACATTGTCGCCGCAGAACCAGGATTTAACCCAAAAACATTCGTGTAGAAAAATAACAAATACGTTGACACCGTGTTGTAAATTAAGTTTTGCGCCATATCCCCAGAACCAAAACCAATCCGCTGCAACCAAGACAACTTGTAAAAACCCTTTTCGCCACCTGTTTCTTCCCTTAGCATACTGTTTTCCATCAAAATTCCTCCTGAATTCAAAATGAAGTAACCGTTTCCAAAAATATTATATCATGGTTAGTTCGATGGAGCAACTTATTATTGATGTTTTTTGTAAATTGTATCGTGTAGTGCGAATACTCCTATTTCGGTTGTATACTGATAAATAGTTACTATAATGGTTCTAGGACTCATTTTTACACGCTCATCGTTCTTTAGAAGACACCACGCGGGAGAACAATAACGTACGATAAGATACGCAAAAATTGTGTTTTCCATTTACTTTTTACATAATTTATTTTACACTTTGCTGACTTTATGCAATAGCGGTTCATAATAAACGCGTATCCTGCCGAAACAAGATACGCGTTCTATTATTTTTAGCCTTTGCGACGAATTAAGAAATAGCCGCCTGTACTTAGAATAAGCAGTCCTCCAAACAATGGAAGTGTATCATTTGATGTATCGCCCGTTGTAGGTAATGTTTGTATTGGTGCTGATGGCGTTACTTCTGATACAATACGAGTCGGCTTTCCTGCCACGTCCACTGGAGTTATTAGTGTACTTGCACTTGGAGTTGATGGGACGCTTGGTATTATTGGACAGCTTGGAGTAATTGGTTTGCTAGGCTTTTCTGGTTGGTCTGGTGTCATTGGTTCGACAGGTGTCACGGGGTTACTTGGTACTTTTGTGTTTGGTATATTCTTTAAATCAACTGTTTGCTGATCTTCGGAAATGGTTACTGGATATGTTTTTTCCGATAGTTGGTAGCCTTCTGGAGCCTTTGTTTCTTTTAATGAGTATTCGCCTGCTGGGATATCATTTAGGCTGCCTAAACCTGTTTTATCTGTAGTAATCGTCGCGTAAACTTCTTGGGTTGCTTGATTTATTAGTTGGAATGTCGCGTCTGCCAACTTGATTGCTGCATCTGTGCTATCTACTTTCTCGAATGTTAGCGATCCTTTTGGTTCAACGGGTGGTGGTGTTTTGTCATTCGAAATTTTTCCTAAATCAATTTTTTGTTGGTCTGTTGAAATTGTTACAGGGAAGGTTTTATCTGATAGTTGATAGCCTTCTGGGGCCTTCGTTTCTTGTAATGTGTATTCGCCTGCCGGGATATCATTCAGGTTACCTAGACCTGCTTCGTCTGTCGTAATCGTTGCAAAGACTTCTTGAGTTGCTTGATTTGTCAATTGGAACGTTGCATCTGCTAGCTTAATCGTTGGATCTGCGCTATCTACTTTCTCGAATGTCAGCGATCCTTTTGGCTCCACAGGTGGCGGTGTTTTGTCGTTCGAGATTGTTCCTAAATCGACTTTTTGCTGATCCTCGGAAATGGTTACTGGATATGTTTTATCTGATAGTTGATAGCCTTCTGGGGCTTTGGTTTCTTGCAGCACATAGGAACCGTACGGAATATCACCAAGGCTTCCAGTACCTGTTTCATCCGTGGTAATTGTTGCGAAAACTTCTTGTGTTGTTGGGTCTGTTAATGTAAATGTGGCGCCTGCTAGTTTGATACTCGTATCTGCGCTATCTGCTTTTTCAAATACGAGTGATCCTACTAGATTATCGCTATCGCCTGATCCTTGTCCTGCTGCTTGAAATTGCGCTGGAGAACGGTCTTGGATACGAATCGGCTCACTTCCGTTACCATTGATAACTCCTTGCGTGTACAGCTCATTGGTGTAAAGGCTCGTGCCGTCATCTGTGACTTTTGTTTCATAAACGATATAATAACTCGCAGTGTTTGGTAATGTTCCTCCTGTTAGCGACGGGAACCCTTTGAAAGATGCATTTTCGTAATTCCAGCCTGTGTTTGTAGCTTCTTTTTGCAAGAAATTACTCATATCAAAATCATAACTGTCATGCGTTAAGTTACGTGAACCATCTGCTGCGATTGGCTCTGAAACTTTGTACGCGCTAATGCTATCCTTAACTAAAACTTGATTCGCACCTACTGTATCTTGAAAAACGAATGGATAGTCAGGTAATCCTGACACGGCTAACTGATTGTAGTTATAATATGCCACCCATTCTAGGTTTCCGTCAGCTGTAAAGCCAAGTGGGATTTTTTTCACCAGCTCACTTTTATCCACGGTATCTTTGTATTCTTTAATTGTCATGTTTACCGATGTGGTTTGTCCGTTTAGCTCTATAGACAAAGGAATCGTCTCTGTTCCTGATACATTTGCTGTGTAGTTAGCTGGAATCGCGACTTGCACAAGCTGTGGTGTCGTATTTTGCAAAGCTGTCAGCGTGAATCCAGTCGCATCCGGCGTCACTTGAAATGCTCCACCGATATTAAAAGAAGCGCGATTATACCCTAGTGAATTGGGTTGTCCAAATGTAATATGTGTCTGTTCTCCTTCTGCCATTTTTGGTACATCTAGCGTGAAGTGAAGAGAAAGTGTATCTACAAAAGCAGTTGCGCTTGTTTGCCCCTCTGGATAAGTAATTGTCACGCTTTTCACTGTCGATGTTCCTGCTGCTTCGCTCTTGCTACCCTGTGGGAATGCTACCATACCAATTAAGAAAATGAGTAGACACCCTACCAGAATCCGATACCATTTGTTGTTTTGTTTCATTCTGTTTTCCTCCTTTTTCAAGCTATATTCCGTTGATACATAGCTCTGTAGTTCTGTTGTTCGTTTGCTTAAAACAAAAAAAGCGTGGAGCAAGGTTTTTACAACTCTCAATCCATGCTCTTTCATTTGTTTATTAAGCGCTTACTATCTTTTTCGCTTTTCAAAAATCGATGATGACTTTTAGCGCTTTTAAGATGTCGTCAAATGGGAATTGATGCATAAAATAAGCGCTTTATCTTCTACCTTAAAATTAGTGACACTTTCACCAACCTCTGCGATTTCTTCAGCTCCTTCTTTGGAATTTGCTTACTCTGCCATTATACTAGAGCGAAGGATACGAATAAAGGGAAAAATAGGTAATAAAATTTACATAACCGGAGACAATCAAGCTATATGTTTCTTTTCACCTGCATCTATTTATCCAAATGGGGGGAATTTTACTGTGAAATTGTAGGTTTTTTTGTGAGGAAGGCTTGGAGTTATTTGGTAGAGCTGTTTTTTAGATGGAGCTTGGCGAGAGGGGAAGTTCGGGTTTTTGTATGTTTGTTTACAGTTAGTAGTGTTTGGTGACGGGGTTGGCTATTCAAGCGGCAAATTAAAAGCCCCAACAGAAATGAAATCCATTGAGGCTTTAAGATGGGTTTTGAATTCTAGATTCACTGATTTAGTTTTTGCTATTAAACGGCTGTGTAGCCACCGTCGATTACGAGAATTGTGCCTGAAATAAATGATGCTTCTTCGCTCGCAAGGAATAAAACTGCATTGGCTACTTCTTCTGGTTTTCCAAGTCGACCCATTGGATGGAGGTTAATTAATGATTGGCGTGCCTCACCTTGTGCTGCCTCGATGAGCGGAGTATCAATATAACCTGGTCCGACCGCGTTGACACGAATGCCTTTACGCGCATAAGTAGCACCAAGCGTTTGCGTAAGCAGTTTGACGCCACCTTTTGCCGATGCGTAAGCCGTTACTCCTTCTTTTCCGGCCACACTATGAATCGAGCCTGCATTCACAATTGAGCCGCCATCGCCTTGCTTTAACATCTGCTCAATCGCATATTTATTGGACAAAAATACACCATTTAAATTAATGTCTATCGTTCGTTTCCACTTCTCATACGATAACGCGTCGATATTCCCATCATCCGCAATGCCTGAATTCGCAAATAAAACATCCAAGCGGCCAAAAACACGGACGGTTTCTTTGACCATATTTTCGATTTCAGCCTCATTCGTGACATCCGTTTTAACAAAATGCGCCTCAAAATTTTGTTCGCGAAGCTCCTTCGCTACAAGTTCCCCTTTTTCCGAAAAATCAGCAATGACAACTTTGGCTCCTTCTTCCGCAAATTTAACCGCTGTAGCCTTTCCAATACCACTTGCTCCGCCAGTAATGATCGCTACTTTCTCTTTTAATCTCATTTTTGCTCCTCCTCATTTATTGTTAGCGCTTACAATTTAAGCTTAGCACTTTGAAAATGGAGAAATCAACTAGATAGCTCAATTTCTGTTATTTTTCTTACGTGTATCAGGACTCTATATAAGTTTTATAAAACCAGAAGTTCGCGCATGAATAGAAAAACATTGTATTCTATACGTATTTTAATATCTATGATCTGGCCTTGCGCCACGGTTCTTGGGAAGCCCCAATACCAATACTCGCCTGGTTGATACGTATTTTCACCAGTCACAGGTTGCGTGAAATCAATTTGGGGGATACTTGGTTGTTTGGCTATCGCGTAGGCATGTCCATCCACCTCGTATTGAATGGATGCAGGGATTCGAATAGACGCATTTCGGTCTTGCAGAAAAGACATTCCAATCGCTTGGATGGGGCAATTCTTTCCTAAGTCTAAACGAAGATGGGCGAATCCTTCGGTGTCTGTGTATATTTGTTCCTGAACGGTATAATCTTCTCGTTTTTCAGTCCAAGACACATAGGGGCGATGCTCTGTTAAACGCGTGGCCAGCACCGTATTCCCTTCGTATGCAAAGCCTTCAGATTGATCCGCAAAAGTGAATGTTTGGACAGGCAAACCGGTAGACAGAGCTTCGGCATTCACCTTCGATATTTTTTTCGTGAAATCAGCAATGCCGTCCGCAATTGTGGCTGGTAGTGATAGCGCGCACGTGTATGGAAAACTTCGATTGCCGTAAGCATCAAATGCCATTAACTCATAACTGACGCTTGCATGTGGTAGCACTTGGTTATCCGTGAAGGTAAACGCTATTTGTTCTATTTTTGCATTCATTTCTTTAATTTTGATGCGTTTGCCGTTCCATGTGCGATAAAGAACGTATCCTGTTTCCTCTCCAACGCGTGTGATGTGAAAGACCACATTGTTCTGATTCTGGATAGCATGTGTTACTTCGGGAGTTTTCACTTGTTTCGTTGGGATATAGCCGAGGCGTTGGCTTTCTGTATATGCCTGGTAATATGCCTCATTATTCGCTTGTCCTGCAAGGAAATCTTCGCTCATCGGCATTAAACTGTGCGCACTAAATGAGATATGGCGTTGCACGTAAGGTTCCGCTGCTTGCATATTTTTCTTTAGCCGCGTTATATCCATCGTATTGGAACCGGACATACTATACGATTCTGGATTATTCCATAGCTCCACCGTGGCAGAGCGACCTTGTAATTTTCTATCTGCGTTACTCGTTGTTATCATATCCGCCATTGAACGATACCACGCGCTTAGTTGGTCAGCCGAGGCACTCTCCCATCCTGCACCATCTTGCGGCATCAGCGTATCTAGCTCCGTCCGGAAGAACACATTCTGCCACATTGTATTCCATTGAGATAGGTCATTTTCGGACGGCTGCTTCAAGTTTGTATATAGTAACGGACTGGTGACAATGCGCCCTTCTGGTAGCAAATTCCGTAAGTGTGTAGTTACTGGTTGTAAGTAATATTCAATCCAGCGATCAAGGGCTTTTCCTTCATACAAATTCGCGTTATCTACTTCAAAAGGGAGGTAGAAACCTTTTATCTGTGCGCCGTAAGCTGATTCGTAAAGTTGCATCATTTCGTCTGCAATTTGAATCGAAAATGTTGCGCTATCTTTTAAAAATGCTTGGTTTTCGTTGGAATCGAAATGATTGTACAGAGCTTGAAACCATGTCGTTTCGCTTAGTTGTAGTGGTAAGTAGACATCCAGGTTATTGTCTTTGGCACTTTGCAGCGCGTAACCTAATTGCGCTCGTTCAGAAGTTGATGCTGTGTCTGTGGCTTGAAAACGTTTTGTTGGGTAATAGAATATTTGGTGGTGCGTATCTATATAAGTGACGGCAATCTGCGGGATAAGGACTGTCATGTTTGCTTTGGCAAGATTGTTCGAGATGCTCTGATATTGCGCTTGTCCCCATACGTGTCGTTGTTTCCGCTTTGCTTCTTCTGGTGAAGCAACCAAATCATTTCGGATAAACATTCCAGATATGTGTGGTAAAGACGGTTCGTGACCTTGGATATTTTGCATCAGTATCCCTCCTATTTAACACTAATAATAGCATAAACCTGTGTTTGATTGTGATTTTTGATTGCTTCTTTTGGATTGGGGGGAGGTTTTAGCTTTTTGTAGGGTGGTAAAGAGAAGGATGGCAAAGCTTGAGGAGGTTACATATGTCAGGAATTCTTTGGACCATTATTGTAGTTCTATTTGTGATATGGATGATTGGCTTAATTCTGCGGATTGGTGGGAAGCTGATACATTTATTGTTGGTTTTGGCTTTGGTGTTGTTGGTGTGGAATTTGATTACTGGGAATGGGTGATGGGAAGGGCCGTTTGTCTTTGAGTTGAAGATGAACGGCTCTTTTTATTTTGCTTTTTGATAGCTATCCAAAACAATTAAACCTTCCTTCTCTCTATAAATATAGGTTAAATATCCCAAAAGACTCTTCTACTTAAATCTTAAAGTCAATAGATTAAAAATACAGCTCCTAATAAAATACTGTAGAATTAACTATCACTCATTACTTTAAAATTATCTTTGTACTCTGGTAAAACAGCTTCAAGCAATGCCTCACCTAATTGGGTAACCACAACACGAGCATTAATTGTATACGGTTCTTTAAATACATAGTGGTGAGTTTCATATTTCTCGAAAATTGGAAGCTCACTAACAGCAGCTTTGTATATCGTAGACATTTTAAATTTCGCAATTAAGCCTTCATTTATAGCAATCATTGCTTTATCAGATTCAATCCTTATCAAACCCAGTCTCTCTAAATTAGAAATAGACAAATTATATATATTTGTAAACACATCCTGATTGCTTATATAGAATATCCTCTTCTAAGATCATGGTAACCCTCTCGTTACTATCCTCAGCAATAGAACGTATGTGCACAAGAGCCATGGCCCTTTCTTCATTTAAATTTTTTAAGAGCTCCGCATCTTTCGATGATAAGTTCTCAAGAATAGAAGAAAAACAGGGCTAGATATCTGCATTACTTCGATTATCAACCGTCTGAGCTAAAAGACTAGCAAAAAAATCTTGTAAAAGATTATTTTCCAATTGATACTTAGAATCTTCAATAGCTTTAAGGACTAAGCCAATTCTTTCAGAACTTCTATTTTCTTCTGGAATTAATTCATACCGTGCTTTGATTTTCTCACGATAGGCTTCAATATTAGCCGCGTTTAGGATGCTTAGTTTGACAAACGGCTTGAGAACAGCTCCAACTACACCTCCAATTGCTTCATCTAAGGATTTCGCAAATGGATTTAACAAAATTCCCTTTGTAGATTTAGGTAATAGTTCTACATTTAATACTTTTTTCATCTGTCACTCAAATCCCTCATTTCTAAAGTTACTCCCTTGGTTCACTAGCACCCTATATTTTTATTCACATTTGTGTAAATACAAAGTTTCATTCAAATATTACAACTTGAAAAACTCTAACTAATACTCGCGTAATAGATTGCGCCTTTTATTGATTCTGTTATAATAAGGGTATATCATCCAATTCTATTAATTAAAACTATTCTTCAATTATATCATGATTAGCCTATAATGTAATCGCTTTCTTTAAGTCGATGTAAAGAATGCTTTAATTGATTTAGTAAGGTTGATAAATAAAAATTACTTAACTATAAAAGGAGGTATATAATGGCCCGAATTAACGATGCCTTTGTTACTGGAATAGGAAAGATGACATTAGAAGAAATAGCACTGCATGAAGATTTCAATCTAATAAAAAACCGTTTGATTTGCTCTACAAAAAACTGCGATTCAAGACTAACTTTCGCTTCTAGAAAAGAATTGAATTACTTAAGGACTTATAGGGGGGATAACCATTCTGAAGACTGTATTTTAAATTTTGATAGAGAAGAGTTAAAGCGAAAAGGCGAGAAAATAGCAGAGATTGAGGGTGGGCTGACTCGCGCTAAATTAAAAAGCAGAAATAAAGATTTTTTCAAAAAACTATACATCCCTACTAGGGCAACTGATACTACGAAGGGTAAGAATGCGAATCAAATTAAGAGTGATTCAAAAAATCCAAGAAATTACATTGATGCAAAATTAAATACAGATGGTACCGGGGATGTGCTAACAGAAACTGAACAAAATGGTACTCGTGTCAGAAGTCCAAGAATCAATTCTAGAGAACTAAATCAAATCAGCGAAAAAGATGTTGGGCAAATTATCAAAGCGAATGGATATATTTCTGAGATATCACTCACAGATAACAACAGTGCAAAAGTCTATGTCAAATTTAATAATTCAAGAGCGGTGTATATTTTGCCTCCTTCTTTTTTCAGCGATGAAATAACGGCTAATCAAATTAACGATTACTTGAGAGTTATGCATACCTATATAGCCAGGAAAGAACGCAAAAAATTACAAATAATAACTTTATGCGAGGTAAAAAAAATAGCTCACAAAAATGAAATCCAAGAATTATACATAAACTCTTACAATTGGATTGATTTAGCTATTGAAACAGAACCTCCCAAATTCTTAGATCTACCTAACTTTGTTGCTCAAGTAGTCACTAAAGTTTTCTAATTGTTATCATTCGAAGATACAGAGTAAAGTATTAAGAAACTGCATGTATTATCAAAAAATACAACCGTTGAATGCCATCAATTATTTTACATGCAGTTATCTCAAGACTCCTAATTAAAGAGGGCATATAAATTCGTTAATCTGTCTATTCAATCTATATGACTAAAAGAGATACTTATTACCTATCACTTAACATTGCAAGAGCACTCTCATCTTAATTTAAGTAACAAATAACGCGACCTACTTGTAAATAGAAATATCAGTTATTACCTCCACATTCCCACCCTGTATAACAAGCTATTTTCCTTTTTTTAAATTATCTCCCTACATCTTCTTGTTTGTTTTTTCTTTCCCCATGCTTACTTTAATACCATTTAATCCACTCCACACCTTTATAAAGTCCGTTTATAGCCTTTGCCACACTCAAATATATATTCGCTGACCTTATTGCAAACAGGGGATACCATCAGCAAGAACAAGCTGAAAGTTGAATCATGAGCAATAATTTAAACCTGTATTGAAAAAATGTGACCTAATATCCCCAGTGCTGGTATTATAAATTCCGTTAGTCAATCAATTTTATCCATTGAAACGAGTAAAAAAACTATTTATGATGGGTTGTGAGGGTTTCGAAGCCCCAACCCGCTGATTAAGAGTTCACTTTGTGAATAGATGTTAAGATGCTTTAATAGTCGTTAATGGCTCCGTTGTGCGGTTTCTCGTTTTCGTATAGTCGTTTATAAACTTCAATAATCGTTAAAAAACGTTTCCCTCTGCCCACGCCCTACCCATGGAAAAGGGCAAAATAATGACCGCCAATCGTCCAATGCTGGCGGTCTTCTTGTAGTTTAGTTCACCAACTGGATTATTAAATATACATTATTTTGACAATTCATATGTGCTATGGTAAATTAAAGAAGAACAAACTACAAACAGAAAGAGGTAAGAATTATGCAAGCAAATAAAATCGGGAAAATCGTTTTAATACCACTACTAGCTACTACGCTTGTAGCTGCACCATTGCTTTCGCCAATTTCAGCGATAGCAAATGAAATATCAACATCAGAAGAGACCCCTCTTCCAGTGCTGACACTTGATGAAGCCACGTCAGGAAACACTCCTGATGAATTTCTAGTTCGTGATACGTCTTCAACACCAAGTTCGCCAATGCTTCGCAGTGCTATGCTGGGTTATGAAAAGTGGACTCTTAAATCTCAAGTAAAACAAAAAACAAATACTTTCATCGGCTGGCATCCAGACTTTAAAGCCTATAAATACAATGTTGCGGGTTATTACTTCAGCTCAACACAACAATCTACTCTGTCAGTAAGTTTGGGATATGGCCCTATCTCCTTGAGTGTTGATAAAAATAAAAGTTCTGGATACCTTGTTCCTTCAAATATAAATAAATGGACTAGACCAGCTGTTTATGGCGACACATACAAAAACACGTATACAGTTAAAAAATACAACGGTGCAAATATGCTGACCGGTACTTCTACAAAATACACTAGCACAGTTAAGAAAGAATATATTTTGGCAAAAAATCAATAAACAAGGGGCTCTAGTATGAATAAGAAACTTATAATTTCAATTGTATGTATTGTTGGTATTGTAATCGCAGGAATCCTCATCTACAATAACACACAGAGTAAAGAGGTTCCTTCATTAATAAGGGTTGACGATACCAACTTCGTACCGACCAATGAACCCGCTGATGAAGCTTCTACTGGGGACTTTATCGGAAAAATAAGTAAACGATTAGATAGAGAATCTTCACCTACTCAAAATAACGAGTCCAATTCATTAGATGTAGGAACTAAACTGTATAGGTTTAATGGCGATAACCAGCCCACTAAAGTTATTGTATATGAAGAAGACGGCTCTAAGTACATCGCACGTGAGAATGTCATAAATGAATAAAACAAACCCCTCGAAACAAAATTCGAGGGGCCTTTCTATTACTTAATGTTAAACGGCGATGTCGTCACTGGATGCCGTGAAGCCGAACTAGTAGCACTTGAAGAAAAGCATATCAATGTTAAAGAAAATAAAATTCGATTTGAGCAAATGATCATTGAGGTAGTCGGTGAAGGTGTTAAGGGTGTTCAAGATACAAAAAATAGTGTGATTGGCAGTGTGGACATTCCACAGTGGTTAACAGATTTAATCGTTGAATATTTACAGGATGTTGAATCAGGAACAGGTAAATGGGAAGGTCACAAATTCCTCTTTGCAGATATCGAGGGGAAACCTATACGTCCAGACAGCATATATCAGCGTTGGACATGTTTTACCAAAAGATATAGTTTACCACACATTAGGTTCCATGATTTGCGCCACATGTCCGGTACCTTGCTTATATCGCAAGGCGAGCATATTAAAGTGGTCCAAGAACGATTACGACATAAATCAATGATAACAACCGCTGATACCTATGCACACGTTTTACAAGAGACACACAAGAAAGCCGCAGAGTCTTTCAAAAAGCCATTTTAGATGTCTCTACCCACGCTCTGCCCACGGAAGCATTTTCTTCACTTTTTAACCTCTATTTTCAAAAATTAAAAACCGCCTAAGCTCCACAGCCTAAACGGTTTTATAAGATGGGTTGTGAGGGTTTCGAACCCCCGACCCGCTGATTAAGAGTCACGAAAAATGATATTAGGCTCTCTAATCATTGCTATAGCTACACCTAGTTTGTGAAATTGCTTGTTTTATGATATTTATTATGCAAGTTGCTATTTATTTGCAACACAAATCGCTATATTCTGCGTTATCAGCTGATAGGAAATTTAGTTGTACATATAAATCTTCCCTGGTCCTTTTTTACGTTAACGATATGATTTCTAAAACCTGTTGCTGAATTAGACACTATATAAATATTAATGGCATTACATATATCTGGATTAGCTTTTCTTGTCCAACCTGCCCTATGCTTATTCCAAAACAAGCCTTCATGCTGCTTCACCCTAAAATTAAGATTGGGCGGTACTTGAACAACAAAGTCTTTACCGTTACAAGTACATAAGCACGCTTCCCTCTCAATTGCTAAGTCTAGCACCTTTTCATCAGTTATACCTACTAAATCCAAATCCCGAATATGCGTACATTCATAACCTAGTTGTTCAAAACATGCCGTTGCTTGAGGAGTTATATTTTCATCGAGTAACAAAGAAATTTTCCCCATCATTCGTAAGGCTCACTTAAAATATTAATAGTGTAAGAAAGAACATCCTCGAATTCATTCTTAGTAATTTTAAAATCTTCTTCTATTGCGGAAAATTCTTCTCCATCTTTTAGGTAACCTAAAATCGTCGTGATATTCACTCTAGTTCCTTTAACAACAGGCATCCCAGACATAATATTGCTTTTCAATTCTATACTTAAATGTTTTTCAGATACTCTAGAAAAATAATATTTTAAAAACAAATTTCCAAAAGATGTTTCTGTAGATTCCATTCTCTTATCTACCACACCAGAGCATTCTTGATCTAAATCCTTAATAAACTCAGGCTCCACCTTTAAATACGCTTCTTGTATCCTTTTCGAAATTAACTTTTCCTGTTCGAAAAAATCCATTCCTTCCATTTGCTTTAGCATTATTTTCATCCCTTTAATTAAGATTTTTCAAGCTCATTCATATCATCTGATGCTTTAACCATTGCCTCTATAAATAAGTCTACATCTTCTTTTCTCAGTTCTAAAGATGTCGTAGTCTCTACTCCATCCATATTTACTGAAGTAATATGTATGCCGTGATGGTAAGCCAAAATATTAACTCTATTATCTCCTGAACGCTTGGTTAGAATCTCGCTTTTTATACCTGTAAGTACACTATACCCAAAAGATTTTTCTAGCTCTTTCTCTATCATAAGCTTCGTCAATTCTTCCTCACCAAAAGCCTCTTCCAAATCTCCAAGCAATAAGTAATCATTCTCGTTTAACTTATTATGGTTAGTATACTTATCAATCAGCCTAATGCATTTGAAAATTGATTGAACAAGTTCCTTCTCTTCAAGCTTATTTGTTTTATTAGAGTTATAATTCTTTACCGCATCTTTTACAGCCTTTCTCTCGATACCTTGCTCTCCATCTTTTTGTCTAAAATCTATTTTTATTGCATTTTGAACGTACAGTTCTCTAAATAAAAATACTAAATCTTTTTCCATAAATTCCACCTCCATATTTTATTTAAATTTGGATACATACATAGTACCATTTCATCCCAATAACTTCAATGTTTAACTCAACATTTTATACATGAAAGTCATTGTCCTTGGCGAAATCATGACTATTATAAACATGGATTTGAAATATGCCGAAAACTGCACGTGTGCAATTCCGAAGATTATATTGATTACTTGGCCGTAGAAAAACCGCGCCTCTAGATGAGCTAGCCCAATTAATAAATTTCCCTCCCAGTATAGAACCTGTTACGCTACTTGATTCTAAGTCACAAAAAATGATATGTAGCACTCTAATCATCGCTATTACTATCCCTAGTTTGTTAAACTGCTTGTTTTTCAGAAAATTTATTTGCTATTAAGTTTTATTTCATTGATCATGCCAAAGCAGAAATCAAGAGGATGTGCTCCCTCAATTTTACTTTTTGCAGATTCTCCACTTTTTCGGCACCACCAAGTGTTAATAATGGCATATAGCCAAAACATTCGTCGTAGGCTGTCTCCCCCAATTGTTCAACAGCTTCCTGATATTGCGCCAATTCAAAATACTTTTCTTTAAAATAATCACTTGCCAAATCATCAAGAAAAAAATCAAATCCTGCCGCTATTCCTTCAAAGGTTCCCATCCGATAATTTAATTTTCTCACGTATCTGTTATCTTCCCAAGTAATTATATCTCCCATACTCGTTGCGAATATAGGTATTGATACCTCACTTCTAAAATAGCCTTCTTCTAAAATGTCTTGGAAATTATCAGGATTAATGAGTTTAAGATATCCGCCTAAAAGAGTACCCACTCCATATTCTCGCCAAATGTTCACTAATTCGTCAGGGACGCTTCCACTATATTTTGTACACACATCTTCTGTTACTTGATCTATCGAAATAAAGCCATTCATCACTTTATGTTCCATGTTATTACCTCCCAACTTTAAATGCTACATTTAATTTTTTAATAGATACTGAAAGCTCTCTTTACTATAAAATATAGCATAACAAAACCGAATTATAGATTTCCTCATAAATACTCCCTTTTTTAACTTCCCGTAAGTCAAGATACGCTTCAACTATTCAACAGGTCCTACCAAAGCCGATATTAATAAGATATGTTCTTTTAATTTCACCCTTTTTAGGTTATCTACCTTTTCAGCTCCCCCGAGTGCTAGTAATGGAACATAGCCAAAACATTCTTCATAGGCAGGGGTTCCGTTTTTTTCCTTAGCCCCTTGATATGGATACCATTCTAAGGCTCTATATCTAAATTCATCTTCTTCTAAAAAACGCAGAAAATAATCAAAATTCGATGCTAAGACTCTTGTTTTTCCCCATCTATAATTAACCATTACCACATAAGTATCTCCGTCAGCTTCCGTCTCTAATAAAATTAAATCCCCCATGCTCGTTGCAAATAAAGCTATTGTATTCTCGCTTCGAAGACATGACTCTGTCAGTATTTCTTTATATTCCTCAGGATTTACTATTTTTAAATATCCATCCATACAAGAACCGAAACCAAGCTCATTCCATAGTTTCATCATAGCGTTTGGAATTTTGTCAGCATACTGTATTTTCAAGTTTTCTTCAACAGCAAGGACCGTTTTAAAGTCATCAAAAATATTGGTTTGATTCATTTTATGTCATCTCCTTTAATGCCTTAACCTCACGTATTATTTAATTTCTCTTTTCTGTGCCTATTCTATTGATATATAACTTTTTTCTATTACCTGCCACAATAATCGCTACATTCTATTTACAAATATCTTGCACTCTCAAACTCATCAATTAGTATAAAGTAAAAACAGCCTAAGTTTCACAACCCAAACTGCTTTAAATTTCCAATATCTTGCGGCTCCTTAAATATACTCTATAAAAAAGCTCCCATAACCAAATTCTTACCATCATCGTCTAACGAATCAAATAGCTCGCTATAACCTAATTCTTTTAAAGTTGCTATAGCTATAATCCTCATTGTTGTTGCGCCTAAGCCTTTCCCAGAGATTTCTCTTTCATCCATTGCAATAGCCTTCACTTCATTTAGTACATTTTCTTCCTGCAATGACCTTTCCGCAGTCTCCTTTAATGTTTGATAAACTACTGATATACTAGCCGAATTTAAATATTGACAAATATCCTCGGATGTATACTGTTGTTCACTTATTTTTTTAGCTATTTTAAATGCTGATTCCATAATACCAACTCCTTAATGTAGAGATTGACCAAATATGATTTGATTTCTTTCACGAATATAATTCTCAAATAATTGATTTGCTAACTGTCTATTCCCTGTCCGCTCTGCAATTTGTATTTCTTTCATGTACGCATTAAACTCTAACTGCACCCTATTCTTAATTTGAAAATTGAATGCATTTCCTTTAAATCCTTGAGCAGCATCATCTAAGTAATGCTGTTGTTCATGTATTAATGCACTGTAGGAAGATTTGCTATCAATATTCAATTGTGGTTGTTGGAAATCCGTTTTAGGAGCATATCCCATGGTACCATTCTCTTTCATAACAACTTCTACGTTCTGATTTTTTAAATTATTAATTGTCTCATTCCACTCAACAGGGTTAGAATTTTTCCCTGATCCATAAACTACTCTGGCGGGGTCAGCATTGTAAGTATCAAAACTATACTCCTGCTTTCCTACCACTTGAAGATTTAAGTTGTATAATTCCGACTGCTGATTTGAAGAATTCTTAGCTACATCCTTCCAGTATTGATTATATCTAATACCATCCTCTGAACTCATGTTACCGAATGAACTAATATCATTCTTATACATAATTGCCGCTGTACTTAGTCCAAGCCCCAGTACAGCATCGTATAGTCCACTTTCATCTAGTTTTCCTTTCCATTCTTCTACATGGGCTGAAGCTTTAAGTATAGAACCTGTTGCTCCAGAATAGACTTCTCCAGTAAGGTAGTATACACCATCTTCCCATGCTTTATTAATTTTCCTATTCAACTCATCCGATGTTATTATACTATACTTACTAGCATCAAGGTATTTCCCACATCGATTTAAATATTGATTTAGTTCGCTATTGCTCACTCCTACACCGTTTTTTTCTAATAACCACATAATTTGTGGCTCTCCATTTTTACCTTTGTAAACCATTGCTAAAACCTGATAATTATCTAATTCTTGTTCAAGTTTAGGGTTAATTTTTCTTGCTTTTTGAAGTTCTTTATTTAAGTCCTTCATAGCTGGCAAGAATCCTATAGAGAAGCTGTAAACACCTGTTTGAGAACTGAAATTAACTTGATGTAATATTTGATCAATTGCACGCTGAATCGCGTGTACAAGTGTACCAAATGATTCAAAAAAATGGGCATGACTTTGTTCAAAGGCAAGATATTTTTCTAGAATCTGCTCTTCTTCCATCGCATCATACAATTCCATTGAAAATTTCTGCACTTGTCCCTGATGAAGGGTTGCAGTACCAATGCTTAACGACTGTTGCAATTCTTCCTTTTTCCTTTTAAGTGTTTGGACTTCTTGTGCAACTTGTTGCAAAACATCTGCATCAATTCTTGTATCAGATGCTGAACTGACTTGATTATAAAAATCTTGAATATACTTCGATAACAGCTGTTCACTCTCATCCATTGCCTGTAGCACAGCATCACAAAGCCTTCCATAACCCGTTTCAAAATATGCTTTTGAAGCATCTATCGCTTGTCCTGTTAGGCTTTTATCACCGACATAAGAGTTTATTGTGCGCTGAAAATCTCGCAATACAATTTTAGCATCCGCATTCGAATTTGTAAGCGTTCTTAAAAATGACTCAATTTCTCCAATGTCAATTCGACTCATTTAAACCACCTCGCTTGTAGTTCTTGTTGTTCAGTTTGGAAATTTAAAAGTCGCGTTTTACTTTCCTGTATTGACTCTTCTATCGCATCTTCTTGTTGTCGAATTTCTTTTTTCCATTTACTCAAATCCCTCTGCTGTTGCTCCTCCAAATAATTATGAAATCCCCTCGCATCAGCGCCTTGCCAGCCTTTCCTTAATGTATCTAGTAGTTGCATTTCTTGTTTATGTATATGTTCCAAATCTTCCCCTAGCCATTGTTGCCCTTGCAATTTTTGCCGCAATTGAAACACCTTTTCTTCTTCCTCTTCCTGTTGTCTTTTATTTGTTCTCAGCGAGGTTTCTATCAAGTGGCTGTCTTTATCCATTACCTTACCTCCATTTGTCCAATCTCTTGCCCTAGCGCTCGGTCTTGTTTAGCAAATGCCGTACCCATTTGCTTCACTCTCAACGCATCTTGGCTAACAGCTTGCTGTATTTTTTCAACTGCTAATACTAAGTCAACCAAGTTATTTCGAAATTCATTAATAGAATTAGCTCTAGTATAGCTCATATTGCCATTTCTTAAAGGTGTATATGCTTTATTATCTATTTTGCCAAACAAAGTAGCATACTTCTGCAAATTTTCTTCGTCTACTTTTATTTCACGCATAAACTTAATCTCCTTCTCATCTAAATATTCCCATAATCAGTATATCATTTCTTGAAAGCGAAACATGTGTCTATTTTGTGAACTTTACAAGTATTCATTTTTTCTATACATCTTAATAAAAAGCATACCCAACCAAACGATAGGCATCCATCTTAATTAAACATCTATCGTTTGGGCAATATTAAAATAATAACAAGGACTTATCATTGATTCGAAGGTTTTACCTCCCTCCCATTCTTTTCTTCGTATTCTAATTTAGCATCTTCTTTTACATATTCTTTGTCATCATAAGATGCCTCTTCATAGCTACCATCAGACATTCTTTTAAAAAAGGACTCGTAATTATTTTTTCCGAATTTCAACTCAATATATTTGCCGTCATCATACACTTTCACATCTGCAGTTTTTCTATTTAGTTCATCTGCAATATCTGACATATAATTAGATGACATCGACTTCTTATCTTGCGCAACTACTTTATCAATCACTTCATCATATTTACTTCCACCGCATGCTACTAAACTTACCAAAAACATCAACATCAATCCGAGCATTCCTATTTTCTTCATGTCATTTTCTCCTTTTTTCGATTAGTATAGCAACACGTTTCAGAAGAATCCAATATTTTCTATAAGTTCGTTAAAATTAATACGTTATCTACTAAAAATTGCTGCTTTTGCTTCACTAAAATCGTTTGAATCAACATTTTATTTGTACTGCGAATGTTATTTACAGATGTGGTGACTTCTATCACCGTCAAAAATTGATAGCTAGCTGCATTCCCTTCTCTATGATACATCTCGATATGGTCTATTTCATTGACAACTTGCAAGTCAGTTTCTTTCTGAGGCTCACCTGCGCTTGGAAATGCCATCGCAAATCCCTTCGCAGTTGTCTTTACTTTCGCCTGTTTTTGTTTGTCCTCTATACTCTGATTACCAAAAAGCATGCGAAGAAAAGCTTGATTAACATCCGTCGCCTTAGACTGCACATTCAATGCTTTCTTTTCCTGCGCCATCACGTGCATTTTTTCTTTTACACTTTGTTCCTCCGCCCTACTTTGTTGAACCAGATATCCACATACGACTATTACAAGTAATGTGATTACACTTATACAAAAGATGACCTTCTTCATTTCTACCTCCTCCTAATTCAATACACGACCATAGCTGTAAAAATGAGCTTTCCAATACCCCGTTGTGATTGAACTGTACTCAATTCCTGAATCGTTGCTGTTATACATTTTACCTCCGCCAAGGTAAATGCCCACATGGGTAATCAACTTTCCTGCATATGTTCCTGAAAAGAACACTAAATCACCTGCTCTTGCTTCCGTTTCACTAACTCTTTTTGCTGTATTGAATTGTTCTTGTGCCGTTCTTGGTAATTGCACACCTGCCATTCGGTAACACCATGAAGTAAGACCTGAACAGTCAAAACCGCTCGCAGGATTCGCACCTCCCCATACATAAGGGTTTCCTTGGTATTTAAGCGCTTCATCCAATACTTTCTTAAAATCGCCAGATGCTACCGTACTTCCACCACTTGATGTTGCTTTCAAATAACGCATCACATGATCCACATAGGATGGGTCACCGTAAGACTGCCATCCTAATTTACTCGCTTCGTAGCTACTAAAAGACAGGGCTAGCTCTTTAGTATAAGCACCTCCACGTGCCAATACATAATCGATAAAACCACCCCCATAATTGTAACTTTGCAAGGTGAGTTTAATATCCCCATGTGCTTTTTGGAACACATTCTTAAAATGTTGAATGCCTACATCAATACTACGTTCAGGGTCTAAAATGCTATTCGGTGGTAAACCAATGCTTTCGGAACTTTGCATGACATCTAACACACGTCCACCGCTTTCTTGCATTGAGAGTGCCATAATCACGTTCAACTGCGCTGTCATCCCGTACTTTTGCGCATATTTCTCAAATAATGGACGAAAACGTTCAATTTCTGGAGCTAATCCTGTCGAGCTGTATGCACTATCATTTGTGTCTAAATTCGTCGATTCTTGTTCCCCGTCGTCTCCCGAACCAGCCATAACAGCGACAACAATCAAGCACAAAAGCAACATGCTAACGAAAGGGAGTAACGGAACTCCCCATCGAAGCAGTATTTTCCACATCATGTCACATCCCTCTTTTCTGTTTCCGTATGCATCCTCTCTATATCTGTTCCTGTGCTTTTGGTGTCTCTTTGCTCAAACACAATATGCCTAGTATCTTTATGCTGGCTCCTTTTATGCACATCTGAAGCTTCTTCCTGCTTCGCTCTTTCTTGTTTAGTTCTGGTGTTGCTTGTTTCCGATAACGGTTTGGACATTTTTTGCTGTGGTGTTCTCGATAATGGTACTTGTACATTCGCTTGTTCATCAGAAATAGAAGCTGTTGCTTTTGAAGACGCTGGTTTTCGACTTGCGGTACTCGTTTGTGTCGGTGTTGCCGATGTAGATTCTGTTTCTAACCTGTGTTCACTTCCTACACTTTGCATCACTTCTCGTTTACGCTGTGTTGTTTGTCTTGAGTTCATAGCTCCTACTCGCCTGACATCTTTTTGTGACGTACGCACTTCGGGTGTCGTTGGTTCATCATTTATCGGTGTATACACTTGTGGGGTACGTTCAGGTTCCACATTCTCAGGCGATTCAGGTTCTCCCGTCGAACTAGGTGACTCCTTTTTCTTTGAAACTTTTGATGCAATCCATCGTGATGGTTTAACAATTGTTGTATTAATCGTTGCCCCCGCAACATGTCCTGTTTTCTTCGCGGCTTCCCATGACGGCTGAACAACTTCTTGACGCACACGCTCAATCATTTTATTATCCACGCTTTTTATTTTTCCTGCTGTAACATAGGAAATCGCCTTATCACGCTTGATGTATAATAAAATAAGTAGCCCAGCTGTCACAATTAAATTTAAGGCATACAACCCAAAACCCAATGGTGGAATCATTAAATCGACAATAAAACACATAAGGTAAACGCCCACGACTAAGAGACCGAGTAACGCCTTAATAACAAACACGGAAATCAAGCGCTTCAAGCCAACATACCCTGAATTCGCCATCCACGGCAACCAAGCAACAAAGAACATGATAGGCAAAATAAACGCAATACCTAATGCCAGTAACTGGAGTAAAAAACTAAAGAACGCTAACATTAAAAATGGAATGCCCAAAGCAATAGCACCCATAAAGCCGACAAAATTTACGCCAAACTGTGTATACACATTTCCATCCGCCATTTCTTCATTGTGATATTTTGTTATTTCCGTTTTATCAATGTAATCCAATTTCGCTTTTTCACCATCACTTGTCAGTTTAAAACTTAATAACGTATCTACTCGATTTAACCCTTTTGCCTCCTTCGCAACACTATTAATCTTAGACGCATCTGTAGAACCAAAGTTAGCAATCAAAAATGGCTTTTGCAAAGCCATATCAAAATACACATTACGCATAATTGCAACTGTCCCTTCCACCTCTTTTCCAGCTTGAATCTTATTTGTATCTTCATAATTTCCTGAACCCCCAAATGTATGGACAATTATATTTCCCACGCTCATAAGTTTTCCTTGCGCTTCAATGGACACGGCATTCATAGTTTGCATCATATACCCTGCATTTAACATCCACCATCCACCGATTCCTATTACTAAAAGCATCATAATAAATCGCTTGATAGCTTCTTGTGCGTTTAATTTTATGAAAAACAAGTAGGCGATAAAACCGATACCTAACATAAAAAATAACTGTCCAAAATTCGCTTTAAAAACTTGATACATATCCGTAGACACTTGCGTTAGCTTCGTTGCAAAAGTGTCAATTGGTTTTAAGTTGTACAGTACATCCATTCCTGTATCGACAATGTTCACAACCATCTGAGAGAGTGAGGCAAAAACATTCGCTAAGCCTAGAAAGGCACCTTTAATTTTTGAATCCGCTGCTTCATTATTCGCTTGATACCGTGATAAAGGAAATCGTTTAATGTGTAAACTTACCCCAGCTTTTTTCACTTCTTTTGGCTGTGTCACATTATTTGGGTCTTTCACAGCTTTCTCCGCATTTTGCGTATTTACTTCTTGGAGTGTGGCAGACGCATCATCTGCCGTCACTTGATGCGGGATTGACACAAGCAACAAACAAAACAACCCTACGAGTAACCATTTTCGTTTCTTCATACAGGCACCTCCTTTCTCTATTCAATTTTTTGCAATAAAAAAAACGCATACGCGCTTGTTTTTAAATCTTGGACATGTAAGCATTTATTTTCAGGCAAACGATCATACAGCTTAAAACAAATGACAGGCTGATGCGTCCGTTGTTTAAATCGTTGTCGATTAACTTCGACTGGTATTCCTATTAACTGTGATAAAAAGGAAGCTGTAGATGTATGTCCAATGTAGCTTTCTAAACCATTGGTACGTGCATACGACCGTATCAAACATTTTGCTTCCATCGTCGATATTTCTTTGGCTTTATAACAGCCTGCATTGGTGATAACCAGACTATTCAGCAAGGCTAGTTTCATGTCATGACACCTCCTTCATAGATAGCGTTCTTCCGCATAGGCGACGCTCGATTTTTCAATGGTCGCGAGTGCGCCTTCCCATTCGCTGAATAGACATTCGACACTGATTTTAGCTGTGCGCCCATAGTAATCTTTGAATAAACATTGCCCTTGAAACATGCTTTCCAACATGTCCTCATTTTCTTTCGTGGTCTCCATGTTCATCCAGCGTAGTACCGATTGTCGTTCGTTTGGTTCATCAAACGCAAATGCCATCCCAAAATTGCCGCTATCTTCTTCTGTAAGTGCATCTTTCGTAGATTGAGAAATAAAGTACAACGCATTATCATAAGAACGTCCTACGCGACGCATGCTTTTTTCAACTTTCTTTCCTTGAGGACTCGCCGTAATCATCCACGCCTCATCGATAAACTCTAGCGTTTTTTCATCTTTATTTTGACCAAATAGTTCACAGAACTTACCCAGACAAAACATAATCGCACATGATTTTAACTGGCTATCCGTATAACTGGCAAATTCATCTGTTGCCTCTGGTAAATCTAAGTTTTCAATTTCAATGATACTAATTCGCTCCGTTAATGAAAGAGCTGGATTCGAACCATCATGAATCACTAATTTCAAAATCGAATCTGCCACAATTTCATGCAAAAATGCGGCGGCTTCCTGAACTGCTTTGTTCTCGGATGTTGCCATTGTTTCAATGACTTGTACAGAACCCACTTGTTCCCCTGCTTGCTTCCGCTCAATCACCGACGTAATCGCTTTTAAAAAGGCAGTATGCACCACGTCCTTCCCCTTAAAATCATAGACCTGTTGAAAGACTACCTGTAACAGCTCTTTTGCCTCCATACTTGGAAGCAGAACAATTGGGTCTAATGCGCCCCAATTCTCTGGCTCACGTGCATCCAATGTGACATAATGCAATTTCTCTAAATGCGCTACAAAGAGCGGATACTCTTCTCGTATTTCTCTATTTTTGATGATTTTACGTATCCACTTTCGCATTTCTTTTTTCGGGTCAATATACAAACTTTTCACATCAAGCATGGAGATATACAAAAATAGCATTTTTGCCAAATAAGATTTGCCATTACCTGTATCTCCTGTAATAAGCACATGTGGGCTTCTTGTCTTAGAGCCTTTAATTTGTCTATTCGCCATAAATGGGTGATACAAAACAAAATCCCTGCTTGACTGAATGGCACTTTCCAAATCCGTATGCTCATTAAATCGGTCAATCCAACCGATGTGAAAACCAATCTTGCTACCTACTTCGGCATTGACGCCAAAACAGCATTCACCTAGCCCATCTTGTGTCGTTTTTTGAATCCAATTTTTATCTGTTGCTTCGAGTACCGCGCCAGGTAACATCTTATAAAACAGATATAATTGGTCTGCGGCAGGCACTTGGCATTTGATACCCGCGCCTTTGAGATGACGTCGAACAATGTTGGCTTTTCGCTGGCATTCCCTTTTGCTTTCTCCTGTAATGACAATGGTTGCCAACCAATTCATCATATTAATGTTGTCTTCTTTGATATCTTCTTGGAGTCCACGAATCATTTGTTCGCTCCGTACCACGGATTTATCCGCATGGTCGCCCGATAGATTCTGCTCCTTCTCCGTCTCTCGTAATTGCGTTTTCTTCATACCAAGCGATGCTTTTGTCACACTTTTTGACTCCGCATGCACTTTCATATTGACTTCTACATTAAACGGTAAAGACTGCGCTTCATAAAACAAATCAGATTCTGCCATGTTATCTAGAAATTCATCGACAACTAGAAAAGTCGTAAATCCTGTTTCAAAATTACTGGACAGCCGTAGCGTATCCATCTGCGTTGGATCAATCACCGTATTAGTGATAGCCCCCACCGTGTTATTTTCTTGTTCTACTCCTACCTCATGTTCTAGACCTCGAATAAAGTTATACCGATTAAAATAAATCAAGTCATCCTCTGTAATACGCTGTCCTTGCACACTTGCCATTACTTGTGCCAAACTGTCCTCGACTTCATCATACTGTGCAAAAAATTGGTCGGTTTTGTTTCGTTCCATTCCAAAAACATTTAACAATGTATCCGTCGTTGTAGCTAGCACAGACTGTATATTTTCTTTTAAATTAGCATCCAAACTAATCGCACTTGTTTTTAATTTAATACCTACTAGAAAATCATACTTGGTTAATTGTCCCAATCTCGCTTTTAAAATACGGACAGCTTCGGTGTTATAATAGCCTGCCAAATCCTCCGCATCCATCGCAATATCCGCTTCTAATTCTCCAAAACGTGCTTCCAATTGATAATCTTGCGGGTACATACTCAAATGAAAATCTTCGTACTTCGTCACTTCTTCAAAGAAGCGTCGCCATCGCGTTTTATAGCCCGTCACGACATCCTTATTCTGCATCGGTATCGACTGGCTTTTGATACGATAATACGCGAACACGTCGCCCTTCCTCGTTAACAGTAAATTCTCTTTGATTGCCTTCATCGGCGTTTTTAGTTGCATGTCGCTCTTCCACCACCTTTACTAAAGTTCGAAATGTTATTTTTTTCTCTTGTAATAAATCTGTCGGCTCATCTTGGCAGAAAGTTCGCTTTCGCCACTTTACAGTACAAAGATATTTGCTAAGGTCGTACAGATATAAATAAATGTTCTTCCCGTCTGGTTTAATCTTGATAATTAAAAAAGTTAATCCCAAGGGTATGCCTACTAAAAAGAAAAACCACGTATGAGAAAACGCATGAGGAAACCCCATGCGTCGAATACCATATCCCACAAAAAAAGTGAGAACAGCAAAAAGAATAAAATTAATCGCTGGTACCAGTTCAATCGCAAAGGGTAGGCTCACATCATTGTACAGATGTCGAATCTGCTTCGGTTGCCGCATCGCCTTTCGATAATTAAAGATCATACGCATAAGATTGCCCCCTTATAACATTTTGAAAAAGCTAGTAACCCAGCCTGTAATCAAGGTATAATTCGTAATCGCAAATCCTACAAACCCTCCAGCAATAAGCGCTACAATAATTTTGCCAATACTCATTTTCGCAAAATGTTTAACTACTTGCCAAGCCACCAGAATAACAACCGCTTGTGTAAAGACTGTGAGTACCCAATGCTGAATGGTAGCCAATGTAGGTAATGCGCCTATAATGAATCCGTGCATGGTTTATTCGCTCCTTTCATGGGACAACTTGGTAACAAAATATTGTCCCTCTTTTTTAATAATATTTATGGTAAACGACTCGGAAGTCGGAATTTGAACCGTCTTGTCTCGGAACTGTACGGTCGCCTGTACTTGGAATCCTGTCTTTGTCTTTACAACATACGTATCCACGACGTTATCAAACGCTAACATACCCTCTAAGCTTTCTGGCTCTTTCATCATGTAAGCCATATCTGCCTTAGAAGCCGACGCATATTTGGAGAAAAAATCAACAACAAACGTATCAATATCTTTTTTCTCCGTGCCATCGTATTCCGCGGGTGGCTCGCTTTTCTTTTGCGTCACCTTGGCTTGCAAAGGATAAATTTCTGTAAAGTATGGTGCCTCCTTCACAGCATAGCCTTCCCCATTGGAAACAACGGGAATATTCAACAGCGCTTCTTGGCTAACGGCTTGTGTTGTTTTGACAGTATTCTTTACCTTCTTCGTTTTTCCTTTTCCTGCTGGCACGACTTTCTCCACTACTTTTGTCGTTGGCAGCTCATTGACATACGAAACCTTGTACTGAAATAACGTACCTTCTTTTGTGGTTTGTGTATTATAGAGATTTACCGATTTCAACGTACGATTACCTTTGATGTCCTGTACGGAAAAAATCGATGTCGTTTGTTCCCCATCTGCCGTTTTGACCATATATACCTGTAACTGTTTCTCGCGTTCTTCCAGCTTTTGCGCATCATTGACTACCGTCATATACGTTTGAATAAAGGATTGTAAAAAATTATTTCCTGCCACCACATTGATTCCAGTGTCACCCCCGCTCGTTACTTTCGGTTGAACAGACTCACGCTCTAGGTCATTCACAATCGACCGCGTATTCAAAGCTAATAAAATCCCTATACACGCGAAAAACAAAATCGTGAACAACAAGGTATACAGCCAAAAAGCAAGCAATCGCGAATGGTCTCGTTGTAACTTACCTCGTTGTTTTTTAGGACGTTCAAGTGTTTTAGCCCCTGCTATGATTCGTCTCCACCAACTTTTTTTTGGCACTTCTTCCATGCTCATCCCTTCCTTTCCATAAAAAATAAGCCTCTTGGATTAGGCTTTTAGCAGTAGTATTTAATATACGTTCGGTCGGCGTCTAGTGCGTGCAGTAAGCGTTGGTCTGTAATATTAGTTGCATCTAACGCTTTCCCTTGTGCCACCATATCTACTAGTTGTCTCCGTAACTCTTCAAAGATTGCTCCTCCGAGTTCTGGGACACAGTCTCGTTGCAAATAATATATTTTATAAGTGGCTTGCATGCCTAAATCCCCCTTTCTTTTGGCTAAATACCATGATGTTGCCGTTCTTTTTGTCTTCTCAAAAAACCGTCTACACGCGACAATACTTCTTGAATGGATGCCTGTCTGCAATAAACATCATAGCGTGTCTGTTTTTGATTCATATGTTTTTGATACCTAGCTTTATAAAAGGTGTACTTCAATTCAGATGATCCACGCACTAGCTTACCAGATGCGGTTCGGTATCCTCGCAATCGTTCACCTTCCACTACTAGCATCGTGTATTTACCAATGTCTTTCGTGAACACATAGTAAGGAATTCCAACATTAAAACCCAAAGCTTGGAAAGCTCTATTCACTGTCTGCATAACTTATCACCACCTCAAGATACTATCTGTATAGCAGTTCTTGGCACTTTATATACGCCAAAACCGTCTTGCAGATAGACAAACGAACCATCAAACATAATGTCAAATACCTCATAATATCCGTACACTTCTAGTTGTATATCCTCTACTTTTTCAATCAATTGTATAGTGTCTCCTATCTTTAGCATGTCATTCACTCCATTTTTAACATAAAAAATAACCGTTCCATGAGATACGGTTTTTAATATGTTATGTAATTTATTTAGACCTATGACAATATTATCTGCAATTTCACAAAATCATGTAACAATTATCATATCCTGTACCTCAGCTGTTAATACTTTTAGCATTGCCTTATGCTTATCTGACAGTACAGCTTCCTCTATCATCGTTTCCAAAGTGGATTCTTTGCCTAAAATTTCGTCTGCCATTTGCACCAATTTCATAGATGCGGAAACCTGCGATTTCAACCAATACTCCGTCTTTCGATAAAATGCCGTTTCAGGTACACTGGTCAACTTTAACGCCTCTGTGTCTAAGAGCAACTGTTTCCAACCTTTCTTTGTTTGTTGCCATTTTCGTTTGTCTGTAGGCACTTCTTGCGCCTCAAATCTCAAGTATTCCATCAGAATGCCTTGACTTAAAAAAATGAAATTGCGTGTCTCTAATAGTTTTCGCAACGCTGTGTCCGCGCGTTCATCACGCAGCCTGATTTCATAACGATTCCAAAAGCCGATATCTTCAACATCCACATTTAATTTTTTAGCTTGCTCATGGTCTTTTTGATACATCGCAATATAGACCGCACTTTTCTTTGAACCAAAGTAAAGCGTCACGCCTTCCACAGCACCTGTGCTTAAATTGCCCGAACCATGGAAATCGAAGGCTCTAAAATGGGAATCGATATAGCCTAATTGCGCCTGCATCATAATTTCAGGAATTGCCAAATAACCATGACGGTCATCCATGGCAATATCCAGACGCGTTATTCTCCCGCCTTCTTGCAAACACTGTTCTAGAAACATAAACCAGTCACGCCCTTGTGCTTGTAAAATGCCCTCGAGCTGTCGACAGCCCTGTCCACCAAGCTCTATCATGATGCCTCTTTCATCTGTAGGAGACGAGTTATAGATACGAATTTGGTCTAGCTGGAATAATTCAGCATACCCAAATTTAGAGCTTGCGTCATTGTAAAAATAAGCTTTTTTAATCCGTATGACTGTTTCTAGAAAATGCTCTATATCATGACGTTTGAATGTCATTCGAAAATAATCTAATTTGCCACTAATTGGCTCTGCAGGTCCATATTTCACTTAAATCAACCTCCATTTTCATTTGGCTTTATCCATTGGCGTGCTAAGTCGCAACGCTGTTTCTGTGTCTTCCTCTACCCCCCTGTTAGTAGTGGGGGGTTCTCGCTCTGTTTCGCGCGCACCCCTACGTTGCCACTGGCTCCCGCTGGTCGCCGACGTGGCACGCGCGAAACATAGCTACTACTAACGCCTTTCATTATAATTTCAGTTGTTGGCATACACATTTTGGCACGGTATTGTTCCAAACCTAAGCCAATCTGTGCATGTTATATAGTACGCCTAAATTCTTTCCATCGCTTCATGAAATAAAACAATACCTATTTATTAGATAGTCCCTTTCCTAAAGTTTATAAAACCAGAAGTTCGCGCATGAATAGAAAGACATTGTATTCTAAACGTATTTTAATATCTACAATCCGACCTTGTGTCGACATTCTTGGGAAGCCCCAATACCAATACTCACCTGCTTGATACGTATTTTCACCCACCACAGGTTTTGTGAAATCAATTTGCGGCATACTTGGTTGTTCGGCTGTTGCATAGGCATGTCCATCCACTTCGTATTGGATAGTCGCTGGGATACGAATAGACGCATTACGGTCTTGCACAAAAGACATCCCAATTGCTTGGATTTTTTGTATCTTTCCTAAATCTAAACGAAGATGTGCAAACCCTTCGGCATCCGTATATATTTGTTCTTGAACCGTGTAATCTTCTCGCTTCTCTGTCCAAGGCGCATAGGGACGATGCTCTGTTAAGCGAGTAGCCACCACTGTATTCCCCTCATACGCAAACCCTTCGGATTGTTCTGCAAAGGTGAGTGTTTGGACTGGCAAACCAGTAGAAAGCGCTTGAGCATTTACCTTTGTTATTTTTTTCGAAAAATCAGAAATGCCGTCCGCAATGGTGGCTGGCAATGATAACTCGCATGTGTAGGGTAAACTTCGATTGCCGTAAGCATCAAATGCCATCAATTCATAACGAACACTGGCATGCGGTAGCACTTGGTTATCCGTAAAAGTAAATGTTGTTTGTTCCTTTTCTGCATTCATCTCTTTTATTTTAATGCGTTTTCCAGCAATCGTACGATAAAGTACATAGCCTGTTTCATCTCCAACACGCGTGACATGAAATTCGATATTATTTTGATTTTGCACATCATAAGTAACCTTTGGTTTCTGCACAAGCTTTGTTGGTACATAGCCAATGCGTTGGCTTTCTGTATACGCCTGATAATACGCCTCATTATTCGCTTGCCCCGCAAGAAAATCTTGGCTCATCGGCATCAAACTGTGCGCACTAAATGAGATATGGCGTTGCACATAAGGCTCAACGGCTTGCATATTTTTCTCCAACCGCGTTATATCCATCGTGTTAGAACCAGACATACTATATGATTCTGGATTATTCCACAATTCGATTGTTGCAGAGCGTTCTTGTAGTTTTCTATCTGCATTACTAGTTGTTATCATATCCGCCATGGAACGATACCATGCACCCAATTGGTCAGCTGATGCACTTTCCCATCCTGCACCATCTTGTGGCATCAGCGTATCTAGTTCCGTCCGAAAGAACACATTCTGCCACATGGTGTTCCATTGGGACAGTTCACTTTCGGAAGGTTGCTTCAAGTTCGTGTATAGCAACGGACTGGTCACAATTCGCCCTTTCGGCAACAATTTTCGTAAGTGGGTGGTTACTGGTTGTAAGTAATCTTCAATCCAACGATCCAGCGCTTTTCCTTCATATAAATTTGCATTATCTACCTCAAAAGGGAGATAGAAACCTTTTATCTGCGCACCGTAAGATGATTCATAAAGTTGCATCATTTCGTCTGCAATTTGAATCGAAAATGTCGCACTCTCTTTCAAAAACGCTTGATTTTCTTTGGAATCGAAATGATTGTACAAGGCTTGGAACCAAGCCGTTTCACTTAACTGTAACGGTAAGTAGACACCCAAGTTATTGTCTTTGGCACTTTGTAGTGCATAACCTAATTGCGCTTGCTCAGAAGCAGATGCAGTGTCCGTCGCCTGAAAACGCTTCGTAGGGTAATAAAATGTTTGGTGGTTCGCATCTATATAATTTACAGCAATTTGCGGAATAAGCACTGTCATACCTGCTTTAGCGAGGTTGTTCGAGATGCTCTGATATTGCGCTTGTCCCCATACCTTCTGTTGTTTCTGCTTTGCTTCTTCTGGTGAAGCGACTAAATCATTCCGAATAAACATGCCAGACATACGTGGTAAAGACTGGGCGTGACCTTGTATATTGTGCATCAGTATCCCTCCTATTACCACAAATAATAGCATAAACCAGTGCTTCCTTGTCATTTCTCATCCCTCCTTTTGAATCAAAAAAGCGTGCATCCTATAAAAAGACACACACTTTTTTGAAGATTAATGCATTGCTTTTTTCTTTTGATACCGACGATAGACGAGATAGCTACCCGCTCCAAGAAGTAGTATACCACCAAAATAAACGAAACCTTTATTCGATGTATCCCCTGTTTTTGGAAGTGGTTTGAAATCCACAGATGACGCTGGAGATACACTTAAAACAGCATCCTCTGTTGCTTTCTCGCTTTTTACAGGAGCCACTTTAGAATGCGTTACAGGTGTTTTCACTGCTATCTTTGCTGGAGAAACAGGGACAACCTTTGGCAGTTCTGGAGATGTTGGTTGACTTGGTGTACTTGGTTGACTTGGTGTACTTGGCTGATTTGGCGTATCAGGTACATCAGGAGTATTTGGCTCATTCGGTTGTTCTGGCGTATTATTAGGTTCGTCTGGCTTACTAGGAACCTTTGTATTGGGTACTTCTTTCAAATCTACCGCTTGTTGCTCTGCAGAAATTTCGACAGAATAAGTCTTATCTGATAATTGATAACCTGCGGGGGCTTTTGTTTCTCGCAACACATAGGACCCTGCTGGTATATCGTTTAAAGCTCCCACGCCTTTGTCATCTGTCGTAATAGTCGCATACACATCTTGCGTGGCTTGATTCGTTAAGGTAAATATAGCACCTTTTAGTTTAATACTCGTATCGGAACTATCCACCTTCTCAAATACAAGGGAACCTGTTGCTTCTACAACTGGCGGTGTCTTATCATTTGAAATCGTTCCTAAATCTACCGTTTGGTTTTCCGATGAAAGAATCACAGGATAGGTGACATCGGATATTTGATAGCCATCAGGCGCTTTCGTTTCTTGTAACACATACGAGCCATATGGAATATCCGCCAAGCTACCCACGCCGTTTTCATCCGTCGTAATCGTTGCATATACTCCCTGTGTCGCTTGATCCATCAACACAAATTCAGCGCCTGCTAGTTTAACCGTAGCATCCGCACTATCCGCCTTTTCAAAAGTAAGGGCGCCTACTTGAGATTCACTATCTCCTGAACCTTCTCCCGCAGATTGATATTGGGCAGGAGATTGCCCTTGTACACGGATTGGTTCGCTACCATTACCATTAATCATACCTTGCGCATAGAGTTCATTCGTATAAAGACTCGCCCCATCATCTGTAATTTGTGTTTCATAGATGATATAAAAACTAGATGTAGTAGGTAATGTTCCGCCAGTCAATGTTGGAAACCCTTGGAAGGAAGCATTTTCATAGTGCCATCCTGTATCCGTTGCTTCCGTTTGTAAGAAATGACTCATATCAAAATCATAACCATCATGCGAAAGATTACGTGAACCATCGGCTGTGATGGGTTCTGCAACTTGATACGCACTAATACTATCTTTAACTAGCTTCTGATTAGAACCAACGACATCTTGAAAAATAAATGGGTATGCTTCTGTCCCTACCACATCTAATTGATTATAATTGTAATACGCTACCCATTGTAAATTCCCATTAGCCGCAAAACCAAGGGGTACCTTTTTCATAAGTTCGCTCTTATCAACCATATCTTTATATTCTTGAATGACCATATCTAAGGATATGCTTTGTCCATTTAGTTCTACTGACAAAGGAACCGTCTCTGTTCCCGACACATTCTCTGTGTAGTTGACTGGTAATGTAACTTGCACAAGTTGAGCCGTCGTATTTTGTGAAGCTTCTAGTGTAAAACCTGTCGCATCTGGCGTAACTTGAAAAGCATCGCCAATAGCAAACGTGGCATGATTATACCCTAGTGCATTTGGCTGTTCCAATGTAATATGTGTCCGCTCCCCCGTTGTCATTTTAGGCATATCCAGCGCGAAATGAAGGGAGAATGTATCGGCAAAAGCTGTGGCACTTGTTTGTCCATCTGGATAGGTTACAGTGACATTATCCAGCGTTGGATTTTCTGCCGCATTCACCTTTCCTTGAGGTGATGTTGCCATGCTAAACAAGAATATCAGGATACATCCGACTAGCCACCAAGTATTCATTTTTTTCATTCCAAATTCCTCCTTTTCTAATTAACTTACATGAAAACTATGCAATGCTTTCAAACTCTGCTAAAAAATCATATTCTGGATTCACATAGGGACTATAAAACTCCGATATAACGCCTTTTCCAGCATCTACATAGCCAAATCCTTTGACCGTCTTAAAACCAAATTGTTTATCCACATCACCAAACATCATGCGATAACCAATCTCGGAGTTGCTTCCTAATGCCACACGGAAATTAAATTGGTCGCGAATACCACCGCCAAGGTATTCCGTGTCTGGTCGTTGCAAGCCAACAATTAAGAAAAAGCCTGCTTGTCGACCCAGCATGACTATCTGTTTCAAATTGGAAATATACTCACTTTTATCTCTCATATCTAGCATTTCAATAAAAGATGCTAATTCATCCATAATCAAGAATTGTGGACGTAAACCTAAAGCACGATAATTGTTCCCTGTTCGATAGTTTTCCATCTGTTTCATTTCTCCAGAACGAGCCAACATCTCTTCTTTGAACAACCTTGTTGCCATGAGTATCCCATTTTTTTGCGAATACACAGAAGGGAAAATGCCTTCTAAATCTGCCAAATCTGCATTCTTAGGGTCACAGATTTTCATGTCTTCTTTTTGACAAGCGCCGTTCAGCAAACCTTTAATAATCGACAGAATAAAAATCGATTTCCCTGCGCCTGTTCCACCCGAAATCAGCATGTGCGGCAATTTATCGAAATCCCAAATCACGCGTTTCATGAGTGGCAGCTTCCCTGCTTTTGATACCAAATCTTGAATCGTCAAACGATCCCGTGAAATACCATAAATGAACTGATAACAAATAAAGCCTTCCTCATCAATCACCTTATCCAAATCGCAATAGAGCGTTTTCTCTAGCGTTTTCGCAAACGTTAAAAAGGTATCTTGATATTTACGACCATCCAGCGGAAAACGAATACGGATTAACTTATCTTTCGTCACCTCATAATAGATTTTAGGAAAATAAGTAATCCGTTCTTTGGTAACTGTTTTGTGCGCATTCGCTTGATTACTTAAAGAAAAATCCCACATCTTTTCTTTCTCTTTTTGTACCATTTCCATGTCAAATAACCCACGGTCAATGATAAACGTAGCAATCATTTGCCGTTGCTTCATAAACAAATAGCGTTCAAAGAAGACTATCTTGCATAAAAATAGGCAGACAACTGCGAATATCACACTGCCGATGAGGATGTATAACATACGCATATATTGAATTGCTTGTAAATAGCGTTGCAACTCATCCCAACCATTCGCCGAAAAAGTAACCGAATGCCATGGAAATGGGTATGTTGGTAAGATTCGCACCACCCACAGCCCTAGAACAAAAGCTATAAAAAAAGCAGGGATAAACAAACTTATCCCCACTCGTCGTAGCAAATGGCGGCTGTCATAGCGAATCCGCGTACCACGATATTGATAGATGTGCTTCGCAATAAATGCTTTCATCCATTATTCCCCCATTTTATTTCTGTTTTCCTTCTTCCGGTTTCGCATTTTCAGGAGGTTTCGACTTGTTCCCCCCTGAAACTGGTATGATACTCCCAGCTTCAATTTTATAATTAACCATTAAATTACCTGCCACCGAGTAAGAAGTAAATGGTACAATCGCCACCCCGTCTAGCTTCACTTCTGTTAAATACGGCAGGTCTATACGGTCACTCGTTGGTGGTAAAAATACATTCAAAATATCATTCTGCGCTTCACTTTTAACGCCATAACGGTAGGCTTTAATCGCCCCTGTGTATTCCCCTTCGATAGCTTCCATTTGCTCGCCATCTTCACCTAAGAATAGTAATTTACCAAATGTTTTTTCCACATCAATTTTGTCACTTGTTAATGGATTTTGTTTGTTAATACGAATTGTCATTTTTCATTCCTCCTATTTTTTAAAGTGCTTCCAGTGTATCGACTTTAACGACCCAGTTAATAATACCGCCGCCATCGGATCGTTGTGCCAACCCTTCTACAACAGGATTTATCAATCGAACCGTTTGGTCGTGTTCCAGTGCTGGAACAACAGCATCTACTGGTACAAAAACATCTAAGCCACCTGCATGTTTTTGTCCATATAAAAAGTAGCAATGATGCGTTACCTTTCGATTTCGTCCTGTTCCCGTGGTCAAATCATTCATTTCTTTTCGACTACTAAAAGCCAATGTGCCAAATTCCGATTCTTTTAAACAAAAATTTTGTAATGTCATGTTTTCTCCTACTTTCTTTTTTGTAATGAAAAAAGGCACCACATATGTGACGCCTTTTCGTACTTCTATATTTGTAGAATCATACCGTCGCCCGTGTCATAGTAACAACCTTCTAATTCTAGCTCTCTACCAAGGGAATCGTAATCAATATGATTAGAAATGATATCGGGAAGACCTGTTAGATAACCATTTTCCGTCAAGAAATCATATGCAACATCTCCCATCGAGTTGCAGTCTTCATACGCATAGATTCTATCTAAGTCCTCCAGAACTTCTAATATATCTGTATACCAGCCTTCTTCGACTAGGTCTCCAGCATATTTCGCAATTGGATTATCGGATTCTCTATCTAGCGCTTCGGCGATAGCGTTCAGTCTATCCAGTGATTCATATTCTGTAATTTTAAATGGAGCTATAGCATCATGAATCGCAAATTCTTCATACTGTTCATTCAAGCCGATTTTCTCGGCGACTTCCGTTAAAGATACTGGTAGCGTGAACCATGCGCCTTGCGAAACACCTTCCGTATATTTACCAAGATTCACGATGTATACCTGTATATCTTCCATACATATTCACCAGCTTTCGTCTGCATAAATTTCATTATACGCTTCGATAAATTCTTCAAACTTATCTTCAAAAACCATAATTTCTAATGTACTATAATGCCAGCGAATTTGACCATCTGGCGTCTCCAAATAATACACATAGCTCGCTTTTACATCCCCTTGTATCGCATCCCACACAAATTTAAACAAACGAGCATCCTCGAATTTAGGCGCCAACCAATCATCTCGAAAACCTTCTGCAAATGCTTCGTAAGAAATGTGCTTCTCTTCTGGCTTTTTCTTGAACATACATACCACCACCATATACAAACTAAAATAACTTTTAAGTGCGTATATCACGCTAACCCATATTTTTGTAATTCTCGGTTATAATCTTCAATATAGCCTTCTAACCGTAAATCAACACAGGCTTGGAACAACGTCAAACACTCAGAAGTTGCATATGCGAACGCATCTTCGCCAGTTTCGTATGACATTAGTAAGGACTCATATAGAGCCGCTACATATGGTTTCTCTCGAGATAACAAATAAGGTTTAGGAATTGTTATTACTTCTGACGTAACCGTGCATTCATACACATACATATCAAAAAATCTTTCCTCAGAATAAAAAGAACGATGTATCGCTTCATCAAACAATGCTCCTCTTATATATGATTCTGCCTCTCTTCCTGCATCATATATAACATCGGACTCTGTTGGCTCTCGCCCACCTTCACGGATACGCTCCAAATATCTATACATGAGCCTTACCGCTTCTTTCTCTATGTCTCTGATATCTGTTTTTGACAAAGTCGGATAATCTCTTCTGAAATGATCACCAATATCTACTGCACACTCGTAAATCAAATCATCTATAAGAGCCATTTGCCACGCCTCCAATCCATAAAAATTAGCCTCTGTAAAATTACAAGGGCTATCTTGCTTTTTCTTATTATTTTTATTCAATCGTTTTATGATTGCATTGATATTCCAACAGCAATTGGTTATTAGTAGCCACTTCCATCTATTTATCATCGAAAAGCCCTTGTTTACGGAAAGTTCCATCTATATAGCTATTACTCCATTTCCTTTTCTAGTAAACTAGGCATAAAAAATAAGCTACTGCCATCAGTAACTCCATAACTTCAACTGGCTATTCATTTACAATAACAACTCGCTTCTAAACTTTCACACGTGGCTTCAATAAAGCTACTTTGTTCATCCCTACATTCTCACAACCAATATATCCATTTTTAAATAAATTCCCGGAAAAATCTTTTCACTTTACATGCAATACTTTTTATGATAACGTTAAAATGTCTAATTGTAATGCAATCAGATAATTTACATGTTATAGGACCTTGACAAGATAAATGTAATCATGGCATACCTTGCCTTACCGTCTACTACAAGCTCCTAATCCATTTAGGGGCTTTTTTAATTAGATACATAATAGGGTTTATAGGTGCATCCCTAACCCAAAAACCTAAATAACCATAAAGGAGGGTAACTTCTATGCAGCTTCTTGCAGATTTGTCCGTTTTTCCAAAACTAGCTTTCACTATACTAGTTCTAGGAAGTATAGGTTTTTTCTGTACTAAATACGGATTAAACCAGCTGTTCAGCTACGGAGGAAATATTTCATCCATAGGTTTCTCAGTTGTAGGCGCTACAGCGATGATAGCCACAATAATTATTATTGCAACAAATATCGCGGCTATCCTAACATGTATTACTCTAGGCATCCTAGCTTTCTTAGCATTTTCAAATAGCTAAGAAAAACACATTCAAAACTTATCCCCACGATAAGTTTTAAATAAATGAAGGAGCAGTGATTTATTCATTGTTCCTTTATTTATTTTCATTGAATGTTATTCGTAACACTCACAACATTATAAACGGTAGCGTTTATAATGTCAAGGTAAAATATGGTTTTAATTCCAGTTTCATCATGGATAATTTTGGTGCGTATTTTTATTGCAATTCATCTTATCGCTAGGTTCTGTCTCCATTACAGCGCTTATCAACCGCTCCCTATACTCATAGATTTTCGCGGTATATAGTAGGTTATATTATAACCATCAGATTGTTTTCACCAGCGCAATCTTGGCACACGCTCATTCCAGCCTGCTACAGTATCGTTTATCAAGTGGCAACTGCATTCACTCGAAATCGCACGTGACATTTCTAATCATTTGCGCTACAATAAAAGTGTCGAAGTTTTACTGAGCGTTCCTGATTTATCAGGGGCGTTTCTTTTTTTGTACAGCCATTTATCAACTATACAAATATGTAATTGTCAAAGAACAGCCCTGACAACATTTCTCGATTCTGTCATTTGGGTTGCCCTTGGTGGTCTACACTCACACCAAGCAATCATTGTAAAATTGCTGTCACATCACGGTGATATACCCCGTAATTCTTGCAGATACGTCGATAGGAGACTCCTTTTTGCAAAAGACTTTTAATTGTATCCTTAGAAAAAGGAAGCCCTAGTAAGTGGTCTATCGTCACACTACGCAATGCTATACTCATCCTAATATTCCAATCACCTTCCATTTTTCGAGCCAATGGAACAGCTTTTTTCATTAAATTATGCGTTTGCTCGTAATTCATGATGCTCTTCCTCCCCTAAATCAGTAAATCCATATACCTTTTTAAAATACAACTCGTTTACTTTGCCACTCTTCACTCGATAACCTTTCTGCACTAACTCTGCATTTAGTTTTCGAATAATATCATATGCACCAGAAACGCTAATCCCCATTAAACCTGCAACTTCTTTAGCGTTTAAAAATTTCATTTCTACACCTCCAATAATTCCAAAACCGTTTTATTTATTTATAATATACCATAAAGTTATATTATTGTAAAGAATAATATCAACTAAATATGCAAATAAGGTATAATAAAGCGCTGTCTATATTCCTATAATGAATTTTATTCTATAATAATAACATAAATGAATTTTAGGAGAATTAAAAATGAATACATTCGGCGATAGATTAAAATCATTACGTAAAAAAAATAAAATTACGCAATCGGAACTTGCTAAAAAATTAGGTATTTCCCAAGTTACAATTTCAAAATACGAAAACAACATTATTGAACCTGATAATGCCAATTTAACAGTGCTTGCTGAAACCTTCGATACCACTATAGATTATTTACTTGGACGAACAAACAACCCTACTTCTGGCGAAAGTGATAATGTATCAGTCCACTATTTTGAAAAAGAAAATTTAACAGATGAAGATATAGAATATATTGAAACCATGATAGAAGCTTTAAAAAGAAAAACTAGAGATAAGAATAACAAATAGATTCTACAACGAGGTGAATGGAGCTATGGGGATTAACTACGTTGGAAACTACCTTGAACAAAAAGCTTCTCAATATTTGAAAACACTAGGCATTCACAAACCAAGCGATATAAACATAGAACAAATATGTGCATTAGAAAACTTAGATTATCGCTTAGGGAACGCCTCCAGCTATATTGTTGTGAATGAGTACCGTCTCATTACCATCAACAAGCATAAGTCTTCGAAGCAACAAAATTTCGAGTTCTTACATGAATTAAGCCATAATCACTTTGAACATCACATATACCTAACACAATGCAGTAATTTCGAACAAGAAGCTTGCCATTTTTCATTATATTTAGCCATACCAATTCATATGTTCCGATTTATCAATTTTGAATCAGATAATCTAATTCAGGAAGTCAGTGACATGTTCAATATTCCAGAAGAAATAGCATATCAGCGTCTCCAGAATATTTTCGATAACTATAATTATTACAATATTTTTTTTACCTCCAAAAAGAACGTATGTTCTAATCGTTTTTATACAAACTGATATTTAAAGTACTACAAGGAGATGAACAGCATGCCCATCAAAAAAGTGGCTAAACACAACTATCAAATAACTGCCAGCTTAGGATTCGATCCTATCACAGGAAAACACCGACGCAAACGCATCTCAAATATAAGAACCAAAGCGGAAGCTGAGCAAATCTATACCGATTTAAAGAACAGATATAAAAACAATGACTTTCCAACTTCAACTAATATCGCATTTTCAGAGCTTAGTAAAATGTACTTTACTGACTATACATTCAATCAAAAACCCACCTATGTCAATACACAAGAAGGTTATTCAAAAAATCATCTAGTTCCTTTCTTTAAAAACACTAATATTACCAAAATATCTCCTACAGAAGTGAGGGCATTTCAGAAAGATTTAATTGATAAAGGAACTCTCTCAAATAACAGTATAAACAAGCATCTCATTTTACTAAAAAAGATATTCGATGTCGCAATCGAAAAAAAATATATCACTAGTAACCCTTGCATTAACATAAAGAAATTAAAGGTCGAAAAAAAGAAAATGAAGTTTTGGACGCTCGAACAATTTAAAATATTTATAGATGCAACTAGGGAAGCATATGAAGAAACGAAAGATGCTCACCCCGAAAATTTCGTGTTTATCATATACTACTATACGCAGTATTTAACAGGTCTTAGAGCTGGAGAGTCGACAGCATTATTGTGGGAAGATAATGATTATACTAAACAGGAATTCGACATAAACAAAACAGAAAGTAGAATTCATGGCAAACACGTAACTACTGCACCAAAGACAAAGGCTGGGATACGTCGCGTTACTTATAATAAAAAATATAAAGAACTTCTTTTAGAGTGGGAGAAAATACAAAAAGAGCTACTAGCTTCGTACGGGATTTCAGTCGATAGCAAAACTCATATTTTCCAATACAATGATAAAATACCTGATAGAGATAATTTCAGCACAAAAAAAATAAACAAACTGTGTACTAGAACTAATCTAACACCCATTCGTTTACATGATTTCAGACACTCACACGTCGCTCTATTGATTAATAATAAAGAAGAACTAACAGCCATAAAAGAACGTATGGGACATGCTAGTATTACAACAACAATTGATACCTACGGACACCTCTTTCCTAATAAGCAAAAGAGCATGTCAGATAACATCGACAACCTTTTTTAAATCACACTTGCAATTTTTTGCAATTTCACAAACAAAAAAGAGCCTTCATAAACGGTGAAAACCGTTAAGGCTCTAAGATGGGTTGTGAGGGTTTCGAACCCCCGACCCGCTGATTAAGAGTCAGCTGCTCTACCAACTGAGCTAACAACCCGATGTGATAAAATGTTTTTATCGACAAGATTCATTCTAGCACTTTCGTTGCTGCTTGGCAAACATTTCACACATCTTATTGTATATTTTTTATTCGACGATTTGGTTGAAATATTGGTCGTTTATTGCGCGGATTTTGCTTAAATCGCATTTGGGCTCGCGGTCGTATGTTAGCAGACCGTTGATTTCTACTTCGACGTCGGTTAGTTGGGTGTAGCAGTAGCCGTGCAGTGCTTTGGAGCTGTATACGGCATCCATGATTCGTGCATAATCGGCGATGAATTCTTCCGCGTTTTTGACGGATGTGTAGCCCCAGCCTGTTTGTTCACCGGTTTGATAGCCTACTCCGCCGAATTCTGTTAGTAAAATCGGGGTGTTTTGATGTTCGAAGCCTGCTGCGTAAATGGCTCTTAGTGTGGATTGGGATTTTAGGATGGCTTCTTTGGTGTGGATTGTTGCGCTGAAATCTGCATATTTTTTTGGTTCGTCTTCGCGGCCATGGGAATAATTATGCACGGCGCAAATATCGGTCTCAGTCATTTCCCAGCCGTCGTTTGAGATGACTAGGCGCGTCTTGTCTAGTGAGTGAATTAGGTGATACATCGCTTGGGTGTGGTGTTGTTGTTCGCGGTTATTATGAATGTTTGGCACGCCCCAGCTTTCGTTAATTGGCACCCAGGTCACGATGCTTGGATGGTTATAGTCGCGTTCGATAATTTCTAGCCATTCGCGGGTTAGTCGTGTCGCAGCGTCTTCTGTGTAAACTGGTGCTGCCGCGCATTCGCCCCAGACTAGAAATCCCAATGTGTCTGCCCAATACAAGAATCGTGGGTCTTCTACTTTTTGATGTTTGCGGCAGCCGTTGAAACCCATTTCTTTGGCTAGTTCGATGTCGTGGCGCAATGCTTCGTCAGACGGCGCGGTTAACAGTCCTTCTCGCCAGTAGCCTTGGTCGAGCACCAGTTTTTGATAGTATGGGCGGTTGTTTAGATAGACCATTCCAGCCTCGGTGTGGACTTTTCGCATGCCAAAATAGGAGGAAACTTGATCGTAAATGGCAGAATCATCTTCAAGGCAAAATTGGATTTGGAATAGGTTCGGATTTTCTGGTGTCCAATTCCAGCCATCGTTATGGTTTGGTGAGCGGAAAATGTGTTTTTGGTAAACCGCGACATCGCGTTGGAGGTGGTTTTCTGTTAGTGTCACGGTGTCTTCGGCGATGAGTGTTTTGTCAAAATGAATCACGTATCGTAAGCGCTTACCTTTTGTGCCTCCTGCGAAAATTAAATCTAATTCGACCATACCTGTATCAACGTTAGGCGTCATGCGGAGTTTGTCGATATGTATCGCGTCCACGATTTCCAGCCAAACGGTTTGCCAAATTCCAGTTGTGTTTGTGTACCAAATCGCATCGGGTTCCGGCGTCCAACTTTGCTTGCCACGCGGAATCGTTTCGTCGTCTTGGGGATCGTACACGCGGACAACCAAATTCACGGACTCCTTCGCAGCAACAAATGGCGTAATATCAAGCGTGAACGAGGTATGCCCGCCTTCATGTTCGCCAACTTTTTGCCCATTTACAAAGACGCTTGCTTGGTAATCTACCGCTCCAAAATGCAGTTTTACTTCTTTGCCGGCCAATTCGTTGTCCAGCGTGAATTCGCGACGATACCAAACAATATTGTGGTGGGTCTGATCGTTGATACCGCTGAGTTCTGTTTGGTAGGCGAATGGTACTTCGATTTCGTGTGGGAACTCGGCGTCTTCGCGAAACCAGCCTTCTCGCAAGCCAATGTTTTCATCATCAAAGGCAAATTCCCATTTTCCGTTTAAGTTAAGCCAGTTTTCTCGTACAAATTGCGGTCGTGGATATTCTTTTCTTAACATTTATATCGCTCCTCTCGAAAATAAGAAACGCTTACATAAACTTAATGGTTAATCAATAGAAAGCGCTATCTTAAATGAATTATACAAAATAATGAACCATAATGTCAAGCATGCGCTTTTTGATAAACTTTAAAGTAAATCAAGTTATTTATGCACTTAGTTGCTATTTGGAAATGGATGATTTATGCTCGAAGAAATAGGAGGGGAAGTAGGATGAAATTTCCGATACTGTACACGGAGCGGCTTACGTTGCGAGAAATGACTAATGATGACTGCGATTCGATTTTTGCATTGCGTTCGAACGAGAGCGTTGCTGCGTTTCAAGAGCGGCCATTGCAGGGAAATCTGGAGGAAGCACTGGCTTTTATTGAGAAAATTAATGCGGGAGTGGCGAATAATGCTTGGATTTTCTGGGCTTTGACTTTGAAGGAAACGGATGAGTTTATTGGAACGATCTGTCTTTGGAATTATTCTGAAAATCTTACGCGAGCGGATTTAGGGTATGAGTTGATGCCTGATTCGCAGGGATTTGGGTATATGCAGGAGGCGCTGGAGGCTGTATTGGCGTATGGTTTTGAGGAGACGGATTTGCTTTTGATTGATGCTGTGACGCATAAAGAGAATTTGGCGTCTTTGAGGTTGTTGAAAAGATTTGATTTTGCGCTGAATCCTGATTTTGAAAATGGGATGGAGATTATGTATACGCGAAAAAAGAGAAGTTAGGGGGTGAGTCCTGAACTTCTCTTTGTTGTGGCTCTTACGAAGCGTTTTTAGCTGAGTTAGAGCCTCAATATGAGTGCGAATAGCGTGAGCATTCGTTCCTTTGGTTGCGTCTTGTTTTGCGTCTCCGAATCTAGCCTCACGGGCTAGCTCCTCGAAAACTTCACGCCCTCCATAAAAATCAAAAGAGGATTTTTACTGCGGCCGCTCCAGTTTTTGTTGTGGCTCTTATGAAGCGTCTTTCACTGAGTTAGAGCCTCAATATGAGTGCGAACAACGTGAGCATTCGTTCCTTGGGTTGCGTCATGTTTCGCGTCTCCGAATCCAGCCTCACGGGCTAGCTCCTCGAAAACTTCACGCCCTCCGCAAAAAGCAAGAGCGGCTTTTTACTGCGGCCGCTCCAGTTTTTGTCGGAGCTGGACGAGCCCGTTCGGCTTTATAGGCGCCACACACTCTTAACCACATGTGTCTGTGAGCGGTCTGGTCCTACGGAGAACATGGAGACTTGGACGCCGGTTAGCTGGGCGATGCGTTCCATGTAGTGGCGGGCGTTTGCTGGTAGGTCGTCTAAGGATTTTACTTCTGTGATGTCTTCTGTCCAGCCTGGTAGTTCTTCGTAAACTGGTTCACAACGGGCTAATTCTTTTAGGCTCGCTGGGAATTCTTCGACTACTTTGCCATCTAATTTGTAGGCTACGCAAACTTGCAATTTCTCAATGCCTGTTAATACGTCAAGCAGTGTCAAGGAAAGGTCTGTTAAACCACTTACACGGCGGGCATGGCGTACAACAACACTGTCGAACCAACCTACACGGCGCGGACGGCCTGTCGTTGTTCCATATTCGCGGCCAACTTCACGGATTCTGTCGCCGATTTCATTATCTAATTCTGTCGGGAACGGGCCATCACCAACACGCGTTGTATAAGCTTTCGCCACACCAACAACATGGTTAATTTTCGACGGACCAACACCGCTACCAATCGTTACACCACCAGCAATCGGGTTACTCGACGTTACGAAAGGATACGTACCTTGGTCAATATCCAACATAACCCCTTGCGCACCTTCAAAAAGAACACGTTTGCCATCATCAAGCGCGTCATTTAAAACAACGGCTGTATCGCAAACATATTGTTTGAACTGCTGGCCATACTCGTAATACTCTTCAAGAATATCCTCAATTTTAAAACCTTCAAGCTCGTAAAAACGCTCTAATAAACGGTTTTTCTCTTGTAAATTATGTTCTAATTTCTCTTTGAATGTCTCTTTGTCTAAAAGATCAACAATGCGGATTCCCACACGGGCAGCTTTATCCATGTACGCAGGGCCGATTCCTTTTTTCGTTGTACCGATTTTGTTTGCGCCTTTGCGCTCTTCGTCAGCTTCATCAATGCGAATGTGGTACGGCAAAATCACGTGCGCACGGTTAGAAATACGCAAGTTGCTAGTGTCCACATCTCTGTCATGCAAGTATTTAAGCTCGGTTACAAGCGCCTTAGGGTCAATAACCATACCATTTCCGATTACACTAATCTTCTCTTTGTAAAAAATACCCGATGGAATTAAGTGCAACTTGTACGTTTCCCCATCAAACTTAATCGTATGACCCGCATTATTACCACCTTGGTAACGCGCGATTGCCTCTGCATTCTCCGAAAGGAAATCTGTAATCTTTCCTTTTCCTTCATCGCCCCACTGTGTTCCTACAACAACAACTGAAGACATCTAAACACCTCATTTAATTGATCTTTTAAGTACGGAATCCCATACTTTTTCCACTCTTAATTGTACCGTTTGTCATTTCAATAGTCAATCAATTATCGAACGATTTGTGAAAAGATGTTCTAGATTGTTCGTTTATATGATGGGTATGGTGGGATTGGGAGAAAAAGAGCGTAAAATGTTGTCTAAATTGAAGGATGACACAATTTGATTCCTATAACATAAATGATGAGGCTTAACGAATATGTTTATTCTTATTGGAAGTTGAAAGCAGACCAGATCATTACAGCATGGATTTCCTATTTATATCGAAAATGTCTATTTGCTCCTCTTCAAATAAACTCTCCAGTGCATCACTTCCATTGTCATTAAGATATTCAAGTTCAGATTCAGAAATTGGAATTAGTAGTAACCAAGTGATCACTTTACTTTCCGTCTCAATGTTAGTTAGGTTCTCCCATAAGAAGGGTGAAGTAAGTAATACATGTTTCATTTCAGTATCCTTGTAATATTCGTCTATAACATTGGGATATACAGTTCCTGGTCTGCATAGAAAATTATCATTCATAATATTGAATGCGCAACTGCTAACTATATTGGGAAATTTAGTGAAGTTATTACCGTAAACTCCAATAAATTCTGTTCTTAACTCTTTACCAGTTCCCAATACCAGACCTATGGAACTTTCAGATAATCCTATCGTTGCACAGGTTGTAACTCCCAGCTGGGGTTTATTTTCAGCCATAAAAATATCAATTGCTGATGCTTCATTTGCATCTCTGTACTTAATGACCTTAGGTTGTCCACCCACATTTTCTAATATATGTTTAGCAATTTGTTGGTTGTCTTGCATCAAGGCAATCTTCTCCTATGTTTTTAGTCGAATGCTACAAATTCTTATTAAGCATTTATTTTTTCATATTCGCTCATCGCATCGACTAATTTTTTATTATTTTCATTTAAGTCTAACGCGTTCAATTGCTTGAATTGAAAATATTTCATTCTATCTGATGGACCAAAATTTGATTTATTCCAATCTAAGTAATCAAAATGTATTTTTATTTTTCTATTTTCATCTACACTTAAAGTAACCGAAAACCAAGGCTCCATTTCATTTTCTATAAATTCACTTTGTAAATCAATAGCTAAATCAAATAATTCATCCTCAGAATTATCAAAGCTTGATTTCTCTACACCATATACTTCAGGTATGAAATAGCTATATACATATTCTTGCTTGTTAGAGGGTTGGAAGAAGAAATAAACTCCCCCATCCCCATCCTGTATCTCTGCATGGAAATGAAACTCTTTCCATTCCACTGGAATCATGTCATTAATTTTCTGCGCTATTTTTTGATATATTTGGTTTAATTCTGTTTCAAAGCTCATATTTATTCCTCCTAAATGGTATTCATCTATAAGCTTCTTATTCTGCTCCTATTCTTGCTTGGATCAAGTAGCTACATACTTGGATAACACTTTTTTTCATGTTTATCTGATGACTTGCTATCGCAAATACCCACTAACTCTAAGATTTCAGCCCTATTAATTCTCTCAACAGCATCAATTTCCATTAAATAAGTTAATACTTTATTTATAATAATTCGTGAATGTTCACAAACATTTTGAAAGTTATTAAAAAATTCTTCCACGATCCTTATGTCTGCTGCTTCTATAGTCGCTGGTAAATACTCGTCAGCCTGAGAAGCATATGCCTCTTTAAGAATAAGCACCATCGCGTTAGCTATGCAAATCCATACTTTTAATTTTCGTGCATCATCTTCTGACTGCATGACGGTTAAAATACCTGTATCGTCCAGATTCTCTAAGAACCAATATAAGCTGTCCGGATCTATTGTTTTATCTACTAACCTATCCCAACAAGCGTTCAAAGCCTGCCGAGCAATGGAAAAATCTTCGAAATCAGACAACTGTACACTAATATGTTCTGATAGCGCTAATAACAATAATGCCTGCTCACTTGAGCAAATATCCTCAACTTTTTCAATCATTTTTATTCACCCTCACGCTAATCTATGTATTTCCCACGCTCTATTATATCAATGACATTTGTTTGCTCCCCATCAAATAAACTCTGCTCCAAGAATAATTTAGTTTATTTGAATCAGTAACTACTTTACATACCTTAATAATTAATGAATCCATCTCCACTGCCTTGTTTCCAGTATTCTATAAACTCATCAATAACGTACTTCTTCATTTGGTCAATACTTATATTTTCAATTACCTCACCTGTAGGTTGATGAAATTCTGTTTTTTTCATAAATACTCCTTTGTATCCTAGTGTTGATACAGGTTATGCAAAAACCGGACTATAGAAATATTATCCAACAATCCGGTTTAAACAACAATTTGCTATTCTAATTTGCCCATGAACTGAGTAATTAAGTATATATGCTCCTTCAACTTAGCCTTTTGTAAGTTGTCTACTTTCTCAGGTCCACCTAAGCCGAGCAATGGTGTGTAAGCAAAACACTCATCAAAATCTGGCTCGCCATATACTTTAATTGCTTCTTCATATGAACCCCAATCAAGTGCCTTTTCTAAAAAATAATCGTCCACTGCATTTTTAAAGAAGAACTTGAATTTACCAGCTGCAACTTCAACCTCCCCTTTGCGATATTTGAGTTGTAAAACGTAACCATCTTCCCACACAAGAATATCTCCCATCCCAGTTGTTAAAATAGGAATTGCTTTTTCAAAACGAATATAACTCTCTTCTAATATTTCCAAGTAATCATTAGGATTTATTACTCTTAAATATCCATTTGAAAAGCTACCAATACCCGAATCTTTCCACACCGAGAGTAATTCTTCGGGTATTTTGCCTTCATATCCACTTATTACTTCTTGTGGCATAGATAAAACTTTTTTAAAATCTGGTAAATTTATCATAATGTCTGACCTCCTGCGCTAAGCTCTTACGGAATAAATGTATTTTTGATTATTAAAAATAGACTCTGCACCGCGTACTTCAAGTCTATTTGGATTAAATAGGATTGGATGGATATTCTGCTAAATATTTTTCAATGACTTGTTGCAATTTCATGTCTTGTGGCTTTTCATCTAAATACTTATACTTCCAAATTGTCATCTGGTCGCTAAAACTATATTCTGTATCAAACCAATTAGTATAATCAAAATGCATTTTAAATTTGCCGTTTTTTTGTAAACTCATCGTAAAAGAGTACCAAGGTTCTTGATCATTTTCTTTGAAAATCGCCTGTAATTTTTTTGCCAATTTATATAGCTCATATTCATTCTTATCATGTTCTGCTTTATTTATATTATATAGTTTAGTTAGTTCTAAACTATATACATAGTCCTCATACTGTTCTGATTTGTAATAAAAATAGACTCCACCACCTGTATCTGAAATCTGCGCATACAAATGTATTATTTCCCAAGGCTCGGGAATCATTTTATTTACTAATTCCGCTATTTTCTTATATTGACTATTTAATTCTCTTTCCATTAAATTAACCTCCAGCTATATTTTCTATAAATTTAACTGTCCCTAAATTGAGTAACCTATATTAAAGGCATCTTATTTCAAGACTATATTCTCTTTGCTATGTAAGAAATGATAAGCTACTACAAATTTTAGTACCTTATCATTTCATTTTGTATTTGCACTGGTTTTAAGCCTTCGCTAATATTTTTTCTATAAAATCATAGAATGCTTGACTAAAGTTATGTTCTTTGATTAATTCATCTTCATTTCCCATAAAATAGGTTGTCATTTCAGTGAGACATTCATCTTTCGGAATAGTTACATGTGCATTTGGAAAATGTTTTTTACTTACTTGCCAAACATAATTATCTGCAATCTCTTTGAAATCTTTGTTTTTTCTCAATATGCTGGCTAATATTACAAAATCAAAATGTGCCATATAATTATCCAATGACTTCTTGACAGCCTTGGATACTTCATCATTTTGTTTAAGATATTTTAATCCATTTTGATATATAGATACAGTTTCCTTAGATGTAGTAGAAAATTCTTCCTGTTTGAAATAGGAATCCAAAATCTCATGTAGCCTTAGATTTACTAAACTTGAGTAGAAGCTAACGAGAGAATTATGAGCAGATTCTTCAAACTGAGTTCCTTTTTCATCTTTTACTGCCTGGATAAAATATATTTCAGCATCTTGTAAAGATCTGTAGTTCGGTGTATTTCTCCGCCTATAATCATCGCTACTTAGTGTACTCTCAATAAACCTTCCATAATTCAGTGCTGCCATAGATTGATGTTTTGTAGTAGCTACCTCAAACAAATCAACAATCCTTCCCACTATATTTTCGAATTCAGAATCATTTATACCATACCAAGTTGTGTAAATATTCGCCAAACTTGATTCTGCATTTTTTTGACCTTGCTCTACGCATTTTTCACTGGCATTTATCCATTTATTGAACCACTTATCCTGCTTCACTGCTGTATTATACTTCCCTTTTTGCACATAGTAATAAGCCAAAGTATCTGAGTAATCCTTTTCAGCATTCTCTACACCGTCTTGAACTGCATTGTTAAGAATCCTCTCTCCCTCTTCAGCATCACCTGTTACTATGAGAAAACGTCCTAACATTCCCGGTGTTATATGTTTTGCTTCCACAGCTTGGGCAATGTTTTCTTTATATTTTTTTAGCTCACTTGGACTCGCCGCTTCCCAATCTTCCACTGTTCCGTATAGATTTTTGGCACTATTATAATTAATTCCACCCAGTATTTTTTTAAAAAAACTCATGTCTGCACACCTCACTATTCATCATTTCCCTAGTATTTCAATACCTCTTATGCCTTTGGGAATATTGAGTTTACTGTATATATCATTCCAGAATTCTTCTGGAATACCATCCTTCATCAATCGTATAGTTGTCCCTTCTGCAAGGCCTTTTAAGTGCTTGCTTTGTTCATTTGATAGTACGTTTATCCGTAACGAATTGTCATCATTGAATTGAACAACTTTTTTAATGAATTTATCTACAGTTGCTTGATCATCAATATCTATGTCTATCCCATTGTGCCATTCTCTAATCCCAATCCCCGTATAAGCCCCATCTCCCACACCATGTGGCAATTGGAAATCATAGTACTTATTAATGATAGCCAATTGTTCTTCGGTAAAGCCACCACCTAGTTTCGATGACAGGTCTTTCAGACGATTTCGCTGAGTACCATACAAATCATTAAAATCCGAGGTGTCGAAATAATCGTGCCAGCCTTTGCCTAGGCTGGATTCGTCAATTGCTGCGGCTACTCGGCGGACGTTGAATTTGCTGATGACTTTGGATGCGATGAGGCCAATGCCTTTTTCTCCTCCGATTAGTGTCATGCCTAGTAGTGGGTTTTTGATGGTTGTTACGGCTAGGTCGATTTTTCCCGCTATATTTTCTGCGTTGCCTGCGAGTTTGAGTGTGCTTGCGAGTGTTGAGCCTTCTTTTAGGCTTGTTCCTAGTTTTGTCACGAGGGCTCCTGCTCCGAACGATAGGCTTGAGGCGATGAAATCTACGCCTAGCCATACTTTGTCTTCAGTGTCTAGTATATCTCCTGTAATCATGTTTGTGCCGCCTGTGATTCCGACGACGGCTTTCGTGCCTAAATAAGCGAGCGCGGGGGCTGCTAACAGGAGGGAAGCGCCACCTGTGACAAATGCGGAGGCTACTAAGGCCACGCCTACCACGACGCTTAAACCGATGTCTACCCATTTTAGCCAGCCCGCATTGTTTTCATGCCAGGTTGACTTTAGTTCTTCAAATTCGCCTAGTTGGGTTGGATAGAATGCGCGGACTAAGTCGTCGTTGCTCATTCCTTTTAATTCTTTGATGGTGTCTTTGTCTGTAATTTCGCCATTTTCCATGAGTTGATTGATTAGTTTTACGCGTTCGTCGTAGAGTATTTTAGCTGCATGGATAGGTGTGTCACTCGAGTTCAGTATTTGATCTAAGGTGTATTTGCTTTGTGTCGTGTAGGTCGAAGTCATCCCAGAATAAGTATCAGTGATGGTGTGTGTTTGGTCAAATGTGAGTTTGTTTGTTTTGTAGGTATTGTTCCCCTCATTGACATTATCGAGTGTTTTTACTGCGTCATTCATTGCTTGGGTAATCTTTCCGTCAATGTTTTGCATGACTTCTTTGTGTATACGACCAGCTAAAGTGACGAGTTCGTTGGCGTGTTCGTATTTCTTTTTTAAGCCGCTTTTCCTTTGCTTGATAAAATTACTAACAATAAATCAGCACGGAAAGAGTTGATTTTAGATAATGAACCACAAATTGATTATTAACATCATATGTACTTAATAAACTTCAACAAGCATCTAAACGCCTAGTACCCATCTCCAATTCAAATAAGCTAGCTACATTATTTAAATACACTGCACATAATCGCTTGGAGCTCAATTCCTAAATAATTTTGAATTACGACTATATTTTCCAAACTTCCTATCTCATCTGCAAACTGCTATGGTATTTTTCTTATCTTGTTTAATTGTTTAACTTAGCTATGCTAAAGGGCTACAAAAGATTATTTACAGCCCTTCAAACAACCAATATCAAATTGAACTCTCTGGGTATTCCAAAAAATATTTATCAATGATTTAATGAAAAATTTTTATATTACTTGTAATTAACCATGTCATATGGGTAGTAAGGGGAATTTTGTAAGCTAGAATCGTCTAGTTTCAGTATCTTTACTAGCGCTCCACTTTCGTAGCACCAATATCCGTTATATGTGTCATTCTTTCCTTTATGCGAGTCATACCAAGATATATCATCATGCCCCGCATACCATAAATCGTTCAAATACTGAGACAGCTTATCTAAAGCACTATCTTTATCTGGCTCATTTATAACTCTATAAAGTTCACCATACGGTTCTGGGAAGACGAAAGTTTCTGAACTACTTGACCACTCTTTATCCCAACAACTAAGTAAATAGTCAACTAAATAATCTTCAAGAGCGTCACCTTTCACTAGGTTTTCTAATTCTTTAACATATTTTATTTCTATGTCCAACATGATTCCAATCGAAATCATCCATAGCAACCGGACATATCCACTCTCTTTATTCCATACTTTTGTCATTATTTCGACTAGACTTGGATATAATTTTTTTATTTCCTCAATTTCCGCTCCCATTGAATATAGGCAATTGAGCTTGTTGAAATATGATGTTTGAATAATTATATATGCTCTTCTTAAACCTTCATCATCTTCTCCACGCTCTTCCCTCACCTTGTTCGCCATCATTTTGTATTTTTCAATTTTACGGTCCTCATTCTCTAAGTATGCTTTAAAATATGTTTTTTGCTTGATCTTATCTCTCATAATTTTGTCTCCTTGCTAGAAATTTACCTAGACAATTTTTACGCTTAAAACTAAGCAGAACCCCTCCAAAATTCATGTCAAAGGGGGGAGTTACCAAATTAAATTCTGCAAACTCCTTATGACTTCATACCAAATAGTTGGCTCAACTGAATTTTTACAATGCTATGAATCATCAGCAAGTAGCCTTGCCCTATACAATCAGATCCAGTATCCGTCCCGCACTTTCAAACAAAGTCTGTTTCCCATCTAAATTAAGCAAAGAACTGTGAACTGATTTAGTCCACAGCACCTCATTTTAACTTTGCATTGCCTCAGTCGTGCATCTTTTCTAAAAAAGCAGTAAAAGTGGTTGCTATACCTGTTAGATGTTCTCTTGCCAAATCCTCAACTTGCTCAGCGCTTAAACCTGCTTCATGCATCAAAGTCTCTTTTGCCTCAGTATTCTCATGGTTCCAGTAAACTACAGTTGGGCTGATTCCATTGTTATTGTAGTCAAAACAAATAAGATTTCCCGCTGGATCAAAAGCAAAAGGAATAACATCTGCAGGTACAGTGGGTTTATAATCATCAAAAACGTCTAAAATGAACTCATCACTATCCTTGTCAAAAGACAATAATGTACCAAAAACCTTCTCAGCGCCTGTCTCTAATTCAAATAATTCTGGTTCTAAACTAGCTCCATTATTTATTTGGACACACTCAACATAATCGTTTGGGAACTTAATTCCTAAATACTCTTGAATTGCGATTATACCTTCCAAACTTACTACTTCATCTGCAAATTGCTATTCTACTTTTCCCATCTTATTTATCTCCTTATGATTGTTTCGTTAACTCATCTCTTCTATGGGCTATAAAAAGATTATTTATTTTGTGCTAAGCCATATATCATTATCCTCAGCATCCAAAACTGCTTTGATTTCATCATTATTAAAAATAACCATATACTCAAAAGGTAACGCAAGAACCTTAATCAATTCTGGTCTGATTTTTAATAACTGATAAGCATAAAAAGCTTCTAACTCATCAGTATCATCTACTTCATTGACCGCCCCACTATACCAGCCAGAGTCTCCTTTTTCTTGCCCATCACTACGCTGTAAGTATATATCGGATTTCTGGAGAATATTCTTGGCTACAACTACCTTATCACTGAATTTGATTGTCTCACCATCTACGTTCACTTTTCGCAAAAAATGAGATTGTTGCAACTGAATCCATAAAGCCACTGTGAGATCGGTTGTCTCATCTTCAAATGGGTTGGTACTGAAATTAGGCACAGTGAGCTGAAAGGAGTCACCCGCTCCTCTTATAAAATAAACAGCCCAACCAATTTGAATGGAATAGCCATCGATTATATTGCTAGTCTCAATATTTGACAAAAATTTATAAAGTAAATCAACTTGCGGTTTAAGTTTTGCTTCAGCTTTAACAGCTACACTCTTACCATTGATACTTCTTTTAAACTGCTTCATCCATAGCCCGCTCCCTTTACCAACTTATTGAATTGGCCCCATAAATTCAGTAATAATCATTATATGTTCTTTTAGCTTAACTTTTTTTAGATTATCTACTTTTTCAGCCCCACCTAATCCTAAAAGTGGAGTATACCCAAAACACTCTTCTTGTTTTAATGACCCGTGCTTTTCTACAGCCGAAAAATACTGAGTGGAATCTAATTCTTCTTCAACAAATTCCTCATCCTCTAAATCTGAGAAAAAATATTTAAAAGATATACCTTTTAATTGGCTTTTTCTATACTTAATTAGCATCAAGTATTTATTCTCTTCCCATGTTATAATATCGCCTAATCCAGTTGTAAATATTGGTATCGCTACATCATTTCTGAAATATGATTCTTCTAAAACTTGCCTATAATCATTTGGGTTGACAACTTTTATATATCCATTAAAAAAACTACCAAATCCATGTAGCCTCCAAATATCTATTATTTCTTTTGGAAGACTGTCTTCATATTCTCTAATGATTTCTTGACTAGCAGATTCAACTGCTTTGAAGTCTGAAAAAATATTGTCCATCTGCCTCATTCCTTTGAAAATCAATGTGTTCTAACATTTAGATAGGTTCTGCTTAGTTGATTGGGAGTCATATTTTTGGCACATTTCAAGTTCACTTCGCCCTCTCGCGCAGTGTTTGTTTCCTTAAACCAAGTAAATTGCTAGCAATCAATTGTCACAAATAGAGTTTCTATAACAAAGAGGCGCACAAATTGAATGTTAAAATCATATGTACTCACCTAGCTTTAATAAACACATAGGTAGCTATTCTTATGTAGCGAGACTTATTCAAATCTAGTATACAGAGAGAGCCATAATACCTATATCGATAGCTCTCTCTATTTTTTTACATCTATTCAAATCTTTGCTATAGGGACTCTAACTATTCTTAAGCCATAGACTCCACTCTTTATTCCCATACTGCTAAAAATGGGGCAACATTTAGCCAATATATCAATTAATTTATATAGCTACTGTTTGATAATTTTTATCTTAATAAGTTCAAGAAAGTAGTAAAACTATCACACAAAAAATATGTGACGGGATCTAAATCTCCTGACTCTTCATGATTCCACACGCACACAGTAGGTTCTTCAGTACTATCTCTATAATCTAAACATACAAAATCCCCTGCAAATAATACAGCTATCGGCAACAATTCAGTACCAACCAAATCCTCATCTGTAACAATACGCTCATCTAATTGAGTTTTAACAACACCGATATCATAATATTCATTTTCATTGTTTCCAGTAACCTGTAGAATACATAGAAAACGATCTACTGTATACTCATGTTTATTACACAAAAAGCTATCTTTGATTGGTGAGGATCCATTGTACTTTTTTATAAATTCCTTATATGCGATGGGTAACTTTACTCGCCATTTGCGTTCTCTATCCAATAAAAGTGTTTCTTCTGGTAAAGGGGTGATAATCGTTCCCTCTCTAATGTCCATTTTTACTCCTCCTAAATATATTATCTTGGTGCATCTGCCCACATTCCTGTTGTTCTTCCTCCATTATGTGGTGTAATATTGTGTATACCAAACGGAATTAGTTCCATCTTTCCTGGTGTCTCAGTGTGATGCCATGTTCTTCCCGATCTTGTTCCTCCAATTTTTTTATCTAGCCATCTAAATTGTTCCTTATCAGATAATTTCCAGAGTGATTCAGGTAAATCAACTGTCTCTTCAACCACACCTGCTTCAGCAAAATCAGCAAATCCATATCTCATTCCATCCGATTTATGAACTTTCACATCAGGAATATGCCCTTTACCTATTGCCATTTCTTTTATTTTTCTTCTTTGTGAAGCAGATAAGCTGTCTCCACCTGGTATTGTATCATCCCAAGACCAAGGCTTATTGGACTCCACAGCCTCTTTGTATATTTTAGCATAGTCACCTAGAACATCTTCAAACTTCTTAGATCCCTCAATAAATTTACTGATATCCTTAATATTTGCTCCCCCGATGCCTTTGGCAAGAGTCTCAAATCTATGCACATTTTCTGCCGTATTATGAGCTATATGTAAGCTACCAGTTGTATCTTGTAACACAGCAATTCTTCTTGGGTTAAGGTTTCTTCCCCCAGCCTCCAAGACATCTAGTATTTTACCTGTCTGTACAGCGCCATTCTTCATCTGTGTTTTCATTGAGGTCGAGGTTATATTGGCAACATCCTTCAACACCTTCGGCACATTCCTTATCCGCTCTGCACTCTCACGCAACGCTTGTTTGCCCATCGCGTCCAAGTTGGATAGTCCTTGTTTTGCGGTCTGTTTCAATGTTAGCTTACTTCCTGCTTGTACGGCATCCAGTGCTACGCCGCCAGCTTTGGTTGCTGTGCTGAATGCGTGTAAGCCTTTTACGCCCGGAATAATGTCTAGCAACGCAAAAGCGCCTCGGGTCGCGCGTTCTCCGGCGTCCATTTCTCGTCCTGTTAGCCAGTCTTTTCCGGTCGCTGCGCTACTCAATTCTAGTGTACCATATGCTATGCCGAGTGCCAATCCTGCGGGTGGGCAGACGATGCTGGTTGCGATGATGACGACGGCAATGCCGATGTCTCGCCAGAATTCGATGTTTTGTTGGCCGTCTCGAATGGATTCGTATTCGAACGCTCGGGAACTGGATACCGCGGATTGGTACTGTTCGTATGTGAATTCTTGGTCGGGATTTTGTTTGCTGTATTCGGCGAATTGGGCTTTCAAGTTTGTTGCGAAGAAGTTGTCGCCTGCCATGATGTCGCTCAGTTTGATGCTGTCTTTTGGTACTTCCGTCGTCGTTTGTCCGTAGCCATAACCGTATGCGCCTGTGGATACGATGGTCGTGGCACCGATGGTATTTTTTGTTTCGTAATCGTCAATGGATAGGTCGCGCATTTTTTCGGCGAATTTGTCGATGTCTTTGTAGAATGGTTCGTCAATGACGCGTTCGACCATACTGCCTGCGTCGCTTGCGTAGTCGTGCAGCACTTCGATTTTTTCGAATAGTTGTTGGTATTTGCTTTCTCTGTCCGTAAAACTAAATGAGATAACGCCGTCGCGGTCGTCTTTACGGATATCATTCTGGGCGTCTTCGAAGTTTCGATTGATGTCTTTTAAATAGTCTGTGACGCCTTTTCCCCAACCGAGGCCGATCAGGGTTTTTAGGGCATTTTTGGACTTGTCCCATGAATTGTTGCTGTATTTCACATCCATCTGTTGCTTTCCCCCTCTTTACTCGGGTAGGTCTAGTTTGGTGTAGAATTCCTGACCGAGTGACTGGTCTTGCTCCATCATCGTATTAATGGTATACGCGACTAGTCCTGCAATCTGAGAATAGTTGTCGTATAAATCCATTGCTTTTTTGTTGGCTTTATCGTATATTTCTAACGCTTTTTTTGCTTCTCCATCTTCGTAAAATTTGATTTTCCCGATGGCATCTGTGGTTTTATTAAGGTTCTCGAGTTCGACTATAATCGCGTTGATTTTGTTGAAAATAGCTGAGATTTCGTCGACGCTAATGGAGATGTCTGCTGCTCCACCGCCTGCTCCTGCGCCTTCCATCATTTGATTAGCCATGTTGTGCCACCTCCTTGTATGGGAACTCCATTTCATCAAACAATTGCTTCATAAACCAGTATTGGCTAACTTGTTGATATTGTTGGCGGGCAATGTCTAGTGTGATGAGTTTGTCGCCGTATAGGAAAAGTAGCCAGTTCTGATAGAAGCTTGGTTCGGTGATGTCGGCTGGATAGTTATCTAGGTAAAAAACTTCTAAATTGAATACTGGGTCGCTTAGTTCCATGGCTTTGATTTCGTTTTTTTCTTGGTTGCTTAGTTCGGCTGTAAGGAAGGTTTTCTCGTCTTCTGCAGGCTCACGTGAAACGATTGGAAAACCGTCGTAAAGAACTTTTAGCGCGTGTGCTTTGGATAAAACGAGTAGTCGGTAGTATTTATTCTTTTCGGCTTCAATGATGAGAACGACTTCTTCTTTGTTCTCTTCTTGGAATGAAAACATGATGTTATTGCACCGTACGTATTTTTTACTTTGGTGGTAGGCGGATAATTTATTGATTACGAAGGCCCCGCTTTTTGTTACGGCACCTTCTGGGGTTAGGATTTCTTTGGCGATGAGTTGCTGATGGGCAAAAGCCATTGGGTCATCATCGCGCAAAAGGAACATTTCTTTGCCTGGAAAACCAAATAGGACATTGCCATCAGTGGCCGCTAATAATAAATACATTTCTTCTAAGCTAAAATAGTCATTGGGATGGTGTTGTTCTGTCATAGGTTTTTGACCTCCCGTACTTTTGCTTCGCTATCGTAAGCTTGGATGTATTTCTCAAGATTCTCTAGAGCTTTGCTTTGTTCTTTCATTGCTGATTTGACGTCGTTATGATATTGAACAATGATATCTAGATAGGCAACGAAGGCTTTTTTGGACTTTCCTTTCCATGAGACTCCGTTAACGTAGTTTTGTAAGTCTTTTGCTTGGGTGTAAGTTGTTTTTAGCGAGTTGTCGATTTCTTTAGCGATGGTTTTGGCTTCAATTGCTTTATCTCCGTAAATCGTTACTTTATCTGCCATGAATTACCCCTCCTTTGCCGCGGCATCTCTATAGTGGACATATCGCTCGTAGGCCTTATCTCGTGCTGCGGTTAAACTGGAACGCTTATCGCTAGCGTCGTTAATGTAGCTCTCTAATTTCGTGGTCAATTCCTCACGTTTCGAATCGAAATGCTTGGATGGAATCACGGAATTGTTGAAATTAGGATGTGCGCTCTTATAGGAGGAAAGCGCATTTCTGGCTTCCCCTATTAGCTTATCGTGTTCTCGAATAGCATCTTTTAATCGGTCATGCAAGCGGTCGTAATCGTCTCGTTTTTTCTCGAGTTCGCTCGACATGATGTCTATTCCTAAAATTCGTACCACTAAAATCCCTCCTTATTTCGCTGGTTTTACAACTTTGATTTTTTCTGCTATGCCGTTGCGGATGTAGTATGCTTCGAATGGTAGTAGGTTTGGTTCTTTGTAGTTTTTGTTGCTGACATCGATGACGGTTTGGTCGCTGACTTTGCATAGTGCGATTCCGGATTTTTGTTTTTTGATTGTGTCACTGACTTTGCTGTAGCCGCGGCCCATTGTGCTGGTGTTGCCGGCAATGATGAAGTAGATGCCGAATCTTGGACCGTTTTCAAGCAGGTTGACAAAGTCTGTTTCTAGATCGCTGCTGATGCCATTGACGATAACATCTAGATCGCCGATAACTGTTAGAACTGGGCGGGAGTCTTTGAGGAATTCGGCTGTTGTTGTTAGACCACCTGTTTCTTTTTGCAATGCTGCGAAGCCGTCTTGGCGATTTTCTAGAAGGTTGTGCAGTTCTTTGAAAATGGCTGTGATTGTGTCTGTGTCGTTTCCATATGCGTTTACGTTTGGCTTGTATGCTGCAAAGCGCAACATTGGATTGTCCGTCAGAATAATATCAATTTGTGGGTTGACCACCATCACGTCTAGTAGGGTAACCATCGTGGATTCGATAAGTTCTGTGCGATCACTCATAACTAGTGTGTTTTGATTTTCTTTGTAGTCTAGTGGGATTGGTTCGACGTTCTCGAAATCAACGGCAAATGGTAACATTCCTTGAGCTAACATGCTTTGTGTAGACTGCCATGAGGCGAAATCTTGGAATGGTAGTAATTCTGGAACCATCGGGATTGGGAGTGGTCGTGTGCCAGTCCATGCGCTGGACATTTCTTTTGCTTCTTGTTGGATTGCGCTGATGATTTGTAATGTGTCTTCGCCTCGGTTTGGTAGCGCGGTTTGGAATACGGAAATGTCATCGTGTTTGACTAAGCCGCGTCCTGGTAATTCTTCGCTTGTTAATTCGGTACGTCCGATGATTCCTCGTGCTTCGGATGATTCGATTAAGTAAAGCGGAATTTGCGTTTTAATATTAGAAAGTAATGGCGTGCGCATCGCGTTTTGTTGGCCTGCACTGATGACTAGGTTGATACCAACGCCGGCACCTTCACGCGCAATTTGTGTCATTACTTTTTCGAAGCCTTCTTGGAATGGTGATTCTTTGACAGGATCGAAGTTATCAATAATAACCACGATATTTGGCAAAATTTCACCGCTGGCTTTTTCGTACATTTCTAGGTTTGCTACGCCGAATTGGCTTAGTTTGCGTTTACGGTCTTTTAATTCGCGGTCAAAACGACGAACGAATTTGCCGACTTTTTCTTCTTCGTCTAGCATGATTGTATCGGCAACGTGTGGTAAATCGCGTAGTGGTAGTAGCCCGTTTGTTCCGAAATCTAGTAAGTAAATGTGTAGGTGTGCTGGATTATGCGCGCGAGCTAAGTCCATAACAACGGTTTGTAGGAAAGTCGATTTCCCGTAACCTGGGCTTGAATACACGGCGATATGTCCGTCTTTCGATAGGTTTACTTCCACTGGTCGTTGGTCTTGCATTTCGGGAATGTCCATGAAGCCGATGACTGGCGCTAGTTCGGATTTCTCTTTCGCCCACGCTTCTTTGTAATCCACAACGTGCAAATCCGGCAAATAAATCATATCTTCTAGCGGCGGCAACCACGGACGTGGCAGCATCGCGATGTTGGCTTCTTCTGTGTAGTCATGAATATAGTCAATAACCGCGTCAAGCTCTGATGGTACTTTTGAAATGTCTTCTTTGTCGCCTAGGCCGCTTAAGTCTTCGGTTAGAATTTCGTATTGGCCGAGGTCGTTAATGGCGTAAATTGTTGTGTCGACTTGTTCTTGGTCGTCTTTGTCTGGGACGTAGTCGGCGCCGCTCCATGCGCTCTGGAATAGTTCGTAGATTTCGTTGTTGCCGACTTGGAGGTAGGCGCGTCCTGGTAGTGTGATTTCGGCTGCGTCTGGTGTTTTTAGGATTTCGTTGGAGTCGGACGCGTTTTGTACTTTCAATGCTAGTTTGAATTTCGAGTTGGACCAGATTTGGTCATCCACGACGCCGCTTGGTTTTTGGGTTGCTAGGATTAAATGGATACCTAGGGAACGACCGATACGGGCGGTGGAGACTAGTTCTTTCATGAATTCTGGTTGTTCGCTTTTTAGCTCGGCGAACTCATCGGAAATCAGGAATAGATGGGGCATTGCTTCTGTTGCTTCGCCTAGTTTGTATAGTTTTTGATATTGGTTGATATGGTTGACGTCGTGTTCGCCGAATAAGCGTTGACGTTTTTGTAGTTCGGCTTTGATGGATGCTAAGGCCCGCATGCTTTGTGCGCCGTCTAAGTTCGTGATTGTTCCTAATAGATGGGGCAGGTTTTTGAATAGATTCGCCATGCCTCCGCCTTTGTAGTCAATGAGCAGGAACGCGACTTCGTACGGGTGGAAATTCACGGCAAGTGAGATGATGTAGGACTGAATAATCTCGGATTTACCGGAACCTGTTGTACCTGCGACCAAACCGTGCGGCCCGTGGGCTTTTTCGTGTAGGTTCAGGTTGACGATGTCGTCTTTTCCGCGCAAACCTAATGGAACGGCCAAGCTCTTATAGGTCTCATTTTGTTCCCAACGTGCACTGATTCCTAGTTCTTCCACGCGCTCTACACCATACATTTCTAAAAATGTCACGGCTTCTGGAATCGAGTTTTTCAAGTTTTGTAAGTGGTTTAGTGGCGCCAATGCTCGGCTGACGCTTTCTTTGTCGAAGTCTGCTGGGAAATGATCCAGTGCGAAATGACGATTGACTAGTTCGCCTTGTTCTAGCAAAATGTTACCGCTTTTTGCGTCGCGGATGTCAATAACGGTTTTTACGTGTTCTGGCAAGCTTTGCATCACGTCTTGCACGAAGACAAGGGACACGCCGTACTCGCTCGGGTCTTCGTTAAAGAATTCCATGACGGTATGGTCTAACATTAGTTTTTCATCGGTGATTAATACTACGTAATGCGGTGAGAAGTACATTTGCTCGTTCTTGTTGCCTTTTTCATCGATCGCCATCTTACGGTCTTTCAAAATTTGATACAGTGAGTTCAACACTTGGTCGCGCGAACGTTCATGGTATACGAAACCGCGAACATTGATGTCACGCAGGCTCGCATGAGGCAACCAACGCATCCAGTCCCACTGTTCTTTTTCTTCTTCTGGGAAAACAGTGATGAATTGCAAATCATAGTAGCTGTGGAAAAGGGCGGTTTGCATTACTAACAGCTGCAACTGCTCAATGACTAGCGAACGGTGCCCGATATAGCCAACTGGTCCGTGCATTAAATCCGTCCCCATCGGCACGTCTTTTACCGAATAATATTGCGATTTCAGCTCTTTTGCGCTGTCTACTAACTCGTCTTTGTCTTGTGTAAATTCTTCCTCTTGAAATTCGACATTAAACGAGGTATTCTCTTCCCCAGTCCCAACACGATACGTCAAAAAGTCATGGTGGAACATCGTCTTTTCGTAAATTCGGGAATCGACAGAGAGCGCCATATCACGCACTTCTGATACTGTCGGAAAATGATAATGGAGCGAATGGGCTTGTTCTTCGGCTGCCGCGTGAAGTTCGGATGTTTTGTCCTTCAAATAACGACGATAGCTCGCGTCCCGTTCTTTCATATCCACTTTATATTTCTTGCGGTTTTTCACATACGTTACTATCGAGAAAATTAGCGTTGCGCCAGTCATCCCGAGTGTCATCAATACAAAAATCGGATTCGGTCGCAAAATCATCATCACAATCGACATGGCAATCATAATTAGCGGCGGAATAATGATTTTCATCAGTTCTTCACTTGGTTTTGACGGCTTACTAGGTGGTTTTGCAATCGTAATATTGCTTTCTGGGGCGCGATAAATAATCCGTGGTGAACGGTGGTAATCTGGATAATCATCACTAAACGCATTATCTGGCGCCACAAGTTGAGCTAGCGTCGCATGCACACGGCCTTCGCCAGCCATCACTTCGATGTCTTCCTTCCCAATTCGCATTGTCACCCCGTCGAAATACAGCTGATCGCCAGCTTGTAGCCAACATTCCGATTCCACGCGATAATAATTGTGGTACACGACACCGCCGTACACGCTCAATTTAAACGGCGTACCCAGTTCTTCACGAATAAACAACAAATCCGCCGTCGTACCCGCAATCACCACATCATTAAAATCCTTCTCGCCAAACGTAATCGAATATTTCGTCGTCGTATCAAAAACTTGCGACGCCACATCTTCCGTCAAATAAAGCTGTAACACTTGCCCGTCCGATGTTTCCAAATTCAGACGCTCATTCAACGCAAGCGGCATATCTCCCAAATACCATTGCTCTGCGTCCTCATTCCACGCCACTTGCAACGTATCCGCGAAATTCTCATAAGTCACCGTATGATGCAAATCGCCGCCGATCGTCACTTCTTTTTTTATATCTAATTGGCATTTATGTAGCTGGTTGCCATAACTAATCGTGAGTAGTTGCTTCTCCATTGCCATCCCCCTATTCTACTTCCGATGTTGCTTGTGCTTTATCTTTTTCTTTTTGGTCGGCAGCATCTTTCGCCATTTGTTCTTCTGTTTTCTTCTGGTCTTCTTGGATTTTGGTCATTTCGCTCTTGATTCGTTCGCGCTCTGACACTTGTTTGGAAGCTTTCATCTCTTTATCCGCGTTTACTTGATCCAATTCTCGAGACAAATTATAAAGGCGCAATTGCGTGTCTTCCTGTGCCATCGCAATTTCTTTCGCCTTCGCTAGTTCGCCTTGGCCATCATAAATCCAATACAACATGAAGTCTTCTGGTGATTTCAACGTTAGCTGCTTACGCAATTTATCTTTTTGCCAATTCGCCAAACTCGCTATTTCCAAATACGATTTCGCCAGTTCATACTTGCTCGCCACAGGCAGTTTCTTCGCGTCAACATCTTCTAATTCCGTACTTACCTTCTCATAATCTCCCGCCACAAACGCCGCATTCGCGCTCAACAATTTCTCCTGAAACGGCACTTTCACAAACGAAAAATAAACAACCGGTACTGCCAAAACTAGTGCTGCGATGATAAAACCAATCGTCAAGCCTTTAAACAAACGGTAATTTTTACGCGGTACCATCGTCATTTTGCGCTCCACGGATGCTTTTTCTTTCGTATAGCTTTCCGTCAAAATCGTTTGAATCTCCGCCAAATCTTTCGCATCAATAACGCTGCGCTCAAACGCCGTGCCCTTCGCATTGTTCAGCGACCCCGAAATCAGCTCATCGTACGAATACTTTTTCGAAAAAAGCGCCACAATCAGACATTTATATTGCTTCAAAAATTTCTCTTCCGTCATCGTATACGGCGGCAAAACATCCCGAATCCCGCGGTACACCAAGTACGGCACCTCATTCACATCAAAAACCATGTTATCCGGATGTAGGAAAAACGTAAATCGTGTCTTCAACAACTCGGAAAAACGCGCGACATTGCCGACTGCACGTAGTTTATCGTTACGACCAAGCGCTTGCAAGTTCTCCCATGTCATCTTGTCTTCCGTATCAAACGTGATCGTAAGTGCTTCTCCTTTATCTTCGAAATCTGCTGGCACAAAGAAGTTTGACCGTTCTTTTAATAACGCCAATTGACGCATGTCTTTTACCTTTGTTTGCGATTTTGAAAAACCAACTTGCCATTTCGCTCCATCTATTTGAAAATTATATTCCATCGCATCTACCATTATTTTTCTTGTAATCATTTTTCTCTAGTCTCCCTTTTATAAAATTTCAATAATGTCCCCGTCTGTAATTTGAAAATCGGTAAGTCTGTCGTCGTCTGTAAGCAATAATTCTTTATTCGCCACTTTAATCGCGCAGTGCGACATGTTTGGCTGCGTCATTTTTAACGTTTCGACAAGGTTGAGCAGCAACGCTTTGACTGGTTGGTGTTTCGGAATTCGCAAGTCATGCGTCCGGCCACCCCATTTTTTAAAATTGATTGTGACGTTGATATGTGTGTCTTGTGCCATTGTTTTATGCTCCCTTCTTTATTCCCATACTTTACGAACTAGTGTGTAGAGCAACCCGCAAATAAGAACCGCGATGCCTCCGAGTACCCACCAGATCGTCTTGCTTTCTTTTTCCGTCTCGTTTGCATCTGTTGTGTTGATTTGTGCAGCCGATGTGTTTTCTTTGAACAATGTAGCTCGTGTCACTTTTGACGCATCGACTTTCGTGCCTTCGTCTGCAAATAAGGAGGCTTTCAAATCTTTTAGTTGCTTATCTTCATACGCTTTGATTTCAGCGTCGCGTGCTTCATTTTCTTTGGAGAACAAATTGAGTTGATATTCTTCGGCCGCCGTTTGCTTTTTGTCTTTTTCGGCAGCTTTTTCTGCTTCGGTTTTTGTAGCGCGGTCTACTTGGACTTCCATTTTGCCGTCATCACCGAGATAGGAATCCTCGTCTGTTGCAGCTAGCGTAGCGGTTGGAAGCGCGAGGCTAAGGCCAACCACCATGCTAGTGGCGAAGAGGAAACGTGTTATTTTTTTATGCGTCATGATCATCGTCTCCTTCTACTTGTTTGCTGCGGTGCCATACAAAGAGATTCACTGCGATACCAATAACAGCCGCACCAATTAAGCTATACATCAAGATCAACCAATCATCCGCTCGACTCGCAAAACTGTTGAGCAAATTCTCCACGTATTGTAGTGGTGACATCGAACGCACGGTTGCTAATATCGAGTCCTTATCAATTTTCAGACCAACTGCTTCGGTTAAGAATAGGTACATCGCCAAAATCACGAGGAGCAGGAACATCCCAATCATTCGTAGTTGGCGTAACAAGTACGTCGCAATCGTTACGAATACGAGCATAATAAGGACAATAATCCCCATCCATGACACAAAAAGGACGTTATGCAAATCAAGGAAGTACGCAGAAATCGCGCCAATAATTGCCCCTTCAATGAGTCCGATACCAACTGTCAGCAATGTAATCGGCGTGTTTTGGTAAGCCAGCGCCATCTCTTCTTCAAAATCATCTTCTTGCCTACGTTTACGTTCTTGTGCCGCGATAACATAGCCTGTGAAAAGCGCCACAATAAAGCATACTAATACAATCAAATACGGTGTAAACGTGTCTCCCGCTGCAATCGTGTCCCCTTTTACTTTCGTTACCGGGTTACTCAAGAAATTGTATAGATCTTCGTTCGGACGATCGCCGACACGACTATTTTTCATCACATCAGCAAAATTACCAGCAAATGTTTGGTCTTGCCCTAATTTATCAGACATGTTTGTCGATAGTCGCTGGGCTTGCGTGACGATACCGAGTCCGCTATTTTGAATGTTTTTAGCTTGTTGATCGATGGCGTCGAATGTTTTGTAAACATTGTCTGCGGAATTAAGGTTGGATGTGGAAGCATCGGCAAGCGATTTACTTTGTGTAAGCAGTGTTTGGAATTCGCTACCTAGTGCTAATGTTGCTGACTTTTCATCGCCTGTATTGGTGACTACAACACCGCCTTTGTCAAGTAATTCAAGGCTTGCTTTGCGCCACGCTTCGACGTTTTCAAGCATTTTTGCGACGCTTTGGTTCATCGTTGCGGCTTGTGCGGTCGTTTCGTTTAGGCGTTCTGTGAGCACGTTGGCATTTTCTTTCGTTGTCGCCACGCGTGTTTGCGATTCGTCTACTTGTTGTTTAAAAATTGTGAGGTCTCGCTGGATGAATCTTGTGACGCTATCGGTAATTGCCGAAACAATGGCTGCGATGCGGTCGTTGTTGAATTGTGTGTAGTATGAATTAGCAGTTGCCAGTTCTGTGAGTCGTTTTCCGTCTAAATCAAGCGTTTCATTGCTTGCATTGATGCCGTAATACACGCGGAATAGTTCTGCAAGACGATAATATGGCGCTACGTATTTTGCGGTATCATCTGCAGTGCTTTTAACGGTTGATCGCAAGTCGTTTAGCACTTCTTGGCGTTTTTGCTCGACTTCTTCTGGTTTCAACATGTACTGCGTGTCGATTCCAATACGGCTCGTTTCCACTGTTGGAGGGTCTGGCACTACTGGTGTTACCGGTTCTTCTCCACCTTCGCCTTCTTCTTCACCTGGAGTTGTTGGATCTGTTGGATCTATCGGTGTCACTGGTTCTGATGGTGTCGTAATTTCTTTATACAAGTCAATCGCAATCGGCTGCTGGATAAACGAACTCGTTAACGTTTCCGGCTTCATATACAAATCAATCGCTAATTTCGCCCTAAATGCCTGTTCGGTTTCTGCCGTAACTTCCGGTTTCAAATCGATATACCACAGCTCTTTATCCGCATCGTAACTAATATCAGCAATGGCATCTGGATGCGCATCTGAACTAATTTTAACAGCGTCGATTCCTTCAAAAATGTAAAAGTCACGTGGAACCGCAAAATACAATCGCTGTGTTCCTTTCGATGGCTCAATTTGGACTTCCGTCGTGATTGGATAGCGATAATAGCCTGATACACTGCTGCTTACAGCTTTAATTTCATCCAATTTCTCCGTCATATAAGCCGCCATCGCATCGTCGACTTCTTTATCACGCGGTAATTTAGCTGAAATGCTGTAATCCCAATCTTTGTTATTCTCGGATGCGTATTTTTCTGCTAGTTTCAGGACGTTTAAATACGTTCCGGCATCATAAGCACCGTCTTCTATCGCTTTCTCAAAAACGCGCTTATCGTGGTTGCTCAATTGTTGCATCGCCCGCCAAATAGCATCGTTAAAGCGATCGTGTAACTTGCTGTCCGCCAAATCATTTAGCGATATCGTTTTAGGGTTTCCTGAGTCTTGCCCTGAAATGTAGTTTTGCAAATCTGTTCGGACGTTTTCTGTGAGGCCATCGCCCATTTTTGTTGTTACTTCGTCGTTGATCATAGCTACTTGCTCATTTATTGTGTCGAGATATTTCTGAACATTGTCGACTTGGACTGCCATTGTTTTGTTTTCTTCCATTTTCTGAAACTGTGCGTAAATGGCGTCATTGGAGCTTTTGAGGTTAGCCAATTGTTCGGAGACGTCTCCTGTTGACATCGCTTGGTCGTTTTGTGTCATTTTTTCTGCGAATGATTTCGTCACTAGCGCATTGGTTTCTTGGTTTTTTGCTAGTTTTTCGAGGGATTGGAAATAGGTTTCATTGGTTTTAGTGCCGTCTGCAAGCCCTGTTCCGAACCCTTTTAGAATGTCCTGTAAGCTACGAAAGCTCTCTTTGGATGTGCCTGTATAATCTTGCACAGTTTTGAATTGTTGCGTATATTGTGACAGTGGTGCGTTCACGTGGTCATTGTAGATGGAGCCGTATGTTTCCTCTTTCGCTACCAATTTCTGAATGCTATCCTGCGCTGTTTGTAAACTGTTTAAAATCGTGCCAAAATAAACCTCGATAACACGTTCGTTCAGTTCATTGACTTTCTCTAATGCCACACGTTCAGCTTCCGCTTCGGCGTCTTTATTACCTGTTTTACTAATTTGATATTCAATCGTCGCTTTTTCTGGGTTTTCCGAGTCCATAGACATTGTTTTTTCGGAAAAATTTTGCGGGATTGTAATCATCAAATCATATGTACCACTTTTCAGCCCGTTTCTAGCAAAATTAGCCGGGGCCGTTTGCCATTCTTGGTCATTCTCTCTTAAAACCTTGGTTGTTAGTGCTTCTCCAAAATTAATATCCCTGCCATTTACTACCGTCCCGCTATCATTATCCACAAGTGCGATTGATAACTTCTTAATCGTTCCTTCTGTTTCCTTCTTCGTTGCATTTTGTTCTAATGCTAAGAACGAAGTCCCCGCAGAAAGAAGCAAGGCCAGCACAAAAAAGACCAGCACGCTCCACTTTATTTTTTTCACTTGTATCCACTCCCGTAGTTAGTTATATAGAAGAAGCACCCCTGTACTTCGAATCATCAAATTCTTTTTTTCAGATGATCGTTCATCTCTACTTATAAAATTAAGAAAAGGCCATACACTCTTGGTTGCATGGCCTTTTGACAACTGCATAAAGACTAGTAATATGTATACTTCATGCAATTTCTGGTAGCGCTTTAGTTTAAGCCGAAGTTGCGAGATAGAGCTGCATCGTTTTCTTCCACAGCTGTTGCAGTTTTGCTTAATTGTTGTTCGATTTGGTGCATTAAGTTAGAGAAATCCGTTACTTTCGGTTTCAATTGTTGGAATTGATCATCGAATTTACGGAATGCTTCCCCTTCCCATTCACCACGTAATTGTTCTTGTAACTGTTCTAATTCTCTTAAAATTTGTTCGATGTCTTGTCCTTTGCGACCGTAAGTTTTTGAGCGATCACGTAGTTCTGCTGGACTCATTCTAATTTGTCCTGACATGCCATTCAACTCCTTCTTTTTTTATAAAATCAATAGCTCATATTTGAGTTATCTCTGTAATTATAGCAAATAAAAGCTAATATTTGTTAGGTTCAATTGTGAATTTTTTGTGAACATTTGGCAAGAAAAACTATGAAATGCCAACAATATGTGCTTTATATCCCTTTGTTTTTGCAAATATATATAGGCAAGCGCTTCCTTGAGATGTTAAATTTTACTCATTTTATTGCTCGCAAAAAGGTTGCAATTCAGGAAATCGTATCCTAAATCACAACCTTTAAAATACCCGTTATTTACATAGTTTCGATCTCTCTCTGTCTATACTTCGGCAACTTTCGCAGAACTTGTTCATAACCATGCGCCAGCAGTTTAGCCAAGAATTCTTCGTTCTTCTCTTCGTCCAACAGCACGGAAACCCAATGCGACTTGTTCATATGATAGCCTGGAATAATCGCAGGGTTCTCTGTTCGCAAAATCTCACCTTGACTCGGTTCCACTTTCACTGTCAAAATGTCGCGACCTTCTTTGTTCGTACCTAACATTGCAAATATTTTTTCACCCACAAAATAACGGTCGGCTGTCCATTCTTCTTTATAATCATGCGTTGCGCCTTTTAGTTGTAGCGCTGCTTTATGGATGGCTGGATATTTATTCATCGCTTTGCCCTCCTTAACCGACCTGATTACGAACGACGACTTCTCGGCAAAAATCAAATAGTACTGGAATCGCGTCTTCGTCTTTAAATTTCACTTTGACACAGCCTTTACCAAATTTCGCGTTTGGCAGACGATTTTTCATCTCGGAAACTAGTTCAAAATCAAGCGTATGCACGGAAAAATGGGTTTTGGCGTTTGAAAAAGCGATGTATTGCTTGCCAAATTTGAAAGTTGGAATTTGATAGGATATTTTTTCTTCAAAGTCAGGGTAATTTTCACGCATAAACGTTACGAATTTTGCTGTCCATTGGCGTTGTTCGTCCATTTCTAAATCCGCCATATATTGTTCTACTGTTTCAGCCATGTTTATTCCTCCCAATCTGCTTTTCGAATTTGTTCTATATAGAATACGGCATTTGCTGTTTGGAAATACGGTCCGATGAACGCCCAAACAATGAAGAATAGGATGTCCGCAGTTGCGCTAATCGCTTGGCTGTCCATCACGATACCTGTTATGAGGACGATAATTGGCACGATCAGCCAGACGATGAAACTCAGTTGCAGAATGAAAAGTTCGGTTTTGATACCGTTCATCCGTTTCCGACTCTCCGTTATTGCTTCTAGCGCGCCCATTTCTGGATTTTCCCGCATCAATCGGAACGTTTGCGAGTAACTAAACGATTTGATAATTCCAGGCACAAGCAGTAGTAGCGACCATAAAAAAAGAAAGATCAAAATGAGTAAACTCGCCACGAAAAAGCGCATATAATTCTGATTTGTAAACACAGATAAAAGCGTGCGCCAACTTGGTTTCTCACTGTCCGCAATATCTAAGAAGAACCATTCCATCGAGGCACCAAGCGGTAAAATAATGAATAAATAAATGAGGCCCCAAACGATGGAAATTAAGATGGTGTCAGGGAATAAATCCGCTAAAGTCGGTATACTAATTGTATAATCTCCAAACCCAACTTGGTTGAATCCCATCTCATTCGTCACATACATGTACACGAGCCAAACGATAAATGAATAAAAATACACTCCTGATAAGCGTTGCCTTGCTGTTTTTCTCATAATTGTAATCTCCCTTTTCTGTTGTTTGTCATTTTCTACTTTTAGTATACCGTAAATCGTGACTACATCAAACTAAATTATTGGAAAATCTTGCAGAATCGCCCAATAAAACAAGCCACCTAGCCCCACATTTCGATAGGGATAGATGGCTTGTGATTACTTTTTAAGATTGATTCTCTTTTTTAAACGCGTCATATTGTTTTTGCATTTCTTCCATTACGGTTTTCATGCCCGCGTCGTTTAGTTTCTTTTTGAATTTCGGCATGTAGGTGTCTGGATCAACGGTTCCTGTTAGTAGCGCTGGGCCAAACTCATTACATACGTTGGTGATTGCCGCGATTTCTGTGCGGACGTTTTTAGAATCGAAGTAGAAACCGAGACCTGGTGATGGTTTGGATTCTGCGTTGAACTCTTCAAATTTCACCCATTTGTCTGCTGGCTCATCTTCATACAATTTCAAAATGAAGTGGTTTCCAAGCGCATATGTTGGCATTGTGTAGTTCTCCACGCGCGCTGGCAAGTCTTCGATACGGCCGTCATCAAGCTCTTTGTAATGCGTGCCTTCAATTCCTTTGTCCACCAAATTACGCAAATATGGATCGGTATTTAATAGATTCAAGAATTCCACAGCTTCTTTCGGATGTTTCGATGTGACAGAAACTGCTTGAATTGCTCCAGTTACCGAACTATTTTTGATAACCGGTGTTTTCATAATCGGTTGTGTGACAACTTCATATTGACCATTTGTTTGCTTGTTCCAAATCGATTCTGCGTATGGTTGATATTTCTCAATACGCACAAACCAGTTTTCCTTTTCATAAGACCACGGGTCCGTAGACGTCGCAATGTCTTTACTTACATAACCATCTTGATAAAACGTGTGCAAGTCTTTCAAAATTTGTTTCGTTTCAGGCTGATCGTAAAAATTCACAATCTTGCCAGTATCGTCATATTCATTCACTGCAAATGGTAGCGGAACAGCCGAATCAATCAAGTAATCAAACGGCGTCACCGGTTTAAAGTCCTTATTCCCACCAATCGGCGTGATGCTCGGCTCATTTTCCTTAATCACTTTCAAAAGTGGCCCAAGATCAGCTAGCGAATTAACTTTTGAAACATCCATTTTGTATTTATCTACGAGGTTTTTATTGAAAACATACACTTGTTGCTCGCCGATTTCCTTGTTTGAAGGCACGCCATAGACTTTCCCGTCCATCGTCACACCTTTCCAAAGCTCATCATTAAGCTCCGCCTTCATTTTCTTACCTTCTTTATCTAGATACTTCGAAATATCCATGAACGCGCCTTTTTGCGAGTATGTTGCAAACTCTCCGGCCGCCGTGTAAGCGATATCAAAATTTTCCCCCGAATTAATCATCGTCTGCATTCTGCTACCGTAGTCGCCCCAGTCGATTTGCGTCATATCCACACCAAAGCCAAGCTTCTCTTGCGTATATTTATTCACTTCTTTCATAACTTTGTCGTGATCCTTCTGCGGCGTACCAATCATATACCACTTCAACGTCACCGCATCATCCCCACTCGCCGACTTATCACTGCCACAAGCCGCCATCACCAACAAAATCCCACTCAAAATCAACATCAGAAACATTTTCTTCTTCATCAAAAATCCTCCCTTTATTGGGGCCAGAAATCCCTCTAACCCCCATTTTATCATCATCTTTCAAAAAACACACTGTCCCTAAATATCTGACTCATCCGCCGAATCTCAGCGAGCGGACAAGCGTTTAGCTGCTAGGCAAAGACGAGTACCGAAGCAGAGCGTACAAACGTACGTGAGCATCGGAACAGAGTCTTTAACGACGCAGATGAATGCTTGTCCGCTCGCTGAAACTATTCTTTGACGCCGCCGATGGTCAACCCACTAATAAAATACTTTTGAAAAAATGGATACGTAATCGCGATTGGCAATGTCGAAATAACAACCATCGCCATTTTCGCACCGTCTTGCGGAATGCCTTTAAAAGCACCTGATGTGAACGCAATATCTGCATTTTGACGCATAAACTCTAAGTTATTCTCAATTTTCATCAATAAGGATTGGAGTGGAACTAGGTGTGGGTTATCGATGTAAAGTGACGCGTTGAACCAGTCATTCCAGTAGCCTAGTGTACTAAACAAGGCAATCGTTGCGATACCTGGAAGTGATAATGGCAACACGATTTTTAATAAGATTCGCAGTTCGCTCGCACCTTCGATTCGTGCAGCTTCTAAGATTGGCTCTGGAATCGAGCGAATGAAGAAGGTCCGCATAATCATGATGTAAAAAGCGTTCATTGCGAGTGGCAAAATCAGTGCCCAGATAGAGTTTTTCAATTGTAGTACTTGTGTCATGACGATGTATGCTGGAACCATTCCACCGCTAAATAGCATCGTGAAAAATGCTAAAAATGTGAACTGCTTGCGATAGCGGAATTGTGGACGTGAAATCGCGTATGAGTATAGGGCAATCATCGCGACACTGAATACCGTCCCAATGACCGTCACGGCAATCGTAATTCCGTAAGATTGAATCAGTTGCCCTTTCATGTTCCATAAGTACTTGTATGCCTCTGTACTCCACTCATTTGGAATCAGCCGAAACCCATCTGTTGCTAGTGAATTTTGACTGCTGAATGAAATAACAATGATGTACAAGAATGGAAAAACACATAGTATGGCTAGAAAACCAAGTAAGATATTCATTGCGACGTTCATGTTTTTCCCGAAGTCGACAACATCTGGTTTTGCTTTTTTGCGTTTTTCGCGTTTTGGCAGGCGTAAGTCTCCATTGACCTGCTCTAATTGTTCGACTCGTTCGATTTGTTCTGCCAATTAACTCGCCTCCGTTTCTAAAATAGTGCGTATTCAGGATCGATTTTCTTCACGATATAGTTTGTCAGCATAACGAGAATGAAACCGACAACAGACTGATAAAGTCCGGCCGCAGCACTCATACTGATGTCTCCAAGTGAAGTCAAACCACGGTAAACGTATGTATCAATAACATCCGTCACTGGAAAAAGTGGCCCTGAATTTCGCGGAAGTTGATAGAACAAACCGAAATCGGAGTTGAAAATTTTGCCGACATTCAAGATTGTTAAAATGATAATCAGTGGCGTCAAAGCTGGAATCGTGACGTGGCGGATTTGCTGCCATTTACCCGCGCCATCAATCATTGCTGCTTCATAATAGTTCCGATCGATGCCTGCAATCGCCGCAAGATACACGATACTGCCGTAACCCATTCCCTTCCAGATATTCATAAAAATCAGGATAAAGGGCCAGTAGTGTGGGTCGCTATACCACGAAATCGGATCGCCGCCAAAGGAGACAATAAGCGAATTAAGTAGCCCGCTATCCTCACTCAAGAAGCTGTAAAGGAAGTAGCTGACAACAACCCAAGACAAGAAGTACGGAAATAGCATACCAGTTTGATATACTTTTGCCATTCGCTTGTTCACGAGGCTGTTAAAGACAATCGCCAAAGCCACGCCTAGCAATAATCCCACAATAATAAAGACTAAATTGTAAAGCACGGTATTTCTTGTGATAATAAATGCATCATCTGTTCTAAATAAAAATTTGAAATTGTCCCATCCAACCCAATCACTGTTCATAAGGCTTGAAATGAAACCGTTTCCATCTACGCGGTAATCTTTAAACGCAATCACAGTCCCGAACATCGGTAAATAAGCAAAAATTAAAAACCAGATAACCCCCGGTAAAACCATGAATAGCCAAATTTTATTCGCGTAGAGCTGTTTGAAGAATTTCGTCAATTCGTGTCACCCCGCTTTTTGTAAGTGTTTTCAACATAATAAGTGTACCTTTTTTCTGGCAGGTCGGGATAGTGGTGGAAATATAGATTTGTGGACAAAATTAGGAAAGGGATACTCTTTAACTAAGTGTTAGCATAATAAAGCCAATTGTATCTCAATCGCAATATAGTATTCTTGTTTTTCACTAAATCGATAAATAACGAAAACAAACGAAAACAAATGATTGACAAAGTCAGAAAATAAAAATATAATGGGGAAGTAATCAAGAAAGCGCTTTATCAAAATAAAAGGAGATGTTCTTATGTGTCAAAAGAGTACAGACAATGTGGTGTTAGGCAAAGATATCCCTCAAAAAATGAAAGCTATTGTCGCTTATGCCCCTGGAGATTATCGTTTGGAGGAAGTTGCTGTTCCTGAGATTGGACCTCACGAGATTTTAGTGAAAGTGGAATCGTGCGGCATTTGTGCGGGAGATTTGAAAGCTTTTGACGGGGCTCCTAGTTTTTGGGGTGACGAGAAGCAACCTGCTTACATAAAGGCGCCGATGATTCCGGGTCATGAGTTTATTGGACACGTTGTTGGTTATGGGGACCAAGTGACGGAGTTTGAGCTCGGAAATCGTGTTATTTCGGAACAGATTGTACCGTGTTGGGATTGTCGTTTTTGTAAGCGCGGTCAGTATTGGATGTGTGAGAAACATGATTTATATGGTTTCCAGAAAAATGTAAACGGTGGCATGGCGGAATATATGAAATTTACGAAAGAAGCGATAAATTATTTAGTTCCAGAGGATTTGCCGATTGAAAAAGCGATTTTGATTGAACCTTATGCGTGTTCTTTCCATGCGGTGCAGCGTGCCAATATCCAATTAGGTGATGTGGTCGTGCTTGCTGGGGCTGGGACGCTTGGTTTAGGAATGATTGGTGCGATTAAAAAATCAGGTCCTCAGAAGTTGATTGTTCTTGATTTGTTTGACGATCGTTTGGAACTTGCGAAGAAATTTGGTGCTGATATGGTGCTAAATCCGGCGAAAGATGATGTTGTCACGATTATTAAGGATTTGACGGATGGCTATGGCTGCGATATTTATATTGAAGCAACTGGGGCGCAAAAATCGGTCGAACAAGGTTTGACGCTGATTCGTAAACTGGGAACTTTTGTGGAATTTTCGGTGTTTAAAGAGCCAGTGACGGTGGATTGGAGTATTATTAGTGACCGGAAGGAGCTTGACGTTCTTGGCTCACACTTAGGGCCGTATTGTTATCCGCTCGTGATTGAAGGCATTCAAAATGGAGACTTACCAACAGAAGGTGTTGTTACTCATACGTTGCCGCTTGAAGATTTTAAGGATGGTTTTGATTTAGTAAGAAGTGGTGCAGATTCGCTGAAAGTTGTATTAAATCCAAACTTGTAATCGAAAGGGGATCATGAGATGAAAAGCTTAACGAACAGAATCGGTTTGCCTCCAAAATTAATGATGGGTTATGCGGGACTTGTCGTCTTTATGATGGGTGAAGGTCTAGAACAAGGCTGGTTATCACCGTTCTTAATCAGCGGTGGACTTTCTATTCAACAGTCCGCTTTATTATTTAGTGTTTATGGCATCGCGGCGGCGCTTGCGGCTTGGTTTTCTGGTGTTTTATCGGAAATTTTCGGAGCGCAGCGAGTGATGACTGCTGGTGTGATTATCTTTATTATTGGTTCTGTCTTCTTTATTTCGGTTGGACTACCGAGCCATAATTTGTACGTGATGTTACCGACATATGCCCTTCGCGGCTTCGGTTATCCGTTGTTTGCTTATTCGTTCCTCGTTTGGGTAGCTTATGAAGCGCCTACAGAAAAACTAGGATCAGCAGTCGGAATTTTCTGGTTTTGCTATAGTGGTGGGCTTAATGTTTTGGGTGCGTTGTACTCAAGTATTGCGCTACCGTATTTAGGCGAAATGATGACGTTGTGGAGCGCGCTAATCTTCGTTGTTATCGGCGCGACGATCGCCATCTTTTTGAATCGCGAAAAAGTAGCGAAGAAGGCTACGGGTGAAAGACCAAGTTTAGGCTATTTATTGAAAGGAATTACGATTGCTTTTGAGAAGCCAAAAATCGGTATGGGCGGTATTGTTCGGACGATTAATACATCAGCTGCGTATGGTTTCACGGTGTTTATGCCGCTGTTCTTTATGGAGATTGGCTTTACGCGTGGTGAGTGGCTGCAAATCTATGCTTGCCTTTGGTCGGTGAATATTATTTTCAACTTATTGTTTGGGGTTATTAGTGATCGGCTCGGTTGGCGAAATACGGTGATGTGGTTTGGCGGAATGGGTTGCGCGACGTTTACGGTTCTGTTTTATTATGTGCCGCTTTGGTCTGGCGCGAACTTCTTGCTGACGATGCTAATCGCGGGTTGCTTCGGTGCTTGTTTGGCGGCTTATGTGCCACTTTCGGCGATTATGCCGACGCTTGCTCCTGAAAATAAGGGTGCTGCGATGTCTATCTTGAATTTAGGCGCGGGACTGAGCACGTTTTTAGGGCCTGCTGTTGTTGGAATTTTTATTGGAAGTCTTGGTACGGTTGGTGTCATTTGGGTGTTCGCGGGACTTTATGTTTTTAGTGCCTTTTTGATGAAATTCGTGACTTTGCCGAAAAATCACGATGTTGTCGTACCGGCTAGCACAGTGGAATAAATATATTGGAGTGTTGGAAAATGAGAATTGGAATTGGTTCGGATCATAATGCGTTTGAAATGAAGGAGGCGTTGCGACGGCATATCGAGCAGTCGGGTAATGAGGTCATTGATTTCGGCTGTTTCTCGGAGAGTGAGATAGATTATCCGGATATCGCGTTTCAGGTTGGGACGGCGATTCAACAGGATAAGGTGGAACGTGGCATCTTGGTTTGTGGGACGGGTATCGGGATGTCCATTGCGGCGAATAAGGTGCCGGGCATTCGCTCGGCGCAGTGCCATGATGTGTATTCGGCGGAGCGCGCCCAACTTAGTAATGATGCGCAAATTATAACGCTAGGTTCGAAGGTTATTGGACTGGAATTGGCTAAAAAAATCGTGGACGCGTACCTTGGTGTGCAGTTTGTAGGCGGTCAATCGAAACGGAAAATTGATCAGATTACGAATCAGGAACAGGCATATTTGAAGATGGGGAGTGTGGAACAATGAAGAAACTAATCAATAACGCAGATTCTGTGGTAGAAGAAATGATTGACGGCTATGTGAAGGCATTTCCACAATATGTGAAACAGCTGGAAAATCCTCGTGCGTTGGTGCGTTCGACGCTGGATGCTGACAAAGTCGGTGTTTTGATTGGCGGTGGTTCGGGACATGAGCCAGCTTTCATGGGTTATGTTGGTGCGGGAATGGCGGACGGTGTTGCGGTCGGGAATATTTTCGCTTCGCCGCCTCCTGGACCGATTGTTGCTGTGACGGAAGCCATTGATCAAGGCAAAGGCGTGGTTTATGTTTATGGGAACTATGCTGGTGATATTATGAACTTCGGGATGGCTGCTGAGATGGCGGATTTGGAGCATGACATTGAGGTGTCGTCGGTTGTTGTGACGGATGATGTTGCTTCGGCTCCTAGTCATGAGAAGGAGAAACGGCGCGGTATCGCGGGTGAATTTTTCGTGACGAAAGTGGCGAGTGTTGCTTCGGCGCTGGGTCATGATTTGGCGGGTGTGACGCGACTTGCGAATCACGCGAATGACGTGACGCGGACGATGGGCGTAGGCTTGTCACCTTGTTCGTTACCGCAAACTGGGAAGCCAAGTTTTACGCTTGCGGAGGATGAGATGGAAATTGGTCTCGGTCATCACGGTGAGCCTGGTATTAAAAAAGGCAAATTGGAGACGGCTGATAAAGTGGTGGATCATCTCGTTACGGCGATTTTAGAAGATATGCCAATCGAAACGGGTGAAGAAGTCGCTGTGCTAGTCAATGGTTTGGGGTCAACAACGCGAATGGAACTGCTCATTATGTTCCGGCGTGTGGAGGAAATTTTGACAGAACGTGGTATTCGCATTTATCGGTCATTTATTGGTGATTACAGCACTTCGCTTGAGATGGGCGGAAGCTCCGTGACGCTAATAAAATTGGATGCAGAGCTCAAGCAATGTATTGACTACCCTGCTGATTGCCCAATGTATGTTCAAAAATAAGGAGGCGTGATAAGGATGTATTATCCGGCGAATTTTCGCGATTTTTTAAACAACGTAACAGAAACGATGGAACGGGAAAAAGATTATTTGTGCGAACTCGATCGAAAATTAGGTGATGGTGATCATGGCGTGACAATGTCGATTGGTTGGCAAGCCATTAAGGCAGAACTGGCGCAACAAGAAGCCATTGAGACACTGGATTGCTCAAAATTAGCGATTCTTGCTGGCAAAACCTTTTTGGAGGCAGTCGGTTCTTCGGTTGGTCCGCTTTACGCGACTGGATTTTTACGAGGAGCAAAAGCAATTAAAGGAAAAGACGTGCTCAGCGACACCGATTTAACGGCTTTTTGGCTGGCATTTATGAGCGGTGTGAAAGAACGCGGCCAAGCAGAAGTTGGCGATAAAACGATGATTGACACGTTAGAACCGGCACGAATTGCATTAGAAGACTCCTTTACAGCGTCTGGTAATTTTGAAGAAGCATTTCGCGTGGCGGTTAGTGCAGCAGAAACGGGCATGATTTCGACCATTGATTTGCTATCCAAACGTGGGCGTTCCAGCAGACTCGGCGATCGTTCTCTTGGCAATCAAGACCCTGGCGCAACGTCTGCCTACCTAATTTTGACGAATTTTCTCGTGAGTTTACCAGAAAGCGTATTAGATTAAAAATCAAAACAAGGAGTGATTAGATCATGTTCGATAAAAATTTTGCATTAACTGATAAAGTCGCTATCGTAACTGGTGGTGCAAGCGGGATTGGCCGAGCTATCGTAGAACTGTTTCTAGATAAAGGCGCAAAAGTCGTGCTTGTTGATATCAAACCTGACGTAGCTGAGATCGCGGAACAAATCGGGAAGTCACGTGCCCTAGGCATCCAAGCTGACATTACTAAAAAAGAAAACGTGGAACGCGTCATCGCAACAGTTTCTGAACAATTCGGTAGCATCGATATTGTTGTGAACTCAGCCGGCATCGCCCTTTTGGAAAAAGCTGAAGACCTTCCTGAATCTTATTGGGACAAAACAATGGAGCTGAATCTCAAGGCATCCTTCCTAATCGCACAATCGGCGGGAAATGCGATGATACAACAAGGACGCGGCGGGAAAATCGTCAACATTGCTTCCCAAGCTTCCGTCGTAGCGCTGGATAAACATGTAGCTTACTGCGCTAGTAAAGCGGCGATTGTCTCGATGACGCAAGTTTTGGCAATGGAATGGGCGCCTCATAAAATCAATGTTAATGCCATCTCTCCCACTGTCATCCTAACCGAGCTGGGCAAAAAAGCATGGGCCGGAGAAGTCGGCGAAGCAATGAAAAAGCAGATTCCGATTGGTCGTTTCGGCTATCCAGAAGAAGTCGCAGCATCCGCCCTGTTCCTAGCAAGCGACGCCGCTAATTTAATAACCGGTGAAAATCTAGTAATCGACGGCGGTTACACGATTAAATAGAAAAGGAGGACGCACATGTCATTAATGAATCAACAAATGATAAAAACAATCCGCGTACTATCAATGGATATGGTCGAACAAGCCAACTCCGGACATCCAGGCCTACCGATGGGCGCGGCACCAATGGCTTTTTGTCTTTGGAAAAATCATTTAAAATTTAATCCGGCACATCCGAACTGGTTCAACCGAGACCGATTCATACTTTCTGCGGGTCATGGCTCCGCCCTACTTTATAGTTTGCTTCATATTTTCGGCTATGATGTTAGTAAAGAAGACCTGCGCAACTTCCGGCAAAAAGACAGCGCGACGCCAGGGCATCCAGAATTCGGCCACACGCCTGGCGTTGACGCTACAACAGGTCCACTAGGCCAAGGTATCGCAATGGGCGTTGGAATGGCGATGTCCGAAGCGCATCTTGCGGCAATGTTTAACAAGGCGACCCACGAAGTAATTGACCATCACACTTTTGTCTTATGCGGCGATGGTTGCTTGATGGAAGGCATTTCTTATGAAGCAAGTTCCCTTGCTGGCCATTTAAAACTCGGCAAACTCATCGTTCTATATGACTCCAATGATATTTCTTTGGACGGCGATCTTGCGCAAAGTTTTTCCGAAGATATTGATTTGCGTTTTCGCTCGGCGGGTTGGCAAACATTGCGCGTCCCTGATGGAAATGACGTCGAAGCGATTGACAGTGCCATTTGTCTCGCAAAAGCAGAAACGACAAAACCGACCTTGATTGAAATAAAAACCGTGATTGGCGACGGAAGTCCGAGCAAAGCAGGCACAGCCGCAGCACATGGCGCGCCACTTGGCAAAGAAGAAATCGCTCAAATCAAGAAAAATTATGGCTGGGAACTAGAACCATTCGAAATACCAAAAGCAGTCGGCTATCAGAAAGACTACTACCTATCCAAAGGAAATCATCACGAATCGAAGTGGCTCCAAGCCTTCAACAAATACCGAAACGACTACCCAGAAGAAGCAGAAAAACTGCAACGCCTCATCGATAACCAAGAAACGACAGATCAGACGCTCATTTTACCAACCTATACGACAAATGATGCTCCGATGGCAACAAGAGACGTTTCAGGTACCGTTTTAAACGCCCTCGCGCCACAATTACCAAGCTTGTTTGGCGGTTCAGCAGATCTATCATCTTCTAACAAAACAATGATTAAAGACAGCGACGATTTCCTCGCTAACCATTACGAAGGCAAAAATATTTGGTTTGGCGTACGCGAATTTGCGATGGGTGGCATTTTGAATGGAATGGCATTGCACGGTGGAATAAAGCCTTATGGCGCGACTTTTTTCGTATTCTCAGATTACTTAAGGAGCGCGATTCGTTCGGCAGCTCTCATGAACCTTCCAGTAACATACGTGATGACACACGACTCTATCATGGTTGGAGAAGATGGCCCGACGCATGAGCCAATCGAACATTTAGCTTCCTTCCGCGCCATGCCAAACCTTGTCGTTCTAAGACCCGCGGATGCCAACGAAACAGTCGCCAGCTACAGATACGCGCTAACGCAGCAAGAAAATCCAGTTATGCTCGTGCTTAGCCGTCAAGCGTTGCCGAATTTACCAACCACAGACATAAAAGCTAGCACAGACGTCGAAAAAGGCGCTTATATCTTAGCCGAATCGCCAATAGATACGACAGATATTCTCCTAATCGCAACCGGCTCCGAAGTTTCCTTAGCAATGGAAGTTCGCGACTATTTAGCGACAGAACAACTCGGCGCTCGCGTTGTCAGCATGCCAAGTTGGGAACTATTTGAACGCCAATCCGCAGACTACCAAGAGACCGTTCTTCCAAGTGAAATAACACACCGCGTAGCAATCGAAATGGCATCCTCTCAAGGCTGGCACAAATATGTCGGCAACAAAGGCACGATTATCGCCATCGATACATTCGGAAAATCCGGTCCTGGCGCAGAACTCGCCGAAGATTTCGGATTCTCCGCTACCAAAATAGCAAATCAAATTTTAGCAACACTACAAAAAAATTAAGTAATGAGAGTCTGAGTGTGGCGGATGCTGACTTGGGCTCTCTTCTACTTTCCAGATACTACAATTATGGCTAGGCATGTGTTAAAATAAAAGTGTGATTTATTGAAAGCAAATAGAAAAAAACGATGAATTACACTATTATATGAAAGCGTAGGTGAAAATCCATGTTCGCAAATCAACGTCGAAATGAGATTCTTCATATGATTCAAGAACAAAAAACAGTATCCGTTCAGGAGCTAAGCGAGAAATTAAACGTCTCTGCAGCCACTGTCCGCACAGATTTAAACGCCATGGAAAAACAAGAATTACTTATACGAACACACGGTGGCGCCATGATGAAAGAAAAAGAAGACATCGACAAAAAATACGCCATTCGTGAAAAAAAACATCGCTCCGAGAAACAACGTATTGCAGCTGTGGCTTTTGAATATATTGAAGATGGTCAATGCATCATACTCGATGCCAGCACAACCTGTTTTGAACTCGCGAAGTTCATTAAAGAATCAACAAAGCGTCTAACGATTGTGACAAGCGGCTTAACAACAGCAACGATGCTAAAAGAGAATCCGAATTTGACCGTTATTATCATTGGAGGCATTGTTCGCAGTGGCTCTAACTCTATTGAAGGCTTGATTGGTCACGAATTATTGAAGAAAGTGAACGTAGACACCTTATTCACATCCGCTTATGCACTAAATGCCTCTGATGGCCTGACTGATTTTAGTTTATATGAAGTCGAACTCAAGCGCGAAATGGTGGCAACCGCTCATAAAACAATCGCACTTATCGATAACAGCAAACTCGGCAAAAGTTCCATCGCCACATTTGCTAAAATAGACGATATTCACCGACTCATAACAGACCAGTCACTATCCCCCGAATTAACAGCGTCTTTCCAGGCCGCAAAAGTTCCAGTGGAAGTGGCAAACTAATCGCAGTAAGGTCTGGATCAGCGTCTTTCTTGATGGCTCTGATTCAGTTCTCACGGCTTAACCATAGAAAAAAGCTTATACATCATGTATGCCACATGAAATATAAGCTTACTAAATAAATGCTGATGGGAAATCCCATTCACGGCATCTAACGTATACAACTCTGTTTTTTCAAGCATTCTATTTTCAAAAGTTTCACAGTGTTTTTTGTCCTTACTTCACCACTAACACATTACATGGCGCATGATTGACTACATACGCTGTGGTTGAGCCAATAAGTGATCGTTCTAGCGCGCCTCTTCCTGTTGCGCCGATGACGATTAAATCCACATTGTTATCCTTTGCATAGCTGACAATGCTTCTTTTTGCGTCACCGTGTACTGCTTCGTTTTTGTAGCTAACGTCGGAACCAAGTCCTGCAGTCATTTCTTCTAGTCGTTTTTCTGCCAAAGCTCTGTACACATCGTCCATTTCTGGGCGTACGTTTAACGATAAATATAACTCGTCGTTATTCGGCATTATTTCAACAATCACGGTCAAAAAGATAAACTCAACTGGTTCTAACGTTCCCAGTCTCAGCGCCTCTTGGAACGCATCATTTGACTGTTCCGAACCATCAACGGCCACTAAAATTCTTTTTTTATTTGTCATGTCACTTCACTCACTCTCATCGTTTATAAACTATCTAAAACTCCACATTTAGGCGTTACTTCTCACTTGTCCTCTGCGAATAAATCGAACTAGAAAAACGAGCAATACCACGCAAATGATGGATATAATAGCGATTTTGGTGTTCCCTTTAAGCAGCGCGTCTCCTCCAAATGCGTACAAAAAAGAGGTCGGTAAAACGCCAACGGTCACGGCTAGCAATAGCGATTTAAAAGCTATTTTTAGTTTAACGGCTGTGTAGCTTACAATGACGGACGGGATGACCGGCACCATATAGCCGAGCGAAATACCTACAGCGGGGCGTTTCATATGTGAAATGCTCTTCATGATGTCTCTTGGGTCTTTCGCCTTGTTAGATAATCCGAAGCGGCGCAACAGTAGAATAACGATTAGGTTACCAATTAAATTCCCAGTAACATTCATGAGTAAACCTAACCAAGGACCAAATGCAACCCCGATAAAAACACCGATGACGGAGTTTGGCACACCTGGAATGGCGCACATAACAGCGGTCAAGGCGACGAGTAACAACGCATCTTTTAGTTTATGATCGCGAATACTAGCCATTAAATGCGCCCTATCTGCTTTTGGGTCAAGGAACAGCATGAAATCAGCGTAGTAATCTTTGTATAACACATAACCAAGTAGAACAGCTAAGATGAGGCCTAGCAAAATGAGCATTACTTTTATACGGGTATTCATTTCTTGCTCCCCCACTTCACACGTATAGACGCCGTATTTTTTCACAATCTACTTTTATTATAGTCTTGTGCTTTCTACTTGGCAAATAACAACTGCGCTTTACTGTACGGTCTCTTTTTTGCGGAAGCCGTTTGGTGTGTAGCCGGTGTATTTCTTGAATTGACGGTAAAAATAAGCCATGTCTGTGTAGCCTGATTCTTCGGCGATCGTTGTGACGGGTTGTTTGGTGCCCATTAGGATTTCTTTGGCGTGGTTGACGCGGAATTGGTTTAGGTAGTCTGTGAAATGGACGCCGACTTCTTTTTGGAAAAGTTGACCGAGGTAGACGGCGTTAATGTGGAATTTTGCGCCGAGTGTTTTTAAGGACATGCCTTCTGTGAAATTTTCAGCGACGTAGGTTAGGATTTTTTGGATAATTGGGCTTTTGCTGTTGTCGTCATGTTGTTTGCGGTCAAAAAACGGGTGGATGAGTTCTAACATTGTGTTTTTGAGTTCGCATGGGGTGATTGCGCCGTCTAGCCTGCGAATTACGGTGAGCAGTTGTTCCGGGTCGGATTCGGACATCATGAGGGCAACTTCGCTTAGGACGCGGATGACTTGATGTGGGTCGCTTTCGTATAAATGAAGCTCCCATTCCGCAAAAAAGGCATCGAGCCAAGCCAATGTTTCCTCTTTTTCTCGCAAAACAAGGGCGCGAGCTAGCTGATGTTGGCTAAAATTCGGGCGCCATCTATGAGGCAAAATTTTGTCTGCGGAAATAAGTGTGCCGGGTGAAGAAACAAGCCGTTCTTGCAAAAGTTGCTCCAATTGGCGGAAGGCTTTCGGAAAATAGGCCGTCCCAGTTCCGACTTCGCTCATCAAAAAGAAACATTGCTCCGCGCCAACAATCGCGCTTATCTCGTCGTACACCTTGGCAATCTGCGTCGCGATTCCTGTCTCATCCTCTGCCATCAAGCCAATCAGCAGTTCCTCCTCAGGATTTAGCAACATGAACGGATATTCCGCACGCAAATACGACTGCAATTTTCGCCACCCGTCCGCCGTCCAATCACGCCGTCCATACATCGGCTGAATCCAAATCAGCGCCGTCATCTGGTCTTGCGCAAGCGGCATCTTGTACAGCGCCATCCGCTCCTTCCAGTCCTCCGTCCCAATTCGGTTGTTCAACCAACGCCACAGCGCATTGTCTCGCAAAATATAATACGCCTCATCATCTCCCGTTGCCTGAAAATCAGCCTCCACTTTCTCCTTGATTTGCGTAATCGTCTCCAATAATTCCGTCTCATTCAGCGGCTTCAACAAATAATTCTCAATCCCAATCGCCAGCCCCCGCTTCACATACTCAAACTCCTGGAATCCCGACAAAACAATGAATTTCGTCGTGTCCTGTTCCTTCTTCCAAGCCTCAATCAACTGCAAACCGTCCATTTTCGGCATCTTAATATCCGTAATCACTAAATCACACGGTTGCGTCGCAAAATGCGTCAAGGCTTCCATCCCATTTTTCGCCGTCCCGATAATTTCAATTTCCTCATCAAATTCCCGAATCACGGCCTGCAATCCTTGCACAATCAACGGTTCATCATCTACTAAAAGCATTTTCAACATAGTTTTTCCTCCCATCAGATGTGTACGGAACGCGCAGAACGACTTCCGTGCCTTGGTTTTGAATACTCGTTATTTCTAAACCGTACTGCTCTCCAAAATAAAGCTGAATCCGGCGGTGAATGTTCACGAGTCCAATCCGACCTTGCTGCTCGCCTCCCAAATCCGTCTTAATCTGCATCATTTTCTGCTCCGTAATCCCCTTGCCATCGTCGCGCATCCTCACTTCCAACACATCCCCAACCCGCTTGGCGCTAAACGTCAGGCTCGTGCGCCGATCATCATGCCGCGCATACTTGAAGAAATTCTCCACAAGAGGCTGTAGCGTAAACTTCAAAAACGGGTGCTCCAACAACGGCTCCTCCACCTCTAAGAAAAATGGGACCTCTTGCTGGTAGCGCAGTTCCATGAATTGCAAATATTGACGAACGTATCCCACTTCATCGGCCAGCGTCACCATTTCAATATTATCCGCCGTGTAGCGAAGCAACGTCGATAAATGATAAATCATGTTGCTCGTCACTTTCGCGCCTTCAAGCCTCGCGTTCATCCGAATAGCTTCTAGCGAATTATACAAAAAGTGCGGCTCGACTTGGCCTTGCAACGCCTTCAGCTGGGCCTTCTGTTCCTCGATTTCGAGCGTGTATACTTGTTTAATATAATCGTTCAAACTGTCACCCATCTTGTTAAAACTTTGACTGATTAGCGTCAATTCGTCTTCACGTTCGTCGACGGGAAGCTTCGCGTCAAGCCCGCCTTTTTCCATCTGATCCATGCCGTCAACGATGACTTGAATGCGGTTGGAGTAACGACGGCTAATGAAGAAGTTGATGGTGATTGAGATGAGGACAAGTCCAACGCCGACGCCAAACAAAGTCCATTGTAGAACGGGAATACCGCCGATTTGGCTTTCGGGAACAATGACTTGGCCGAATGCGCCTGATGCTTGCGGTTCGGTGGTTTGTAGGTAGCCGCTGCCAGGACGGTAGCCGTTTTCTTGATCGGCGTCTGTGATGTCCGGCAGGAGGTGATTGCTGTACAGACGCTCATCGTTGCTGTTCATGACGGCGAATGTTGATGCTTGTTTTGCTTTTGGAATGAGGTCCGCGAGAAAGTCTTCGTCGGTGTACATCAACACCGTGCCAAGCGGTTGTAGCGTACTCGGGTCATTGACGACTTGTTTGAATACGATGCTCGCGTCAAGACGGAAAATGTTTTCTTTACGCGACACGGCTTGTAGTAATTTTTGCTCGCCGTATTTTTCAAAGAGGGGTTGCCATTTGCTGTAGTTGGTCGGAAACGTGTAGGTGAATTCTTTGTCCGCGGACACGAGCTGTACGGCAATGACATCGTCGTCATATGTAAAATAGGAACGTAGAAAACTTTGTAGATCAACGCTGTAAAAACCTTGTTTTGCGTAGTAGTTATCGATGTTTTTCTGGATGTAGTCCGCGTAATCGTGTGTCATCGCAATTTGGACGTCGTTCATGAGGTCACTGTTTTTGTAAATTTCTTGCGTCATGCCAACGAGCGCCTGTTCTTTTCGGTCTACGGCAACAACTTGCGATTCTGAAACCGCTTTCGTTTCTTGCAACACTGCGTCGACTTTAATGTTCGTATAGTATTTAGATATGAAAAACAGCAATAATCCAACGGTGAACAGTGATGTCAGAGAAAATACGAGAAGCATTCGTTGGAAAATTCGCCGTTTTCGTTTGTTAGCACTCAAATTGTATACACCCCCCAGTCCTTATTATGCCACACTTTCTGCTGATTGGGCTGTCATTTTAGCTTGCATTTTTTGAAAGCGGATGAGGTTGACTTTCATGACCCAGTAGGCTGGCAGGACGCCGGAAATAAACAGGACGAGCGCTGGTACTTGGGCGATGAGGTAGACGGCGACGCCGAACCCTGCGATTAGTAGCAATGATGTTTTCCAACTAGTGAATGCGAGCAGGAATGACTGCATGAGATAGCCTCGCAATGGGTAGATAAAGTGCGCATAGACGGAAAAATAATTCACCAGCGCAAGCAATGTCATCGCAAATAGGAAGAACAAAAAGAAGTACAGCAAGCTTGACACCAAGCCATTCATCGTCGCAAAAACAATGCGTAAATCAACGTAAAGAAAACCGAGAATCCCCGCAAAACAAAGTCCTGCAATGTTCGTTTCGAGGAAGGCTTTTTTATAGGCTTTCCAAGCGGTAGGCCAAATCGCGATATCGATATCTTTTTGCGACCATTTGCGCGTAACGGCGAACAGTGCGGCAGTGGCTGGCATGAAACCGAAAATACCAAGACCGATAATGATGAGGAACATCCAAACCAAGTTCGCCCAAACAAAACGGATGAGCCATTGGCTGGCAACGAAAAACTTATCTATTTTTTCAACTTTATTCATTGTATCCCAACTCCTACAACGAAAGAGCGAGCCTGATTTGGCGCACTCTTCGTGATTATTATTTGTTATTTTTGGCTAGCGGCGAGCCTTTGACATAGATTCCGCACAAACTGAGGACAAATTCGCTGAACATTGCGTTTGACCAAGCGAACCATTCGCGTGTGTATTCGTGATGGTTGCTCGCGTTAACGCCTTCATGCATGAACCCTGTATCGCCATCCGTTTCGATAAGCATTTCTAAAATGGCTAGTTTTTCGGAAATGCTCGTTGCAGTCATCCCTTGTACGCTAAGCGCGATTGGCCATACGTAATGGTCTGGCGTGTGCGGGCTACCGATTCCTGTTAGTTGCGTACCTTCTACGTAAAACGGATTTTCTCGACTCAAAATGAAGCGGCGTGTTGCGATATATTTCGGATCATTGAAAGCACCGTAGCCAAGATATGGCGCTGCGAGTAGACTCGGAACGTTTGCGTCATCCATGAAGTTTTTGCGTCCTGTGCCGTCGACTTCGTAGGCGTAAATATCGCCGTAATATGGATGTTCTTGAACGGCGAATTCTTGAATGCCCCGCTCGATTTCATTTTTTAATTTTGTGATTCGGGTTGTGAGTTCTTGGTCTTGCCAGCATGCCGCATTGATTTCTTCGAGGTAGCCGAGAGCCACGACCGCGAACATGTTGCTAGGCACTAAATAACCGTAAAGGCAGGCGTCATCACTCGGGCGAAAACCGCTCCACGTCATGCCTGTGTACGCAACTTCTGTGCCTCTGCCATCGCGATTTAGCGTATCCGATTGGCGAACATCCACACGCTCAAAAGAATAAGGCGAATCTGTCTCATGGCGTTGCTCCGTCTCCCAAACATCCAGAATCGTAGCCGTAGCTTCGCGAAAATCAGTGTCGAAATGCGCCGTACTGCCCGTGCTTTGCCATAATAAGTAGCCTAATTGAATAGGATAACAAAGCGAATCAATCTCGTATTTACGTTCCCAAACATGCGGTGACATCTCCGTTTTATCTTCTTGAAAACCTTTGCCGTTCGCTTCTTGGTTAAACGCATTCGCATACGGGTCCAGTTGGATGAAACGCATTTGCTGCTTCACAAGTCCCGCAATCACTTCCGCCATTTCCGGGTCACTTTCTGCCACCATCAAATACGGTCTGATTTGGCTCGTTGAATCGCGTAACCACATCGCTGGAATGTCTCCTGTAATGACAAACGGCAAACCTTCCTTCGTTTCTGTCAGCGTTGTCGCATACGTATTTAAAAAGCATTTTTGAAACATTTCCTGTAATTTTGGATACTCCGGAAATGTTTTTGCTACGGTATCAATCATTTTTTGAAAGCTTTTCGGCACATTTTTCGTCGTCATTTCTTGTCCTCTTTTCTCCACGTGATAATTTCACTCGGCGCTACATTCCAACGTTTTGCCGATTCGGTCGCTACTTTTTCTTCTAAAATTGTCGTTTTGCACATGTTTTGCAGTAATTCGAGCTCCTGCACGCTTTTTGTTACATTATAAAAACGTAAAACTTCCGCATCTTGGCTCGTCGCCCGTTTCCAGCTTGAGAAAATAAGGCCTGGCGCATCTTGCCACATTGCGAACTCTTCACGATTGGAAAGTCGCCCATCATGTTGCGAATCTGCTTGTACCGCGAATGGCTCCATTTGGTACTCATACGCCCATTTAGCGGCTTCCGATCGAAGTTCCTCTTCCTTATATGGCATCACATAAAACTGCGCTACCTGCTCACCAAGTGACTGCGCCTCAGGAGCTGGGAAGTTACCCCAATCGCCAATCTCCGAATTCGCGCGCAGCAATGTCAGACGGATTTCCGAACCATCCGCGTTCACCTCATACTCTGGCAAACCATGGTTCACAACCATCAAGCCACCAAGTGCCACAAAAGCTTGCTGACGCTGGTCATTGCTTGGATTTTGCCATTCCTCGCTCACCTGATTTGGACGTTCCACAATTTCAAAAACGCTATCTGCAAAATGCGTTTCGCGCTTCGTCCCAGTCGGGAAAATCGCGCGCAGACGATGATCTTCTATCTGATTTTCCATCTGAACATCCACTTTTAGCGCATGCCCTGCTTTTTCTAGTGTCAGTGAAGTCCGAATCACAAACTCGCGCAACTTTTCCGAACGCGGCGATACACGTCCCGGATGCCAAACAACGCGCGCCTTCTCATCTGCAAAACTCACCTTATCCGCCGATTCTGGCAACATCATCACATGTGTAATCTCCACCGTTTTGCGCACCGCAGAATCCTCCGTCACCACACAATTAGCCGTCAGATTCTCCGTCGTCACCCGCAGGCCATCGCCAGTTTCCTTAAACATGTACTCGTTACCAATATCGCCTTGATCCACGTAACCACCAAGCCCCGCAAAAGTGCGCCCAGTTTCCTTACAAGTCACCGCATAACTGCCATTCTCCGCAATGTCCACCTTCAAAAACTGATTTTCCAAATGCTTCGCGTCACTTTCAAGACTTACTAGCTCTTTTTCAGCCACAGGCGTCGCAAAATACGTCGCAAACCCCATCTTCGGCAAACCTTCCGCAACAAACGTCACACGATAACGCCTTGCAAAATAAGGCTTCCGGAACGCTCGATCCGGCAACTCATAATCAAACTGCATCCCAAGCTCCGTCACACTAGCGTCCACCAAATTTCCGTCCGCATCCCGAACTTCCAAAGTCGCACGCGGCAACCCGTCCAAATACGCCGGAATCTCCTCAAACGGCATCTCCGCAAAATACGTCCGGTCCAGCTCCACATCCACCGTCACAACCCGCGATGCCTCATAACCCGACGTATGGAACACCACAATCGGCACAGTCTTCCCATCCAATTTTGCCGTCGTCGTATCCACCTGCCGCACAATCCGCGTCACACTATCCGCAAGCATCGCACGCGCCGCCTGCTCCGCCCTCATGAACCGCGTCTCCATCTCCCGATGCACCGCGTCCAAACTACAGCCCGTAATACTATCATGAATCTGATTTTCCATCAGCATTTTCCATGTGAATTTCAAATACTCCTCCGGATACGCCGTCCCGACCCGCGATGCCATCACCGCAATCGGCTCCACCTGCTTCTCAAGCAACTGCTGCACACGCTGGTTCGCCTGCTTCAAGTACATCCGAGAAGACGCCGTGTTCACCAACGTCGACCAGCCATCCGTCCGCTGATTCGTCAGTTCCCCCTCAATCACCTGCAAATCATCACTCGGCACCAACTCCTGTAATGCCGTCACATACTCCGCAAAATGACTATGCTTAAACTCTACGTCCGGATACAATTCCCGTGCCACATCCAGCGCCTCCGGCAAGTCCACCTGCACCGGCTGATGATCGCAGCCATTCATAAACAACAAAGCTCCCGTCGACGCGTAACTCTCCGCATCCCCAAGCTTCTTGTCCCAGAACGCCTTCGCACTTTCCGCATCCACAGGAATCTCGTTCCCATTCGAATACCAATTCGCTAGCAAAACACCCAAAACCCGCGTCCCGTCCGGCGCCTGCCAATACATCTCCGAAAACGGCGACGTATAATCACTCTCAAAAACCTGATTATTAAATCCCGTCGGCTTCACACCACGACCAAAAATCACCGCATCCATCCCGGCCTGCTTCACAAGTTGCGGCGCCTGACCATAAATCCCAAACGTATCCGGGAAATAACCAATTTTCTCAACCGCACCAAATTTTAGCGCATCCTGATTCCCATAAATCAAATTACGCACATTCGCCTCACTGCTCGTCAAAAAAGCATCCTGCAACATATACCAAGGACCAATCCGCAGTTTCCCGTCACGAACCAACCGCTCCATCCGCGCCCGCTCATCAGGCTTCACAAGCAAATAATCATCCAACATAACCGTCTGCCCGTCCATATGAAAATACTCAAATCCATCCTTATTCTCCAACAAATCCGCAACCTCATCCACCAACGTAACAAGTCGATACCGCAACGACTCCAGTGGCAAGAACCACTCCCGATCCCAATGTGAATGTGAAATTATGTACGCCGTTTTCTTCATATCTATCCCAACCCCGCATATACTCAATTTTTGTATTCGTTTTCATTCTCAGTATATCGGGCTATTTTTCGAAAATCAATGACCTGCGTCCATTTACTATGATAAGTCTACATTTATAAATTTTGTCTACCCCAAACCCGCTCACTTCCTAAATCCAGCCAAATATGCTACTATAATTCAAAAAAGGAGAACCACCATGCAAATCAAAACCGCAAAAACAAAAAAAGACAGTGCAGACATTTCTACACTAGCCCATAAAATTTGGCACGAACACTATCCAACCATCATCACGACCGAACAAATCGACTACATGCTCGCCAAATTCCAATCACCCGAAGCCATCGAAGCCGACATCACAAGCGGCACCATCTATTTAATGGCCTACCAAGAAGACAAATTCGTCGGCTACACCGCATTTTACCAACAAGAAAACGAACTCTTCCTAAGCAAGCTTTACATAGACCCATCGCACCACCGCCAAGGCATCGGCAAAACCCTATTCGCCCGCGTCACAACCCACGCCAAAGAACAAAACCTGCCAACCATCCGCCTCTACGTCAACAAATACAACAGCAACTCCATCGAAGCCTACAAAAAAATGGGCTTCACCGTAGAGAAAGCCCTAATCACCGACGTCGGCAACAACTTTATTATGGATGACTACACGATGACCTACAACACAACAAAATAACCACTCCAAGCTTGCGAACAATTCTGTCGCAGGCTTTTTTCATAATTGGCTAGGCAAACACAAAAAGAACCTCCACATAAGTGAAAGCTCCTAGACTATAAAAAAACCTGTCCGTATCTCCAAACCTCAGCGTGTCTACAAACGCTGACGGACTAGCTAAGCTATGTTTTTCTCATTTATCCTCTCGTCAGTTGTATCTACTTCCTTCGCAGGAATTCCTGTAAAAGAACCCACCAAACCTAACGCAGTAACCCCCGAAAGAGCTGTTCCTGTTATTGCATGTCCATTTAATATTAAAATAAAACCAAGGACAATCACAATAATCCCAATTGTGAAACCTAAATACTGGCTTCGTTGTCTGTCTCTAACTTCTTTATGCAGCGTGGCTTTCTCCATTGAGCGCCTATGTGTTGATTCCGCTACTCCATTTTCAATAATAAGCTTAGCAGCACCTGGATTTAATTCTTCGTATCTTCCTAGAATGGACGGATGAGGAATAGGACCGTAATGCATTTCAAGTGAAATCATAACTTCCTCCTGTCTCTCATCAGGCATTTGTTGCACAGTGTCTAGTATTTCTGTAATGTCATCACACGAAACGTCTGCAAGCTCATTATCTAGTTGACTCATACTTGTTAATCGCCACCTCCATGTCACGACCGATAACGTAAAAGTCATTACGGATACGTCTGGATTCTTCCGCCTGATTGCTCGATTTCTTAGTGTCAACCGATTTAGTAACCACTTTCTCACGACGGCTAAACATATTCTTCACAGCATAAAACAAATTTCTATACGATTGAAAGACATTTCTAAAGCTGTTTCTCATCTTATTTCTCCTCCAATTCTCGTAATATTTCAGAATAATTATCTATTTCGTACAACTATGCAAATTGAACCGCGTCAATATACCTCACCAAAATTATAATACCATTCGCCCTTTTTGTCAAAATTTAAACGAAATAACAAAAAACAGCAACATAGTGGCTATCTAGCCCTCCATATTGCTGTTCTAATCTTCCTCTAAGCTCCCGAGGGAACTTGCATATCGTCATACCTGACTTCTAGGTTAACGAATTTATTGTATTCTTTCACAAACGCCAACTGAACTGTTCCAACTGGGCCATTCCGTTGTTTTGCAATGATAATTTCGATGGTGCCGTCATTCTCACTTTCATGATCGTAGTAATCATCACGGTATAAGAACGCGACGATATCGGCATCTTGCTCGATGGAACCTGATTCACGAATATCCGACATCATTGGGCGCTTATCTTGGCGGGACTCTACGCTACGAGATAGCTGTGACAGGGCAATGACTGGGATTTTCAATTCCCGCGCTAAGGCTTTTAGGGAACGTGAAATTTCCGATACTTCTTGTTGACGGTTTTCGCCGCCACGGCCACTTCCTGCGATGAGCTGCAAATAGTCAATTACAATCATGCCAAGTCCTGCTTCTTGTTGCAAGCGACGACATTTCGAACGGATTTCATTGACGCGCACGCCTGGTGAGTCATCAATGTAAATGCCTGAATTCGATAAAGTCCCCATCGCGATGGTAAGTTTTTGCCAATCGTCGGCGGTTAAAGAACCTGTACGCAGATTTTGCGCATTGATATTGCCTTCTGCACAGAGCATCCGCATGACCAGCTGCTCGGCGCCCATTTCGAGACTGAAAATCGCGACGTTCTCATCTGTTTTTGTAGCAACGTTCTGCGCGATATTAAGTGCGAAGGCGGTTTTACCTACGGAAGGACGGGCGGCCACGATAATTAAATCATTGCGCTGAAAACCTGCCGTCATATGATCGAGCGCGCTAAATCCACTCGGAATCCCTGTAATATCCCCTTTTCGATTATGCAAAATTTCAATGTCATCGTACGTTTTTACGAGAACATCTTTAATGTTTTTAAAAGCTCCGACGTTTTTGCGTGAGGAAACTTCGAGGATGTTCTTCTCGGCTTCGTCCATCAGCAGTTCGACTTCATCTTCACGGGCATAGCTGTCTGTTGCAATCTGTGTCGCCGTACGAATCAAGCGACGTAGCAAGGCTTTGTCTTCTACGATATGGGCATAATATTCCAAGTTCGCCGCAGTTGGTACCGCGCCTGATAGCTCCGTCAAATATGGCAATCCACCAACGTCCTCAATCTTGCCAGTAGAGGCTAACGCTTCATAGATTGTCACGACATCGACCGCTTTGCCTTGGTCACTCAATTCCAACATCGCTTCAAAAATCAGCTGATGCGCCTGACGATAAAAGTCATCGGGCATTAATATTTCAGAGGCCGTAATCAGCGCTTCTGGTTGCAGAAAAACCGCACCTAAAACGGCTTGTTCAGCCTCGACATTTTGAGGTGGTGTTCGATCTTGTATGTTATCCACTCACTTGGCCTCCTTCCAACGTATTGCTTGAAAATAGTATTTTCATCGCGTTTGATTTATTCTTCGCTAACATGAACGTCCAAAGTTGCGACTACGTCATGGTGTAGTTTTACTGGAACTTTTGTATGTCCGAGTGTACGAATCGCTTCTGGAAGATCGATTTTGCGTTTATCTACTTTGATTTTGTGGTCTTTCTCTAGGGCTTGGGCGATTTGTTTAGATGTTACGGAACCGAAAAGACGGCCGCCTTCACCTGATTTTGTTTTTAATTCGATCGTTAGTTTCTCGACTGTTTCTTTTAACGCTTTGGCATCTGCTAGTTCTTGCGCTGCTTCTTTAGCTGATTTTTTCTTTTGACCTTCTAGGGCGCTGATATTGCTGTTTGTTGCTGGTGTTGCATAGCCATTTTTGATTAGGAAGTTTTGCGCGTAGCCGTCTGCCACGTCTTTAACCTCACCTTTTTTACCTTTGCCTTTTACGTCTTTTAAAAATATAACTTTCATCTTAGTTTTCTCCCTTCCAATAAGCATCGATGGCTTCTAAAAGTTGCCGTTTTGCTTCTACTATTGTGATATTTTTAAGCTGAGTTGCCGCGTTGGATAAATGTCCGCCGCCGCCCAGTTTCTCCATAATAACTTGCACATTGATTTCGCCTAGTGAGCGGGCGCTAATGCCAATCATTTTATCGGGACGTAGCGTGATGACGAACGATGCCTGAACGCTTTCCATGGATAACATCGTGTCAGCTGCTTGTGCCGCAATAACGGTGCCAAAAACTTCATCTTCACGCCCAATCGCAATCGCCATACCATCGTGATACACCTCAAGTGATTCGACCAAGCGACTCCGCTGTCTGAACGTCTCAATATCTTCTTTTAGAAATTGTTGTACGAGAACGGTATCAGCGCCAAGTGAGCGTAAATAACTCGCCGCATCAAAGGTACGCGATCCGGTGCGCAACGTAAAGTTCTTCGTATCGACGACAATCCCCGAAAGAAGCGCCGTAGCCTCGATTTTGCCGACTTTTTCAGTGGCTGGTTGGTATTCGAAAAGTTCGGTTACTAGTTCCGCCGTTGAAGAAGCGTATGGCTCGATGTAGACAAGTACAGGGTTCTCGACGAATTCTTCAGAACGACGATGGTGATCGACAACAACGACGTGTGCCGCAGTGTCTAGTAGTTCTTTATTAATAACCATCGACGGCTTGTGCGTATCCACTACGACGAGCAGACTTTTGTCGGTAATCATGTCGAGCGCTGCTTGTGGCGTAATAATATTGCGTATAACATCGGGATATTTCTCGATTTCACGCATTAAACGCTGCACATCCGGACTCATTTTACCAGGTTCGACGATTACAAAACCTTGACGTTCGTTCATTTCTGCGACTTTCATCACGCCGAGACTGGAACCGACGACATCCATATCTGGATAGCGATGCCCCATAACAAAGACTTGATCGCTTTGCGTAATGAGCTCTTGCAATGCCTGCGAGATAACCCGTGCGCGAACCCGTGTCCTTTTTTCCATCGGATTTGTTTTACCGCCGTAAAAACGGACTTGACCTTCTGGTTGTTTGATTACGACCTGATCCCCGCCACGACCGAGCGCCAAATCAAGCCCTGACTGCGCTAAATCAGCAAGTTCAATCAAATCTTCTTCATTGTACCCAATCCCAATGCTGAGCGTGAGTGGGATATTTTGCTTGGACGTCCGCTCCCTAATCCGATCAAGAATCTGGAACTTCTCTTCTTCTAGCTGTGCCAACTGCGCCTCTGTCAAAAAGGCCATAAACCGATCTGAGGAAATCCGCTTCAAATAAATACGGTGCTCCTTCGCCCAGTTCGTTAGCATTGACGTCACGAGATTGTTGAGCGCACTGCGACGACGGTCATCCATGCCTTGCGTCCACTCATCATAATTATCAAGAAAAATAATCGCAAAAACCGATTTATCCGCTTGATATCGTTTGTTTAAATCATAATATTCCGTTCTATCATACAAATAAATAATCCGTTCCTGCCGTTTAACAATCGTATCGAATCGGTGCTCCCGCCATGCAATCGACTGGATTCCTTGATCCTCTTCACCACGAATCACCGCCAAGAATTCCGGTCCGACATCGGCAAGTGACGACCCTAAAATCTCATCATCCTGCCCAAAATATTTTGCCATGAATGGGTTAAACCACTCAATATTATAATCTTCATCATATAATAAAATCCCCATCGGCATTTCAACGAGCGCTTCACCTTCGCTCCGCTTAATCCGATACGATAGATTCGAAATATACTGCTGGACTTCTTTCGTCATCCAACTCTCCATGAATAACAGCAAAATAACGAGTGACATTACAGCAACAAATAAAAGTACTGCCAACCACCACTTGTAGTAAAAAGTGACAACTGTCAGGACAAGTACGACTGCGATTAGCCCATACAACGGATATTTTAGCATTCTCTTCCGAAAAAAGCCTGACATCTATTGAAGCCCCCTTGCTTTCTTAGTTTAATTGGAATTGCTAGATTTTGACCCCTTCATTTGGATATTTCGTGTTATGTAGTCTATGTCTTACGTGCTTTAAGCATCCCTATTCCCCGTTTGGATAAGAATACTATAATCATACCATAAATCAAGATTTGAATGTTACTATGAAGCAAAAATGTAACAATAGGTATTGCTAATGAAAAAAATCGCGCTTCGTAATTTAGAGTCATCTCTAAGCACAAAACGCGATTCTTATTTGACGGTCCCGACGGGATTTGAACCCGCGATCTCCTGCGTGACAGGCAGGCATGTTAACCCCTACACCACGGAACCTTTTTTGCTGCACCATTTTTGGCACTTCCTTATTAAATCATTTTTCAGCCCTGGCGTCAAGCCTTTTTCAGAAGTTTATTCGAAAAACAGTTTGAAACAAAACAAATTTTCACGCAAAATATGTAGGAAACCACGAGCCCCCTTTTTGGGTGAGACGTGTTTCCTGCTATTCACAAATCGAGCGAAAGCGTTTGTATTCAGGGGATTTGGTGGAAGCCGGAAGCGGAGCATACTCGTGTATGTGAGAACCGGAAGTCCGCCAAATCCCCTGAATGCGAGCGCTTGTCGCCGATTTATTTAGGTTATCCATCGAATTAGTGTGTGAAACCGTGGGATGTTTTTGGGTGATTGTTTGCGTTTGGGATGATATGTGATTTGTTTAGTTTTTCGATGGAGGCTTTGAGGTCGCGTACGAATAATAGGGCTGAATCGTAGCTGAAATCGCCTTTGATTACTGCGCGTAAAACGACCATTTCTTCTAAGTCCGCAGGCATTGGATAAGCAGGGACTTGCCAGCCGCGCATGCGTAGGAAATCGGATAGGTCGTATAAATCCCATGCTACACCTGGGTCTTCTTTTAATGTCCATGCGATGACCGGTAGTTGGTCTGCGCCATTGATGACTTCGAACAGGTCCAGTTTTTCGATTTCTTTGGTGATGTATTTGGCTGCTTTTTGCGTGCGGGCGTGCACTTGGCGGAAGCCTTCGAAACCGAGGCGCAGGAATAGGTAATATTGTGCGACGATGAGACTGGCTGGACGGGAAAAATTAATAGCCATCGTTGGCATGTCACCGCCGAGATAACTTACTTTGAAAATCAGTTCTTCGGGAAGCCATGTTTTGTCTTTCCACAAAACCCAACCGACACCTGGATAAACTAGTCCGTATTTGTGACCTGATGTGTTGATTGATTTGACGTTATCGAGACGAAAATCCCATTCTAAATCGGGTTCCATAAATGGTGTGTATAAGCCGCCTGACGCTGCGTCCACATGAATGTAGACTTTTACCTTACTTGTTTCGTTATAGGTCGTAATCGCCGCGTCCAGCGCTTTAATGTCATCATAGCGACCTGTGTACGTCAAGCCCATGATACCAACGACGCAAATCGTGTAGTCATCGATTAACTCAATCGCTTTTTCTGGGTCGAGCGCAAGGCATTCTTTCGTAACAGGAACTTCGCGTAATTCCACGTCCCAATACACGCCGAATTTCTCCCAAACGACTTGATACGCTGAAGAAATAACCAAATTTGGCCGTTTACTCATGTCTAAGCCTAATTCGCGTGCTTGTTTCTTCCACCGGAAAAGTGCCGCCATTCCGCCTAACATACAAGCTTCGGAAGAGCCGACCGTCGATGTCCCAATGAATTCATCGCGTTGATCAGCGTGCCATAAGTTCGCAATAATGTTGACACAACGCTCTTCAATTTCTGCCGTTTGCGGATATTCTGATTTGTCGACCGCATTTTTATCTAGCGTATTCATAATCAATTGCTGCGCTTCTGGCTCCATCCATGTTTGAACAAATGTCGCTAAGTTCTGACGCGCACTGCCTTCATCACGCAGTTCATCCATAATAAAATCGTACGCAGCACCGGCTGGCATTGTATCTTTTGGAATTTCATATCGTGGCAATGGCTGCTCTGATAAACCTTTTCCGTAAAATAGTTGTATTTCGTCGTGTTCTGAATCGCTTTTATTTCCACCGAGTAATGCCATAGTGAGTCATCTCCTTTTTATAGTCCTCTTCACTACCATAACCTATTTTACTTACACACAAACTTATTTGTAAAGTCATCAACAAAAAGAAACTCCAGCTGCCATATGACAACCAGAGTCTCCTCCTTTAATGTATAAATTCCGCCAAAATACTCGTAATCACAACCGAAGTAATCGTCACTGTCGAAAAACCAGCAATAATCATCTTCGGCAAAATTTGGCCTTCAATTGCCGCGACTTCTTGTTCGTTTTCACCAACACTTCTCGCGGCCTCCTGACTCAAAATCATCGTTCCTGGGAACCCATATAGCGTCGTGAGGCCAATCGCAATCGACATTGGAATACTGTAACCAAGAATTTTTCCCATCACTCCGGAGAAAACAACACTTCCTGACACACCAACTGCAAACGCAATGCAAAGCGGTCCAACAAGCGCAATTAAATCATCCACCGAAGACGTGGCAAGCGGTCCAAAAATAATAATTAAAATAGCTAACATCATCAACCCGTAGGCATCAATACCACTTAAAATATTCGGTTTCAAAACACCAAACGCGCGAAGTAAAATACCGAGTAACAAGGCAACAACGAACTTGTTTAGCACGCCATCCGTAATGTTATTCACGTACGCCGCAACCATAACGACCACACCAACTACGAACAGCGTTCCTGCCGTTGTTTGCAACGCTTTTGGCAAAATGGTCTTTGGCTCTGCTTCGTGATGTTCTTCTGGTTTCTCTACTTTTAGCGTTCCTGCGCGATATTCCCCTTTTAACCGTGTCGCTTCTTTTCGCAAAATAAGAGAAGTTAGCGGGAAACCAATCAACCCTTGGAAAGCCGCAATTAAAACTGGGAAAACGGCAACCATGACCAACCCTGATGCCAGCGCTGCGTCCTGAACGATGATGACGGAAATAGTTCCACCACTAACCGCTCCAATCGCGCCGATAACGTAATTTTGATCTAAGAAAAGCGAACCGATAAGGAACATAAACGCGGCGATACCAACCACTGCCGCAACACCGATAACAACGGTTTTCCATTGTTTTTTCAATTCGTCAATACTAATCATCGTCCCAATATGAACAATGATGAAGCCAACAACCGTCTGACCTAGCGCCAACAAAGAAGAACTCGTCAACAGGTCTTCTGGAAATACATTCGTTTTAAAGCCAACCAAGAAAATAATAGACGCCACAAGTAGCGATGAAACTAATGATTTCGTCTTTTTCGCCACAAAATCACTGACTGCCCAAATAAGCATAATAATCGTAAAAGCTGTAACTGGATTCATATAAATCCCCCCATTTTGTTAAGCCTGTTGTTTTTATTCAATTGTATGATAACTAAAACCTAAACCGTGCACTTCCGAAACCGAGTAGGCGATGACGAAAGAATGCTTATCATAGGAATTAATCATCTTCAACACCGCAGGATATTCCCGGCTCTCCAGAATAACCATCAGCATCGATTTTTCACTGCCTGTATAACCGCCCGATACTGCAAAAACAGTAACGCCGCGTCCCATTTCTTCTAGTAAACCTGCTTTGATTTCTTCCATTTTTTCGTCGCTCATAATCATCACGGCTTTGCGTTTTTTGAGTCCTGTTTCTAAATAATTCATAATGATTGCAACTAAAATAAGTGAGAGAATCGCGAATAGAAATTCTTCTACACCAAACACGAAAATATTGAAAACAACAATAATCGTGTCTACTAAAAACAAGCCAAGTGACGTGTTCAAATGGAAATACTTATGCAAAATCAGTGGTGGAATCGTTGTCCCGCCACTTGAAGCACCAATGCGATACAGAATTGCCACACCAATCGCAAAAATCATACTTCCAAAAATAACTGACAATAATCGATCTTGCGCAAGCATCACTTCTGGAATAAGCGCAAGCGACAATGGCAATAGTAAACTTCCCAAGAACGACCGTAAAAATACCGCGCGTCCAAGAAAAACAAAGGCTAATACGAGCATCAAAATATTCAAAACCAATACTGTCAAAGCACGGTTAATTCCAAATGCCTGCTCCACTAAAATCCCAATCCCACTAACACCGCCTGCTGCAATGTGATGTGGGCCTAAGAACAAGTTAATACTTGCCCCGATAAGCGCGATGGAAACTGCTACGAGTCCGAATTGTTTCGCTAAATCTTTCATTTAAACACCTTCTATCCTAATTTGTCTTATCAATCTGTCGACTTGCGAAGGGTTCATCTCCACTTTTAATCCGCTGTTGTTCCGACTTGTTTCACGATTTCATATGCTAATTCCGCGCCTTTTTCGAGTTCGTGAATCGGAATGTACTCGTGAACCGTGTGGATTTTTTCATAGCCGATTGATAAGTTGGTTGTTTCTTTTCCTTGTTCGTTGAAAATGCTAGCATCACTACCGCCACCGCTCACTTCATGATTTGCTTTGAGGCCGATTGCTGCCAACGCTTTTGTTGCTATTTGTACGACATGCGTCTCGTCATTAAATCGGAAGCCACCGTACATTTTGTCTACTTTTATTGTTATCGCCCCACCCATTTCTGCTGTTGTTTTTTCGAATAATTCTTTCATATGTTTGATTTGTGCCTCGTATGATTCACTCGAAATAGATCTTACTTCCGCACGCATTCTGACGTTTTCCATGACGATATTTGTTGCGGTTCCGCCTTCAATTATACCAATATTTGCTGTCGTTTCAAAATCAATACGTCCTAATTTCATCTGCGAAATCGCTTTTGCGGCAATCTCCAGTGCTGAAATCCCTTTCTCTGGCTCAATTCCTGCGTGTGCTGCGGCGCCATGAATATTTATTTCCAATCCCGCATGCGTCGGACTACCAACCGTGATACTTCCGACTGGACCACCTGTATCTAAAACAAAACCGTAATCTGCTTGCATCAAACTCATATCAAAAGCTTTGATACCAATCAGTCCGCTTTCTTCTCCAACTGAAATGACAAATTCGAGCGTGCCATGCGGGGTATTTTGTTCTTTTACTTGCTGAATCGTTTCTATCATAATCGCGATGCCGGCTTTGTCGTCCGCCGCCAGAATCGTTGTTCCATCTGAATAAATCACGTCATCCTTAATCTGCGGCTTAATGCCCACACCCGGTGTAACCGTATCCATATGACATGAAAAGAAAATCGCGTCTGCATTCGTCGTAGCCGGTAAACGGCACAATAAATTGTTAGCACCAAATCCTGTCTTTGCCATCGAATCATCTTCTAATACCTCAAGCCCCAATGCCTTAAAACGTGCTATTAAATACGCTTGAAAATGCCCTTCATGCTTTGTTTCCGAATCAATTTGAACAAGCTCCATAAATGTTTCCACTAATCTTTCGCGGTTTATCATTTGTCTATTCCCCCTCGTCTTGTCTGCTAGATGATGTTACAACGCTTTCTCCAAATTTTTCCCGTGAATCGCCAACTCCAAACATAATAAAACTAGCCCTGTGAAAGACTAGTTTTTATTATGCTTATTTAAGTTTTTTGCGCCATAGTAGAGATGTGCCTAGTACGATGAAACTGGCTCCAAGAACAATTAGCGCCCACAAGGTGTTTGTATCTCCAGTTGATGGAAGGTCGGACTGTGCTGTGTCGCCTTCTGCTACCGATTCCGTTGTTTCGCTTGCCACTGGTTTTGGTGTCGTGACTGATATTGAATCTGTCACTTGTTCTGTGGCTTGGTCATTCGTAGTCGGTGTTTCGCCTGGCACAACTGGAGTCTCTTCATTCCCTGGTGTTACTGGGGTTGTCACTTCTGGATCAGGGTCTGGATTGGTAACCTCTGGGTCAGGATCTGGGTTTGGGTTTGGATTCGGATCTGGGTCCACTGGATTAGGTTCTTCCGCTTTTAATGCCTCTAAATCCGCCAGTTTCGCCGTTAATACCGACGCATTGCTAACATATTTTTGCAGCGTGCTATCAAGTCCGTCATAAGAAGCTTTTGCCGCCAAAATTGCCGCTTCGTCTGTCAGTGCCACTTTTGCTGGTAGGGCTTCGATTTCAGAAGTTACGGCTTTCGCTCGGTCTGTTTTCAAAATACCGTACGTGTCAAAAAGTGTCGCATCCGTTCCTACGCGCGCTGTTTGAGCTGATTTCGCGTCATATGTGTAAGCCTTATAGGTGAAACGATCCTCTGTAAAACTAATTCCCGCGAACATTTGCAACATCGGTTGTGCGTATTTCGCTGGATACACGCCAGACTCCTTCATCTTGGCTTCCGACTGCGGTTGGTAAAACTTGTAACCACTCGTATTAATCACGTGATAGCTTTGCCCGCCCGGGTCCACATCACGCGTAACACCATCTTCCGTCTCCTTGCCAATCGTGTCCGTCGCAATCGGTGTCATCCCGTCCATTTGCTCCGAACGGAAATAACTATGATCATGGCCTTGCAACACAATATCCACACCAATTTCATCAAAAACTGGCGCCAACTGATTGCGCAGCGTCACAATTTCACTATCCGTCATATGACTAGCCACCGTATAAATTCCTTTATGGAACGCAACAACAAGCCATTTCGCACCATCTTCACGCGCTTTTTTGGCATCCGCTTTTAACCAAGCAAGTTGCGTCGGATCAAGCGCTCGTGAATCTTGGTCGTTCGTGTTTAACATCATGAAATGCGCAGGACCATAATCAAATGAATAATACACACCTTTGTTCAAATTATTCGCATTGGCCGGGTGATCATAGTAAAAATGCTGGCGGAACGAATTATTAAACGCATCATGATTCCCCGTCGCAGCCGCAATTGTCGTGTTGCTCAACAAATTCTGCGAAGTCCCAAACAGCCATCCCCATTCTGCAGGACTAGAAGACGTATTCACCAAATCCCCCGTTTGCAAAATAAATTCTGACTTTGGAAACAGCCCAAAACCTTTGTTCAGCGTCGCATCCGTCCAACTATACTCCTCTTCACTGCTCCCTTGCGAATCCGTCACATATAAAAAGTCAAAAGCCTTCGTATCCCGTTTTTGCGTCGTAAATTTCGCAGGTTCCGTCCACACATTGCGCGCCTTATCACCGACACGATACCAATATGTTGCGCCCGCATCCAAATATTTCGCCGCCACCTGATGCGAGTATCCGCCTATCGCAGCGTCGTTCGCTTCACTTTTCCCCGTCACGGTTTGCGCTTGCCCGAAATTTGGCGTCGTCACACCAGCCACCGCTTTCACGTACTGCAAATCAGAACCCGCGTCCACCTTCGTATGCCATGTAAAACCTTTTTGCGTTTGCGTATTGCCAAAGAAAGTCACCGCAATTTTAGAAGGCGTATAATCCGCGACTTCACCAGTGTCCTCCGTCGTAAACGCCGTCAATTCCGCATCAAACGTCACATCCGAACTCGATCCCTTCTGTTGAAAAACCGCCACAGCAATCGTGTTCTTGCCTTCTTTCAGCGGAATCGCGCCCAACTTAATGCCCTCATATTCCATCGCGTCCGGCCCTAATTCACCCGAATAATCATTAAAATTAATCGCGCCATCCGCTAACCGTACCCGTTTCACTTCCGTCCCATTCACATAAACCACGGCACTATCATCCGCTTTCAACGCCAAGTTCGCCCGCAAATATTTGCCTGCATCCTTCACATCGATTTCTTTTCTAAAAAAGTAAACCGGGTATTTATTATTCGCATCATCCCCGTACGAAATCGTCGTATTAATCCCTACATCCGCATTTTTCGGATTATAGCCAAGTGCTCCTTTCCCCGTTTTCCAAGCTGTATCGTTAAAATCCGCATCACGCCATGTGTCTCCCGGATATGTCCCTTTATCCCAATACTTCCAATCCGATTGTTTCGCAAGCAATACATCTCCCGTTGCATCTTCCGCTTTTACCACACTCGGTGCATATGTAGCCCCAATTTGAACTAGAATAGCCACAACTAACAAGCCAATAAACATTGATCTCCACTTTTTCACGATTTTTTACTCCCCCTAAATTGAATTTCACTCACCCATCAAGTGTAACTTAGTAATGTTAAGGCTTTTTTGAGAAGGTATGTCGATTTTGTTGGCGGCTTGTAAATTTTAAACCCTTACAAGAATTATGATAAAACCGTAAGATAAACTTAGCAAATTGTTATTTAAATCGCGGGAACCTCCCATGTTTACCAGCTATAATAGAGTTATCAAGTAGAAAGGAGCTGTTCATTATGAAAAAAGCATGGCAAGTAATCTCAGCTATCGGCGAAGCACTCGTGAACCCAGTGAAAATGGCAGAGGAAGTTAATCGTGCGAGCTAAAAACCAACACAAAAAAACCCCGATGACCGCTAATCATGAAAAATGACAGCGAAACATTGGGGTTTGTGCATATTATTTATACATCGGATCCATAACCGCTACAACACTAGCTTCTAACGTTGCATTGGCTCTACTTTCTATCAAATCGTCAATATATTTCGAAATTTCTTCAGAGATAGACCGTGACGCCGTTCGGTAAAGCAGGCTAGGCGTATGATCTACCGCATAATGCAAAATACCATCCACCATATACGTCGGATTATCAATCGTTGTCGGAACAGTCGTCTCAATCGCGCCACCACGATCACAGCTCACATCAATAATCATCGCATTTTTCTTCATTCGTTGTAAATCTTCCCGATACATAATATGATCTGTCCGCTTCAAATCCCAAAGAATCGCATTTATAAGCACATCATAGTTCGGTAATTCTTTTTTGAAAAGTTCTTCTTGATTCCGATTATAAATATGAACCTCCGCGCCTAGGTTGAGTAATATTTTTTGTGCGCCGTGAGATACATTTCCACGTCCTAAAATCGCTACTTTTGTATTGTAAGGCATTTCGCCAATCAGTTGATACGCGTGCATAATCGCGCCTTCTCCGGCCAATTCATTATTCACCCAAAAACAATGACGATTCATGTAATCCATGTTCTCCCACGCATACGCTTTTACTTCCGACTGGGCTAATTTCTCCGCGATATCTCTATTCTGCTCGGCGTGAACCCAACCAAATACCGTCTGGCCTTTGCGCAATCGGCTTAAGAAATCCGAATCACCAATTTTCGGTTCGCAAATAATATCTTGGCGCAATACTTCTTCTCTGGACTGAATCACGCAACCTAATGCCATATATTCAGCATCTGGAATACCGAGCGCATCCCCGTATCCTTTTTCAAAAAAGAGTTTTTCCTTATTCGTAATTGTCGCAATGTGTTCAGGCAGCAAGGCAATTCGCTTTTCATTTTCCTTATGACTATTAACAAAACCCATCGTTTTCTTTTCTAACATTTTTTTACCTCCATCGTATTTGTGATTTAGATTATTCAAGTCTGATATCTTATTTATACCGACTTTTCTGACCATTTCTCACCTGACAAGCTTGTGTCGCATTTAGGAACATAGGCAATCTGCTTTACTCTACAGACAGCGATTTAGGTAAATCCCCGTATCTATTCTAGTCCTCATCCCTTTCCACGCACAGCAAGGAAGTAAAACAATATGAAGTGTTGCTATATTAACGCTTTCTCGCTATATCAATCATAACACATAAAACGAAATCCAATGATAATAACTAGCCACGCGAGCTACCATCATTGGATTTCATCACATATATAGGACTACTTTATTACTTGCTAACGACGCCTGCACATCAATAATCCGCTGATTAATCGAACCCTTAAATGCCAAGTTCGGGTCAAACAAATCCTGCTCAAAACGCCCATCGACAAGCACATCGATATAAGATAGCAATTCCAATTTATCCGGCGTTTCCTGCATCATTTCCTCCCACGTATAGCCCGTCCACGACCAAATATCCTTCGTATCGTCAAACAGCGCGCGAACCCGTTTCACAAGCGGCAAACAAACACCTGTATTCAAAAATGGTTCTCCGCCAAGCAACGTCAATCCTTGCACACTCTCATGCCACAAGTCCGCGATAATTCGGTCTTCCAGCTCCTCGGTGTAAGGCTTCCCATACTTAAACGACTGCGCCGCCTTGTTGTAGCAACCCTCACAATGAAACGGACAACCCGAAACATATAAGCTACAACGCACACCCTCACCGTCGACAAAATTAAATGGCTTATAATCCGCGATATAGTTTGCCGAAAGCGCTTCTGCACGCCATTCCTGTGGTTTTGGATTATTCATTTGGTGACTCCATATGTTTCACACGTTGCGTAATCTCTTCGTGTCTGCCATGCACCATTGGACGCTTCATCGGATTGCCAAGATACCCACACGTCCGCTTCACCACATCCGCCGTCTCTGGGTCCGTATTGCCACATTGCGGACATTTAAATCCTTCCGCAGTCGGCGTAAACTCCCCTTCAAAATCACATTCATAACAACGATCAATCGGCGTATTCGTTCCAAGATAAGCCACACGATCATACGAATAATCCCAAACAGCCTCCAACGCTTTCAAGTTATGCGTCAACTTCGGATACTCACAATAATGAATAAAACCACCCGAACAATATTGCGGATATTCCATTTCAAAATCCAATTTTTCAAACGGCGTCACTTTTTTGCGGACATCATAATGGAACGAGTTTTGATAGTATTCTTTGTCGGTGATGTCTTTAATGTCGCCATATTTCTCGCGGTCTAAACGATTAAAGCGATCCGTCAAACTCTCGCTCGGCGTCGAATACACGCTGAACCAATAGCCATACTCGTCCTTCCAAGCATCCGCATATTCTTTCAGCTCTTTCACAATCTCAATCGTAAACGCCTTCGCCTCCGGATTCGACTCCCATTCGCCACCATAAAACATCGTCGCAGCCTCATACAAGCCGATATAGCCAATCGAAATCGTCGAGCGTTCCTTATTGAACAGCTGATCCACGTCCTGCCCATCATCCAATCGTTTTCCAAAAGCACCGTACTTATACAAAATCGGCGCGTTCTCCGGTCTCGCCTCGCGAACCCGCTCCAATCGGAAAAGTAGCGCATCCTTCACAGTCTGCATCCGCTCCGTGAAAATTTCCCAGAATCGCTCTTTGTCACCGCCGCTTTGAATCGCAATCCGCGGCACATTCAGCGTCACAACACCTAAGTTATTCCGTCCCGCATTCACAAAATTCCCGTTCTCATCCCGCCACGCAGGCAAGAACGAACGACATCCCATCGGCACCTTGAAATCCCCCGCCAAGCGCACTAACGAATCATAATTCAGCACGTCCGGGTACATCCTTTTCGACGAACATTCCAGCGCTAACTGCTTAATATCATAGTTCGGGTCCGCCGCATCCAAATTCGTCCCCCGTTTTACCGAGAACACCAACTTCGGAAAAATCGCCGTCTGCCGGTCCTTCCCAATACCACCAAGCCTCACGTTCAAAATTGCTTTTTGAATTTCGCGTGCAAACCAGTCCTCGCCCAGTCCAAAGCCCAGCGTCACAAACGGTGTCTGCCCATTACTCGTGTACAGCGTATTGATCTCATATTCCAAACTTTGCATCGCGTCATAAATATCTTTTCGCGTCCGTTCCTGCGCAAACTCCTCACGCTTCTCCGCCAAAACCCATTTTTCCGCTTCCTGTTCATGCTTCTGATAATTCCGCTGTGCGTACTTCGCCAAAACTTCATCAATCCGGTCCACCGAACAACCACCGTACTGCGAGCTCGCCACATTCGCAATAATCTGCGCAATCTGAGCCGTCGCCGTCTGAATCGACTTCGGACTTTCCACGTTCGCATTTCCAATCGTAAAGCCGTTCGCAAGCATGCCCGCAATGTCAATCAAACAACAATTCGTCATCGCGTGATACGGACTATAATCCAAGTCATGAAAATGAATGTCCCCCTTCAAATGCGCATTCGCCACATGCTTTGGCAACATAAATTTCAGCGCATAGCTCTTCGCCACCGCGCCCGCCGTCAAGTCCCGCTGCGTATTAAAAACCGTCGCATCCTTATTCGCATTCTCATTGACCACCGTCTTATCCCGCGCCAACAACTTCTGCACACTCACCGTCATATCCGTCATACTAGAACGCTTCATATCCCGATCATGCCGATATTCAATGTACGCCCGCGCCACATCCGGATACGCCGATTTCATCAACTGATTCTCCACCACATGTTGAATTTCATCAATCGTCAGCGCCGCATCATTTGGTAAAACCTTCACAATGTCAACTAAAACTTGTTCCAAATAAGCCGCATCATCTATGTCACAACTTTTCATCGAAGCCTGTACTGCATTCCGAATCTTAATAAGATCAAAGCCAACCTTCCGCCCGTCTCGTTTAATCACCAATTGCTCTACTTCTTTTTCAACGTACATGCTCCCTCTTCCTTTCAAACACTATATACTGTATCTCCTTAACTATTATGACACAATATATATGTTTTTTCTAATGATAATCGACTAGCGAGCAAAAATAGGCACAAGTAATTAAATTTCAAAAAAAGCTTGCCAAGCGAGAATGTGATAATACCAACAATGTCTATTTTTAGTTGAGAATGTTTGGATGTTAGAGAGAACTAATGGCTTATTTGATAAGAAAGTCTGCGCTGGTTCATTATGTATGTTGAGGGAAAAATCGCTTATCCCTCTTGTTTGAAAACTATGCATGAATGACTTCTTTAACTTCTCGTCGTTTTAACAACTTAGCTGGCGTGCCGACCACGATAGTATGTTCCTCTACATCGCGCGTAACCGTTGAGCCAGCGCCAACAACCGACCACTCGCCTAAAGAAACACTCGGTAAAACGGTGACATTAGCGCCCATATTGACACCCGTTTGCACGTTAACGTAACCCGTAATAACCGTTCCCGGCGACGCTTGGCTGAAATCCGCAAAAACGGCGTCATGACCAACGATACATCCCGAATTAACAATACACTGGTTTTCAATGGTTGCGTCCACGTTAACGATAGCGCCTGCCATAATGAAGTTGCCGTATCCGATTTTGGCGTTGGGAGATATAATGGCGCGTGGATGAATAAGATTGACATAGTTCGTCATCGGTACATTTAGCGCGTCAACAATTTCTTGGCGTTTTTCATTATTTCCAATAGCGATGAAATAGGCATCCGCATCCGAAAACTTGGCACTGTTCGTAAAAGGTCCAATATGCACGCCAGCCTCATCTTGGTAGCTCGTCGTATATTTATCATCCAGAACGGCGATAATTTCATGTATCCCCATTAGAGCAACAATTTCTTTGGCCATTTTAGCAACACTGCCATCCCCGATTAGAATTAGTTTTTGCTTATGCATCATGTTTAACTCCTCGTCTTTTATTTATCACTGTATGTGTAGTACATTCTGGCGGCCTGCGCGTTTGGATTATTGAGCACCGTTCCCAGAATTTTAGTCTGTGTTTGTTGCAGCAATTCGATCGATTTAGCGATTTTCTTGTACTCTGACGCACCGCTTTTAATGATAAAAATAATGCCATCTGCAAGTCTTGCAATGAGTCTAGCGTCAGACGCAACAAGCACTGGCGGCGCATCTAGAATAATTTGGTCGTATTCCTCACGCAAAGTCTCAATCAATTCGGCTAGCTTCGGCGCATTTAAAATTTCTGTCGGATTCGGTGGTATATGACCCGATGCCAATACTTGCAACTTGTCGATTTCCGTATCTTGAATGGCTTTCGTTCGACATTCTGATTTCACAAGCAAACCCGTTAAACCAATCTCATTATTACTAAAAAAGACACGATGTTGCGTTGGTTTTCGTAAATCTAAGTCAATTAACAATGTTTTCTTCCCTTGTTGGGCAAAAACAACGGCTAAATTAGACGCCATAATCGATTTTCCTGCGTCTGGTTCGGCGGAGGTAATCATTAATACTTGGCTGGCTTGGCTAATCGTTGTGAATTCGATATTTGTTTTGACAGATGTGAATTCTTCGGAGATTGGAGATCTTGGGTCAAAATAGGTCACGAGTTTTTTACGGTTGTTTTTCTTTTGCTTATTTTTATTTCTCATAGACTGGTTTCGCCTCCGTGTGGGTTTTGTTCATGGCTTCGTATTTCGGTCTATTTTTGACGCTGTTATCTGGAATTTTAGAAATCGTGCCAAGGACTGGTAAGCCGAGTTTTTCCATGATTTGATCTTCGGTTTTGACTGTGGTGTCTAGGATTTCGCGTAGGAAACAGAACAGACCGGAAAGCACGAGACCTGCGACAAGACTTAGAAAATAGAACATTGTTTTATTTGGAAAAACGGGATGTGCGTTTTTTAGAACTTTGGCTTGGGACATCACTGTCACTGATTTATCTTTCATAATGACTGGCAAGTTTTCCTTGAATGCGCTAGCCGTTTCGTTGGCGATTTTGGCGGCCATGGCTTGGCTTTCGTCTTGTACTTGGATGTTTAGAACTTGGGAGTTTTGATCGTTGCTGGTAACAATTTTCTTGCTGAGTTCGTTCGTGGAATATTGGCCGCGTAGCTTCTCGGAGACTTTGTCTAGCACGAGCGGGCTTTTAATCATGGCGCTATACGTGTTGACCATTTGTAAGTTCGCTTGCACCTCAGAGTTTTGGACGTTGCTGTCGGCTTTGTTTGTATTTTGCACGACGAGGATTTGGTTGGTCGCCTTGTATTGTGGCGTTAAAATGAAATTCGTGATAGTAAACACTGCGACAAAAGTAACAATGACGATGGCTAGAATAATCCAGATATTCTTTTTGATGATTTTTAAGATGTCGAAGATGGAAATAACGGTTTGGCTATTTTGCAAAAAAATCGGCTCCTTCCTGGAATGGTTATCTTTTTTTGATAAAGCTTCGAATCATGTGATAGTCTTCTTTTTTTATAATAAATAGGTCGCGAAAACGGATATGGTAGCGGCGTTTTAGCCATAGGACACACATAAGACCGCAGACGGCGTACGATAAAATCGAGGCAAACGCAGAACCTACAATGCCCATCGTCGGGATGAGTAGGAAGTTCAAGCCCGCATTGAGCACAACACTGATAATCAATGTCCAGAGGTAGAATCCCCATTTTCCTTGGGCACTAAAAAGCGTGCCGATGATTTTGGAGTAAATAATGAACGGAACCGCGAGAAACATCAGTAATGTAGTGAAGTACGCGCCTGCGAATTCGGCTCCAAATAGGAAAATGATGATGTACTGACCAAACACGGCCATGAAAAGGATAAAGAGTAACACTAATGTCATCGCCATCCGAATCGAAAAAGTGAGACTGTCAATCGCATCGCGTTTCGCGTTTTTGTTTAGCATGACTTCTTTGAACACATCAGGTAACATCCAGGCGTATTCCGCAAGTTGAACGCCCGTGCTGTACAATCCGATGTCAGATGCAGCCACGTGAAGCCAGCCGAGGAACAGAATATCCATGCGGTAATTCAAGGCAATGAGACACGTGACCACCATCGGGAGAATTCCTTGACGCGCAATTTTAGGCCATTTCCAAACCTTAATTCGCTTTTGTTTCCGACTAATAAGCGGTGTTTTTGCTGGTTTGCTCGCCAGTAACGTCATGATAATGGGGACGATATTTTTGGCGGCATAAACGAGTAGTGCAATAAATACGTATTGTGGGGCAATAAAGTAGACGACAGCGGTCAGCGCGCAATTGGAAACCGCGGTTGTAATAGCGATGATCGTGTGTTTTTTGATATTTTCAACGAGGTTAATTTGTGTGAGTTGGATGGATAAAACGTTCAGCGCAATAAGCACCATGATGGTGACGTAGTCTGCGGGTTGATGCAAGAAGTACATGCCCACTGCGATTCCGATATAAAAGAGATATTGGAAAATCGACAAAGCGATGAAGGTGGCTTGGAACTGGCGCGGACGCTGTTCTTGGCGTTTGTAATTGACGTAAACCAATGAAATACCCATATTGAGTACGGAGACACCGATGTTTACCATGTTCATATAATACGCATATTCGCCTTTTAAGGTCGGACCAAGATAGCGCGTTAAGAAAACGACAGACAACAAGCCGGTTAAAATGACAATTCCTTTTTTAAACAAAGTCATCCCGTAAGAACTGGTGAGTATTTTTTTGATGGCATGCATAACTTACGATTCTCCTCTGTTCGTCACCATCTGATGCCTGCTTTGGCGCGTGAAGACGATTTTTTTGTTAAGCCAGTAGACAATCAGGAATAGGGATAAATTGAAACTCAGATCATTGATTAAAATAGTAAGGTTTTGCCCAGCCATCAAGCCTAGACGGGCACAGGCAAGCGTTAAAATGTAGTAAATCTCGATGTTTTGGCTTTGTAATTTCTTGCTGTGTAAATAGTAGGCAAAGCAGATGACCGCAGCACCTAATATCGGCGCGAAAATCGGACCAAAGAACAGATTGCCCTGTCCGACCATCGGGATGATTTGCGTCATATGATCGGAGAAAAAATAGCGTTCGTTAAAGTAGAGCGACGAATATTTAATCGGCCAATCCGCAATGAAGGACCCAATACCAATCATCGGCCGGAAAATGTCATAGAAAAACACGCTAAGATTACCTGCCTCCGGAAAAAGATGCTTCGTTTCCAGCGCAATCGCAACATTGTACGGTCCCGCCAAATACACTTGTAATTTATCCGTATAGTCAATGAGCTTGCTCCCGCCATCTGAGATTGACGAAATCTTCCGAAACGTGGCGATTGCCGATAACATCGTCGGAATAATAAGACATACCCCGAAGAAAAGATGTTTGAAAAAATGCGGAAATAGCTGCCGGAAAATCAAGATCGAGGCAATCGCCGTAATCACGATATCCGCGCGGTTCGTTCCCATAAAAATACCTATGTTCACAAAGACGGCAAGTGCGGCAAACCAGACAAAACGGTTTTTGCCAGTGGTTTCGTATTTCTGATGACAATACCAAATCACAATCAGGAAAAAGAGTTGTTTCGCAACCATGAATAGGAAACCGACCATGGCTGTGAGTAACGACGCGCTTTCTGTGGAGCCGCCAGCACCTGGCATGAAAAAGCCAATTTTGCGAATAACGCTTGGAAAAGCCAGCAGACTCACAATCGATACGGCAAAAAGCAAGAAGTAGATACCGTTTTGCGGTCGTTTTGTTAATTTTGCTTGTACGCGTTTTGGTTTGCGTTTGATGCGTTGATCTAGAATGAAAATCGTCAGCGATAATATAGCTAACTCGTATACCATAAGTAGCGTGGCGTTTTGAATCGTTTCTGGTAGTGGTGCAACGGGCGAGCGGCCGCCGTAATAGTTCGCGTAGACGAGAAACATCGGCATAATGACAAATCGTAAAAACTGCATCAGCGTCAAGACCAAGTTGAACACGCGTAGCTCTTGTTTCAATGACGGTGCCAAGACAAGCGCATAACTTGCCGCAAAAGCGACCGGTAAAAGCGAAAGCCATTCATATCCAGCGGCTGGAGTCCCTAGGCTGACAATCGTGAAGCTCGCAAAACACGCCACGTAAATCACACTATGCAGAAGCATGCGCAACCAGGTAGTTTTATTCGAATTGGTTTGTTCCATACGTTTTTAAACCTCAATCTCCCGCTTTTCTTGTATCGCTTGTACGGCGGTGTTTAGCGTGGCGACGACGTGAGCTAAGTCGGATTCCGTGAGACTCGTCGTGGACGGCAAACATAGGCCAGTGGCGAAGAGCTGCTCGCTAATCGATGTTTCATTCACTTCATGAGCGTAAAAAGCGCAGCCCGCAAAGCATGGTTGGGTGTGCATCGGCTTCCAGAGTAATCGAGTTTCAATGTTGTGGCGCGCCATAGCTTGCATCACGTCATGTGGATTGACATCCAAGGTCAGCGTCGTCAACCAGTAGTTATTATATGTCCCTGTAAACTCCGAATGCATCTGAATCGCCGTGTTGGAAACCAAATGCTTGCTATAATAATCAAAAATAAAACGCTTCGTCAAAATCCGTTTTGGCAAGACACCAAATTGCGCGATGCCAATACCTGCGGAAACATTGCTCATCCGGTAATTAAAACCGATGCTTTCATGTAGATAATATGGCGCTTGCTCTTTGGCTTGTGTCGATAGTTTGCGTGCTTTTTCGATGAACGCGATGTCATCGGAAACGAGCATTCCCCCGCCAGATGTGGTGATGATTTTATTCCCGTTAAACGAGAAAATACCTGCTTTACCAATCGTCCCCGTTTGCTTGCCGTGATAGGTGGCGCCAAGTGATTCAGCGGCGTCTTCGATAATCGGCACGCCGTATCGGTCGGTTAGCGCCTGAAGTTCTGCCATTTTGGCGCTTTGTCCATAAAGATGCACAACAATCACCGCTTTAGGTAGCTTCTCTTTGGCAGCGGCATCATGTAAAGCACGTTGCAATGCTTGTGGCGACATGTTCCACGTATCCGGCTCCGAATCGATGAACACGGGCGTAGCACCTTGGTATACAATCGGATTCGCGGACGCAGCAAAGGTGAAACTTTGACAGAAAACCGTATCCCCTTGACCTATGTCTAGTGCGGCGAGCGACAAGTGTATCGCAGCTGTCCCAGAGTTCGTGGCAAGTGCCGCGGCAGCACCGGTAAATTCCATCGCCAAACGTTCCATCTCATCGACATTTGGTCCAAGCGGTGCCACCCAATTCGTGTCGATGGCTTGCTTCATGTATTTCATTTCTTCCCCGCTCACATGCGGAATACTAAGCGGTATATGCTCGTGCAATCGGTTCTCCTTCTTTCTTACATGGTTTGTTTATTCCCTTGAAATCGCTCGACGGTGACATGCCCTTCTTGGCTCACACCATGGGCGAACAGGACTTTTTGAATCGTCATCCCGATGATTTTCATATCAAATTGGAAGCTCGCATAATGAGTGTAATAGACATCCAAGAAAAATTTGCGTTCCCAACTGATGGCGTTGCGTCCGTTCACTTGCGCCCAGCCGGTGATGCCAGGTTTGACGTTGTGGCGCTTGCGTTGTTCCTCCGAGTAAAGCGGCAAGTATGCCTCACGTAATGGTCTTGGTCCAACGAAAGCCATGTCGCCTCGGACAATATTGATAAGTTGCGGAAGTTCGTCGAGACTTGTTTTGCGTAATAGTTTGCCGAAGAACGTTAGGCGCTGGGCGTCAGGTAAGAGATTGCCAGACGCGTCTTTGGCGTGATTCATCGTGCAAAATTTATAGATGGTGAATAATTTCTCGTCTTTGCCGACGCGGACTTGCTTGAAAATAATCGGGCGTCCGTTCAGGCACGCGATGAGGAGCGCAAGGACTAGGAAAACGGGGGCTAGTAGGACAAGCAATAGGCTCGCAATCACGATGTCTGCTTTGGATTTGATAGCTTGGTACATGTCTGTTCCTCCTTTTTGATTCCTGTATACTGCTGTAAAATGGCCTCCCATACCGTTTCTTGTTGGAAGTCATGTATAATGCGCATTCGACCTGCACTTCCCATCTCGCGGCGTAAATCTGGATTGCACAGTAGTTTCGCGATTGCGACGCGGATTGCTTCTGGTTGCTTCGGCGGCACGAGATATCCTGTCTTGTTTGGAATAATCGTGTCTTTCGCACCCGTCACGTTGGTCGTAATGACGGGAAGTTCGCTATAAGCAGCCTCCATCGCGACATTACCGAAGCCTTCGCGGTAAGTTGGAAAAACAAAAATATCCATCCAGTGATAAATCGGCGCGATGTTTGGTTGGTAATCCAGTAACGTAATCGCTGGGTCGTTTTGAATCTGCGTAATCGTTTGCTCCGTTAACCCATGATCTGCGTCTAGACGCCCGACTAGTAGTAGTTTTGCATTTGGAAAGTCGGGTGTCAGGAGTTGGAATGCTTGCACGAGGTCATCGATGCCTTTGTCCTTGGTGAGCCGTCCCACAAAGCCGATGACTTGGGCGCCTTCTCGGAAAGGAGACAGTGTGCTAGCCTGTTGCTGGGCGTCGAATTTCGTCATATTCATTCCGTTGCTGCTTCCCGCACCCGCGATGGCGAGCTTTTCCGGTTTGACAAGGCGTAGTTCATCCGCTTTTTCAAGAAGACTTGGGCTGATACAGAGGACTTGGTGGGAGCACGCGCTGATGAGTTTTTCGATGGTGAGGAGGAGTTGGCGTTTCTTCCCAGTCATGGTTTCTAGGCGCAGGCCTCGCAACGTGTAAATGCGCTTTGGTACCCGCCAAAACCAGCTTGCCATCCCGGCGAGTAATGACGCTTTCGGTGTGCCGTAGTTGATGATGGCTGGCCTTAGCCGACGAATCAGACGTAGCATCTGAACAAAAGCTCGCATGTCCTTCCAAATGGAAATCTCCCGTTCCATGTCTAAAGCGTGAAACATGATGTCGGCAGGAATGTCTTGCGCTTGTTCGCCGCTCGATGCGATGAGGTGCACGTCATAATACTGCGCCATGAACGCCAACTGTCCGTCTAATAATTTAATGCTACGCGCGGCTGTGACGACATACACGAGTGTTGGCTTCATGACTTATAATCCCCAGTAATGAATCGACGCTGGCATTGTTTTCTTATCAAACACCCGTTTTAAATCTACAAATAAAGCAGGTTGATCTTGCTTCAGCAAATAATGTTTCTCCGGTAAATGCGCTTGGAAATCATCATGCGCGACGGCTAAAATAACCAAGTCCGCAGGTTCCAATTCGTTATATGGAATCAAATCCACACCATAATCCGCTTTGGCTTCTTCTGGGTCCGCCATCGGATCTGCGATTTGGATGTCGAATTGATACTGTTCTAACTCATCCAAAATATCAAACACCTTCGAATTCCGTAAGTCCGGCACGTTTTCTTTGAATGTGAGGCCTAGCACAGAAATTTTGGCGCCTTTTAAATCAATACCTTTACAAATAAGCTCTTTCACGATGTTCGATACGACGAATTTGCTGACATTGTCATTGACGCGACGACCGGACAAAATGATTTGCGGCGTGTAGCCTACGCTTTCTGCTTTGTGTGTTAAATAGTACGGGTCAACGCCGATACAATGCCCACCAACAAGCCCTGGACGGAAGTTCAAGAAGTTCCATTTCGTACCTGCCGCTTTCAAAACTTGATCCGTATCAATATCTAAAATGCGGAAAAGCATCGATAGTTCGTTCATAAGTGCAATATTTAAATCGCGTTGCGTGTTTTCAATAACTTTCGCAGCTTCGGCGACCTTGATAGAATCAACAGGATGCACACCTGCTTCTACGACACGGCCGTAGGTGTTAGCGATGATGTCAAGCGCTGCTGGGTGGTTGGCAGAGACGACTTTGGTGATGGTGCGAAAGGTGTGGACTTTATCACCCGGATTGATGCGTTCTGGCGAGTAGCCAACAAAGAAATCTTTGCCTTCTGTAAGACCTGATGCGCGTTCTAAAACAGGCACACATTCTTCTTCTGTAGCCCCTGGATAAACCGTCGATTCAAAAACGACAATCGCACCTTTCGTCAAATTTTCACCGACGAGTTGCGAAGCTTTTAACAAAGCCGTCAAATCGGGTTGGTTACTGCCATTGATTGGCGTCGGTACCGCTACAATGATAAAATTCGAAGCCTGTAGTTTAGCGGGATTCGATGTAAAATCAATCGTCGTTGCTTCTAATGTCGCTGTGTCTACTTCATTTGTGCGGTCATAATTGTTTTTTAGCTCCGCGATACGTGCGTCGGAAATATCAAAGCCAACGACTGGCAACTCTTTTCCGAATTCTGCGGCTACGGGTAATCCTACATACCCAAGTCCGACTACTGCTATTTTTAAATCCATCATTTATAAACCTCTCCCTGCTTGTTTTCTGACTGATACGTGACATACCATTCGACAAAAGCGCTAATGCCTTGTTCGATGGTCGTGCTTGGTTTGAAGTCCACAGCTTTCATCAAGTCTTCTACATCTGCATGTGTTTTTTGAACATCGCCGGGTTGCATCGGTAGCATTTCCTTCGTTGCAACTTTGCCAAGCTTCTCTTCTAATGTCGTGACATATTTCATTAAATTAATCGGGCTATGATTGCCGATATTGTAAATTTGATACGGGGCGCTACTTGTTGCTGGGTCAGGTTGCATCGCGTCCCATTCCTGATTTGGCACAGGTTCTGTTAGTGTCAGGCGATAAATCGATTCCACGACATCATCGACAAACGTAAAATCGCGAATCATGTCGCCGTTATTAAATAAACGAAGTGGCTTATCATTCAAAATCGCATCTGCGAACTGGAATAACGCCATATCTGGGCGTCCCCACGGTCCGTAAACAGTGAAGAATCGTAAGCCCGTTGTTTTTAAGCCGAATAAATGACTGTACGCGTGGGCCATCATTTCATTCGCTTTTTTCGTTGCCGCGTAAAGCGATAGCGGGTGTTCTGTGCTTTGGTGTGGCGAGAACGGCATGGCTTGGTTGGCACCGTATACCGAACTGCTGGAAGCATAAATGAGTTGTTCTACCGCATGATGTCGGCAGTTTTCTAAAATATTCATGAAACCAACAACATTGGATTGCACATAAGCGTCCGGATTCTCCAAACTATAACGCACACCTGCTTGAGCGGCTAGATTAATGACAATCGCTGGCTTTTCCTCTTGAAAAATACCCTCCATTGCCGTTTTATGTGCCAAATCTTGCTTGTAAAAAGTGAAATTCGGATGTTCTAATAAAGCTAGTCTTTTATGTTTTAGCTGGACATCATAATAATCATTGATATTATCGACACCAATCACGATGTAGCCTTCTTTTAATAAACGTGCGCTAACATGAAAGCCGATAAATCCTGCGGCTCCAGTCACCATTATTTTTTTTGTCATGATAGTGTCCTTTCTTTGTTTTTTACTGTGTCAAAAAAGGATGCAAATAATTCCGCGCGGCGCTTTTGCAGGACTGGCTTGGTGTAACTAGCTGCCATCGCGATGTTCTGCTTGCTTTGTTGGATTTGTTTCTCGGGGTGTTGCATCAGGTCGGATAGTATGTCTGCCAACGCATGTGCATTTCCTATTTCGTGGATATATTCAGGGGAAAGTAGTTCAGGAATACCGCCTGCGGTCGAACCAACTGCTGCACAACCTCGTGCCATCGCTTCGATAAGTGCTCTTGGAACGCCTTCTGTTCGACTCGGCTGAATGTAAATATCCATCGTATCCAGCCAGTTCAACACGGCTTCTCCTGCGGGCAAAATTCCACAAAACGTAACAGCCTCTGCCACATGATGATTCACTGCGAGCTGTAACCATTTGTCTGGATTTCCTGGACCTAAAATATAAAGATGTGTTTGCGGATGGCTATTTTGAAGTAATTGCATGGCTTCGATTGCTGTATCGATGCCTTTATAGTTCGTATTTAACGTCGCAATTATCCCAATTTTCACTATTTTGTTTTGTTGCGTGTGAATACGTGCTTCTCGAGCGCTTGCAATATGTTCGGAAATCGTGTCAATTTCAACGTTGGACGCGCTTCGTTGCATACCCGTTGTGGGGTACTTTTCTTGCAAGTCCCGCTGCGTCACATAGAGTACGTGTGAGCATGAAGAAATGTTTTCTTTCATCCTGTTACCTGTGCGTTTGGCGAGCAGTTTTAACGTTTTAGAACCGTGGTGGAGATAGCTTTCTACTGGGTCGCCAACGACTTCAATGGCATACGGCTTGCCTAGTTTTTTCGCAGCTTTCACAGCCATTGTCCCAATACGCGATGGTAATCTTGCAATGACGGCATCCACTTGGGAAACTTCTTGGTTCATTTTTTGTTGTGCTTGATTGTATGGCAACATATTTGTCCAATGATGCGAAGCTGGTAGGTATTTAAAAGACACATGAGGCGCGCTTGATATCCCGTATTTAGAAATATCCGCATCTGTTGGAAGGTCGAATACGCGTGCCACAACGACTAATTCATCCGTATGCTCTAAATATCGATCCCAAACCGCCGCATCAAAGGCATTTTTAGATAACATGGTGCTTCCTTGTTGAAAAAAACGGTGATCATGAGCGAATAAGGTTTTCATGGGGAATGACCTCACTTTGCTTCACGCTAAGCACTTTTTTCTTAGCGACTAAATCATAAATCGTCTGTACTAATATCTCATCGTCAAGCTGGTTAAAAGTTTCGATAAAATGGGTAATAGATTCTGCAGAAAACGTCGTCGGCCGGCCAATATGCACTTTCGGAATAATTTGTTCTGGGTACATTTCGCCTTCGTTCATGAGCTCTTCGTAAAGCTTGTCTCCAGAACGAATGCCAGTAAATGCAATATTGATTTCTTGGAGTGTAAAACCTGACATTGTAATTAATTTCTCGGCAAGCGTTGTAATTTTAATTGGTTCACCCATGTCTAGCACATAAATTTTGCTACCTTGTTGCAGGCCTCCTGCTTGAATTACCAATCCTGCTGCTTCTGGAATCGTCATGAAATAACGCGTCATTTCTGGATGTGTTACCGTCACTGGTCCACCTTGTCGAATCTGTTCTTTAAAAAGTGGGATGACACTACCACGACTACCTAATACATTCCCAAAACGCACAATCGAAAAATGGCTATTGGTTTGTGTCGCGATCATTTGGACGGTCATTTCAGCGATGCGCTTCGTGGCACCCATCACGTTATTGGGATTTACGGCTTTATCAGAGGAAACTAAGATGAAAGATTCAACATAGTTTTTGGCCGCAGCTAAAGCAACATTTCGTGTGCCTAATACGTTGTTTTTCACAGCTTCTCGTGGATTTTGTTCCATTAATGGGACATGTTTATGGGCAGCGGCATGATATACAACATTTGGTCGGTATTTCGTCATGATTTCGTTGATTCGGTTGGCATCTTGGATATCCGCGATGACCGGTTGAATTCGGACTTGTTCGCCAAACGCTTTGCGCAACTCCATGTGGATTGCGTAAATACTATTTTCGCCGTGTCCTAGTAGGATTAACATTTCTGGTTGGAGTGAGCACACTTGACGGCAAATTTCAGAACCAATCGAACCGCCTGCACCTGTGACAAGCACTGTACTTCCTTTAATTTGTTCGCTTACTTGGTGTTGATCCAATTTTACCGGCTCGCGGCCAAGAAGTTGCTCCATCGTGACATCAATATGGGCTTGTTCTTGAAACATCGTATCGTTCACACCTGTTATAATACGTAGATTTAATTGTAACTCACGGCATTTTTTTATGAACTGCATTTTCTTTACGTCGTTTAGTGACGGGATTGCTAAGACTACTAGATCAATAGGATGGCTTGCTATCACGCTATCAAGTGCTGCGATACTCCCAACAACAGGAATATCAATAATGTGTTGTTTGTGCTTGTTTGTATCATCGTCTAAAAATGCGATTGGTGTGAAGTTAGCGGGCTGTTCTTTGAGCTGCTTAGCGACGATAATTCCTGCAACCCCTGCACCGATAATCAAAACTTGTTGCGCTACTTTTCGGTTATTTTTCGTTTTGTTTGTCATTTTACACATTCCATTTCGCTTAGTTTCTTATTTATCGATTTTAACTTCCCATGTGGCGGATTTTTTTGTGTCGGGATCTGTGTAGGTTACTTTGAATGGGCCTTTGCCTTTTACTTTATAGAAGCCTGGTCCTGAGATTGAATCGCCTGCTTTGATATCTGCTCCAACATTCTCTGCTGGGTAAATGTCCAGCTCTTTACCATCTTCATTTTTAACAACTAAACTGAGACTTGTAAAACTTCTTACGTCTGCAGTTCCGTTTGTAACTTTCATGTTGAATTGGACAACAGCGTTTTCTTTGCCGTCACCGTCTAATAATTTCGCGTTTTCCATATTGATTTTTAAACCTGAAACGTTTACTATTTGGCCTTGTTTATACACGGTATCTTTGTTTGCTTTAACTTCTTGGTCTTTTGTTTGACCACACCCTGCGATGAAAACTGTAAATACTAAAAGTATTGCGAGATATTTAATGGCCTGCTTTTTCATGAGCAACTCCTTCATTTTGATTAAATTTGTATTTTTTTAACAATATATTAGTGACGCCAGCCAGAGTTCATCTGACTGGGTCACTAACGTGTTACAAGCTTATTGAACAGTTACTTCTTTTGTTACTGCCCATACATTGTTTACTTTCATTTCAACTTTGATGATGTCACCTTTTGCTAGTTTGCTCAAGTTGTATGAAAAATTACCTTCTGCATCTGCTGAAATGATGCTCTTTGTTGCGCCATTCAAGCTGATACGTAATGATGCGCTTGCTGTTGCTGTTCCTGTTACTTTTTTGTCTGCTGCAATAACTGGGTTAACTGTAAGTGCTTTTGCTGCATCGTCTGATGTTACTGTTACTTCTTTAGATACAGAGTAAGCGCCGTTTACAGATAGTTCTACTTTTACTACGTCATCTTTTACTAATGTTCCGATGTAGTATGAGAAGTTACCATTGTCGTCTGATGTTACAACAGATTTTGTTACGTCGTTTAAGCTGATGCGTACTTGGCTGTTTGGTTCTGTTTTACCTGTTACTGTTGTTGCTGTGTCTAAAAGTGCGTCAACGTTTAATGTTGCGTCTGGTGTGTCGCTTCCGCTTCCGTCACCTGTTGTTACTTGTTTTGATACAGCATAAACTTCGTCAACTTTCATTTCTACTTTAACAACGTCGCCTTTTTTCAATGCTGGTACTGTGAATGTGTATTCGCCAGATGCGTTCGTTGTTGCTGTGCTCTTCGTTGAGCCATTGATGCTTAGACGTACTTGTGTGCTTGGTTGTTTTGTAGTTCCTGTTACTTTTGTATCGCCAACATCTGTTTGATCTAGTGTTAGGTCATTGTCGGATACTTCGCCAGCGATAACTGTTGTTTCTTCTGATACAGAGTAAGTTCCTGCTGATTTCATTTCTACTTTAACTACTGTTCCTGCTGGAAGTGCTTTAGTAGAGAAGCTGAACAGACCATCTGCGTCACTTGTTACGACTGTTTTTGTTACGCCGTTAACAGTTAGGCGGAATTGCGTGTTTTCAGTTCCTTTACCTGTGATGAAACGATCAGATGTTGTTACATCGTCTAATACCATTTCTTCTGTTGCTTTTACAACAACGGTTTCTGCTGTTCCAGTTACTACGCCATTTTCACGTAGTTCTACTTTCACTACTTGACCTTCTTTTAGGTAACCTGAGCTAAATGAGTAGTTACCGTTTGCATCTGTTGTTGACGTACGTTTTTGGACACCATCTACGAATAGACGAACTTGAGCGTTTGCTACAGTAGATTTACCAGTTACCACTTTTTGAAGTGAGTTTACGTCGTTCACATTGATGTTGTCGGAAACTGCTGATTTAACGGTTGTTTTACCAACATATTTGTCTGCTGTTAAATAGTTACCGTCTTTGTCTTTATAGCGAGCTTCGATAACTGTACCTGTTGGTTGTACGCCGATTGATGCGCTAAATTTACCATCTGTTACGTTAACGATTGTTTTGTTTACGCCATTTACTAAGATTAGAATTTGTTTTACATCATATTTGCTTGTATCGATTGTCCCGTTTACCACTGTGTCTGTTGCTTTTACGTCACTTAATTTTGGTTGTGGAAGATCGGATACTACGATAGTTTTAGTTGCTGTTGCACCGTTTGCAAGTTTTGCTGTAATTGTTACTGTTCCAGGACCTGTGTATGCTACAACACCTGCTGCACTTACTGTTGCAATTGCTGCGCTTGATGTTGACCATGTTACAGTTTGTCCTGCTGGTGTTGATGTTGCTGTTAATGTTGTAGAGTCTCCAACTAGACCAGCTGTTACATCTTCGTTGATTTTAACTGTTGATCCTTTAACTGTTACTGCTGTTGGTGCACTTGTAGTTCCTTGTGCGTCTTCAGCAACAAAGTTAATGATTGTACCTGCAGGTTGTTTCGGGAAGTTAACTTTAAATGTTCCGTCTGCTGCTACAGCTACTGTTCCGATTGGAAGACCGTTCACGTATGCTGTTACTTTTCCTGCTGGAGCTGTTCCTGATGCAGATGTTGTATTGTCGTAAACTACTGTGCTAACAACTGGTGCTGCTACCGTTTGGTTTGATACAACGATTTTCTTAGTTGCTGCTGTTCCGTCTGCAAGTTTTGCTGTAATTGTTACTGTTCCTGGTGCTTTGAATGTTACAAGACCAGTTGTTTTGTTTACTGTTGCGAAGTTACTGTTTGATGTTGACCATGCAACGTCTTGTCCTGCTGGAGTTGTTGTTGCAGTAAACTGTTTTGTTGTTCCAGTGTAAGCAGTAGTGATGTCTTCATTGATTTTGATTGTTGTTGCTTTTACTGTTACGTTTGTTGGTTGACTTACTGTTTTCTTCGCGTTTTCTGCTACGAATGCGATTGTTTGGTTAGCTGCTTGTGCTGGAATTGGCATTGTGAAGCTACCATTTGCTGCTACAGTTGCTGAACCGATTTGTAAACCGTTCACATAAGCGATAACTTGGCTTGCATCTACTGCTGTTCCGCTTACAGATGTTGTTGTTGTATAAATATCAGTTGCTACGATTGGAGCTTCAACAACGTCTGGAGTTGCGTTCGATACAACGACTTTCTTAGTTGCTGCTGTTCCGTCTGCAAGTTTCGCTGTGATTGTTACTGTTCCTGGTGCTTTGAATGTTACAAGACCAGTTGTTTTGTTTACTGTTGCAAAATTACTGTTTGATGTTGACCATGTTACTGCTTCGCCTTCTGGAGTTGTTGTTGCTGTGAATTGTTGTGTTGTTCCAGTGAATGCAGTAGTGATGTTTTCGTTAATTACGATTGTTTTAACAACAGATGCAATAACTTTTACAGATGCTGATGGACTTGCTTTACCGTTAGCTCCTGTTTGTGTTGCTGAGAATTCGTCATTGTTTTTAGCTGCTGGTGAAATAGTGAATACTGCTTTACCTGCATCGTTTGCTACGGCTGACATTGTGCTACCGCCTGGTAATGTTAAGTTGATTTTAGCTCCTGGTTCCCCAGTAACTTCAACTGTTGTATCTCCAACTGAAACCGTTGCAATAGTTGGTGCGCCTAGTGTTGTGTCTTTAACTTTAACTGTTTTTGGTGCGCTGACACGGTTGTTAATTGGGTTCTTTTGTGTTACTGAAATATCTGTTCCTGCTACTTGTTTATCGATTGTAATGCTGTAGTTACCTTGTGCGTTAGCTTTACCTGTATATGTTGCATTTCCAATTTTCACTGTTACATCAGCGTTTGGAAGTGCTTTACCAGATACAACTGTAGCTGTGTCTAGAACTTCATTTACTGTTGGAGCTGCTGGGATAGAATCGTCTACTACAGTTGTTTGTGCAGAAGATGTTTTGCCATCTTTTGTTGCTGTTGCTGTTACAACTGTTCCTGCTGCTTGTTTCGCAATAGTAAGGCTGTAAATGCCGTCTGATCCTACGCGGCCAGATTTTAGCTCGTTACCAGCTTGGTCTTTTATAACGATTGTTGCATTTGGTTCTGCTGTTCCTGATACAGTTGTAGATTCTGTTGTCAAAGCGTCGATTGTAGTTTGGTCGATACCGTCACGCTCTACAATTGTTGATGCTGTTGATGTGAATCCATCTGCAGATGCTGTTGCTGTGATCACTGTACCTTCTGCTTGTTTAGCGATTGTCATGCTATAAGCGCCATCTGATCCTACACGGCCAGATTTTAGTACATTACCGTCTTGATCTGTTAATACGATTGTTGCATTTGGTTCTGCTGTTCCGGATACGTTAGTAGTTTCTGTTGTAACTTTATTAATTGTTGTATCAGCAATTTCACCACGAACAACAGTTGTTTGTGCCGTTGATGTTTTACCATCTTTCGTTGCTGTTGCTGTTACAATTGTGCCGAATGATTGTTTTGGAATCGTAATGCTGTATTTGCCGTCTGATCCTACTCGACCACTACCAAGAGTATCTCCAGCGGCATTTTTGATTACAATTGTTGAATTAGGTTCTGCTGTTCCTTCAGCTGCAGTTGATTTGGTTGTTAATCCTGCAATTGTTGTTTGTGCAATGGAGCCTTGTGTAACTGTTGTTGTTGCGGAAGATGAAGCTGTTCCTTTTGTTACGGTTGCTGTTACTCTTGTGCCAACGTCTTGTTGTGAAATGGTAATGTTGTATTTACCGTCTGATCCTACTGTTCCACTACCGATAACTTCACCATTTGCTAGGATTTCAATGGCTGCATTTGGTTCTGCTGTTCCAGATGCGATTGTTGAATCTGTAGTTAGTGCTGCGATTGTTGTTTGTGCAATAGTCGCTTGTTTAACTGTTGTTTTTGCGGAAGATGAAATACCGTTAGAAGTTGCTGTTGCTGTTACTTCTGTTCCAGCAGCTTGTTTAGGAATAGTAACTTCGTAGTAACCGTCTGATCCTACGCGACCTGTTCCTAATGTTACTCCTGCAGCGTTTTTAATTGTGATTGTTGCGTTTGGCTCTGCTGAACCAGTTACTTTTGTTGAATCTGTTGTAAGGTCATCAATTGTAGTTTGAGCGATATGTGTCATCGCGTAGCTACCACCGAAAAGTTTCCCTGTTGTTTTACTTACGAATTGAGATTTGAACTGTGCGCTATTTGAAGTCAAGTTCTTTTGGCTTAAGTTTGATTTATCCCATCCAGACAAATCAAAAGTTGCTGTTGTAAAGTCATTGTAGTTGTGTGTTGGTAATTCTGTGTTGATTGAACCTGAATCCCAAGTAGAAAGGCCTTTATCAGAGTTAATAGTAATATTAGTTGAAGAACCCGCGTAGTTCGCAAAAACAGATCCCACGTCATTCGTGTTTGTAATTGCAAAGTTCGAACCGTTCTCAAATACTAATTTTCCACCTGTTTGTACAGCTCCTTGTTTACCTGAAGCGTTAACGACGAAATCTGCACCAGACTCAACCGTTAAGTTACCACTTGTAAGTGAGACAGCTTCCTCAACCGTGTCACCTGAAGTTGCTTTGAATTTAGCTCCTGATTTAACAACCATATTTCCACCTGAACCAGATGTGTAAATAGCTTGTTCGTCTGTCGCTGATAATTCCATGTTTCCTGCTACAGAGATTTGTGTGTTGCTGTTATGACCATAAATTGCATAATCTTTAGAATTTACTTTAAAATCTGAATTCGCTTCTTGCGTTACGCTTCCGTATACGCGAAGTGCAGGACATCCAGAGGTAGATGAGAAGTTAACATTTGCGCCACTTCTAATGATGAAAGTAGTACCTTGGTAAACTTCTTCTCGTGTAGAGCTTGCTTCGATGTTGCCTTCTAAGATGGTTGTACCAGCGTTGTTATACACGAATTGTTCCCCGCTAGAAGTTACATTCTTGTAAGTGACTTGTACGCCAGAATATTCTGACCAGAACAACGGATAAATATCTTGATTTGTAATGGTTAGATCTTCAATACGATTGACAGAACTTGCTTTTGCGATTCCGATTCTGTAATCATTCATGTTGATCGTATGGCCGTTACCGTAAAGATTTTTTGCTGACGTGAAGTTGAAGCTTGATGTTACATCGATATCTGCAGTCAGTTTGATGTCCGTTACGCTTGCGCTTAATAGTGCTGTTTTCAATTGATCGTACGTTGCTACTTCGGTTGCATTCGCAGGAGCTGCTTTTAACGCCGCGGCTTTTATTCCGGCTTCGCTTGCGTATACATTAAATGGTAATGTATTTAATAGCGAGCTCCCTACCAATACGGTTGCTAAGGCAATTGTTCCACTTTTTTTGATAAAATTTCTTTTCGCTGACATTAATAAATGTCCTCCTCTTGTTTTAAATTAATAGTATATTATAGTTGCGCAACTATTTTTTGGACTGAATTCAAGAGGTTTAACTTGAATCAATCGGATTGTTTAACTTCTCCATAGGTGGCAGCCCCCTCTTTAAGAAAATAATGGTTCTAAATAATGGTATTTATTCAAATGAACGACGTAAACTTTATCTGAAAACTCGATAAATCCTTCTTTCTTTAGGATAACTTCGGTTTTAGTGACGGAACTTGTGCTGAGGCCTGAATACTCGGCGATGAATTTTTTGCTGAAATATCTTGGTAGGATGTATGCATCGTTGTGTTTCATGCCGAATCGTGAAGCAAGTTCAAGGAATGTGGCGCTCAGTATCGAAATACTATTTCCTCGCATGGAAAGGCTTCGGTTAATGAGTAATCTATTTTGTTTTTGCATTTCTAACACTAAAAATAACCAACCTTCTTGATGGCTGAATAGCTCCATTAAAACATCTTCTTTGCGAAAAACGATGACTTCGCATTCTACAAGTGTGTGATAGTGATAGGTGCTATCTGATTGTAAAATAATTGTATCTAAGCCGATGAATTCTCCGTCTTTTTTTATTCCGACTGGAAATTCTTCATGTGCTGTAACAATTGCTCCCGTTGATAAAAAATAAACTTCATTTGTTTTTACTGGATCTAGGCTACTTCTTTTTCTTAACTTCCGATACTCATAATCAACTCGTGGAGATTGGAGAAGTAATTCAATTAGATTTTGTTGATTAAATGCGACCTCCACGTTTTCCATAGAATAGAGATCTTCTATTTCTGAAATCATGATATCCACCCTTCCATACGGTGTTATTTTTAGATTTTTTAATTAATTAGTTGTTATTTGTATATCTTCTTTCCTCATAGCATCATAGCATTTCAAAATTAAAACAAGAAGAAAGCGAATTTCTTGTTTATTTCTATGTGTAAGTTTATTGTAGCTACATGTTTGAAAATCGTATTAATGATCTTTTTCATAACATTTAAGATCGTTATTTAACATTTCGATTGAACAAAAATCAATAATGTTCTTAATTTCGTTGCTCAAAAACGTATATCGTTAATGCACTTCTAATAATAACAGGATAAAAATATAAAAAAAGGTAATTTTACAGCTTTTCCTATGTTTCTTGTGTATTTTTTATTACGAAGTCTTTTTATCTAAAAGGTTAAAAAGCGTATTTTTATGTGCTGTAATCAGGGTTTGGTGGGATTATGACGTGCTTTTTGTTATACTTTATACATCTATATCTTAATGGAGGAGTTTTGTTTTTGGGAAGATTTCTTTCTAGTTTGTTATTGGTTTGCTTGATTGGTGTCTTTTTGTTGGGATTTATTTTTAATCCTGGGCTGTTTATGCTTGGGTTTGTTGGGATTATCCTTGAGGTTTTGTTGGCATTGCTTCTTTGTGCGTTGTTTTTTTATTTCATGGAATTGATTGAACGGAATAAAGTGAAGTGGGTTTACACGCTAAATGGGGTTTTACTTTTCATTACATTTTTGCTTGGTGGGGTTATTTGGGGAGATATTGAGATTACTTCAGATTCGATTATACAATATTTTCTTTTCATTGTGTTGTTACTTGTCACTTTAGGGCTATTATATGTATATGATCGGTTTTTACAGCATATTTTGTTGTTTGTTTTGATACAGGTGTTGTTGATTTGTGATTTTTTGATTTATCTTTATTTAGGGTTTGGATGGATTTTTGGTTCGTGATATGTTAAAAAGCAGTGATTTGGGGGGAATCACTGCTTTTTCATGTCTTATTTTGTGATGGTTAGGTGGTTTTTTAGTTCGAGTAGGCCTTCGTGTAAGGATACGTTGCTTTTCCAGTTTAATAGTTCTGATGCGCGGGTTGCGTCTAGTACGGAGCGTTTGACGTCGCCGGCGCGTGGGGCTTCGATGAAAATGGCGACGTCTTTTTCGAAAACGGTGAGGATTTCTTTGTAGATGTCCAAAATCGCGACTTCTTCGCCAGTTCCTACGTTGATGACAGTGTTTGTTGGGCTTTCTGTGGCCAGTTGGTTGATTCGCACGACGTCGCCAACGTAGACGTAATCGCGGGTACAGCCGTTTGGCATGTCGGGATAGGTCATCAGGATGGATGGTTTGTCTGCTAAGATGTTGTTTAGGAAAATGGGGATGACGCCACATTCGCCGTCGGGAACTTGTCTTGGTCCGTAAATGTTGGCGTAACGGACTACGGTATATTGGTAACCGTATTGGGCGGCGTACATTTCGACATATTTTTCACCTGTGAATTTTGTTAGGGCGTATGGGGAAATCAATTGGGGGGTGTCAGTTTCTTTGGATTTCTCGCTGCCTTCGATTTTCTTGCTCAGCGCGCCACCGGAGGAAACGTAGATGAAATTCTCAATTGGATAGGCTTTTATACAATCTAAAATGGACATTAGGCCCACGAGGTTCACGTCTAAATCGTAACTTGGGTTTTCGACGGAATCTGCGACGGATTTTTGGGCGGCGTGGTGGTTGATAATGTTGGGGCGGTATTTTTGAAATAAGGCTAGCATGGTTTTGTGGTCGCGAATGTCTGCTTCTATGAAGGTAAATCTGGCATGATCGCGGATTTGCGCTAGATTTTCTAGGTTGCCGGATACGAGGTTGTCGATGCAGATCACGTTGTAGCCTTGGTTGACGTACATTTCACTTAAATGGGAGCCGATGAAACCTGCGCCACCTGTAATAAAAATCGTTTTTGTCATTGTTTTTGCCTCCTGAATTATTGTTTTTTCGTGCGGTATTCGTTGTTTAGCGCGACCATGTAGATTGTTGCTAGAACAAGGAAGACGCTTGTGTTAGATACTAAAACGGTGTCGATTGGGCTGGTGAGCAATGCGTAAATGAGGGGTAAGAAGATGAGGAGTTTGATTTGGTATTGGCTGCCGGCGACTTCTTTGTAAAGTAGCCAGAAGATGTAGCCGATGAGGATGAAAACGAAAAACATGCCGAGATAGCCGAGTTCGCCGATAATCATCGCCCAGTAGGAGTCGGTGACGAAGTTCGGGTTTTCTTGTGTGAGTCCCCAAACGCGGGAAATGCCATATTGTTCGTAAAGTGGCGAGTAGTTGAGACGGGATGCGTGGGAGCCGAACATACCGAGGCCTGCGCCAAATGGTGCGTGGTCGTTAGCAATCGTGAAGCTAGTATCAAGCAAGACGCCGCGCGCTTCGCCATCTGTTCCGAGGAATTGATTGCTAATGCGGTCGCTACCTAACCAGTAAAAGACCCCGCCAATCAAGGCGTATACGTAAATCGGAATGCGTTTGATGTATGGAAAGATTAGAATGATAAGCAGTAAACATAAATAGAAACCGATAGACGTCGTTCTTCCTGCTAGAAAAACTAAGATGAAGTTGGCAAAAAGGATGTAGTATGGCATTTTGCCTTGTTCGGACCAGCCAATGAAGATGTGGATGATTGTCATGACGATGATTGTGGCGGCGAATTGGGCTGGGTGGCGGAAGCCGAATGAGACGGTTTCAATGCCAAATCGGATGTCGAACGGTTCTAGGAAATGTAGTGGGACGTTGAGAACGCCGATGATGAGGAAAATTGTTGTGAGTGTTGTGGACATGATGCGAAAGAAACGGGTGGTGCTTTGAAATTTTGTGTTGCGGAAAAGGAATAGGCCGCTCCAGAAGACAATGACGAATTTGAGGATGGAAAACATCGAATAAATTTGGAGGAACATCGTGTTGCTTGGTTGGTGGAATGCGTTCGGGATGAAACAGTAAATGATGAAAATAATACTGATGGCGAACAATCCGATGTCGCTTGGACGGAGTGTGAATCGGCGTTTTGTTTCGAGGTAAGCGAGTTTCGCGATGGCGCTGACGGCAAAGATGACTGCGATTACTTTATCAATGGCGTCGATTTGTGGGATGAGTTGTTGTATGAGACTCGCGAATAAAGATAGTAACAAAGCGATTAAAAAGGCAACCATGATTCACACTCCTTTCTTTTATAATTGTTGATAAAATTGTTCCCATTTGGCGTTGCATGCGTCGATGGAAAACTTGGCTTGTACTGCTTCGTGGGCTTTCTGGCTCATTTCGTCGCGGGTTGTTTCGTCGTGTAGTAACGTTGCGATGGCTTGTTCTAATGTGTCTGTGTCACCAGGTTCGATGAGAATGCCATTTTGTTTATTTTGGACGATTTGGGGGATACCGCCGATGTTGGTGCTAATATTCGGGATGCCGTGAGCCATTGTTTCGAGGATAGCCATTGGTAAGGCTTCGTGGTACGAGGGTAAAATGTGGAGAAGTGCGCTGTCTAGGATGGTTTGTTTTTGTTCGCTTTCGACCCAGCCGCCAAGTGTGACGTTTGTTAGTTGGTTTTCGTGAATGTGTTTTTGGGCGTTTTCGATGTCACCGATGCCGTAAAAGATGAATTGGTATTCTTGGTAAGTGGAACCGAGAGAATGGATGGCGTGCAAGAGATCGTAACTACCTTTTTCTTTGGTGACGTTGCCGAATGTGACGATGGTTTTGCTTTGGTTGTTGTAGGGGTTTGCTTGGGGGACTTGGACGGCGTTTTCCATGATGGTTACGGGGGTGTCGCATAGGTTTTCGTAGTAGGTTTTCCATGCTTCGCTAAGCACGATGAGGTGGTCGAGCTGGTTTAGCTGGCGAATAATGCGTTTTTGTAACCACGGGGATTGGTTGTCGAAAAAGATGCCGAACCTTGAGCCATGCATATGCAGAATGACTTTTGCTCGGAAAATTCGGGCTAATTGGATAAACATTACTTTTCGGTAAAAACTGCCGCGTTGGGAGGTGTGGATGTGGACAATGCTGATGCGACGCGTGATTGCCAAGTAGCAGAATTGCATGATGGCTTTTAGGAACATCCAAAGTTTGAATAGTGGATTGCCTTCTTTCCAACTCGCGATATGATGAATGCGGACTTCGTTGCTGTTAAATGTTTTTTCGAAATTGGCGATGACGGTTGCGATGCCACCTTTGGATACGGATGCTGGACCGATCATGATTACGTGCTTCATTTGGCGAATCTTCCTTTCTTGATTTTAATCGGGGGTGGTGCTTGTTTTGGGGCGCTTGGCGATGCTTTTGATGCGGCGAATGATGGCTTGGCATTCTGGCTTTTTGTAGAAAATCGCGAGATAGGTTAGGTTTAATAGAAGGAACAGGACGGCGGCGCCTAGGATGAGGGTTAGCCATGTGCCTTGGTAAATCCAGTTCATGACGGGGATGGAAGCGGCAAATGCGAGTGCAGTAATGCTTGTGTAAGTGAGGTACATTTTGAAGTAACTGCGCACTTTCTTTTGGAAGCCGAAACGGTAAACGAGGTATGGATCGATGATGGTTGTGGTGACAAGTCTTGAGATGATGGTTGCGATGATGATGCCGATTAGACCGAAGTAAATGGCGCCGATGATGGATAGGATGATGTTGAGGACGGCCATTGCGATTGGGACGTAGCGGCCTTGACGGAACAGCCCCATGGTTGTGCGGTACGTGTAACTGGCGAACTGCATGCCATTGACGTAAAAGCTTGCAACGATGGCGAGCACGGTGCCGGTGCCAAGTAGGAAGCTATCGCCGATCCAGAGGGAGATGAACGGATTGATGACATTGAACAAGAGGATAGCAAGCACGAAATAAATCCACGAAACGATGAAAAATAACTGCTTGAAAACTTGTTCTTTTTTCGCGGTGTCATCACTTGTGTTGAGGTGACCGATACTTCCGGTAATCGAGTTCAAGGCGCGGGATAAGACGGTGACTACTGCGGCAATGATAAGCAAGTAGTTCGAGTATATGCCAACGATGCCTAGTCCTAGAAAAGCCGCGATGATGATGCTGTCTGTGCCGTTCATGATGATGGAACCGAATTTATACATTGCTAAAGCTTTGACGTTTTGAAAAATCGTTTTTACTTCTGATTTGGCGAGTTTTTCGGTCGTTTTGCCTTTGAGGAAGGTGTATTTTTTGTTGGCGTAGAGGCTCAGGAAAACGTTGAGTCCGAATGTGCCGATGACTTGGATAAGGACGAAGCCGATGTAGTCATGCGTAACATATAGGTAGCCAAGTTGGATGGCAGATTGGATGAAAAAGAAAATTTGTTGGCTGACGTTGATGACATATTCTTTTTGATCTGCGGAGAAAATGGCTTTTTTGTAGGAGAGCATGTAAGAAATCGCGGTGTTTAGTAGGAACAGGAAGTAGATGATGTATAGGTTTTCTGGGATGTTTGGGGGATTCTTGATGAAGAGGTTTAGGAACGGCATGAGGAGGAGACCAACGATGAAAACAGTGAGACCAATGATGCGGTAAGCTTTGGCGTAGAGTGCCATGATGGCTTTAATGCGGGCTTTGTTTTTATCGACCATGCTGCGGTATAAACTAAAAATGATGGCATTACCTATACCGAGCTCGGCGAAAGATAGTACCATCAAGATGTTAGTGAATAATGCGTCTAGCCCGAGGTACTCCTTGCCGAGAAAGTAAATGAACACGGTTCTGTTAACGAAACTGAGAAGAAGGAATATGACTTGTGTCCCGCTGCCAATCAGGAGGTTTTTAGCGACAAATGAGGTTTTTGTTTGCTTCAATCGGGTCACACGTCCTTTGCTTTATTTGATACTTTAAGTGTATCAAGAATGCGACTTAAAATCGGTATTTTCTAGCTTTTTGATCGGTTTTTTCAAAAATCAGGACAGTCTGTTTAAATTAAGCGGTTACTGCTACTTTTGGCGCTTGATGTAGGTTGCCGTAGTTCAAATACGTAACATCGCTAGCAACTGATTTTACTGTGTTTTTCGTATCAAAAATGATTGGGTCGCGCATTTGGTCTGTGTATGTTGCTGGAATTTCGCGGAATTCGCTGTGATCGCTCAATACAACAATCAATGAGCTGTCAGCACACGCTTCTTCTCCTGTCAGGACTTCTGAGGCAACGTGTGGGTCAAATGTTTTCACATCAAGTCCTGTTTCAACAAGCATATCGCGGATTTCCATCGCTGGGCTTTCGCGGATGTCGTCGATATTTCCTTTGTATGTTAGGCCAAAAATGGTAACACGATTGCCGTCGCGTTCTTCCATCAATGCTTTTACTTGCGACACGACGTATTCTGGCATGCTGTTATTGACTTCGCGAGCCGTTTGCATAAGTGGAGATTGCTCTGGTGCGGCGGCGATTACAAAATATGGATCTACGGCTAAACAATGTCCGCCAACGCCTGGTCCTGGTTGGTGTAAGTTGACACGCGGGTGTTTGTTAGCCATTTCGATGACGCGTAAAGCATCGATTCCGAGGTGATTACTGATTTTTGCGAGTTCGTTAGCTAATGCGATATTGACGTCGCGATACGTGTTTTCCATCAGTTTGCTTAGTTCTGCCTCGCCTGCTTGGGCTTTGATAATTTCACCTTCTACAAATTCGCCGTACACTGCGGCTGCTTTTTCCGTACATTTTTCAGTGATTCCCCCGATGATTCGTGGGTTATGAACTAGTTCGTGCATGATGTTTCCTGGTAAAACGCGCTCTGGGCAATGCGCTAAATAGATGTCTTCACCGACTGTAAAACCTGCTTTTTCAATCATTGGTTGGACGACGTCTGCCATTGTTCGTGGGGCGATTGTAGATTCGATGATTATGGTGTCATTTTTCTTTAGTAAGGGGATAATATTCGTTAATGCGGACGCAACATATGTGGTATCGCATGATTTATGCTGGTCATCTTTATTTGGTGTTGGAACAGCGATAATGTAAGCATCGGCGCTTACTGGGGTTGTGCTCGCGTGGAATTTGCCGAGTGCTAAAGCTTCTTGTAAATCTTCTGTGAGTCCAGGTTCTTCAATATGAATTCGACCCGCGTTCAAGTTTGCAGTCATCACGGGTGATAAGTCGACGCCTGCTACTGTATTTCCGTATTTTGCAAAAAGAATGGCTGTTGGTAATCCGATGTATCCGAGACCTACTACTGTAATTTTCATTGTTTAAATTCCGCCTTTCGAGTGGTTTGGTTCGAGGTTATTTAGAAGTGGTTGTGATTTCCCAAGTGCTGGCTTATTGATTTTAGTTTAGCATCTAAAAACGGGAAACTTGGCGAATTCCAGATAATTGATGGCTTTTGTCAAAAATATGAATACAAAAAAAGGTTGGGATAAAACTCAAGATAAAGCAAAATCGCCCTCCCATTAACTCTTTGGGTAGGACGAAAATTTTTGCTTTACACAAATCGAGCGAAAGCGTTTGTATTCAGGGAGTTTGGTGGAAGCCGGAAGCGGAGCATACTTGTGTATGTGAGAACCGGAAGTCCGCCAAACTCCCTGAATGCGAGCGCTTCTCGCCGATTTACTTGGGTTATGTTCCAGACGTTACAGTATTTCGATGTAGCCTTCTGTGCCATTGACGCGGATGTGGTCGCCGTCTTGGATGCGTGTTGTTGCGTTTTCTACTCCGATGACTGCGGGTAAACCATACTCGCGGGCGATGACAGCACCGTGTGTCATTAAACCGCCGACTTCGGTTACTAGGCCTTTGATGGAGACGAATAACGGTGTCCAGCTTGGGTCGGTGAATGGTGTGATGAGGATGTCTCCTTCTTCTAGGTTGGCGTCTGCCATGTTTAGGATGACGCGGGCGCGACCTTCGATGGTGCCTGATGAGACGGGAAGTCCGATGATGGCATCTGATGGTAGATTCTCACGTTTGTATTTGCCGGTGATGATTTCGCCGTCGGATGTTAGAACGCGTGGTGGTGTGAGTTTGTCGAACTGATTGTAGTCGGCTTTTCGGGTCGTGATGATGGTGTAGTCTAGTTGCTTGGTGCGCACGACTTCGTGTAATTCTTCAAAATCGAGATAGAAAATGTCTTCTGGTTCTTTAATGATTCCTGCTTGGACGAGTTGGGCTGCTTCTTTTAGTAAGGCTTGTTTATAGACGAAGTAACGGTTAATCATGCCGTATTTCGGATATTCGCGGTAGCCCGTAAGATTTCTTAGAACTGTGATGACTTCTTTTGTTTTGGCCGCTTTTTGTTCGCCGTCTGGGAGGTTTTTTAGCCGTGCTAGGAGGTCTTGTTCTTTTTGTAGCGCTTCTTGGCGGGCTTGTTCGAATTTTTGGTGGCTGGCGTTTGGTTGGAAGTTCTTGATGTTGCTGAGAATCATTGGGATCAGTATGGTTGGGTCTTCGCTCCAGCGGGTTCTGCTGATGTCGATTTCGCCGGCGCAGCGCATGCCGTATTTGTCTAGGTACGTCGTGATGGCATCGCGGGCTGCTTCTCCGCCTTGTAAATCGCCTAATTTCTCTAGGCAGTTCGGGTCTTTTGTGTTTTGTAAAAAGGCGATGACTTCTGGGTAAGGTCGGATGGCGTCTGCTACGTCGAGTAGTTCTAGCCCCATTTCTGCGGTGATGTTGTTGGCCACGGATTGGGATAGTGTATCGGCTACGTTTGTTTCGCCGAGCCATTCTTGCATTTTTTCATTCAGCCATGTTGCGGCATTCATTGCGCTTAGCAGGACGCGGAGATTGTCGGCGTTAAACAGGACGCGTTTGAATTCTGGAATGTCTTCTAAAATGAGGTCGAAAACGGCGGAACCTGATTTTGTTTGGATGGTTTGTTTTAGTTTTGCAAGGGATGCTTCGTTGTTTGCGATGAGATTTGTCGCGATTTCTGGGATGTTCTCGATTGGCTTGTCTGCGCTTGGGGTCGGAATTGGGCGTGCTTCTTCGGTCGTGTTCGTCTCGATGAAGCCTTTGCGCGCTACAATGGTCTCGATGGCGTCTTTCATGAGCGGATCGGATTGCCCTATGCCGTTGATCAAAATTTCTCTGCTCGCTGGGGCGGCCAGATTCGGTGTGATGTCGACAAATAAGCGGCCGCCTGCTATGCGCATTGGAGCGGGAGTTATTAATAGATAGAACGCGAGGCCGAGTGGCTTGATTGGATCGGTCATCATTTGCTGGTGGCCTACGGATAGATAGACATGGTTCTCGTTGTCCGCTTCTTTGGGGACGGGAAACAATGTTGTGATTGGGCGGCTTTGAACGATATAAAATTGGTCGTCTGCGAGGCACCATTCGATGTCTTGTGGCTTGCCAAAATAAGCTTCGATGCTTCTGCCGAGTTGTTCTAGTTGTAGGATTTGATGGTCGGTGATGGTTTGGTTGGTTTGTTGGGCGGCAGGTAGGGATTTTGTTTCGGTTCCGCCTGTTTTGATGCTGTAAATTGCGAGTTTTTTAGTGGCGATGTTTTTTTCGATGATGGTGTTTTCTTGGACTTTGTAGACATCGGCGGATACGAGGCCGGAAACTAATGCTTCGCCGAGACCGAAGCTGGCGTCGATGGATAGGGTTTTGCGGTTGCCTGTGATTGGGTCGGCGGTGAATAGGATGCCAGATGCTGATGGGAAGACCATTTGTTGGATGACGACGGAGAGCTGGACGTCGGTATGCTCAAAATTGTTTTGGATTCGATAGATGATGGCGCGGTCGGTGAATAGGGATGCCCAGCATTTTTTGATGTGTTTTAAGATTTCTGTTTTGCCGATGATATTTAGATAGGTATCGTGTTGGCCCGCGAATGAGGCGGTCGGTAGGTCTTCGGCGGTGGCGCTGGATCTGATAGCGTAGGCTTGCTCGAAGCCAATTTTAGCAAGGTGATCGGTGATTTCTGCTTCGATTTCTCGAGGTATTTCGATTTCTTCTATTAAAACGCGAATGGACTGGCCGATTTTGCTGATTTGGTCTTGGTTGGTGATTTTTTGTGCGCTTAATTGATGCAACAATGCCTGCAATGCTTCATTTTCGCTAACGGCTCTCTGATAGGCTTCGGTTGTGAGGCAGAAACCAGTTGGAACTTGAACATCGCTTATTTGGGCGCATTCACCTAGGTTCGCACCTTTTCCGCCGACTAGCGCTTTGTTCGTTTGATCGATTTTTTCAAATTCTAATACATAGTTATTCATGGCAATCCCTCCTGTATAACGTACAACATTGTTATATCATAAAACGCAAAAAAAGCCCATAATTATGAGCTTCTTGCACGATTTTATACATCCATTCTGCGGCTTGCCATCCAGCGAATCATTTCGGGATCGGCATGGGAGAAGAACTGGCTCTCGCCTTCATTTAAAGTCGCGATTTCGTTTTTGTCTGCTTCTGTTAATTCAAAATCGAATACGTCTAGATTTTCTTTCATGCGCTCTCTTTTCACAGATTTTGCGAGAACAATAATATCTTGTTCTACCAACCAGCGCGTGATGACTTGGGCGACTGATTTTTTGTACTTTTCGCCGATTTCCACTAGGATTGGGTCGTTGAAAATGTCTTTTTTACCTTCTGCAAACGGCGCCCAGGCTTCTGGCATGATTCCTTCTGCTTTTAGCGCCGCGATGTTTTTCGTTTGTTGTTGGAACGGGTTGATTTCGATTTGGTTCACTTGCGGCGTGATTTTATTGAATTCGGCAAGGTCAACCGCTCTATCTACTGCAAAATTTGAAATGCCAATTGCGCGGATTTTGCCTTGACCTTGCAGTTCTTCCATTGCCCGCCAAGCGCCATAGATATCGCCGAACGGTTGGTGGATGAGCAGTAAATCAATGTAAGTTAAGCCGAGACGTTTCAATGAACGTTCGAATGATTCGATAACACCTTGATAGCTCGCGTTTTCTACCCAGATTTTTGTTGTGATGAATAGTTCGTCGCGTGGGATACCCGATGTCGCAATCCCGCGACCTACTGCTTCTTCGTTCATATAGCTTTGCGCGGTGTCGATGTGCCGGTAGCCTGCTTGAATTGCCTCTCGTACCGCCGTTTCCGCTTGCTCAGGTTCTGTAATTTGAAATGTTCCGAATCCTAGAATTGGGATTTCTACGCCATTATTTAACGTGATATTTTTCATGAAAAATTCCTCCTCATTTGTATCTCTTACTTACTATAAACCTTGGAGTCGACTCCAGAGCAAGCAATTTACTCGCGGTTTCTTTCCCAAAGTTTTTCAATATTGTCGGCGTTTAGCTCGCCTGTTTGGAATTTGGCGATATGATCGTCGTAAGTTTCGAGTTTGTAAACTAATAAATCACGAACTTGGTTCATTTCTGCTAATTTGTCTTCTAGTTCTCTCAATTGATCTCGCAAAATCTGTTTTTGCGCAGCTTCGACATTTTGTTTTTCACGTAATTGTGCTAATGTCGCGAATTCAATAAGTGATTCGACAGACAGCCCTGCTTTGCGTAAACTTTTGGCTAAGTAAATCCAGTTTAAGTCGCTTGTTGCGTAATCACGGTAGCCACTCGAATTGCGCTGTACAGGCGGGATTACACCAACTCTTTCGTAATAGCGTAACGTGTCTACCGTTAAATCGAACATCTCTGCCGCTTGTTTGATATTCATTTTTGCCACCTCCATATGATTCCATATCTACTTCATTATAAACCTTAGAGTCAACACCAAGGCAAACGAATACACATTGTATTAAAAAATACATTACATCAAAAAACGTGAATAATTTACTTATCCTTAACGAGCCCAACAGACCAGCCAAAAAACCTTTAAAATTACCAATAAAAAGCATAATAAAAAAGCAAAACACTTGCACTTTCTATTCATATAGTCCATGATACAATTGTTATTATAATTACTATTATATAGTATAAATTTTTAAAACTCGTGAGATAGGAGAACAATTACTGACATGGTTATATCATTATTAAAAAAAGCAGATAAGAAATTAAACAAACTATTAAACTTAGTAAATTACCTATGCAACTCTAGAAAAACATCTATCCGAGCTATTAGTCTCGCTGTTAATCGTTCCAGAAGCAGCGTCCAAAATGATTTAGAAGAAATTAGGCGTTGTCTACCAAATGATTGGAGCCTTCATATCGATCCTTATACAGGTGCTGAGCTTATTAAACCCTTTAACCAAACGGAAAATGATTTCATCGCTTTTTTTGTACAACAAAGTCTAGTTTTCCAATTGGTATTTGCTCCATTTAGTGAGCGATTCCATACTGTTGCGGAGGCTGCGGATAATTTATTCGTCTCTAAGAAGGCGCTTTATGATTTAATCAATCACTTAAACAGCGCTCTCGAACCCCATCAATTACGTTTTGATAAAAAAACATTGTCCCTTCGTGGCAAAGAAGAAATAGTACGGAATTTCTACTTATGCTTATTAACCTACGCCAATGAAGCCGATTTAGCCGGAAAATCTCCTCTAGATTTGGATGAAATTTTGCAGGAGCTCGGAATTAATTTACCAAAACCCGCCATCAAGCAACTAGAAATATGTTGCATTGTCGCTGTAACAAGACGAGAAATACCTGTCTGCGCAACGACTCTAAAAGCATTACCCGAAAATAATTTTGAAATCATCAAATTCCTGCTCTCTATTCAATACCATCATAAAATGTTGCTTCATGATAATGACAAGACTTGGCTACTAACAAAAATTTTCCAGATTATTTTTCAAGAAAAGAAAATAGAAGGATACGGTCCATTCAAACTCTTAGAACAGCAAGCCGTTAAATTCAACGCTTTAGTCCCTAAAAGCAATCCGAACAATTCCTCCTTTATACAAATGATTAGTCATCATATCATGTCTAAATTCTATTTTCCTGAAACATCATTCAATAGTTGGAACGAATTCAGCTCAGAAGAAACCAAATTTATGAAATCACATCCCGAACTCTTCTCTAGAATTGTGACTATTTATGAGCAACTCGATCCGCCATTTAACGTGATTACCGCGTCTGATACCGATATTATTTTTCAAACGGCGCTTTTCATTCGCAGTATCTCACTGGAATCTACACAACAAACTCCAACCGTTTACGTACTCATCAAAAAAGGAGTTTCCTATGAAAATCACTGCATCAATCTATTTAATTTACAGTTTAAGCCTTGGCTTTTCAAGGCCATTGAGACCGACGAAGAATGGGATGACATTCAACAAGGCGCGATAGTTATCTCCGACCAGCCATTAATGATTGAAGATTCCAACAATATTTTAGTATCCCCAAAGCCAACAGAACTAGACCTCGAATCAATAAGACGATTCTTAGAAACCTATTTGACACATAAAAATTCAGACTACATCTTAATTTAGATTTATCCATTTATTGAAATTAGCAGGCTGTTGAAAATTCTTAAAAATAATTACCTAGCTTCCCTCTACGATTTATTGACAATAAGTATCTAATATTACCAAATTTTCTATGTACTTTTCAAAATCTCCATGTTAGGATGAGAACCTATTAAAAATAAAAGGAGATGTTGAAATGAAACAGAGAAAAAGATGGAAGCAACTGACGTGTGTCGCTTTGTCTGGGTTACTAATTACGGGATTAGTTTCTCCGACGCTAGCGCACGCGTCACCAGTCAAAACAGGGGAAACATCAGCCAAAAACGCATTAAAGGCCACTATTCAAAATAAGAACTTAATTCAAGATCCCGATTTCACGTCATTTACGAATGATGAGAACACAGGCTGGGTGTACATGAGTCAAATAGGTTCGGATAAGCTAACCAACCTGCCGCTAATACCAAATGGAAACGGATACGATATTCAAAATGATACCAACGATCATATTTTAGCAAACACAGAACACGTTGATATCAATGGCGAACCTGGTGTCCAAGTCTATAATAAGGCAGCTGTGGGAACTACATTGGCTTGGGTGCAACAAAAGATTACGAATTTAATTCCTGGGCAAACGTATCATATTGGAGCTGATTATCGCCTTCTATCCTCAGATATTCCAGAGCCTCCGTTTACAGGAGAGAAACCAAATATATTAGGTCTCGTTTTGGACAATGCTGGAGATCAACAAGTGGTTCAACAAGAGCAAATTGATAAAGACGATAATGCTTGGAAAACTTATGATTACAGCTTTGTAGCTAGCGGAACAGAGGCAACCATTTCTTTCCTACTGTATGCGCGTACAATTGATTTTTCAGAGCAAACTAAAATGACGGCCCAATACAAAAACGTACAAGTAATAAACGCCGATCAAACACCGCCTGATGCGCCGACAATCAATGACTTAACTACGGATTCAACAAGCGCTAGCGGTACTGCAGAACCGAATTCGGATGTTACTTTGACAGTTGATGGTACAGTCATTGGTACTGGTAAAGCAGATGCAGATGGTAACTACAACATTCCAATCACACCACAACCAGCCAATGCCGTAGTTGAAGCAACTGCTACAGATATTGCTGGAAATATTAGCGATCCAGCCTCAACGGTTGTAGCATCGTTAAACAATTCGGCAATTAGCGGTACAGTAACAAATGCCGATACAGGGAATGGATTTGCAAATACAACTGTTGAACTGCATGATGTAAATGGAAATCTCCTTGATACACAGCAAACAGACAGCAACGGTAACTACAATTTCACCAAACTATCAGCTGGCGACTATTATGTAAAAGTTGTTATTCCAAGCGATTATGAATATGTAACTGGTAATGGCTATGGCAGCGACGGAAACAGTGACTATATCAATCTTAATGGCGATAATACAGCCAGCAATTACAACATCACATTAGCTAAAAAAGAACAATTGAGCACAGTAAATTGGATTTACAATAAAGACACAGCAAATAATCGCGTAATTACAGATGGCGATAACATTTCCGTTTTCGAAAACTATACGGACGAAAACAACTATCACAATCTGAATTTTAATTTAAAAGACAATGATGGCAACATCTTAGATCCACGCGATTACACGATTACTTCGAGCAATCCATCTGTAGCAAATATCATTTTAGGAAACGGCGGTGCTAAATTGTATGCCGCAACCATTGAAGGACCTGGTTCAAGCGTTATCACAATCAAAGATAAAGCGGGAAATACATTACGCCAGTACACTATCAATGTGAAAGCTAGCGCGCAAGACGTAAAATGGATTTACAACAAAGATGCATCGGCTGACCGCATTGTCCCAAACAATGATAACATCACGGTTTCACAGTCTTATGCAGACGCAAGCGGATATCATAATCTGAATTTCTCATTACTTGATAAACGCGGAAATACGGTAGACCCTCGTGATTATACAATTACATCTAGCAATCCAGCCGTAGCCACCGTTATTTATGGAAATAGTGGTGCACAACTATACGCCGCTGTGATTAAAGGAACTGGTTCTACAGTCATCACAGTAAAAGATTCCGCAGGTCAAACAGTGCGTCAATACACGCTAAACATTACAGCAGACAAAGTCCTTGCAACCGATATTAGCTTATCTACAACAAATATCAATACAACAATCGGAGGCACAGGCAAAATCGATGCCACTGTTCAACCAACGAACGCAACAAATAAAACATTGAGCTACACACCAGCCGATCCAAGCATTATTACAGTTGACGCTAACGGAAACTGGACAGCTCACAAAGCAGGCACAACAACCATCGCTGTGAAAACAACGGACGGTAGTAATATCACAAAAACGATCACTGTAAACGTAAGCGAATCCGTCGTTGTGAAGGAAGAAAACATCCCTAACTATCCAAACGATGTGATCACAGAAGGCAAAAACATTTATATTGATACTAATTTTACAAATACGTATAACTCTCACGATATGAATTTCAGAGAATACAGTACATCGGGAACATTACTGAACAGTAAAGATTTCGTGTACACATCTAGCAATAATGCCGTATTATCTCCAAAAGCAGACAATGGCGATAATTGGAGTAGACTGGCGATTAATGGTGCTGGCGTTGCAACTATCACAGTAAAAGATAAAGCTGGTAACACTGTGCGTACATTCATCGTTCACGTCGCCCAAGCAGCAACAACTGTCAAAGCAACAGATCTTTCCTTAAGCGCATCGAACATCACTGCAAATGTAGCTGATACTGGCAAAATCAACGCAACCGTATCACCCGCCAACACAACAAATAAAACAGTCAGCTATACAGCAGCAGATCCAAGCATCATTACGGTCGATGCAAACGGGAATTGGGTAGCCAAAAAAGCTGGTACAACAACCATCACAGTAAAAACAACAGATGGAAGCAACCTCTCTAAAACAATAACGGTCACCGTCAATAAGAGTATCGCCGATCGTATGAAGAGTGCAGATGTTGAACTCGTCAACCTACGTCCAAACACTGGTAGCACAGGAACCAATGCTTACATCTATCCACATTCCGCAGATGTACCTGCTGGTGTAACATATACGATTGAGACTTACAAGGACACAGGTGTCTTAATCTCAAACATCACAGTTGGTGTTACAAATGGTACGTATCACCAAGTATTACAAAACACGAAAAATCCAACAGCTGCCTGGGGTGTAGCGGGACAAACTGTCAAAGTATACGCTACTTATCAAGGCGTTAAATACCTAGTGACAGAAGGTCCATCCACTAATTACTACTCTGTTCAAACAACACATGTGTGGAAAGACTAACACTTACAGCTAGCAAAAACTGTGTCAACTGCGGCCCTCCCTGCTGTTGGCACAGTTTTTCATTTCGTGAAGCGGACACTATACGTAAAATTCTGTATATAAATTAACAAAACTCCTTATTTACTCGAAATAACTTCTCTTTTTCAGGTCGGAGTAGGAAATTCTCTCTTTGTAGTTTTTCAATGAGTGATTTGCCTGTATTGAAGCTCAGTCCTAAATAGCTAATCACGATTTTCTTACTGAAACATTTCGGCAAGACGATGGCTTCTCCTTCAACTTTTCCGAAGTTTTTAGCTAAATCGGCAAGCATCTTTCTTGAGCGGTCGTTCCCTTTCAAATGCAGATGGATGCAGTTTTTTTGAATACGTTGCTGTTCGGCTTTGTTTAATAAGTATAAATATAGCCAACCTTCTTGCAGCCCCATTAAAATATCAAGAATTTCTTCTTTTACAAATAGCAATACTTCCATTTTCTCCATAGCCACGATGGTGTACGGTTGGATGTCATTGAATAAAAACGTCTCCAAGCCGATAAAATGCCCCTCTTGTTCAAAATTAAAAATACTCTCATTCCGCGTAAATGCTACAATTCCTTGTTTAATATAGAAAACACGCTCGTTGTCTAGACCCTCTTCCACAAGTATTTGATTTTTCGTCATTATTCTTTTTTTAGGTATCAAGTGGTATTTATCCATCAAAAGGTTAATTAATCTTGTTTCGCTGAATAAATTATCAATTTCTTCTTTACTGTATAGTTCCATTAACCCTTTCAAATCGACACCTCTAATCAATAGCCATTTTCTGAAATATATTGTTCTAGTGCTTGCATGTCTGGTACTGCCCATGGTTTTGGCTTCATGCGGATGATTTTTCTTCCCGCCATTCTGCGGAGCAACACGGAGATATATTCGCGTTTCAAGTTGCAATAGTTCGCAATGTCATACTGTGTGAAGATAGGCGTTATTTGAATCTCGCCATCTCTATTAGTTCCGAATTTCTCTGCTAATTTTTTAAGGCAAATGCTCACACGTGCTTCTGCGTTGTAATGGTATTCATCCAATCGCTCTACTAACAGTGCATCATAATATCCCGGAAATAGTGGCAGATCTATTTTCGTTTCTTCTAAATCAAGTGCTGTCCTCGCAAAGAAGTCGAGATTCTCATTGGCAATCACCATGTCCCCAACGCCTAAATATGTCAACACACTTCCTGATTTTGTCTGCACTTCCACAATGCCCTTCTTAATAACAAAAAATTTATCTTCTTCGGAAAATTCCAAAGCTTGTTTCCCGAAAAAGGTTCTATTTCTCCATTCGATATTCATCTGATTCACTTTCCTCCTTTGGTAGTGCGCTTTAATTTTTCATGTAGTTATTTTGGATTGTTCTTTTTGTTTCTTGGTTTGTATCGATGTGGTAGCCTTCTTTGGTACGTGTTTTTACTAACATTTCTTCGATTGTATTAAAGTCGCGAATGGATGGTAGTGGCGCAATGACAATTACTGGTTTCGCGAGTTTTCCAACTTCTGTATCGCTAATCACGAAATCGACTGCCCGCATGTCATAGGTATACAAGTCATCTATATAATCAACAATTTGTATTTCCATTCCGCGGTGAAACTTGGCTCGCAATAGATCTATCAAAAAATGCACCCAAATCGGTCCTTTATTAATGAATAACAATACTTTTTTAACTTCTAAATTATTCTGAATCGACACTAAAAACAAAACCATCTCTATGACATTTTTTTCAGATTCAATTTGATACATGGCGGATTGGCGGTCGAATAATTGATAGCTCAGAGAGACTTGTTGGTACAAGCTTCTAAATCGTGTCTGTACTTCTAAAAACAGTTTTTCGTCATCGTAGTATAAGTAATCTTTTTGCTGGTTTTTCTCGCTAAAGAATCTGAGTTGGCGGTTCATTAAGTCAATGAAGGTGTTGTTGTTTTTGAGGTTGGTTCCGGCGATTTGTCCTAATCTGTCTGCTAAAAAATGAAAGCCTTCAACGGTTTCAATCATGCTGTAATCTAGCATTCCGGATACTCTTCGGCTCGTATATTGATGAAATACTTGGCTTAAAAAGCGCTGTTCTTCCACCGGTAATGACATGCCAAGCAAATCCTTTAATTTCCGATTGAACGAAAAAATCATGAAAGCAACGCTATGATCTATGTCTTCTTGGGTTGGGGTTATTGTCGTGATGTGCTTTTTCTTTTTAGAACGGTAGATGCAAATGGCGATGAACAAGGTAATTTTCTTTTTTTCTGTGAAGGAAAAGTGAAATTGGGTTATATTTTCTAGCTGGGCCACATGCTCGTGAATAATTGCTAGCAAATCTTGAGGAAACACCTTAGTCATCGCTTCGGTTTCCCGAAAAAGATGGAAAAAGAAAGTTCTGATATCCTCCTCTTTGCCTTGAATTTTAAAAGGGCTTTTGGAGATGGTAATACCGTCTTTTTCGAAAAATTCGTTTGCTTTGCGGATCATTCTATAGAGTGATGGTATCGATGTGTAGCTTTGCTGGGCGATTGTTTGTAGATTGGATGCTTGTTCGCGAAAGCCCAGCTCAAGCATTTGGAACATCAAGGTGTCGGTAATCCATGACTGGATGATAGCTTGAATTGATTGATCTGCTGGCTTGATTAGCATAATCCCTTTGTATGCTTGCTGTGCAATCTCCCAACCGTTTGGCAGGGAACTTTGTAATTCTTCTACGTAACGGCGCGCGGTGGAGACAGTGACATTAAGATCAATTGCGATTTTCTTAATGGAGTACCACGTCATTGTCTCGTCTAGAGCCGTTAATAGTTGCACCATTTGATTCGTCTTTTTTTCGATTTGTAACAGAACCTTTGTAACTCCCATTTAGACAACTCCCTTAATTACTAACAACTGTGCGCTTGTTTAAATCTTGGATGGGTCTGTTATTGTTATTCAAGTTCTTTTGTAAGTCTTGGATTTGTTGTTTGGACATGGTGATTGGCATTTGGTAAACCATCCATGTTACCCCTTCTGTTGTTGCTGGTGTTGTAAGTGAGCCTTGGTATTGATATATTTTTCCGTTTTCTGGGATGAGTCCTAATGTGCTGACGGCTGATTTCATTTTCATTGTTTTGCCGTTTCCTAGTGTTGAGATGACGGAAGTTAAGTCCCCCACGGCTTGGTTTTTAACGCCTTGTTTTATGAAAATACTAATAATTAAAGTTTTATTATCTGTGGATTTATGTGTTAGTTGTAACTCAGCATCGTATTTATTGCCGTCTAATTGGTGTTCACTCGGGGTATGGATGTTTATTTCTTTTAGTGTGTATTGTTTTCCACCGACTTTTATTTTGCTGTCTGCTCGTCCTTTTGCTTGTTGTGCGACGGCTTGGACCATTTTGTCTTTGCGGGTAATTTGAAACATGGTTGGTTGGTATTGGTAGCTGATTGTTGTTTTGTTAGTGTCTGTTCTTGCGGTTTGGGTGTTGATGTTGATTGGGGACTGTTCTTTTCCTGTATTGCTGATTTGATAGGCTTTATTTAGTTCGCCCCAGTATTTTGGTCCTGTTTTGCCGGAATAGGACCAGTCTAGAATTCTTTTTTCTGATGTGTTGCTTGCTGCTACTTGTTGTGATGTTGCCTCTTTTTTTGCACTCGCTTGTTTGTCTGTTGTATCGGAATGTGGCGCACAGCCTCCTAATACAAATACGCTTCCTGCAATCACCGTTAATACTGACATCATCATTTTTTTCAATGTAACAACCCTCTTTCTAATTTTTCATTCAATTTCTTTGGTTTCGTTATGATAGTGGGATACAAATGCACCGCTGTATGGAAAAACACGAATATATCCTTCACCAGATAACCGTGATAGTGCTGCTTTGATTGGCGTTCGACTCATGTGAAGCTCTTCGGTCAAATCACGCTGATTCACGAAATCCCCAACTGCATATGTGCCATCAATAATACGTTGCAGAATGTGTTCATAGGCCTTCTCTTCTAGCCGTGTCTTACGATCGTCCATATAAATCTCCTCTTCTAGTCCAAAATTAATACAAGGTGTATGCTTTGTATCTGCCAGTGGCGTACACATATATATGACAACTGGTAGCTGCGTTGTCATATAGCTAAGTAGGGAATTATAAATCAACGGGGTCGACATTTGTCGTGATGGCGACCCCTTGTTGATTTGGTTACTTTTAACTTTTTTCATTAGTAGATATTATTAATCTGTATATACGTGTTGTGATCCGATAGGCTGGATATAGCCCGTGTTAATACCTTCTGTTACTAGATACTCAACACCTTGATATGTGGCATATAGTTTGAAGTTATACGCACCAGCTTGTCCCCATCCGCCAATGGATGTACCACTTTCAATTTCTTGATGGTATGCGCCATTGGAAGTACCGATTTGTGTGCTGAATCCTAAGGCACCTGTCACTGTAGAATAGGCGTCTAAGCGGTATGTGACTCCTGCTGGGACATCTGCATTATGCGGATAAATGTAAGCTTTCCAAGAACTTGCCCCATGGCGGGAGTTAGCAATTTCTAGGTCAGCACTCTTCATACGATCTGCGATCGATTTTCCTGTAACAGTGATTGTGAATGTGCGCACTGTATTGCCAGATGCATCTTTTACTGTTACTAAAGAACTTCCTGTTTTGCTTTGATCGAGAGTAAATACTGCTAAGTTACCACTTGGACCCACTTTCGTGAATAGGCTTGGGTTCGATAGAGTATACGTAAAATCAGTTGCTAACAAGATACCCCCTGCCTTATTATAGAAGGCTACATCTACTTGCCCATTACCATAACCGTCTTTGTAAGTGTTTGGTACACTGATTGTTCCACCATTTGCAAGATCTGTGTCTGGTGTGAATCCTGGGTGATAAACCCATTTTGCATTAGATACTGCATTTGGATCCGCGACAGTTACGTTGATTGTTTTTGTGATGTTAGAGCCGTCTAGTGTTTTCACAGCAATTGTTGTTGTGCCTGCTTTTTTCGCTGTCCAATTTCCGTTAGCATCAACTGTTATAATGCTTGGATCGGCTGATGTGTAGCTTAGTGCTTTGTTTGTTGTATTTGCTGGAGAAACTGTTGCGCTTACTTTGCCTGTGTCGGCTACGTTAGCAGTGATATTCGATGCGCTCAGTGTAAGATCTGCCGCTTTGACCGTTGTGTTCGCTTGGGCTACGTGTACGATGAATGTGCGTACGGTGTTTCCTGCTTTGTCTTTCACTGTAATTGTTGCTGTTCCTGCGCCAACAACCAATAGTCTATTCCAGTTATCTCCTTGATCTGCTTTTGGAGCTAACACGGAAGTATCACTAGATGTATAGACGTAGTTACTGCTGTTCAACATATTTCCTGCTGTATCATATTCTCTGAAGTTCATGTCGTGTGAATTGTATGTGTTTGTGAAGGCTGTATCGATATAGATATTTTTGCCTTCTGTAATAACATCGTCTGGATAGTTAGGGATGTTTTCTTCTTTAACTACAACGGATTCGCCTACGTTTACAGTGATTGTTTTTGTAATGTTGCTACCATCAGTTGTTCTTACAGCAATCGTCGTTGTGCCTGCTTTGTGAGCTGTCCAGTTTCCATTAGCGTCAACTGTAATGATGCTTGGATCGGCTGGTGTGTAGCTCAACGTTTTATTTGTTGTAGTAGTTGGTTGTACTGTTGCACTTACTTTGCCTGTTCCGCCGATGATTGTGTTAATGTTAGAAGCTCCAAGTACGATATCGCTTGCTTTTACGTCAGATGCTGTCACAACGATTGTGAATGTGCGTACAACATTTCCTTTTGAATCGCGAACTGTGACAAGTGTACTTCCTGTTTTATCGCTATGAGAGAAGGCAAGTAGTTGAGAGTTCGAGTAGATTGGTGTTACAAGACCAGGATTGGAGAATGTTGCTGTAAAGCCTGTTGTTTGTACAACGCCACCGTCTTTGTTGTAGAATTGGACATTTATATTTGGATTATTGTAGCTGTCGTAGTAGTTGTTAGCAATTGTTAGTGTACTGCTATTGTTTACTGCTGGTGTTGAGCCGTCTTTATTGTATATCCATTGTGCTGTTGATACTTCGGCTGGGTTTACTTGTACGACAAGTGATGCATTTAGGTTTGTGATTGTTTGTTGTGATTGTACTTGGACATATCCAGATACGCCATCGCTACCAAATGCGCTGTTTGCTAATACATTGTATCCAGCTGGTGGTGTAACTTTTACGTAGTAGTTATTTGGAGCGATATTTTCAAATTTGTATAAACCGTTAGCATCGGTAGTCGCTGTATCTACGACGGCTCCGCTCACGCTATACAATGTTACAGTAGCGCCAGGTATGCCTGATTCGCTGACTTCTTGTGTGCCATTTTTGTTTAGGTCACCAAAAACGGTGGATCGAATTTGGCCTACTTTTTGTGCGAGGGTTAGACGGAGATTATTGATATTGCCATTTCCATCGACGTGTAGATAGTAGCTATTTCCGTCGTTACCGAATCCGTAAGAGGAATCGAAGGTATAGCCATCTGGAATTGGGGCTTTGACGTAGTAGTCGCCTTCTGGTAGGGAGCCGAAGCGGAAATCACCGTCAGAGTTTGTTGCCACAGTTTTTACTAATGTGCCGTCTACTGTGTACAAGGATACGTTTTGGCCATCAATGCCTAGTCCGCTTGGTGTATTGAGTACGCCTGCGATTGTTGCGTTTGCTTGTTTTTGTAGGTTGATTGCGTAGCCGCTAGCTGTGTTGTCGCCGGTAAGTGCAATATAGTTGCTGTTGCCGTCACTACCGTAGCCGTTTCCACTTGCGTAGTTATATCCTGTTGGAATAATCACTTTCGTGTAGTAGTTGCCTTGTTCTAGACCTGTAAAGCTATAGGTACCGTCGCTAGCTGTTTGGACTGTTTGAATTAAAGTACCTTGAACGTCATGCAATTCTACGCGTGTATTGGCAATTCCTGCACCTGTTGTCGCATCTTTTACCGCACCGTTTACTGCAGAATTATTTAATGCTGTTAGACCTAAATTCAATTCGTTTTGTACAGTTTGTTCGCTGGCTACTGAGAAATAACCAGTTGTGCCATCGCTACCGAAATACGTGCTAGATTGGTATTTGTAGTTGTTTGGAATATCCGCTTTTGCATAATACTTGCCCGGTTTTACTCCTGAAAAACTGTATGCGCCATTGCTGTCTGTCGTTGTGTCGGCTACTTTTGTGCCTGATTCGTTGTATAAGGCAATGTGCACATTATTGATGCCTGATTCGCCGCCATCTTTTTGACCATTTTTGTTGCTATCGTTGTATACAAAGCTTTGGATTGCGCCTTGTTGTGGATAGAAGCCGAAATGATAGCCTGTTACAGTATTGCCACCTGAAATGGTGAAGTAGCTTGAGTTGCCGTCTGCACCATTGATGCCTTCTGTTGTATATAGTTTTTCGTCTGTGGGAAGTGTGGAAAGATCAACATGAAGGTAATAGGTGCCATCTGCTAGGTTAGCAAATTCGTATTTACCGTCTGCGCCTGTTGTTGCTGTAGCTACGAGTGCGCCTTGATCATTGTGTAATTCCACTTTGATTCCTGCTACGCCTTGTTCGCCGCTATCTTGTTTGGCATTGCCGTTTAAATCTTCAAACATGGTATCTGTAACACTGCCTTGTCCTGCCGCTGCTACTTGTTGTACCTTGTTTTCAGCTGCGGATACTGTGTATGGGTGTGCAATAGGTGCTAAACTTCCGATGATGAGTGTTCCAGCAAGTAAGCCAGAGCCCCATTTTTTAACTAGCTTGTTTTTGTTCATGTTTTCCCCTCCTCAGATAGATAGAGATGCCTTGTTAAGTGTCATCTCCTTGCTTACTACTAGATCGCCTTTCGTTTGCGTCTTGTTTTTGCAATTAGCACTGCTGCAGTTAGTATGGCCATACCAACCCCGATGGCAGCCGCTGCTAATGGATAGCCTTGCAAAAAAACCACCCCCATCACAGGACCTCCACCAGTCATTGGTACTAGCGGGTTTATGTTCCCTCCTTGACTCATAGATCAACCTCCCAGCTACACGTGTAATAGTATACAAACGATACATTTACCGTTTATACATTCTCACTATATACTAAAAAATATTACATTTTTTATATAAAATCAGCACTTTAAATCGCGTTATATAGCGGTTAGGTTTTTTTCACAAAGAAATATCACGTTTTTTTTCAAATTTGGAACACATTTTTTCTTTCTCGCTTTTACGTTGCTTTTTTTTGATTGTTTTTTGTTTTATTTTTTTAAGGATATGTATGTTTTTAGTGAAGGAGAATCGGGTTAGTTAAGAATATTAACTTATTGTTTTTAAATAAGCCTCCAGTTCTGTAGCGCTCAATTCATTTAATTAATATTTATTACTTTATATTCATTTTTGTTTTATTGATAAAATATCCCATGAATAAAAATGTAATATAAAATTCATTTTCTTGCACAAACGCATTCTATCAAATATTTCCTTTTTATTCAAATATTAATGTATGTAGAAAAAGCGCATCACCCGAAAATAGAGTGATGCGCTCTCTTTGGCGTTATTTTTTGCGTCTGAATAATAGGTAGGCGAGTGCGATAAGGCCACTACCTAGGGCTACTGCGCCTTTGTTTGATTGGTCTCCGGTTGTTGGTAGTTCTGCCACCGTTTGGCTTGGTTGTGGTTGATCTGGAGTGATTGTGCTCGCAATTTCAACTACTGGCTTAACTGGTGGACTTGTTGGGTGAACTGGTGTTGCAGCTACTGGAAGAACGGTAACGGAAATTGTTTTTTCTGTTTGGTTGCCGTCACTGTCTGTTACGCGATATGTTACTTGGTAGACGCCTGGTTTTGATGTGTCTACGTTGTTTTTGATGACTTCAATTTTGTTTGTGATGTTGCCATCTTCTTTGTCCTCGCTTGTTACGATATCCAATGGGTTGAATTTGTCTCCTGCAGTCACGACTTGGTCGGTTGCTTCTATTTCTGGTTTTTCATTGGATGTAACGGTCACTTGGATTGTCTTTTCCGTTTTGTTGCCGTCGCTATCTGTTACTTCGTAGGTGACTTGATATGTGCCTTCTTTGCTGATATCTACTGTGTTGTGAATGATTTTAATGGCTTTTGTCAGGTCGCCGTCTTCAAAATCTGTTGCGGTAACTTCTGCTAGTGGATCAAATTTGCCGCCTTTTTTGATTGTGTGATCGGTTGCTTCTATGGTTGGTTTGTCGTTGCTTGTTACCGTCACGGTTATTGTTTTAGTTGTTGTGTTGTCATCGCTGTCTGTTACTTCGTATTCGATGTGGTAGACGCCCTCTTTGGCTGTATCGACATCGTTGGATTTGATTTTGATGCTCTTTGTTAGGTCGCCGTCTTCTTGGTCTGCTGCGCTAACTTCTGCCATTGGGTCGAATTTGGCGCCTTTTTTGATTGTGTGGTCCGTTGCTGTGATGGCTGGTGCTTCGTTGCTTGTCACGGTCACTGTAATTGTTTTGAAAACAGTATTGGCGTCGCTGTCGGTGATGCTGTAGGTCACGTGGTAAATGCCTTCTTTACTTGTGTCCACGTCACTTTCTGTTACTTTGATTGCATCCGTAACATCTCCATCTTCTCTGTCGGTCGCTTTTATGTCTTGAAGTGGGTCGAAATCTTTGCCGCGTTTCACGGTATGATCTTCGGCTGTGATTTCTGGAACGTCATTACTCGTCACGGTTACAGCGATTTTTTTCGTCGTCGTGTTGTTGTCGCTATCTGTTACTTCGTATGTCACGGAATAGACGCCTTCTTTGTCAGGCTCGACATTGTTTTCAGTCACTTTCACAGTTGTTGTAACGTCGCCGTCTTCTTTATCTGTTGCACTCACGTCGGCTAGCGGATCGAATGTCCCACCTTTTTTGAACGTACGGTCATTTGCAAAAATTTCTGGGGCATCATTACTCGTTACCGTTACTGTGATTGTTTCTGCTGTTGTATTGCCATCGCTGTCTGTTACGGCATAGGTCACGTGGTATGTTCCTTCTTTGGTTGTATCGACATCATTGGCAGTGACTTGAATGTCTTTTGTTAGGTCACCATCTTCTTTGTCTGCTGCACTCACATCGGTTAGCGCGTCAAATTTGCCGCCTTTTTTCAGTGTGTGGTCGGTTGCTTCGATTGTTGGGGCATCGTTACTTGTTACTGTTACCGTGATTGTTTTTGTTGTCGTATTGTTGTCGCTGTCTGTCACGGCGTAACTTACATGGTACGTGCCTTCTTTCGTTGTGTCGACGTCGCTTGAAGTGACTTTGATTTCTTTTGTCACGTCGCCGTCTTCTTTATCTGCTGCGCTCACGTCGGCTAGCAAATCGAATGTGCCGCCTTTTTTCAATGTGTGGTCGGTTGCTTCGATTGTTGGGGCGTCATTGCTTGTTACTGTTACCGTGATTGTTTTTGTCGTTGTGTTTTTATCGCTATCTGTCACGGCGTAGCTTACATGGTACGTGCCTTCTTTCGTTGTGTCGACGTCATTGGCAGTGATTTTGACGTCTTTTGTTAGGTCGCCGTCTTCTTTATCTGCTGCGCTCACGTCGGCTAGCGGATCGAATGTGGTACCTTTTTTCAAGCTGTGGTCGGTTGCTTCAATTGTTGGAGCGTCATTGCTTAACACGGTTACCGTAATTGTTTTTGTTGTTGTATGGTCGTCGCTATCTGTCACGGCGTAGGTCACGTGATACGTTCCTTCTTTGCTTGTGTCGACGTCATTAGCAGTAATCTTGATGTCTTTTGTCATGTCGCCGTCTTCTTTATCTGCTGCGCTCACGTCGGCTAGTGGATTGAATGTATCGCCCTTTTTCAACGTGTGGTCGGTTGCTTCAATCGTCGGTACTTCATTGCTTGTTACCGTTACTGTGATTGTTTTTGTCGTTGTATTGTTGTCGCTATCTGTCACGGTGTAAGTCACGTGGTACGTTCCTTCTTTGCTTGTGTCGATATCGTTGGCAGTAACCTTAATGTCTTTTGTCAGGTCGCCATCTTCTTTATCTGTAGCACTCACGTCGGCTAACGGGTCAAATGTAGCACCTTTTTTCAACGTATGGTCGGTTGCTTCGATTGTCGGAAAATCATTGCTGACTACTGTTACCGTCACTTGTTTTGTCGTTACATTACCATCGCTGTCGGTTACGCTATATGTGACGTGGTAAACGCCTGCTTTCGTTGTGTCGACATCGTTTGCCGTGATTTTCACGCTGCTTGTTAGGTTGCCGTCTTCTGGGTCAGTAGCGCTCACATCGGCTAGCGGATTAAATGTACCACCTTGTTTCAACGTGTGGTCGGTTGCTGTGATTGTTGGCGCATTGTTCGCAAGTACACTTAAAGTGACATCGTTGGAGTAGTTCGTGTAATCTTCATCTGTAAAACCTAAATCTTGATGGGTAACAGTCGCTTGCGTTGTAACGTTGTTTGCTACGACTGCGCCTTTCACATCAAATGTAACGTGTTTAGTTGCGTCTTTGGTGATGCTTCCGAGTGGAATAGACAAAATGCGGGTGTTGCTGTCATATGAACCTGCTACAGAAACGCCGTCTACCTTAACATTCGGTGAATCTAGCGTGACTTCTTGCGGGATTGGGATGGTCAATGTCGTGTTTTGCGATGCCATTCCGCCTTCATTTTTAGCGTCAAAAGAATACGTCGCTGTTTTGTCTTTTTTCACAGATGTTTTGTCGACGTTGCCAGCTACAGTGATGAAAGATTGTGTTGCGAAAACAATATTGTCTAGCAGGTTACCGTTTCTTGGGTCTCCGCCGACTGCTTCAAATTGGAATCGCGTTGTCGTTTGTCCTGCCGGAATTGTATAGGTTCCTGAGTAAGTTTTCCAAGCGTCTACGGATGTTGTCATCGTATCGATGAGCTTCAAATTGCCTGGGGAGCCAAATTCAACAGTTGCCGTATCCGTCGTGTGTCTGCCGCGATGGGAAACTTGCCATCTTACTTTTGCGCCTGGTGTGGTCGCGATGTCTTGGTACAAAGCAGATGCTTCGTATGCGTTTAGCTCGGCATATTGCTCGCCGTCCGCCGCGTCCCGGTTCTCGTTATGGTTCTGAATTTCGATTAAGCCGTCGGATGCTGTCGTTTGCCAACCCGGAACTTGCGATTGATCGAAAGTATTCCAACCTCCGTAAACGACTGCTGGTTGTTCGAAGCTACCATTTTGAAGACTAATTACCGAAATCGGTTCTTTTGGAACGCCGTGTACGTTAGTCGTTGCAGCATGCGCCACCGGATCTTTCATCACGTTGTACGGTAGTTCTGTGTTTCCAGCAAGAATGGCTGATGCGATCATGGTTCCTGCTGCAATTTTGACGATGTTTTTATTCATTAGTAAACCCTCCATTTTTTCTATTTTGCCTATCTATTCAATGCTTCCGCGAAAGATGCGCTAACTTGCGGCCTTTCGTCGTGATGCAACAAATAACGTCTTTGTTTGTATATACTAGAAAAATATAGCCGTGCCGATGAAACATGCCTATGACTTCTCTAAGTTCGCGTTCATCTAGCACGTCTATTTCTTGTATGAATCGTTTTTCCAATTCGTGCAGTAATGTATTTTCTTTCGCCAAATGCTGGAGTAGCGTGACAGGAATCGTACGTTGTGGCACAGCTCACACGCACACATTTATCAGCGCAATTCCACGAGCTCGAACGTGCTTATTTATTTTGGCGACGAGAGCTTGCCGATCAATAACAACCGGTCTGCTAATTTCCCGCTCCCCGTCTAATCCCACATACTCTCTAGCAATGATAAAATTAAGATGATCCAGCTTACGAATCACATATTCTTCACCTTCATATTCGCCACTCCGAATGTAGAGTGAGGCGACGAACTGTAACATCTCCGTATACGCGACTTGATTTTGCAATTCTGTCTGTAAAAAATGTTCCATGATGTCCATAACTACCACTCCTTATCCAATTCTTCTTGATTTATCTTGGTAAGCAAAACTATCGGTCTGAGACTCCACAAAATAAAGCGGTCGATTTTTCGTCTCCATAAAAATACGTCCAATATACTCACCCAATAAGCCAATGCTGACCAATTGAATCCCACCTAAAAACAAGATGACCGTAATAATTCCTGCGGCTCCAGTCGGTGTCCTACCTAGAAACACACTTTCAATGAAAAAGAAAACTAGCATCAAAACACAAATAACCAAAATAGCAGATCCAGCAAGCGCCGCTAATCGCAACGGAGCCACAGAAAAAGAAGTGATGCCATCAATGGCTAGCTGAAACAGTTTTGTGTAATTCCACTTGGTAGACCCAGCAATGCGAGCATCACGTTCAAACAAAATTTCTTTTTTCTTGAAGCCCACAAAGCTAAATAAACCTTTGGTGTAGCGTTGTGATTCACGCATTTCTTTTAGTGCCTCGACGCATTTTCTATCTAGCAAACGAAAATCACCGGTGTCTTTCGGAATATTAATCGTGGATATTTTTTGAAGTACTTCATAGTATTTTTTAGAAGACCATTTCTTAAACCAAGTTTCTCCTTTACGCGAAGTTCGCTTGGCATAGACATCCTCGTAGCCTTCTTCCCAATATTCCAACATCTGCGCGATGAGTTCAGGCGGGTCTTGCAGATCGGCGTCTAGCAATATCGCCGCATCCCCAGAAGCATGGTCAAACCCAGCAACCATGGCAATTTCTTTTCCATAATTCCGCGACAAATTGACAAAACATACACGTCTATCCTGCCGTTGTAAATTATGAATGATAGCTAAGGTTCCATCTGTACTCCCATCGTTCACAAACAAGAATGAAAAACTATAATTTGTTAACTGATCTGCTATTCGCTTTAAGCGTTCATAGAGATATGGCAATGCTTCTTGTTCATTATATGCAGGTATTAAAATACAAATTTGTTTCATTTGAGATACTCCTTGTGTGAATTAGACACCGTTTCGTGCTATATAATCGTCTAATTTCTCCATATTTAAAACTAACCATGGCTTTGGTCTAATACGAATAATGCCTGCTTCTACTAATTTTCGTAATAATAGCGATACGTATTCTCGTTTTAAATTGCAATAATTCGCTAAATCATATTGTGTAAAGGCTGGAGCAATCTGAATGCCTCTATCTATCGGTGTTCCAAATTTGGTAGCTAGTCGCTTCAAGCAAAGTCCTAATCTCGCTGGAGCGCCATATTTGTATTCATCTAACCGTTCGATCAACAGTTTGTTATACATATTGGCAGAGTTTTCGACGCTTGAGGCGCTGAGTCCCCGCTTCTCCAACTTGACTTCTGTTTTTGCAAAAAAAGTAATATCTGCATCTACTAAATTAGTCACGATAAGCTCTCCTACCGTTAAATAATCTACGACGCTTCCCGTCTTACTTTCCATCGCAATAACTCCTTTTCTAATAATAAAAAAGTGATTCGTGCAATGAAATTCAATTTCTTGTTTCTCTGAAAAGGTCAATTCTGGCCAATCGTGATACATCCTCTCTCCTCCTAGCTATTTTTGAACGAACGATTCAATCATCTCTTCTATCGTCTGTATTTTTTTGTTCGGTGATGGACGTCTGGCGATTTCTTCGTAAAAGCCACTGTCCACAAGCAGCCGTTCTATCCACTCGGTAATCTGTACTTTGGAAAACCGGATAACGGTTCCCACTCCATAATTGTCGTGGCTGTTCTTGTTGCGCGGGCCTTCCATGATTAATACTGGAAGTTGTAGAATCTGCGCCATTTCTAGGCTATTGTAATGATCTGTCATTACCAGCCACGCGCGGGTCATGAAACTCTGATATTCTAAAACGTTAAGCGGCTTTACAAAATAAACTTGTTTTTGCCCTTTGAGAATTTTGTTTGCTAACTCCATTACTAGGGTGGTTAATTTAATCGGTATGATAAAAATGACTTCTTTGTATATATCGGTAATTTGCTTGATTGCTTGGAAGCTTTTTTCGAGTATTTGGCGCTGATTGGATTTGCCTTGGTAGTCAAACAAGATGATTTTTTGTGTGTCGTAGTTGTCGATTGGCATGCTGTGAACGTACTGATCCGCCGCTTTTTCTAGCGCTGTTTCTAAACCCAGAACGACATGATTTGTTACTAATGGTGCCATTAAGGCTTCTGTGCTTTTTCCTAAGAAGGCGGCTGCTTCTTCGCCCTCGCCAGTTTGGGCTTGGGTCACGGGTACACCGTTGTAATACGATGCGAGCGCCGCGATAAAAGCGATTTTCGTACTGCCACACACGAATGTTGTATCAATCTTTTCATGTTTTACAATTCTTGCTAACTCATTTAAGGCATAGGCCGTCAGCTGATTTAATGTTTGTGGCTCCAAATCAACGCTCAATATGTGTGTTGGTTCTACTTCAAATAACGCCAAAACTTGCTCCATTATTCCAGCCGTCTCAACCTGCTTAGGGATAAGAACGACTGGCTTGTATTCCATTTGTTTTAGTTTTTGAATAACAGGACATATTCTCATGGCTTCTTCGGGCGTATCAAATACCATCATTATTTTTTTCATACTGGAAGCTCCATTTGCTTTTTTAGTTACTTGTTACTTGGCGATCGTTTAGTTTTTGTACGGGGCGGTTGTTATCGCTTAGTTGTTTTGTCAGATCGCTTAATTGTTCTTTGGACATTGTGATTGGTTTTTCGTACACGTACCAAGTCACGCCCTCTGTTGTTGCTGGTGTTGTTAGTGAACCGTCGTATGTGAATACTGTGCTGTCCTCAGGGATTAGTCCGAGTGTGCTGACTGCTTGTTTCATCGCTGTTGTTGAACCGTTTTCTGATTTCGCGATAACGCTTGTCATGTCGCCAATGGCTTGGTTTTTATCGCCTTGTTTGACAAAAACGCTAATAATGGCCGTTTTGTTATCTGCTGAAACGTGTTTTAATTGCAGTTCCGCCGCGTAATCTTTGCCGTCCAATTGATGCTCGCTTGGTGTATGGATGTTGATTTCTTTTAATGTGTAGTCTTTGTTTGCGATGGTGACTTTGCTGTCTGCTCTGCCTTTTGCCGCTTGGGCTACTGCTTGGACTGTCTTGTCTTTGCGTGTCACTTTAAACATCGTTGGTTGGTATTTATAGCCTAGCGTTACTTTTGCCTTGTCTACTTTTGCATCTTTTGTTTCGATGTTGATTGGTGATTGTTTCTTGCCTGTGTCGCTGATTTTGTATGCTGGCTTGATAGAACCCCAGTCTGATGGGCCTGTGCTGCCAGAATATGACCAGTCAAGCAATGCTTTTTCGTCGGTTTTTGTTGTTGTTTCTTTTGTTGTCTGCGTTGTTTTAGTATCATCGGTTTTCTTGTCGCTGCTCGATGAATCCGTTGTGCCGCAAGCTCCTAATACTAATAAACTACTTGTTGCTACTGCTAAAAGAGATACGGAAATGCTTTTTTTAATCATAAATAAAACCTCACTTTTATTATTATTCGGCGACACGTTCTGTTTTCGCCCATGCTTCTTTTTTTGTTGATTGTCTCCAAAATGCAATCCAAATACTTGGGATCGCTAATAAATTATAAATTGGCATGAAAAGCCCTGCGCCCATGCAATGTAAAAAGGAAATGCCGTCCTTGTCTTTGCGGCCAAGTTCGTAATGATAAATGCACCAAACCAAGCCCGGTCCAAAAATCAAACCGACAATGACTAGCAGAGCTCCCCAATCTTGAACTGTGTTCGAAAATCCTGCGCCCCAGTCAACGGAGCGGAAGAAAATGAGCATTAACGCCCAAGAAATGATCATGATGATACTTCCGAGTAGATTAATCCAAGGCTGCGCTAGAAAATAATAAATATCTAACTTAGAGGCACTGCTGAGCGTATCTGATTTTCTAACTTCTCGCAGTCGCTTAATCGATTGAATGTTTCCTTGCACCCATCGTGCGCGCTGCCGAATGAATTTCTTAACAGATGTTAAACCTTGTTGGTAAACGACCGCCTCACCAATATATTTACTTTTCCAACCTTTCAGCAAAATTGATAATCCTAAGTCAAAATCTTCTAATAAACATTTCGACCATGGGGTAATGCCTAGTTCGATTAACGCGCTTAATCGTGTGAACTGACCGTTCCCGCCCAATCCAACACTTTCGGTGTATTCTCGGCTATTTTGAATGGCTGCAACTGTCGAGTAGAACTCAATATCTTGCATCATCGGTAAAATGCTTCTGCGGTTGGTAATCCGAATCCGAGCCTGCGCTGCGCCAACTGCCGTGTCACGAAATACACGATTGGCTTCCGTTAACAAATTATCACTCGGGCGACCGTCACCATCGATAACTGTAAGAATCAAATTGTTCGGGTTCTTATTTAAACGGCGTGCTGCCTTTGTTATTTTTGTATAGGCGTAATTCAGCGACTCACCTTTTCCTAATTGAGCATTTGGTTTTTTGCGTTCAATAACCCGAACATTAGGGAGGTTCATTCGGCGAACGATGGCCACTGTATTATCAGAAGAATCATCATCTACTACAATTACCATTTTTTTCGTATAGGCTAGCGATAAAATCGAGCGAATTGTTTTTTCAATAACGACCTCTTCGTTTAAACAAGGTATCAAGAATACGTATTCCAGCTCGCTATCGTCATCTTCGCTCACTCTATTCTTATTTCCTGCAAATGGTGGGAGTAGTAAAATTAAGCTCGTATACGAAAAATAGATAAATATGAGACAGACACTCACCCCAGCCATAATTGTTAATAACGCATTCATATATTTTCTCCTCCATGTTCTTTATGACGCTCCTACTTTTTCACTGGTTGTAGTATGACAACCTCGCGATTTTGATAGCCGTCTTGTGAGCGATCAAATGAGCCTGTGCATGAGATGAGCGTGACTTTATTGCCTTTTGTCGTATCCATTAATTCTTGTGGAAAATCTTTGAATGCATAAGATTTTTTGGATTTGACTTCGAAGGTTTTCTTTTCATTATCGGCATACACAATGGAGACTTTTTCACCGACCGATATGTCTTCCAAATACTTAAACAAACCTAGCTCACCGCCCCAATCTCGGTGACCTGCAATAATAGCATTGCCTTTATCACCTGGCGACGGGCCATACTTGTACCAATATACGGCGTCAATTCCATCGGGTACTTCCATTCGTCCTTCTTTATCCGTTCCTACTGGACGTACTGGGTTTTCAATTTGCGTTTTCGTCCCTTGGCGGAAAATGATTTGTACTGGCGCGATACTTTTTTCAGCGGCTTTTGCTGTTTTCTTCGGAATCGTCGCAATTTCTTTTTCTTGATTACCTTGTGGCAACGTTTCTGAGTTCGCATTAACATAGTCAAAAACAATAATAGCGCCCACCAAAAGTACCATGACACACAAAGCCGCAATGATTCTTTTTCTCATTCGCGGACCCGCCCTTCGACAGACTGTTCTTTATAAAAGGCAACAAACGCGCCGTGATATGGCAACATTCGAATGTAACCTTCACCACTTAATTTCGTAATGGCAGCTCGTATTGGCGTCCTACTCATATTAAGTTCTTGCGCCAAATCTTGTTGACTCACAAAATCGCCCATCTTCAGTCGATTTTCTTTAATACTTTTCAAAACATGTGCGTATGCGACTTCTTCTAGCCGCGGTCTTTTATTGTTCATAATCATCGTCCACTCCATATAATGAATTCCTTTTTTATTGAGACGGCTCCTTTGTTTCATTCCAAAGCTCAAGCCCCATGTCTTCTCCACTCATCGGTGTTTCTTTTTTTGGTTTCTTCTTGGTCTTTCCCAACACGAGTCGGTACACTTGCCAGCATCCCCAAGCAGCGATTACGACATAGCCGATTAGTAAAGGCACGTGATATCTACCTTGTACTTCTACAAGAAGCGTAGCTACCGTGAAACCAATTTGTAGTAACACGAATAAATAAATATCCGCAATCCTTCTCAAATATAGTGCCAACACAACTGCTAGAAAATTAAGCCCCAACATGATGTACATAAACACGTTACAAATAGTCAAAATGATAGCAGAATGGTACCAAATATATGGCGCATCACTATATATATTCCAATCATAACCATAGCCTTCATTACTATAATTTTTCATTTTCGCGATGACATGGTCTGTTAATTTGCCATCTTCGGCCATTGTTTTATAGCGATCTAAACCTTTTTGCATCAAGGTGCTGTCCACTTTTGCTGTATTTGTTTTATTGTCGTTGTATAATTTCCAGAATGTCTTCGTATCCGCTTCGTTCCACTGTCCGCCAGTTTTTTCATTCGCTCCTACAAACACGTTGTAACCTACCGTGCTATTTGCAGTCGGGATGTGGTATACCAATTTATTGATCGTTGATTGTCCAGCGAGGAAAATAAGAAACAAAGCTACCACTATGGCATATCTTTTTAGCGTTTCTTTGCGGTTCGGTCGAAGTAAGAAAGAAGTTATCACAAAGGCAATCAGTATAACCACAGCGAGTGGACGAATCATGTTCAATCCTATTAGTGTGAGTACAAGTAGCAACGACCAGATAAAGCTCGGCGCTCTTTGCTCAACTTGTTGATAAAAGAAAAGCGCTAAAACAAATAGGAAAATAAATAATGGCTCTGTCGCAAGTAAAGTGCTGTACATAAAATACGCCGGCCATAATGCGAAAATCAAACTACTACCTACGGCAACACCAAGCGGAAACCAATTTTTAACGACTTTAAAAAGTAGAAATGTTCCTGCTAATGTCAAAACACTGTTAAACAGTTGCCCAACCAGATAGTTATTTCCAAAAATATTGTAAACAATAGATAATATGTTGGAAAAATTAAGTATATGTGTAAAGTACGGAGCATAAAATAAAATGCCTTGATTGTATAGTGTTGTCCAATTGTTGTTATCTGCGATGTAACTTGCGATTACTTGATAGTAATAGAAATCAGAAACAGCATGTGTTGGTATCCAGATAATCCAAATGATTCTAGGGATTATAATTAAAGAACCAAGTGCTAGATAGAAATAACTTTTCTTCCACTGGTATAGTTTTGTGAAGCCCCAAATGCTTAAGAATAGAACTAGGCAAATACCTGCGCCAATTGTTAACAATATCCAAATAGCATACAAGCTATCATCAGGTGGTCGTGGTAATAAAATGGCCGTACTAACCAGTAAGACAATCATAATTAGTGCCGGAATCCATAATGCGATTCCGAGTAAGCTTTTTTTCAGCACGTCTTTCCTCCTTGCTACAATTTATAAGAAAGCTGTGGCACGCGTGATGCCGAATGTGGGGGTAAGGCCACAGCTTCTAACTTGTTTTAGTTACCTAGATACTTGTATCAGTCTGTAAAAACGTGTTTAGTATAGTTTGCTTTCAAGTAATTCGTACTACTACCTTCTGTTACTAGATAGTCTACACCTTGATAAGTCGCAATTAGCCTAACATTAGGTCCATTACCTGCTGCGCTCCAAGCACCGAGTGAAAGACTACTTTCAATCTCTTGGTGATATACGCCATTAGATGTTCCTACTTGTATAGTACTTGCTGGATTAGTATCTGACTCTACTCGATAAGTTACTCCAGCTGGAACATCTGCTGAATGAGGGTACACATAAGCTTTTGTTGAGCTTGGAGCATTACGTCCAAGAACAAATTCTAAGTCTGCACTCTTCATACGATCAGCCATGCTCTTATTGACTGTTACATCTACTATTTTGCTGATATTGCTACCGTCTGTTGTACGAACTGTGATTGTTGTTTTACCTGATTTCTTCGCTACCCAGTTACCGTTTGCATCTACTGTAATGATGCTTGCGTCCGCTGGTGTGTACGTTAATACTTTGTTTGTTGCGTTTGTTGGTTGTACTGTAGCATCGACTTTACCTGTGTCATTAACTTCTGCTGTGATGCTCGATGCTGCTAGTGAAATATCAGTTGCTAACACGGTTGGGTCAGTTACTGTTACGTTCACTGTTTTCGTGATGTTGGAACCGTCTGCTGTTTTGACTTGAACTGTTGTTGTTCCAGCTTTTTTAGCTGTCCAGTTACCGTTCGCGTCTACAGAGAGGATACTTGAGTCTGCTGGTGTGTACGTTAGGTTTTTATTTGTTGCGTTTGTTGGTTCTACTGTCGCACCAATTGTTCCTGTTGCGCCAACTGTTGTGTTAATATTCGTTGTTACTAAATCGATATCTGTTGCTAACACCGTTGCTGGTGCTGTAATAACGATTGTGAATGTACGTACTGTATTACCAGCAGCGTCTTTCACTGTTACTAGCGAACTACCTGTTTTTTCTGTGTGCGTGAAAGCAATATGTGTTTTAGTTGCGCTAGCTTTCACTGAAGAGAATAAATCAGGATTTGATAGAGTCACTTGATACGATGTAGGATCCAAAAGTGTACCTGCACTGTTGTAGAAGGCTACGTCTACTTGATTTTCGTTATATCCATCTTTGTACGTATTTGGTACAGTAATTGTGTCACCGTTCGCAAGATTCGTATCTGGTGTGAATCCTGTTTGGTAAATCCATTTCGCATTAGCTACTGCATTTGGATCGGTTACTGTTACAGTGATTGTTTTCGTGATGTTTGATCCGTCTGTTGTCTTCACTGCAATCGTTGTTGTTCCGGCTTTCTTAGCTGTCCAGTTGCCGTTTGCGTCAACAGAAATAATACTTGAGTCTGCTGGTGTATACGTTAGGTTTTTGTTTGTTGCATTTGTTGGTTGTACTGTCGCATCTACTTTGCCTGTTGCGCCAACTGTTGTGTTAATGTTTGTTGTGTTCAAATCAATGTCTGTTGCTAACACGGTTGCTGGACCTGTGACAACGATTGTGAATGTGCGTACTACTTTGCCATCTGCGTCTTTCACTGTTACTAATGTACTTCCTGTTTTTTCTGTGTGTGTGAATGCTAGTAATACAGGGTTACCAGTAATCGGTGTTAGTAGTGATGGGTCAGATAGTGTTACAGTCCAACCTTTTGTAGAAACTACTTGATCTTCTTTGTTGAAGAATTGAACGTTCACATTTTTGTTGTTGTAGCTATCCAAGTAATCATTTGCAATAGTGATTGTTCCGCCGTCTCCTACGCTTGGTTTAGAGCCGTCTTTGTTGTTAATCCACTTCATGTCGCTTACTTCGTTTGGATTTACTGTTGCTACAACGGATGCGTTCATGTCTGTACGTGTTTGTTCTGCTTCAACTGCGATGTATCCAGACACGCCATCATCACCAAATGCTGCATTAGCAAGGTTTTCATAGCCTGTTGGAGGTGTCACTTTCACGTAGTAAGTTCCTGGTGTAATTGTTTCGAATTTGTACAATCCGTTAGCGTCTGTTGTTGTTGTTTCTACAACTGCACCTGTGTTGCTGTAAAGTGTTACTGTTGCTCCAGCTACACCTGTTTCGCCTGCTTCTTGTGTACCATTTTTGTTCAAGTCATTGAAGACTGTTGAACGGATTTGGCCTGTTTTTTGTGCTAGTGTTAGGCGTAGGTTTGAGATGTTGCTTGTGCCGTCAGCTTGCAAGTAGAAACTGTTACCGTCGCTACCGAAACCTTGTGAAGATTCGAATGTGTAGCCTTCTGGAATGGACGCTTTCACATAGTAGTTACCTTCTGCAATTCCGTCAAAGCTGAAGTTACCTTGGCTGTTTGTTGCAACAGTCTTAACAAGTGTACCGTCTACGTTGTAAAGTGATACGTTTTCGCTGACACCTTGACCGCTTGGTGTGTTAATAACGCCTGAGATTGTTGTTTTTGCTTGTTTTTTCAGTGCGATCGTGTAGTTAGATGATGTGTTTTCGCCGTTTAATTGGATGTAGTTACTGTTACCGTCACTACCGAAACCGTTACTGCTTGCAAAGTCATAGTTGTTTGGAATTACTACTTTTGTATAGTAGTCTCCTGCTGCTAGACCTGTGAAGTTGTAATGTCCGCTTGCATCTGTTTGTTGTGAGTCAACAAGATTGCCTTGTACGTCATGTAATTCAACGCGGATGTTTGCAAGTCCGTTGCTTGTTGTTGCGTCTGTTACTGTTCCGCTAACTGCAGAGTTGTCTTTTACTTGTTTTTTCAGTGCAATCGAGTAGTTAGATGATGTGTTTTCACCGTTTAGTTGGATGTAGTTACTGTTTCCATCACTACCGAAGCCATTACTGCTTACAAAGTCATAGTCGCTTGGAATTACTACTTTTGTATAGTAGTCTCCTGCTGCTAATCCTGTGAAGTTGTAGTGACCACTTGCGTCTGTTTGTTGTGCGTCAATTAGGTTTCCTTGCACGTCATGTAGTTCTACGCGTGTGTTTGCAAGTCCGTTACCTGTTGCTGCGTCTGTTACTGTTCCGCTAACTGCAGAGTTGTTTAATGTGCTTAGACCTAAGTTCAACTCGTTATGAAGCGTTTGTTCGCTTGCTACTGAGAAGTAACCTGTTGTTCCGTCAGCACCAAAGTATGTGCTTGATTGGTATTTATAATCGGACGGAATATCTGCTTTTGCGTAGTATTTACCAGGTTTTACAGCTGTGAAGCTATATGCGCCTGAGCTATCAGTTGTTGCATCGGCTACTTTTGATCCTGCTTCGTTGTATAAAGCAATGTGAACGCCGCTAATTCCAGCTTCTCCGCTGTCTTTTTGTCCATTTTTGTTTGTATCGTTATAAACAAAGCTTTGGATTGCACCTTGTTGTGGGTAGAAACCGAAATGGAAACCTGTGATTGTGTTGCCACCAGAAATCGTGAAGTAGCTTGAGTTACCGTCCGCGCCGTTGATACCTTGTGTTGTATAAAGTTTTTCATCGGATGGTAATGTAGACATATCTACATGCAAATAGTATGTGCCGTCTGGAACGTTTGAGAAAGTATATCTGCCGTCTGTTCCTGTTGTAGATGTGCTTACTAGTGTGCCTTGATCATTGTAAAGTTCTACTTTAATGCCGGCTACGCCTGTTGTTTCGTTGCTATCTTGTACGGAATTTCCGTTTAAATCTTCAAACATAACATCGCTGATAGTACCTTGACCAGATGCTTTTAGTTGTTTGATTGTGTTTTCTGCTGCTGATACAGTCGTGTAGGGTTGGATAATTGGTGTTAAGCTTCCTAAAACCAATACGCCTGTGATAGCGCCAAGTCCCCATTTTTTCATTGTCTTCTTATACATGTTAATAATTCCTCCTGATTCTTTGAAACACTTATGATGTTTTGTAAAAATATGGGCTTATGATACTTGATCGTGTTGCTTCCGTTTATTCTTTGCAAATAAAAGAACGGCTGTTATTGCTGCTATTCCAATGCCTATGGTTGCTGCCATGAGCGGATACCCTTGGAGCATTGCTGCGCCGATAATGGGACCGCCTCCGGTCATTGGGACCAATGGGTTTAAATTACCACCTTGACTCATTGCTTAGCCTCCTTACTACAGTTTGAATTTTTTTAACCTGATACTTCCGAATTTAGCTGGAGTCAGGTTGATGTGTGTTTGTCATTGTTTTTCCCTCCTGAGTGAATTGTGTTTTAGATTGATTTTTCAATAAACTATTTTCAATACGATATGGTGATGTTGTCTTTATTTAAAATGAATTGGTTTGTGTCTGTTTCGAAAATCCCGTTACTTTCGAAATCTTTGCAGAGATACGTCATGTGTTGTCTTGTCATACCGAGGTAATTCGAAATTATCTTTTTTGTGAAAATTTTCGGTAATATTATATGATGTTGATTTTCTTCGCCGTATTGTTGTCCTAGGTAAGTGAGCGTTAGGAGAAGTTGTTTTTTGGTTTCTTCTGTTTGGAGGGTTTGTTTTTGTAAGAGGTTGGCGTTGATTAGTTTCATATATTGGTAGAGGTAGAACGCGCCTTCTTGGGAGTACATTAGTTTGCTCATGACTTGTTCTTTGGAGAAGCGCCAAGTGACGATTTCGTTTAGGGCGATGACGCTTGTGAATGAAGGTTCGTTTCCTAGTATTTCGTTGAAGCCGATAATGTCGCTTTCGCCGATGAAGCTATTAATATGCTCGTTTTTCCATACGCCACAAATACCGGATTGGATGAAGTAGATGTAATCGTGTATTTCATTTTCAATTACTATCTGGTCTTTTTTTCGGAATACTTTTCTTTCTGTATCTATAGGAAAAGATGTTTTGTCTGATAAAACGTGTAATAATTCTGTGCTGCTAAATTCTTCTTCCATAACATCCTTGTCGAATAATTCCATGTAGCTCATGTTAGCAAGCTCCTTTCTCAATCGCCTTTCGATATACATATCATATCACGGTGATTTTTTTCTGGACGGAAACTATACGTCACAAAACTCACTTTATTTTAGAGAATTTGTGAACAAACTTCGCGGAGCCAAAATGTATTTTTTGAACAAGATTAGTATACATCTTTTTTGGTTTTTGTACTTTTGGGGTGATGGGTTTGTTGTGGTATGTATGGGGTTGTTGCGTACTTGTGGTGGTACGAAAATTGGATTTTGGTATTCTAAAATAGGTCAAAAAGTGGCTGTAGAGCGTGTTTGTGAACTTTTTGTGAAGAGTTAAAAAACATGAGAAAACGTGAAAAAAGACTAGTACTGGTATGAAGTGGCTTCATGGATACCAATATTAGTCTGGAATTAAAAAAATCGGCAGGCGCCAAGTGATGGCTTTCCTACCGACTTTCTTGTGTTGCTTAGGCTTTTGCTTCTGACAAATCGTCTGCAGTGCTAAGTCCGATTAGACCTGCTACTGACAAAAGAACGATTGGAAGTAAGAACATCATGGAAACGCTCATTGTGCAGGCTACTGCTGAGGCAATTAGCATAACGCCGCCTTTTAGTGGAGCTTTATGCATAATAATTGCGCCGAATAGGCCGACAAATGACATCGCTAGTGTTGCGAAGTTTAAAATCGTGAACACTAATGAGTCTTCTTCCAAAACGCGTGCAATGCTATCTACGGAAATAACGGTTAGGCTAAGTCCCATCGCTAGCAATGCGCCAATAATCCCCAATGTTTTCTCAAAATTCATCGTAAAAAACTCCATTCGATAGACATATTTATCCGTTTTCGCGTATAAGCTAACGCAAACGTGTGGATACTGTTATGTTACCATTTTTACATACGATTTGGCAACTCAATGAAATGGACAGCCGCCGCGTTTTACGGGGACAATGTCTTGGCGATGAAATGGTGATTCTTGATAGAAAAAGTTCGGTTTGACGATTTTATTTGGGTAGCGTTGATGAAAAATGTGCGTCGTGGCTGGTGAGACTGGTGGGATGAGCCATGCCCATTCTCCGGTGACTTCGCGCCCTGCTTTTTGCTCGTTTGTTTCGAATTGGCCGAATTGGCGGGCCGCTGTGTGATGGTCTACGATTTGGACTTTGGCTTTGTGATAGGAATCCAGGACGGCGACGTTTAGTTCGACTAATGCGCGATCCTTCCATAGGGAGTCGAGCCGTTTCGTGTTGAGTCCGATTTTTTCTGCGACGGCGGCGAGTTGGTTGTAGCGACCCTCATCAGCAAAATTGCGGGCGCCGATTTCGGTTTCCATGTACCAGCCGTTGAATGGCGCGGCTTGATAGGTGATGCCGCCGATTTCGAGCTTCATTTCGGAAATGATGGGCACGGCGTACCAGCGCAAATCGAGTTCGGCGATTCCTGGGTAATCGGGATGCGCGATGGGGACTTCTAGTACGAGTTCGGACGGGATTTCGGTGTATGTCGGAGACGCCGCATGATTTTCTTGAAAAACGAATGGCAAAATGTCAAACGGCGTCCTCGCACCACGCCAGCCAAGTTGTTCGCAGATTTTGGTGACTGCGACGGAGGCAGGGTCGCCAATCACGCCTTGCTCTGTCTCGTAACCTGCGTACCGAATTAATTGGTGGTTCCAAACATGAGGTCCGTCCTCACCCGGTTTAAAAATAGTGATGTATGGCCGTATTTGCCCGCCATTCGTTGCTTTTTCAATATGTGCGAACAATGCGGTTTCGATTTCATGCGCCGTCACGGCTTCGCGGGCATCCATGACTTGAATCCGATCCCAGAAAAGCCGACCAACGCAGCGATTACTGTTCCGCCATGCCATTTTTGCTCCGATGGTTAGTTCTTCTAACGTGTGCGTGTATGTACCTGTTTGCGCGATTTCTTCGTGTATCGCGTTGATCCGACTTTCGATTTCCGCGCTGCTTTTGGAGAGCTCGTTATAGGCTTGCGTGATAAACTGTTCCGCTTCTTGCGTATTTATTTTCATCGCTTTGCTTCCTTTCCGTTCAGTCTTTCTATTATTGTACCACGAAAAAAACAAGAGAAGTTCTGTTTGCTTCTCTTGTTTTTAAAATTAGAATTAATGAGATACGCGTAATTGTCCAAGTCGTTTAATTTCAGCGATAATCGCGTTTCTTTCTGATTGTGTTAGGTTAGGATTATTCAGTTTTTTCTTCTCAGTAGCAATTAGACGGCCCTTTTCTTCACCCGTAATCGTGCCAGATTCTTGTTTTGGCTGGGATTGGACGGTCTGTTTTTGTTCTGCTTGTTTTGGCGTTGGTGCCGGGGTTGTCGTTTCTGCTTTCGGTGTTTGTTTTGGTGCTGCTGGGGTTGTTGTCTCTTGTTTCGCTGGTGTCTCGGTTTTTGGTGTTTCTGTTTGCGCGCTGGCTGTTGTTTGTTCTTGGGTGCTTTCTTCTTTGGCTTTGGCCTCAGCTTTTGCCTTGGTTTCCGCTTCGGCTTTCGCTTTATTTTCTGCTTCTACTTTCGCCTTTGCGTCTGCTTCTGCTTTTTTTGATGCCTCTACTTTTGCGTTAGCGTCTTTTAGTTCGGTGTTTTCTTCTTTGATTTTGTCGACTTCTTTACTCAGCGCCTCAATCTTTTCTTCGGCTTTCTTCAAGTCTGCATTGTCCTTCTCCACTGTGTTATCGCCACATCCAGCAAGTGCAAGCGATGCTAAAAGCGCAATTCCTAGTAGTTTCTTCATACATGTAACACTCCCTTTATATTTGCATACAGCTATTATAGTATATATAGTAGAAAAAGTAAACAAAAAGACCAATCTGCTAAAACTGGTCTTTCAATCCGCCTAATTCTCTCTTTTCGGTATGGTTGGGATGAATTTCGACGTTCTTTTTGCGTAAGCTTGGAAGTCGGCGCGATCTTTGTACTTCTTCTCAAGTAACGGCACGCCTGAAACGAAGAGGAGAAGTAGCGTGATGATGAGCGGGCCAATGAATCCCCAAAGGGTTGCGGCGCTTGTTATTGTGATTAGAAAAATACCCCACCAGCTTAGCGCTTCACCAAAATAATTCGGGTGACGCGTGTATTGCCAAAGCCCTGTCGTCATCAGCTTTCCTTTGTTCTCCGGTTTCTTCTTGAAACGGCGCAACTGCTCATCCCCGCCAACTTCAAATATAAAGCCAACTAGCCAAACTACAATCCCAACATAATTCCACCACATAAATTCCGTGGCCGCCGTTGTATTCACAAGCAGAATCGGCAAACTAATAATATACAGCAACACACCTTGCAAAACAAAGACATTCAAATATGTTTTCAGTTTGACAGCCTTTGTGCCCCAACGCTTGCGCATATTGACGTAGCGGTAATCTTCGGGTTTGCCGATATTCCGTTTCGCTAAGTGGAAAAATAAGCGCATGCCCCATAGAAATACGAAAATGGTGACGAGTAAGCCTTGCGTCGTCATTTGTCCGCCCCAGAAATACGTGTAAATAGCGACAATCACGAATCCTGGTCCCCACGCCAAGTCAACGATGGAGTTGTTTTTTAGTTTTTGCGCCCAGATGAAAATGATTGTGAAATAAATCCATAATAATAATCCCGCGATTCCATATACCATTGTGTTACTTTTCCCCCTCTAATTGTATTGCGATTGCGACACAGCCATTTCCTGCATTCATCGCGATGATCGACGATATTCCCGTTACATAAGCTGGTGCTTTCCCAACAAGATCTGTAAAAAGTGCCGTGTATTCTTCCGCACGTTCTGGTGTGTTGGCGTGGACAATCGCGTAATCCGCCACGCTTCCTTGCGCCATCATTTTTTTCACGCGTTTCACGATTTTATTGGTGCTTCCAGATAAACTAAACGCAATGTCGCTCACCACTCCCGCACCAGTTTCCGATAAAGACACGACCGGTTTTAAATTTAGCGTATTACCAATCGCGCCACCCTTCTCGCCTAGTCGCCCAGAACGAATCATCGCGTCCAAATTCGGAACACTAACAAAAATCTTCGTTCGCGTGATGCTTTGTTTCACAAAATCTTGCACTTCGGTAAATGTTTTTCCGGCAGCAATTTGTTCTGCCGCCGCTTTCACAATGAGGCCTTGCGCGCCAGAGTTTTGCATCGTATCGATTACAGCGATATTTGCCTCAATCCCCGCTGCTGCGCGCTTCATCGTTTCGTACGTGCCGCTAAGTTTCCTCGCCACCGTCAAAACAAGAATCTCATCGTAATGATTCGCCAAAAACGACAATTGATTCGCGACTGCTTTTTCGTTTGGCTGTGAGGAACTTGGATACGCCTTGCTATCACTAATGTTTGTAAGTAATGTCTCGGTTGTCATCGTCAATTTATCCAAATAAACATTGTCATCCCACGAAATCGGCAGTGGAATCATCTGAATTTGGTATTTCTCGAGTAAACTTGGTGGCAAATCGGCGACAGAATCAGTCACTAGCGCAATGCGATGTTTGCGGTGATGTATAATATCGTATTGATTTTGCATATCATCGACTTTTTGCTGAATCATCGTCCCTTGCTTGCTTAAAAAATCCGACACGTTCTGCGGTTCATTTGTATGAATATGCACGCGAACTTTCGTTTCATTTCCCGCAACAATCAGCGAATCACCGAATGGCTTCAAATGTGCCGAAATAGCGTCCCGTGAAAGTCCTTCTCCGCGAACTAATACTTCCGTGCAGTAACGAAATGTCGGCGCCTCGTCCAATTCCTCCTGAACTGACAAAGCCGGCAAACTTTCCACTTTTGGAACATACGCTTTGTTCCCTAGTGCCAACGTAAACCCTTCTACAAACGTGAAAAATCCTTTGGCACCAGCATCTACAACACCTTTGTCACGCAGAATCGGTAACATTTTCGGCGTGTTTTCCAATGTTTTTTTGGCGTGATCCAGCGCATTCATCAGTGCTTCTTGGAAAGCAATACCTTTGTTTGCAGCCTCCGAGATGGCTTCGGACCAGACTTTGATAACCGTAATCATCGTTCCTTCAACTGGGTTTTCCATCGCATTATAAGCATAACTCGCACCGCCAGAAACGCTTTTTGAGAAGTCGTGTAGCGTCATTTGTTTATCATCCGATAGGTGAAAGTGCATGCCATTAATGTATTGCGCGAAAATAATCCCCGAGTTCCCACGAGCACCGAATAATGCCGCTTCTGAAATCGTGTATAGCGTCTCTTTTACCGTATTACCAATTTTTGAATCTTCGACAATCGAATGCATCGTCTGCGCCAAGTTGCTCCCCGTATCCCCGTCCGCCACAGGAAAAACATTAATCGCATTCAAGCCATCTTTTGCATGAATAACCGCTCTTGCCCCACCTAAAAAGGCATGATATAGCCGTTTACTGTCTAAAAAATCTGTCATATTTATTCCCCCTATTATTCTCAAATATGCCAAATCTTTGCTAGCCAAAATACAATACCCGATGTTGCTGCTGTAACAAATGCGCCCCAAACTAAATCAAGCGCAGTAATCAACACAGGCCAATCTTTCAATGTCGCCAAATTAGTCAAATCATACGTCGCATAGCAAAGCAATCCTAAGAAAGCTCCCGCAAAAATCGCAAATGAAAGACTCTCTTTAGCCAATGCAGGTTCTATCACGAAAAACACAATCCCGCAAACAAACAACACATAAAACAATAACGCCGCGCCAAATCGTACGTTTCCAGCCATCAAATCCCCAAGGTAATTTCGGTACAAATTTTTGGCAATCAGACCTAACCAAATGGCATCAATCAGTAGGAAAACAACGAAGGCAATTCCAGCTAACTTAGCAAAATACATAATACCGCGAACCTTTCCTATTTTATTTTTTTATGCTTGGTTTATTATAACAATCTAAGGCGCGATTTAGCTATTTTTTTGATTTATCCACAAACAAAGATTGGGCCAAAACTCCAGACAAAGCAAAACCGCCCAGCCTTTTACTTTGGGTAGGACGAAAAATCTTGCTTTACACAAATCGAGCGAAAGCGTTTGTATTCAGGAAGTTTGGTGGAAGCCGGAAGCGGAGCATACTTGTGTATGTGAGAACCGGAAGTCCGCCAAACTTCCTGAATGCGAGCGCTTGTCGCCGATTTATTCGGGGTATACCCCAAACTAAAAAAGACCAGTCAGGGGAAACTGGTCTAAAAAAAGGGAGTTTGTTAAGGGACAACACAATTAGAAAAAGGGGGGAAACTAATTGCTGTCCTTGCTTTACATTCTCTATAATACAGGGCTTCGATGAGATTATGCAGGGGCATTCATGAGAATTTCATGATAGTTTACGGTATTTTCACTCATGTAAAGCTGTATTTCACCGTGCCTTGTGGCGTTATGTCTTGAATCTCTAGGTTTCGACGCGATATATTGTTTATGTCACCGATTGCTTTAATTATAATGGCGCTTTCTGTATTTAAGTACGATAACATGATTTTTGTATCGGATGGGTGCGTTTCAAAGACAATATCTTCTGATTCACCAATTGCTAGTTTTTTAACCGCTGTTGTTTTTTTTTGCCCTTCAATATATAAAAATATCTTCTGTGTCAGTGCTTGTGTTGTACTATTTTTCACTGTGATTGTGAACTGCATCTCTGCCACTCCTTATCGTTAAAATTACTCCCAAACGGGCAAGGTTTCGCGTTTTCATTATGTCCAATCGCTGTTGTTTTCACGAGAAACTTCTCGTATTTCTGCGTGTAAGCTTGCACCATTTCAGGAACTTCCGCCGCCAAACCCAGTTTTTCCATTTCTGTAAAAGTACCTAAAATAACCCCGTTCGCCTTCGCAAAATAGCCTATTTGATCGAGTTGCGCTAAGTAGGTCGCAATCTTATTCCGATCACCACTCATCGCCTCCAGCAAAACCACCTTGCCAGCAGGGTCTGGCAAATAAGGCGTACCGGCAAGTTTCAGCAAACAACGAATGTTTCCACCAATCACCATCCCCGTCATATCCTTACTTTCCGAAACCATTTCATAAGGAATCGCCGCATTTTCTCCCCTTACAAAAGCATTTTCAAACTGGCGCAATTGCAATTCTGTCTCATTCCCCGCCAAATGCAACACTTGATAATTCCACCCAGCAACCCCTGTTTTCGCAAAAATCGCGTTCAAAACCACCGTCAAATCACTATACCCAACAAACGGCTTCCCCGCCTTCTCAATCACCGCGAAATCCAAATATGACAAAATCTCATTCGCCAAATCGCCTCCCGAAATATCAAAAATTCCCTTGATTTCTGGATTTTGATACATCGCCATCAAATCCGCCGCACGCACGCGAGCCTCTCTATCCTCATCCTCAAAAATCGAAGCCGACCGTATCGTTCTAATCCCAAACCGCTCCAACAACAATTGTTCCACACGCTCTACATCCGCCACACGGTCCCGCGTCCGAGCATTAGAACATCCCACCAAACCAATCACATCTCCATTATGTAACACACGAATCCCCTCCAAATCACCATAAGTGTAGCACATTTCCAGAAAAATTAGTTAGATTTTGTAATATTAGTTTAGGGTATAGGAATAGTAAAGTTTAGATTTAGGAGGGGTTTAGATGTACGCAGGAATGCCAGCTAATGATTTTTCGGCTATTGAAAAAGTTAAAAAGATATTTAAGAATCGGCCAGACTTTCTGGAACATGGCTCGCAGGAACGGATTAAGAAGGGAGAGCATGTCCAGTTCTCGGCGACGCCGTATTTCTTTTTTGTTGAAAGCGGGTATTTGAAATATAAATTTGATAATCATTATGAACATAAATATAGTGTTTTGACGGGGCCTGGCGATTCGATCGTGTTTCCGACCATTGACAATGAGTTGAATAATGAGCCGATTGGGATAGCGTTGACGGATATGGTTCTATGGAAGGTAGAATATGCTTTTTTTCAAGAGGTTACGGCTATGGAGGACCCTAGTAATTCTTTGCTGATTGATCATTTAATCAGATCGCGGCGGCATCTTTATATTAATACGATTCAATCGGGGTTGACGCCAACGCAGCGGGCTTTGTTTAATATGTATCGAATGATGGACATAGGATTTCATACTTCGGCCAGTCAAGTGGAGTTGCCTGAGTTTGTGACACTAGCTTTACTCGCTGATCTAGCGAACATTAATCCTTCTTATTTGTCGACTTCTTTAAGACCATTGCACGAAAGCGGGTTGTTGCTTTCCAATAAACGTCCTTGGGTAATTACGGATGTTGCGAAATTTATTGCGTTACTTAAAGAAGAAAAAATTCCATTGTTGTTTACGAAGTCATAAAAAAATACACGCCCAGTTTGGAGATTTGGGCGTGTATTTTTTGCTTTATTTTAGTTTTAATTTGGCAAGTGCTTCGGCCATCGGGTTATTGAACGGTTCGTCTTCTTGTTTGTTCTGTTTCTTCATATAGTTAGCGACTTCTTTTTTGGAGACGTTTTTGTTCTTCTCGTTGCCGCGTCTGGCGTTGAATGAGGAGAGCTTTTCGCGGTAGCCGCAAGAACATGTGAAAATTTGTTTGTCGCCTTCGCCGCGTAGTTCCATGCGTTTATGGCAGTTTGGACAGCGGGCGTTTGTTGTTCTGGCAACGGCTTCGCGGTGTCCGCATTCGCGATCTTGGCAGACGAGCATCGTGCCTTTCTTGCCTTTGACGCGTAGCATTAGTTTGCCGCAGTCTGGACATTTTGTAGATGTGATATTGTCGTGTTTGAATTTCTTGTCGTTTTGCTTGATTTCATTCACGGCTTTTTTGGCGTAGTCGCGCATTTCGGTAGTGAATGTTGTTTTATCCAGCTTGCCATTGGCGATTTTGGATAGTTTTTGCTCCCAAATCGCGGTTAGCTCTGGGGATTTCAAGTCTGTTGGCACTAGATCAAGCAGTTGGCGGCCCTTAGAGGTAATCATGATGTCTTTGCCTTGCTTCTCAATGGAAAAACTGTTGAAAAGTTTCTCGATGATGTCCGCGCGTGTTGCGACAGTTCCTAGTCCGCCGGTTTCGCCGAGTGTTTTGGCAAGGTCTTTTTTACCGCTCGTCAGGCTCGGGTTTTCCATTGCGGAAAGTAGGGTTGCTTCGTTGAAACGGGCTGGTGGCTTTGTTTTGCCGGTGTGAATCTGGATGTCGCGGACTTTGATTTGCTCGCCTTTTTTGAGTTTGGTAACGGTGTCTGTGTCGTTGTCTTCATTATAGACGGCTTTCCAACCGAGTGATTTCACGACTTTGCCCTTAAGACCGAATGTTTCGTCGCCGATTTTAGCTTGGACAGCTGTTTCTTCGTACGTGAATGGTGCGGAAAGTACGGCCAAGAAGCGTTTCACAACAAGGTCGTAAATTTTGCGTTCGCGGTCGTTTAGGTCGGACAAGCTTGGCGTTTCTTCAGTCGGGATAATGGCGTGGTGATCGCTTACTTTGCTATTATCGACGAACGATTTGTTGGCTTTGATTGGCTTGGATGCTACGGCACGTGCGGGTTTCGCGTAAGGTCCAACACCACAAGCTTCGACGCGTTCTTTTAACGTCGGCACAATGTCATCCGAAATAAAGCGCGAATCGGTACGTGGATATGTCAACACTTTGTGGCGCTCATACAAGGTTTGCATGATATTCAATGTTTCTTTTGCGGAAAAATCATAGCGTTTATTGGCGTCACGTTGCAACTCCGTCAAATCGTACAAGCCTGGTGCATGTGTTTTCTTTTCTTTCACGGCCACGTCTGTAATGATCGCGTCTTTGCCACGTAAGCTCCGCGCCGTTTTCTCAGCTTCCGCCTCATCAAATGTCTGCCCTTTGCTCCACGAAAAACTACCCTGTTCCGTCACAGCCGTTAGCTGATAAAATTCTTTCGGCTTAAATTGGCGAATTTCCTCTTCGCGTTGCGCAATCATCGCAAGTGTCGGCGTTTGCACACGTCCACAAGAAAGTTGGGCATTATATTTTGTCGTCAAGGCACGTGTGGCGTTAATTCCGACCACCCAATCAGCCTCAGAACGGGCTTCAGCAGAACGATATAAGTTTTCGTAAGCTTTGCCTGGTTGCAGACGATTGAAGCCTTCACGAATCGCTTTGTCGGTTACAGACGATATCCAGAGGCGTTTAATTGGCTTTTTGACTTTGGCGTATTCAATAATCCAGCGAGCCACAAGTTCCCCTTCACGCCCCGCGTCCGTTGCAATGATGATTTCACTGACATCTTTACGCGTCATCAAGCTTTTCACCGTTTCATACTGTTTCCGTGTTTGCTTGATTGGCACGAGTTTCATTTTTTGCGGAAGCATTGGCAGATCTTCCATGTTCCACGATTTATATTTAGTGTCATAATTCTCTGGATCGGCGAGCGTGATCAAGTGACCGAGCGCCCATGTAACAATATACTTCGAGCCTTCCAAGTACCCGTTCTTCCCTTGCTTACAACCAAGAACGCGCGCAATATCTTTCCCAACAGAAGGCTTCTCTGCTAAAACTACTATTTTTGTCATTTTAAAATTCCTTTCTGGATTTGAGATACGTTTATTTTAACATAGAAAAGGATTACATGCTCACTGCGTTCACATGCATATTGAGGTTCTAATTCAGCAGTATTCGCTTCATAAGAACCACAACAAGGCTGAAACGGCTCGTTCAGCCACGAAAAAGCTTGGAGCAGGCGCAGCGAAAACCCTCCTTTGGTTTTTGCGGAGGCTGTGAAAGCTTCGAGTGGCTAGATACAGAAGGAAGGCAGTTTCACTACGTTCAACTGCATATTGAGTTTCTAACTCAGCAGAATTCGCTTCGTAAGAGCCACAACAAAGCTAGATCCGGAGGCGCTAAACTTCACTCAGGAAAAGGATTACATGCGCATTGAGATTCTAAATACGACGCCAAACAATATTCATCTTCTTTTTATTGTCCATTCTTTTAAAAATAAAAGACTAGACATTTAAAATAAAATGCGTATAATAAAAACTAGAAAACGTTTTCGCGATTTTAAAAATGGAGGAGTTTTTTCATGAATAAATTTATGGAGTTGCTTGGAGAAAAATTAATGCCGTTTGCAGCTAAGCTTGGCGAAAATCGCTATTTAGGTAGTTTACGCGACGCATTTATGTTAGCGTTTCCACTAACAATGTTTGGCTCGATAGCCGTTGTTCTAATGAATTTGCCGTTTTGGAGCGATTCTACGAAGGAGACGTTACAACTTTATTTGGGAAGTGCGCAAAGTGCAACGATGAGTATTATGACCGTGTTTGTCGTTTTTGGGATTGGTTATGCGCTTTCTAATTACTATAAAGTTGAAGCTATATACGGCGGGGCTATCGCGCTTGCCAGTTTTTTGATTTTAACGCCATTCTTTTTCAATAGTGAAAAGGGAGAACTGATTACTGGTGCGCTTTCGCTAGATCGTTTGGGCGCTAAGGGTATGTTTATTGGTATGATTACGGCTTTCGTTGCTGCTGAGTTGTACCGCTTTTTCGTTGGTCGGAATTGGACAATTAAGATGCCTCCTGGAGTACCGCCAGCCGTTGCTAAGTCCTTTGCAGCCTTGATTCCTGCTATTTTAACTTTATCTATTTTTCTACTTATTAATATTTTCGTGCAGGCGCTGTTTAATACGAACTTGCACGATGTGATTTATACAACAATTCAAAAACCGCTTGTCGGACTAGGTTCTGGAATTGTGCCGACATTGATCGCCCTGTTTTTTGTTCAGGTGTTGTGGTTCTTCGGGCTTCACGGCCAAATTATTGTCAATTCAGTGATGGATCCGATTTGGAATACGTTGATGCTCGAAAATTTAGATGCTTATAAAGCTGGGCTGCCGTTGCCGCATATTATTACCAAGCCGTTTATGGAAGTTTTCACAGTTGGGCTTGGTGGGTCTGGAATGACGCTTGCCGTGGTTATTACGCTCGCCTTCTTTATGAAGAGTAAGCAAAGTAAGGAGATTGGTCGTTTGGCGCTTGGGCCAGGGCTTTTCAACGTGAATGAACCGATTTTGTTTGGGATGCCGATTGTTCTTAACGCGACGATTTTAATTCCGTGGATACTTGCACCACTTGTTGTTACGCTATTTAACTATCTCGTTATGGCTGCGGGCATTGTTCCACCTCCGACCGGAGTTGCCGTTCCGTGGACAGTTCCGATTATTATTAACGGGATTTTAGCAACGAATTCATGGCTTGGCGGCGCACTCCAAGTAGTCGATTTCTTCATTGTCTTCCTGATTTGGTATCCATTCTTGAAATTGGTTGACCGTAGCAATCTTGCTCGTGAAAATGAAGCGACACAGGAATAACTCGCCTTTCTGCTCATCATGCGCTATAATTTGTCTATGTTTGACTAGACAATTAGAAAGAGAGGCGCAAAGATGACGAAATACGAAGAAATCTCTAAAGATATTCGGGACAAAATTCATTCCGGCATCTATCCTCCAGAATCATTACTGCCAGACCAGTTAACCCTTTGTAAAACATACGATTGCAGCCGCATGACGATAAAAAAAGCATTTGATATTTTGGCGATGGAAGGCTTGGTTTACAGACAACGTGGTGCAGGAACTTTTGTGATGAAAAATGCCTTAGCGAACAAGCAGGACGCGAGCTTGCGCGACTATGAAGGCTTGACCAAAATGATGGGAAAAGAACATATTTCAAGCCAGGTTATCGAATTTACGATTAGCTTTCCTAATGCAAAAGTACAAGAACAACTGCTGATAAAAAAAGACGAGCCAGTGTATTCCATCGTACGGTTGCGACTTCTTGATGAGAAACCTTATGTTTTGGAGCACACGTTCATGCCGCTAAATGTTGTCACTGGTTTGAATGAAACGATTTTGCACGGTTCGATTTATGATTATTTAAAACAAGAACTTGGACTAGTTATGAGCGGTGCCTTCCGAAAAATTAATGCGGACAAGCCGTCTGACTACGACAAACTGTATTTGAATTGCGGTGAACATGACCCGGTTCTTGAAGTGGAGCAAGTTGTGTATTCAAAAGATGGACGTCCGATTGAATATTCTCGTTCGCGACACCGTTATGATACGCGAAGTTTTATTATGTTAGATCATCGTGAACCGTGAGAGGAAGTTGGGGTAGCTTAAAGCTAAAAACGACACGATTCTGAAATAATAAGCTTGCTGACCTAAAAAATACGTATCAAAAATCTAAAATTAGATTTTTGATACGTATTTTTCCGATTCTAGCCAAGTACCTTCCAGCTCGCTTAAAGAAAAATTCATCTGGATAAAATTCTGAAACAATAGGTTCTTGCTAGCTAATCATGCCGCTATCCTTGTTATATTCAATAATGCCTGAAATTTTTTCATCAGGACCGTATTTATAAACGACTTTTTCCTCATTTTCGTACTCTTTTGTCATGATAATGAAAACAGCCATTGTGTCACTCCTAATTTACAAATCCCCTGACTCTGCAAGCTCATCAATTAGCTCTTTTTCAAAGGAGTCTAAACGTGTATATTCTTTGAGGGAAGCCAAATCAATTCCCAATTTTTTTAAAGTAGCTAAGGCAAAATCTCCGACTGTATAAAATCCTAACATTTTATCTTCCAATGTTTGCTCTCTTCTTCCAGAAATGTTAATAAGTGCTTGAACTATAGAAGGGTCAGTAATTTTTTTATCAATAATCTCATGCATCGTGTTGTAAAATACGATGGCATTCCCTATGCTAAGATAGTTCTCTAAATCACCTATCTCGTATTGACCATTATTAAGTTTTTCAATTATTGTCATATTAGTTTCCTCACTTCAAATGATTTGTGATGTGTTGCCTTTCGACCAGATGTATTTCTTGCATATACACATCGAATTCCATTTTAAGCCTTGCTTTGGTTATCTTTTTTAATTCGTCAATAATCATTGTGAATACCACTTTTAAACTCGATTAAAATGATCTAATGCTACTACCATAGATAAAATAAGTAGAATACAAATTGCTTTTCATTCATGCAATAAATTGAATATATTCTCCATCAGAAAACGGTTCTGTAATTTCTCCTTGATCTAGCAATTCTTTTTCTCTAGATTGCAGTAAAGATAAAAGGTAGGTGTTGGTAAAAGCGTAGAAAAGAGCGTCCATTCTATCTAAAATTTGGGACTCATCTAAAATCTGCATATTTGAGTTAACAAAACAAATTTTCCAGTCCGTTTCATTTATATTATTTAGTAGAATACTCATTGGCTTTAAATTTATTACTCCGTTAGAGAAAAATTTCTCGATTTTTAGTCTTTCAATAGCTGCTATTAAAAGTGGTAAGTCAAATAACTCTCCACCAACGTCTAAATCATTTTGTTCCTGTATAAACTTTCGGACATATTTTTTTGAATACAACGATGAAAGACGATCTATATAAAAATATATTGCCGCAGAATCTTCTGAGGTGAATGTAGCTATTTGTTGGTGCACTGGTGTATTTTGATGATCCACAACGACCAAATTAAGTATCCAATTATCCCCTACTTTACAAATCTCATGATAGTTGCTATATGGAGGGAGTATTTCTTTTATTATTTCACCGTTGTAGCGTGTTTCTTTTCCTTCATCCGTTAGTAATCTTGCTACTTGTTCCAAATTCATGCTTATCATCCTTTCTCTATTTTATTTGACGAATATAATTATTGGCAAGCAAATTCTCAACTGTAGCATCAATAAGTTGCCCCTTTTTATTGAGTATTTTAGTCTCTCCAGAGAAATATTGAATACCTCCACCGACTCGATCAAACCACGGTGCGGCTTTTCCTGAATCCACATCAAATGCCTTCACAATTTTATATCTGTAATAGCTAGCTTCATCACTATGCAGAGCCAGTGCTCGCTCCTCATATAAAATTCCATCAGGCGATGTGAAGTAAGCATTCTCGGGCTCTCCATAACGGTCGATAATTTTACCTGGCTTCAAATTTTCTTTAATAGGTACCCCTTCAAAGCCATTATTTGGAGGCCAATTAATATTACCAGTATTTTGATCATAGTATTTAGGATTATCATAAACAGCTTTATATTTAAGATACTTTGCTTCGTCGGGCGGATATGCCCAACCTTCAAGTTTAACTTTTTCAGCCGCACTAATTTGTCGTTCGGCATTACTAAAGGCATTCTTGGTCGCATATTTTGTTGTAAATTTAGCTAGACCTAAGGTAGGAACCCCATACTGAGCGAATAATGTTAGACCATCCAGTGAACGCCTAGAAATACTTACTCTCTCTCCAGTGACAGAATCAACACCATAAACAGCACGATAAAACGAACCTACACCAAGCACTTCTCGAAAAACAGTCTCACTCTGCCAATAAATCATTTGTTGATTCACAAAATCAAGGGTCGCTTCCGTACTCATTTTACCATCAATCGTGATGAATCCCGCACTATTTCCTTTTGGAACGTTTGGTGTCAGTCCGATTTCTTCAATTTCTTTTATCTTATCATCGATTTCTTGCTGGCTTGCGTACATTTTAGTGAGCTGTCTAAATGTTTCAGGTCTTAATTTTTCAAGCTGATACATGCCAGTTTTGCCATCGAATTTAAGGTTTTGCTGAATGTCATCCAACGCCTGCTTAATATAATACGCTAGTTCCCCAACTTCATCGAAAAAATTCCCGTGACTCTGTTCGAAATCCATAAATTTATTCAATATATCTTCTTTTTTATGTGCTTCGAAGATTTGTGTGGCTAAATAGTTTAGTTCGGATGCGTGCCCAGTTCCATTAATAGCCGTTAATTGAGAGGTGACGCTTTCCAAACGATTTTCGAAACCTGTTATTTTTTGATTTAAATCATGAATACCATCCACGTCAAGCCTAGAATTAGGTGCCGAATCCACTTGAGAATGGAAATCAGTAATATATTTTTGCAACTTTCTCTCGCTTAAATCAAGCGCTTGCTTAATGGAGGCACAGAGTGGAAAGTAGGCAGCTGCATAGTATTCTTTCGAGCTGGCAATAGCGTCTCCGCTAATCGATGTATCATTAATATAAGCGATAACGGCTTGTTTTACGGCATTTACATACTGTTTCAGTTCCTGATTCGATGCACGCAATTGTTGTGAGAAATGCGTAACTTCCGCAATATCGATGCGAGTCATAAAACCAACTCCTTATGTAACAGTTTCCGTTCCTCTTCCATTTGAGATAAGCTCGATTGAATGGTTTTCTGCTCTTGTTTTAGCTGTTCCCGCGTGTTTTCGATATGTCTGCGTAATTTTCGCCAACTTTCATGTGCTGTGTCTTCCGCATGAAAAGCCACACTTTTGCCATGATTCCCGCGCCAGACATCATGAGCTTGGGCAATAAGGTTTTCTTTTTCACGTTCGATATGCCGAAGTTCGGTTCCTGTGTATTCTAGCTGTATTTGCCGTTGTCTTATAGCATACAGTTCATCCTCTTGTTGCTCTGTCTTTCGCTTTAATTGTTGTAATGTCTGATGAATTTGCTCGCTTCTTAGCTCCATCTTAGCGTACCTCCAGTTGCATTTTCTGCCCAACTTCTCGGTCTTTGGCAGCATAAGCTTCCCCAATTTGTTTGATACGAATAGCGTCTTCCTGCACTACTTTCCCAAATAAATCAACATAATTCACCAAATCGAGTAAAGCCTTCTGACAATTGGTCATAGAATTGCACTGAGTGTAAGACATTGCCGTATTTTTCTTTGTATGGTGGGTCATTCCTGAGACGCTATCTCCGAGTTCTGCCGCGTGATGCATCATCTTTTCTCTGGTTACTTTTATTTGTGTCATATCTCTATCTCCCATCTAATGTTAGTATATACCTCCATTATAAAGGAAAATAATTGCATTGTCGTCTAAAAAATGGGACATATAACATAAACAAAACCACAAAAACCCCACCTACGCCAAAACGCAAATGGGGCTTTTCATCCTAACTTCTCAACCCGCGGCCTCTTTCAATCAAATACCAACAAGCAATATAAAGCACGAGGCTAAATAAAACAAGAATCGCGATGGAAACCATCACGGAAATGTCGGTCTTGCCAAGAAAACCGTATCGGAATCCGGAAACCATGTAAACAATCGGGTTTACTTTGGAAACGGCTTGCCAAAATGGTGGTAACATCGAAATGGCGTAAAATACGCCGCCAAGATACGTTAGTGGCTGCAAAACGAAGGTCGGAATAATCGACACGTCGTCAAAGGAACGCGCGAAAAGACCGTTTAGCAAACCTGCTAACGAGAACAGAATGGCTGTCATGAGCAATGTAATAACAACAATCAACCATGAGTGTACGTAAAGCGGTACGAAGAACAAGGAAACAACCGTGACAAGCGCACCAACGAGAACGCCTCGGCCAAGTCCACCGATGACGAATCCCCAAATGATAACGTGTGTTGGCACTGGGGCAATTAGTAATTCCTCAATATTTTTCTGGAATTTTTGCGAGAAGAAGGAGGAGGCTACGTTGGAATACGAGCTTGTGATAACGGACATCATGATAAGTCCGGGTACGATGAATTCCATGTAAGAGAATCCGCCTACTTGCCCGATTCGGCTGCCGATTAGGTTTCCGAAGATGACAAAGTAAAGCATTGTTGTGATGACTGGCGGTACTAGCGTTTGGACCCAAATACGCATGTACCGGTTTGTTTCTTTGACTGCTAGGCTTTTTAAGGCCGTGAAATAAAGATTAGACATTTTTCCCCTCCACTTGATGTGTGTCTTCTGTGATTTTCAAAAATAGTTCTTCTAAACGATTCGACTTGTTGCGCATCGAAAGAACTTGTATCCCTTGTTTCGTGAGCTGTTCGAAAAGCTCGTTGACGCCTTGATTTCGCTCAACTTCAACGGCAAGCGTTAGATCGTCTTCAAATTCATATTTATACCCTGCAATCTCTGGTTTTGTGCTGTATGGCGCGAGGTCAAAGATGAATGTCTCAAACTGCAATTTTCCTAAAAGTGCTTTCATGCTAGTGTTTTCAATGAGTTCGCCGGATTGAATAATTCCGATGTTGCGGCAAAGCATTTCGGCTTCTTCGAGGTAATGCGTTGTTAGGATGATCGTTGTGCCTTTCATGTTTAATTCTCTTAGGAAATCCCACATTTCGCGTCTTAATTCGATGTCTACGCCGGCTGTTGGTTCATCCAAAATAAGTAACCGCGGTTCATGCATCAAGGCGCGGGCAATCATCAATCGCCGTTTCATCCCGCCTGAGAGCATTCGTGCGCGAACATCTCGTTTTTCCCATAGGTTTGATTGTTTTAAGTATGTTTCGCTACGTTTTAGTGCTTCTTTTCGAGAAACGCCGTAGTAGCCAGCCTGATTAACGACAATTTGTTGGACTGTTTCGAACGGGTTGAAGTTGAATTCTTGAGGCACCAAGCCAATTTGTTGTTTTGCGCGGACTAAATCAGTATCGATATCGTAGTCGAAAACTTTTACTTTGCCCGATGTTTTGTTGACAAGTGATGTGATAATCCCAATCGTTGTTGATTTTCCGGCGCCGTTTGGACCGAGTAATGCGTAAAAATCGCCTTCTTCTACGGTTAAATTAATGCCGCGTAATGCTTCAACGCCAGTCGCATATCTTTTTTTCAAGTCTGTTATTTCGAGTGCATATGTCATTTAATAACTATCCCCTTACTGTGTATGATTCTGTTCTTTATTACTGGAAAGTAGCTGGGTCATGGAATCCATAAAATCGCTTATAAAGTCCTCCCGTAACGTGTAATAGTGCCATTGACTTCGTTTTGTTACCGAAACTATTTCCGCCTTCTCCAATGCCTTCATGTGATGCGAAAGCGTTGGTTGCGTGAAATCGAAGTGCTTCAACACATCGCACGCGCACAAACTACCAGACGAAAGAAGATCAATGATTTTCATTCTTTTAGGATCAGCTATAGCCTTAAGCACCAATGAGGTTCTTTCATAGTCCATTTTCATCCCTCCTCGTATATCAATGGCTACCTATGTTTAATATAGATTATCATAAATGTACGAACAAGTCGAATAAAAAAGAAGCCCTAATTCAGAGCTTCTTCGCCTGCTTATTTCTTGTCTTCATCCTTATCTTTTTTCGAACGTTTTCCTAACCAGAATGCTAAGAAAATAAGTAAAATTACTGCTAATGCTCCGCCGGCAATGTACCACCAAGTATAGTCTTTTTCAAGGTCTACTGCGGTTTCGTTATATTTCTTAGCGTCATCGCCTTTGATGGTGAATTCTTCGTCCCATTTCCACGTTTTATCGCCGGATGTTGCGACCATTTTCAGACGATATTTCCCGGCTTTTAGTGGCTGGTTTTCCCAATCAATCGCATAATTAAAATTGGAATTTGGCGCCATTCGCAAGCCGTCACGTTTCGCTTGGTGCAACACTTGGTCGTCGCCTGATTTGTAAACTTTCGCATCAATGGCAAGCGGTTTTATGAGTGTCGCTTCTGGGTTTTGCAGGTTCGCTGTCACTGCGTTGCGGTAATTGATTTGCTGCGCTTTGATCTCGTGCAATTTCATGTCAGGTTCAACGACGGTATCATTTTCCGATAGTTGCACGCCAACCACATACGCGTAACGATTCTTGATTTGCACGCCTTCCCCGCTATCTTTTTTCGCGTCATCGCCTTCTTTTTCAATGAATTGCAAGCCGCCTAAAATAATGCCATCAAACGATTCTGCGGGCATCGTTACGGTGACTTTTATTGTTTTGCTGCTGTTTTTTGGAAGCACGACTTCATCATCCGTTTTTGCAATCGATGAAAATGGCGTTTCTAAGGATTTGTCTAGTTTCGGGTCGGTCTGGCTGTAGTCGACAATCCCGTTATCATTAGTCACCGCAGTGTTTGCGTTGGTTTCAATGGTGATTTCTTTGTCCGTATCATTTTTAAGTACAACTTCTAAATCTTGCTTTTGACCTGGCTTCATGCGCAAGTCGAAATATGTCTTCGTCTTATCGATTTGGTTATCCGGAATAACCGCCGTTACGGAAAAATTCGCCGCCGCTTGTGGGCTCAAAGGGTGGAATAATACCCCTATTAACACGATTGGCAACACGAAAAGTAATATCAATTTCTTCACAAAAACCCAACTCCTCTCCATTCTCTCTTTTAAAAATTTTAAATACCTCCTTTACCAGTACCCGAAGAATCGATTTTAAAAACTAAGAAGGGCTGGTTTTACGCATTTAAGAATGGAAAGGCTTTTTTGTGAACATTGTGTTACAAATGTCTATTTTCTCTTTTTTAAATGGCGAAAAAGAATGGTATTGCGAGTTGAAGTTTCGTATGCTTAGTGGGATCGACAAAAAGAAAGGGTGAAAGTTTTGAAGAAATTATTTACTTGTTTTTGGATGGCATGTTTAATGCTCGCAGTTCTTTTGGTGCTACCATTATCAACGAAAGCAGCGGAAAACGGCTTTATTCCAACAGTAAACATTGTAACAACAGCTGGAGATGTCGTGGCACTGCCTTCTGAAGTACAGCAAGCAGATAGCCGATATCAATTAGCAACAACGAAAGTGCAGTGGGAAAGTATTAATCCTGAAATTTTTAACGACGTTGGGGAACATGCCGTACTCGGAAAAACGGAGGATGGGCAAAAAACAGTCAAAGGTGTCATTCATGTGTTTTCAAAAGCAAAGCCAGTAAATGTGGCGGCGATTGGCGATAGCATTACGTATGGCATGAATGTAGAAAACGTACTTTACAACGCGTATCCGAAACAACTGAACAACCGACTTGGCGCAAATTACAATGTCACGAATTATGGAAACAGCGGGAAAACGTTGCTAGAAGGCGGTAATGATCCGTATATCCGCACAACGCAGTATACGCAAAGTCTCGCATCCAATCCTAACATCGTGATTATCCAACTAGGAACAAATGATTCTAAACCTGCTAATTTTGCAAAAATCGATCAATACGTTGGAGATTACGTAAAGTTAATCAATAAATATAAAACCTTGGCGACAAAACCTGTTGTTTATGTGACGCTACCACCAGTTGTATTTAACACAGCGTACACGATTAACCAAGCAAACATGGATAAAATTTTGCCAAAAATTGTAGAAGCCGCAGAAAAAGCAAATGTTGACGTTTCTATCATTGATAACCAGACCGCAACGGTTGGTGCGAAAGAATTTGTACCTGATAGCGTGCATCCTAACGGTAAAGGCGCTGCGATATTGGCGAACAATGTGTATCATACGATCACTGGCGAACAGCCTGAGTTGTCTGGAAAAGTAGCGGCAAATGCTTATAATACAAGCTATGGCGCGATCAATGCAGTTCCTACAACGGCGGACAAAACATTACTCCTATCGAACATTTCGACAAAAAACTGGGTTTCTTATAAAAACGTGAATTTTGATAAATCTCTAGGGAGCTTACAAATGTCGGCGGCAATACCTTACGATGCGACGTCGGTTGAAGTAAAACTAGATAGCCCAACAGGCCAAACGATTGGAACGAAAGTTTTGAATCGAACTGGTAATGTGAATACATGGGCGCTTAATACCATTCCAACAACGACTGTGAGTGGCACACATGATGTTTATATCATTTTTAGCAGACCTGCTACAGCAACAAATGTGGAGTTAGTGCGTTTAGGTAGTATTGATTTTTCTTATGATGCTGCGAAACCGACAGAAATCATGTCAGCGCAAGACCTTGAGGCTGCGTTAGCAAGTGGGCTTACAAACCTGAAGCTGATGAATAACATTACTTTCACGAAAAACCTACAACTTTCAGACGATACGAAACTAAATCTGAATGGCTACACGATGGACACAGCAAACTATTATTTAAGCAAAAATGACGCAGCAGGAAAACGAATCCAATTTGACATTTTTGGTGGTAATGTCGCTGGTAAGAACGTCTACGGAAGCATTTACAGCGGTACTTCTGAGAACAGCAACTACGGCATGAATATTAATGCAAAAGACATCACATTTAACGGTACACTTTTTATTCGTAATAACGTACTGAATACCGTTGTTACTTTTGATGGCCATAATGTCATTAAATCGACGACTGGCAGTAATGTCTACGTTCGCAACATGACAATCAAAGCTGGCGCGTATTACTACGGCTCTACAGAAGGCGGCGGTTCCACTAACGAAAGCGGTTCAACAGTCATCACAATGGGCGTCGGCAATACCGATAAGAATTTCATCGTAGAGCCCCAAGCAAAAGTCGAGCTATATCCTGGCAGCAAAGGTACAGGTTACGGCCAAAATGCGATTTATGGCTTCTCAAAAATAAGCATTGAAAACGGCGCGAGCTTCACAGCAAACGGTGCCCGTCCAATGTTTCGTACAGAATATACAGCAAAAAATGCGCGTGTCGAAGTGGCGCCAAATGCAGTCTTTGATGTTCGCACTACAGACGCAACAGAAGGCTTCTCATTCAGCTACGGCATTGATTATGTCTTTGATCACGCCATGTATCTGAACTTGGAGAGCCCAACAAAAACAAGCTTCATGTACGCCTATCGCAACAGTTCCATCAGCATTTACGGCGGCAAAATCAGCGCCTGGAATGCAGCAAATACGACGCAAAGCTGGGATTCCGTCGAAGTTTTCCAACTAAGCAACATTCTAAGCGGCAAAAACATGGGCACATTAACAACAAGCTCCGCTGAACTGAAAAACACATTCGGCAGCCTCGCAAACTATGTAAGAATCACGAATCAGAATTAAATAATAAAAGCAGTACCTGGGTTTTAAATCACGCCCAAATACTGCTTTTTCTTTACGCCTGTTCTTGCAATACAGCTAAGAATTCCGCGCCGTACTTCTCTAATTTATTCATGCCGACGCCTTTAATTTCGAGCAATGCGTCTTCGTCTTGCGGTAAATACTCGCACATTTGGCGCAATGTTTCGTCGGAGAAGATGATATATGGCGGCACTTTGTGTCTGGAAGCGAGTTCACGGCGCACCTCACGCAATTCGCCGAACAAACCTTCATCGACATTAATCACCACTTTCGTAACTTTGCGGGCGGTTTTCCGCGTCACTTTCTCTTTCCCCCGCAAAACTGCCACCGCCTCATTCGTCAATTTCAACGACGGGAACTGGCTGTCCGTGTAACTCAAATACTTCTCAGCCGCCAAATAATCAATCAGTTGCAAAACATCTTTTTGCGAGCGGTCTTTCATCAAACCATGCGTCGAAAGCTCCTCGAAATGCCACTGCTGCACTTTCTGATCTTTAGAACCTGTCAAAACTTTGGCAACCATCACCTTGCCGAATCGTTCTTGCATTCGTTTAACACAGGAAAAAACTTGTTGGGCTTCCACGGTAATATCTTGCGCTTCCCGCGTGTCTAGACAGTTCCCGCAACGTCCACAGTTCTCGCCTTCCTCGCCGAAATATTGCACAATGTATTTCTGCAAACAAATTTCCGTGTAGCCGTAGCCCGCCATTTGGCGAAGTTTGGCATACTCATGTTGTTTGCGTTCCTCGTCCATTTCCGACTGATCAATCAAGAAATGCTGAATATGCGTGTCTTGCGGGCCGAAAAGCAAAATACAATCACTCGCGACACCGTCACGCCCAGCACGTCCTGCTTCCTGATAGTACGCCTCAATATTTCGCGGTAAATTATAATGAATCACGTATCGCACATTGGATTTATTAATCCCCATACCAAACGCATTCGTCGCCACCATCACGCGCACATCATCATATAGAAACTTCTCCTGCCAATCATTCCGCTGATTATCAGACATCCCGCCATGATATTTCCCCGTCGGAATCCCTTGCTTCGTCAGCATCTCATATAGCCGCTCAACCTCTTTACGCGTCGCTGCATACACGATTCCCGACTGTTCACCGTTCGTTTTCACATAATCGAGCAAATAACGATCGCGGTCTTGACCTTTCACAACCTGAAACGCTAAATTCTCCCGTGCAAAACCAGTCTGCACAATGTTTTCCGAATTAATATCGAGTAGTTTCATAATATCTTCCGAAACCGTCGGCGTCGCCGTTGCCGTTAACGCAATAATTAGCGGACGCGGATGAATCCGATCCAGCGTATCGCACAGCGTCAAGTAACTCGGACGGAAATCATGCCCCCAATGCGAAATACAATGCGCCTCGTCAATGGCAAACAACGCAATATCCGTCGTATCCACCAATCGCTGAAAGCTCGCCGTATCCAAACGCTCCGGAGCCACATAAAGCAATTTTACCGCCCCATTTTCCGCATCCCAGAGCCGATTATCAATCTCATTTCCCGTCAACGTACTATTAATATAAGTCGCCGCAATCCCCTGCTCATTCAGCGCGTCGACCTGATCTTTCATCAATGAAATCAGCGGCGAAACCACAATCGTCAGCCCATCCAAAACAAGCGCAGGAATCTGATAACAAAGCGACTTCCCGCCTCCCGTTGGCATAATCGCTAACGTATCCTTACGCGCAAATAAGTTCCGCAACACATCCTCTTGCCCATCCCGAAACGTCGAGTACCCGAAACTCTCCTGCAAAACCTGCTGTGATCTGCTCCAATATTGTTCAATCACTTACCAACACCTACCTTTATGTCCCGTACAAACATTTTCTATCTCTCTAGTATACCGTTTTTCGCAAAACAAAAGAAGGCTTTTCGCCAAATACGTTTTTTCAAGACCTTCCAACCTAGCAAAACACCATTTTCAAGCACTATTTCGCAACAAAAAAGAGTACCAGCAAAAATTCATTCACTGATACCCTCATGTTTTATCTTGTTTTCTTCGTTCTATATAAGAATATGGAGCCCATCGCGATTAGCAATAACCCAAGACCGACAAAATCAAGAGGAAGTTCATCACCAGTAAGCGGTAAATTGCTATCTGGAACTGGCGTTACATCCGCAGGAACCACTGGCGCTGGCGGTGTAACAGGCTTCACTGGACTGTTCGGATCATTCGGTGTAATTGGCGCTACCGGGTCAACCGGCGTAACTGGATTAACCGGATCTAGCGGTGGCACAGGCTTAGGAGTCATCGTATTTTCCTTCTCCACACGAACCGGCTCGCTATTCTCACCCTTCAAAATTTCAAAAGTAACAGGCGAATCATCCAAAACATAGCCTGCTGGCGCCGCTGTCTCGACAAAACGATACGTCCCTGGTTTCAAATCCGAAACAACAAGTTTACCATCAGCATCCGTTGTCAATCCCGTTTGCAAAACTGCTCCCGTTTCATCTAGCAGACTGAAAACAGCACCTTCCAAAACGACATCATGATTCGCGCTATCCACTTTCGTCAATTCAACCGAACCCGTTTTCAGCGTATTATCTTTTTCCACACGAACTGGCTCTGTGTTCGCACCCTTCACGATTTCAAAAGCAACCGGCGTTTCGTCCAGCACATAACCCTCTGGCGCGGCCGTCTCAACTAGACTATACTTCCCTGGCTTCAAGTCCGCAACGACCAACTTACCATCCTTATCCGTCGTCAAACCTTCCTGCAACACGGCTCCCGTCTCATCTAAAAGACTAAAAACAGCCCCTTCTAAAACCGTATCATGATTCACACTGTCCACTTTCGTCAGCTCAACCGAACCAGTTTTCAGCGTATTAGCTTTCTCCACACGCACCGGCGTCGTATTCGCACCCTTCACAATCTCAAAAGCAACTGGCGTCTTATCCAGCACATAACCCTCTGGCGCATCCGTCTCAACTAGACTATACTTCCCTGGCTTCAAGTCCGCAACGACCAGCTTACCATCAGCATCCGTCGTCAAACCTTCCTGCAACACAGCACCCGTCTCATCTAGCAGACTAAACACAGCACCGTCCAACACGATATCATGGTCCACACTGTCCACCTTCGTCAGCTCAACCGAACCAGTTTTCAACGTATTGTCTTTCTCCACACGCACCGGCGTCGTATTCGCACCCTTCACAATCTCAAAAGCAACCGGCGTCTTATCTAGCACATAACCACTCGGCGCGGCCGTCTCAACCAAGCTATACTTCCCAGGATTCAATCCCGAAACGACCAGCTTGCCGTCCTTACCCGTCGTCAAATCGCTCTGCAACACAGCCCCCGTCTCATTCAGAAGACTGAACTTCGCACCGTCTAACACGATTTTATGATCCGCGCTATCGACTTTCGTCAATTCCACCGAACCCGTTTGCAGTTTATTCATCGTCTGCGTCACAATCGGCGTCTTATCACTATCCGAAACCACAACAGTAATCGGCGTGCTATCCAAAACATACCCTTCCGGAGCCACAATTTCCGTCACCGTGTACGTTCCTAAATTCATCGCACTCGTCACAAGTTTACCGTCCGCACCCGTCGTACCTTGGAAAACAACAGCACCCGTGCTATCTTTCACTTGATATTCCGCACCCGCAACAGGTTTCCCGAAATTATCCGCCTTCACAATCTCAATACGGCCGTCATATTTCTTCGTCGTCACCGAATTGGACTGAATCGTATTATTATACACTTCCATGTACGCCGAGTTCGGCAAGCTCTCGCCAACCTTCAATTTCTCCACATCGGCTTGGAAGCTCCACTGCACCGAATCATCTTTCACAATATCAACCAGCGTCGTAATCGTCACTTTGCCATCTTCGGCTTTAATATCGAAGCGCGTTTTATCATAATCAAGAATCGATGTCACATGAATTTTCGAATCAAGCGGGTCTGTAATCACCGTTCCCGCAGGAATATCCGCACCATCAAGCAGCGCCAATTTTAGCGTGTAAGTCAATGTATTTTCATCATAGTTAATTACTTGCTTATCCACGCTCTTGCTTAGAACATAACTAGTTCCGTAGTAATCGCTCACTTTCACTGGGAAAACCTTCGTAATCGTAGCCATATTCGAAGCCGTGAAAGTCGCAGTATTAACCTGGTTGCTCATATTCACATCATCAACATCCAACGCATATTCAATAAAATAAGTATCAGTAGGCGCCACATCCCCTAAAACTACTTCAAAATGTCGCGTACTAGCATCATAACTAATTTTATCAGCAAACTTATCCGTCACATATTCAAAGCTAGTAGCAGTGCCATCCGCATCGAATGTCTTCGCCTTCAAAATCCGAATATTATCCACTGTCATTTTGTCCCCAGTAATCGCAGAATTCGTATTGGATGCGATTAATGACGTACCTTCTGGCAACGTATCTGACACAACAACATCATTTAGCTGCGCTTGTCTATAGTTCACAACTAGCTGAAATCTGTTATTCGTCGGCGTTTTCGTATTTAAAATCGCCACACTGTTCTCATCCAAATCACCTTTATACCATTTATCAAAAACAGATCTAACAATCGGATTTCGCTTCACAACATCAGCTGTCACTGCATCGTTTTTCCCCGCATAAGCCACTGTAAATGTTTGCGTATCGTGATGCACATCACCAATCGTCAAAATCGGTGCACCAAACTTCACTTGGAAAATACCATTAAAAGCATCATTCGAATCAATCAAAGAAGTATCCACAGAAAAAGACAAAATATAATTGTCTGCATCCGTCGTCACATTTTCCAGTTTAAAAGGTAGCGGAACAGCCAATTTCGTCGTGAAATCAGAAGCATCATACACGATATCTTTAGGAATCGTCACCTTCACGTCCCCATTTGCCGCCGTAAAAGCACCCGCACTTCCTGAAATATTGATTTGCAGTGTCACACTCTCACGGTTTGAAATTTCACCCGTTGGTACTGAAATCGATGTTTTAATACTATCCGTAGAACTAGGCGCAGCAGCAGCTCTTGGCGAAATAATCACCGAACTAACCAACTGCAAAATCATTACTAAAGTCATCAATACGATTAAATATTTTTGTTTATTTTTCATTGCTTGTCTCCCCGTCTTTTGTATTGTTGATAGAATCGTTTTTAGGCGCGTTAAATATAAACCACTACTTATATTTATACACGAAAAAATTATGACGCCTCCTTAATAATTTCCTTATTTTTGGTATTTCTTGTTTACGATTTCAAATTCTATCACACCAATATTCATGTTGCAAAGAAGGGATTGACAAGGGTTTCCGGCCTCTGAATTTTATTCCAAAAACAGTTAAATATTATACTAATTCACTATAAAAACGTGATGTTTTATACATAAATATTGTTTTTGTGAATGAATAATCTGTTAATTATACGAATATATTCGATATTCATAGCGAGTTAGGGTTAAATATGCTAGACTTTTTTACATTTAGTATGTTTTTGTTTGTCGAAATTATGAATTTTATCAATTGGCATAAAAAAACTGCCTACACCGAAGTGTAAACAGTCTCACTTTATTTAGGAAATACTATAGTTTGGCGCTTCTTTTGTAATTTGTACGTCATGTGGATGCGACTCACGTAAACCCGCACCAGTCATACGAATGAACTGTGCTTCTTCACGTAAATGACGTAAATCAGGCGCACCGCAGTAACCCATACCAGAACGAATACCACCGATTAGTTGGAAAAGTACGTCGGCAACGGAACCTTTGTAAGGAACGCGACCTTCGATACCTTCTGGAACTAGTTTCTTCGCATCTGCTTGGAAATAACGATCTTTAGAACCTTTTTCCATCGCAGCTAAGCTTCCCATACCACGATACGTTTTGAAGCGACGACCTTGGAAAATCTCTGTTTCACCAGGGCTTTCATCCGTTCCAGCAAACATACTACCAAGCATAACCGCATGACCACCAGAGGCAAGTGCCTTCACGATGTCACCAGAATACTTGATTCCGCCATCTGCAATAATTGTTTTGCCGTACTCGCGAGCTACTGTCGCACAATCATAAATCGCTGTAATTTGAGGAACCCCAACACCAGCAACAACACGTGTTGTACAAATCGAACCAGGTCCAATACCAACCTTCACGATATCTACACCAACATCAAAAAGTTCACGCGTAGCCGCCGCCGTCGCCACATTTCCCGCCACGATATTAACATCTGGGAATGCTGCACGAATTTCGGCAATTTTATTTAAAACACCTTGAGAATGCCCGTGTGCCGTATCAATAACGATAGCATCAGCACCAGCTTTAATCAGTTTCTCCGCACGATTTAGCGTATCATGTGTCACGCCAACTGCCGCTGCAACAAGCAAACGACCGTGAGAATCTTTCGCCGAATTCGGGAACTCAATCACTTTTTCAATATCTTTAATTGTAATGAGACCTTTTAAAACACCATTATCATCCACGAGTGGAAGCTTTTCAATGCGGTGCTTTTGTAGGATGTTCTCAGCTTGCTTTAAGGTCGTGCCAACTGGCGCTGTGACAAGGTTATCTTTCGTCATCACGTCCGAAATCACGATCGAATAGTCTGTAATGAAACGCAAATCACGATTGGTCAAAATCCCAACAAGAATACGATCTTCTTCATTATTAACAATCGGCACACCTGAAATACGATATTTCGCCATCAAATGCTCCGCGTCAAATACTTTATGATCTGGCGTTAAATAGAAAGGATCGATGATAACACCACTTTCCGAGCGTTTCACCTTCTCAATCTCTTCTGCTTGTTGATCTGCTGTCATATTCTTATGGATAACCCCGATACCACCTTGGCGCGCAATCGCAATCGCCATTTTCGCCTCCGTAATCGTATCCATACCTGCACTGAAAATCGGCACATTCAACTTAAGTGTTGGCGTCATTTCCACTTTCAAACTCACTTCATTTGGCAGTACATCCGATTTAGCCGGTACCAACAATACATCATCAAAAGTAAGACCTTCTTTTGCAAACTTAGTCTCCCACATGGGTCGCAACACTCCTTAAATTTAGTTTGGCATCACATTCGAAACCCCAGAGCCTTCTATAGAAAAAACTACTCCGAAACCACCGTCCGATTCGCCGATAGATTTTGCTAATTGTATAAATGCTACAAGAAATATCGACTTATGTCAAGAGTTCGATAATTATCAGTTTTTTCTGAACGAATTTGACTTTTACACTAGCCTGCATAAATAACCAGTCTTATTTTGATATGAAAGGAGTTTGCGTCTGTTTTCACAGTATTTCGCAATAGGTATATAGACCCTATGTTTCACGTGAAACAATCGCTTTTCGTTTTTCCGATGCGTACGAATAATTTCCGCCATACGACACTATTTCCCCATTCTCTAACCAAAGTGTGCGATCACAAATCTGATTCATGAAGAAACGATCATGTGAAATCGTAATAATCGTCCCCTCAAAATTCCGTAGTGCTTCCTCCAGCACTTCCCGTGATGCGATATCTAAATGATTCGTCGGCTCATCCAGCAACAACGTATTTACCGGCTGATTCATGAACTGCGCCAAACTAAGCCGCATCCGCTCGCCACCACTCAAATTCGCTACTTTGCGGAACACCATTTCACCGTAGAACAAAAACGTTGCCAGCATATGCCTCGCGTCCCCTTCCACAACAGCGACCTTATCACGAAACGCCTCCAACACCGTCTGATTCTCATCGCCGACATCCATATGTTGCGATAAGTAAGCAATGTCAACGCTCGGCCCAACATGCACCGTTCCAACATCCGGAGCAACCTCGCCAAGCACCATCTTAAGAAACGTCGATTTCCCCGCGCCGTTATTGCCGACAATCGCGACCCGCTCTTTCTGCCTAATATGACAATCAAGCCCATCGAACAATACACGATCCCCGAACTGCTTCCAAACCGCATCAAAAATCACGACATCTTCCCCACTACGCTTCGATTCTTCAAACTCTAAACGCATGTTTTTCTGTTCCAATGCTGGTTTTTTCAGTACATCAATGCGAGCTAGCGCCTTCTCCATGTTTTTCGCACGCCGGAACAACGCATCATTCGGTGGGTTTGCCTCCATCGCCCATTGCCGCAGTCTTTTTATCGCTTGCTGCATCTTTTTGATTTTCTTTTGTTGATCCTTGTAATCGCGGAACTCCTTCAGCAATCGTTCTTCCCGCTCCACTAAATACCCCGAGAAATTCGTGTGATACGTAATCAATTCTTTGTTTTCCAGTTCAACAATTTTTTGCACAACCTCATCTAAAAAATAGCGATCATGCGATACCACAAGAACCGTCCCTTTATACGCCCGCAAAAACTGCGTCAACCAATCTACGGCTTGCAAATCCAAATGATTCGTCGGTTCATCCAGCAGCAACAAATCCGGCTCTTCTAACAACATTTTGGCAAGCGACACCTTCGTTCGTTCCCCACCACTAAGCTGTTCCCAGACCTTCTCGGCTAGATGCGGAATTCCTAGCCCATGCAAAATTTTATCCATATTCGTATCTAAATTATAGCCTCCTAAATCAATGAATCGCGCCTGTTTCTCGCCATATTGTGCCAACATCCTCTCGCTCATATCCGTCGTCATCCGCTGTTCAAGCTCTGTTAACTCGGCCTGCAACGCTAGCACATCAGCAAATGCCGTCCGTAAATAATCCCGAACAATAGCATTTCCCGACACATTAGGCATTTGATTTAATAACCCTACCGTTGCGCTTCTTTTCACCGAAACAATCCCGTCATCGACTGTCTCAAGCCGGGCGATAATTTTCAAAATCGTGCTTTTACCTTCTCCATTGCGCCCAATTAAGCCAATCCGCTCGCCCTCTTCCACTTGCAAACTAATTTTCTCTAAAATTAAATCACCTGTAAACCGTTTCGTTACATTATTTAAAGCTACAATCGTCATAATTTCTACTCCTCTTCATTATCCGAGAAGCATTTCAACCGCAATACAATGCCACACGGGCTTTCAGCATACCGATGTTTCACGTGAAACAATGATTTTTTTGTACAACAAAGAAGCTTGAGCAACTTCTCGACACCCTGACAAATAAACCGTTACAAAACGCCTTACTTCAGAATTCGAGACAAATGCCCAAGCTTCTTATCTTCTTTATTTCAACGTGGGAATCCATGCTTCTCTTATTTTCCGATATTCAGTTACTGAAATTGGGCAGACTTGTACCCTGTAACTGACATAATGGAAAAAACTGCACGGATGATACTGCATAAATTACTTACTAACTTCAAACGCGCTATTGAGAATTTCATGGATTCCTCACCTCTTTTCGTTTCTAATATGATTTCATAATACTAGGTTTGTAGCTATTTGTCCACCGCTTATTTCTTTTTTTCGAAAATATTCAAAATCAAATCGATGACAATTAACAACGGCGCATGATGATGCTTGAATACATCTTCGTCAAATTCCTCGCTCGAAGCGTAAATCACTGTTTCCACATATTGCGAAATAAGTGCGTTCGGATTGTTCACTATTGCCACCACATTCGACAAATTATACTTCAAATGTTCCGCCAGCGAGAGCGTATTCGCGGTATTACCACTCTCCGAAATAATAATAATCAAATCATCCCTCTCCACAATTTGAGGGAGAATATCAATAATAAACGAATCGTACGTAAACACCACATTTTTCTTAGATGTCACAAGGCTTTTCGAAAAATATTCACCGAGTGTTTTTGTCATGCCAAGGCAAGCGATATAAATCTTAGACGCGTAGACAATTCGCGTAGACAACTGCTCAATTTCTCTCCTCGGAAGCTGCCCTACACCTGAACGAATCGTTTCTAAAAAAGTCAGCGCGTAGTCTTCCGAATGATTTTCTGGCTCGGCTTTCGAAGGTTGAAGTAGAAACTTAAGTTCGGAAAAACCTGATAGCTTGAGTTTGTGGCACATTCGAATCACTGTTGTTGTACTAACATTCGTTGTTTCAGCTAGCGAGACGAGTGTCATCTTCTCAACGTCAGAAATATGATTATCAATATAGAAAAAAACTTGTTTTTCTGCTGGGCTTAAAAGCTCAATTTTCTTTGCAAATAACCGGTAAAGCGAGATGGACGACATGATTACCCCTCCATATATTCAATTCCCTACAACTTAGTATACATGAATTGAAAGAAAACGGATACATCTGCCGTACAATTGTACGTTTTTCGTACTTTTATCAAAATTAAATATGATATAGTAAAAGCAACCTAGGTAAACGATTGCAAATAAAGGAGCGGATAGCGTTGAAATTGAGCCAAATAACATCGGAACAACTCGTCTTTTTAAATCAAGACTGGCGTACGAAAGAAGAAGTTTTCGATGCTTTAATTGATGCTTTGTATAAACAAGGCGCTGTAAATGATAAAGCGGAATTCAAAAATGCCGTTTTAGAACGTGAAGAAATCTCTGAAACAGGCTTAGAAAAAGGTTTTGCCATTCCACACGGTAAATCGAAAGCCGTTCAAAAAGCTGCATTTGCTTTTGCACGACTGAACCAGCCTATCGAGAACTGGAAGAGTATTGATCCTGCGAACAAAGTGAAATACATCTTTTTGCTTGCCATTCCAGAAGCGGAAGCCGGGTCTACGCATTTAGAACTTTTAGCAGAATTAAGTAAGCGGTTACTCGATGAATCATTTATTACGAACATCCAACAAGCAGCGAGTGTCACTGAATTTATGAACGTCCTAGATAGTGCACAAGAAGAAAGTACCGAACAAGAATATTCAAGAAAAATCGTTGCGATTACAGCATGCGCGGCGGGTATTGCCCACACATATATGGCCGCAGAAGCCCTCGAAAAAGCTGGGAAGGAGCTCGGCATCCAAGTCATCGTCGAAAAACAAGGCGCGAATGGTATTGAAAACCGCATTACACCCGAAGTTTTACAAGGCGCGGAAGCTGTTATTTTCGCGACAGATATTGCGGCTAAAGACAAACATCGCTTTAACGGCATGCCTTTTATTCAACGGCGTGTTGCCGACCCACTTCGAAATGGGAAGGAAATGATTGAAACCGTACTAAGCAAACCTGATGGTCGTGTTAGCGCGGACGATAATGGCGGAACCTCTTCTGACAATGGCAAAAGCAGTTTCTTCTCACAAATTTATCGTGGCGTTCTCACAGGGATTTCGTACATGCTTCCCGTTATCGTCGCTGGAGGTTTGATGATTGGGATTGCCCAACTTGGCGCAGCAGCATTCGGCCTGCAAAAAGTCATCGCGAATCCAGAATTTGCAACTAACTCTAATCATCTCGTTGTTATTTTTCATTATCTCGGTCTATACGGAAATATGATTATGAAATTCATGTATCCTGTTTTTGCGGCCTTCCTAGCGTATTCGATTGCGGATCGTCCTGGACTTGCCCCTGGTTTTATCGGTGGCGCTTTTGCTGCTGGTTTGCACTACACGCTTTGGGGCGTTGATGGCGGGATTCCGTCTGGCTTCTTTGGTGCTCTGATTCTCGGTATTGTCGCTGGATTCGTCGCTAAATTCCTAAACGAAAAAATCCACTTGCACAAAAATTTGCAAGCCATGAAACCGATGTTTCTCATTCCAGGAATAACCGTTCTCGTCATTTTCTTCGCTAATTATTATGTGGTTGATCCTGTATTCGGTGGCTTAAATGCTTGGCTACAAGACCTTATTATCCAAAACAAAGACGCTAGTGATGTTGTACTTTCCACTATTATTGCCTGTCTCACAGCGTTTGATTTAGGCGGACCGGTCAACAAAGCCGCTGGAGCCATTGCGATTGGCCTTGCTGCAGACGGTATTTTCCCACTAACAGCTCGTGTTTTAGCTATTGTTATTCCGCCAATCGGTATTGGTTTGGCAACTGTTTTAGATAAATATATCGTGAAACGTCGCGTGTTCGATGAGAATTTGCGCGTAGCAGGTACCACTTCTATTTTCCTTGGTTTTATTGCCATTGGAGAAGGTGCGATTCCATTTATGCTGCAAAATCCGCTTATCACGATTCCGATTAATATGATTGGAGCATCGCTCGGCGCGGTAACAGCTGTATCTCTTGGCGCCGTTCAATGGCTCCCACTTCCAGCCATCTGGGGTTGGCCGCTTGTTGAGAACTTCTGGGCGTATGCGATTGGTCTTATCGTCGGTATTGCCTTTATCACTTTTGCCAATATTTTCGTTCGTTACGGTTTAATACGCAGAAAAGAAAAGAAGAACAAATAAATCGAAAAAAGCAAGCAGGCGCTCAAATCTACGGCGCCTGCAACTTGAAAGAGGTTAGGTATGATGAATAAAAACAAAATAGTTCACGTTGTGGCACACTCGCATTGGGATCACGAATGGTATTTTACGATTGAAGATTCCAATATTTTATTAGTTCGAAATCTGGATTATCTACTTGATGTTCTAGAAACGAAAGAATCGTTCACGAGTTATTCCTTTGACGGTCAAATGTCTGTAATTGAGCGGTATTTAGACATTCGTCCGCAAAATAAAGCTCGTGTGAAAAAACTTATCCAAGACCGCAAACTATTTGTTGGTCCTTGGTACACCCAAACCGATTCCCTTTTAGTAAAAACAGAGGCAGTTATTCGCAACCTGCTTTATGGCTACAAAATGGGTGAAGCGTTTGGACATAGTATGAGCATCGGTTACTCGCCTGATATTTTCGGACAGCATGCCTATCTTCCTGCTATTTATAAGTCTTTCAACATGGCGCACAGCATTTTCCAACGCGGCGTTTACAATGACCAAGTGAAAACGGACCTTCATTTTAACTGGATTTCACCGGATAACGAGTCGATTCCAACGAATAATATTTTCTTCGGGTACGGCCCTGGGAAATTTTTAAGTAGTGAAAAAAGTTATGTTGAGACGCGGCTTTTGCCTATTTTAGATAAGCTTGCTGCGATGAATACGCATACGGACGTCTTACTTTTGCCGGCTGGCGGCGATCAAGTGCTTGTCCGCAAAGGCTTTCCTGAAATTATTGAAGAACTGAACGCGATGAATTTAGGCTACACATTTGTGCTTTCTGATTATGAAACGTTTATGAATGATGCGTGGGCGGGCGACCCCTTCCCGAATGAAATTAGCGGCGAACTACTTGCTTGTCAAAAATCGCGGATTCACAACACGTGCCGTTCCGAGCGTTATGATATAAAACGACTGAATTACATCGTCGAAAACAAAATCGTGAATATTTTAGAACCGCTTGCAGTTATCGCCAAAGACGCTGGGCTGGAATACCCGCAACCTTGGCTGGACATCATTTGGAAGAAACTCTTTGATAGCCACGCGCACAACGGTATCGGTGCCTCCAATTCTGATGATGCGAACCATGACATTGTCGTCAGACTTACGAGTGCTCTGCGGATGACCGACGATCTTATTAATCTTTTGAAAAAACAAATCGCCAAAGCAATTAGCAATGACTCGGAAAATGAAAACATCGCGGTGTTATTCCATACGAACCCCATCGTCGCACAAAACGTCGCAAAACTTGTCGTGTTCACCGCAGAAAAAGCCTTCACACTCACTGCAAACGGCGAAGAAGTGCCATTTAGCGTCGTTCACCAAGAAGAACTCGATGGCGGTCGCAAAATCATTGTCACTGCAAACGGTGAAAAAGAAGTTGCCGTCCCATCTTACTACCGCACAGAAATTTTCTTGAAAAACAAGACGGCTCCTGCTTTAGGATATACGACGATGCAAATCAAACCGACCGATGCAACCATGAATTATCTAGCTACAACCTCTACATCCCAAATCGAAAACGACACCATCCGCGTCCAATTCGAAGACGGAAAAATCAATCTTTTGAATAAAAAAACACAGAATTGCATTAAAAACCTTATCCAATTCGAAAATGTGGCAGATGCCGGCGATTCCTTTGACTTCTCGCCACTCGCCGATGACGAAACGATTTATATCACATCAACCGAGCTGCAAACCGTTGAAACAAGCGACCTATACAGCAAAATGACCCTAAAACACAGCGCAACGGTCCCAAAAGATTTAGATGCTAGAATCGCGAAAAACCGCACAGAATCCTTTGAAATTTTGACAGAAATTGAGTTAATTGATGGGGAGGAATTTGCTCGTATTCGCCATCGCGTTGATAATCACGTCAAAGACCACCGCGTCAGAGCGCTAATTAAAACAAATGTCGAGAAACCTCAGTTTTCTTATGCCGATCAAGGCTACAGCTTGATGAAACGCAGCGTGACCAATCCTTATTTAACCAACTGGCGCAAAGACGGGTTTGTTGAAGCACCAGTCCCGATTTATCCGCTAGAAAACATCGTCGCCGTATCCGAAGCTGAGAAAACATTCGCGCTACTCGTTGGCGGTATGAAAGAATATGAAATTTTGCCAGAATCAGCGGAAATCGCCCTGACCCTTTTCAGAAGTAATGGCTTGTTAGGAAAAGATGATTTAATGTGGCGTCCCGGCCGAGCTTCAGGTATCAATAACAAAGTCGTGCCAACACCGGACGGACAAATGCTTGAAGAAATGATTTTCGAATACGCCGTTTACGTTCAGGATGAGGCGCTAAACGCACGCGATCTTTTCGCACAGTCCAACGCTTTTGAGGGCCATATCGCGACATATCAATTGCAGTCACTAAACACATTTGAAGAACGGATAGAGCGCTTCGAAATCGATTATCCCGTACAACAATTGCCAGCACACACATCCCTTTTCGAAATCGACAATCCAAACATCTTCATGAGCACCTGCAAACAAGCATGGGACGTCGAAGGCACTGTCATCCGCCTATTCAACCCAACCGACAACGACGAAAAAGTTCGCCTAACCACTTCACTGGGCGACTCAAACTGGCTCGTTTCACTAGCCGAAGAAAAAATCGCCAAAATCGAAAACGAATCCATTCACATCCCGACAAAAGGCTTCGTTACACTGTTACTAGGAGGAAAATAAATTGCGTACAGAACTAGAAGCAAAACTAAAAAAGATTTATCAAGACGCTTATCAACCATCCTATCTAGAAAAAATAGACACATGCATTCAGCCCTACATCGATGCTTCAAAAAAACCAATCGCGCCCATATCTGAAAAAAACATTTATCTTATTGCTTACGGCGACAGCATTTTTGAAGAAGACAAGGCGCCATTACAAACATTGCACACATTTCTAAATCAACACGCTGCAGACACCATTACCGACGTCCATCTCTTGCCAATTTTCCCGTACACATCCGATGACGGCTTTTCGGTAACCGATTATAAAACGATCGATGAAAAACTCGGCGACTGGAATGACGTGCGCGCAATGTCTACAGACTTTCGCGTCATGCTTGATTTTGTCGCCAATCACATTTCTAAATCGAGCGACTGGTTCAAGCACTACGACCATTTTTTCATTGAGAAAGATGCGACATTCGACTACAGCAAAGTTGTCCGTCCAAGAACGTCCCCGCTATTTCACACCTATGAAAACGGCAGAGAACTTTGGACAACATTTAGCGAAGACCAAGTAGATTTGAACGTTCAAAACATTGATTGCCTTGCCGCCCTGACCGACGTGCTTCTCTTTTACGCGTCCCAGGGTGCCACAAGCATTCGACTAGACGCCATCGGATTTTTATGGAAAACTTCCGGCACAACTTGTATGCACTTAGAGCAAACCCATGAAATCATCTCACTTTGGCGGTTGTTAATTGACGAACTCTATCCGAACTTGCAGATTATCACCGAAACAAACGTGCCACACGAAGAAAATATTAGCTACTTCGGAAAAGGCGAAAACGAAGCAAACATGGTCTACCAGTTCCCATTACCGCCACTCGTACTGCACACAATGACCTGCCATAATTCCGAACAGCTTTCCAATTGGGCAAAAAGCATCGCGCCGATTTCAGAAACAGCGACATATTTCAACTTCCTAGCGAGCCACGACGGCATCGGCATGCGCCCAGCTACCGGCCTGCTATCCCAGCAAGAAATCGATAATCTGGTTCAAAAAACAGTACAAAACGGCGGTCAAATTTCCTATAAAGACAATCCTAACGGCACACAATCTGTTTACGAACTCAATATCAACTACGGCGAGGCCTTAAAGAACCCCGAAGAAGACACAACAGACCAACTCGTCATCCAGAAAATCATCGCCGCACATAGCATTTTACTTATGTTCCAAGGTGTCCCAGCGATTTACTACCATTCCCTGCTAGGCTCCAAAAACGACATCGCTGGCTACGAAAAATCAGGCATTAACCGCCGTATCAACCGTGAAAAACTAGAAATTAACCAGCTCGTGTCCCAACTTGAATCAGACCCATACCGCAACAAAATCTTTACATCATTAACAAATTTGATTCAAATCAGGCGCGCACATCAAGCATTTTCGCCATTTGCTGAACAAGAAATTTTGAATCTCGGTTCTGAAGTTTTTGCTTTGAAAAGAAAATCGGCGGACGAGTGCATTTATGGAATCGTTAATGTCACGTGCAGCGAAATCACGAAAGAAATTCCGGCAGACGGCGTGAATCTGCTAAACGAACAACAGATTTCCGGACAAGTAATACTCGCGCCTTACGAAGTTTTATGGATATTACAAGACTGAAAGGAACTTAAATCATGTCCCACTACGACTTAAAACCAGAACTAAAAATAACGACGCAAGAAACTGGCTGGAACGGATACGAAAACATTGCCCAAGCTCTAAAAAAACAAATTAGCGGCCGTACAGTTATCGCAATCGAATGTTATCCAGGCGTAAACAACGACGAAATCGCTACACAACTCGTCCCCCTTCTTGACCCAGAACTTACAATCCAAGCCGACGCCGCCACACTTCCAGTAAGCGAAATTAACGCCCTCATCAAGCGCACACTAACCGATGACCGCGTATTTGGCGTCATGTCCCACTACGAACTAGCCGAATTTTTCGACCCTGACAAAGTGGCGCACTACAGCGAACAAATAAAAGCAGCCACCGGAACAATCGTCGTCTACGGCACTGGCGCAACGCTTTTAGCAGAAGCCGATATTCTAATTTACGCCGACATCACACGTTGGGAAATCCAATGTCGCTTCCGCAACGAAAACATGAGCAACTGGAAAGCTGACAACCATGACGATGACGCGCTACGCAAATTCAAACGCGGCTACTTTTTCGAATGGCGCATCGCAGACCGCCTCAAAAACCGCCTGCACAACAGCGTCGACTTCCTACTAGATACAAATATCAAAAACACGCCAAAAATGATCTCCGGTGCCGCTTATCGCGCTGGCCTCAAACAGTTCACAGAACAGCCATTCCGCCTCGTTCCCTACTTTGATTCCAGCGTCTGGGGCGGTCAATGGATGAAAGAGCAATTCAACCTAGACCCAAACGTCCAAAATTACGGCTGGGCATTCGACGGCGTTCCCGAAGAAAACAGCATTATTTTAAGCTTTGCAAATGTAAAAATAGAAGTTCCCGCAACAAACATTGTCCACCAGTTCCCTGATGAACTCCTGGGCCCAAAAGTCCATAGTCGCTTCGGACGCGAATTCCCGATTCGATTCGACTACCTAGACACTGTAGGCGGCGGCAACTTAAGCTTGCAAGTCCATCCCCTTGTGGAATACGCCCAAGACAAGTTCGGCATCCACTACACCCAAGAAGAAAGCTATTACATTTTACAAGCAAGCGAGAAATCCACCATTTATCTTGGCGTCAAAGAAGACACGACCAAAGAAGCACTGATTCAAGACTTAAGACGCGCCGAAAACAGCGATTTCAACTTCCCAGACGAAAAGCACATCAATGTTTTCCCCGTCAAAAAACACGACCATTTTTTAATACCACCAGGAACGATTCACTGTGGCGGTCCCGATACCGTTGTATTAGAAATCAGCGCGACACCTTATATTTTTACATTCAAACTGTGGGACTGGGGTCGTAAAGGCTTAGATGGCTTGCCGCGCCCCGTTCATATCGACCACGGGGAACCTAACTTGCTGATGGACCGCTCCACGAGTTGGGTAAAAGAAAACCTTATTAATCAATTCAAAACCTTGCATAAAGACGAAAAAGTTCATTCAGAAAGCACCGGGCTTCACGAACTAGAGTTCATCCAAACAGACCGTCACTGGTTCAGCGATTACGTCGATTTAGATACGCATGACAGTGTGAATATGCTCAATCTCGTGGAAGGCGAGCAAATCCAAGTAGAATCGCTTAACGATGCCTTTGCGCCGTTCACAGTCCATTACGGCGAAACATTCATTGTCCCGGAACAAGTAAAGCGCTATCGCATTCGAGTAACTTCTACAACCAATGCCAAACACGCGATTATACAAGCTTACGTAAGAAATTAAAAAATAGGTTCTACAGTAACAGCCAAGCTCGCTACTGTAGAACCTATTTATATTACAGACCTTTTCTACGCAATACAATAAGCGATGCAAAAACCGCCAATGCCCCAACAACTACAGGCCATTCACTTGCCGCTTTATCCCCCGTTTGTGGAAGTTTTGCGGTATCTTCTGTATTTTTTACTACTGGTGGTGCTGGTTCTGCTTTTACTTCTTCGACGACTGGATCATTATCATCAACGACTGGTGCTGGTTTCGGTGCAGATTTCGCGTAAACATACGTAACACTTTGTCCTATTTCCGTAAACGTGCCACGCTCTAGCCCCTTCACTTCTTGCAATGTATAATTCGGAATATCTTTTTGCGGTGCTTCATAGCTACCTCCAAATTTGCCAGTAAGTTGCACATCCTCCGCTAATTTTTGCCCATCAGTGTCTTGATAGCTCACTGTCACTGGTTTTGGAACGGCTGCGATGCTATTTAAAAGTTCCTCCACAGCTTGATTCACTTCAGATTCCGAATATTTCTTCCCGCCAATAAGGTTTTCTAAAGCTTCCTTGTTGTTTTTCAATGCCTCGATGTCCGCCGAATTCGTTTTAACTTTAGATAGAATCGCGTTAGCTTCGTCGAGCGCGCTGAATGCTGATGTGAGGTAAATCGATGTTAGTTTTTGCTCTAAAATTGGGTCGTAGCTTGGGTTTAGCGCTGTTTCAAAATTCGCACCTAGAATCGCAACGTTCGCCTCGTACAAGTTCGTCGCCTTATCGATAGCACTTTCCACTTCCGTTACTTGTTCACTCGTCAGATTTCTGTTGTACTTAATCCGCTGTAAATGGTGTTTTGCCAACGCTTTTGCAGTATCGACAGAATAACCATTCACTTCTAGAATCGCCGTTTTTGTCCACAGCAGGTTCGACGGTGAAACACTGTTTATGTCAGGCTCATTGTAGGTTTTTCCATCACGATCGAAGGCGTACAAGAACATTCCCGCCAAGTCATTCTCCCGAACATGCTTTGCGACTTGGTAAATGTTCGAATCCTCATACGGAAGTCGCGTATCATACCACCGATTCCGATCCTGCTCCTCTGGAAAAGTAAGCCCCGGCAAAAATTGCGACTTCGGTAAGTACGGCGCATAAGCATTCGCCGCCATTTCCGTCCTGCTCGGCCCACTGCCATACTGCTGATACGCCAGCAAATCAAAACTATCGCTCACATTTTTGAACGGATTCATATTTTGCGCATTCGTGTCATACAAAAAGAGCGTGCCATTGTTGGCTTTCGGACCAATATATTTCGACAACGCCTTCACAACACCGTCAGAAATCTTCACCTCGTCCGCAGTTGGATGCGTTTCCATATCAATATCCAAGCCATCCAAGCCCCACGGTATCATTAGTTCATCCAGCAAAGCCTTCGCATAACTATCAAATTCCTGCTCCGTCGGGAAATCCCCCGCATAAGGAATGGCCAGCAATTTCGAATAATCAAAGCCACGAATCAACTTCACGCCCCGCGCATGCAATTCCGGCTCATATTCCGCTTTTAACTTATCAAAAAACGGTTTTGCCAACTCCTCCTGACCAGGTGGCACATAACTAAACACATTCACAATATTTATCCCATACGGAATATCACTCATACTAATCCAGTTCTCATCCGGCAGGCTCGTGTTAACACCCTTCATCTCCACATCCCGCCAAGCCCGGTAATAAATCATGAAATTCTTATTCGTGCTTTCCTCCGCCTGAACAGCCCGCGACGGCAACGCAAACATCGGCACCAAACTGATACACAAAGCAACGATAATCGCGGCAATAAAGCTTTTTTTACGCATGCAAAAACCCCTTTTCCTCGTTTTCTAAAAATTCCTTCACCAAATTCTCTGTTTATTCGAGTTAACTCACTAAAAAAGCGCTTTCAAAATCATTCTAACATAGATAGATTTGGATTATATAGACAAATTAAAGGTAAAACTATACAAACCATTGTTTCATAAAAAAATAGGCCCCAGAGTAAACAACCCATATTGGCGCTTACTCTAGAACCTATTTGACTATTATTTTTCACTCACCGCAATGAAAAGCGACGCATCTTGTTTCATGAAAACCTGCTTGCCATGGTGGAAAACTTGAATGTCCGTCGACTCAAAACCTGTATCCGTAAGCAAGGCCGTTAATGCTTCAAAATCGAAGCCATTGTGTACTTTTGGATGACTAACATTGGGATTTTTTTCGAAATCGATAATGATTAGCCGACCACCTTTGTTCAGCGTTTCATAGAGGCTTTTGAGAATCGCCTTTGTATCGGGAATATGGAGCAGAACGAGCGAAACGACGATGATATCAGCTTTTAAATCGAGCGTATCTGTCGTGAAATCAGCAACCAATGTTTCAGCATTCGTGATAGGATGATTAGTAATTTTTTCACGGATAATCTTGACCATGTTTTCAGAAGAATCTATGAGCGTAGCAGATTTCACAAGTTCCGCAAGCTGCAAACCAACCAAACCAGTGCCGCTACCGTAGTCAATCAGCGTTTTGTCTTCCGCGTCACGCAATTCCTCTTTCACCCTGTTCGCCACAATATTCGCAAGCGCAATCCGATCCGGCGAATCATACTTCTCTGCCATCCGTTCGAAAACATTTTCTTCCATATTTAGTTCCCATCCTTTATTGTTTAGTAGGTTAACATTATAGGTGAAACGGCGGGGATTGGCAAGCTATGCGAGTTGCCGGTAAACATGGCAGGAATCACGCTTCATAAAAACCATCTCATGATACGCCGCGCTAACCCCAGTATAACCTTCCGTATCGATGAGCGAATAGTCCAGCCTTTCCAAATGCTCATTAAACTTGGCGATCCCTTTACCATCCCATGCGAATAAGTGATTATTTTGGTAGAACGAAGCATCATAGTACTCAGAAACCGGGTAAAATTCGCCTTGCTTCGTCTGCATCTGATATTTCAAGCAAAATTTTCCGCTCTCCTCTTCAAAATCCCCATAATAAAAGATATACAAGTTCCCTTTTTCATCCGCACAAAACGAGTTCGCATCTACGATTAGTTCGAGAAATCCGTCCGGCAGCACTTGCTCCATCTTGTTTTCCGCAGGATTCCATTTCAGTAAAACATGCCCACTGTAGCCATTCAACGCGTTGTCACTGTTCTCGTGAAATAAGCCTTCCTCATGATACAGCAGATAAGCTTGCCCATCAATGACTTTAAAATCAGTAAGTCCATGCCCCACTATATCTCGTGCACAAGCCGTTTCGCTCAAAAAAAGAATTGCCAGCGCTTCCGTTTCTGAAAAACCATCAACAATTAGATACACCTCATTATTCTCAGTCAGAATAGCATTGTATATTTTGAGATTAGGGTGGTCAAATATATATGCCAATGAGAGATTCTGATTTCCAAATGATATGTTGATTTTCTCATTTTGGATAGTATAAGTAGCTACAAAACCGCCATTTGGGCTATATATATAGAATTGCGATTGCGTTAGTTGAATTTGGTTCATGTTCAATTGTATCCGCTCCTTATGGTAAAATCGTTGTATCACTGAAAGGATGTTGAAAATGAAAAAATATGCTGATTTAAGTATTACTTGTAAAACTGGTGTTTCGCCTCAAGATTTGGTGGACGCCGAGCAGCTTCTGGGTGTTCAGCTTGATTCGCAATATAAAGCGCTTGTTCAGCTGGTGAATGCACCTGAATTTGGCGAGTGGCTTTTTTATCCCGTGAAAGATAAGCGGAATTTGCGAAAAACATTTGATGATATTGTGAGAAATACGAAAATCGCACGGGAATTCGGGTTACCTGAAGCTTTTGTTGTGATTGCGGAAGATGGAACTGGCGATTTTTTGTGTATGATGAGTGGCCAGCCTCAAGTTTATTATCAAAACCATGAACAGGATTCTGCCGAGGTGATTGCGAACGACTTGAAAGCATTTATTGAACGCGTAGCTTAGTCTAGATATTCATTCAAAACCTCTTTTATCGAGACTGGAAGTTCCCGTTTGTTCAAGTTGTGAAGTGTTGATAAAATGGCATCTTTGTTAGCCGCGTTCATGATGTCCATCAGATGGTGAACGGTTCGGATAACCACGACGTGTGATTCGCTATCTAGGAGCTCCAAAAGTGCAGTTAAGTATTCTGTCGCGCCTAGCGAATAAAGCGCGTAATAAAGCCCCGTGCGCGCTACCTCGTCTTGTTCAGCTTTTGCTTGCATGACGAGCTGGTCTTTCAGGTTGGTGCCTAGAAAAGCGATGGTTTCTGCAGCATAGCATCGAACGAGTTCGTCTGAATCAGTGAGACTGTTGATGAGAGCTGGCAACTGTTCAAAAACTTGTTGCTTGCCGATGATTTCGATTGCACTAATTCTGACGATTTCATCTTCGTTTTGCAAGCCTTTGACGGCCGCTTGGATGACATCATTTCCATCATAATCGTACAGTTTTGAGTATACGAAAGATTGGACGTCTCTGTCGGTGGAGTCTGCGAACTCTAGCAGTATTTGTTTTTCTTTCTCTGAATTGTTTAGCTCGATTAGTAAAGCTTCGATTGCTTCTAAATCCGCGTTTTGGAAGGCTATTAACAGATTTTGATAGATGTTGTTTGGCATTTTGTCCTCCTTACTGAAATACACCATTTCTTTTAAGCAAAGTGCTATAACTCTGTCCAAAAAAGTATTTTAGTCGCCACATACGCAATTGTTGCTACGATAAAAAGAGAAACCGTAACTAATGAAACCAGTTTTTCTTTCGTCTTATATATTTTTGTTTTATAAATGATCAACATTGTAATTATAACTATAGCATTAATTAGCAATGAAATAATATTTACTTCTGTGTACACCCATGCCACTCCCTATTTATAAATATATTACTAAACCTATGACAGCTATAAACCACACAGTAAGTATCACCGTCCAAAAGCTTTTCCATTTTTCACTTTTAAAATTGATTAACAATAGGCTCGCGAGTACTATAAATACATAAAGAATGTCATTGATTAACCCAACCATTTTTAAAACTCCCTTACAGACATTTTGTTCTCCTTAGCACATCAAATACGCCCTACACGCCATATTCCAAAAAATCAAATTGCTTTTCCTCCACGATGTTAATGGCTCTTGCTCCAATAATTGTTATCGTACGCCGCCAGGGATGACCTAGCCAGCCCGCTTGCATACTTTTATCCAAGAAAAAATGATAGTCACCGTCTGGAAAAAACGGAACGAGCCATTCTCCAAATTCGTTTTGCGGATAGGCTTCATTCGGATTGAATTCGTAGCAAGTATGCTGCCAATCTAGCGCATATGTAAAATCTCCAAATATCTCTTTAAAAGCCTCTCTGACCTGTTTTTCAGCAGCTGTATAGGTCGGAGTCAAATCCTCATTTTCATTGAACGTGTATGCAATCATGTTTACTTTCACACGATATTCTCTATAGGGTGTTGATGCCTTTTTGGGAATGATCTCGTTATTCATACCAGATGACGGGTGAAACCTGTATAGTTCATTGAATTTCGTCCACACATTGCCCTCTGATTTTTCTAGTTCACGCCATACCATTGGTTCACACCTCTTCTTTATGTAGTACTGCTTGTATTCTCACTTATAATTGTTCGCAAGTGATTACACCATTGAGCGTATCTTTAAGATTCGTAACTGTTATATCGCCGTTAAACATTATTATTTAGTTTTCTACTTTATGGCCATCCAGCAGCCTCTAATCAGCATCATTAACTATATCGATTAAGTCTTCTATTTCTAAACCATATTTATTCGGTTCATCATCCTCTTCTAGACCGTAATTTGTAAAAGCAGTAAGAAGTATATCTATAATTTTTTCTACGCTTTCAGAATTAAGATTGTTTATGCCGTTCTTTTCTATCTCATCAATATATTCTGGGAATTCTTTGAGTAAATCATACAGTAATTCTTTTTGCCTCGTCTCCATACGCTGAAAATTCATCTTAACCCTCTCCATTCTATAAAGCGCCTTGTTGGAAAGCATATTTTGTTTTGCTGACATCCAATGACTTTGTATCTTCCTAATCACCACAAATGAAAAATATAATTTACAAGTAATATCGCCGTAACTGTCCCTAAAATATATGAAAGGATAAAGAGGATTTTTTGCATTCCCTTTTTATGATCCCAATAGGCACACCCCACTATACAAATGAGGATAATAACAATATAAATACTTATTACCATAACATGCCTCTCCTTGCTCTTATGACGTACCTTTCTCACTTACTCAAAATATGTCTTAATATTGCCCCTTAATTCTTCCAAAAATGCTTCACTGGCAACACTATTACTCTTATCCTTAAATGCTTTATAAATCATATTTTCGTTTGTGTCATCTAAAATAGCTATCAAATTATTCATTGCGCGATAAGTGGCCGTTTCATTATTGGCGTATAGCAAATCCGCCATATCAGCTAAAGCCTGATCCTCCTCTGATGAATCACATAACAAATATATTGCATACGTTTGTCCGACTTTTGCCAATTCATCCACCTCGGTTTGATATATTCGCATGATGTCAGGCAATGCTTCAGGACTATTCATATTTCCTAACGCTTCTGCAGCTACACAACGAACATTAGCATCCGGATGATTTAATAATTCCGCTATACTAGTGACACTTCCTTCAAAATTCGAGTTACTCAATAACTCTATACAGCTCATCACCACAAGTACCTCATCATGCAGATGCTCAATTGCTTTACGGTACACCTCATTACTTAAGTTCTCTGATTTTCCCAAACCTTCAAAAGCAATACAACGAACAAGTTGATTTTCATGGTCCACATACGATTTATACAACGATTCGACTTGTTTATTGGAAGGGCATTCTTTCAACTCTTCGAGAATATTGCTTAATTCATCTGGGTCAGAAGTTGTTTTAGCTTGGTTAATCAATCCGTTATACTTATCTTTGTTAAACGACATTTTGTCCTCCTTTTAAAATCACTACCTTATTATTAAACTTGCAAAGTAACGATTTTGGATAATGATTCCTGATATTGGTTTTTTATAAATATCTCACTATTTCCTCTCCATGTGATATCACTGATTAATTGCAGAAATAGACCTTCCTCCGGTTCCTCTGAGAAAAGATGTATTCGTTGTAATTCATTTTCTGCATTATCTAGTATCACAAGAAATATCTCCGCGCTATATAGCTCGTGTTGAATTAGATATACCGCTTTATACTTCCTATTAGGACTACTCTTAGGTTTTTTATACAGATAGGCATTCTTATAATCTAAATCTATAACAGCTCTTTTCGCCTTTTCAAATGGGGCTATACACCAGCCATTCTCTCCTGCTGCAGTTTTCGCTCCTTCCCAGATTATTTCTAACAACTCTTTCTTTTTATCTTGATCAGATAGCTCCAAAAATGATCTAGTATCATACCCATAGTACACTTCATATGAGGTGTCTATTAACTCAGAAGTTTTGACCTTTTCTGTCGGGCAGCAGTTTATTATTAGCGATTCAATTGCCTTTGTCTCAACATCTGGCAGGCACTTAACAAATAAAGTATCCATACAAGATGCCTGTCTTTGAAAATTTTTCATGATATCCCTTTGTCCGCCGTAGTAATCATGGATGGTTACATACTTCAGTTTCATGTTATCCCTACTTTCTAACAGAATTTCCGTAGCTACACATCATCCATTATTTATCGAGTAAATAACAAGCATTATCGTTTACCATAATCGCTATATCTTGATAACCGCCAGTCGCATGGATGCTCAAAGTGTTTTCGTTAAATATTGGATACGATTGGCGTAGCATCATGTCCCTATCATACTTTAGCAGTTCCGTATTATTTGTAGTATACGTAAACTGGCCATCTATACACGAAGCTCGACTCCAACCAACATTAGATAGCTTATATTCTTTCATTTTTCGAGACTGTAGATTGTACATCAAGCAGCGTTCTTCTCCATCGTCAGCATAATAATATATAAATAGTTCATCTTGTCCATCGTAGCAAAATGTTTCTGCATCAACAATCGAGTGCGTATAGGATTCAGGAAATACTTTTTCTATCCTTTGATTGTGAGGCTTCATCCGTACTAAAGCATTTTCACTATAATAATTCAGTTGATTATCCGCATTCTCATCAAACAAACCTTCTTCATCAAATAACATATACAGATACTCATCAATTACTAGAAAGTCGATTAGGCCATTCACAACTTGAATTGGATTAATCCCTTGATCACTAAAATGTACAATATGCCTTCCTTCACCCATCCAGTCACTTACATACAAAAATAAATCGTTATTCTCAGCCTGAATCGCCTTTTGGATTTCGAAATGTAATTGATTATAGGTCTCATACGGAAAAATGAGCCTATCTCTATCCGTGACAATTTCTAGGGTACGTCCTTTGACCTCGTAAGTTGCCAGACTCCCCTTAACTAATTTATGTAAGAAAAATTGATTCTTTGAAACACTCTGCTTACTAAAACTAGGCTGCATAAACACTCACCATCAATTCCATAATAATAAATTCTAAATATCTAATTCAAACCATCATATCTGTTTCTATGAACACAGTCATTAAAAAAGCTATCAGCACGAAAAAGCACATAAAAAATCGTTTTACGACTACATTAATTGAGGACCTTGCCGTGATATAACACGCAATCAAACTCAATAAAATTAAAGCTGGGTATATAAACGACATCTGATTTCTCCTCTCAAAAAATTTCAAAAAACAGCATCTTAGCAAAGTATCCCCCACATAATATTGCAAAGCAGAGACAAAAAGATTTATCAAAACCCGCCAAGTTGCTATCAGACTCCACCCTAAAGCAGATGACCATGCACACAACGATAGCAAGAGAAAAAATAACTAGTAACACTTGAATTATCACTCACCTTATAAAGTAAAAGTATACACTTCCGATTTGATATAACGATGTTTTAATTCCACCGTATCGTTATCAAGCCACTTTAACTCCCCTAAAATATCCAATCCCATAGTGCCTGGATGATTGATGGGCACTGCTCTTTGTAATAAGATAGTTCCGTTTCTCCCTTCAATAACTAGCATCAAGTCAATCTTGTATATTCCCCAGTCTACTTTCACAAACACTTTACGCTTTCTATTTGGAGAAAATTTTGGCTTTTTCCAAATAAAACAATGATTGTAGTTCAAAGAGATAATCTGCTTTTGGATTTCTTCAAAGGGCGCGTATTCTAGCGAAAGATGTTCGCACGCCTTTTTCAAACCTAGCATGATTATTTCCAGTTGGATTTCTTTTTTCTGTTGCTCACTAAATTTCGCGAAATTTTTAACATCATAGTGTACACAAACATCCAGAAACCCATCAATTTCTATTGTTCGTTCTAATGCATTGGTAGATCGACACTCAATATTGATAACCGTCACGCTAGTCCTAATTTTTTTCTCATACACAAAGCTAGAAAACATGCTACACATCGACTCAGCTTGTATATGAAATACTTCCTCTAGCTTTTCGTTCGGATTATATTCATCACTAAATATTCGAATTCCCCTTAAAATCATTTAAACACACCCTTATTTCTTTATAAATCTGCCATCCGCGGCTTCGATTTACCTATGTATACATGCTGGCCCTTGAAAAACATATTTAAATTAAATTCTCAAATTTACAGTCATTAATTTCAATTTCATCCGCCTCAATAAGTAGTAAACCTTCCATAAATTCTAATGTGAAATTAAACGTAGCATCAAATCCATTATAGAATCTATCTTTGGCCTTTATCAGCAAGCTTTGGTTTCTCGAATTGCCGTAAACAATAGATAACAGCTCCCGCTTTTCGCCGTATTCATAATCGCTTGTAGCATAACGACTATCCTCATATCCATTCACAAAATAAAACGTACTAACTTTCCTAAAAATCAAAGTAGCTTTCTCACCATTATCAGGATATATAAGGTTTAGTTGGATTTTGTTTAATTGTATATCGATACTGTGACTCTCAATTAGGGCTTCTTCTATCTTATCCAATGCCTTCAACAGTTCCATTTCTTATTCTCCCTTTAAAATTTCTTCATGAATCTCAACTTGTTTGTATGTTCTTTCATTACTTTCGAAACTATTCATAATAAATGAAGGTATCAACCGCATATTTCGTATAGATACCAATGACAAGTAAAAAAATAACGACAGCGCTGATATTTAACCATCTAATATGCCCATAAGCCTTAAACGCAAAATAAAGTACTATACTAACCAAGAACAATAACAGAAATACAGCAAAATAAACCAAACGGTATATATTTGAAAACTCCATTTTCCACCTACCTCATATCTTGATATTATATTGTTATATAGAAGCCAATACTTATAATTAAAAGCATTGCCCCCATCATAATATACGATACCACTTTGTCAACAGACTCATTTTTAAATTTCTTGATGACTCCCAGAATCAGGACGGTAAATATCAGTAATAGATGTATCAATATATTTAATAGAGAATCCAATTATACTCATTCCTTTTTGATAGTTTTGTCTACTATTTCTATTTGAAATCCTCTCACTCACTCTTTTTTACAGCAATAATCGACCTATTTGAATTGTAAAAAATACACCCATGGCAAATACTAGTCCAAATAAAACTTTTGACTTACCTTTAGACTCCAGCATAATGCACACTATAATACTAGTAATAACCAATAGTATATATACTGTCAGTAGCATTTAAAAGCCCTCTCTACATCGATAATTTTAACATCATTTTTTAGCTATCTTCGTTGACTTGATATGCCTTCCTACTTTATATAATTATCCAAATCCGATACCATAAGCCACACCATAAATCACTACCATGCCGAAGCTTCTCCAGCTCTTATTTTTCGAACAAAATTTATGTAGTGCGGAGCTAAAATTCAGCCCCGCAATAGTATTTTTTCTCCGTAAATTTTAAAATCTCTTACTCTGTTCTAATGTTGCGCAAAACAAACATATTTACATCCCTTCTTGCTGTAACAAATATTTAGCGAAGATCTCTATATGATTTCCTTGGACATTTATCGCATCACCATTAACAGCTAAGAAGCCACCATCACCATCTATGTTCCACATAAAGCAAGCACTATCAACACTTAATTTTGCTATATCACTTACTGAATCATACTCACCTTTCTCAATAAGAATATTCTATATGACATACTCTTTCTCCAATAAACAAATACTCACTTACTCAAAATATGCCTTCATATTTCCTCTTAATTCTTCCAGAAATGCTTCACTAGCAGCACTATTACTCTTATCCTTAAATGCTTTATAAATCATATTTTCGTTTGTGTCATCTAAAATAGCTATCAAATTATTCATTGCGCGATAAGTGGCCGTTTCATTATTGGCGTATAGCAAATCCGCCATATCAGCTAAAGCCTGATCCTCCTCTGATGAATCACATAACAAATATATTGCATACGTTTGTCCGACTTTTGCCAATTCATCCACCTCGGTTTGATATATTCGCATGATGTCAGGCAATGCTTCAGGACTATTCATATTTCCTAACGCTTCTGCAGCTACACAACGAACATTAGCATCCGGATGATTTAATAATTCCGCTATACTAGTGACACTTCCTTCAAAATTCGAGTTACTCAATAACTCTATACAGCTCATCACCACAAGTACCTCATCATGCAGATGCTCAATTGCTTTACGGTACACCTCATTACTTAAGTTCTCTGATTTCCCTAGACCTTCAAAAGCAATACAACGAACAAGTTGATTTTCATGATCCACATACGATTCATACAACGATTCAACTTGTTTATTGGAAGGGCATTCTTTCAACTCTTCGAGAATATTGCTTAATTCATCTGGGTCAGAAGCTATTTTAGCTTGCTTAATCAATATATTACACTCATCTTTGCTGGACAAGATCTCACCTCCTTACCAATCATCTAATTTTTTTTCGACTTTCCTTTACTTTTTTTATTACCTTGTCTTTTTCGAGCATTTGCTTCTTCCCTAGCTTTCAATTCCTTCTTAATCCTCAGCTTTTCTTGGCCTTTAGCCTTTTTATACCATTCTTTCAAAGTTTCAGTCGAAACACCTTGAAAAGCTGTATCTCCTATACGTTGCTTACCACCCTTCGCAAACTTCCTAATCGATCGACCCCAGCCTTTAACTTTCTTCCATGCGCGGCTAGCCCCTCTCCTTATTTGCTTTTTATATTTCCAGCCTACATAAATTCCGGCTCCAACAGCAGTCGCTACCATTGCTACTTGACCTATACCTGGTACAAAATAAAAACCCGCGACCCAAGCTAAACGCCCATCTGCATCAAAATACATAACTGGGTTGTTATTTGCATAATTGTAACCATTCATTGTAATTGGGTTGTCTTCTGAACCTGGATCCGGATCAATAGAAATAAATACACCTTGCTCTGGCTCATAGTATCTAGCAATAAGATAGTACATTCCAATCTCTTTATCGTATTTATATCCAGCAAAACCGAATGTATTCTGTTTTGCTTCTATTGTTTTTTCATTGGAACTCAAAACATTTCCCCATGCATCGTAACTATAGCTTGCGACAACTGTACCTGTCTCGTCCGTCAGCGCAATTACATCACCATGTGCATTGTATTGATAAAATAGTGTTTTAGTACCCACCTTCATTGCTAGTCGAACTCTATTGTCTGAATAAACATACTGTCTTAAAACATTTCCGGTACCATCAGTCTCATACAGAACTTCGATACTGTCTCCATGGTAATAATATTTTGTAACTTCACCCTCATTATTTTTTTCAATACGGCGATTGTCATCGTCATATTTATAGGTGATAAATGGTGTACTATCACCTTTTCTAGTGATAGCTGTTAATTGATCTGCTATATTCCATGTGTAGCTGTATTTACCATCACTTAGACGATTACCATTAGTATCGTACGTAATTTTATCATTATCCCATGTAGTCAGCTGATTACCTTCATTATAGCTTGCTATGGTATCTTCTGTCTTGTTAGAATCGATTACTTTTGTACGGTTACCAAAGCCATCATACGAATATGCTTTAACAGTTCCATCACTTAACGTTTCTTTTGTTAACTGATTAATAGAATCATAGGAGTACGACGTTTTTCCGTCCTTCTTATTTTCAATACTAATGCGATTTCCAGCATCATCGTAGGTATAACTCTCCTCGAAAAGAGTGCTGCCATCTTTCGTCCCAATTTGAACTTCTGTAATTTTTTTTGTAGCGTCAAAATTGTAAGTGGATCCGACACCGTTTCCAGTAATAAAGCTACTCACATTACCAAATTCATCGTAATCCAAATAGTAATTACGCGTACCATCGTTTACTCTTGTATTTTGATTGATATTGTTATAACTATAAGTAGCTTTATAGTTATGTGATCCATGTGTAGTTGCTATCTCACTAATTTTATCTGACTTCCCTTTATTATCTTTGCTTGGCTTATCTTTATACACCCAGGAAGTGCTACCGCCTCTTTCTACTTGTTTGGTGATTCTATCTGCATCATCATATGACTTATCTCGAACTACACCATTAACTGAATCTGTCACTTTTGTCACATTACCATTAGGATCGAATTGGAAATTAAATGCTGTTTGCCCATTCCACTTAATTCCTGATGCCCTATCGGCTGAGTCGTAAATACTTTCAATAATATCACCATTTGGCTTAGTTAGCTTTGTTTCATTCGCATTTGCATCATACTCATAGCTGATTTTACGTCCTAATGCATCTGTAAATTGTGTGACTTTGTTGTCGCTATCGTATGCGTAACTGTTCTGCTGCTCTTTACCGTCTGCCGTCACGAATTTCTCTGTGGTATTTCCATTATCATCATACTTATAAGCAACCGCCGTACCGTTCGCTAATGTTGTTTTTGTCAGTTGATTATCCGCGTTGTACTCTAATTTCTTCGTATTGCCTTTTTCATCGGTTTCTGTCAGCTTGTTGCCGTAGACGTCATATGTGAAGGCTGTTTTGCGGTTTTCTTCATCGTAGGAAGCGACCACGTAATTGCCGTTTGAATCGTAGGTGTTTTTCGTCATTACTTCGCCGTCTAGAATCCGTACGTCGTCAAACCAAGCTTTTCCTGTCGCGCTGTTTTGGAACATGGTAGATACGCGGATGGTTTGGATTGGCTTCGTTGGTTTCACAACAACTGCACTTCGGTTCCAATCGTTGGTTCCTAATGGGAATCGTGCGCGTACGTATTCATTTGTACCGTCTGTATAGCGGACATCGGCCCATAACGCGTAGTCATCGCTTAGTTTGCTTGTACCGCTGGCTTTGGCGTTCTCCGATTTGGACATGCCGGTAATCGTTACTGCTTTTGCGGTTGTTTGATTTAAAGTGACAGTTTGTCTTAGGAAAGCATTTTCTTCTGTCGTTGCTTTACGTTCATGTTGGACGGAACTGTCGCCGCTGAATGCTTCTGTATCGGTGATGCGCATCGCCGTTAGACTAGTGTTGCCGGCACGCACCCAGCCATCTGCTGTTAGTTCGGTGCTATTCTCCACGCTGTTGTTAACAAGTGGGTTGTAGCTCGACGCAGTACTTCCTTTTTCAAGTTGCACGTTATCATACCAGACTGTGCCTTTTCCTTTTGCTCCAGCCATTTGCTCGCTCATAAGGTATATCAAAACTTTATTGGTTTCTTTCGTTGTTGTAAATGTCATTTGGCGCTTCAACCAGTTACGATTTCCTTGCATGGTAGCCGCACGGTTCGAGTTCCACACATTGCCATCCGTAACATCTTTACTTGCTGCTGTCTGTAAACGTGCCATTAGGAAAGCATCTGAATTCGTCATATTCGCCGTTTTAATAGTCGCGCTCAACGTGTACGTCGTATTCGGTTCCACATCCACATATTGCGTCGCTGCTGTGTAACCTTTCTCCGTACTTGCTCCTTCACTCGAAATTTTGAGAGCACCACTGCCACCCAAACTACCAGGTCCTTTTTCGCTACTATCAAAACTTAAACCGCCCGTCGTGTTGCTTTGAAGCATCTTCCAGTTTGGGAGAGTTTCGCCGCCTTCGAAACCATTATTCAACAATAGATTCCCAGCAGCTGACAAATCACCACTGCCACTTATCGGATTCCCGTAAGCATCATATTGCGTCACAGAAGACATATTGGCTTCCGTCTGAATGGTTTCCGATACTGCGTCAGCACCACTATACGCTGTCGTTGTTTCGCGATTCTCCGTATCTGTTGCAGAAATCACATCATTATTCTCGTTATACGCGTATTTCTCCGTTCCATAAGGATCAGTCACCGACGTCACATTCCCGTCCGCGTCATACGTATACGTCTCTTCTTGCCCTTTCGGACTCACTTCTTTGATCAGGTTATTCGCCTCATAGCTCGTCGTCGTAGTTAACTTCAAGCCATCCGCGTCCACAATCACTTTCTCGGGGTTTCCCGCCAGGTTGTAGGTATAAACCGTCTTCTTACCCTTCGCGTTCACAAGCGTCGCCTCGCGCTTCTCAGGCGCATAGCTCAGCGTCGTCGCTTTTCCAACCGGATCCGTCACTTTCACAAGTTTCTTATCCGTATATTCATAAGCCGTCTTGTATGGCTTCTGATCCGTATGTTTCGGATCATAAATCGCCGTCAACAAGCCATCCGTGTAGCCATAACGATACTGCTTCCCGCGCGGCGTTGTCGACATCGTCAACTGCTTCTGCGCATCATAGCTAAACGTCACATCACGATTTTCCGGTCCTGAAACCTTCGTAATCTGCGCTCCGCCACTCGCATACCCAAAGCTCACCGTGCGACCCGACGCATCCTTCATGCTCGTCAATTTACCACCAGTATACGTGTACATTAACGTATTGCCGTTCTGATCCTTCTCCGACAACAACTGCCCCGCAGCATTAAACGCCACTTCCGACTTGTCCTGCTCCACTAGCAAAAAGCCATTCGCAGTCTTCGATAACTCGCTATAAACACCAGCAGGCGCCTCATATTTCGTGTCATTTTTTGTAAATAGCTGCGTTTTGTTATCCGATTCAAACAAAATCACATCACCATTCGGTTGCTCCGCCACACGCGTTTCCAGCGTACTCGTCCAACCTTTCCCAAAAAGACCAACCTGATCATTCTGGCTATTAAAAGTACGGCTAATATTAATACTTGGCCCGCGTCCTTCTAATTCAAAATCCGTCTCACTAAACAAGAAATTCCCATTCGTCGCATTCACTTCGCCGCCAATAACAGGAATCGATGTCCAATAATCCACCATCCCTTGTTGCGAACCAACTTGCGGAATCGTTGGCTTGTAAATACCCGAAATGGCACTAGCCGCTTGTTTGCCCGTCTTCGTATAAGCTTTTACTCGGAAAGCGTACGTTTTCAAATGACCTAGCGTTCCGCCCGAGTTCTTATATACCGGCGACGGGTCTTGCGCTAATTCCGCGCCTTTTCCATCTGTATGAAGCTCCCAGCCACCTGCTGCAATCTCGGCTGGCGTTGCCCATAAACCTTTGCCTTGCGTCGTCCAACTCGTTTTATTTCCGACATCAAATTGAACATCTTTCTTTCCGTCAAACATTGTGACGTAGTAGCCTTCCGCGTTTGCAACAGGCGCCCAGTTCACTTGCACATAGCCACTATTACTTCCCGCCAAATTCGCATACGCTTTTCCAGTTGGCGTCTCCGGCGTTTCGATTGGCATATATACGTCCGTAATATCCGACGCAGGGCTATCCCCGCCTGGGAATGTCGCTAAAACACGTACGATATATTTTTGTTGATTCCGCAAGCCAAAACCACTTCCGGCCTGATATCCATTTTCATAAAGTTCTCGCGGATCATTCGCAAATTCCACACCCTTGCCATCGGTATGAAACTCAAATTCTCCCTCATCAATTTCTGCTTGCGTAGGGAAAATCTTCTTCCCTTTCGATGTCCAAGTCGTCACGTTTCCGACAGGTATATGCTCATAATTATAGCCATTCGAAATAAGCAGTCGATACCCCGTCGCACCCGGCACCGCGTTCCACGTCAAATCCATATACCCCGTGCCAGTTCCCGGACCATTCGATGTCGTTTTCACCGTCGCTTTGGCAGGTTGCGCATACGAATACGTCACTTCCAAATACGGCACATTTTTGCCAGTTTCCGTCGCGGTGAACTTCTTCCAAAAACCTTGCGTGTTCGTCGTGTGCATCATGAAGCCATAGTTCACCCGCGTGCCCTGCGCCCATGCCTGCACCGTATCCTTCACGTTAAAACTAGCCCACTGATCCCGTCCAACGTTCGTTTGCGCAATATTCGTCGCTGTCGGTTTATTATTCCACGTAATCGCGCCCGGCGTCCACGCACCCTTAACCTCATCCAATTTCACCAAGTTCGGTGTAGATGGGTAGTAATGCCATGTCGCATACGCCTTAAACGTCGCCGACTCAATCGATGCCTTCGCTAAAGATGACACATCCGGCTTAATGTACGCGTAGTTAATCCCTGTCGTGCCGTCATATTGCCCAACAGATAACGTATACTCACCTTGTCCCGCGTCCCACAACTTACTTCCCGAATAATTCGTCGTCGGATAGGCACTCGCAATATGAGCATCCGTCACTTTCTTCAACTGCACACTCGGATCAATATACACCGGATATTCACGATCTTCCGCCTTCAACCAGTCCGCGTCAGCAACCACTTGTAGCGCATAAGCCGTACTCGTCAAAGCCTCCAATTTGAATTCCACCGCATCCGAACTCGCCGCAATACCCGACTTCTCATCCACATTCGAGTCCGACATCACCGGTTTTGGCAGTTCAAATACTACCTTGCCCTTACGGTTCGTAAACGTAATCGAACCATCCTCCAACTGCTCCACTTTCAACTTCGTGTCCAATCGGAAATTATACATATTAAATCCATTATATTCATTAACAACAATGTCTTCCTTCACAGACGTGTTAAAATGCAAATTCCGCAAATCCGTGTTCGGCAAAACATCTTTAAATCGCACTTCATTACCGTCAACGCTTGATTCCACGTCCTTTACGGCAGTCAGTTCCTTCTCGCCCTCAGCAGATTCAAAACGAAACGCAATCGCTTCATTCCCCTCGCCAAAAACGCTATACTTCCCGTCTTCCATCTTCGGTAAAAAACTTGCCTTAATTTCGGTACGTTCCGCTTCGATAACATTATCTTCCGTCGTCACCAAATCGTTCGACACCCGTTCCCACTCGCCATCTTCCTTCACATTCACAGGCTCCGTGAAAATCTGTTTCGTAAATGTCCCATTCTGATTATCATAAACAATCTCATTCTCCGTACGTTCCTCAACCAACTCAACCGGTTTCGCTTGCACCGTCGTTTTCGGCGTTGGAAACACATCTCCCTTGACTTCCTCAGCCCGCGGTTCAAATGCCGGTAAAGTCGAAACTACCAAAGCAATAACCATCCAGACTAACAACCCTTTTTTCAGCCACATCTTCATGCAAAAACTCCTCTGTTTTTTGTATTTTTTCTAGCTCTCCCTTAGGTGAAAGCGTTCACCAACTTTTAAAGTAACATATTTTACATTGGAAAACAATTCTTTTTTTCGAATAACTCAATATTCATACACAATTCACTAAAAACCTATTTACACACAGTAAAAATCTTCATATCACCTCCTTACCATTCATTATACGAACATACGTTTGATTTGTAAATAGGGGGAGTCTCCCAAATTGAAAAGCTGAAAGAGCCCGTTAGCCCTGACAGAAACTGGAGCGGCCGCAGGAAAAGTCCTCTTTTGACTTTTTCGGAGGGCGTGAAGTTTCCGAAGGGCTGGCTCTTGAAGCTGGATCCGGAGGCGCTAAACACGATGCCAATTCCTTACATGCCCAAACACCAACAACCTCCCAACCCCAAATCATTCTAAACTCCCCGCCATAAGAACCACCAATGGATTACATATTCACTTCGTTCCTATGCATATTGAGGTTCTAACTCAGCAAAGCTCCCCGCTATGAAACACCACGTTCCACCCCTGAAACATATTCCAACCCACTGAAACATCAACCCGAATCGCCAAATAATATTTACATTCACCTCGGAACCGTTTACATTTAAACTATAAACAAGAAGACAAAATCAGCGTTTTTAATTTTTCGGAGGTGCATTATGCAACACAAAACATTAAAGCCTTTCCCAAAAGATTTCCTTTGGGGTTCAGCGTCCGCAGCATATCAAGTCGAAGGTGCTTGGGACACAGAAGGTAAAGGTCCATCAGTTTGGGATGAATTTGTTCGCATTCCCGGCAAAACTTTTAAAGGAACAAATGGTGATGTGGCAGTCGATCATTATCACCGCTTCAAAGAAGACGTTGCGCTAATGGCAGAACAAGGATTGAAGGCTTATCGCTTCTCAATCGCTTGGAGTCGTATTTTCCCGAAAGGTCATGGTGAAGTAAATGAAGCTGGTTTAGCTTTCTACGACGCACTTGTTGACGAATTGGTAGCTCATAACATTACACCTGTTATCACGCTTTACCACTGGGATATTCCGCAAGCCATTCAAGACGAATACGGCGGTTGGGAATCTCGTCGCATCATTCAAGATTTCACCGATTATGCCGAAGTTTGCTTCAAACGCTATGGCGACCGCGTGAAATATTGGGTAACTTTGAACGAACAAAATGTTTTCATCTCGCATGGCTACAAATTGGCACTTCACCCGCCAGGTCTTACTGACGACAAGCGGATGTTCCAAGCCAACCACATCGCTAACCTTTCCAACGCCTCAGCAATCGCGAAATTCCGCGAACTAGGCATGGACGGCAAAATCGGTCCAAGTTTTGCATATGGTCCGAACTATGCGATTGATGGCAAACCAGAGAACGCGTTAGCAGCTGACAACAGCGAAGAATTCAACGCGCACCTTTGGATGGACGTCTACACTTGGGGCGAATATCCAATCGCTGTCTGGAACTGGCTAGAAGACAACGGTTTCGCACCGGACTTAGAACCAGGCGACACAGAACTTCTTAAAAAAGGAAAACCAGACTTCATGGGCGTGAACTACTACCGCACAATGACAAACGCGGCGAACCCGCTAGATGGCGTTGGCGTTGGTAAAATGAACACAACCGGTGAAAAAGGTTCCACACAAGAAAGCGGACTTCCTGGTGTTTACCGTCACGTTAATAATCCATATTTAGAAAAAACAAACTGGGATTGGGACATTGACCCAACTGGTTTACGCGTTGGCCTTCGCCGTATCGCAAGCCGTTACCGTTTACCAATACTTATTACTGAGAACGGTCTTGGCGAATATGATACATTAGAAGAAGGAAACGAGATTCATGATGAGTACCGCATCGACTACATCCGCGCTCACTCGATTGCCATTCAAGAAGCAATCACAGACGGCGTGGAAATGCTAGGCTACTGCACATGGTCGTTCACCGACTTACTAAGCTGGCTAAACGGCTATCAGAAACGTTACGGTTTCGTTTATGTGGACCGTGATGAGAATGATGAGAAAGAATTAGCTCGCTATAAGAAAGATAGTTTCTATTGGTATCAAAAAACGATTAAAGAAAATGGGGCAAATTTGATTAACGAGTAAAAATAGGGTTCACCAGGCATGGTTTGAAGCATGTCTGGTGAATATGGTTTGGTTGAAGAGAAAGCGTTAACAAAGCTGGGTTTGTTGTGGTTCTTATGAAGCGTACTTTGCTGAATTAGAACCTCAATATGCATAGGAACGAAGTGAGTATGTAATCCATTAGTGGTTCTTATGACAGTGAGCTTAGAATGACTTGGGATTGGGAGGTTAGTGGGTGTTTGGGCATGTAAGGATTTGGCGTCTTGTTTGGCGCCTTCGGATCCAGCCTCACACGCCAACCCTTCGGAGCTTTCACAGCCTCCGCAAAAACCAAAAGAGGGTTTTTACTGCGCCTGCTCCAAGCTCTGTCAGGGCTAAACGGGCGTGCTCGGCTTTTCAATTTAGAAAGGGGTTTATACAATGAGTTTAATGACAAAGTTTGAACATGGGATGGAGAAAGCGCTTGTACCGGTTGCCAATAAGCTGAATTCACAGCGGCACATTGCTGCCATTCGTGATGCTTTTATTTTAGTTTTCCCATTAATTATGGCGGGTTCTATCATCCTATTAATTAACTTCGCGGTACTTAGTCCAGACGGATTTATCGCAAAAATCTTGTTCTTGGGTAAAATATTCCCGAATCTTGCGGAGGCTCAAGCGATTTTTGCGCCAGTACTACAAGGTTCAACCAATATTATGGCCATTCTTATTACATTTTTAGTAGCACGTAATTTAGCAATTTTCTTCCAGCAAGATGATTTATTATGTGGTTTGACAGCGATAGGCTCGTTCTTCATCATCTACACGCCTTACTTAGTTGTCGATAACCAAGCATATATGACTACAAAATTCTTAGGGGCTCAAGGTCTTTTCGTAGCTCTAATCGTTGGTATTATTACAGGGGAAGTCTTCAGCCGTCTTGCACGTGCGCCGAGACTTACAATCAAAATGCCAGCTCAAGTTCCACCAGCAGTTTCTCGTTCTTTTAAAGTATTGATTCCAGTTATCTTAGTTATGATTTTGTTCTCTGTTTTGAACTATTTGATTTCTTTAATCGCTCCAGATGGCTTGCATGACCTTGTTTATACAGTGATTCAATCACCGCTAAAAGACATGGGTACGAATATTTATTCTGTACTATTACTTGGCTTTATTTCCAACTTACTATGGGTTCTTGGTATTCACGGACCAAATACGATTGCTGCGATTCGTGACACCATTTTCACAGAGCCTAACTTAGCAAACTTAAACTACGTAGCCGCACACGGTTCTTCATGGGGCGCGCCTTACCCAACAACTTGGGCAGGTCTAAATGACGCTTTTGCGAACTATGGTGGTTCTGGTATGACGCTCGGTCTTTTGATTGCGATTTTCATTGCTTCTAAACGTGCCGATCACCGCGATATTGCGAAACTTTCGATTGCACCAGGTCTTTTCAACATCAATGAACCGGTTATTTTCGGTCTTCCAATCGTGCTGAATCCGATTATGGTTATTCCGTTCATCTTTGTTCCAGCGATCAACACATTAATTGGTTACTTCTTCATTCACTTCAAAATCATTCCGCCAGTGGCCTATCAAGTACCTTGGACAACACCAGGTCCACTAATTCCGTTCCTTGGTACCGGAGGAAATTGGCTCGCATTACTTGTCGGTCTGCTTTGTCTAGCCGTTGCAACCTTGTGTTACCTACCGTTCGTTCTTGTATCTAATAAAGTAGCCGCAAGTGACGCGCAAATGGACGCAAACGCAACAGAATCAGCAGTAGCTACTGAAAAATAGGAGTTGAAAAAATTTGAAAAACCTGGCAGCATTTGATATTGGTGGAACAACCTTAAAAATGGGACTCGTTTCAAGCGAAGGCACCATTATCCAACATGAAAAAATGACAATTCCTGATTTTGATGGCGAACTAATATTAGCAGGAATTTCAGATTATACGAAAAAACATGATGTAGCGGGCATTGCAATCAGCGCGCCCGGCTACATCAACCCAAAAACTGGCTTCATCACGATGGGCGGTGCCATCCGCGCTTTCGATAACTTTCCACTTCGCGAATACCTAGAAGAAAAAACAGGTCTTCCCGTCACTGTAGAAAACGACGCGAACTGCGTTGCCCTTTGCGAAAAATGGGTCGGCGGCGCACAAGACCTAGATAATTTTCTATGTATGACCGTCGGAACAGGCATCGGCGGCGGCATTTTCATCGACGGCAAGCTGTACAGCGGCTCTAAATTCCGCGCTGGCGAATTCGGCTACCTTTTTAGCGACCGTCCAGGCAGTTTCGAACCCGGCAGCTACACAATGAACCAAACAACAACCATGCTCGTTTTGCGTCGCCAATACGCGGCACATACCGGCAAGGCGCTTCAGGAAGTCACAGGCGAAGAAATTTTTGCGGCGTACGACAATCATGACCCTATCGCTGAAAAATTGATTCACGACTTCTACACAGGTCTTTGTAGCGGTTTGTACAATCTGATTTACTGCTTCGATCCAAGCCATATCTTCATCGGCGGCGGTATCACAGATCGACCAACCTTCCTAGACGAGCTCAAACATCACATGGCCTTCTTCGGCCTTCGCGATACCGAACTCGAACTCGTCTCCCACAAAAACCAAGCCGGCCTTCTAGGCGCAGCATATCATCACCTATTACTAACTAAAATATAAAAAACAAGGCGGAAAAATTCCTGAATCGGAGCTTTCCGCCTTGTTTTCATATTTGATGTCTATTGTACGTCTTCTTCGCCATCGCTTCCAGCAAGAACAAAACCGGAATCTGCGTCGTAATATTCGTCTCATGAATCATTTCCTGCGTGACATAATACGGAATATTAATATCCGACAAGCCCGCCAACGTATTTTTGCTTGAGTTTGTAATACTAATGATCTTGCTACCATACTGTTTCATGTTCTGCGCCTGGATAATGACCTGCGGCGTCTCACCCGAAACCGACAAAATAACCATCACCGCATTATCAAATTGCTGCGCCGCGTTCGGATAAAACGGGTCCTTAATATAAAACGTCCGCTTCTGCAAATTCGAAAAAAAGCGCGACCCATACTCCGCTAAAATACCCGACGTCCCAATTCCCACAAACACGACCAGCTGCGCATCATCAATCACATCCACAGCCTTATCCAGAATCTCATCATAATCCCGACGCAACGTCCGTTCAAAAAACTCCTCCAAAACCTCAATCGTATCCGCCGTCTTCTTCTTGCCCTTTTCCTTAGAAGCCTGTTTCAGCTGCACCTTAAACTCCGAAAATCCGTCATACCCCAGTTTCCTCGTAAACCTCACAATCGAAGCCGCCGACACATGCGTCTCATCCGCCAACTCCCGCACCCGCATATACATTACCTTTTCAGGATTATCCATTATGTATCGATATAAATGCAATTCCGTCTCCGTAAACTTACTCACCACTTCATAAGGAAACATTCACAACTCATCCTTTCAAAAAATATTCGCCCATACAACCATTGCGACCAAACATTTCTACAGATACTATAAATTGAGTATACGTTAACTCCGTGTTTTTTAACAGTTTAAATATTATCCGTCAAAATTGTCAAGGTGAATTATTTCCCGGGAAATAAACTCATAATATTCCCCGAAGCTCCATCGCGTCAATCAATTTCCCATAATAATTATTCTCTTCCAACGTAAACTGGCGCATGCCAACCATCTCATCCACAGGTTCTTCCACGCCCAATTTAAATCCACGAACACGCAACGCATCCGCTTCCCCTTTAAAGAAAGCCCGAAATTCCTGCAAATTCGCCGTCACCATTCCGCCGACTTCTTCCTCTTGCAAATCAAAATCGGCCAAAGTTCCCGCAAACTTATACAAAAATACATGGCAAAACTCGCGATCCACAAAGCCAGCCGTCACATAACTCGTGGCAATCACGCCAAGCGACACCAAATCATCAAAAGTAACCGCCACACCTAACTCCTCTTTTACCTCACGAATCCCGTCCAGCACCGTCTCATCCTGCGTCAAATGCCCCGCTGCCGTTATATCATAAAGCCCCGCAAAGTCCTTCTTCTTGTCGCTGCGATATTGAATAAAAATCTCCGTCAAATCCTCCGAAACAAACCAACAATGAAATGTTTCGTGCCACAAACCCTTATGATGCACATCGTCGCGGCTCGCCGTCCCAATTTGCTGATGCTCCACATTGAAAATCTTCAGTTTTTCCACCATTCTAAGTTCCTCCTTCTATTTCTAAAAACCATCCGCACCTAACAAAAGATGCTGTCCATCACAGAACAGCATCCAATTCCCTTACAAATTCGGGATATTTTTCTTTTTCTTCAAGTAGAAACGTAATACTAGAAGCAATGCACCCACAATAACCATTGGATATGGATCCATTTCGTAATTCCAGCTTGCCGGAACAATCACTTGCACAACCGTCATAATCGTCATCCAAACCAGAATAACAACCATCGCTATCACAAGATACTTCCACGTTCCACCCTTTTCGCCTTGGCGCATAGCACCAGCGTACTTACGCAATACCATCATGGCCGCACCACCGACAAGGAATGTCACGAACAACACTGCCAAGCCAAGCGTTTGCCCTTGGAAAATCGCGCTCACACCACTAATTAGCATCATCGCACCAAGTACGAGCAAACCGCCATCTAACGCGATCCACCACTTACCAGCCGTTTCACCAACTGGCGCAGCCTTCACTGTCAAAGCTTTTACATATTCTGTAGGCGTCACATCGAATAATTTCCGAGCTGTCACACCTTGTTTCTGATTCTCAAGTATTTTCTCCGTCATTTCATAAATCATATTCGCCTGCTGTTCCTCACCGTACTGTCCCAACTCACGAAGATGCTTCTCAACTTCTTGTACATATTGCAAATTACGCTTCGTCAAATCCGACTTCATCTCGTCAATTTGCGGCTTCACTGTTTCTACTTCTGTTGTCACCGATAAAATCCTCCCTCACACTTACTTAACTCCATTATAACCTAAGTTAGCACCGAGAAGAAGCATAAATTTACAAACGCTTTCCAAAAATAAATCGCGCCCCATTCCAAACACAAATCCCCATGATCACAATAAAAATCGCGATAAACAACAAGAATCCCAGCGAATCAGACAATTTTGCAAACGTTTGAATCATATTCGCCACCAACATCCCAACAATCGAACTACCAATAACTAACATCCAAACTCGCATTTTCGGATAAACAAACAACCGCCCATTCGTCTCCAACGACTCCCGCACAACTGCCCACAAACCAATCAAAACCAACCCACACAAAACCACCACTTGCAAAACTAGCGGCACATAAGCCGGTCGAACAAACCCAAACGGCTCAAACACGCGGAAATAATCACTCCAATAACTAAGTTGCCCCGTCTTCCCATCATATACATGCTGATGCACATTCATCGAAAACTGCAAAACCACACTCGGCAACAAAAACGCACCAATCGTCAACAAAATCCCGCCAAGCGCCGTTCCACTCAAATACCCCGCCACAATCGGTACTAAAAACAGAATCAAATACGCCAGCCACGAACCCAAAATATCCATCCATAATTTTTGCAAGTCGAAATCAATGAACTCCGCTGGGACATGCGTTGTGAAGTACAGCAAACCAAGCCCTAAACTCACAAAATAGCCCACCGTAATCACAATAACCCCGAGCAACACCTTCACACCAAAAATCGCCTTTTTCGAATATGGCAACAGCGCCGTAAAATGATCCCCTCGCGTATAGCGCTCCAAAATCACCAAACAAGCCCCAAAAACCACCGAAAAAATCAAAGTCAGTGTAAATGGAACTCCTACCGTAAAACCTAGAAAGAAATATGTATACTGATCCTCGTGCGCTAGTTTCGTCTCATGCGCCAAATAGCGCACCGTCAAATCATCCTTAATCTCCTTATCCGTCATCGCAAAATCCGCATCCACCTTCTGCGACTCTAGAAACTCCGCCGAATGATAATGCGCATTATTTTCCTTCCAACTATTCGCCTCATTCACAAACCCAACCATAAAAGCCAACAAAAACGCTAAAAGAACACACGGAACCATCCAGCGAATTCCGCGCCATTCCTTATACCAAAGCCCCTTTTCTCGCATGAAGTCCCTCCTATTTTCGCATCCAAGCATTTCGATACAACACCGCATAACACACTGCCAAACATCCTAAAAACGCAATAACACTAAATATGGACAGTTCCGTAAGCGATAACGGCGTCGTTGAATCATATCTCCCATTCACCCAGAAATTAATCAGTAAAATCGCACCGCCAAAAGATATCAGCAATGCACTCGGAATGCGCATATACGGAAAAACGAAAATCTTCCCGTTACTCTCCACCGAATACCGATGATAGAAAAAGATAGCGCTGGCAATCAACAATGCAATCAAAATCATCTGAAGCACAAACGGCCCATACTTGAAATCACTATTTCCAAAAACAATAAAAACATTCATATAAGACGTCCAATTCGCCAATTTCGATAAATCAACATTCGGGTTCACTGCCTGCATAAATATCATCCAAGTCGTATAAACATAACTAGGCATAATCGCAATAACACCAATCGCCACAACGGTTGACAACAATTCTCCCATCACCGTCCCAAGAAACACAGCCAACAGAAAAATCAGCAAAAACGTCCCTAAATTCCCAATCAAGCCTAAATAAACCTTTTTCATATCTAAATCGATATATTCGCTCGGAATCACGTTAAACATATGCATCAATCCAAGCCATAAACTAATACCATATGACACAATAATACCGAACGCGCCTAATAAGATTTTTGTACCGATAATATGCACTCGTTTAAAAGGAGTCGCCAATGTAAAATGATCTTTTCGCGTGTAGCGCTCCCAAGCAACCATCGCTAAACCAAGCACCGCAACCAGAACACTCAGCGCAAAATAAGACTGTGACATCGTATACTGCGGTTGATAATGATCCCCCGGAAAACCAGTAGTAAAGTAATTCAACGTTAAACTTTCCTTCACATCCTCCGGTTTCATTTTAGCATCATCAGTACTTTGCTCCTGGTCTTTACTAAAACTATCCGACTGAAAATAATTATATTGATCTTCCCAAATACGCGTATCTGAATACAATCCCCCAGTTTGCGCATACAAAAACATGACCATCAACGCTAACAATATCCAGCGTACACTACGAAACTCCTTCAACCAAATATGCTTATTAAACAATACTCTCACCTCTATATCTCGTAGTAATCTACCTTGTCGTCTGCCAATCGAACTCTGAAAATATCCTCAATCGTAATCGCCATCTCCTGATAAAGAATTGGCTCCTCCGCCTTCAACTTATTCACAAAATCATCCGCCTGATCCGTTATTAACAACGTGAAAATCCGTCCATCACGATAGAGCAGCTGCGATTCCTGTTTCACAAACTCTGGAACCCGCTTCGTTTTAAATGCAACTTGTATTTTTAAGGCCGTGTCTCGCAATGTTTCCAAGTAATAATCCAGCTCGACCTTCGTGCCTTTCAAGACCACAACCCGGTCCGCCACCATTTCCAGCTCATCCAACCGATGCGACGCAATCAACACACTCGTCCGCCGATCCGCCACCGTCTCCAAAATAAACTGCAACAACTGCTTCTTCACAATAACATCCAGCCCATCCATCGGCTCATCCAAAAGCAAATAACGAACATCGAGCGCAAACGCCAAAATCATGAAAAACAATGCTTTCCGACCTTTCGAAAAAGACATCACCTTCACATTTTTAGGCAATTCAAAACGCGCCATCAGCTCATCAAAAAACGCCTCATCAAAAGTTGCATACACGTTTTTGTATATTTTCACGACCGATTTCACGCTATACGGATTAAAATAGTTCATATTATCTTCCAGAAAGAAAATATTCTTCTTCAGCACTGGATTCTTGCGTAAGTCAGCACCGTCCATCAGTACCCGACCCTCATCCGCCAAATAAAGCCCCGCAATAATCGAAAACAACGTCGTCTTACCAACACCATTTCGACCAATCAAAGCCGTAATCTCGCCAGGCTTCAACTCAAACGTAATATTCTCCAAAACAAGATGCCCCTCGATTTTCTTTGACACATTTTCAATCATCATTCGCTTATTCCTCCAGACGCAAATAGTGTTCCCTTACCCACGATTGCAATTGTTGTTCCTCAATACGTAATTCTTTTGCATTCAAAATCAATTGTTCCAAACTCTGTCGAAATGACGTGTGCGCTTCGCTTAACTCATGTTTTTCAAGTGGCGTAACAACGGCGCCCTCATTTTGTTTTATTTCAATAACACCTAATCGCGCCAACTCCTCATAGGCTTTTCTTACAATATTTGGATTAACCAACATGTTAGTAGACATTTCCCGCACGCTCGGCAACTCATCCCCAGGTTCGAGCAATCCCAACATGCAATGGTCTCTAATTTGCGCCACAATTTGTTCATAAATTGGAACATGACTTTGAGAATTCACAGTGTACATCCGTATCACTCTCCTCATGTTACCTATTATAACGGACGCCCTATATAAAAGTAAAGGATTACATTACAAATATTTCACTTTTGTTTCAAAAACATTTCTAAGAAAATATACATATTCCAAAACCCTTTTCTATACTATTGACCTTAATTATTGTAAGATAAGTCTATGTTACAAATAGGACTACAAGAAGGTGAAACCATGTTATGTAAAAATAACAACTTGATGACAATATTAGAAGAAAACAACGAGCTTAAGAAAATGCTGTTCGACGGTAATTTCGGGCTTGAAAAAGAAAACGTGCGTGTAGATAAGAACGGGAACTTAGCGCTAACACCGCACCCTGCCATTTTTGGCTTAAAAGAAGAAAATCCATATATCAAAACCGATTTTTCAGAAAGTCAAATCGAAATGATTACTCCCGTCAGCAACTCTGTCGATGCAGTGTACAATTCCTTGGAAAACCTGCAAAACATTGTATCTGACCGGATTCGTGATGAATATTTATGGCCAAACAGCAATCCGCCGATGCTTCCCGCTGAAGAGGACATCCCTATCGCTGTTTACCAAGACCCACAATCAGCAAGCAGATTATATCGTGAACACCTTGCCCGCGAATACGGAAAGAAAATCCAACTATTTTCAGGCATTCACTATAACTTCTCATTTTCCGATGAGTTTCTAGAAGCACTGCGCGTCGAACTTGATTGTAAATCATCACTTCAAGCATTCAAAAACCAGATTTATCTTAAAGTCGCGAAATTTTTCATGCAAAATCGCTGGTTTTTACTTTATTTAACGGGGGCAAGCCCACTTTACTTACCAGACTTTTTAAACAGCCCCGCAGCCAACGAAGTTTCACGTGAAACATCTGACTTAGCTCTGAAAAACGGCATTTCTCTACGCAATAGCCACGTTGGTTATAAAAATAAAGCGTCTCTTCACGTTAATTATGAAAGCTTCGAACAATATATAGCGAGCATTCAAACATGGATTGACAGCGGCAAAATCGACAGTATGCGCGAACTATACAACCCTATTCGACTCAAGAATTCACACACGGACCAATCACTTGCCGGTCTCGCTGAAGCTGGCGTCGAATACATCGAAATCCGTTCTCTAGATTTAAACCCATTTGACCCGAACGGCATCACAAAGGAGATTCTTCACTTCACACAACTCCTGCTCATCACCGGTCTTTTAAGTGATAGCGAGCCATTTGATAAAACACATCAAGAACAATCAGACTTGAACGAAGACCGAATCGCCATAGACGGCCTTGCGAAGCCAAATATGTATGTCGAAGGTGCAGAAATCAGTTTTGACGAAGCGGCTAATAAATTGCTTACTTCCATGGAAAAAGTAGCAACTTTAACGCAAAATGGCACACTTCTGCACTTATTAGCAGAACAACGAGACATCGCCAAGCATCCCGACAAAACAATCGCGGCCCAAATACTAGCAAATAGCGCAGGCTACGTTCCTTTTCACATGCAACAAGCGAAAACCTATTTAGACGGCAGTTTACAAAATGCCTACAAGCTTATCGGCTATGAAGACATGGAACTTTCCACACAAATCGTTCTAAAATCAGCAGTCACAAAAGGTCTGGCCATCGATATTCTAGATCGCGCCGAGAACTTCTTCCGATTGCAGAAAAAAGACCATGTGGAATACATCAAACAAGCCACAAAAACATCGCGCGACAGCTACATCAGCGCTTTAATTATGGAGAACAAAGTCGTAACCAAAGAAATCCTAGCGGAAAACGGCATCGCAGTTCCACGGGGGCAAGACTTCTCTGATATAGTGGCTGCCCGTAATAGTTTCGCGAAATTTGCAGACCAAGCTATCGTAGTGAAGCCGAAATCAACCAACTTCGGACTTGGAATTAGCATTTTCAAAGACGCCTACACCAAAGAAAACTTCGAAGAGGCTCTAAAAATCGCTTTTAGCTACGATTCTTCTATTATTATCGAAACTTACATTCCTGGTGACGAATACCGCTTCCTCGTAATCGACGGAAAAATCGCCGGTATCTTAAAACGCGTCCCAGCAAACGTAACTGGCGATGGCATTCATACTATTTCAGAACTAATCGATGACAAGAACCTAGACCCATTGCGCGGTACAGACCATCTTAAACCACTCGAAAAAATTCTAAAAGGCCCAGAAGAAACGCTGATGCTTTCGATGCAAGGCTACGAAATGTCTGATATTCCAGCAAAAGGCCAACTTGTTTACCTTCGTGAGAATTCGAATATTAGTACTGGTGGCGATAGCATCGACGTGACAGACAAAATCCACCCCTACTATCAAGAACTGGCTATTAAAGCTGCGAAGGTCGTGGACTCCAACATTTGTGGCGTTGATATCATTGTTTCACGTGAAACAATCCCTGAAGGACCACATGCGATTATTGAACTTAACTTCAATCCTGCGATTCAAATTCACTCCTTCCCTTACCAAGGAGAAAATCGCCGCATTGGTGATATTATCATAGACTTCCTTTTCAATATCAAATAGTAACCCAAAAAACAGGCTACCGTACCAACATTTGTTGATATAGTAGCCTGTTTCTGTTTTATACGTTGAATAGGAAATGAACGACATCGCCGTCTTTCATCACATACTCTTTTCCTTCTGAGCGTAGTCTTCCTGCCACTTTTGCAGCTTGTTCAGAACCATGCTCTAACAAATCATCATATGAAACTACTTCGGCGCGGATAAACCCACGTTCGAAATCAGTATGGATAACCCCCGCACAGGCTGGTGCCTTCATACCATTGCGGAATGTCCAAGCACGAACTTCTTGAACGCCCGCTGTGAAATACGTAGACAGGCCTAATAAAGAATATGCCGCGCGAATCAATTGATCCAAACCAGACTCTTCAATGCCTAGCGCTTCTAGGAATTCTGCTTTGTCTTCTTCATCCAACTCAGCAATTTCTTCCTCCGCACGTGCACAAATCACAATAACCTCAGAACCTTCACCAGCGGCCAATTCGCGCACTTGTTGTACGTATTTATTGTTATCTGGATCGCCAACTTCATCTTCACTCACATTAGCCACATACAAAACTGGTTTGCGTGTCAGTAAAAATAGTCCGCGTACAATTTTGTCCTCGTCTTCATTGAATTCTACAGAACGAGCTGGTTTGTCGTTCTCCAAGCTTTCTTTCAGCTTCACAAGAACATTGTATTCCGCAATCGCATCTTTATCTTTTTGTTTCGTCGCTAATTTCTCTACACGGCTAATACGCTTATCCACCGTCTCTAAATCTGCTAAAATAAGTTCCAAATTGATAACCGCGATATCATCTAGCGGATCAATGCGCCCTTCCACGTGCGTGATATTCTCATCTTCAAAACAACGTGTCACGTGACAAATCGCGTCCACTTGGCGGATGTGTGATAGGAATTGATTTCCAAGTCCTTCTCCTTTACTCGCGCCCTTCACGATACCTGCAATATCCGTAAATTCAAACGTTGTAGGTACTGTTTTCTTAGGTTTCACAAGTTCCGTTAACTTATTTAAACGTGAATCCGGAACTTCAACAACGCCCATATTCGGTTCGATTGTCGCGAACGGATAGTTTGCTGCCTCTACTTTGGATTTTGTAATTGCGTTAAAAAGTGTTGATTTACCAACGTTTGGAAGACCAACGATACCTGCCGTTAATGCCATTTAAATGAACTCCTTTGATCGAAAAGCGTCAACACTTTCCTCATTTTATTAAGACTAAATTTTGTCTACACCTCTATCTATTATAAAGGTTTTTCCAATAAAAAGACACAAGAATTTAACAAATGCCTAAAAACTTCACACGCTACTCCCGATATTATTGAGTTTGTTAATTTCTGTATTCATACTTTCCATCATATCTATCGACAACTCGTCCATCACTTTCACTAAACGCTTCACTACCGCATTATAATTATCCAATTCCTTCCTAAACCCTTTCGTGTCTCCTACTAATAGTTCATGTTCCATCGTACTCAAATATTTATTACTATAATTGAAAACACTCACAATCCCCTGCACTTTCTCCATATTTGCCGGGAAATAAATGCCCATTAATTCAATGTCGTGTATATATTTCTCCGTGTCATTACGGTTTTCGATGAGCCGTTCTCGAATTTTCTCACTTTCTAGCACTTGCCCTGTATCTTTGATGAAACTCATAATTTCCTCGTTTTTGTAAATTGCGGTATTCAGCAGCCCATATGTCCGCTCGATTTTTTGAAAAAGCAGTTCTTTATATAGAAATTCTGCTTGGATTTCGCGTTCTTTGCGCGCATTTAGTTCAATTTCTTCACGTAAAACGCGATTTTGTTGCTTTGTTTCGCTAAATGCTAACATAACAGCCCCAATAATTCCGAAAAAGGAGCCAATAAAGTTATACATGCCGTCAATTGTCAGTTCATTGTCGATACTTTGCATCATCACGGGGATAATAATAAATAGTAAGCCAATAATTATGATAATAATCATCAAAATATGATCTTTCACGAATCGCATCTGCCTCACCCCTTTGTCTTTGCTTCTCTATTCCCTTATCTTTGCGCAAAAAAACCGATGAAGCATATACCTCACCGGTTTTGATAAAATCTTATTTTAAGTCAGCAATATGTTTTTCTAAGTCTACACCAGTACCTTTTGCTACACGTTCAGCGAAAACTGGTTCTACTTGATAGAAATTGCGTAGGTTGCGAACTTTAATATCTTCGCGTACACCTTCCCAATCGCCAACAATGTTGTTTACCAATGCATCACGTTCAGCATCAGAGTAGCGATTCCAAACTTCACGCGCATGGCCAAAGTTATTTGGTTTTTCTTGCTCCAAACGTCCAACTTTTCCAGCAATTAGGTCTTGCTCGTCCTCTACATAACGCGGATCTTGTTTTGGCTCTGTGTCATAGCTGTTTGGCTCATAGTTAATCGAGCTCATTTGTTGCTTGAATGGCATTGCGCCGTCACGTTGGTTATTGTGAACTTCATTTTTCGGGCTATTGATTGGTAATTGCAAGTAGTTCGGGCCAACGCGGTGACGTTGTGTATCGGAATAAGAGAACAGGCGACCTTGTAATAAGCGGTCTTCTGAAGGCAAGATTCCTGGTACTAATACGCCTGGGTTGAAACCAACTGATTCTGTTTCGGCAAACACGTTCTCAGGGTTGCGGTTAAGCACCATTGTACCAACATGTTCATATGGGAATACATCTTCAAACCAATCTTTCGTTGCATCCAGTGGGTTGAAATCAAATTTATCAATGTCCGCTGGGTCAAGTACTTGAATAAACAAGTCCCACTCAGGGAAATCGCCGTTTTCAATCGCTTCATGAAGATCGCGAGTCGCATGGCTGAATTCTTTTGCTTGGATTTGTGATGCTTGGTCCGTAGACAGGTTCACGATACCCGCTTTTGGCACCCAACGCATTTTGATATAAACTGTTTTGCCTTCTTCGTTTGTCCATTTGAACGCATGAACACTAGAACCACGAATTTGGCGGTATGAAGCTGGCGTTCCTTCGTCACTGAATAAATATGTAATCATTGTTGTAGCCTCAGGAGTCAAGCTGATGAAGTCCCAATAACGATTACCATCTTGCATGTTTGTGCTTGGATCTGGTTTCAGCGAATGAATAACATCCGGGAACTTAATAGCATCGCGAATAAAGAATACAGGCAAGTTATTACCAACAAAATCGTAATTTCCCTCTTCTGTATAAAATTTCACGGCAAAACCACGCGGATCACGCAATGTTTCAGGAGAATGTAAGCCATGAATAACTGTAGAAAAACGAGCAAAGACTTCTGTTTGTTGTCCTTCTTTTTGTAAGAATCCCGCTTTTGTATACTTCTTCATGCTATTCTTCACTGTGAAAACACCATGTGCCCCAGTTCCACGAGCATGTACAACACGTTCAGGAACACGTTCACGATCAAAATGCGCCAACTTCTCAATTAACACGTAATCTTCTAGCAAAGTAGGTCCGCGACGTCCCGCCGTCATCGAATTCTGGTTATCACCGATTGTAACGCCTTGGTTTGTTGTCAATTTTTTACTCATCTAATATCTTACCTCCGTTTTTTATAATTATTATAAAGTAATACTAACTCTATTTTACAAAACATATGCTCGGAAAACAACTATTAGCTCTTGTGGGGGCAAGATCTCTTTTAATTGTGAACGGTAAAACATAAAATAGATTTCATTTTCATAGCGGATTATGCGCTAATTTACCAAAAAACCTTTCATGCCTTACAAAAACGCGATTTTAAGCCATTTTTATTCACTGAAATGTCACTTACGAAAGCGTCATGGAACGTGATACCATAGGTGGGACTACGCGTTAAGTGTAGTGAGAATAACAAAAAAGGAGAGAAAAAAATGAAGAAAACAACAAAATTAGGTGTATCCGTTCTAACCGCCGCAGCAGTTTTGCTAACGCCAGTATCATTGTCTTTAGGGGAAAGCGCGTCTAGCACTGTCGCACAAGCAGCCGAAGTGAAAACAGTGACTGTAACTACTTTTGCAGAACTAAAAAGCGCATTAGAAACATCACCGACCGACGTCATCTCAATTGGAGCAGACATTACTGCGACAAGCGATATCGTCATTCCAGGACAACATAACCCGACTATCCAAGGTAACAATCATACGCTTGATATGGGCAAATATGTAATCAACGCAAAACAAGCCGGCGCCGTAGCCATCGAGAATCTTACCGCTACATCTACAGGTTCTTACGGAATTTATCGCTCCGATCAACCATCACAACTTCTTTTTACAAATCTGACTTTCACAGGTAAACAAGTTGCCTACTTACCAAAAGGCTCTGTTACCTTCTACGGCGCGACAAACATAGAAACAACATCCACATTAGAAATTGCAAAAGTAAACGTCTTAATTTTTGGCGCAAATTCGAATTTTTCAGCAAAAACAACAGCTGACGCCTTCCTGATGGCTCAAGCAAATCCAAAAGTTTACGTTAATAATAACGCCACAGTCAACGTCACATCTGCGAAAAAAGTTTTCAACATGACTGGTGCGACGCCATTTTTCGCGACAGAAGCTGGTTCGAAACTGACAACAACATCTGTAGACGTAGCTTTATATATGAACGGAAAAGCTAATTTTGGCGCTAATTCAAGCACTGAGTTCAACCAAGATGCAAACGGGACAACGGGCTTAATCTATGCTTCTACTGGCCTTGATGTAGGAAAAGACGCTAACTTCGTCCTAAACGGCGGCGCTAAATCCGTACAACTTATCAAATCAGCCAAATCTGTCATTTCATTTAACGATATAGCAAATGTGGCGCTAACTTCCAACAATGCAAAAGGCAATGTTTTCTACCTAAGTTCAGGTAGCTTCGTGCAATTCGACTCACCACAAACATTGACACTCGGCACAAAGACAACAGACGCCATCTACACAGCAAAAAATCTGCGCGCATCCCTAGCCGTATCTGGAACAAACCTATCCGTTCAATCATTCGCTAACGATAACTCTATCGTGTCTTATGACTTCAAATCAATGGGTTCTTTCAAATTGACAAAATAAGGATGACCTTGCGCATGCCATGAAACTATGGTATTCTACAAGTAATTCATATTCTCGTTCCCGATAAGGGGAGTAGCAGTAATAGTAGAGTCGTCAGTACGGGGAAACCCCGGCTTTACTAGCAATGTAATCATTGTTTGCGAGACCTTACGTTTCTTACGTAAGGTCTTTTTGCGTCCTCTTTTTGAAACGAGACTTATGAAAATAGCAAGAAAAGGAGATGATTTAGATGGCTTTATTCGATTTTTTGAAGGACATGGCAACTGAGAAAGTAACAGATTTACTAGGGGGCGCAGGTGATGTTGTCGATCAAGTAACTGGAGGCGCAACAGATCTTACAGAGCAAGCACAAAACTTAACAGAACAAATCAATCCCGAAGAAATTACTGGTCAAATTAGCGAGCAAGCTGGTGGCGTCATCGATCAAGTAACAGAAAACGCGAACATTACAGAGTCACTTGGCGATGTGGGCAATATTGTAAATAGTGTGAAAGACTTGTTTGGCGGAAAATAGTAGGCGCTGACTTTCAAATATAAAAATACGTTGCACGAGTATCCAAACCACTCATGCAACGTATTTTTCATTCTCATTCTTCAGCCTTCTCCAAGATTCGCTTCACTTTCTTCGTAAACTCGCGTCTTGGAATCATCACGCTGTGTCCACACCCCTCACACTTAATCCGAATGTCCATTCCCAATCGAATAATGCGCCAACGGTTTGTTCCACATGGATGCGGCTTCTTCATTTCTACAATATCATTCAATCCAAAATTTTGTTCCATATCGCTTAGTCCTCGTCAAACTGAATTTCTAAAATATCTAAAATCCGATCTAAATCATCATCTGATAAGAACTCAATCTCAATCTTCCCTTTGTTATCGCGACGTTTAATTGATACTGCTGTACCAAATTTATCACGCAGTTGGGATTCACTTTCTTTGATGAAAACTGGGATTTTTTCTTGCTTCTTGGGTGTTTCACGTGAAACATTGTCATTTATATCGGTAACTAGCTTCTCCAATTGACGTACTGTGAAGCCTTCTGTGACAGCCTTTTTAGCGACTGGTTTGATGTTTTTCTTATTTTTTAAACCTAGTAGTGCGCGGGCATGTCCCATCGATAGCGCGCCATCGCGAAGCATCACTTGTACTTCTGCAGGTAGAGATAGCAGGCGAACCATATTTGCGATGTATGGACGGCTTTTGCCTAAACGATCGGCTAATTTGGCTTGGGTCATATCTAGGTTTTTCATTAGTAAGTCGTAGGATTCGGCTTCTTCTAGCACCGATAAGTCTTCGCGTTGCAAGTTCTCCAAAACAGCTAGTTCCATCATTTCACGGTCATCTAAATTGCGCACAACTGCTGGAATTTCTTCAAGTCCAGCCTCTTTGGCAGCTCGGAATCGACGTTCGCCGACAACTAACTCGTAACCTTGCGCTTCGGATTTTCGCAGAATAACTGGTTGCAAAATGCCGTGAAGCTTGATAGAATCGCGTAATTCGCGAAGTGCTGTTGGATCAAACGTTTTACGTGGTTGATACGGATTTGGACGGATTTCACTCACAGGAATGTTTTGCACGGCTTCCTCGTTTTGGTCGACGTTGTTGAACAGCGCGCTAATCCCTTTTCCTAATCCCTTAGCCATGAGCAGTCACTTCCTTTGCAAGATCTAAATATACTTCAGCTCCGCGTGATTTCGCATCGTATAAAAGAATCGGCTTGCCATGACTCGGCGCTTCACTTAAACGAATGTTGCGCGGAATAATTGTTTCGAACACTTTATTTTGGAAGTATTTCTTCACTTCATCAATGACTTGGATGCCCAAATTCGTTCTAGCATCAAGCATTGTTAGCAGAACACCTTCAATTTGTAAATCTTCGTTCAAATGTTTCTGAACGATTCGAATCGTATTCAGCAACTGGCTTAAACCTTCCAGCGCGTAGTACTCACATTGAACCGGAATTAAAACCGTATCAGATGCTGTAAGCGCGTTAAGCGTAAGCAGACCTAGAGACGGTGGACAATCGATAATAATATAATCATAGTTATCACGTACCGAATCAATCGCTTTTTTGAGTCGAATTTCACGTGAAATTGCGGGAACAAGTTCGACCTCTGCTCCAGCAAGTTGAATCGTAGCAGGTACCACTTCTAATGTTTCCATGGCTGTTGGCTTGATTACATCTTTAAGGGCAACATCATCAACTAGCACATCGTAAACACAATGCTCAATCTCACCTTTATTAATGCCAACTCCGCTCGATGCGTTCCCCTGCGGATCGATATCTACAAGCAGAACCTTCTTACCTAAAAACGCAAGACTTGAACTTAAGTTAACAGATGTCGTCGTCTTGCCTACGCCACCCTTTTGATTTGCCAGTGCGATCACTTTGCTCAATCTATTTCACCAACCCTCACCTATTAATAGTTTTGCCACGGTCCTTTTACTCTATTCTATCAAAAAAATAAGGTTTAGTCTTACTTTATGCGAAAATAAATTTGATAATAGTCAAAAGCCGCGTCCAGATTTCCTAGGCACGGCTAATTTTTATGCTTTTTTACGTATAAATAATGAGATTACTAAACCGATAATGGCCATAACAAGTCCAAAAGTAAAGGCATGACGCGAACCTTCGACAAGTGATGCCGCCAAATCTTGCGGACCTGGATTCGTCACTGTTGTCATGTATGCTTTTTGACCAGCCGACATAATCGTGATTGCCACTGCTGTACCAATTGCTCCTGATACTTGTTGCAATGTGTTCATGACCGCCGTACCATCTGGATACATTTTTGGTGGTAGTTGGTTTAGGCCGTTGGTTTGTGCTGGCATCATAATCATACATACGCCAATCATTAGCGCGCTGTGCAAAATAATGATAGTTACTGCGGACGTATCTAGCGTAATTCGTGTTAGGAAAAACAGCGAGACCACTGCTACGATAAAGCCTGGAATAACAAGTACGCGTGCCCCGAAGGCATCGAATAAACGCCCTGTAACCGGCGACATCAAGCCGTTAATAACTCCGCCCGGTAAAAGTACCAATCCTGCAGAAAACGCCGCTAAGGCCAGTCCTGTTTGCAAATAAAGCGGTAATAGGATCATCGTTGACAAAATAATCATGAATGCGATGAAAACAATAAGTAAACCGAGCGTGAACATTGGGAACTTAAAGACCCGCAAATCCATCATTGGCTGATCCATCGTTAATTGGCGCCATGTGAATAACGCTAAGCTGATAAGACCAATAATCATCGTCGTAATTACAAGCGCGCTGCCCCAACCACTCTCACCGGCACTACTGAATCCATACACGATTCCACCAAAACCAAGCGTCGATAAAATAATCGATAAAATATCAATCCGCGGCTTCGTAACTTCCGACACGTTCTTCATGAAACGTAAACCAAACAATAATGAGAAAACTAAAAACGGTAACGCAATCCAGAAAATCCAGTTCCACGTTAAATTCTCAATAATCAATCCAGAAATCGTTGGCCCTACTGCTGGCGCAAACATAATAACTAAACCGATAAGTCCCATTGCCGAGCCACGTTTATGCTCTGGAAAAATCACCAAAATCGTGTTAAACATTAATGGTAATAATAGCCCCGTTCCAATCGCTTGAATAACCCGAGCAACCATTAATACTCCAAAATCTGGCGCAATTGCCGCGATAAATGTTCCGACAATTGAAAAACCTACGGACGCAAAAAATAACTTCCGCGTTGTAAACCATTGTAACAGCAGGCCTGATACAGGAACTAAAATCCCCAGTGTCAGTAAATATCCTGTCGTTAACCATTGAATTGTTGCTGAACTCACGTTAAATACGCGAATTAAATCTGTAAGTGCCATATTTAAAGCTGTTTCACTAAACAAGCCTATAAATCCTGCAATTAAGAAAGCCGTGACAATTGGTATCGTTTTAAACTCTTGCTTTTCTTGTGCTGTTGTATTCAAAAAAATTTCCCCCTTTTCACCTTCATTGCGTGAAGCTTTCATTTTACTGGTTTTCACAAGCAAAGTCAAGTAAAAGGGAATGTATGTTCTTATCTAAACTTTTAAAAAATGGCTTCTGCGATACAGAGACCATTTTCTAATGACATCATTATTCGATTGTTAAATGATCGTCTGCATAATCCGTTTTTACATCTAGCACTTCACATGCTTTTTGATACATGCGCACGGTCATGTCAGGGTCGCCCGCCTCTAATCTCGAAATAACGAGCGGCGATAAATCAGATTTCAAACCTAAATCAAGCTGCGACCATCTCTTTTTAACTCGTTTTGCGAAGATAAACTGGCCAAGACGCGCTGAGAAACTGCCTAAATAGTGAACAATGGCCTCATTTTGCCAAGCCAAATCTTTTAGCGTTTCGAATTCGTAGTCGTCCTTACCAATACTAAGTCTCGCTTCAGCACGACGTAAGAAAATGCGCTTCACTTCTTCACGATATGCGCTCATTTTGTCGTTAAATGGATTGCGATCTTTAAAATAGCCTTTTACGAAACAATAATACGTTTCTGAGTCCGAAAAAGCTGTAAAATAAAGAAGTCGGCAATTCTTATCTTTAAAATGGACTTTCATTTCTTGAATTGGTTGATCAATAGAAGTCTCGATTTTATTCGTTTGTAGTGAATATGATTGATTTTTGCCAATTGTTAAATGGACTTCCGGTAGAATTTGTCGTCCAGTTGTTAATTTTCGCGTTTCAGCCTTTTCTAATTGCAGTAAACCTTGCAATAAAAGGGTCGACATTAAAGGTTGTTCGGTAATCAAACTGTGTAGGAAATCATATGCTTGAAATTCATCTTGTTCGTCTCTTACAAAAATTATTTTCGCCATATTATTCGCAGTCGCATGCTTGATGCACTGCTCCCCTCCTTTATCTATCGTTCTATCTTTATTGTATCGGTTTTTACAAAAAAATGCACCTTCCATGTGTGAGAAAGTCCTATTTTATTTTTATTTGCGCCAATATTGTTTTTTATTGTCATATTTGAAACTAGAAAAAGCCTGAATGATATATCCAGACTCTTACTTTCTATTGAAATATCGCTGCTGCTTTTTTAAGAATTGTATCTGTACTTTTTGTAATGTCCTTGTATACTTCTTGATTGATGCGATGGTACAGTGTTTGGTTCTCTTGGTTTGGCTGGAATTTATCGCGTGTTCGGACCATTTTATGTGTTGCTGCTTCGTAGGTTGGATAAATGCCGAGCGCCACAGCTACACAAATTGCTGCACCAAGGCTTGCCGAGCCGTTTACTTCTGTTCGCGATGTCGGAACGCCAAAAACATCCGCAAAAATTTGCATAAGCAATGTGCTATTAGAGCCGCCGCCAGATATAATCAAATTTTCCAAAGGTACGCCTAGTTCGGCGCACATGTCATCTACGCGGTTTTTCATGGTTAAAGCAATCGCTTCTAAAATGGAGCGGTACATGTGCGCCCTGCCGTGTCTTGCATCAAAACCAATCATGATTCCTTTACGATAAGGTGCATCACCAGGTGCTAGCCAGTCAAGCACTGTCATTAAGCCATCTGAACCTGCCGGAACATGTTGCGCTTCCCGATTCAAAAACTCTTCAACAGAATGCCCGTCCTGATGCGCCTTCAACATAATGTCATCACCTAAAAGTTCCTTAAACCAGCTGACCGTCCACATGCCCCGTCTAATCCCGTTGCTTTCATACAAATATTGATGCGGTGTCGATGCAAAATTAGTCCAAAAAGCCGTCGTATCTCGCGGATTCTCTAGCCCTGGCATCATCGCAGCAATATACGTTCCGAGCGAAACTAGCGCTGTCTTCTCTGCCAGCAATCCCGAACCTAACGCCTCAACCGCCTTATCATTCGCCGTCGCAATCACCGGAATCCCCTCAGGAATCCCCGTCGCGTCCGCAGCAGCCTTCGTAACCGTCCCTAAAACATCACCCGGCATTTTCAAATCAAACAACATCTCCCGTGAAAGTTGCCCCATCACATCCGGAGTCTCGTCCCATTCCCACGTATCCGTATCAATCGGCCATTGCCCCTGATAATTCGCCGCCGTATCCACAAAATTCCCCGTCAAACGATGCGTTATATACCCCGAAGTCGTCGTCACATACGCCACCTCCGGATTCACATGCTCATAAGGCTTCGAAACCCGCGCATCCATCCAGCTCAGCACAGGTTCCGCAAGACTCCCGTCACGCTTCAACAATGCCCGACAAAAACGAATCGTACAAAGACCCAATCCAATAATATCTTCATTATTTCCCGGGAAATAATCCATCGCTTCCTTGCTCGCCACAATCAGCGAATCCCACAAATCATCATTCGGATGTTCCACAACCCCAGGCTCCTGCATATGCATGGGTTGCAACGCACATTTTCCCTCACAAACAATGTTCCCATCCAAATCAAAAATAACTACTTTTGAGCTTTGCGAACCACCATCGATTCCCATAATGTATTTTTTCGTCATAATCCTAGACCTTTCTCTCTTATCAAATTTTCCAATCTAACGAACCAAGTAGCCGCCGTCCACAACGAGCAGATGCCCATTCACGTAATCCGAAGCCCTGCTCGCCAAAAATACCGTCGTTCCCATCAAATCCTGCGTCTCACCCCAACGATTCGCCGGAATATGATCCAACACACGCTGATTCGTTTCTGGGTTGCTCCGCGTCGCCGTCGTAATCTCCGTCGCGTAATACCCAGGCGCAATCCCGTTCACCTGAATATTATACTGCGCCAACTCATCACAATACGCCTTCGTCAAGCCCGCAATCCCATGTTTCGTAGCCGCATACGCTGGTGACCACTGCCCACCAAGAAACGAAAACAGCGAACAAATATTAATAATTTTGCCGCTCCGTTGCGGAATCATCTTTTGCGCCGCCTCATAACTCAACTCAAAAGCAGCCGTCAAATTAATCTGAATCATCGGATCCCACTGCGCGCGCCCAAACTCCTGCACCTCCGCCAGCTTACAAATCCCCGCACAATTCACCAAAATATCCACCGACCCCAGCGCCTCCACACAGTTTTCAATAATCTGCTTTGGCACGCCTTCCTTCGTAATATCGGCCTCCATAAACACCATCTTGCTGCCAGCCTCTTCAATCAGCCGCTCCGTCGTGCCATCATCCGCCACAATACTTGGAATAAAAAGATTCGCCCCCGCCTTAGCCAGCGCCAACGAAAAAGCTTGCCCCAATCCAGAATTGCCACCCGTCACAATCGCATTTTTGCCCTTCAAAGAAAAGAAGTCCATTTGAAAATCTTGAATATTCATCGTGTTTTCCTCCTTAAACTGTCTCTGCAGCAGCCATTACAACCGCCTTATTTTTCTTAATATCGCGCATCAATAACATACAGAAAACGAGCGCCATTCCCGTCGCAACAAGCCCTAAAATCCACATATTACGATAAGCCTGCGTTGCTTCCAACGTATCCTGCCAACTTCCGATCAACGGATAAATAAACACATCTGGCAAAAATCCAATCAAAGAAGCCACACCAATCGTCGTTCCCATCGTCTTACTCGGCGTTCCAGCCTCACCAATCGTCGCAAAATACATCCCGCGCGACACATAGTTAAAGAACGCAAGCAACAACACAAGTCCAATCATCACGAAAATAATATTCTTACTCGCCGGAATCACAATCAAACAAATCAGCCCAGCAAACGTCACAATCCCACCAATAAAAATAATCTTCGTCGGCGATTTCAACCGCGTCTTAGCCGAAACAATCGCGCCCACAGGACCACTAATCGTCCGGAAAACCTGATTCCGAATCATCCCGATAAACGTCGCCATCACAACCGGCATCGCAAAAATATCAATCAAATAACTCGTCGTATAACTAAGCACCGCAAAAATCGTATACACACCCATGATAATCAAACTACAATACCAAGTCGTCCGTTTTTTAAGTACTGTCACAATATCCTTGGCCGTCACTTTCTCCGCTTTTGGAATACTTGCGCGAGCCTGCTTTGTCTCTTCAGGCACAACAAACCAACACAAAATCCCAAATACAATATAAAAAACACCGTACGTTATCATAACCGCTTTCAAACTATTCGGATTCGAGTCAGCGCCAAACAATTGGAACATCCATAACGTCAAAAACGCCGTCACAAGCGCACCAAATCCCCGCATTCCTTCCGCAAAACCGAGTAAACTTCCTTGCTCATCAGCCGTCCCTAAAATCGCCACAGCCTTCACCGTTGCCGACCACATAAACAATACCGTCGTAATCGCCAGCAACACTTGAATCACAAGCAACATCCAATACGGCGGATACAGCGCCATAACAAACGCCAGACCTCCCGTAACTAACATCGAAAACGTAATTAATTTTTTATGAGAGAACTTATCCGCGATAATCCCACTTGGCGCATACAATATCATTGCTGCTGTCCCATACACACTCATAATAAAACCAACCTGCGTGGCACTAAGCCCCATCAGCGATTCCATCGGCACTTGATAATTATATTTCAAATAAGGTAACTCAAAGCTCATTCCGCCAGTCATACCAATGATTGCGATGATAAACCAGCGACTAAATTTTGTCTTTTTCATCGTCTGCCCCCTAATCTTTCGAAAACGCTTACATTATTTAGTTAAAATTGTCTTTTCCTATCATCGTTTTAAAAAAATTAAATTAAATATTATCCCACACATCTGGACTTGTTGACGAAATCGCTACAGCACCAGCTTGTAACGCCGTCAGAACATCCTCTTTGTCACACACGAGCCCACTTGCAATGACCGGTTGCGAAATCGCATCTTGGACCCAACCAAGAACTTTAGGCATACATCCCGGCAAAATCTCCACACAATCCGTTTTAGAAGCCGCCACTTGTTTTGGCAAATTATGATACGACATCGAATCAATCAAGAAAAAGCGGTGAATCGTGTAGAAACCTTTCATTTTAGCAGCCCGAACAATCGATGGCTTCGAACTAATAATACCGTCCGTTTCCGTGTTTTTACGCATAAAATCAACAACAATTTCCCGATTCGACGTACCTTCCACCAAATCAATATCTACAAAAGCCACCTTGCCCGCCGCCTTCACTTGCGCCACAATTTGACCAATATTACAAATATTCCCGAACAAAATAAAAACCAGCTGACAATTGGATTGCACTACTTTTTGAAGCCCGTCTTCGTCCTTAACCGCGGCAATAATCGGATTATCCGCCAACAAATCTAACATATTTTCTCTCATTCTAATTCCCCTACTTTCAATAGTGTTTCAATCCTCCCAGTCTAGAAGAATTGAAACACCATCTTACCTTGCTTTAATCCAAAAACTCAAGCGGAATAATGCTTCCAGCGTTCATCACGTTATTCGGATCAAATGCTTGCTTCAATGTTTTCAAAATATAGAATGAAGAACCGTACTCATCTTTAATCCACGGCGCGCGCGCTTTTCCGACACCATGATGATGCACCATCGTACCACCATGTTTCAGCGATTCCTCCACGATAATTTTGTTAATCGGATTATGGTACTTATTAATTTCCTCTGTAGGCTCGCAGTTCAAATCGTAATAATATACGAAATAAAGATTCGTCCCGTTGATATAACTATGCGATGAATGTCCGCCAACCCAAGTCACATCAGGCACTTCCGCTTTCACACGACGACAAGCAGACTCATAAATCGCGTTAATATTGCCCCAATCCGCCGCAATTTCGGTCGTGAATCCCATATTTTTTGTAGCTACGATTTCTTCACGCTCTTCTGCAACCTGCTCTGGGAACCAATTCAAATTCGCGAACCAATCCGCAATCAACTGGCTTTTCACTTGCTCACATTGTTCATATTTCGCCACGATTTTCTCGATTCCAGCACCCGTCGCTTCCGTAATTCCCGCAGGACCTTCCGCCATGAAAATCAGAACGCATTTATCCTTTTGAAAATGAGAGAAATGTCCCGCAGCATCCGCCACATCGTAAAGTCTTGCAATCGAAGGCTTGTAACCCTCCACCATCACCTCACGCAAAATCTCAAACCCAACCGACATATCATCCAACGTATAACCATAAAAACGATGATTCTCCGGCTGATATTTAAAAATTTTCACCGTAACTTCCGTAATGTAGCACAGTGCCCCTTCATTACCGACCACAACATGGCGAATATCAGGCCCAGCCGCGCGCCTTGGCACATTTTTAATCCGCGTCACTTCTCCATTTGGAAACACCGCTTCAAGCCCAACAATCATGTCTTCAATCCCACCATAAAGTGTGGAGAATTGCCCTGTACTGCGCGTTGCCACAAGACCGCCCATTTGCGCTAACGGTTTTGACTGCGGCGAATGCCCCGTTGTTAAACCTTTTTCGCGTAGCAAGTTCTCGATGTCTTCTAACACCACACCCGCTTCACACGTCACTTGCATATTATATTCATCAATTTTGATTACCTTATTCAATCCAGAACCGTCCAACACGATATGATTCGGCTTCACCGATTCCAACATACTCTCAAGCGCCGAATTCCCAGTCCGCGGAATACAATTAACCCCATTCTCATTACAAAATTTCAATACCTTCGCAATATCATCCGTATTTCTAGCCTTCACAATAGCAGCAGGAATCGGTTGCGTAAAAATTCCCGAAATGTCCTCATACTTGCGATAACGGTCAATACTCGCGTGCTGCAACGTCTCTTCATCCGTCACAACATTAGCGCCCCCAACCAAACCTTCCATTGCCTCAACGATTTCCTCACGAGATAAAACTGTCGATAAAACCATGTTAAAATAACCCCTTCCGATCTGCTTTTTCACCAAAAATGGTAAATATTTCTGTTTTTAGAGCACAAAAAAAGCGCACTCCTACAAATTAGGAGTCGCTTATCTCAATTCTCTAGCAACTAACTACAGTATATAAAACGCTTACAAGAAAGTCAAGGAGAAGTTCTATATTTTATGCGGTGATTTTTCGTTACTAATTTCACATAAATTAACTACAAAAAGGCTACCACACATTGTTTGTGAAATAGCCTTATTCTTATTTCTTCGACTGCTTTGGAATTTGAATCGTAATCTGATAAAAATCATCCGACTCTTCTTCTTCCATTTGAAGATCCATTCCATTATCCTTCACCATCGTGATTGACTGCTTAATCGTATTTACAGCAATCCGCACATCACGACTAATCGCTTTACGTTGCGGTTTTGCTTTCTTTGGTTCAGGTTTGGCATGAAGAGAAGCGATATATTGCTCCGTCTCCTTCACATTCCATTTATTCTCCACAATCTTCGCCAACACGGCTAATTGCTGCTCTTCCTCTTCTAAAACTAACAACGATCGCGCATGACGTTCAGAGATTTGCTTATCTAAAACAGCCTGCTGAATCGATTCTGGCAATCGTAACAAACGCAATTTATTAGCGACCGCAGATTGGCTTTTACCAACACGTTGCGCCAGCGCTTCTTGCGTAATTCCTTGCATATCTAGCAAACTTTGATACGCTTTAGCCTCTTCAATCGGTGTTAATTCCTCACGCTGCAAATTCTCAATCAGAGCAATCGCCGCGACTTCATCATCCGTTAAACTTTGGATAATTGCCGGAATATGCTCCCATTCGAGTGAAGAAACCGCGCGAAATCTACGTTCACCAGCAATAATTTCATATTTTTCAGGCTCGTATTCACGTACAACGATTGGCTGAATAACACCGTGAATCCTAATTGTTCTTGCCAATTCTTCAATTTTGGATGCATCGAACACAGTTCTTGGCTGAAAGCGATTCGGAATGATAGCTGCAATAGGAAGTTCCACGATTTTCTGCATGAAGTCCTCCACAATTTCTTCCGTCTCGATCTCAATGTATTCCTTATCTTTCTTTCCGAACAAACGCGAAAAAGGCATTCCTATCATCCCTTCTAATTAGTTAAACCTACTATCCATTCTAGCAGAAAATCCCCCATAAATATATCTAGACTATAGAAAAATTATATTTTAACGGCAAAACCTGTCCGTATCTCCAAACCTCAGCGTGCCGACAAATGCCCATATCCTAGGCAAAAGCGAGTACCGACGCGGAGCGTACTAAAGTACGTGAGCATCGGAACGGAACTTTTAACGACGGAGATGGGTATTTGTCGGCACGCTGAACTATCATTCGATTGGTTGCTTGTTCGGCGTTCCAGCCTTACGCGGATATTTATTCGGCGTTTCCTTCACTTTTTCAATCAAATACAAGTTCCGCTCACTGTCCTCAACTGGAAGCGAAAAAGCAAAATGATCTTTCACTTTACCGCCGAGTGTTGCGATGGCTTTCGCACCAATTTTTAGCTCCTGCTCCGCCTGCATCCCTTTCATCGCAAGGAAAAAACCGTTCTTTTTAGCAAGTGGCAAACAAAGCTCTGTCAACACACTCATTCTCGCCACAGCACGCGCCGTCACAAGATCAAATGTCCCGCGGAATGCCTTATTCTGTCCAAACTCTTCGGCTCTCGCGTGATGGAAATGAACCCGGTCCAATCCTAATTCAGCCGCCAACGCATCCAAAAAAGTAATCCGTTTTTGCAAAGAATCTACAATCGTCACGTCTAAGTGCGGGAAACAAATCTTAATCGGGATACTTGGAAACCCAGCTCCAGCACCAACATCACAAACCGTTCCAACCTCTTTGAAATCCACATAAAAAGCCGCAGAAATCGAATCGTAAAAATGTTTTAAATACACTTCATCACGATCCGTAATTGCCGTCAAATTCATCTTTTCATTCCATTCCACGAGCATCTTGAAATACGCGTCAAATTGCGCCATTTGCCCATCCGATAAAGCGATACCTTGTTGCAATAACTGTTCTCTAAACTGTTCTGGATTCACGTTTTTCCCTCACTTTACTTTTGCGATTTTGCCTTGTTCAATATACACTAACAAAATAGAAATATCAGCTGGATTCACGCCTGAAATACGGCTAGCTTGGGCAATCGATAACGGCTGAATCTTCTTCAATTTCTCCAAAGCTTCCGTCGCCAAACTGCCAATCGCATCGTAATCAATGTTTTCAGGGATTTTCTTGTCTTCCATCCGCTTCATTTTTTCCACTTGATTCAATGATTTCTCAATATAACCTTCATACTTAATCTGAATTTCCACTTGTTCCTCAATATCAGGCGTAAGCGATGTTTCACGTGAAACAATTCCCATCAAAATATCATACGTAATCTCCGGTCTGCGTAAGAAATCTGCCGCCAAGACACCATCTTTCAACTCTGTACTGCCCATATCAACAAGCATCTTCTGAACTTCCGCAGTCGGCTTAATTCGCGTTGTTTTCAGACGTTCTTTCTCCGCCTCAATCGCTTCTCGTTTCGCCACAAATCGAGCGTAACGTTCATCGCTAATCAGACCGATCTCATGACCAATCTCCGTCAAACGCAAATCTGCATTATCATGGCGCAACAACAACCGGTACTCCGCACGAGACGTCAACAAACGATAAGGCTCTTCCGTCCCCTTCGTCACCAAGTCATCAATCAAAACACCAATATACGCTTCATCGCGACCAAGAACAATTGGTTCCTTACCAGAAGCACGACGCGCCGCATTAATACCAGCCATCAATCCTTGTCCCGCAGCTTCTTCATAACCACTCGTTCCATTCAATTGTCCCGCCGTATACAGATTTTCCACACGTTTTGTTTCTAAAGATGGCCACAACTGATCTGGCATTACCGCATCATATTCAATCGCATAACCAACGCGCATCATTTCCACATTTTCAAGCCCCGGAATCGTCGCTAACATCTCACGTTGCACATCTTCTGGCAAACTCGTCGACAACCCTTGCACATAAACTTCCTCCGTATTACGACCCTCAGGTTCTAGGAAAATTTGATGGCGCGGCTTATCACTAAAACGAACAATTTTATCCTCAATCGAAGGACAATAACGCGCGCCCGTTCCTTTTTTCGTAGCTGTAAACATTGGCGAGCGATGCAAGTTCTTCTCTATAATTTGGTGCGTCGCTTCATTCGTATACGTTAACCAACAAGGCAACTGATCCATAATAAAATCTACCGTTTCATAACTAAAAGCACGTGGAACATCGTCCCCCGGCTGAATTTCCGTTTGCGAATAATCAATCGAACTCGATTTCACACGTGGCGGCGTACCCGTTTTGAATCGACGTAGCTCAAAACCAAGTTCCTCCAAATGCTCTGAAAGCTTAATCGAAGGCTGCTGATTGTTCGGACCACTCGAATAACGCAATTCCCCAACAATAATCTCCCCACGTGAAAAAGTTCCTGTCGTTAGTACAACCGTTTTGGCATGATAAATCGCGCCGCTGTTCGTAATAACACCTTTACAAACGCCATCCTCAATTACAAGGCGATCTACAAGCCCTTGACGCAGCGTCAAATGTTCCTCTTTTTCAATCGTATGCTTCATTTCGTGTTGATAATCCCATTTATCCGATTGCGCACGCAGAGCACGAACCGCAGGACCTTTGCCGGTATTTAACATCCGCATTTGAATGTGCGTTTTATCCGTATTACGGCCCATTTCGCCGCCCAACGCATCGATTTCCCGCACTACAACGCCCTTTGCCGGACCGCCGACAGAAGGATTACAAGGCATGAACGCCACCATATCTAAATTAATCGTAAGCATCAATGTTTTCGCGCCAATTCGAGCACTCGCAAGACCAGCCTCAACGCCAGCATGACCCGCACCAACAACAATCACATCATAGCTTCCCGCATCATAAGTTTGCATTTTTTAACACATCACTTTCCTAAACAAAATTGGTTAAACAACTGGTCGAGCAATTCATCCTGCACCGACTCACCGATAATTTCTCCAAGTAAATCCCAAGCTCGCGTCATATCAATCTGCACAATATCGACTGGCATACCAGCCTCAACGCCCTCAATCACCGCATCAATCGCCTGAATCGCCTCATGTAAAAGCGCAATGTGACGCGCATTCGAAACATACGTCGCGTCTCCTGCATCAATCTCACCAGCAAAAAACAATTCCTTAATCGCCAGCTCCAATTCCGCAATCCCAGCCTCATTCACAAGCGAAGTCTCGACTACCGGGTTCTCACCAGCAAGCTGTCTAACCCGCGCTACATCAATGTTCTGCGCCAAATCCGTCTTATTCAAAACAACCACGAAATTCTGTCCCGCGACCGCTTCAAACAACGCCTCATCCTCCACGCTCAACGGTTCATGCTGATTTAGCACCAACAAAATAAAATCCGCTTCCTGCAAAGCTTTGCGCGAACGTTCCACGCCTATCTTTTCAACAATATCTTCCGTCTCGCGAATTCCAGCCGTGTCAATCAAGCGCAGTGGCACACCACGAACATTCACATACTCCTCAATAATATCCCGTGTCGTCCCCGCAATATCCGTCACGATCGCCTTCTCCTCTTGAATCAGCTGGTTAAGCAGAGACGATTTCCCGACATTCGGTCGACCAATAATCGCCGTCGCCAATCCCTCACGCAAAATTTTACCCTGTTGCGCCGTCAACAACAACTGCTCCACCGAAGCACGCACCAATTGCGCCTTCTCCACAAGCATCCGTTGCGTCATCTCTTCCACATCATCATACTCCGGATAATCAATGTTCACCTCAACCTGAGCCAGCGCATCTAAAATTTCCCGTCTCAAACTGCGAATCAACCGCGACAAATTCCCGTCCATCTGCTGCAACGCGACACCCATCGCACGATCCGTCTTCGCTCGAATCAAATCCATCACAGCTTCCGCTTGCGACAAATCAATCCGTCCATTCAAAAAGGCCCGTTTCGTAAACTCTCCCGGCTCCGCCAACTTCGCCCCATTTCGCAGCAAAAGTTGCAACACCCGATTCACCGAAACAATCCCACCATGCGCATTAATCTCGACCACATCTTCCCGTGTAAACGTGCGCGGCGCCCGCATCACAGTCGCCATGACCTCCTCGACCGTCTCACCCGTACTCGGATCCACAATATGACCATAATGAATCGTATGACTTTCCACGTCCCCTAACGATTTTTGCGCATAAAAAATACGATCCGCTATCTGAATCGCCTCATCACCGCTCAAACGAATAATAGCAATGGCTCCCTCGCCTGGCGGTGTTGAGATCGCAGCAATTGTATCAAATTCCATTCTTTACCCACCTTCCTAGAAAAATCCGCTCACAAAAACAAGCCCGATTTCCCAATCGAATAAATTTTGGCACATGACCTGTGCGTATCATCAACATTTGCTCCGCTTTCACCAAAGCTAATAATGTTGGTCTGTATATAAAGTTATCCAGAAATGTTATCCACATATCCAGAACTTTTTCGATTTTAAAAATATCATACCTTTTATTTTAACTTATCCACATGTGAATAACAATAGTTTTGGAATAATTTCTTCATTTATCCACAAGAAAAAAACCTCTGAACAAAATCCAAAGGTCTGACTCACTAATTTCTTTTTATTGATTTTCTAATAACTAAAGTCAATATGGCTACAATAATCACGACAACTGCTACCATCGTTATTGGAATATATGCGCTCATGGTAGAACCTCCGTTTTTAATCATAGAATAGCACAAAAAAGAAACCCTGCCAACTCATTCACAGGATTCCTCATATATTATTCTTCTGTTGTTTCTCCATTATCGGTTTCTGGATTCTCAACTGTTTCAACAACTTCATTGCCCTCAGTCTCATCATCCACAAACTCATCTTCTTCCTCTTTCGGCACTTTCGCCACCGTTGCAACGCGTTCCTCATCATCTAAACGAATCAGTTTCACACCCATTGCACTACGACCAGTTTGCGAAATATCACCGACAGAGAAGCGAATCAGAACGCCGCCGATAGTCATTAACATCAAGTCCTCTTCACCAGTAACAGTTTTCAGAGCGACAAGATTTCCGTTTTTCTCCGTGATATTGATTGTTTTAACACCCATACCACCACGATTACGAAGCGGATAATTCTCGGCAAGTGTTTGTTTCCCATAACCCTTCTCGGTCACGACAAGCACCTTCTCGTCGTCTTCAAGGATTTCCATGCCAACAACTTCATCCTCATCACGCAAACGAATACCACGCACACCAGCCGCCGTACGACCCATTACGCGAATATCGGTTTCCTCAAAGTAAATCGACTGACCAAATTTCGTTCCAATAATGATTTTCTTGCTGCCATCCGTCATTTGCACAGAAATCAGCTCATCATTTTCGCGAAGTTCCACGGCGCGCAAGCCACTTTGACGAATCTTCGCAAATTGCGTCAACGTACTACGCTTCACAACACCAAGTTTCGTTGTAAAGAACAAATATTGATCATCCGTGAAATCACGCAAGTTAATTACCGCATTGACCTTCTCTTGACTTTCAATACCGAGCAAGTTAATAATCGGAATACCTTTCGCAGTTCGGCTGTACTCTGGAATTTCATACCCCTTCGCACGATAAACCTTCCCTGTATTCGTAAAGAACAGCAACGTATCATGCGTACTAGTCGCCACAAGATGCTCTACAAAATCATCTTCATGCGTTGACATACCTTGCACACCACGACCACCACGGCGCTGACTACGATAAGTAGAAAGTGGCAAACGCTTGATGTAGCCTTTGTTCGTAAGCGTAATCGCAACTTCTTCTTCTGGAATCAAATCTTCGTCTTCCAAACTTACCAAATCACCTGCCAAAATTTCCGTGCGACGTTTGTCCGCATATTTCTCTTTGATCTCCGTCAATTCCTCACGAATAACCTCCAAAATACGCTCATCATCCGCTAAAATTTCTTTCAGGTCTGTAATTAAAGCCATCAAGCTATTAAACTCATCCTCAATTTTATCGCGTTCCAAACCAGTTAGACGTTGCAAACGCATATCTAAAATCGCCTGAGCTTGTTTATCAGAAAGACTAAATTGTGTCATCAAACCTTCCTTGGCAATATCTGCCGTTTTTGATGCCCGAATTAGTTTTATTACTGCGTCAATATTATCTAGCGCAATTCGCAAACCTTCTAAAATATGCGCACGAGCTTCTGCTTTACGCAGTTCAAATTCCGTACGACGACGGATAACGATTTTTTGATGTTCCAAATAATGGTATAGAATCTCTTTTAAGTTCAGCACTTTCGGATGATTATTAACCAAAGCAAGCATATTAATACCAAAAGTCGTTTGCAGAGCTGTCATTTTATACAAATTATTAATAATAACACTAGCACTAACATCTCGGCGAACTTCGATAACCATACGCATACCAGTACGGTCAGACTCATCATTGGCAGAAGTAATACCATCAATTTTCTTCTCACGAGCAAGTTCGGCAATCCGTTCTAACAAGCGAGCTTTATTGACTTGGTACGGCAATTCTGTAATAACGATTGTTTCTTTCCCATTGTTCTTCGTCTCAATCTCAACACGAGCACGAAGCGTAATGGATCCACGGCCAGTTTCATAAGCACGACGAATCCCAGAACGTCCCATAATCATCCCAGCCGTTGGGAAATCAGGACCTGGAATATGTTCCATCAACTCACGAATCTCAATATCCGGATTATGACTAAGCGCAAGCACCCCGTCAATAACCTCGCCAAGATGATGCGTTGGAATATTTGTCGCCATACCAACCGCAATCCCTGAAGAACCGTTGACAAGCAAGTTCGGGAAACGCGCTGGCAAAATATTAGGTTCCCGCTCCGAACCATCATAGTTATCAACATAATCAATCGTATCTTTATTTATATCACGCAAAAGTTCCATCGAAATTTTCGACATTCTAGCTTCCGTATAACGCATCGCAGCCGCCATGTCTCCATCGACAGACCCAAAGTTACCATGTCCATCAACAAGCATATTCCGATAACTAAAATCTTGCGCCATCCGAACCATCGTGAAGTACACCGCCGTATCACCATGTGGGTGGTACTTACCGATAACTTCCCCAACGATACGTGCAGATTTCTTATACGCTTTATCAGACGTCATCCCAAGATCATTCATCGCATATAAAATACGACGGTGAACAGGTTTCAAGCCATCTCTAACATCTGGAAGTGCACGAGCAACAATAACACTCATCGCATAATCTAGAAAAGAAGTACGCATTTCTTTATTTAAATTTACTTCCGTTATTCTTGATTCTGGTGTTTCTGACATTTTTTAAGAAACCTCCTTCAAATTACAAACCGTATGTATTTCCCGGGAAATAATCATATCGCATTTATTTCCCGGGAAATATTATTTATTTTTATGAGCTTACACGTCTAAATTTTTCACGTATTGTGCGTTTTCTTCAATGAATTTGCGTCGTGGCTCTACATTGTCACCCATCAGCATTTCAAACGTTTCATCCGCATCAATCGCATCTTCAATACCTACTTGAAGTAACGTTCTATGTTCTGGGTTCATCGTTGTATCCCATAATTGCTCAGGATTCATCTCACCCAAACCTTTGTAGCGTTGAATACCGTATTTCGTATCAGCTTCTAAAGTCGCCAAGTAATCTTCTAATTGGCTATCACTATAAACATACTCTTGCGTTTTACCATGCTTAATTTGATAAAGCGGTGGTTGGGCAATGTAAATATAGCCAGCATCTACAAGCGGACGCATATAACGATAAAACAATGTTAATAGCAACGTCCGAATATGCGCACCATCCACATCGGCATCGGTCATGATAATCAATTTATGATAACGCGCTTTCGCCACATCAAAATCGCCACCAAAACCAGTTCCCATCGCTGTAAAAATGGTTCTAATTTCCTCATTCGCCAAAATCTTATCTAGACGAGCCTTTTCAACGTTCAAAATTTTACCACGAATTGGAAGTATCGCTTGGAATAAACGATCACGACCTTGTTTCGCAGAACCACCGGCTGAGTCACCCTCAACAATGTACAGTTCGCTGATTTCAGGATTTCTAGACGAACAATCGGCTAATTTACCAGGCAAACTCGAAATTTCGAGTCCACTTGATTTACGTGCAACTTCACGCGCCCGTTTCGCAGCAAGACGCGCACGACTCGCCACAACACCCTTCTCAACGATTTTCTTCGCTACTGTAGGGTTTTCCATTAAGAACTTATCTAAAGCCGCTGAGAATAGCTTATCGGTAATGGTACGTGCTTCCGAGTTTCCAAGTTTCGTCTTCGTTTGTCCTTCGAATTGTGGATCAGGGTGCTTAATCGAGATGATTGCCGTTAGACCTTCACGCACATCTTCCCCAGACAAATTATCATCATTATCTTTAAACAACTTATTGCGTCGCGCATAGTCATTAATAACACGCGTCAATGCTGTTTTAAAGCCAGATTCATGCGTTCCACCTTCATACGTGTGGATATTATTCGCAAACGAAATGATATTGCTCGCAAAACCTGTATTATATTGCATCGAAACCTCAACCATAATGCCTTCACGTTCGCCTTCAATGTAAATCGGCTCTTCATGAATAACCTCTTTAGAACGATTTAAATGCTCTACGTACGACTTGATTCCGCCTTCATAATGGTAATCTTGGCGTTGCTCATGTTCTGCACGTTTATCTTCAATCGATATTTTCAAGCCACGGTTTAAGAAAGCAAGCTCTCTCGTACGCGTTCTAAGCGTGTCATACTCAAACTCTGTCGTTTCTTTAAAAATTTCTGGATCAGGCGTGAAATGAACAATCGTTCCGCGATAATCAGATTCACCACGTTCTTCTAAGTCCATCACCACATTACCTTGTTCAAAACGTTGATAATACTGCTTTCCGTCACGGTGAACTTGTACTTCTAGGCTTGTAGACAAGGCATTAACAACTGACGCACCAACACCATGCAAACCGCCAGAAACCTTGTACCCGCCACCGCCGAACTTACCGCCAGCATGAAGCACCGTAAAGATAACTTCAACCGTTGGACGTCCCACTTTTTCATTGATACCAGTTGGGATTCCACGACCATTATCTTTAACCGTGATGCTATTATCCTTCTCAATCGTTACTTCAATTTCCGTACAAAATCCAGCCAGCGCCTCATCAATACTATTATCAACAATTTCCCAAACTAGATGATGCAAGCCACGTTGACTAGTCGAACCAATATACATCCCCGGTCTTTTACGAACCGCTTCGAGACCTTCTAAAACTTGAATCTGATCGTCACTATATTCAGCCGCACTTTCATGCACATTCGTCATATTTTCCTCAGTCATCCTAACATTCCACCGCGCTTTCTTTTTCATTAAATCTATTATGACGCCAAATTCGGCGCTATTGCTTCGTTACTGTACCTTTATCCACTAAAAATGTCGTGGCACTATTGATCGTCTCATGGTCGATGCCATCCGTGCTTGTCGTCGTCACAAATGTCTGCACCTTCCCTTGAATCGCCGCCAACAAATGCGATTGCCGGAAATCATCCAGCTCACTAAGCACATCATCCAACAGCAAAACCGGATACTCACCCGTCTCCTCAAAAATCAAATCAATTTCTGCGAGCTTCACCGAAAGAGCCGTCGTGCGTTGCTGCCCTTGCGAACCAAACACCTGCACATTTTGCCCATTAACGTAAAAGAAGAGATCATCTCGGTGTGGGCCGATTAGCGTGACACCTCGATCGATTTCTCTTTGGGCAATGGATTCCATTTTCTTATATAAGTTCGCTTGCCATTCTTCGGGGTTTGCACCTTCTAGCTCCACGGATGGCTTGTATTCTAATTTCAAATGCTCCAATTCACGCGAAATCTTAAAATGAATCGGAACAGCGAATTGTTCTAATCTTTCAATAAAATCCGCGCGCCGCTTCGTCAACTTCACAGCTACTTCAATAAACTGCTCCGTCAAAATCTGCCACATCGTCGGATCTGACTTCCGCTTAATCTGCGCTTGCTTTAAAAAATGATTGCGTTGTTGCAAAATTCGCTGATACTGACTTAAATCGTGTAAATAAACCGGCTGCATTTGACCGATTTCCATGTTAATAAAGCGTCTTCTAACACCAGGCGCGCCTTTTACGAGCGACAAATCTTCTGGTGCGAACATGACCACATTCAGATTTCCGACATATTGGCTTAGCTTCTTCTGTTCTAAATGATTTACTTTCGCTTTCTTGCCTTTTTGTGTCAGTGTTAATTCTAGTGGAACCGATTGTCCGTGTTTCTCCACGCGACCTTCAATCTTGGCCGATTCAGCGTCCCAGCTAATAAAGTCCTTGTCATTCGTTGTCCGATGCGACTTAGCAACCGCTAGTATTAAAATCGCCTCTAACAGATTCGTTTTCCCTTGCGCGTTCTCGCCTAAAAAAACATTGACATTATTATCGAATGAAAGTTCCTGTTCTTCATAATTCCGAAAATGTCGCAAAACTAAGTTCTCTAAATGCATATAACCCCTTATCCCTCTTTAATCAGCCTTGTTGGATTTGGACTTTGCCCTCACCTGGAACTAAAACAACATCGCCATTTCGCAACTTACGACCGCGACGATTATCTTCTTCCCCGTTAATATACACAACATTCTCACTTAAAAATGCCTTTGCCATGCCACCAGATGAGATAACATCCATCATTTGAAGCAGTTGTCCGAGTGTTATATATTCGGTATTAATTTTAATACTATCCGCCAATTTTTTCACGTCCAATCTTAATAAGCCCTATTCTTCTATTTTACTCGAAAATCAGGCAGAACACAACGAAATTATTTATATATGCGTTTTTTAGCTTATTTTTGCAAAACCAAGTAGGGGGATATTATTTTGGTTTATAAATAAATATGGGGCTTCTGAGCGGATTTTTGTTTTTAAAGCACAAAACTTCCTTCGTTCCTTGCTTCCAACCTGCATCTTTAAAACCGATAGACAAAAATAAGTTTTTCGCAATCGTGTTTTCAGGTGTCACGGCGACTTTTACTTCGATGCTTTCCGGATTTTTTACAAAAACAAAGTCCACCAGTTGCTCCAAAGCGCGGCGTCCGATTCCTTGGTGCTGATAATCTTTATCGACTAAGAATCCCGAAATCCAATGATTGTCCTTCGAGTCATTTTCAAATGTATACATAATAAAACCAACAAGTTGGTCCTCTGAATAAATTCCATACGGCGTGAATACAAGATCTGAATCCGCAGGCTCGTCATGACTCCGCATTAAAGAGTCGGCAACCGAGTCTACAAACGGTTTTTGTTCACGAAAAACACTTAATTCTGAAGCTGCTTCCCATTTTTCAGGTTTTAATTTTCTTACAAACATCTAGATTCTACTCCTTTATCTTAACTTTAATATCTATTCTACTATACATCTTTCTTGATAACAGCTTTGCGCATCCAACGGCCCGATTTATATCGCCACAAACCGAGCATTGTCGCACTAACCCAAGCAACCGGCGTCGCCCACCACAAGCCCATATACCCTAAGAATTGTGACAAAATGAAACCAATCGCAAGCCTAGAAGCCAGTTCAAAAATACCCATCCAAAGCGGCACAATCGCATCACCAGTTCCGCGCAACGTTTCCCGAACGACGAACAAAATTCCGACAACGACATAAAACAACGACACAATTTTCAAATAGCCCGTTCCAATAGACAAAGCTTCCGTCGCCGAACTATCCAAAAACAACGTCAAAAACTGATGCGCAAAAATCTGTACTAGTACAGTAATCGCCAAACTGACAACCGTCACGACTTTTATCCCAGACCAAAAGCCTTCTTTGACACGATCAATTTTTCCAGCTCCGATATTTTGACCTGCAAACATCGAAGACGCCGCGCCAAAAGCAATACCAGGCTGATATGTAAGCGAATCAATCCGACTTGCCGCCGTGTAAGCCGCAACAACCGTCGCACCGAAACTATTAATCAAGCCTTGAATCGCCATATTTCCAATCGAAATAAACGAACCTTGTAACGCAGAAGGCAGCGCAATTCGGAAAATCTCCTTGAAAATCGCGCGATCAAAGTGCAAATCCTTCTTTTTCAAACGCATATAAGGCACATGCCGATATCCATAAATAATACATAAAATAGCCGAAACCAACTGACTCACAACGGTTGCCCAAGCTGCACCAGCGACTCCTAAACCAAATCCCACCACAAAAAGAAAGCTGAGCGCAATATTCAATAAGGACGAAATAATAAGAAAATAAAGCGGCGTAATCGAGTTCCCAAGCGCCCTTAAAATCGCGAAAACCCCGTTATAAAGCCCCATCGGTAAAATACCAATAAACAAAGTCGTCATAAAAAGCACAGAATCATCTAATATTTCTTTCGGTGTCTGCAATAAAAGTAGCAACGGTTTGGCAAGCACAATCCCAATAATCGTTAAAACCACTGAAACCAATCCAATCATAATACTAGCCGTCGCAATAACTTGCTTCAAACGATGATAATCCTGAAAACCAAAATATTGCGCCACAACAACCGAAACCCCGCTCATCAAACCGATCACTAACGAAATAATGAAAAAGTTCAAAGCATTCGTAGCCCCAACAGCAGCCAGCGCATTCACACCAACAAATTTTCCAACAATCATCGCGTCAACCATCGTATAAAATTGCTGAAATAGATTCCCAATCAGCATCGGCATCGCAAAATAAAAAATAATTTTTGTCGGATTTCCCGTTGTCATGTCTTTAATATTCGCCATTGTCCTTCCTCCTTACACAAACCATGTAATGCTATGTACACAACAAAACCCGCCCAATTCTCATTAGGCAGGCAAATTTTAGATTAATACGTACGAACTGGCGTAATCAATTGTAGAATTTCATTAGGGTTTTCCGCATCTTTCGGACGCAATACGAACGGTCGCATTGTTCCAGAGAACGAAATTTGAATATCCGCACCATCAAAAGCACGCAGCGCATCCATCATGTATTTCCCGTTGAATGAAATTTTCAATTCCTCACCAGTAAAGCTTTGACTAAACACTTTTTCAGAAACATTTCCGACTTCTGGTGAATTGGAGGAAACTTCTACTTGACCATTTTCCAGTGTCATCAATTTGATCACGTTATTTCGATTTTCACGAGCAAGTAAAGACGCACGATCAATCGCTTGTAAGAATGATTTAGCATTAATAACCAAATCAGATTTCGTTTCAGTTGGAATAAGGCGAGAAGTATCAGGATAACTGCCTTCCAAAAGACGCGAATAGAAAAGTAAATCTTTCAATTTAAACAAAATTTGGTTGTTGGCCAGCACCATTTCAATAGAATCCGTACCTTCATCCAAAATTTTATTTAGTTCTGACAAACTTTTACCAGGAATCACGATATTATATTCCTCATCGATCTCTGTTGCCAATGGAATTTCGCGCAATGCAAGACGATGACTATCCGTTGCTACTGCTGTTAGAACATTGTTTTTAATAATCCAGTTCACACCGGTTAAAACAGGACGAACTTCAATCGCCGAAACAGCAAAAACGGTTTGACGAATAATGTTTTTAAGTACAGAAATCGGGATTTGAATACTTTTTCCAGCGCTAACTTCCGGTAATTTCGGATATTCCGCGGGATCAAGTCCAATCAAGTTAAACGATGCTTGACCAGAACGAATATTGGTTTGATAGTTAGTCGTTACTTCAATTTCGACATTCTCATCAGGTAAACGACGAACAATATCACCAAAATAACGAGCTTGCAGTACAATACCACCAAAAGTTTCGACTTCGACTAGAACTTCATCATTTTCAATAAGAGGAATGAAAGCTTCAATCGAAATATCCGAGTCACTCCCAGTAAGCGTTACACCTTCATCATTTACAGTAATTTTAATCCCAGTCAAAATTGGAATCGTTGTTCGTGAAGAAATAGCACGTGTTACTTCATTCACCGCTTGAACAAGACGGTCGCGCTGAATTACAAATTTCATGAGAAAACCCCCATTTTTAATTTCTTTTTCTAAGTATAGCATTTCTTAGCGAATATGTTTAATTAATTAATAAAAAATCGTAGTAATAGTAATAGGCGCTGTGGATTTGTGGATAAGTATAGTTGAAGCTAGCTCTCAGAAAGTTTTCCACATGTTGATAACTTGTTAGTAAGTTGTTTCGGTTATCCACAAAATGCACAGGGATTGTGTTTGGTTTTGTGACTTGTGAAGTCCGGCCTTACGCGCTAGCCCTTCGGAAACTTCACAACCTCCGCAAAAATCAAAAGAGGATTTTTACTGCGGCCGCTCCAGTTTCTGTCAGGGTTAACGGGCTTCTTCGGCACTTTCTGTAATCCGGCCTCACGCGCTAGCCCTTCGGAAACTTCACAACCTCCGCAAAAATCAAAAGAGGATTTTCACTGCGGCTGCTCCAGTTTCTGTCAGGGCTGAACGAGCGCGTTCGGCACTCTTTCTAGTCCGGCCTCACAGGCTAGCTCCTCGAAAACTTCACAACCTCCGACAAAGTCAAAAGAGGACTTTCTCTGCGGTTGCTCCAGTTTTTGTCGGAGCTGAACGAGCCTGTTCGGCACTCTTTCTAATCCGGCCTCAGAAGCCAACCCTTCGGAAACTTCACGCCCTTCGCAAAAATCAAAAGAGGATTTTTACTGCGGCCGCTCCAGTTTCTGTCAGGGTTAACGGGCTTCTTCGGCACTTTAGTTAAAACAAATTCTGCGGTTTTCTTAGATTCTTTTCAATCTCGGCTAGGTCGTTTTTTAGGTTTTGGTCGCTTTTTAGTAGTTGTGAGATTTTTTCGTGGGCGTGGATGACCGTTGTGTGGTCGCGTCCGCCGAATTCGTCGCCTATTTTTGGTAGGGAGGCATCGGTTAGCTCACGGGATAGGTACATCGCGATTTGTCTTGGGTAGGCAATGCTTTTCGTGCGTTTTTTTGCTTTGAAGTCTTCTAAACGGACGTGATAATATTCGCCAACTGCTTCTTGAATGTCGGGAATTCGAATCACGTGGGATTTGGAATTTGGAATGATGTCTTTTAGAGCTTCCGCCGCTAAGTTGGCATTGATGTCTTTGTTTACGAGTGAAGAGTAAGCGACAACGCGAATTAGCGCGCCCTCCAATTCACGAATGTTGGAATCGATTTGATTCGCAATGTAAAGCATGACCTCGTTTGGAATATCAAGCCCATCCGCTTTAGCTTTTTTGCGCAAAATGGCAATCCGAGTTTCTAAATCAGGCGGCGTAATATCTGTAATCAAGCCCCACTCAAAGCGCGAACGCAAGCGGTCTTCCAGTGTTGGAATCTCTTTTGGCGGGCGGTCACTTGAAATAATAATCTGCTTTTGCTCATCATAAAGCGTATTGAACGTATGGAAAAATTCTTCCTGTGTTCCTTCTTTTCCAGCTAAAAATTGAATATCATCAATAAGAAGAACATCAACATTCCGATATTTATTCCGAAATTCTTCGGCTTTATTTTCACGAATAGAGTTAATAAATTCATTGGTAAACTTCTCACTCGAAAGATACATCACTTTCGCATTTGTTTTATGTTCTAAGACATAATGACCGATCGCATGCATTAAGTGGGTCTTTCCAAGTCCAACGCCACCATAAATAAACAGCGGATTGTAAGCCTTGGCAGGCGCTTCGGCTACAGCAAGTGACGCTGCGTGGGCGAACCTATTTCCCGATCCAATAACAAATGTATCAAAAACATAACGCGGATTTAGCATGTGTTTGGAATTCTCCTCATCCATGTCATCATCTAAATTGCGCGGTTTTGGCGGAATATAGTTATCAAAAACTTCATCTTGCTCGCCATCAATAAAACGAACTTCGAAATTTTCGCCCGTAATTTCTTGCAAAATATTGGATATGAACTGCGAATAGCTCTTTTCAAGCCAATCTCGAACAAAATTATTTGGTGCGGTGACGATAAAGGTACTGCCTTCCAGTGAATGCGCAGTGGTCGATTTCATCCAAGTATCGAAACTAGGTTTGCTCATATTTTGTTTGACGATCCGCAAGGCTTCTTTCCATATATCTTCAATTGTCTGCACTGTTTTCCCCCCTTTTTAAATAAACGTAAAAGTTATCCACAGAGTTATAAAGCCGTGGATAAAGTTATACAGGGGTTGTTTAGAAGTTATCCACAAAGCAAAAGTTAACTGTGGATAAATAATGTTATCCCCAAATATTTTTCTATTCGACAATTGATATAATATCAGAAAAGCAACACAATCGCAAGGGATTTCAAATTCTATCCACAAAGTTATGCGGATGTGGAAAAAAGATGTCCACAGGATATGAGCATGTGCATAACTTGTGAACTAGAACTGTATAAAAAAATTGGTGAAATAGACTTATCCACATCTACCTGTGGTTAACTATGCCCTAATTGTGTATAACTTTCGTAAAATCTTTAAAGTTATCCACAAAAACAGTATATTTGTTCACTTATCCCAGTTAATTAGCAATTATCCACAGTAAAGGAACTATTTTATTTTTGTTGCAGTTTTGGGTATATTTCGCATGCAAAATATGATATTATGGAAGATGGAGTTTTTATATTTGCTTTTTAGTAAAGTATATTGACAAATTCTATATATTTCTGTACAATATCTAAGACTGTCTATACGAGTGAATTTGTATTAGGCCTTTTTATAGGAGGTGTAACTAATGAAAAGAACATACCAACCAAGCAAGCGTAAAAGAAAAAAAGTACATGGTTTCCGTCAACGTATGAGTTCTAAAAACGGACGTAGAGTTTTAGCAAGTCGTCGTCGTAAAGGAAGAAAAGTTTTATCTGCGTAGACCACTGAAAAAGACTCAGTGGTTTTTTTGTTGAAAGCGCTAGTGTTTTAGCAAAGAAACTACGTCGGAGTGAACCGTTAATCCATCAGTATCTTCCTATAAGATGCACGTATGTGGCTGATGGGTTAACAGGGATGCCTATTAATTCTGATTGAAGATGGAGATTTTATGAAAAAAGCATATCGTATTAAGAAAGATGATGAATTTCAACTCGTATTCAAAAAAGGAAAATCGTTCGCAAATCGCCAGTTTGTTGTCTACATATTAAAGAGGGAAGATTTGGCGCATTTTCGAATTGGACTTTCTGTAAGTAAAAAAATTGGAAACGCTGTCGTGCGTAATCATATTAAACGGCGCATTAGACAAACCTTTCATGAACTGAATGAACAAATCGTTCCAGGTCATGACTATATTATTATCGCCAGAAAACCGGCGGCCAATATGGATTTTCATGAAATTAAGAAGAGTTTGACGCATGTTTTGAGACTTGCAAGAGTTTTGAAGCAAGGTCAAAAACGGTAATTTTGTGGGAATAATACAGGCGGAGAGTGGAGGTAGCACTATTTGAAGAAGAAAATGAAATGGAAGAAGAAGTTACTATTCGCAGGACTGATGATCGGACTCGTAGCTATTTTAGCAGGTTGCGGCGTTTCAACATCACCAATTACATCAGAATCAACGGGATTTTGGAGTCATTACATCGTTTATCCTTTATCGGAAGTAATTATCTGGTTCGCTAATTTATTCGGTGGCAACTATGCAATGGGGATTATTATGACAACTGTCATTATCAGACTTCTTATCATGCCGCTAATGATCAAACAGCTGAAGAGCCAAAAAGCAATGACATCATTGCAACCACAAATCAAAGAACTACAAGAAAAATACAAATCAAAAGACCGCGAAACACAACAAAAACTACAACAAGAAACAATGCGTCTGTATCAAGAAAACAATGCCAACCCAATGATGGGATGTTTGCCGTTATTAATCCAAATGCCGATTCTACTTGGTTTCTATCAAGCTATTAGCCGGACAGCGGAAATTAAGACGCAAGATTTCCTATGGATGACATTGGGAGACAAAGATCCGTATTTCGTTTTACCAATTTTAGCGGCACTGACGACGTTTATTTCTTCTAAATTGTCGATGATGGGTCAAACACAACAAAATAAATCGATGAACATGATTATTTACTTCATGCCAGTGATGATTTTAGTAGCGGGTATTAGCTTGCCGTCAGCACTAGCGCTTTACTGGGTAGTCGGAAATATCTTCACGATTTTCCAAACGATGCTAATCAACAATCCATTCAAGGCGAAACGTGAAGCCGCGGCTTTAGAAGAAGCTAAGAAGGAAGAAGAAAAGCTTAAAAAGAAAGCAGCGACAATGTCAGCATCGAAAAAGGGAGGTAAGAAGAGAAAGTGAGAGATATAACTGCGCAAGGCCAAACCGTTGAAGAAGCAATTCAAAACGCGTTGAAGGACTTAGGCACAACGCGGGAAAAAGTAGACGTGGAAATCATGGATGCGGGCAAAAAAGGTATCTTCGGAATTGGCTCAAGACTAGCAATGGTTAAAGTTATTGAGAAAAATAATTCCATCGAAACCGCCGTCCAATACGTGATTGACGTTGCTACGAAAATGGGGGCGGAAGTAACCGTCGATGTCTCTGAACAAGGAAAAGAAGTCAGTATCCAAGTGTCAGGTAACAATTTAGGACTGCTGATTGGAAAACATGGTCAAACGTTGAACGCACTGCAATATTTAACACAACTCATCGCTAATAAAGATACAGACCAATACAAAAATGTGGTCGTTAATGTTGGCGACTACCGCGAACGTCGCTATGAAACACTGACTTTACTAGCTAAGAAAATGGCTGATAAAACAGTGAAAACGCGCCGAGTTGTGCATTTAGAACCAATGCCTTCGTTTGAAAGAAAAACAATTCATGCGATTTTAAGCGAAGATACGCGTGTGGAAACACATTCGGAAGGTCGCGAACCATATCGTTATATCGTGATTAAACCTGTTAAAGGGTAAAATAAAAGACGAATTAGGAGATGCTACGATAAGCATCGGCCTGATTCGTCCTTTTTTGATGTTTCACGTGGAACATTATAAGCGTGGATCAATCGTTTGTTCTTGCTCCACTTCGAATAGTAGGTTTGCTGCGGTTTCTTGGAAGGTTTTATTCGTTTCTGATATGTCGGCAAATTTGGTTTCTAACAGTTTGGTGCCAAAATGCCATTCATTGATAGAAGTCCGCAGTTTTTTGTTGATATTTTTCTGTTTAATAAGTTTTGCGAATTTGTGTGGAAATTGGAAATCGTAGCCGTAAATGAGTGTTAAGTAGTCCATGTTGCGGACTTTCATGTATGGCGCTGTATGCTTTTGCAGGTGTTCGGGCTTAATGACGATACCTTCCATTTTGTTCGTTGTTGTGATGGTGTGAAAATACGCTTCGGCAATTTCAAGGTAATCCGGCTGCGCGAGATCAAGCAACACATAATCATCGTCATTTAAAAAGCGATACATTTCCGATGTCGGCCAGTTTGGAATTTGCTCGGTGCCATCGTTGAAAATGATTTTTAAGAGAGAAAATGGCTTATAGTCTAGTTCCGATTCGGTCGCATAAATATTCAGTTGCTCTTTATATGTTTGCAATGCCTTTTCATGTTCCGAAAGTGGCATGAGATGTTGTTTGACTTGTTGTAAGGGCTTGAAATTCTGGTATAAACGCGAGCTATATTTGTCGATGAGTTGCTTTTTGGAAAGCTGATTTTGTTCTTCGGCAAAGTCGGAAGCATCGTATGTCTCAATCAATTGAGCTAAGGAATCTTCAAAACCATTGTTTTGTAAAAATTGGAGCTCAGTTTCTATCGCGGTTTCGATAGGTTGGAATTGTTTCTCGATGAGCTCTTTGCCGAGCGCTTGCCATGGCAGTAGTTCGCCGTCTAAAATGAGCATTTGGATGTTGTTTTGCGTCATGTATTCGCCGAAACGTTGATGTAAAGCTGCATAAACTGGTGACAAGTCAATATGTGTTATTTTAAAGCCATTTCGGCTGGTCGCGAAACTTGATTTTGTATTTTTATGCAAGTAAATGTTGCAACGGGAGCCCATGTATTTAGGTTGTAAAATAACATGTGATACATTTTTGCTGATGAAATATTTTAGTCCTTGTTCGAGTGACTCCAAATTGTTTGTTTCTAAGTCTTTTGGTGCGGGAGACATTGTTCCTGAGATGAAATTTACTTTGTTTTTGCTGATGTAATGAAGGCGGCGCAGTGATTCGGTATCTAAATCAGCGAGTGAGACGGTTTTATTTTGTTTGAATAGGGTTGGTAATTCGCCTGTCAGTTGGCCGTTTTCCGATTTTACGGAATGATAGCTGGTTTTGCGGTACTTGATTGTTACCGCGGTTAACGTGTTTCCATGCGCGCAGCCTGTGTCGAGGTGCAGTTTGTTTTTGATGCGAAAAGCTTGTTTTGCAGCGACATGGCCGAATATATGGTATGGATAATTATGCACCGCGTCGTTTTCTAGAAATATGAGTTGCTCTTGTACTGGCCGCGTGCGATCAAGATGGAAGTTTCGTTGGTGGCGCGCAGAATTGGCATCTAATTTCCCGATATACTTATTTTTGCAAGGGGAGTGCGTGACGTAAAAAGAGGCGTTATCTTCACCGATATAGCGATAAAACGGCTGCGCTAAGTGGAAAAGTTCCTCAAATTTCGCGAAAAGTGCTGGATCTTGGACTAAATCTGGAATGGAATCGAAGTAATTATCGACAATTTCCTGATTTGCACCCTTGATTTCACCTAAAATATATTTATGCACGAAGTTTTCATGATTTCCAAGCACGAATAGGAAATGTTGCTGGTTTTCATGAAGAAATTCCGTGATTTCCCGCGTTTTCTTCCCTTTATCGATCCAATCTCCGACAAGTACGATTTTTTGAGGGCTATGTGTGATGGTATTTCCGTCGATTTGGCAGCCCACCTTCTGAAGCAAAAGCTTAAGTTCATCCACGCATTCGTGAACATCGCCAATCATGGTGTAGTTCTGAGCGGCCGGCAGCAATGTATTGAGAAACTCGTCTTTATTCGTAATTGTGACAGTAAAATCTTCAGATGTTGTATTTTTTGTGCGAATGCGGTGAATTTGTTTGTAGTTTTCGCGTGAAATCGTCGGCAAAATTTCTTTTTTCAGGCGTGTTACATGGCTTGAAATGATTTTTTTGGAGCGCTCGCTTGCATAATAGTCATCGCGATTTCGGTAGTCAAAAAGGATGATTTCCAAGTTATAATTGTTTTTCTTCGCGACTTCACGTACTTTTTCGCGGAAATCAGCGGCGAGTCCTGTAGTATCTAAAACGACAAATTCGGCGTTGATTGGGAATTTTGTGACTAAATCTAGTTTTTTAAATAGGAATTCAAATGTTTGATCGCTAGATTCCAACATGATTTGGGCATATTTGTCGTAATCTTTGCCGAGAATTTCTTGGCGAATCAGGTCGGAGGACAAATATTGGACGTTGGAATGGAAATTTTTGTCGGGTGCTGTGAATGCGAGTTTTGGTAAGAGTATGTTTTGGGCAAATGTTGATTTTCCGCATTCTGTAGGGCCGACGAGCATGAAAATCGTGTGGACTTGTGTTTTTAGTTCCATCAATCAAACCTCCTTCTTTCTTAAAATGGCGCCTTGTGTTGTATGAATGCCGTTTACCGCATCGCCAATGGCTTGAAATTCAACCGTTACATCGGTGTTTTTCGTTACGTCTGTGAGCCATTCTTGGAATTCCATAGTGCTCATTTCCCAATCGTGATCATCATGGCGGAAACCTTCTAAACCATAAAAAACATTGAATTCACTGTTTGGCGTCGTAATGATAAACGTGTCAAAATCAAGTGCTTGAATGATTTGGCGAATAAGTCGTTTAGCGTGATTTTTTGGCATATGTTCAATAACTTCGGTTAAAATCACATCTACTTTTTCTGCTGGGGTGTTGTCTAGGAATGCGTCCAGCGATGGGTAGGTAATAATATTAGTGAGCGCTTTTTTCTCCGCTTTCTTAGCGATAATCCGCAACATTTCAGCGTCAATATCAATTGCATAATAATCCAGCTTCGTCTTCTCGGCAAATGGAATGGCGTAAAAGCCTTCACCACAGCCAACATCCACCATTGTCTTATCAAAAAGCAGGTTTTCAGCGATGAAATTACGTCTTTGCGTCGCTGTACCACCGAAATCAAAAGCAATTTGATAGCGATTCGTGTCTTCTAGTTGCTCTTTGAAGCGATTAAATGTGCGCCGATTCTTTAAGAAATTATGCACAAATAAATTCCGAATATAGAACGGCGGATCAGTAATTTGCACGCTTTTGATATATTTTGTCAATAAATCATCGGTAATATCCAGGTGTTCACGACTAAATCCGGCGAAAAACAGGCAAAATAAATTAGCAATGTGTAGCAGCTCATAAAGACTCGTACGTGTGGAAATCGTTACCGACCAGTTGTCATCGGCAAGATGCTCCACTTCAAAAGTGTAATTTGTCATGTATTTTTGAAAGAAGGCGACGTAATGAATCCGATGAATGTGCAACATGTTGATATGAAATTGGTGAGCATAACCCTCACCGTCGCGCGCATCAAGTTCTTTTAAAGAAAAGAACTCATTCAAGGCATTTAACGGGAAAATTGTTGAATTATAGCGGGTTAGATTGAGATATTCGAAGCTTTCCTCGCGTTCTTTCCTATAAGATATTTCGTTATCCGCATCTTTAAAATAGACGTTATACGTGTCAGGCGTTCCGTACCAACCATATGCGACGCCTTTTCGAACTTGCCGTAAAATCATTCCAGAATCGGGATTTTTCTTAATTAGGAAGGAGAAGTTGGGGTTCGTTGATTTTAATTGAACAATAGCCATTTGGAGTCTCCTTTTCAGTTTCCGATGTTTCACGTGAAACAGGTTTTTTAATAGTCTTAGTATTTAAGTTAAAGGAAGCGTTTTAATTTGTCAATACTGTTAACAATCACCCTTTTTGTATGGTATATTACTAAAATAAGGGTTTACAATTAGTCTGTTTCGAGGTATATATAGTAGGTGCGTAAAAATTTTAAAAAGGAGGAAAACACACATGAGTAAGAAATTATTTGCTGAATTTATCGGAACTTTCGTTTTGGTCTTATTCGGTACAGGGACTGCTGTATTAGGCGGCGGAATCGAAGGGATTGGAACGCTAGGTATTGCGATGGCATTTGGTTTGTCAATCGTTGCGATGGCGTATAGCATTGGAACTATTTCTGGATGCCATATCAACCCAGCTGTTTCTGTTGCAATGTTCTTGAACAAACGTATTTCAGGAAGCGAACTAGTAGGTTACATCGTAGCTCAAGTAGTAGGCGCAATTGTTGGTACTGCTACATTGTTATCATTCCTAAACCTATCAGACATGTCAACAAAAAATCTAGGTCAAAACGGATTCGGAAATATCGGTGCTGGCGGCGCATTTCTTGTAGAAGCAATTTTAACTTTCGTATTTGTTTTAGTTATTATCGTCGTAACTGGTAAAAAAGGAAATCCTGCTTTTGCTGGTCTAGTAATCGGTTTGACATTAGTTCTAATTCACTTGCTAGGTATTCCGTTGACAGGAACTTCTGTTAACCCAGCTCGTAGTATCGGTCCAGCTCTATTTGCTGGCGGTGAAGCTTTATCTCAACTGTGGGTGTTCATTGTAGCGCCAATCGTTGGTGGTATCGTGGCTGCGATTGTTGGTAAATTTGCTTTAGATAGTGAAAAATAAGATTCATTTTAAGATGTGATAGCGGTATTTGCTGTTATCATATCTTTTTTTATGATATAGTTGTCATGACAATTAATTTTGGAGGTGGCTGTGATGCGTGAATTTTATGATGAAATGACGTTTCGGACGAATGTAGTTGCTAAGAAGGCCAGTCTTGCGCTGCAACACGGCTTGGAGCGATTTGAGGTGACGCCTGAGCAATGGTCGGTGTTGAATGTGATTGATCAAAAAGCGCCAATTTCACAACGGCATGTCGCGGAATTTGCTGAGAAGGACGCGCCGACTGTGAACCGAATTATCGATGTTCTTCTTCGCAAAAACTTGATTGATAAAGCGGTGGATGCGAAAGATCGGCGGATCACATTGTTGTCTTTGTCTGTGGAAGGCAAGCAGAAAGTGCAGCTGATTCGGAATGTTGTAGAAGAAACGTGTGGGAATTTTTATAAAGGGCTGACAAAACAGGAGTTAGCAGTGTTTGTACATATTTTAGCGCGGATTGAAAATAATTTAGAGTGAGAAGGGATTTTTTGAAGGCGAAGTTATGGACGAAGGATTATGTTATATTATTGATTGCAAGTTTGTTTTTATATATTGGATTTCAGATTTTTATGCCAACATTACCTGCGCAAATTATTAAATTGGGTGGAACGGAGACGCAGGCTAGTCTTGCTGTAGGCTTGTTCTCACTGGTTGCGTTGTTTATGCGCGTCATTGCGGGTGGGCTAAATGATCGTTTTGGTGCAAAAATTATGATTTTGGTAGGCTTTTTTGTATTGATTGCGGTTACGGTGAATTTTTATTGGTCTACGGTGGTTTCGGCGCTGTTAGTGTTGCGGCTTTTTCATGGTGTTGGTTGGGGGATTACGACGACTTCGATTGCCACAGGGGTTTCGACGTTGGTGCCGCCAAATCGGACGGGTGAAGGGATTGGTTTTTATGGTTTGACGACAGCGCTTGGTATGTCGCTTGCGCCGATTATCGCGATTATTTTAATGAACCAGTTTTCGTTTAATTTCTTGATTGGTTTTTCGATTGTTTTGATGGTGCTGGTATTTCTATTAGTGACGAGATTGAAGATGCCAAAAGAGGCGCGGGTTGTGAAGCATAAGATGCAGCTTTTTGATAAGGGAGCGTTATTGCCTGCTTTACTTTGTATGTTGATGGCTTTTCCTTTAGGCGGAATTCAGACGTTTATGATGATTTATGGCTTGGAATTACATGTGAAAATGGTTTGGATTTTCTTTGTCGGGCAAGCGATTATGGTATTGGTAAGTCGTGTTTTCGCGGGGCGTCTTTATGATTTGAAAGGGCATCGCGTGGTGATTATCCCCGGAATTTTACTGATGGGAATCGGTTTGTGGTGGTTGTCGATGGCGATGGGCGCATGGAGTCTTTTTGGATCTTCCTTGTTCTTTGGACTTGGGTATGGGATGGTTCAGCCGTCCTTGCAAGCTTTAGCTGTGGATCGTGCGGCACCAGATAAAAAGGGAATCGCAAATGGGACGTTTTTATCGGGGATGGATGTTGGCATGGCGCTGGGGAGCTTTGGTTTGAGTTTTATCGCGGCGCATTATAACTATGCTTTGATGTATCGCTGGTCGATTGTGACGTTGGTGATTTTCTTGGTGATTTATTTACTTGTTTTTAGAGGGAAGAGATTATTACCCGGGAAATAATTGGAGAAGGTTGTAGAAGTATGAGTAGAGAATGGAAAATTGTTTTATCTGTTTTAGCTGTGCTTATTATACTACCGATTATTATTATGATTGCCTCTGCGTTTTAATAACTAGACAAGATTTCTAGATTGGATAGGAAATCTTGTTTTTTTTCGTTAAGGCGTAAAAAGCGTAAGTAAAGCCGAATGGTGACGCTTTCTTCAAGTTTTTCAATAAAAACCGCAACAATGAGTGCAATTAGTCTGAAAATATTCGTATTTTCTGATATAATGTATCCAAGTGTTAAGAATACGTATTTATTCTGTGGTTTGATTCAGCTGGAAGTGGGAATGAGATACGTATAACAATCGTAGAATAGGCTTTTCGCAACACTTATTTAGGCTCGTTACAGTAAGTTGTATTAAAACCAGATGGTGTAGATGTAGTTGAAGGTTGGAAATACGATGGGGAACAGGAGAGATGTTGTGTGGATAGGGCGTATAATTTTTCAGCAGGACCTGCGATTTTGCCAGTGCCAGTTTTAGAAAAGGTGCAAAAGGAGCTATTATCGTACAAGGGTTCAGGAATGTCAGTAATGGAATTAAGTCATCGGTCAGATTTATTTGAGGAGATCTTAGGGGAAGCAGAGTCATTATTGCGTGAATTAATGAACATTCCCGAAAATTACAAAATTTTATTTTTACAAGGTGGAGCAAGTCTTCAGTTCACGATGGTTCCAATGAATTTGATGGGCGGGAAGAAAGCTTATTTTGTGAATACTGGTTCGTGGTCTGAAAAAGCGATGGAGGAAGCGGCTAAAATTGGTGATATTGAGGTTCTGGCCTCGTCGAAGGATAAGAATTTCAGTTATATTCCAGAAATACCGCGTGTGCCATCGGATGCGGCTTATTTGCATATTACGACGAATAATACCATTGAGGGTACGGCAATTTTTACTCCTCCTGAAACCGGTGATGTGCCGCTTGTTGCGGATATGTCTTCCAATATTTTGTCGAGTGTGTACGATGTAAGTAAATTCGGTTTGATTTATGCTGGAGCTCAGAAAAACATTGGGCCAGCTGGTCTTACGATCGTTATTGTTCGAGAGGATTTGATTGGAAACGTCGCTGGATTACCGTCTATGCTTGATTATGCTGTGCAAGCGAAGAATGGTTCGATGTATAATACGCCGGCTACTTTTGCGATTTATGTGTCGAAATTGGTGTTTGAGTGGATTAAAGAGCAAGGCGGGGTTGCGGGAATTGAAGCGCTGAATAGGAAGAAAGCGGGTCTTTTATATGATTATTTGGACGCGTCTTCGATGTTCTCGTCTCCTGTTAAAAAGGCGGATCGCTCGCTTACGAATGTACCGTTTGTCACGGGTTCGCCTGATTTAGATAAATTATTTATTCAAGAAGCGGAGCAACTTCATTTTGAAAATTTGAAGGGGCATCGTTTGGTCGGTGGAATGCGGGCAAGTATTTACAATGCGTTTCCATATGAGGGTGTACAAGCGCTCACTGCTTTGATGGATCAATTTGTAGCGACTCATAAAGGGGGAGAAATACATGTTTAATATTCAGACTTTCAATGCGATTGCGAAAGAAGGATTACGTAAGTTCGATGTGGAAAAATATTTAATTGACGGGAATCAGGCTCCAGATGGTATTTTGTTGCGTAGTTATGATTTGCATGATTTTGATTTTCCGGACAGTGTCAAAGCTGTTGCTAGGGCTGGTGCGGGAGTGAATAACATTCCTGTTGGGGCTTGTTCGGATCGCGGAATCGTGGTTTTTAACACGCCTGGAGCGAATGCAAACGCGGTGAAAGAACTGGTATTAGCAAGTTTATTTATGGGCGCGCGGCCGATTCTGGAAGGTTCGGAATGGGTGAAGACGCTTGATGGTGATAATTTAGAAAAGAAAGTGGAAGCTGGGAAGAAGCAGTTCGCTGGTACAGAAATTGCTGGAAAACGGCTCGGTATCATTGGTTTAGGCGCGATTGGTGCGCTTGTTGCGAATGATGCGCTAGCGCTGGGCATGGATGTTGTCGGTTATGATCCGTATGTTTCGGTGGACACGGCGTGGCGGATTGCCAAGGAAGTGGAACGGGCGATGACGATTGAGGAAGTTTTGGCGACGTGTGATTATTTGACGGTGCATGTGCCGTTAACGGATGGCACGGCTGGGATGTTCAATCGGGAAACGTTGCAGTTGCTGAAACCAAATGCGGTTTTATTGAACTTCTCGCGTGGGGAATTGGTGAATGAGGATGCGATGGTTGAGGCGCTTAACGCGGGTCAATTGCGCAGATACATCACGGATTTTGCGTCGGAATCGTTCGTGAAACACCCGAATGTGGAAGTTTTGCCGCATTTAGGGGCTTCGACGGAAGAGGCTGAAACGAACTGTGCCAAGATGGCCGCGAAGGAATTGGCGTACTTCTTGGAGACTGGTAGTATTAAGAACTCGGTGAATTTTCCGAATGTGGATATGCCTTATAATGGGCATCCGCGTCTTGGTGTTTTCCATCATAATGTGCCGAACATGGTCGGTCAGGTGACGACGGAGCTCGCGAATGGTTCGATTAATATTTTGGACATGACGAACCGTAGTAAGGGCGACTATGCGTATACGCTGATTGATATGGAAAAAGGTACGCAAGCCAATTTATCGGCTGTTGAGGAGCGTCTGAGTGCGATTCCGGGCGTGATTCGGGTTCGTGTGATTGAACCTGCTGGTGTGACGGCGTATTAAAAGAGAAATGAATAGCTGCGATGGATTGTTCTGTCGTGGCTATTTTTATAAAACAAGGAGGGGTTTTTGTGGTTAAGATTAGAGGGTTTAAAGCGATTCGGCCAAGTGTGGATGTGGCGAAAGATGTGGCATCATTGCCGTATGATGTGTTGAATACGGAGGAAGCACGGGTGCTTGGTGACGCGAATCCGTTGTCGTTTTTACATATTGATAAGGCGGAAATTGATTTGGCAAAAGATGTGTCGCCATACGATATTTCGGTTTATCAGAAGGCTGCGTCGAATTTGGCGGAATTTCAGGACAAGGGATGGCTTGCCAAGGATGATAAGCCGGAATTGTACTTGTATCAGCTAGTGATGAATGGGCGGCCTCAGACGGGGCTGGTGACGTGTACGGCGATTGATGATTATGTGAGTGGCGCGATTAAGAAGCACGAGTTGACGCGTGAGGAGAAGGAGCTGGATCGGATTCGCCATGTGGATGTGACGGATGCGAATACGAGTCCGATTTTCTTGACGTATCGGTCGGACGCGACGGTGAATAAGGTTGTGGATGCTTGGATTAGTAAGCATGACCCGGTGTATGATTTTAAGAGTTTTCATGATGTGACGCATCGGATTTGGACGGTGGATGATGCGGATGTGGTAAATACGCTTACGGAGGCGTTTGAGACGATTCCTGCGCTTTATATTGCGGATGGGCATCATCGGACGGAATCTGCGGTGAAGGTCGGTTTGAGACGCCGTGCGGAGCATCCAGAGGCAAGCGCGGACGCGGAATTCAATTTTTTCCTATCCGTATTGTTCCCGCAAGATCAGTTGGAGATTCTCGATTATAACCGCGTGGTCGACGTGCCGATTGCTGCTGATTTCTTAGACCAAATTGCTACAAAATTTGATGTTGAAAAGGTTGGCAAAGAGGCTTATAAACCGGCGACGCCAAACACGTTTGGAATGTATTTGGATGGCTCGTGGTATGGCTTGAAAGTGAAACCAGAATTTGCTGGTGACGGTGTCATTGCAAGTCTAGATGTTTCCATTTTGGCAGACCAAGTATTGACGCCATTATTCGGAATCGAGGATATCCGTCGCGATGACCGTATTAATTTTGTCGGTGGAATTCGCGGTCTTGGCGAGCTGGAACAGTTAGTGGATGCCGGCAAATATACGATTGCGTTCTCGATGTACCCGCCAACGATGGATAATTTGCTTGATGTGGCAGATGCGGGCGAGATCATGCCGCCGAAATCGACGTGGTTTGAGCCGAAGCTACTGAGCGGATTGTTCGTGCATGACTTAGAAAGTAATTAATTTGCGAAAGCTTGTCTGGTGTTTGAAGCGCCAAACAAGCTTTTTTTATAGCAACAAAACATAATTAAAAACAATCCCAATCAAAACACCAAAAATCATACTAAGAAAATTACCAATCAAATAGTATTCCGCGAATGCGCGATTGTTCTCCAAATCTTTAAAGCGTGCCAGTGTCTTCAAAGCGACAATAATCGGAATAGCCGAATAGATTTGCAGTGCCATGAAAATGAGTAGTAACAGTCGCTCCAAGCCACCAATATAGCGCCCAGCTTTCAATTCTTTGTTTGTCACGGCCGCGGCCTCTTGATTTTTTGTCAGAAGAATTTTTCCGTCCACTTTCGTGATAGAAACGATTCGCTTTTCATTATTAAACCCTGGCATCAGCACTTCAAGGATGTATGGAATTAAATAGCCAACAAAGTAAACGATTACAATTAGGAGACAACCGAGTGCGCAGAGTTTAGCATATAGGCTCAGACCGTCCAGTGAAATCGGAGCAAGCGCGCGAACGGCAAGAAAAATAATGAGAACGTGCAGCAATTGATCGCTAACATAGGTGCACAGACGAACAAGGCTAGAGTCTCCCAAAACACGTTCCACTGGCGCTTTCGCTAGATCGATTACGAGATGTAACAACGAAATACCAACAATCATCCCCATCAAAAGCCAAATATCGGTATTCCCTCCAACAAACCAATAACCAAGCACCGCCAAAAAGTACAAACAAAAATGAATAAAAACATGGAGACCCAAAATCCGCAATTTGCGCGATGAAAAGGCCTCTTTCTTCACATTTGCCATCGTGTCTGTCTGCAACACGAAATCTCCTAAAAAATGACCCAGAAGTAAAGGGAAAAGTAAGTTAGTCATTAGGCGCTCCCTTCATAATTTTTTGTAAATCCACCAAAAAATGAATAATATCTTGGCGAACTTTTGTATATAAATAATAATCCGAATTAGCCATTAAAACACTGATACGAGAAGAAATATCCGCCTTACTCAGCGTGTTATAGCCCATTTCCATCCCGATTTCAATATTACTATATTCAGGATGCTCGTCTTTTACACGAAAAAGTTGCTGCTGTTTATCACTTCGAATAAGCTGCTCAAATGCCAAGAAAAATAAGGCGGTAATAACGTTTCCAAACGATTGCGAATCGGCAAGGCAGTAAAATTTAAACGGCTGCTTGGCGAAAAAGTAATTTTCGTTATTAGAAACGGCGCTTTTCTTCTGATTGGTTTGCGATTTTGTAATTGTTTTTGCGATATTGGAGGCTTCAATCGCGTTGATAATACTCGTTCCGTTGACGATGTTGATATTGTCTGATTGCGTGTCAATATAGCCAATTCCAGCGCCAAAATAGAAATTTAGCGTTTCATTTTGTACAGCTGGTAGATGTTTGAATGAGGTCTTGAAATCTTCGGAATAATAATGCGTGAGGCAGTTACTGTAGATGTGTAGTAAAGCCGTGAAATCCCGCACACCGCCAACAATCGCGTCGCCATCTTTAATAGAAAACGGTGTTATCAGAATGTCTTTGTACGCCGTATTAAGCATGTCCGCGAAATCGTTCAAAATCGCCGTTCCTTCGCTCATTGCCTGGAAAATAGTGCGGCTATTACTAATATCTATATATACAAACAAGGCAGCTTCTTTTTGCATGTCCTAATTTTCACTCCCTTCTCCAAATAATATAACGATAACTATATATTAGCATGTTTATATAACGATTGCTATATATTTTGGTGGAACTTAAAAACTAGCGCCGTCGCATTGTTGAGGCTGTTCGAAGAAACTGAGTTACAGCCTCAATATGCCTACGAGTTTGCGAGTAGGCGTTCCATCAGGATTTGGACGGTGAATTCCAAGCGGTTCTGCTACACTAACGTTCCGCTTAACTTCTCGCATGGTCGGGGATACGACTCCCTCCCTGCTTTCAGTCATCACATACACAAGTATGCTCCGCTTTGTTGGGACTGTTCGAAGTATTGAGTTACAGTCCCAATATAAGCGTGAACAACGTGAACGGTTATTCCTTTCCAAACTCCCTGAATACAAACGCTTTCGCTCGATTTGTGTAAAGCAAAATTTTTCATCTTACCCAAAGTAAATGGCTCGGCGGTTTTGCTTTATCTTGAGTTTTGTCCCAACCTGATCCTTTTCTTCCAGCGATAGTACATTCAGAAAAATCTATGCAAAAAACCCTCTAAGCATTGGCGATGAAACCAAGTGCTTAGAGGGTTTTCTATGCTTATTTCAATGTCATTGTTCCATTATTAATCACATTCGCGTCAATCACTTGATAAAACGCATTGCCAGTATCCGCGATTTCCCAAACACCGAGGATCACATAATAACCGTTGCGATCTGTAGGAACTGGAACTTGATGTGTCACCGTTGTAGAAGCGGGAACTTCATTGTGCGCATCAATCGTTGTTAGCAACTGTAAATCATTACGAACTAGCGGAGCATTAGGATTCCAGCCGACTTTCGTAATGTAATATTTATATTCTTTCGTTCTGTGAAGCGCTGTTAATGTCCAAGTAAATGTATTTTGTCCTCCTAACACATCGACTTTATGCCAACGATCCGGTGTTTGTACGTCCATGTCTGGAAATTTTCCGCCGCCTGCAATCGTTCCGTCAGCTGGTCCGCCAAGTGGGAAATTGCCTGTAGCTTCAATACTTTGCGGTTCCCATTGAATAGGTCCTGCATTTTGATTAACTCCTAGTTTCGCCAAATACGCACGACTTTCCGGTTTGGAAATATACCCATGCGCAGATGCTCCCGGTGCGAAACTTGCAAATAATAATGCAAACGCTGCCAAAAACAATCCCGATTTACCCAAAATTTTTCTCATACAACAAAACACTCCTTTTCATTAGTTGAGCCATCTTCCGCGCTCATTTTTGTTTACCCTAGCATTTTAAAATAAACCGGAATGAGGTGAAAATGAAACAATATGCATAAGGACTAGACCAATTGCGGCGAAATGTTATGGATATAAAGCTCTGTTTCCCGAGCAAAGAAAGCACTTACTTATCCAAATATACTAGGTCGATTGGCAATAATTGTGATATGCCGCACAACTAGAAAATGCTGGTACGAAAGGGTTTTAATACCAAAAAAATAGTGTAGGGCGAACCATTTTTATAGAGCAGAAACACGTAAAAAGTATTACTTGAGTTTGTGAAAAAAATAACTAGTGTGGATACTTTGAATCTCCATTCTAAATAAGCTATAATGATATACGAGTATGCACATGCAGTTTCAAATTCATAATTTCACGAACAAGCGTTTAGTGAGATTGTGAAAAATATTCACTATCTAGTTGTTTATATTGTGATACATAAATCCGAGATTATACAATTAGGGAGGGCCATTTTAGATGGGGATCTGAGGTGGTTACGTTTGTATTTTTGCGCAAAAATACACAGCAACACAAACATCAAAAGGAAAGAAGGGGATTCGGGTGTCAAAAATGCTCAAGTCATTACTACTTACAGTCTCGTTAGTCTTTGTCGGACTTCTTAGCGGCTGTGGTGATTTGACGGTACTAGATCCAAAAGGTCCAGTAGCGCAAAGTCAAAGCGATTTAATCATTTATTCGATTATTTTTATGCTGATTATTGTATTAACGATCTTCGTGTTGTTCGTGATTATGATTACGAAATACCGCGAGAGAAAAGATCACTCCAACTACGAACCAAACATGCACGGTAGTACCAAATTAGAAATTTTATGGACGTTAATTCCGGTTGCGATTGTTATTGCCTTAGCGATTCCTACTGTTAAGACGATTTATGCGAACGAAAAGGCGCCAGAGGTTACTTCTCACAAAGACCCAATTGTTATTTATGCGACTAGCGCAAACTGGAAATGGTTCTTTAGTTATCCAGATCAGTCGATTGAAACTGTGAATTATGTACATATTCCAACGAATCGACCGGTATTATTCAAGCTTACCGCGGCAGACTCGATGACGAGTTTCTGGGTGCCACAACTTGGTGGACAGAAGTACGCGATGAGTGGTATGACGATGGATTTGTATTTGCAAGCCGATGAAACAGGTACTTTTAAAGGACGGAACTCGAACTTTAATGGAGAAGGTTTTGCGGGACAAACATTTAATGTTGTTGCACAAAAACCGGCAGAGTTTGAGAAATGGGCGTTAAAAACAAAAGCTGATTCACCAACGTTATCGCAAGACCGCTATGATAAATTATTATTACCTGGTAACGTGAAAGAACAGTCTTATGCGGGAACCCACATGGCCTTTGTTGATCCAGCAGCAGATCCAGAGTACGTTTTCTATGCGTATAAGCGCTTTGGATTTGAATTAACGAACCCACATGATCCGCACGCCAAAGATACGCGAACAACCAAGCCAATCTTGCCACCACGTCCAGTCACGATTACGAATCCGCGTTTCGAGCAGATGGACATGGAACCAATGATTATCAAAAATGGCACTGGTTATAAGCAAGATAAACATTATGATGAAGAAATGAAGAAATTAGGTAAAGAAATCAATACCGATGAGGCGAAAGATCACGACAAATCGGGACACTAAAAAGGGGGGTATTTCAACATGAGTTTAGATGAATTTATCATCACCGGCGACCCGCTGATTTTAGGAGCCCAAATTTCGATCGCTCTAGTCAGTATCGGTATCGTCGTGTTACTAACTTATACAAAGAAATGGAAGTGGCTATTCACAGAATGGATTGCTTCTGTTGACCACAAACGCCTTGGGATCATGTATCTTTTGGCAGCAGTATTGATGTTTTTCCGTGGTGGGGTCGATGCACTTATGATTCGTACTCAGCTCGCGTTGCCAGGGATGGAATTCTTGGACGCCCAGCATTACAATGAGGTATTTACGACTCACGGAACGATTATGATTTTATTTATGGCGATGCCGTTCGTTATTGGTTTAATGAACATCGTTGTGCCGCTTCAAATTGGGGCGCGTGACGTTGCATTCCCATTCTTGAACAACTTAAGTTTCTGGACATTCTTTATGGGGGCAATGCTTTTCAATATTTCCTTCGTAATTGGTGGTAGCCCAGCAGCTGGTTGGACAAACTATGCACCATTAGCCGAGGAATTTAGTCCTGGTTACGGGATTAACTTCTACTTACTCGGGGTTCAGATAGCCGGTATCGGTACGCTGATGACGGGTATTAACTTCATGGTTACGATTTTACGGATGCGAACGAAGGGCATGACACTTATGAAAATGCCAATGTTCACGTGGACATCGCTAATCACGTGTTTAATTATTGTTTTTGCGTTCCCAGTACTTACTGTGGCGCTTGCTTTAATGACGTTTGACCGTTTGTTTGGAACGGCATTCTTTACGCTAGCAAATGGCGGTATTCCGATGATGTGGGCCAACCTGTTCTGGGTTTGGGGGCATCCTGAGGTGTATATTGTTATTTTGCCGGCATTCGGTATTTTCTCGGAAATCATCTCTACTTTCTCCAAGAAAAAACTATTTGGTTACCCAGCGATGGTTGCGGCAGTTGTTGTCATTTCCTTGCTAAGTTTCCTAGTTTGGGTCCATCACTTCTTCACGATGGGTTCAGGCGCAGCAGTTAACTCGTTCTTCTCAATCACAACAATGATGATTGCGATACCGACGGGGATTAAGATATTCAACTGGCTCTTTACGATGTACAAAGGGCGAATATCGTTCACCACACCGATGCTTTGGTCGTTAGCGTTTATACCGAACTTTGTTATTGGTGGGGTTACAGGGGTTATGCTTGCGATGGCAGCGGCCGATTATCAATATCACAACACGTACTTCCTAGTATCGCATTTCCACTACGTTTTAATCGCCGGAACCGTGTTCTCATGTTTCGCAGGTTTGATTTATTGGTATCCGAAAATCGTCGGTTATCGCCTGAATGAGAAAATTGGTAAGTGGTTCTTCTGGGTATTTGTGATTGGATTTAACGTATGTTTCTTCCCGCAATATTTCCTAGGTCTTGATGGTATGCCACGTCGTATCCACACATATGTGCAAGGTGACGGCTGGACTACACTTAACTTTATTTCAACGGTTGGTGCGTTCCTAATGGGAGCAGCATTCCTAATTCTTTGCTGGAACATCGTTTACAGTTACAAGAACTCTAAACGTGAAACAACTGGTGATCCATGGGATGCGCGTACACTGGAGTGGGCAACTTCTTCTGCTGTACCACCAAAATATAATTTCGCTAAATTGCCAGAATGGAACGATTTGGACGATTTCTGGGAGAAAAAACAACGCGGCGAAACGTATAACGACGACAAAGATTACAAACATATTCATATGCCAAACAATACATTGCTAGGTTTTGTGATGTCGGTGTTCTTCTTTATTGCCGGCTTTGGTCTAGTCTTCTATTGGTACTGGCTTGGAATCCTTGGTGGCCTTGGGGTGCTGGCATGTCTTGCTTATCGTTCATTCAAGAAAGACGATGGCTATCATGTGGAAGTTCCTGAAATCATTGCTACCGAAGAACAAGCGGCACGTGAATTCAAAACTGGCATAAAGGAGGGTAACCCATGGAACCTATAAAAGAAAATTCCAGCCTTCCGTTAGAATATCAATCCGAACAAGGACGTTTAAACATTTTGGGCTTCTGGATTTTCCTTGGCGCTGAAATTGCTTTATTCGGTACGTTGTTTGCAACTTATTTTGTTATGTACAGTGGTGGCTCAAATGCGGGTCATCCGCCGTCCGAAATGTTCGAGTTACCGCTCGTTCTGATTATGACATTCTTGCTTTTAACAAGTAGTTTTACGTGTGGTCTTGCCATTGGTGAGATGCGTAAAGGGAACGTGAAGCGTCTGATGGTCTATTCTATTATTACGCTACTTCTAGGTGCTGGATTCGTAGGTTTTGAAATTTACGAGTTTGCGCATTACGTAATGGAAGGCGTAACATTGAAAGTAGGATCTTACTGGTCCGCATTCTTCGTTTTACTTGGAACCCATGGTCTCCACGTAACGATCGGTTTGTTCTGGATCTCATTTATTCTGATTCAAATTAAAATGAGAGGCTTAACGGCTCAAGCAGCTTCTAAAGTCTTCATTTCAAGCCTTTATTGGCATTTCCTAGACGTTGTGTGGATTTTCATCTTCACAGGTGTCTATCTGTTAGGGATGGTGAATTAATATGGCGAAAAACAAAGCGAATACTGCGCATGCCGAAGAAGGCATTCCGTGGAAACATATCATTGGTTTTGCCTTATCGATCGCGTTAACATTGCTAGCTGTCTGGGTTGTCTTCGAATCCACGCTTGATAAATCAGTAATCGTAACGGTTATCTTTATCTTCGCGTTCATTCAAGCAGCACTACAACTACTCATGTTCATGCACATGACGGAAGGTAAAAATGGACGCATCCAAGTCGGTAACATCCTGTTCGCAGCTTTCATCGCAATTGTCGTTGTAATGGGCTCGTACTGGGTTATGGAACTTGGACATATGAATCACCTAATGTAAAACGGGAAAAGCCGTGCCTGGCGTGGAGCTGGGCGCGGCTTTTTTTGCTAGTAAGATTTTTTTATAAAATTGCTTGCATTGAAGTGAACTCCAAGTGTTAAAGTGATATATGAGGAGATGATACCAATGACAGCAAAAAAACAGACGGCTGGGCGTGACCAGCATTTAATATTGCAAAAGAGATTTACGGGAGGTAGGGCATGAAACGAAAAGGTTGGCTATTTGTTGTACTAGCAATGTTCCTATTAGTGGGCTGCAGCGCGGAGGCGGATAGTGATGTACGTCTGGAAATGGAGCCGAATGAAGCGGCGCTCGCGATAGTAAAAGAGGAGATTCCGAAGCATTCACCGAATTTGTCGTTGGAAGCGATTCAGAATGATGGCGCTTACTATTTTGCGGCTTTAGAGAAAGAGGACATCATGATTTATCAGTTTACGTATAAGGATGGCGCGGATGTGTCGATACCGGTTTATTTGAAGCGTGAGAAGAACGGGTGGAAGCAAGTGAGCGAGTTGCCGTTCATCGATTATTCAACGACGATTGGTAAAGAGGCCGCGCGTTATTTGACGGAAGAAATGCATAATCCGAAGACAAAAGGTATTGTTGTGTTGCATAATAGTTTGTAAAGGAGCTGAGAATACCATTGAATATAAAAGAAGCGAGTGAACGCACAGGGGTTTCGGCCGATACGATTCGCTATTATGAACGGATTGGTTTAGTTCCACCGATTGAGCGAAATCATAATGGCGTGCGGCAGATTGATGATGAGGACTTGCGCTGGTTGGAATTTAGCCGACATATGCGCCATGCGGGGCTTTCTGTGGAAGCGTTGATTGAGTATTTGGCGCTGTTTCGGATGGGTGACGCTACGATTGATACGCGGATCAACTTGTTGAAAGAACAGCGAAATGAGTTGAAAGACCGGATTGATGTGATGCAAGAAGCGTTGGAACGGCTTGATTTTAAGATAGAGAATTATCGAGGTCATATGGTTCCGGCGGAGGAGAAATTGAAGGATTTTGATTCATGAATAGTATTAACTGAATCTGAATAATCCAAAGAGACTAGCAAATTTGTTATCCTTGCTGGCCTCTTTTCTTTCGTCTATATCAATGTAACAAGAAATTTTTGCAGAAGTTCTCCCACTGTATTGTAACCGCATACATAAACATTGCTTGTAGCATCAATTTTACCTTTTGCGTAGTATTTAAAGGTAGTGGACGTGAGTGGAGGAACTTTGCTTAAAACTGGAGCGTCATCAATCTGAATCGCTAGTAATTTCAATTGCCACTCTGATTTAGTATGCTGTTGATATGTGCCTGTAACATCTGTAGTCCCTAATGAATACACCGCAGATTGAAAAAGAGGAACTTCTACTGGTAAAGGAATTTCGTGTACTAAACGACCAGAAATATAGGCTCGTAGAGAAAGGACATCGCTAAGCGTAAAATCAGTCGCATTGACGTAAAAAGTGAGTGATTTTTCTTCTAGCGCAGAGTTTAAAGCGCCTCCTATGCCAGAGTGGAATTGATTATTTCGATATAACGTAAGCCCAGTTAACGATTCAGCAGATTTAGCAAGGATTATGATTAGTTGTTGTGTTTTGCCTAGTTGTAGGGTGGAAACGGATTTTATGGCGTAGGTGTATAATGGGACGGGTCGACAGTCAATCACTGTGTTTCCATGATAAACAAGTAGCTCTACATGTTGCTTTGAAAAAGTAATCCAGCTTTTCGCGTAATGTTGCCAGTCTAATTGCGCCGCATCCCAGTAAGCTGGAGAGCCTTGTAAGACACCATCTATACGAAGTTGTAGGGCTATTTTTCCAGTAAGGTGTGCTCGAAACGTTGTATCGAAAGACCCTGTTATAAAACGGCTTTGCTGGATAGTGAAAGGCTGGATGGCTTTCAAAATAGGCATGTAGACGGTAGTTTCGGCATGCATCATTGGGAAGCCAAGTGCGTGTTGCAGTTCTATATGAAGCTTTGTGACAGGAATAGAAGCATTCGATTCTTCTACGGACAATGTGAATAGGTAGATTTCGTTCGTGCTGGATGGTTGCTGTTCCATTTTAATTACACGGACGGAGAGTGTATGTGAAAGAATAGTCGCCTGAAAGCATTTAGCCCACTGTTCCAGTGTGGCGGGGCGTTGAAAGTCTGTGTCAGGAACAAGTGTTAGATCCAGCTGTCCTTGGACGATAACCTGTGATGAATCTGTTTGTCGGCGCGCGGTCTCTAATACTAGTCCGTTATATATAATGGGAATATCCATACTATCAAGTGGTTGTAGCTGTTCATCCAATGCAATCATTTGAACCTGGTCTTTAATAGATTTTACATGTTTACGAAGATCTAAGGACAGAACATTTTTTGTAGCAGCATAGGGCAAAGAAGTCACTGTAGCTATCAGAACCTGATTAACCGTGATTTGAATGCTATGCACTTTTTCACCGTCATAACCTAAGGAAAGAATTGGTTTTGTGTCCAATGTATAGCTTGGAATATCGGTCCATACTTCACCAGTAGAAGCAGGCGGTGTCCACTTTGCGACTACATCTCCGTAGATATTATGTGCCTCTATTACCCAACTATCTTGATGTGTCAGCTTTGGTGGAACAGGATAATAAAAAGAAGATTCGTTACTAAGCACAACAGATGCGACCACTTTTTCGTTCACTAAGCTATGTAAGGCATACACTTGTTGCCGGTTTTCTGTGACGTGGACGAGTAGGGTGGTATCTTCTTGATGGTAGCTATGACTTGTTAAAAGTCCTTTTTGAAGTATGGGAATACGAATTTCATCAAGAATCAGAGGGGTGTCTGAATTACTATTTTTCTTACCTAATGCTTGAAGGCGAACATCTTCGTTTTCACTTGTTAGCTGGTTTTTCATATAGTAGCGGAAATCATATGTGCCGTCGGGAGCAGGTGTTGCTTTTACTTCTTGTAATGGCTTTCCATCAATCACGAGGCGAATTGTTGTGAAAGGTTCCGCCCGTAACCAGGTGCCTTGTAGCCAGTCTTGTCCCAGCGTGAAGTCTTGCGCCACTAGCCCTTTTGCATAAACCTGACACACATAATCTTCGGTATAAAAGGGAGGGACACTACTGACGGGTGTATACGTAGAGAAATAACGTATCGTTTGTCCTGCCTGAAGTGGGGTTGGGGATGTTGCTTCGTAACGCTCCGCATGCACTTGATGAGAGGTGAGCGATGTTGCTCCTTGATATACAGAACGCCATTTGACAGAGTCCCACTCATTCCATTGAAAAGTCGTATCTCCTTCATGTAACGGGTAGTAAGTCGCAAATGTTTCGGTTGGCCGGACATGTTGCAGGATATCTGCTGGTGTAAGTCCTGGAGTATACGCCAAAATAGTATTCTCAAACGCAAACGGTAACATAGGTTGATGCGTATACGGATCTTTTTTCTTACGAATGCGGTTATTTCGAATGGTTGATCCTGGGGAGAGTGGCTGGTTCATCCGACAGAAAAAGAAGGCGCGTTGGTTCGCTGTGTTAATATCCCCATCCAGTTGATTATCATCAAAATGAAGTACCCCGATATTGCCAAAATGAAACACATGAAAATCCCGATGAAGTGACGTGAATGCATTAGCCTGAACGTTAAGAGTGAGGACTTTATAAGATTCTGGCTCCCCTAGTTGATTTTGCGCAGAACGGAAGAAAATAGGCGTGCCTTTTTCACCTGGTAGGGAGCTGTCTCGCTGGTATTTCTGATTAATTATATTGGCGCAGAAATCGATTTTTTTCGTGTATCGGAAGTTTTTTCCGTTTTGAATATTACCGCTGATGCCTAGGATAGTGTTGGAGATATTGTAGAAACGATTCTTTGAGATGGTGAAGGAGCCTGTAGCTAGTGCTTCATCTATTGTATTCGCGGAACCGTATAATACGATGGCTTCTTCGATTTCTTGGAAGGTATTGTCTTGGATTGTTGCGCCATGACAAGCAGTTAGATACAAGGCATTGTCTATCGCGTTTTTGAAAGTATTCCCCTTAATTATGAAATCGCTTTCAATTAAAGCGTAACCGACACAGGTAATGCCTTGAACAATAGGCTGTTGTTGATCTACCGCCCATTCTTCTTGGGAGATTATCGCGGGTTTAGGCGTACCAGAAGGGGAGGGACCGAAATGGTTATTTTGAATCGTTACGTTGGCGGTAGTATAGCCTTCTAGGGTGATACATCGATTGAGTTGGCGGGGTTGATAATCATTTACTTCTAGCGGCTTACCGGAATCGTTGTTGACAAAGTGACATGCCTCAATCATGATATTCTGGCAATCACTAATATATAAGGTACTCTCTGTAGCCATATTTTCGAATACTTGGTTTTGATTGAAAGCATAGCCTTTAAACACGCAATTTCTAATTGTGATGTTGCGACAGCCGACAAGCCGAAGCCCATAGTGACTACTTTTGTTAAGGTCAAAAACAATATTTTCTAGCACTATATTTTCAATGGGAATATAGTTTCCTGTTTTGTCTTTCGGTGATACGATATTGACGAGGGCGGGTAACCAATCAATATCTTTGGATAAAGGCTCAATGTAGCGGGCTTGAATAGTGGTAAAGCTTTCAAGTTCAGAAAGGGAAGTAATCGGTGTTTCAATAATGCGTGTGGACATGGGCATACGCCTCCTTAGTTAATATCTGAAAAAGCAGTAAACACTATTTTCAGTGCATTCACTATAGCATATAAATACAAAAAAATGGTTCTAAATGAGTAAAATTCAAAAAATAGACACATATAGACGAAAAAAATCACACTTTTAATGGAAACGCTATCGAATCGTAGCGAGTAGCATGCTATACTGAGGTCAAATCTTATTGTAGGCCGATTTGTGATATGAGTGATGCTTAACAACAAATGGAGTTACTTCAAGCTCCATAGAAAAGGAGGCAATATTGGATGAACAAGAGAAAGCAACATAGAATACGGCTGGGAATAGGTATGGTGGTGGCAGGCCTTTTATTGGCATTTCCATTCTCGACATCATCGCCAGTAGCAATTGCGGACACGACAGTCGGAGCAGAGGACAAGATTGTAACTTTTCCTGATAAAACGGTGGAACGAGAAGTACGCGTGGAGACAGGAGTGTACGGAACTACTCCAATTACGCAAGAAGCGATGAAGAAAGTAAAGAAAATAAATATTGGGTATAGTGATGTTAAAAGTCTTGAAGGATTACAGTATGCAGTGAATCTAACCTATTTTTATGCTACTGCAAACGATATACAAGATATTACACCGCTCGCAAATCTTTCTAAACTTCAAATAATCATTATGACAGGAAACCATAATTTGACGGATGTTCAATCGTTGGCCACGATGACAGGGTTGCAAAGGATCATCATGGATTGGTGTGCGATTCGAGAAGTTCCAGATTTATCGAAACTGACACAGTTGAATTGGATATGGTTTGGTAGAAATCAAATTCAAAGTGCCGAATTTGCGAGAAACGTATCTTCTACCTTGAAGTTTGTATCATTGGGCTACAATAACATCTCAGATGCTTCCCCGCTTGCTAACACTCATAACGCAGACATTGAACTTGTAAAGAATCGTATTTTAGATGTCAGTATGTTAGATTGGGAAAGTAACATTATCGACACATCTGGCCAAGAAGTGACACTACCTGTGCAAAAAACGGGAGCATCTCACTTTATCTTTTCGAATCCGGTGTTGTCTACGAAAGGATCCATATTAGCACCAGATTCAATAAATGACGATGGGGTTTATCAAGAGGAGGGCAATCAATTTAGGTGGCCTATATCCCCTACGCAAAGAACGGGAAGCGTAAGTTTCATATATAGAGAGAAGAATGGAAAAGGAATTTCATATAATAGTGGTCGTGTCACGATTCCGTTTGAAGTCGTAGAAGCAGCGCCGGTCACGGTTCGTTATGTGGACACTAAGGGGGAATCCATTGCCGATGATGAAACGTTAACCGGCGAATATAGCACCAATTATACGGCGGCGGCCAAAGATATTCCTACTTACACGCTAGTTCGAACACCAGAGAATCGTATGGGTACCTACACAGAAAGACCACAAACCATCACTTTCGTGTACGACAAAGTAGACGCATCTCCCGTGACGATTGAGTATAGAAGTACTACAGGCAAAATAATCGCGCCAGGTGAAACACTACAAGGTAAATTAGACGAGCAGTATATGGCAGAAGAAAAAGGGATACCAGGATATACATTGATAGAAAAACCAGAGAACCAACAAGGTACCTTCATAGATAAAACACAAACGGTTACTTTTTTGTATAAGGCTGAGCAAGGAGCGCCAATTACTGTGCAATACTTAGACGACCAAGGAAAACAGTTGAAGCCAGATACATTTTTAGAAGGAGCGTTTGATACAGCATATCATACAAAAGCCATTGATATTGCGCATTATGCCTTGGTTAGCTCACCCCTAAATGCGGCAGGAACATTTACTTTGACTCCTCAAACTGTGACTTATCAGTATGTTCGGTTGGAAGGAAAACCAGTTATTATTAACTACGAGAGCAAAGATGGAAAAACACTGCATCCAGAGACACGTTTAATTGGCTTAGAAGGAACGAATTATGAAGCAACACCAAAAGTTATTAAGGGCTATGATGTCCTACAAGTAATAGGGCAAACTAAAGGGAAGTATACAGCTGATTCCCAACACGTTACCTTCATATATCAAGCTATAGGAGAAGCAAAGACACCATTCTCATTAGTTGCACCTAGAGAGCCTCAAGATCCAGATCCAACAAGCAGGTTAAAAGAAACAGTTCCATCAGTGGTATCTTTGCAAACAGAGATTCGAAGTAAGGACGAGGATACAGAGACAAAAATTTTACCTCATACGGGCGATCAAGAAAATGATTGGTGGTTCGTAGGTGGTGGACTTCTTATCTTGACGACCGCATATCGTTGGAGAAAAATGTAGCAAAAGAAATACTAAGATTATTAGATAGGGTCCTATCCCGTCTAATAGTCTTAGTATTATTTTTATGCCTAATAAATCAATGTCACATCTTTTTCTTTCAAAAACTGTTGCCATTCGTGTGATGGTTCCTTGTCTGTAATCAAGTAGTCAATTTCCGAAATATCGACGATTTTGATGAATGCGTTTCTGTCGAATTTGGAGGAGTCGGCTACTAGGATGACTTTGTTGGCGCGTCTTAACATGTGGTTTTTGACTTCGGCTTCGGGTTCGTTGGAGTCGGTGATGCCGTTTTCCATGGAGAGCCCCTTGCAGCTTATAATCGCGTAATCGACGTAGTAGCGGCTAATTGTGTTGGCGGCGTCTGAACCAACAAGTGAGTTGGATTTCGTGCGCAGTGTGCCGCCTGTGAGAATGAGGTGGACTTTGAAATTAGAGAGCAGGTCCACGGCTGTGATGGAGTTAGTAATGATGGTGAGATTCTCTTTCTCGCGCGCTAGAAGGCTGAGGGACTCGAAAACAGTAGAGCTTGTGTCGGCGATTAATGAGTCACCGGCTTTGATTAATGATGTTGTTTTTGTTGCGATGTTTTTCTTTTCTTCGACATTGATGATGTTTCTTGTGGCATATGGGAGGTCTTCGTTGGTGTGTTGACTGAGTGTTGCGCCGCCATAGCTACGGTCGACAATGCCTTCTTTCTCCAGTTTGTCCAAATCACGGCGAATCGTTTCTTCTGATACGTTGAATGTTTTGGCAAGTTGGGAGACGTGAACTTTTTTATTTTTCTTGATTTCCGATAGTATCTTATCTTTTCGCTCAAAAGCTAGCAATTTCATCACATCCTTGTCTTCTTTATTGTAAACAAAGAAATATTTACAAGCAAGTTTTATAATGAACCTCACACAAAACAATAGAAAACAACATAAATACAAATAAAAATGTTGACTTAATGTTTGTTTTGGTTTATTCTTGTCTTATAAATGAAAGACATGAAGGAGGTTTGGAGAATGAAACATGTAGCTGTGGATGTTGGCGCTTCAAGTGGCCGCTTGTTGTTAGGTGAGCTGGTTGATGGGAAAATAGCGCTGACGGAAGTGCACCGTTTCAAAAATGGATTTTCGCAGGTCGATGGTGTCGATTTATGGGATATTGATCATATATTCACAAATATTCTTGTTGGACTTGAGAAGTTGAAGCAGTCTGGTGTGGCGAGCTGTACGCTTGGGATTGATACGTGGGCGGTGGATTATTGTTTAGTGGGTCCTGGAGGAAAGCGGTTACACGAGGTAGTAAGTTATCGTGATGCACGGACGGATCAGGCGATGGATGCTGTTTTGAAGCGGGTTCCTGCCGCGGATATATACGAGAAGACGGGGATTCAGTTTTTGCAGTTTAATTCGTTGTATCAGTTGTTTGTGGAGGATGCGGAGCTTAAGAGGCAGGCAGAGAGCGTGATGATGGTGCCTGATTATTTGGGATATTTGTTGACTGGGCAGCGCGTGACGGAAGTGACGAATGCTTCTTCTACGCAGATGTTGAATCTTTGTACGCGGAAATTTGACGGAGAATTGTTGGATGTTGTGGGATTGGCTGCGGGGCAGTTTGCGTCGTTTGCGAAACCGGGACAGTTGCTTGGGAAGGTTAGTCGCGATTTACATGAGAAATATGATTTGCCGGATTGTGATGTGGTGGTCATTGCGACGCATGACACGGCTTCGGCGGTGCTTGGTGCGCCAGGTGTTGGCGATGATTGGGCGTTTTTGTCGAGCGGGACGTGGTCTTTGTTGGGCGCGGAATTGCCGAATCCGATTAATACGCGAGAGGCTTTTGCGGCGAATTACACGAACGAGTGGGGCGCCTACGATACTTTCCGCTTTTTGAAAAATATCATGGGATTGTGGCTCATTCAGGAAGTCGCGAGGATGCAAGATTATGCGTATAGTTATGCAGAACTCGCCGAATTAGCGGCACACGAAGAACCTTTTGCGGTGCTGATTCCCGTCGATGACAATCGATTCCTAAACCCGGAAAACATGATTGCCGAGATTCAAGCTTATTGCGCGGAGACAAACCAAGAAATCCCACAAACACCGGGAAAATTGGCGCGCGTTATTTATGATAGTTTGGCGGTTCAATACGCGCTGCAAATCGAGCAATTGCAAGCGTTGACGGGGAAAACGATACGGCATCTACACATCATTGGTGGTGGCGCGAACATCGCGATGCTGAACCAATTGACGGCGGATTTGACGGGGATTATGGTTCACGCGGGTCCGACGGAAGCTACAGGTCTTGGGAATTTGGCGGTACAGTTCATTGCGAGTGGCGAGGCGCGAAATATGACGGAAATCCGAGAAATCATTCGCCAATCCGTTCCAATAACTACATATAAACCAAGTAATAGCACCAATTTTTCGATAATAAAGGCAAAATACGAAACCATTTCAGGAGGCGTTTTAAAATGAGTAACGAACAATTACAGCAACAATACGAGTGGGCCAAGGCGGCCTATGCGAAATACGGCGTAAACACAGACGATGTTTTGAAAAAATTAGCCGACATCAAAATCTCCATGCATTGCTGGCAAGGCGATGACGTTGCAGGCTTCATGAACCCAGATCAAGAGCTGACTGGCGGCATTTCGGTGACGGGAAACTACCCAGGTGCAGCGCATACACCAGAACAATTACGCGCTGATTTAGAAAAAGCTTTTTCACTCATTCCCGGCAAACATAAAGTGAATTTGCACGCGATGTATATTGATACAGACGAAAAAATTGACCTTGACGAAATCGAGCCAAAACATTATGAAAAATGGGTTGCATGGGCGAAAGAGCAAGGATTAGGACTAGATTTTAACCCGACGTTCTTCTCGCATCCGAATTCCGAAGATGGATTCACGCTGAGCCATCCAGATAAGAAAATTCGTGATTTCTGGATTGAACACGGCAAACGAGCACGGAAAGTTGCGGCGTATTTTGGTGAAGAATTAGGACAAACATCGGTCAATAATTTTTGGGTTCCTGATGGTTTTAAAGATAATCCGATTGATCGTTTGGCGCCACGTAAGCGTTTGATGGAATCGCTGGATGAGATTTTCGCGGAAGATTTGGACAAGAAATATACGCTGGATGCGGTGGAAAGTAAGTTGTTTGGGCTTGGCGCAGAAGCGTATACGGTGGGTTCGCACGAATTTTATATGGGGTATGGCATTACGCGTAACAAGCTGGTGTGCCTCGATGCGGGCCATTTCCACCCGACAGAAGTAATTTCGAACAAGTTGTCTTCCTTGTCGCTGTTTAGTGATGGTATTTTGCTACACGTGAGTCGTCCGGTGCGTTGGGATAGCGACCATGTGGTGATTATGGATGACGAGTTGCAGGAAATCGGCCGCGAGCTAGTTCGCAATGATCTACTCGGCAAAACGAATATCGGCTTGGATTTCTTCGATGCCACGATTAACCGCGTCGCAGCATGGGTTATCGGCACACGCAATACGATTAAAGCGCTACTAAAAGCAATGCTTGAACCAACCGAATACTTGAAAAAAATCGAGCTAGAAGGCGACTACACAACACGTTTGGCGCTAACAGAAGAACTGAAAGACTTCCCGTTTGCCGCGGTTTGGGATTACTATTGCGAAGCACAAAACGTGCCAGTTCGTGAAGCGTGGTTAGAAGAAGTGAAGAAATATGAAGAAAATACATTGTTGAAACGTTAATAAGGGGGCAAAAAGTGATGAATGAAGTAATAAAAGCACCATTCGTACAAGAAATGATGAAAGTAACGGCAAATCTATATCGCCTTGGCTGGGATGAACGAAACGGCGGGAACATTAGTTATTTGCTGACAGAACAAGAAGTGAGCGAGTTTATCAATCCAAATCAAGTTATCCGCACAATACCAATGATTTTCGACGCAACCGAACTGGCAGGAAAATATTTTATCGTGACAGGTTCCGGAAAATACTTTAAAAATGTCATCGATGAACCAGATGTAAACCTCGGCATTATCCGTGTCGCGCAAACGGGTACAAGCGTTGAACTATTATGGGGCTTCACAGATGGCGGCGTGCCAACAAGCGAGCTACCAGCCCATTTCATGAGTCATATCGAACGACTAAAAATCGATCCGAATCACCGTATTATTATGCATAATCATGCAACAAATATTATCGCGATGACATTCACGCATTCCCTAGAAGAACGCGATTTCACACGTACTTTATGGCAAATGTGCACAGAATGTATCGTCGTTTTCCCAGAAGGTGTTGGCATTTTGCCATGGATGGTTCCTGGAACAGACGCGATTGGCATGGCAACAGCTGCGAAAATGCGCGATTTCCGATTGGTCATTTGGCCACATCACGGTATTTTTGGTGCTGGAAGTTCGATGGACGAAGTGTTTGGCTTGATTGAAACGGCTGAAAAAGCGGCAGAAGTCTACACACTTGTTCAAGCACAAGGCGGCGTAAAACAAACAATCACCGATCAACAACTACAAGATTTGGCGGACGCATTTGGTGTTACCGCAAAATCTGGATACCTACAAGTTGGCGTGAAGTAAGCAAACAAGCGGGGAAGCACAGTCCAAGTTTCCCCGCAAAATAAAAGGAGGAGACAGCAAAATGGAAAGAATCGCATCAATCATGTACTTAAAAGATGGTTTTGCCGAAGAATACAAAGCGCGGCACGACGATTTATGGCCAGAAATGGAGCAAGCATTAAAAGCCCATGGCGCACAGAATTATTCGATTTTCCTCGATGATAATACACACGTTCTGTTCGCATACTTAGAAGTTGAAAATAAAGAAAAATACGAGAAAATAGCATCGACAGACATTTGCAAAAAATGGTGGGCATACATGGAACCGCTGATGGACACGAACAGCGACAACAGTCCAGTCTCAAAAAATTTAACAGAAGTTTTCTATCTTGCATAATTAAAAGGAGGAAAAAACATGGCAAACGCGAAAAAGGGAAGTTTAAAAGCAACTCTAACTGTGTCGATGTCGAATTTCTTGGAAGCAGGTTCCATAGTTGCAGGGGCAGGCGGTTTGACATTATGGGTCAATTACTTAAACTTATCGGATGCATCGGTAGGACTACTCGGAGCGGTTAGTGCGAATGGATTTGGTTCCGCAGTCGGCGCCTTTATCGGTGGAGCACTCGTAGATAAGTACGGTCGTAAATTCATCTACAAATATGATTTAATCGTTTACATGATTGGTGTTTTATTGATAGCGCTGTCAATGAACTTCGGTATGTTGCTAACAGGCTATATCGTAACAGGGATTGCCGTTGGAGCCGCGATTCCAGCAGCTTGGACATACATCGCCGAAGAAGCCCCAGCAAAAAACAGGGCCGCACACGTCGGTTACGGGCAACTCGCTTGGTCAGTAGGACCCGCAGTAATGCTATTTCTAGCCGTTTTACTAGCACCACTTGGTCTACTCGGAAGCCGAATTATTTTTGGGATGCTGTTTGTAATCGCTTTAATCACTTGGGTAATGCAACAACAAATCAGTGAATCAGCCGTATGGGTCGATCAGAAAAAAGAAGACGCAAAACTTGAAAATAAGGGCAAAAAAGTTTCCATCAAGGAACTATTTACAATCAAAGCTAACCGAACTGCTATTATTTTAGTCATGGGAATCTATTTCTTCTGGAACTTAGTAGCTGGCGTCATGGGTTACTTCATGCCATACATTTACCAAGTTGTCGGCGGACTATCCTCAGCACACGCCAATCTTTTGCAAGGTACGCTATGGGTATTCACGATTCTATCCACATTCTTCGTATTCATTAAACTAGGCGACAAAGTCAACCGCAAACTACTATTCGGTATCGGTGCAGTCATGGGAATCGTCGCTTGGGCAATCCTAACATTTGGTTCCATGGGAATGACAGAACTACTACTATTCATCATCTTATGGGGCGTTGCCGCCGGATTTGGCGCACAAGCATTTTACGGATTATGGGCTGGCGAACTTTTCAAAACACAATATCGGGCGATGGTGCAAGGGCTCATGTTCGGATCAGTACGGATTGGTGTCGGCTTGATTTCGCTCGTCGTCCCAGCAATGATCACGTTCCTAGGATTCAAAGCAGCAGGAATGGTCATGATTGCTTTCCTAATTATCCACCTAATTATCGGCCTTGTCCTAGCCCCTGAAACACGCGGCAAAACATTGAAAGAAATTGAAGAAGAACGCTATGGTAAAGAAGACAAGATCATCGAGGAGGAAGAATTCAATGTATAACAGAATGATTTTAAACCAAACTTCATATTTCGGCGCTGGTTGCATCGAAAAAATCACCGAAGAAGCGCAAAAATCAGCTTTTCAAAAAGCATTTATCGTCACAGATCGACCGCTAGTAGAACACGGCATCGTCGCAAAAGTCACGGCACTACTTGACGCAGAGTCAGTGCCATACGACATTTTTGACGGCTCCGTTCCGAACCCAACGATTGCAGTTGTAAAATCAGGACTGGCGGCTTTCCACGAATCAGGCGCGGACTACATCATCGCAATTGGCGGTGGGTCCCCGATTGATACCGCGAAAGCAATCGGAATTATCGCGACAAATCCAAGCTTTGCCGATGTGCGGAGCTTGGAAGGTGTAGCAAATACGACGGAGCCTTGCGTACCAATTTTTGCAGTGCCGACAACATCAGGAACGGCAGCAGAAGTCACGATTAACTACGTTATCACGGATGAAGAGCAGCAGCGCAAGTTCGTTTGTGTAGACCCTAACGATATCCCGCTTGTGGCGTTCGTCGATAGCGACATGATGATGTCCATGCCAAAATCGCTCTGTGCGGCAACAGGAATGGACGCGCTAACACACGCTATCGAAGGCTACATCACGAACGCAGCTTGGGAAATGACGGACATGCTACACATAAAAGCCATCGAAATCATTGCTGGTTCCTTACGTGATTCAGTGAACGAAGACCCCGCTGGCCGCGAAAAAATGGCATTAGGTCAGTACATCGCGGGAATGGGATTCTCCAATGTTGGCCTAGGGCTAGTACACGGCATGGCGCACCCACTCGGCGCTTGGTATGACACCCCGCACGGCGTCGCAAACGCGATCATCCTGCCGACAGTCATGGCCTATAACGCAGCACACACCGGCGATAAATACCGCGATATCGCGCGAGCCATGGGCGTTCCGAATACCGAAACAATGCCCATCGAAGAAGCCCGAAAAGCAGCTATCGACGCAGTTTCCCAGCTTTCCAAAGACGTTGGCATCCCAGCGACACTAAGCGAAGTCGGCGTCAAAGAACAAGACATCGAAGCCCTGTCCAAAGATGCCCTCGCAGACGTCTGCACAGGAGGCAATCCGCGCCCAGCAAACACGACAGAAATCCAAGAGCTATACCGATCACTACTTTATTAACAAAAATTTCACACTTTCATCTTATAAAATTCATGTCTGTCCGTTAAGATAAATATAGTAGATAACAGCAGTGACTCCTTAACTCCCTTTTGGGTCACTGCAATGTTTCTCACCTTTTTTCATACCTCTCTTTGCGAAAACACCGCCCCTTAGTGAGATGGGGACGGTGTTTTTGTTGGGCCTGTATGAACAAAGTGAATTACAGTCCCAATATAAGCGTGAGCAAAGCGAGGGGTTAATCCTTAAAGCCTGTTCGACGCCAAACTTCTTTACCAAACGCTCTATCACGATTTGTGTATAGCGAAAAATACGTCTTACCCGAAAAAAAGACCTTGTGGGCCTTCTCATTTAGCGAAAATACACAAAAAAATCGCGCACCTAGCCATATCGTCTGACAATTCACCCCAGTTCACACGTATTTTTAGACCCTTTAGATAAATCCCCACTACAAAACTAGCAGAAAAGAACAAAGCTTTCTCCTCCGAGTCGATGTAAAATAAATATTGTGATAACATTCACAAATTCGAGAGGAGTTGTAACAAATGATGTTTGCGAAAAAAGTACAAGATTACAAAGAACGTATTTTTGATGTAAATGAAATCAAGTCTTTCGATAATGAGCAGGCGAAGAAAACCGTTTTTTACGAAACAGGGCAAACAGTAGGGGCGGTTTGGTGTTTAAAACCAGGACAAGAACTTTATTTTCATTCTCATAAACAGGCAGACGATATTTGGATCTGTATCGAAGGCGATTCTGGCACATACTACCCTGAATGTGGCGAATCCGTTGAGATTTCCAAAGGTATGATTTGTGTCGCTAGACCAGGTGAAAAACATGGCATGAAGAACACGGGCACAACCGATTTCGTCTTTATTGGCATTGCTGGACCAGTGCCGCTAGATTTAATTTTGCACGAACTGGAATAGTTATGTATAGTATATAATCAACTCATACAGTGTTAAATATCCTCTGAATGTGCTACGATTAGATTTGGCACAAAGAAGGGGGATATTTTATGAACATCATTATTGCATTATTAGCTGGTCTCGTAGCATTCGCGGTCGGGGCTTTATGGTACACCGTATTTTTCGGAAAGATGTGGATGAAAGCAGTCGGAATAAGCGAGGAAACCGTGCAGAAAAGCTCACCCATGGCCTCAATGATCGTAACGGTCGTCGTGGAAATGGCAGTAGCCTTACTCGTTAGCTTCGTCTTAATTCATTTGGACCTTGGGGTTTATCTCGGCGGACTTCTCATTGCAGGCATCGCAATCCTGTCCGCAATTAAGAACTACATGTTCGAAATGAAGCCATTCCGACTGATTTTAATAAATGAAAGTTACAAATTAGTAACGATTATGATTATGACGGCAAGTGTTGCGTTGTTTGCCTAAACTGGAGTAGAATTTACTTCGGTTTTTTTGCGCTTTTCTTGACTCTGGGGCGCATATACGAAACAATAAGGTATAGAATTAAAAGGAGGTTGTTTCACGTGAAACATTGTAAAATTAAAATTGAAAAAGATGTTCCCGCAAAAATGCGCGATGGTGTGACGTTGTATGCAGATGTTTATCGACCAGATGAGGACGGCGAGTTTCCAGTTTTACTAACAAGACTTCCTTACAGTAAAATTTTTGGATTGCATTTTTTACGGCCAGATGTGTTGGCGGAGAATGGATATATTGTTGTGGTGCAAGATGTGCGCGGGCGTTATGCGTCAGAAGGCGAGTTCATTCCTTACATAAATGAGGCGAATGACGGCTATGATACGGTGGAATGGGCCGCAAAACTGCCACAAGCAAACGGCAAAGTTGGCATGTTTGGCTTGTCGTACTACGGCTACACGCAATTGTTAGCCGCGATGGCTGAGCCACCGAGTCTGAAAGTCATTGTTCCAACGATGTCTCAAAATAATATGACGGATGTCTTTAATGACCATGACGGTACACTCGAATTGGGTGCGTGGGCATCGTGGAGCATCGAATCGATTCTCCCGGATTTAATTACGCGCCATATCACAGACCCGAAAGAACGTGAAGCTGCATTCGAACAACTAGCAAATAACATAGATAACCTTGAAGAATGGTACAAATACAAGCCAATCAACGCCTGGCCACCAATTAAAAACACTGGCGCGATGCCATATTTCACAGAAATTCTCGACTACCCACTAGACCACCCACATTGGAAAAATACGAGCGTCAAAGACAACTACGACAAAGTAAAAACGCCAGGTCTGCACATTGGCGGCTGGTATGACTGCTTCCTAGACAAAACAATTGCGAACTTCTTAGGCGGACACCGTCAAGGTCTCGGAGACAAACTCGTGATTGGTCCTTGGACGCACGGCAACTTCATCTCAATGATTGGTGACCGCGATTTCGGGACGGCTGCCAACGCTTGGGGCGAAGCAAACATGCACACACGCCACATCGAGTGGTTTAACCATTGGCTAAAAGGCGAGCCACTACCGCACACAGCGCCAATTCAAATTTTCACAATGGGTATCAACAAATGGCAAGGCGCGAAGAATTGGCCACTAGAAAACACGAATTTCACGCCGCTTTACTTCCATAGTAACGGCAATGCAAATACACGAAATGGCGATGGCACCGCGGATTTCAAACGACCAAAAGCTACAGAACCCACTGATAATTTTGCGTATGCCCCTGAGAATCCTGTTCCTTCACACGGCGGTGGAACGCTGCACAAAGCGATTCAAGCGGACGGGCCACGCGACCAGCGCGAACTAGAGCTACGCGAAGACATCCTGTGCTACACGAGCGAGCCGCTAACCGAAAATATCGAAGTAACCGGACCAGTCGAAGTCGTACTTTGGGCAAAAACCGACGCCATCAACACCGACTTCACCGCAAAACTAATCGACGTCTTACCTGATGGCACAGCATTCAACCTCACAGAAGGCATCATCCGCGCGTCCAAACAACACGGCGATCAAGTACAAAAAAACGTGCATAAATATACGATTAATCTTTGGTCTACAAGTAACGTTTTCCTAAAAGGTCACGCCATCCGTGTCGAAATTTCATCCAGTAACTTCCCACGATTCGATGCTAACCCTAACACTGGCGCGAGTTTTATCGACACAACCGAAAGTGTCATTGCGAACCAAACCATTTTGCACGACGAAGCACATCCATCCCATATTTTACTGCCGATAATTCATGACTAAAGTTCCTATACGAGCCATTTAATTCATGGTAGAATAATAAGGTATGTCTAAAGTAAAGTATCTTTCAAGGCAAACTAAGGGAGCTTGGAAGTTAAACAATAAACAAGATACACATAAAGGAGCGGTAAGGTGAGAATTTTTTCGAAAATAGGTGTTGTCTTTTTAGCAGCAACCTTAGCAATGAGTAGTTTAGTACACGGGCCAGTAACGGCGGACGCAGCAGTAGCGCCACCAACAGTTAACGCCAACGCAGCCATCACAATTGAAGAAAGCACCGGCAAGATTTTATACGGCAAAAACCCAGATCAACTGATGGGCATCGCATCCATGACCAAAATGATGGACGAATACTTACTTTCCGAAGCAGTAGCCAAAGGCAAAATCGCATGGGACGACAAAGTAACCATTTCCGACTACGCTTATGAAATTTCGCAAGACCGCTCGTTATCCAACGTACCATTACGACGCGGCGAGCAATACACAGTAGAAGAACTTTACCAAGCCATGGCCATCTATTCCGCCAACGGAGCAGCAATCGCCATCGCTGAAAAAATAGCAGGATCAGAAGCCAAATTCGTAGACATGATGAACAAGAAAGCCGACGAACTCAAACTCGGCGAGCACAAATTTGTCAACGTAACAGGCCTTAACAACGCCGACTTAAAAGGCAAACAACAAGTCGGAAGCGCAACAGACGAGAACCAAATGACAGCACGCGGCGTGGCGAAACTTGCCCAACATATCATTCAAGACTACCCAGACGTGCTCAAAACATCGAGCATTCCAAAAATGAAGTTCCGCGCAGGCACCAGCGACCAAATCGACATGACGAACTGGAACTGGCTACTACCAGGCTTGATTTACGCCCGAGCTGGCGTTGACGGCTTGAAAACTGGAACAACCGATTACGCAGGCCAATGTCTCACAGCAACCGCAGTACAAGACGGCATGCGCGTTATCACCGTAGTCATGCACGCAAACGGCGGAACGAGCGCCCACGACAAAACACGCTTCACCGAAACAAACAAAATGCTCGATTTCGCATTCAATAATTTCAAAGTCATGGAAGTCCGCAAAGCCAACACAACAATCAAAGAAACCGCCAAAGTAAACAAAGGCAAAGAAAACACTGTGGCCCTAATGACCAAAGACGCAGTAAAACTAGTAGTACCAAAAACAACCACAGAACCTAAACTAAACGAACAAATCACAATCGACAAGAAAACACTAGGCGCCCCAGTCAAAAAAGACACCAAAGTCGGCACAATGACCGTCCAACTAAAAGACGGCGACACACTAGGCTACGTCGATGGCAAGAAAGTAGACACCATCAACGTCGTAACCAAAGACAATGTCGACAAAGCCAACTGGTTCATGCTAGCCCTCTACAGCATCGGCGACTTCTTCAGTGGCATCTGGAATTACATCACGGACGGCGTCAAAGGTTGGTTTAACTAAATATATGTAAAATAAGAGTCCCGTATTTCGATACAGGGCTCTTATTCTAACTCAAAGCAAGTAGTAAATATCGATTTTTTTTAAAGTGGTTAAGACGTACACTCCGCTTCACACAAATCGAGCGAAAACGTTTGCATTTTAAAAGTTTGGTGGAAGCCGGAAGCGGAGCATACTTGTGTATGTGATGACTGAAAGCAGGGAGGGAGTCGTATCCCCGACCATGCAAGAAGTTAAGCGTAACGTTAGTGTAGCAGAACCGCTTGGAACTCGCATCCAAACCTTGATGGAACGCTACTCACAAACTCGCAGGTATATTGAGGCTGTGGCTCAGTGCATCGAACAGTCGGTAAGGATTAACCCATCACTTCGTTCACGCTTATATTGGGCCTGTAACTCACTTTGTTCGAACAGTCCCAACAAAGAAACCAACGTGGGTATAAGGGAGGAAACCACGTTGGTCAAAAAGGGAGTTTGGATTTTCGTTCTCAGGGGAAAGAATGAAAATTTAATTTGTTAACTTATGACTTTATTATAACGAGACAATGAGAGATTAGCCTGTGATCGAGATGAGAATTTAATGAAAATTAAAAAGCTTGCTCCCCTTTTTATCGGATAACAAGCTTTATCTTACGTGTTTACTTCTCTTTCTCACCATTCTCTACATAACTCATATCATTTACATCACTAATCGTATATTTACCATCTTTATACTCAATTTTAGTAACACTCGCATTTTTTAGTCCGCCATCAGGTAATTTATACCCAGGAGAAATCGTATCTAAAAGCGCTCCAATACTCAAGCCATGCGATACAAGAAGGACATTGTGATCCCCTTTTCTGCTTTCTTTTTTCGCGATGTCATCTAGACCATCTTGCAAACGAGCTGTAATTGTCGCATAATCTTCCGCAGGCCAGTTGCTGCCTTCTTCTACGCGAGTTTTATCCAATGCTGCTACACTGTTCGCAAAATCTTTCGGTGAAATACCAGCTTTTTGCCATTCTTCTAGTGTTTTTCCTTGGCTTTTCGCAATATCTGTCCACATATTGTGATTTAAATCACCTTCGTAGCTACCAAAATTGAACTCGCGGAAACGAGCGTCTGTTTTTAGTTCAGTGCCAGATGATTTTTTATTTTCTTTCAAAATGATATCAGCTGTCTGAATCGCGCGACCACTATCGCTACTATAAGCCGAACCGAATTTCACGTCTTTAAGACCTTTCCCAGCATTCGTTACAACTTCTTCCCCAGCCGGCGTTAATACTGCATCAGACCAACCTTGCACACGATCCGTCGTATTAAGCATTGTTTTCCCGTGCCTTACTACATAAAAAGTAACTGTCCCATCTTTTTTCGCCGTGTCTTTTGAATCCGCGCTTGTACTCGTATTACTACAACCCACGACCAATAATAAACCACAAACCACCATTAAAATTTTTAACATCTGCTTTTTCATTCTTCTGCTCCTTTTTTTGTTAAAATTTATCTCAACAGCTGAGGGAAGCTGCGGAAATCGATGCAAAAAAATAACCCAAATAGATTCAGAAAAACGCATAAATACGCCATTCCCATTCTACTTAGGTTATGCCCGAATAAACGGTAACAATCCTTTTAAGATATACATGAAATTTACAACAAAACTAATATACCACATCGTGCAAACGGTTTCAATAGAAAAATTAAAAAATTTTTGGTAGAGTGACTGGTCAGGATTTTGGGTAGGTAATATTTTTTAATAAAATCCAAATAAAAAACCATCGCGGAAAAGGGAGTAACCATGGTCAAAAAGCGAGTTTGGGTCGAGCGAAGCGACAAACGCCCATCTCCGTCGTTAAAAGTTCCGTTCCGATGCTCTCGTACTATAGTACGCTCCGCTTCGGTACTCGCTTTTGCCTAGGATCTGGGCATTTGTCGCTCCGCTCGAGGTTTGGTGGCTGGTTGGGATTATGAGTTGAGAACATTATTTTAAGGAACAAAAAAACATTAAAAAACCACCGCGGAAAAGGGAGTAACCGCGATGGTCAAAAAGGGAGTTTGGGATTTTCATTCTTAAGGGAAAGTATGAAAATTATTTGCTTGTTGTTAGCTTATAAGTACATATTAAACGTTGCAGAAAAAATTTTGCTGTGAGGAACATTAGAATTTGATGAAAAATAACATCGGGATTTAAAGGGATTGTCGTTGGATTGACTTAGTCCTGTAATGTTCGGTTGGTATGATGTTTCTCAAATGGGGAAAAGGGAGTGCAAATCTTGACAGTTAAGTTTCGTAATGGGGTTATTTTTTTGGTACTGGTAATGGTTCTGGCAGTAGGGGTTTCAGTGTTACCGAAGACTGGGAATGCAGCGACGACTTACAAAATGACGACAACGGTAGAGAGCAATATTCGCACAGGGGACAGCGTGAAGTATGCCATTATCGGCTACTACAAGGCAGGAACGACAGTCACTTTCACAGGAAAAACGGCAAATAATTGGTACCGCATTACATATAAAGGTAAAGTGGGATATGTATCAGGAAAATGCCTAGCACCATACAAGGCGCAAACTTTCACAGCGCTTAACAACGAAGCAAAGAAGCACTTAGGTAAGAAATACAAATGGGGCGCAACTGGCCCAACATCATTCGACTGCTCTGGCTACACAAGCTATGTCTTCAAACAATCCATCAACAAAGCCATTCCACGGACGGCTAAAGAGCAATACAACGCCTCCACAAAAGTCAAAGCTAACCAACTAAAAGCTGGCGATCTAGTCTTCTTCAACTACGGAAGCGGCATCGCACACGTTGGAATCTACGTAGGCAGCGGCAAAATGATCAATGCCCAAAACAATGGCGTAAAATACGACACAATCTCAAGCGGATACTGGAAAAAATACATCGCAGGCTACGGCCGTGTTGTGAATTTCTAAATCTGGATTATATAATGAATCGGCGAATGGTGCTCGATTTGGAGTGAAGCAGAGATCACATCTCATAAAGGAGTTTTGTGATTTTCTGCTTTTTTGCATGCAAAAACTGGTGTGGAAAAGGCATTAACCACACCAGTTTTAAAAGAGAGCTATCAAGTATCAGGCCAAAAGGGGAGATGACCTGAAGTTACTTGTTGTTTAGCTATGCGTTTATAATAACGAATTTGTGCTAAAATCCAATGTGAATTGTGTAACATTATGATTAATTATCGCTTAGTTCTTGCTCACTTGAATAAATTTGTAGCTGTATGGCGAGCCGAAAGTGTGTTTTTGAACGCCGGTGATATCTGGATTTTGAAGGACAGCGACTTGGTGTTGGTATAATGGCAAAATTGCGGCACCATCGTCTAATAGGACTTTTTCAGATGCGATGAATGCGTTCCAACGTGCTGAAGGGTCTGTTGCTAGTGTTGTGTCGGTGGATTTGACGAGTTGGTCGTATTTCGGGCTATTGTAGTGCATGCTGTTGTTGTAGTAATCGGATAGGAATAGGCTGCTATACGTCCACGGGTCTTTGAAATCGGGCATCCAAGCTGCTAGCGACATGTCGTAATCGCTGGATCGTGTTAGCTCGGTTGCGCTTTTTGCGGGCATGGTTTGGAGGTTGATTGTCACGCCAGGTAAATTCGTTTCAAATTGATTTTTTAGGAAGGCAAAAATGGTTTTTGTCGTGTCTTGGTCGTCGCCTAGAAGTTCAAGTGTGATGGTGTTTGTGCCGAGTTCTTTTTTTGCTTGTGCGAGGTATTTGCTGGCCTCGGTTTTGTTGTACAGGAGGTGATCGCCGCTGTCAGTGCGGAAATCTGCGCCTGTTTTCGGATTTTGTACGAAGTCTTTAGGAAGTAATCCGTTAGCAGGGAATGATCCGTCGCCTAGGATTTCAGTTGTTAATGCTTCTTTGTCGACTGCTAGATTGAGCGCGTGGCGCAGTGCGTTGTTTGCGAGTGGTGTTGCTTTGCCATCACGGTTTTGATTGAAGCGCAAATAACTAACAAGTGCATCTTTTTCGGTCAAAAAGTCAGCGCGGTCTTTGTACTGTTTAGCAAAATCGCCAGAAAGTGGTGCGCGGTCGGCTTCTTTTGTGTTGTATAAATTAACGCCTGCATTGATGTCTTTAGCGACTTGTACGGATATTTTGTCGACGTCTACGTTCTTTTTATCCCAGTATTCTGGATTTTTCGCGTAAGTCCAGTTTTTTGAGGTGTTGCCGTCCCAGTTTTGCATCACGAATGGGCCGTTGTATAGTGTGTGCTTGGCGTCTGTGCCGTATTTATCGCCTTGTTTCTCCACGAATGCTTGTTTTTGTGGGAAGAAGGTTTCGAATGAAAGTAATGAGATGAAGTATGGAACTGGTTTTTTCAGCGTGATTTTTAAGGTTGCTGCATCTGGTGCGACCACGCCGAGCTCTGAGACGGGCAGTTTACCTTCGTGGATTTCTGTGGCATTTTTGATGGAATCTTTGAAAAGAGCGGCATAACTTGGCGCGGTTTTTGGATCAACGGCGCGGCGCCATGCGTAGACGAAATCGTTGGCGGTAACTTGTGAACCGTCAGACCATTTGGCGTCTTTTCGTAATTTGATTGTATATTCTGTCTGATCGGCATTGATTTCAGGCATGTTTGCAGCGACGCCGGGCACGAAGTTGTCCTTTTTATCCAATGTATAAAGTCCTTCAAAAACTTGATTTTGCGCGGTGAAACTAACGAAATCTTCTTCTGCGGTCGTGTTTAATGTGAGTAGTTCCCCTGTTTCTAGAAATTTCACTGGTTCGCTTGCTTTGTCCTTGGTTTCTCCTGAGTCATTGCCACACGCGGCCAGCAAGACAAGTCCTGTAAGTGATAATGCAATCCAGCCCTTTTTTGTAAAATGCATGATGTTCCTCCTCTTTTTCTAGCTTTTTTTGTTAATTATAAGTATTCCGATGAAATAAGTCAACTTTAAAATTTGCATAAAAAAACCAGCGTGGAAAAGGGAGTAACCACACTGGTCAAAAAGGGAGTTTTACGAATCTCATTCAAAAAAGGGGGAAAAGAATGAAATATCGTTTGTTGTTAGCTTATGGTTATATAATAACGGTCGCAAGCGAAAACCTGCTGTGAGTAAAATGAGAAATTGATGAATGTTTGGCTAGTATTTCTTCATTCAATGTAAATCGATTGGAGCCCAGCCGCGAACGCTGTTAGTTAGCCAGATTTTCGTAGCTTGCAGCAAGTCATTGCGATGTAGTACGCGCTCAGTTATAGTGCCATCTGCGAGTAATGTTTGGCGCATGACGCCACCGAGTAATCCTGATGATTGTGCGGGGGTAACTAATTCACCGTCAATCTCCGCGACAAGATTGCCATTAATAAATTCTGTGATTTCACCGCGTTCATTCCATAAAAGTGTTTCGTCATAATCAATACGTCGACGTTTTTCATACATAGTTCGATGCGTCGTTTTGTGATAAAGAAACGGATTGGTGCTGTTGACCGATTTATCTGCGAAATGCGCTGTCCACATGATTGGATCAGAGATAACCAGCGAACCTTCAACGGTTGCCGTTCCATCTTTTTGCACGAGGAGGCGAACTTTCCAAATATCATTAGGGTGTTCTTCGGCAAACGTTGCTAGGGCTTGTTTTGCGTCATGAATGTTCCACGTGAAACCAAAATAATTAGCGCTATTTTCGACGCGTTGCAAGTGAAGATCAGTACGTGAATAGTGTCCGTTTTCTAATCGTAAACTTTCCAATAGTTCGAATTTAGGTAGATAGGTAGTCAGAAGCGCAGCCTTGGCTTGAACTTCTTCATATTCCGCACCACTCCGTGAATCCCAAACAATCCCGCCACCAACGCCATATTCCGCCGTCTTTTCTTCCGTATCAACAACGACAGTCCGAATCGGGACATTAAAAATAGCTTCTTTATCTGGCGTCACATAGCCAATGGCGCCACAATACACGTTACGCGGCGAAGTCTCGGCTTGCGTAATAAGTTCCATCGTTTTTACTTTCGGCGCGCCTGTAATTGATCCACATGGAAACAGCGCCTCAAAAATCGCCGTCAAATGAATATCGGGCAACGTTTCCGCGGTTACCGTCGAAGTCATTTGCCAAACCGTCGGATATCGCTCCACATCAAAAAGGTGCGGCACTTTTACCGTTCCAGGTTTTGCAATTTGACCAAGATCGTTGCGTAATAAATCAACAATCATCACATTTTCCGCCTGGTTCTTGGCTGATGCGCTGAGCCAATCACGCGCCTTCGCATCATCACGCTGCGTCATACCGCGTCTAGCAGTACCTTTCATCGGTTTCGTCTTAATCACGCCGTCTTTCCAATGGAAGAAAAGCTCTGGTGATGCGGATAAAATATGAAACCTACCAGTAGAAAGGTACGCCGAATAATCCGCTTGCTGCGCCACTTTTAATTGCTCGTAGAAGTTCTCATCATCTTCGGCAAAGGCACTCTCCAAGCGAATTGTATAGTTGGTCTGATATGTATTTCCAGCTGCGATTTGGTCACGAATAAAACGAATTCCTTTTGCGTAGGATGCATAATCGGTTGTTGGCTGCCAGTCAAGCTTTGGCGGTTGAAGTATAGGAGCTTCTGATTGCGCGACCTCACGCATTTCTCTAAATACGCCAAACCATAACAAAGGCATTTTTCCCGGTGCGAGAGTTTGGAGGTGTTTATTGAAGGCTGGCGCTGCCTCATACCCAACGTAGCCCGCAACATAATAACCGAGGTCAATAGCCTGTTCGACTTGTTGCATTCGCTCGGTTACTTCTTCTATATTATCGGTCTGAATAATGGCTTCTGGAGAGGAGAATAATTGTGTTTTCCCGTTAAAATCGAACTGCATTTTCATTTTCGTAGCTCCGTTCCGTTAATTTTACAAAGTTATCTAGAATTTCATGCCCATATTCGGAAAGAATCGCTTCTGGATGAAACTGCACGCCTTCAACTAAAAACTCGCGATGACGGACGGCCATGATGAGGTCGTCTGCTGTTTTTGCAGTGATGTCTAGAGCTTTCGGAAAATTGGATTCTGCAGCAATTAAAGAATGGTATCTAGCCACGGAAAAATGCGCGTTTAGATTATTAAACACGCCTTTTTGATCGGTTAAAATAGTGGAGACTTTGCCATGGACAGGTTCAGGCGCGCGAACGATTTCTCCGCCGAATGCCTGAACAATAGCTTGGTGACCAAGACAAATTCCTAAAATCGGGATTTGACCGCTAAATTCGCGGATAATAGCAAGGCTCATTCCTGCCTCGTTGGGTGTGCCGGGTCCTGGAGAAATAACAATCGATTCGGGATTAATTTCACAAACTTCGGCTAAGGTTATCTGATCATTTTTCACAATCTTGACCTCTTTGCCGAGCTCTAATAAATATTGATACAAATTGTATGTAAATGAGTCATAATTATCGATTAACAGAATCACACGACCACTCCTAAATGGAATTTCAATGGTTTTACGTCCAACCTATTTATAGCAAATTCGAGACAGTTTGTCCACCAAGCAGACTTAAATTTCACAAACTATAAAAGAGGATTTGCGTGTGGGAAAAAGAGATGTTATAATGGAGGTGCAAATAAGGAAGTCATGCGGCTAACATAACTTCCAAATACAAACACCATTTAAGATGGTGACAGCCTGTATTGTTTCGCGAGCCACTAAGCCGTCAAGCTGAGAGTGGCTTTATTTTTTGCTATCTTTACTGTTCATTATCATAACAACTAGCCCTGCAAGCGCAATTGCTAGTGTCAATGACTCAAACACAGTCATGCTTTATCCTTTCTGGGGATAACCACGAATAACATGGCATCACCTACTTTCTTTGAAAATAGGCTGCCAACCACATCATAAACCTGTCTGTCCATCTATTATAGCACGGATGTTCGGGTTTATGATTTTGTTTATTTATTTGATTTTTTGCTAGAATAACACATAATGTTTTGTTGGAATATTTACTTGCTAATTGGCTAGTTATGGGTTAGAATAGCTTTAAATAACGAATTAAAATGTAGACAAGAAATAGTAGTGAAAGTCGCTTTATGCAGAGAGCTGATGGGTGGTGCGAATCAGTAAAGACGCTTTTGTGAATCCATCTTGGAGTGAGTGGAGGAAATGTGAGTAATCCGCTTCGGTGTGAGCCGTTATATTCTGAAATTAAGCTGGAGTATGGGAGAAATCTCAGACTCAATTAGGGTGGCAACGCGGTACTTCCGTCCCTTTCCATGTATTTTATTTGGGGAGAGATTTGGGGGTCTTTTTGTTTGGGCTCTAAGAAAGCGTACTTTGCTTTCTTAGAGCCCAAATATAAGGCAGAGCGAATGCGGCGCGTTAATCATCCAGTTGTTTAAATGACTTGCTCTACGCAAAACATAAACGCAAACAAACTCAAACTTGAACCAAAACAATGATTATCATTTTGTGAGGAGGAATTGAGATGTTAGATGTAAAAGTTTTGCGTGAGGATTTTGAAGGTGTGAAGAAGAAATTATCACATCGCGGGGAAGACCTTGGTGAATTCGAGAAGTTTGGTGAGCTGGATAAGCGTCGTCGGACATTGATTATTGAGGTGGAAACGTTGAAAAGTCAGCGTAATGAAGTTTCTCAAGAAATTGCGCAATTAAAGCGGGAGAAACAAAACGCGGACGCCAAAATAGAAGAAATGCGTGTCGTTGGTGACCGTATCAAGACGTTTGATATTGAGTTGAACGAGATTGATGAGAAGTTACGCAACATTTTGTTGGCGATTCCGAATATTCCACATGAATCTACGCCGATTGGTGAAACGGAAGACGATAACGTGGAGGTTCGCAAGTGGGGCGAGGTTCGTACATTTGATTTTGAGCCGAAAGCGCATTGGGATTTAGGAACGGATTTAGGAATTTTAGATTTTGAGAATGCTGCGAAAGTTGCGGGTAGCCGGTTTGTTTTTTATAAGAAATTGGGTGCTAGACTTGAGCGGGCGTTGATTAATTTTATGATGGATTTGCATGCGACGGAGCACGGGTATGATGAAATGTTGCCGCCGTATATGGTGAATCGTGATAGTATGACTGGGACAGGGCAGTTGCCGAAGTTCGAAGAGGATGCGTTCTTGATTGAAAAAGAGGACTATTTCTTGATTCCAACGGCGGAAGTTCCTGTGACGAACTACCATCGTGATCAAATTATGAGTGCCGATGACCTACCGCAAAAATACACGGCGTACAGTGCGTGTTTCCGTTCTGAAGCGGGTTCTGCGGGTCGTGATACGCGCGGCTTGATTCGCCAGCATCAATTTAATAAGGTGGAAATGGTACAGTTCGTGAAACCTGAGGATTCTTATGCAGCGCTTGAAGCATTGACGGATAATGCGGAGGATGTATTGCGCCGTCTTGAATTGCCGTATCGTGTGTTAAGCATGTGTACTGCTGATTTAGGGTTTACTGCTGCGAAGAAATACGATATCGAAGTGTGGATTCCAAGTGGTGACAGCTACCGCGAGATTTCTTCTTGCAGTAATTTTGAGGCGTTCCAAGCGCGCCGTGCCAACATTCGTTTCCGTCGTGAGCCAGGCGCGAAGCCTGAGTTTGTGCATACGTTGAACGGTTCTGGTCTAGCAATCGGACGTACGGTTGCCGCGATTTTGGAGAATTATCAGTTGGAAGATGGTTCTGTAGCGATTCCGAAAGTGTTGCAAGGTTATATGGGTGGCGTGGAAGTGATTGCGGCACCTGCAAAATAAGTAAGTGTATAGAGGATGGGACAAAACTCAAGATAAAGCAAAACCGCCGAGCCATTTACCTTTGGGTAGGACGAAAAATTTTGCTTGACACAAATCGAGCGAAAGCGTTTGTATTCAGGAAGTTTGGTGGAAGCCGGAAGCGGAGCATACTTGTGTATGTGATGACTGAAAGCAGGGAGGGAGTATTATCCCCGACCATGCGAGAAGTTAAGCGTAGCGTATGCGAAGTAGAACCGGAAGTCCGCCAAACTTCCTGAATGCGAGCGCTTGTCGCCGATTTATTTGGGTTATGTCCCAGTCTCTTTGTACATATATGAAGGAGTTGGGCATCATGCAGTTTAGCGATGCGGATTTTGCGCTTTTTGATCGGTATTATTTTCAGTTTCGCCAAATGAAGGAGTTTCAGCCGACGTTGGTGGAAGGTGTGAAGGCGGAATATAAGGCGCGATGGGATGTTTGGAAGGAGTTTGCGGCGTTATGTCAGCAGAGAACTGTTGGTTTTGGAAAGCCAAAAGTGGAAAGTTGGACGAATGGCTGGCAGGTTCGGTCGCATTTTTGGGCGTATTATAAGGGTGTTTCGCGGCAGGATTCGGCGAGCATGGTTGCGATTTTGTTGAATAAGAATAATTTTCGGATTTATTTGGAGTGGCACGCGTATCGGAGTGCGGATTCGGTGACGAGTTATGAGGATCATGTGCGCTGGGTCGATTACTTGCCGGAATGGGTTCGGGAGTTGGGGATTGACGCGCGCCAGTATCAGGTGTGGACGTCGTATGAAGATGAGCTGGATAATTATGTTTGTCTGCAAGATTATTTGGAAAATCAGGAGGTTCGTGATCGGTTTGCTGAGCTTCTAGAAAACTCGAAAAAATGGTTGCGAATTGGGCGAATTATTCCGCGCGATGAGGCCGTGAAATGTGTTGCTATGGAAGAGATTGTAAGCGATGTGATGAGAGAACTTTCCTATTTGTACAGCAAGACAGAAAGCTTGGAATAAAATTTAAAATATCCCGTTGACAGCGCTTTCGAAAAAGTGCTATACTAATCTTCAAGAAGAGGATTGTTACTGATTCGATCAGGCATTACCAACATCGACGGGGGACGCGTATTTTTTGTGCGTTTGCAACGTGTGATATTGGTATTTTTTTCGTCCATGAAAGCGAGGAGGCTCCAATGAGGATTGTTAAAGCGATAAATAATAATGTTGCTCTGGCGGTAAACGAGCAGGGTCATGAGCTTGTTATCATGGGAAAAGGTGTTGGGTTTCAGAAGAAGCCGGATGATATTATTGACGATGCAGTGATTGAGAAGATTTTTGTTTTAGAAACGGATGAGCTGTCTGAGAAATTAATGGATTTGCTTGGTGAGATTCCAGCTATACACTTAGAGATTGCCGACGAGATTGTGAATTATGCGAAGGAAACTTTTGATGTGAAAATCAGTGACAATGTATATTTAACGCTTACTGACCATATTAGTTTTGCGATTACACGCCATGAGAAGGGTATGTCGATTCGCAATGTGATGTTGTGGGAAGTGAAGAAGTTTTACAAGGACGAATTTGCGATTGGGCTTAAGGCGCTCGAAATTATTCATGAGCGACTGGGTGTTCAGCTTGGTGAGGACGAGGCTGGGTTTATTGCGCTTCATATTGTGAATGCGCGCCAAGACGGCCAGGCGATGAAGACAACGGTTGACATGACGCAAGTAGTACAAGACGTGTTGAACATTGTGACGTATCATTTTAATGTTGTTTTGGATGAATCGTCGCTTAATTACACGCGTTTTGTGACGCATTTGCAGTATTTTGCGCAGCGGCTTTTGCGAAATGAAATCGTGGATTCGGGAGATGATTTTCTGTTTGACCAAGTGCAAGTGAAGTATCCAGAGAGCTTTGCCTGTACGGCGAAAATCGATGCATACTTGCAAAAAGCGCACCATGCGACGCTAACAAAAGATGAACGCGTGTATTTGACGCTTCACATACATCGCGTGACAGAGCGAAACAGGACAAGTGAATAAAGGCAATCAAATGACGGATTGTTACTGGTGCGACCAGGCATAACCTGAACTGACGGCAAGACTAGGGCGTTTTTAAAAGCGTGATGGGATTGGTGTTGGTTTGGGTTGTTTTTGGTTGGTGGCTTGAGATAGTCTGTGCTTGGGTATGCGGGGATTGGGCGTCGTGTTTGGCGCCTTCGGATCCAGCTTTGTTGTGGCTCTTATGAAGCGTATTGTGCTGAATTAGAGCCTCAATATGCATCAGAGCGAAGCGAAGATGTAATCCATCAGTGGCTCTTATGACGGTGAGCTTAGAATAACTCGAAATCGGGAAGTTGCGGCTTTTTAAGAGAGAAATACTGATTAGAGCCTCAATATGCAGTTGAATGAAATGAAACTGCCTTCCTTTTACTCAGCCCTTCGGAGCTTTCACAGCCTCCGCAAAAACCAAAAGAGGGTTTTTACTGCGCCTGCTCCAAGCTCTGTCAGGGCTAAACGGGCGTGTTCAGCTTTGTTGTGGTTCTTATGAAGCGTACTTTGCTGAATTAGAACCTCATTATGCATAGGAACGAAGTGAGTATGTAATCCATGGAGTGCGTCTTGTTCAGCGCCTCCGGATCCAGCTTCACGGGCTAGCTCCTCGAAAACTTCACGCCCTCCGAAAAAGTCAAAAGAGGACTTTTCCTACGGCCGCTCCAGTTTTTTTCGGAGCTGAACGAGCCCGTTCAGCTTTTCGGTTGACCTGTAATCCATTACACAATCTATACTTAGTTTGTAAGCAATTCAAATTCTATCAGGAGTTGATAATCATGAAATTTATAGTCACAGATTCTTATGAAGAAATGAGTACGGTTGCAGGGCAGCACTTACTCGGGTATATGTACCAAAATAAACGGGTTAATATGTCCATCACGGCTGGTAACACGCCGTTGCGTATGTATGAGCAGCTTGTCCCGCAGGTGAAAGGGAAATCGTATTTTGATAATGTTCACTATTACAATTTTGACGAAATTCCGTTTAAAGGGACGAATGAGCCTGGTGTTACTATTAGCAATTTAGCGAAATCGTTTTTCACGCCTGCTGAGATTCCTGCGGAGCAAATTCATGCCTTGGATGAAAATAATTATGAAACGCATGACGCTAGGCTTAAGGCTGATGGCGGACTGGATGTAATTTTACTTGGTATCGGCGCGGACGGGCATTTTTGTGGGAACCTGCCGAATACGACGCAAGTTCATGATGAGACAGTTGCTGTTCCAACGACGCCGGAAATGCGTGAGATTTTGCTAGGTGAAGTTGGTGGTGATGCTGCGAAGGTGCCGGATTTTTATGTGACAATGGGGCCTAAAGCAGTGATGCAGGCGCGAAATATTATTATGTTTGCAAACGGTAAGCATAAAGCTGAAATTGTGAAACAAGCCTTTTTTGGCGAGATTACAAATGCGATACCGTCTTCAATATTACAGTTGCACCCGTCTATCACGGTCATTTTAGACAAAGATGCAGCCTCGTTATTACCAAAATTTTAAGAAACGAATGCAGATTTTTAATTTGAGAGGAGAAAAATTATTATGACAAAATCACCATTTCCAGAAGGATTTTTATGGGGCGGCGCGGTTGCTGCCAATCAATGTGAAGGCGCTTATTTAGAAGATGGCAAAGGCTTGTCGCCAGTCGATATTTTACCGTCAGTAGAAGGTGGACGTTGGGAAGCGGCGCTAAACCCGACGAAAGCTTTGGCGACAGAATATGATTATTATCCAAGCCATGAGTCTATTGATTTCTATCACCGTTACAAAGAGGATATTAAATTATTAGCAGAAATGGGTTTTAAATCATTCCGTACATCGATTGCTTGGCCACGTATTTTCCCAAATGGCGATGACGCGACGCCGAATGAAAAAGGTTTGGAGTTTTATGATCGTTTGTTTGATGAGTGCCATAAATATGGTATCGAGCCTGTTGTGACGATTAACCATTTTGATACGCCGGTGGAACTTTTCAAGAAGTATGGTGGCTGGAAAGATCGTCGTTGCATCGATTTTTACTTGAATTTCTGTGAGGTTATTTTTAATCGTTATAAAGGGAAAGTGAAATATTGGATGACGTTCAACGAAATTAACATGATTCTGCATTTGCCGTTCTTCGGTGGTGGCATGGACGTGACGAATGAAGCAAATCCAGAGCAAGCGAAATATCAAGCAGCGCATCACCAATTAGTGGCGTCTGCAAAAGCTACAAAAATGGCACACGAGATCGATCCTGAAAACCAAGTCGGCTGTATGTTAGCGGCGGGTGCAACTTATGCGTTCTCATGCGATCCAAAAGACGTATGGAAAGCCATGCAAGCGGACCGCGAAGGCTATTTCTTCATCGACGTACAAGCGCGCGGTTACTACCCAAGCTACAGCAAACGTTTCTTCAAAGAAAACAACATCAATCTTGTTATGGAAGACGGCGATTTAGAGGTTCTTAAAAACCACACAGTGGACTATGTAGCATTTAGTTACTATTCTTCTCGTCTAACAAGTGCGGATCCAGAAGTCATGAAGGAAACAGAAGGCAACGTATTTGCAACATTGCGTAACCCGAATTTGGAAGCGAGCGAATGGGGCTGGCAAATTGATCCACTAGGTCTGCGCATCACAATGAACGCGATTTACGACCGTTATCAAAAACCACTTTTCGTTGTTGAAAATGGACTTGGTGCAGTGGATACAGTCGAAGCTGACGGTTCTATCAATGACGATTACCGTATCGACTACTTGCGTGAACATGTACGCGAAATGGGCGAAGCAATTGAAGACGGCGTAGACTTGATTGGCTACACACCTTGGGGCTGTATCGACCTTGTAAGCGCAGGCTCTGGCGAAATGAAGAAACGTTATGGCTTCATCTATGTTGATCGCGACAACCAAGGCCAAGGTACACTAGAACGCTCGAAGAAAAAATCGTTCCATTGGTACAAAAAAGTCATCGAAAGTAATGGAACTGACTTAGCATAAAACTAATGAGCTGAACTGCAAAAAATTAATTTGTAGTTCGGCTCGTTTTTCTCTTGCTCTGTAATGCATTACATGAACTATACTTAAAAAGTAAACAAGATTCGAGAGGAGCGAACGAACAAATGACTGAAATTAAAAAGCAATTTCCAGAAGGATTTTTATGGGGCGGAGCAACGGCGGCCAATCAAGTAGAAGGTGGATTTGACCTAGATGGTAAGGGTTTGTCTACGGCGGATATGGTGAAGTTTGTTCCGAAAGATGAGCGTGGAAATGGTCACGCGTTAGACGTAACATCAGAAGAGATTGAAGAAATTTTGGCGGGGAAATCCAAGGCTCGTTTTCCAAAGCGTGACGGGGTTGATTTTTACCATCATTATAAAGAGGATATTGCGTTATTTGCGGAGATGGGATTCAAGACGTTCCGGTTGTCGTTTAACTGGGCGCGAATTTTTCCGAATGGTGATGATTTAACGCCGAATGAGGCTGGGTTGAAATTTTATGATAATGTGATTGATGAGTTGGTGAAGTACGGTATTGAGCCGCTTGTGACCTTGTCGCATTATGAAACGCCGCTTGGTTTGACGCAGAAATATAATGGTTGGGCGAGCCGTGAGGTTATCAATCATTATGTGCGCTATGCGGAAACGGCGATGAAACGCTACAAAGATAAAGTGAAATATTGGCTTACTTTCAATGAAATTAATATCATCGCGATTAGCCCGTACACTGGCGGTGGCGTGGTTGTTGACCGCGTGGAAAACCCGTTAGAAGTATCTTATCAAGCGGCGCACCATCAATTCGTTGCGAGTTCAAAAGTTGTCAAATTAGGTCATGAAATCAATCCGGATTTCGAAATCGGTTGTATGTTAGCGCGTATGGAAACGTACCCAGCGACGAACAATCCTGAGGACATTCTCTTGGCGCAACACCAAAACCAAATGAACTTATTCTTCACGGACGTCCAAGTTGGCGGTTACTACCCAGGCTTCATCAAACGTTACTTCGCAGAAAACAACATCACAATCAAAATGGAAGATGGCGACCTTGAGTTGCTTCAAGAATATCCGGTAGATTACTTGTCATTTAGCTACTACATGACGCTTTCCGTTTCAGCTGATCCAAACCGTGACCAAACGGGCGGCAACTTCATGGGCGGTGTGAAAAATGAATACCTAGAAAGCTCAGACTGGGGCTGGCAAATTGATCCGATTGGCTTGCGCGTAACATTGAACACGTTATACGACCGCTATCAAGTACCACTTTTCATCGTGGAAAATGGTTTGGGTGCGTATGATACAGTAGAAGCTGACGGCGCGATTCACGACCCGTATCGCATTGATTATTTGCGCAAACATATCGAGCAAATGAAAGAAGCGATTGCTGACGGCGTAGACTTAATTGGTTATACAAGCTGGGGCCCAATCGATCTTATCAGCGCATCTACAAGCGAAATGTCTAAACGTTACGGCTTCATTTATGTAGACCAAGACGACGAAGGAAACGGCACACTCGCAAGATCTCGCAAAGACTCGTTTTTCTGGTATAAAAAAGTGATTGATACAAATGGTGAAGATTTAGCATAACTGAGAATATAGAAAAAATAAGTATCGAAAATCTAAAATTGGATTTCGATACTTATTTTATTTGCACTAAAAAAACCAATTACATGTATTTTCTAGATATATTGTGACAATATCATGAATATGCCTAAAATTTCTCATTTTTTAGTCAGTTATTCTTTGAAAATCAAATTTTGTTGGAGTAATATGTAAGCAAGAAAATGAATAAAGAGAGGGAGTAGCGCTATGGGATTATTCAGTAAAAGAACGGTAAGAGAACTAACAGAAGTCGAAGAAAAACAAATCAAAGACGAGATGCGAAAACAAATTTTAACGAAGTCAGAAAATGATATTTTGATGATTAAGCAAATTCGAGATTTGACGAATATGAATGTAGGCGAGGCTAAGGGTTTATTTAATCAATTTAGAAATGAATTGTATGATTGTATGGCGGATAAACAATAAGAGAGAATACCTACGGAGAATGGCGGTCATAAAATGATAAATGAGAGTTCAATTTTAGAGATAGAGAGAAAACCTCTTTTACGTTATGATGAATTGATAAAAAAGATGCAGGATAAAGGGATTCTGTTTAATATTAAAACGAAAGAAGAGGCTGAAAATACTTTAAAAATTAACACGTATTTTTATAAATTAGGAGCTTTTCGTAAAAATTATGAACAAGATGAAGAAGGTCAATATAAAAAGCTGGAATTTGCGTATTTAGAAGATCTTGCTATCCTAGATATGAGACTAAGATACATCTTACTTCAAATGTGCCTAGACATTGAACATTCTTTAAAAACGAGTATTCTCAGAAATATTACGAATGACACTTCGGAAGATGGATATAGTATTATGACAGACTTTTTTGACAAGACGTTGGCTACTAAAGATAGGTTATTCGAAAGTGAGATTAAAAAATATAGTGGTGATCAAGTGGACAAAACCCTAATTTATCAAAAATACTACAATGAAACACCTGTATGGGTTGCGTTAGAATTAATGAATTATGGAGCTTTTACAATGTTTGTGGAATTTTATTTTAAACGGACAAAGATAAATAAAAAAGATTTTAAGTGTGCCAATGAATTATTGAAGTATGCAAAGAATATAAGAAATGCCTCCGCGCACAGCAAACCAATAATTCTGTCACTAGATCCAAGAAAACAGCGAAATCAATTTCTGGCTACATTAGCAAAAGAAATTAAGTTTACAGAAAAACAAATTCGTATAAAAAAATTACATGATATTTTAGCGATTTTTAAATTGCACAAAGTCTATTGTAGTCAAGGAGTGCACGATAGCAAAATAGAATTATTTAAAGAATATTTCGTAAGATATGACAGAAACCAACATTACTATAATGATAATCTGAATATAAAACGCTTTTTTTCAGGATTGCGTTTATTGGTTGACAAATTTGTTTGATATTGGTATTATTTATTTAAGGAATGGGATTGAAATCCCGCAAGCTGATTGTTCGCATGATGTCTTGTATAGCACGAATTGAAAAACACATACCTTTGAGGTATGTGTTTTTCTGTGTATATAGCCTTTTTACAGAATATAATTAATGCGAAAAAAGTGTAACGCTATCTCCCGTTTTGAACTCCAATTTTAAGGGTATTTTCAAGTATGCTATTTGAAAAGGATGGGTGACGATGCTTTATAAATCGGATCAGGAGAAATTAGATATATATCGCATGAGCCAGCTTTTGGACAACTTTCCGAACTATTGTTTTTTTGAAGAGGTGAAGTCTAAGAAGCGGGTGACTTTAGATGTAGATACGTATTTGTACTACATACATTCGGGATATTTTGTTAATTATTTAGGTGTTCAGGAAGAGGAGAAGCGTACTTTTGTGGCGATTTTGCATGCGGGTGATGATGTTGGAATGGGGAATTTCTTTAAGATTGAGCGCGCGGATTATATTAACGAACTTCAAGCGATTACGAATAGTAGCTTAATCAAGATAGATAAGGAGTTTTTCATATCGGTTTTGGAGCAACATGAGGAATTGATTTCGAACGTCTTTGTGAAAATTCAGCAGGAATTGGAGTACTTGCGGCGGGCGCAAATTTTGAGTATTATTCCGATTGAAAAGTATGTGAAATACATGTTGCATTTGTTCAGCAAAGCGATGGGGATGCCCAGTGGCGGGGAAATTGTACTGCCAAAAGAAATCACGCGTAGGTATTTGAGTAACTTATCGAATATTAGTATGACTCCGATTAATGAAACTTTCAGCAAATTGGAACGCGACGGGATTATCCGAGGAGATGATGGCGTTATTTCGATTCTAGACCATGTGCTACTAGATGAAGAAGTGAGTGTTTTTTCATCGGTTGTAGGGGGGAATCGGGATGCCTGAGTTATTATCGTACTTAATGGAAAAGATGAATGATGCTAATTCGGATGATTGGCAAGAAGTTGAAAAATTAAATACAGCGTTTTTTGAAATTTTGCAATCAGCTGGTGATGAGAAGGCGATAGAGTACGTGGAAGTAAAGCCTGGTGAGGTATTGTCATCCATTCAAGGGCAGCAAATTTATTATTTGGTTCAAGGAAGCTTCATGGAACTGATTGAGAACGCGAAAGGAAAGCCGACCTATTACGTTCAGAAAAGGCCGCTACACACGTTTTATGGTGCGGGTCTGATTCGGCCGCGGACGATTTTTCACTTGAATAGTACATTGAAGGCGATGGAGAACAGTGCGGTTTACAAGATTGATCCGTATTTTTTTAAAGAATATTTAGATAAGAACCTGTTTTTCTATGCGATATATGGCTTACAGCACACGAACGCGATGGAATTAGCGGAGGCGCAAATCATTCATTTAAGCCAATCAAAAGAGGAGCGGGTGCGGCTGTTAATCGAGCATTTAAGCGAGAACTTTGGGAAACCGACGAGCGAGGGGCTTGCGCTACCTGAAATTGTGACGGCAAGCTTTATTGCGCGCAATACGGGTGCTACGCGAGCATACACATCGGCCTTAATAAAAAAATACGAAGCAGAGCAGAAAATAAAAACGATTGATAGACAGTTTTATGTATGCACGAAAAAAGAGTCTACCGATTAGGATTCAAGCGCAAAGATCCTGATTGGTAGACTCTTTTTTTGGTGAGGAGGTTATTCAGCGGAAGGAGAGGTTTCTAGTGTCCAAGTGATAGAAGAATCGTAGTCACCTGCTAAGTTACCTGCGGGGACATGGAGTGTTACGTTTTCGTTTGCTCCTGCTGTACCTGAGTAAACGTCAATCCAAGTTCCCATACCAGCGTTTGTAGCTGCTTGGAATACTGGTTGTGCGCTACTGTTTAATGTTACGTCAGAAGCTGTAGGCGCTGTTGATTGATTATCAGCTTGTGTGCGAACTTGACCATTTTTAAATGACATTTCGGCACCTTTTAGTACGTTGTCGCCATCTTTGAAATCAGTGGCACTCGCGGTTAATACCCAACCATCACCATTACCACGTTTATCGGTCACTTGGATGTATGGATTAGTATTTAAAGCTTTGTAGGTTTCGCTAGTACCAGAGACCTTTTGCGTACCAAAATCAATGTTGGAAAGGAAGTCAATGGTCAATTCTCCGCTGTTTCCTGTCCCTGGGTTTGTTGGGTCAGCTGGATCTGGAGTGGCTGGGGTTGGGCTATCGGGGTCAAGTGGGTTGAGGGGGGTTACGGGGCTATCGTCTGCCTCTAACGTGATCTTACCAGTAGATGTGGTGGTATCCGCGGATGCGAGTGTGCTAGCTCCAAAAAGTCCTGCGACAGTGATGACTCCGATAGTGGCGATTTTTGCAAATGTATTCATTCTTGTATTCCTCATTTCTAAAATTTTTTCGTGCGGTGGTACATTGTGTTACTTGGTTGGCAACACCCCTTTCAATGTGATTTTGGTTACGGTGCGTCGGTGAGTGTCCAATTGAGTTCACCAGAATAGCTTTCGGCGTAGCCCTCACCAGCCTTCACTTTTAGAAAAATACCGGTGTTTTCTGGCCACGTGATGTTGACCTGCGTGTCCGTGCTATTTGGCGTGTACTGGTAAACGTCGAGGTATTGATTGGTGAGCGTTGTTTCGGTGCCGTTTTCAGCCTTGTAAATGAGACCTTCGGATAAAGTGTGGCCGCTACTGCCTTGCATTTTGCTTGGAGTTGCAACGCTTAGTCGCCATGGTGTTTTTGTCGTGCGGGTGTCATTTACTTGGATGCTCCAGTCTTCGGTTGGCTTGTAGAGCTGTGTTGTGGAAGTGATTTTATGGGTGCCAAAGTTGATGGATTCTGACATATTTCCGAGTTCTAAGATGCTCATTTGGACGGAGACGTTGGCAGTATTACGCGAGTTTCCGACCGCATCGTCCATGATGATAAGGTAGTTGGCGCTTTCTGATTGGGTGAAAGAGACGTCTGGGTTGGCAGGGCCGTTGTACATGACTTCTTGGGTGTCTTGATTGATGATTTTGTAGGTATGGGCGGATTGGAGCGTGCCTCGGGACGATTGATTGAGATAGTGCAAGTCAAAGTAGGTGTCACTTGTTGGGTCGAAGGGGTTGATGACTGTGGTGTGCGTGGTGGTTGGGATTGTTGTTTTGGATGCTAGCTGGTAATTAGTGACGAATGTGTTGGTGTAACGGGCAGAACCATCTGTATTCGTCAATGTCAGTGAATTCGCGTTGTTAGCACTTAGTTGGTTGTTTGAAAATTTAAAAGTAAGTGATGACTGGGTGATGGCATCAGGGATGATACCTGTGAGTTTGTTCGAGTTAAGGTAGAACATTTCTAAAGACGACGCGGATGCAAATTCTGCTGGAATTGTACCTGAGAGTTCATTGAAGGCTAGATTTAGTGACTCAAGTTGTGGTAAAGTCGCGAGTTCCTTTGGTAGTCCACCAGAAAGTTGTGATTCTACGAGGTAAATCGATTTTAAGTTTGTCGCGTCGGCGAGTTCTTTGGGGATTTCACCAGTAATTAAGTTATCGTAAAGTGATAAAGTTTCTAAACTGGATAAATTGCCAAGTGAAGCTGGGAGTTGACCTTCTAGGCTGGTTTCTCCGATATTTATAGTTTTTAGTTTGCTAAGAGAACCGATGGATGTTGGTAATGAGCCAGAAATGCCGTATCCTCTAAGTGAGAGTGAGGATAGTTCTGTTAAATATTCGATGCCAGGTGGAATGCTTCCGTTGATATCACTAAGGTTTATATTAGTGATTTGCTTGAGATCGCCAAATGTTAATGTCGAACCGATTGTTTTACTTGGAATTTGGCGAGCAATTTCGTTGATGAGCCATTGTTGGTTGTCAAAGTCGGAGGCATAGACGATGTCGGCGTCAGGTTTGCTTGCTTTGAGGTTCTTTGTCGCTGGTTTTGATTCATTAGTTTTTGGTGCTGGGGGCGAGGTTGGTGATGATTCGGTTTCGTTCTTTTCTGTGATGGCGTCAGGTTCGAGTATTGTGTCCTCTTGCTCGGTTTCGGTCGTTGGTTCTTCTGGGACGACGGCTTCTGCTGTTTCTTCGGTTAGGGCTGAATCGGGAACTTCTGCTGTTTCCGCGATTTCGTTGCTGGTTTCTGCTGTTTCGTCAGGCGTTTCTGTGGTGTCTTGTGGGGGTTCTTCGATGGTTGGGGAATCTACGGTGGAAGCAGATGGTGTGCTGATCATCCCGAACGGCAGAATGAGGGCTACGAGTAACATCGATATTCGTTTTTTGAACATATGAATCACCTCTATTCAAAATGGTTGTATTGGAACCGTTATTTACAGTGAATAGCATAACATATTCAGGTTTTCACAATTCGGGACGGAAAAAGTCAAATATGGGTAGCGGAAAATAATTTTTATAGTACATATTCGTTTTTATGTACTTTGAAAAGTATATTTTGGACATAAATACAGTTTTATGAAGTTTTTCCAAACAATTATATTTTTTATGTTTGCTTGCGTCTTGGGGCGCTTTGGTTTACATTAGTCATAGCGGGAATAAATGCGGAAAGAGGGCGATGTCAGATGAAAAAGCAAGAGTTAGTGAATGCAGCGATACAAGTGATTCAAGCAGAAGGAATACAAAAGCTAAGTCTTGCCAAAATTGCAGAGGTAGTAGGTATTACAAAGCCAGCAATCTTCCATTATTTCAAGAATAAGCAGGATTTAATGCGGGCTGTGACGGAGTTTACGGTGGTAGAATATGAACAAACAATTGCTGCAGAATATGATAAATTGCCAGAAAATGATGATTTACGCCATGTCCATGCTTTTTTATATGGGAATTTGCGTCAACTGAATGATTCGGAACTTGTGAAAATCCACGCGGCGTCGATGGAGGTATTGGTTTCGGATGATGAGGCGAAGAAAGTTTGGCAAAATGTGTACGAACGGGAATTTGCAAAACTTGTGCCTGAAATCGGTGACATTCAGGCGGATTTGTTGAGTGTAGCGCTAGATGGTATGTGGTACGGCGCGATGTGTGGCGTTTGGGACGCGAGTCGTGCGGCTAGTATCGTGGAGTACTTAGAACGTATAATTAAAAAAGAGTGAATCCTTGCTTTTTTTATAGTTTAGAACTAAACTAAAGGAGTGAATCGAGATGGTGAAAAAAGAACAACGACTGGGCGTGCTTTTGTGGTTCCGAATTAGTCGTTTTTACAATCGTAATATTAAGCTGACGAATCAAAACTTGAAAAAGGCGAACCTTTCGATGGCTCAATTTGATGTCATTGCGCAGCTTGGTGCTACGGAGGAAAGTACGCAGAAGGCTTTGGCTGATCGGCTTGTTGTGACGAAGGGAAATATCACGCAATTGTTAGCAAAGCTTGAGATGCAAGGACTTATTTGTAGAAGGAAACAAGGCAAGGAAAAATATATCGCGCTAACGGAACTAGGACGCCAATGTTATGCGGAGAATGTTCCGGCGCAGGAAGCGTTTCAGCAATCGCAATTTGATAAACTGACGCGTGACGAGCAAAAACAGTTACTAGAGTTATTAAAAAAATTAGATAGCTAAGGAGTGTTAATTATGCGGTTAAAGGGATTACATCATATTTCGATGATTACAGGAAATGCACGGGCGAATTTTGATTTTTATACGAAGGTTCTTGGATTGCGATTAGTGAAGAAAACGGTGAATCAGGATAGTCCTTATACGTATCACTTATATTATGCGGATGAGATTGGAAATCCAGGTACGACGCTTACTTTCTTTGAAATTCCGGATGCGATTCGTGGGAGTAAAGGCTACAATTCGATTGCGCGTGTTGGTTTGCGGGTACCAAGTGATGAGGCGCTAGCTTATTGGGAAGAGCGTTTAACAATGTTTCACGTGAAACATAGTGGTGTTTATGAGCAGTTCGACCGGAATGTGTTAGATTTTGAAGATGTTGATGGCTTGTCTGTTCAATTAATTTCGGACCGTCGAAATGAAGGCGTTGCTGGTGGGACGCCCTGGGAAGGTAGCCCGGTTCCGAGCGAGTTTGCGATAATTGGATTGGGGCCTGTTCTGTTTTCTACATTGAAGAAGGAGAAGACCGATCGTGTGTTGTCGAAAGTGCTTGGTTTTGACCGTATGGGTGCGTTTGAGGATGACGAAAAGTTGGTTACTGTTTTTCAAGTTGGCGAAGGTGGTAATGGAGCGGAAGTTCAGTTAGAAGGAAACTTTAAGGATGCGCATGCTGTGGAAGGTATCGGAAGTGTACATCATGTGGCGTTTCGTGTGGAAGATGACGCGGAGTTGCGTGAATGGGTGGAGTATATTCAAGATTTAGGGTACCCGAATTCTGGTTTTGTAGACCGTCATTACTTCCATTCGCTTTATTTTAGAGAGGAAAATGGGATTTTGATTGAGCTTGCAACGGATGGGCCGGGCTTTAAGACGGATTTTGAGAAAGAGCGGGGTACGTATGTGGAGTTGCCACCTGCTTTAGAAAATCGTCGTGCAGAGATTGAAGCGCATTTAACAGAACTTGATACGGACATCTAATTATTAGCAAAAATATGCCATCTCGCTTATGATGGAGATAACATAATCATAGGTGGTGGAAACAGGATGACAGAAATTCAAAATGAAGGCGTTGCTAATGAAAATTGTCCTCGTTTAGAACGGTTTTTGGTTTCAAGTAAGCGTGATGTTCCGGCGATGTTGATTTTTCCTGGTGGAGCTTATGAAATGCGGGCTGACCATGAAGGAAAACCTGTTGCGGAGTGGTTGAATAGTATTGGTATTGCAGCTTTTGTGGTTCATTATCGTGTTGCGCCGTATAAACATCCAATACCATTAGAAGATGCAAAATGGGCGATAAGGACAGTGCGACATCGTGCGGAAGATTGGGGTATTGATCCAGCGCGTGTTGGTGTGCTTGGTTTTTCGGCAGGTGGACATTTGGCGTCGACGCTAGCGACTCATTTTGAGGACGGGCTGCCAGATGCGGATGATCCGATGCAACAGTATAGCACGAGACCTGATGTGTTGGTGTTAGGATATCCAGTTATTACGATGCGGGAATCGACACATAATGGCAGTAAACACAATCTTTTAGGTGATAAACCAACGAAGCAACAGATTTTGGAGCTGTCTAACGAGTTGCATGTATCGAATCATACGCCACCGACATTTTTGTGGCATACGGAAAATGATGAATCGGTATCGGTGAATAATAGTTTTATTTTTGCGGCGGCGCTTCAAAGGCACAATATTCCTCATTCGTTGCATACATTTGAGCGTGGGGAGCACGGATTGGGCTTGGCGCCGTATAATCAAGAGGCTAGAATGTGGCCTAAACTATGTGAAAACTGGTTAAAAGTGCGAAACTTCATTTAACTTTTGGCGAAAAAGTGGTACAATTTTAAGTGGGAAGTTAATATTTCGAGGAGGCAATACTTTGGGTAAACGCACTTTTTATTTTGTAAGGCATGGTAAGACGGAATGGAATTTGGCTAGAAGAATGCAGGGTTGGGGCGATTCACCTCTAATTACAGAAGGAATTGAGGGTGCGATTGCAACTGGTGAGGCGCTACGAGATGTAGACTTTGCGGCTGTTTATTCTAGCCCAAGTAAGCGAACGATAGATACGACAGGTTATATTCTTGGCGATCGCGACTTGGAAGTGAAGACGCTTGACGGACTTCGTGAGATGAGTTTTGGTATTTGGGAAGGCGAACTTTTTGTCGATATTTTGAAAAACTATGGTGTGGAATACGAGATGATGTTGGGAAATCCAGCGCATTATAAAGCGGAAGTCAGTAAAGGCGAGACATATCATCAAGTGAAGGAACGCACAAAACAAGCCGTGGAGCAGATTTTAGATGAGCAGCCAGAGGGTAATATTTTGGTTGTGTCACACGGAATGGCTTTGCGAATATTGATTTTTGTAGCTTTGGAAGGTGCTGATTTGCAGTCGCATCGTGAGGAAACACCGCATTTATTGAACACTGGAATTACGGTTGTCGAGTACGAGGACGGCGAATTCCGCGTAATGAAAGCAAATGATATCTCTCATCTTGAGGGAATAGCTGAAGGAGTCTAAACAAATGATAAAATTAGTCGCGATTGATATTGATGGTACGTTACTGAGTGATAACCATGAAATTACACCGGAAGTTCATACGGCAATTCATAAAGCAAAGGCAAAAGGCGTGAAAGTTGTTCTATGTACAGGTCGTCCGCTTACTGGTGTTCAGCAGTACTTGACAGATTTGGAATTGAAACGTGAAGGCGATTACGTTATTACTTTTAATGGCGCGATGGTGCAAGATACATTTACGAAAGAAGTTATGTCACATTTAACGCTTGATTATGATAGTGTTGTGGATATTTATAATATGAGCCGCGAAATTGGGCTGCATATGCATTATAGTGATGTTGATAATTTGTACACACCGAATCGTGATATTGGAAAATACACGGTTTATGAATCTTATATGACGAATACACCGCTATTTTATGTGCCGGTAGAAGAAATTCCGAAAGATGTGATGGCGTCGAAAGTGATGTTCATCGATGAAACAGAAGTTCTAGAACCAGCCATTGCCAAAATTCCAACTGCATTTGGCGAAAAATATAATTTAGTTCGTAGCTCACCGTATTTCTTAGAAGTTCTGAATCCAGAAGCTAGCAAAGGTAGTGCTGTGGAACGCTTGGCGAAGAAACTTGGCATTCAGCAAAGCGAAGTTATGTGTATCGGAGACCAAGAGAACGATTCAACAATGATTGAATACGCAGGTGTTGGCGTTGCGATGGATAATGCGATTGATAAAATTAAAGACATGGCCGATTTTATCACGTTATCCAATAACGAAAGCGGTGTTGCGCATGCTATCAATAAATATGTTTTGGAAGGATAGGTGACAAGATGAGTGATTGGATGGAGAAGGGCTACCGTGAATATCGTGGCAAGGAAATCAATGTGTATTTTAATACGGCGATTTGCGCGCATGCGGCAGAATGTGTAAAAGGTGACCCAGCTGTATTTGATACGAGTCGTAAACCGTGGATAGTTCCAGATAATGCATCACCAGAAAAAGTCAAAGAAGTCATTCACCGCTGTCCAAGTGGCGCACTTAAGTATCAAGTGAAATAGGAGGTTGTTGATGATGGAATTTGTTAAAGGTGAGAATCGTTTTTTCAAAGAAGATGAGAACGGGAAGTTAATTGCGGAAGTAACGTGGGTTCCAAGTGGGGATTCGCTTGTTATTTTGGACCATACGTTTGTAGATGAAAGTCTGCGCGGTCAAGGCATCGCTTCTGAACTTGTTGAAAAAGTAGCGGACACAATGCGAGCTGAAGGTAAGAAAATCGTCCCAACTTGTCCATTCGCTAAAGCAGAGTTCGAGCGTAAACCAGATAAATATAATGATATTAAAGCATAATATTTCCCGGGAAATAGATATAGAAAAAGGCGAAGTGCGGCAGTCACTTCGCCTTTTTGTTATAGGGATTCGTAAGTTGTGAGTGTTAAGTCATCACGCTGTTTCAATGCGGTCATGAATTTATCCATGGATTCTTTGGTTAAACTGTACTCTACGGAATTAATTGTGATCAGGTATTTGGTTAGGTTAATTGCTTCGATTTTTTGCAAGTCAATCAGCACGTTCTCTTTTGTAACAAGTACAACTTCCAATAAATGTAGTATCATTTTTGAATACCTCCTTAAATTTTCCGTTCTATACTTTCACTATACACTATTTCTGAGGGGATTGCTCAAAAAGAAACAAAATTATGACTTAATAATTCGGCTTCTTGCTTTCAATTTAAAAGATTATACTTTAAAATGAAGAGGTAAAGAGTTTACCTAATTGGAGGTTTTAATAATGGAACATAAACAAGATCAAGCTTTTCCGAAAGATTTCTTGTGGGGATCTGCATCGGCGGCCTATCAAATTGAAGGTGCTTGGGATGCGGACGGTAAAGGTCCATCTGTTTGGGATAATTTTGTAAAAATTCCTGGAACGACGTATGAAGGTACGAATGGTGATGTGGCGGTAGATCATTACAATCGTTATAAAGAAGACGTGAAGTTGATGGCGGATGCGGGACTGAAGGCATACCGTTTTTCGATTGCTTGGAGCCGTATTTTCCCGACTGGTAAAGGGGAAGTAAACGAGGCGGGGCTACAGTTTTATGATAACTTGATTGATGAGTTATTGAAATATGATATCGAGCCGCTTGTAACGCTGTATCATTGGGATATTCCACAAGCATTGATGGACGAGTATGGTGGTTGGGAATCGCGTAAAGTGATTGAAGACTTCACGAACTATTCCGTAGCCTTGTTCAAACGTTATGGCGACCGCGTGAAATATTGGGTTTCCCTAAATGAACAGAACATTTTCGTGTCGTTAGGCTATTCGATGGCACTACACCCACCGAAAGTAACGGATGACAAGCGTATGTACCAAGTAAACCATATTGCGAACTTGGCGAATGCTAGTGTTATCAATGCGTTTCACGAAATCGTAAAAGACGGAAAAATTGGACCAAGTTTTGCGTACACGCCGTTTTATCCAGTGGATACTGATCCGAAAAATGTGCTTGCTGCGGAGAACGCGGAAGATTTGAACAGCCATTTCTGGATGGATATTTATGCATGGGGCGTATACCCTAAAGCAGTTTGGCGCTATTTGGAGGAAAACGACTTGGCACCGACTGTGGAGCCAGGCGACATGGAACTTCTAGCCTCTGCAAAACCAGATTTCATGGGCTTGAACTATTACCAATCGGCAACAGCGGCGCATAATCCATTAGACGGCGTTGGTCAAAGCAACACATTCAACACGACTGGTAAAAAAGGAACTTCTGAAGAGACAGGGATTCCTGGCTTGTATAAAAAAGTGAAAAACCCATACGTGAAAACAACGGATTGGGATTGGACAATTGATCCTGACGGCCTACACATTGCGCTTCGTCGTATTGATAGCCGTTACCAATTACCAATTTTGATTACGGAAAACGGTTTGGGAGCTTTTGATAAATTAGAAGATGGCGAAGTACACGATGCGTACCGGATTGACTATTTGAGCTCACATGTGGGCGCGATTCAAGCAGCAATCAATGATGGCGTAGATATGCTTGGCTACTGCACTTGGTCGTTCACGGATCTATTAAGCTGGTTAAACGGCTACCAAAAACGTTACGGTTTCGTCTATGTAGATCGTGATATTTCGGACGACGCACCAATGACGCGGATTCCGAAAGATAGTTTTTATTGGTATAAGAAAGTGATTGAGACAAACGGGAAAGAATTATAAAATGAGAAGAGCGTAAGTCCTTTGGTGAGAAGGGTTTACGCTCTTTTGTATGTGAATATGAAAAATAACCTACACAAATAATAGTATACATGCTAAATGATGATTCGAAAACCCTAAAAATTCCCTTTCGCGGACTTGCGCTGCACATGAAAAGCTGGATATATCTTTTTTTTATTTTAGCTTCATGAAGTGATATTCATTTTACGCATATCACATAGATACATAACACGAGCATGCAGAAAAACGATTGTACTTCTATAATTTTGGCTCGTATAATTAAAAGTAATCCACAACACTAAATCAAATAAGAACTAGGAGGAATATAAATGACTACAAAAATTACAGAAAAAATGTACTTCAGCCCATCATTTGAATATATTGACAATGGAATCGAACATGGAGTTTTGAGTCCGTTTGAAACAAAGGAAGTTATTTTGAAAAAAGGACAGGTAATCGCAGAGGGCTTCAAACCACTAACTTGCGATATTAAAATGCTCAAAGACATCCCAGTGAAATTACGTGATGGTGTCACAATTTATACGGATATCTACTTGCCAATATCAGAGGAGCAAGTGCCAGTTCTTATTGCTTGGAGCCCTTACGGCAAGAGCGCGGGAACGGCACCTCGTTACAAAAATCTATTCCAGATGCTAGGTATGGGAAATCAATGGAACTCAGGTCTGACAAAGTTCGAAGCACCTGATCCAGCTTACTGGTGTGCACATGGGTATGCTGTTTGTAATCCTGATATGCGTGGTATTGCTCATAGCGAAGGAGATACAACAATGATTGGTTCTCAAGAAGCTGAGGATGGTTATGATTTAATTGAGTGGTTAGCGACACAATCTTGGTGCAACGGTAAAACAGCTCTCACAGGCACGTCATATTTAGCTTTTTCACAATGGTTTATCGCCTCCACACAGCCACCACATTTGACATGTATCAACCCTACAGAAGGGCTTGCAGATGGTTATCGTGACTTAGCTTTTATCGGTGGTATTCCTGATGAAAATTTCATCGAACGTCTACAAATTAATCATGTCAGTGCTAAAGGTGCTAAACGGGAGGATTTAGTAAAGGAAATGAAAGCTTATCCGCTTGCAGACGCGGAGGTTTGGAAAGATAAAGTCGCTGATGCGAGTGCTATTACGGTCCCTGCTTTCGTTATAGCAAGTTACTCCAATACGTTGCACACGATGGGCACATTCCGTTCATGGCGTTCCTTAGGTTCACAAGAAAAATGGCTTCGCATCCATGATAGTCAAGAATGGCCATATTATTACGATGAAAATAACACGGAAGAATTACGCCGCTTTTTCGATTACTATTTACTTGAAAAAGACAACGGTTGGGACAAGACACCGAGGGTACGCTACTCGCTCATCGATTTCCAAGGAGGAAACCAAACGGATTTACAATCGGAAGTTTTCCCACCTGCGTCTAGTGAGAACAAACGCTACTACATGAATGGGAAATTCCGTACATTACAAGAAAATCCAGAGTTAGAAGATTTTCCAGTAATGTATTCTCCGGAAAGCTTACCAGGTCGGACTTCCTTCCAGATGACTTTCGATGAAGAAACCCAATTTGTAGGCTATCCTAAAGCAAAACTTTTCATGGAAGTGGATGGATATGATGATATGGATGTTTTTGTTTGGGTGCAAAAGTTAGACAAGTTTGGCAATGTTTTAAGTGAATTTGTCGTTCCGAATCATGGTGCGGCGCTTCAAGATTTCACGCAAGAAGGAGCATCAGCACTACGTTACAAAGGTTCTTGGGGACGTCTTCGTGCTTCCATGCGTCACATTGATAAGGAGCTGGCAACAGATGAAATTCCGGCGTATACGTTTGACCGTGTTGAAAAATTAGCGAGTGGAGAAATTATCGCACTTGATATTGTGTTAAGCCCGCTTGGTCTGTCATACAAAGCAGGTGAAACTCTTAGAATAGTTATAAGCACAAAAGATGAACTAGGCTCAGTGATGCCAGGCACACCAGGTTGTACGCCTGATAATAAGGGAATTCATACACTTCATACAGGCGGCGAATATGCGTCTTATCTTCAACTCCCTTTACTAACGACTTTCTAAAAATGGACGGATGGCAATATCTTGTCAAATGAAATAGTTCACTTTATAATGAACGTACTATAAATATTTTGTCTGAAATGGAGCCATTATGAAGTTATCAAGCTTGAATTATTTTGTGGAAGTCGCGACAGAAGGTAGTTTTACGAAAGCTTCTGAAAAACTGTACATTTCGCAACCAACGTTAAGTAGACGAATACAGGAATTGGAAAATGAATTAGGTGTGGCATTGTTTATCCGTCATAGCCATAAGATTGAATTATCCGAGGAGGGCGAGAAATTTTTAGTTGAAGTGAATGATGTATTGAAACGCATGGACAATCTAGCTCATATGTTTGATACTCAAACTAGCCCGCATGAAAGACCACAAGTATTAAAGATTGGCTATTTAGCAAATTTCAATATGGGGAAAATGTATGAGTTGCTGGATCGGTTTAAAATGAACTATCCGAATCTCCAATTTTTAATGAAGCAAGATACGCCGATGAACTTGTCTGATGGGCTTTGTAGTGGGGAATATGATTTGGTATTTGATTTGTCGGTTTATTTCCAAGCTAGTGAAAATATTGAACAGGTAATTTTCAAGAAAAATCATTTACAAATCGCTGTACCTACAAATAATTCGTTAGCTCATAAGAATAAAGTAGATTTTGCCGACTTAAGCCAGGAAACCTTTATCTTGCTTGAACGGCAGCAGTCACCTGTTATTGTTGATTATGTCATTAACCAAGGAATTCGAAACGGCTTTCATTTAAAAGCTAATCACTATGTAAAAGACCTTGATGAAGGCTTATCAATGGTTTCATTAGGTAACGGATTGGCGTTCTTATACTCGGGAATGAACGATGGTAGCCTTGAAGAGAAATACCGGGTCAAAATTATTGATTTAAAAAGTGATACGAAGGGCCAAAATATTGTGATGGCTATTGACAAAAATAATACAAATAACTTCCTTCAAGAATTGTTTCGTTTTGTAAAAAAGGATTTACTAAAAGGCGATAATAAAATATAGTTTACTGGACTGACGAATTTAGAAATACTTTCTCAGTCCATTTCTTCGTCTAAAAAAAGCCCAATTTTATTTTTGTAATAATTTAAACACAATGGATAGTCTTGAAAGCGTTGACAAATGAGGTTAATTATCTGGATTGGTCTATACACATGACATTTTGAACCAATTTTTTTCGAGGTTTTGCATTGTTTTAGCAGGGTATTTGCTTAATGTCAGTAGTTTTGGCAAAAAGTAGAGCGCTTGGTGAAAGCGTAAACAATGAGGGGGATTTACGAATGGTTGAATGGAAGAACACGAAGAAATGGGTAGCAGGTGGAGTTTTAACGGCAGCGGTGGCACTGGGTGTGTCTTTAACGGGAGGTACACAGGCTCAAGCAGTGGTCGATGATGCGTCAGCAATGCCTAGCATTCAAGGGAAACAAGTTCTAGTTGGTTATTGGCACAGTTGGAAATCCACGGGTAAAGATGGTTACAAACAAGGTACTTCGGCGGATATCGCGCTAAAAGATGTTAATTCGGCTTACAATGTTGTTCCGGTTTCTTTCATGAAGGGTGACGGCGTAAATCGAATCCCGACTTTCAAACCGGTTGGGCTTACGGATAGTGAGTTCCGCGCGCAAGTTGCAGCTTTAAATAAACAGGGACGCAGTGTTGTGCTAGCGCTTGGTGGTGCTGATGGTCACGTGCAACTGCAAACTGGTGATGAGCAGGCTTTTGCAAACGAAATTATTCGCCAAGTGGAAACGTACGGTTTTGACGGGCTGGATATTGACCTTGAGCAAACGGCGATTACGGCTGGTAACAACCAAACAGTGATTCCGGCAGCTCTAAAAATTGTTAAAAATCACTATGCAGCGGAAGGCAAGAACTTCCTAATCACAATGGCTCCGGAGTTCCCATATTTGAAACCAGGTGCGGCGTATCAAAGCTATATCACGTCACTAACTGGTTACTATGACTATATCGCGCCTCAATTTTATAATCAAGGTGGCGACGGTGTTTGGGTGGACGAAACGAACCAATGGATCGCCCAAAACAATGACACACTGAAAAAAGAATTCTTGTATTACATGGCGGATTCGCTCATTCATGGCACGCGCGGTTATCTTCAAATCCCAGCGGATAAATTAGTTATCGGCTTGCCATCGAATAATGACGCGGCAGCAACAGGCTATGTTATTAATCCACAAAATGTATACGACGCATTCAATATGTTGAAAACGGCGGGAACTCCGCTTAAAGGGATCATGACTTGGTCAGCAAACTGGGATGCAGGTAAAAACAGCGCTGGTGTAAGTTATAATAATGCTTTCGCCAACGCATACGGTCCATTCTTAGGAACTAAATAATTATACGAAACCAAGTGGTCAATGGCTGCTTGGTTTTTTTATGTAGGCAAAATGTTTTAATTCCTTCTTAAAATTGGATTTATAGGGCTTCTTTAGGGTATAGTAAGGTAGCGAAAGTTTTTGCAAAATTGCTAACGAAGGAGGATGAGAACAATGCGTAAGTTTTATTTGTATTTTATTTTAGTGATGGCGCTTGTCATGATTGGGTTAGGACTTTATTTCGTGTTTAATCCAGGCACGTCGCTTGCTGCGTTCACGTTTGTCATTGGAATTGTACTATTATTGAATGGTTTGAATGAAATTATTTCGTATTTTAAGGGACGCAAAGTGTTGAAAATATCAAATTGGATTTTGCTTGACGGAGCGATTTCGTTGATTGCTGGTTTGATTATTTTGATTAACAACAATATCGGTGAGAAATTCATCGTGTTGATTTTTGTTATTTGGGTACTTGCTTCGGCGATTCTAAACATCATGATGGCATTCTCGGTAAAAGGTTCTAAGGGTTGGATTTTCGTATTGATTATCGGTATTATTGGTGCGATTATCGCGATTATTTCCCTATTTAGCTCAGCAATTGTTGCTGTGACAGTTGGCTTGATTCTCGGCGGATTCTTTATTTTCCAAGGGATTGCTTGTTTGCTGTTGTTTAACGGGATTCGTAAGCAGATGAAATAAGATAGCATGAAAATACCTTTTTGCGGGTAACCTGTTTTTGGGGTTGCTTGTGAAGGGGTGTTTTTTAGTTTAGATTAGTGGGAAAATCACGCTAAATATGATAGGCTTTTTGAAAATGGTGTAGGGGTGATTTGGATGGAGTATTGGTTGAGTAATGCGCGTTTGGAGACTGGCTTTGTTTGGCGCGATGGACGTGTTGTTGGAACGGAGACTGATCTTTTCGATTTATTGGTGCGTGATGGAAAAATAACAGAGATACAGACAGCGGGGACGGCGGATAAAGCGAATTTGCCTGTGAAAAATGCGGACGGGTATCTTGTTGTGCCTTCGTTTGTGGAGAAGCATATCCATTTAGATAAAACGAAACTTGGTGCGCCGTGGAGTGCAGTGACGCCAGTGAATTCGATTGTAGAGCGATTTACGTTAGAGACAGACGAGTTAGCAGCTTTGCCTGTTGGGATGGCGGATCGGGCGAGAAAACTGATTGATATAGAGCTTCGGAATGGGGCGACAATGTTTCGGTCACATATTGATGTGCATCCGCGAGCGGGTTTGAAATACTTGGAGACAATTCAGGAAGTTTTGCAAGGATATAGTGGGAAATTGGAGTCAGAGCTAGTGGCATTTCCGCAACATGGTTTGCTACGATCGGACAGTGTAGCGCTTGTACGAGAGGCATTGCGTAATGGGGCAACCTTGATTGGTGGGGTTGATCCTGGAAATGTGGATGGGGACGTGGAGCGGTCGTTGGAAACAATGTTTGAGCTTGCTGTGGCGGAGAATGCGGGTGTTGATATTCATGTGCATGACCGTGGGGAAGTCGGGAAAGCGACGTTTTGGAAGTTGTTGGAGCTTGTGAAAGAGTCTCAATTACAGGGGCGGGTGGCCGTGAGTCATGCGTTTGCGTTGGGAGATTTTGATGGGGCAGAGAAGGCAGAACTTTTTGGGGAGCTTGCGACGGAGCGTGTTGCTATTGTTACTAGTGTGCCGATTGGTGGTCAGATGCCGCCGATTAATGATTTGGAGGAAGCCGGTGTGACGGTGCATGTTGGTTGCGATAATGTGTATGATTGCTGGTCGCCGTATGGTAATGCTGATTTATTGGAACGAATCGGTAGGCTTGGTGAAATTACGGGGCGCGTGACGGAAGACAGATTGGCGCAAACGCTAGGTTTGATTACAAATGGTGTCACACCGCTGGATAAAAACGGGAATCAGGTTTGGCCAAAGGTGGGCGATGATGCGAATTTTGTTTTAGTGGATGCGAGTTGTACGGCAGAATTAGTTGCTCGACGTTCGACACGAAAAGCTACCGTTTTCCGCGGTAATGTTGTTGCTGGGGAACTGTAAATAAGAAATGCCTCGTAAAGCATAACGCTGCTTTGTGAGGCATTTTTTTAATATGTACGTATAATCGGAGGTACATAGTCTGTGATGAACGAATGGATTTCGTCAACGGAGTTAGAAAATAAGATTTTGCTGCGGTCTTCTACGGTTAGGAAGTCATTTTGGACCATGTCGTCGTAGAATTGTTGGATTGGTCTGTAGTAGTCGCTTTCGTTGTAGAAAATGCAAGGGTTGTTGTTCTGGCCGAGTCTGGACCATGAGACGACTTCGGTGATTTCTTCAAGTGTTCCGGGGCCGCCGGGTAATGCGATGCAGGCGTTTCCGAGGTCAAGCATTTTTTGTTTGCGCTCATCCATTGTGTCCACGATGATTAGCTCGGTTAAGTGAGGGTGGGCGAGTTCGCGTTCTTTTAGAAAGGTCGGGATGATGCCGATTGCCTTACCGCCTGACGCGATAACGGTGTCTGCTAAAATACCCATAAGGCCGGAGCGACCGCCGCCGTATACGAGTGTATTATTATTTCTAGCGATCCATTCGCCAACTGCGATGGTGGCTTGTTCGTAGACGGGGTTATTGCCTTTGTTTGCGCCACAATATACAACGATATTCATAATGATTCCTCATTTCCTTTATTTTTAAAATTAGTATATCATAATAGGGAAGCAGTGTTTGGAATGGAGGTCGCTAAAATGAGACAAAAAGTAATTGTAAATGCGGATGATTTCGGGATGTCAAAAGGGATTAATTATGGCGTGATGGAGGCGTATTTGAACGGGATTGTTAGTTCGACGTTGTTGATGCCTAATCTGGATGCGGCGGAGCACGCGGTGAACATTTCGCGCGTGGCTTGCCCAGACTTGTTCATTGGACAGCATACAAACTTCTTATTAGGAAAACCGTGTTCCGACCCTGCAAAAATTCCTTCGATGGTGGATGCGGACGGGAATTTTCATCGGTCAGCGTATTATCGGAGTGGGCAAGGGCATTTCGTGTATGATGAGGTGCGACGGGAGACGATTGCGCAGGTGGAGCGGTTTCGCGAGTTGTTAGGGTATTATCCGGAGCATATTGATTGTCATGCGGTTGGGGACGAGACGGTGGATCAGGCATTTTATGATATTGCGTTGGAATATGGGATTCATACGACGCTGAAATATAGCGGGGATAAAGTTTGGCCGTCATTGCCAGGGTATTTGGAGACGGGATTGTTGCTAGAGGTTAATGGCTTGCCGTTTATCGAGGCGGGAACGCATGTGGAGCATTTCTTGCGCGATGATTTTGCGTTGCTTAAGCAGGATACGTCGAAGGTTATTGAGATGCATTTTGATGCTGGCTTTTTGGATCAGTTTGTGTTGGATAATTCTTCGATGACGACGCCGCGTTGTCGGGAGCTTGAGACGTTGTGTGATCCGCGAGTTCGGGCTTGGTTTGATGCGCACGATTTGGAACGTATTAGTTTTGCTGATTTGAAAAGGAAATGAGGTGAGCGTCGCGGATGAAACGGTTTTTAATGATTGGAACGGCGGGCGTGCTTGGGGCGCTGTGCCGTTATTTTGTTGGCATGGGAGTTGGTGCGTTTTGGGGTGCTGATTTTCCGTTAGGAACGCTGCTTGTGAATTTGAGTGGGTGCTTTGTGCTGGCTTATTTGACGACGTATTTGTTTCGGCTGACGATACTGAATACGGACTTGGTCGTGGCGATTGGGACGGGATTTTTAGGTGCTTATACGACTTTTTCGACGTTCACTTTGGAGACAGTGCAGTTATTTGAGTCGGGGCATGCGATTTCAGCGGTTACATATGTAGGGCTCAGTTTTTTAGCGGGAAATTTGTTGGCGTGGCTTGGTTTTAGGCTGGGTGAGCGGCGGTTTGTGCGGAAGCGAGAAGCTGTGAAGGAGGGCGATGTGTGATGTGGCTACATGTGATTTCCATTGCAATTGGCGCCTTTTTCGGTGCTAACGCACGATACGCTTTGTCGACTTGGATAAAACGCCGTGTAAAATGGGACTTTCCGATTGCGACGTTAGTTATTAACTTGAGCGGAGCCTTTGTGTTGGGCGTTGTTGTGCAACTTCAACTAGGCACCGATTGGAATTTGCTCGCGACAACGGGATTTTTAGGGGCATTTACGACTTTTTCAACGTTCAAATTGGAAAGCGTGCAATTATCGGCAGAACGAAAATGGAAGAAAGTTATTTTGTATCAAGTTGTGACGTATTCTGTGGGTCTTGTATTAGTAGTTGTGGGAATGTTTGTAGGCTTGCTTATCGTGTGAAGGAGAGGCTCTGAAATGTGTAGTTCATAAGATTCAATTATAGTCAAAATATTTCAAACGAATGTTCCCTCTTTTTCATTACTGTGGTAAGATGAAAGTATAATATTTGAACTAGTGTTTTTGTCTAAGGAGGTAAACGAAATAGCTATTCGATTTGAGGGAAAACATATAAAAAGAGGCTCGGACACACTTATTGTTGTGTTTCAAGGAGCTTTCACCAAGTTTAATGAAGAATATGCAAATAAAATTGTTGCTGGGACGGTAAGTCCAGAATCTATTCAAGATACGCATACCTATTACCATTTCCATAAACTTTCTGAACAAATTACTCAACTGGATTTCTTTTTTATTGAGGATTATTACTCACAACTCTATGGCTGGTACATGTTTGATCATGGAGAATTGATTATCCGGAGTTTCAATGATAAACTTTCGCAATTTATTTGCAAACATAATTATAAAGAAGTCGTATTAATTGGAAGTTCCAAGGGAGGCGTCGGGTCAACGCTTTACGGTCTAATAAATCCCTACGTTACAAAAGTTTTTGGAATGGTTCCGGATTTAAGAATATCAACAGCGCCGTATGGAGAAAGTGGCCGAAAGTTATTTTTTAATAACGATGCAAATTTTGAGAAAAAAGTAAAAGATTTTCAAGGCTTGCTTTCCAGTTACCCTGTTACGGTTGAAAATAAAAAGTTCTATTTTTATACAGGAATGAGGGATTACGGTTTTCAGCAATTAGTGGAATTGAATAAATATCTATATAGAAAATATGGCTATGATTCTCACCTTATTATTATGCCAACACCAGATTCGCACGGTCCTCTGATAAAGGAACATGCGAATCTGATTAATCATATCATTCATGACGTGATTAATGACATTCCTCTAGAAAACGAGCTTTTTCTGGAGTTAGGCGGGAATATTTATTTAAGCACTTACCCAGCTATTGGGAAAAAATGAATATACATTTTTGTTAGAAACGCTAGAAGAGGTTGAAATATTCAGTGGTTTGGCGACCCTGAATGTTTTTGCCTCTTCTTTGACTATTTCCAAAAACTGTGTTAATTTCTAAAAGAAGCTAAGAAAGTAAGTTTCCGTGGTTCGAAACTATCCCACGATAAAAAACTAAGGAGTGAAAAGTAAATATGAGAAACCAAGATGAACTAGCTGGTGTCACACATTTAGGAAATCAGGGGACGGAGTATCGGATGGATTACGCGCCGGAAGTGTTGGAAGCATTTCCGAATAAGCATCCAGATAATGATTACTTTGTGAAGTTTAATTGCCCTGAGTTTACGAGTCTTTGTCCGATGACTGGGCAGCCTGACTTTGCGACGATTTATATTTCTTATGTGCCCGGCGAAAAAATGGTTGAAAGTAAGTCACTGAAGCTTTATTTGTTTAGTTTCCGAAACCATGGCGATTTTCATGAGGATTGTATCAATATTATTATGAAAGATTTGATCAAACTTATGGGGCCAAAATACATTGAAGTATGGGGGAAATTCACGCCGCGTGGTGGGATTTCGATTGATCCATATGCGAATTATGGGAAACCAGGCACGCGCTTTGAAGAAGTTGCGATGCATCGCTTAATGAATCATGATATGTACCCTGAAAAAGTGGATAATCGGTAGGAGGAAATGAAAATGACAAATAAAAAAGCGTTAGTGATTTTTTCTGGTGGGCAAGATTCGACGACGTGTTTGTTTCAAGCGATTCAGGATTATGGGAAAGAGAACGTGGAGGTTATCACGTTTTTCTATGGTCAGCGGCACGCAATTGAGCTGAGTAAGGCAAAATGGATTGTGCGGGATTTGAATGTGAAGCAGACGGTGATTGATACGTCGGTTATAAAACAAACGACAAATAATGCGTTGATGGATGATTCGATGGAGATTTCGCAAGGGGAATCGGAGGAGTATCCGAATACGTTTGTTGATGGGCGTAATGCGCTGTTCTTGTTGCTTGCGGGAACGTATGCGAAGGGGCAAGGCATTACGGATATTATTATTGGTGTATGTGAGACGGACTTTAGCGGGTATCCGGATTGTCGCGATGTGTTTGTGAAGTCGATGAACGTGACGCTGAATTTGGCGATGGATTTTCCGTTTGTTGTGAAGACGCCGCTTATGTATTTGACGAAGGCCGAGACGTGGGCTTTGGCGGATGAGCTGGGACGGCTGGACTATGTTCGGGAGCATACGCATACGTGTTATATGGGCGTGGACGGCGGATGTGGCGAGTGCCCTAGCTGTGAGTTGCGGGAGAAGGGCTTGACGGAGTACTTGGCGCAGAAGGCTGGGACGGCGTTATGATGAAGATTGCGAAGGAATTTACGTTTGATATGGGGCACATGTTGGATGGGCATGACGGGAAATGTCATAATTTGCATGGGCATACGTATACGCTGCAAGTGGAAGTTGCCGGAGCGCTGATTACGACGGGGTCTAGCGCTGGGATGGTGCTGGATTATGGCGATATTAAGCGGATTGTGAAGGAACATGTGACGGCGAAATTGGATCATGCTTTTGCGTATTTTGAGGAAAATGAAAATGAGTGCCGCGTTGCAAAATTGCTTCAGGAAATGGAGCGGAAAACAGTGGCGTTACCTTGTCGTTCGACGGCAGAGGGGCTTGCGATGGTGATTTATGATTGGTTAGCGCCGTACTTGCCGGTTTCGGCGATACGTTTAGGGGAGACACCGACGTCTTTTTGTGAGTATACGGGTGAACTGTCATGATGCATCGCGAGTATCGGATTGTGGAGATTTTTGAGACGATGCAGGGTGAGGGCTACAACACGGGAATGCCGAGCGTTTTTATTCGGTTTGGACGGTGTAATCTGGATTGTCCGTGGTGTGACACGAATTATAATGAGTTTGTGATGATGACGGGGGAACAGATTTTGGCTGAAGTGCATAAATATGAGGCGCGAAACATTGTTATCACAGGCGGGGAGCCAACGATTCAACGCGGAATTGAGGAACTTTTGCAAGTTTTGAAAGCGGAAGGTTACTATTTGGCGATTGAGACGAATGGCTTGAAGGATGTGCCTGTGGAAATTGATTATGTGGCGACGAGTCCGAAGCGATTATACAGTAACATGTATGAGAAACGTCATTTGTCGCAAGCGGATGAGGTGCGGATTGTTGTGGATGGCGATGTTCAGGCGTTTTGTGCGCAGATTGAAGCTCTGATTCCTGCGAAACGGTATTATTTATCGCCGTGTGAGGTGGATGGTGATTTTAATATGCTAGAAACGATTCGTCAATTGGGACAGCTGAACGCTACGCGTGGCGAGAATAAATGGGCGCTTAGTATTCAGACACATAAATTAGCGGGAATTGAATAAATTTTGAAAGGAAGCTTATCTTGACATTATGTTGAGGTAGGCTTTTTTGTGCGTTAAATGACGGTTTTCTTCTTGTTTTGAAACTGGCTTGAACCTTTCTTTAGGAAAAACTTAAATTGGCTTGGGAGTTTCTTTATGTGGCACTGTTAACATGAAGTTATACCTCAAAATAGAATGGAAAGAAGTGAAATGTATGCCACGATTGAAACGAAAAAAATCAAGGAAACTTAAACCTATTGCAAAAATACTTATTGTTGTACTCCTAGTGATTCTTGGCTGTTTAACATTCTATTATGTGCAGTATTATCAAGCGTTACATTCCGTGAATGCGGACTTTACATCGGCCAAAGGGGAGGATTTTAAATCGACGAAAGACCCTAAGTTAGATGATTTTAATGTGTTGTTGGTAGGTAGTGATTCGCGGGGGTCAGATCAGGGACGCTCGGACTCGATACTTCTTTTACATTATGATTCTAAAGCGAAAAAGCCGAAAGTTGTCTCGTTTATGAGGGACTCTTATGTGGAAATACCAAATAGGGGGAAACAAAAATTAAATGCCGCATATTCGTACGGTGGAATCGAATTGTTACGCGAAACGATTCAGCAGAATTTTGACATAAAGATGGATTATTATTTAATGACTGATTTTAGTGGTTTTGCCAAAATTATTGATACGGCGTTTCCGGATGGTGTTACAATAACGGCGGGCAAGGAGATGTCTAAAAATATCGGAATGACGATTTATCCTGGGAAGCAACAAATGGATGGGAAGACATTACTTGCTTATTCGCGATTTAGATATGATGCGCAAAGTGATTTTGGTCGTGTAAAAAGACAGCAACAAGTCGTGCAAAGTGTGATGAAACAAAGCGTTTCGGATATTAGTATTACGAAAATCCCGTCATTGCTCGGGCTTGTGCAAGGAAATATTTCAACGAATATCCCGACTAAGTTACTCGTTAATATGGGACAAGAAATGTATTTTCACCCACCTACAGGACTGGATTCATTGACAGTTCCAACGAATGGTAGTTATGAAGACAAGACGTATCCTGGTGCTGGCGCTGTTTTGGAATTGGATTTGGATAAGAATCAGGCGGCTATTAAGAAGTTTTTGAATGATGACAAATCGTAGACATAATCAACAAGCATGGAGGTATAGAGAATGAAAAAAAATATAATAATTATGTCGTCAATTTTGCTAGTTGTAGCGTGCCTTGGTGTCGGTGGTGTATTTTTCTTCCAGCAACAGCAAAAAGAGCAAAAGGCAGAGCAAGCGAAGAAGCAAAGTCAAGTTGCGAAAAAGGAAAAAGAGGCAGTGAAAGAAGAGGAAGCGAAAAAAGAACAGGCTTTGGCGCAAAAGCCGAAACCAATCGACAAAAACCAAAAAACGGCTTACTTGACGATTGATGACGGGCCGACGAAGTACTTCAAACGAATTGTGGAGGCTTTGAAGAAAGAGAATGTGAAGGCGACATTTTTTTTCGTAGGGAACAATATTAAAGATGAATATAAAGCGGATATAAAACAGGCGGTGCAGGATCGCAATAGTATCGGGATGCACAGCATGTCGCATGATGCGAATAAATTATATAAGCAAAGCCAGTTTATTCCAGAGATGGAGCAGGAATCGAAGCTACTAAGTGATATTGTCGGCAAAAAAGTCGGGTTGATTCGCGCGCCATATGGTAGTACGTACTTAAACAATGACCAAGTGCAAAAAGCGAAGGCAGATAAGTTCCGTTTGTTGGATTGGAATATTGATAGTAATGATTGGAAACATAAAGGGAAACCGCAAGAGACGGTCTCGTTTGTGAATCAAGAGTTGGATGGTTTTCATAAAATCTCACCGGTTATTTTAGTGCATGAAACGGAAGATACGTTGGATGCGATTCCGGCTTTAGTGAAAGCGATTCGGGCGAAAGGATTTGTATTAGAGCCTTATTTTGAGGACAATGATTTTCATTTGAATTTTAAGAAAGATCCAGATTTATAAGAGGTGTGAGAAGGTGTTGTCCCGTTTGGGAGGCATCTTTTTTTGTGGAATCATTTATTTCGAGGGGCGTGAAATTTTTGATAATATGGCTGGTTTGGATGGTTTGGCGTGTATGATATAGATATATGAATATGTGATACGTTAATAAACTTGCCTTTGTGATTTAGGAGAGGAGTTTTATACATGAAGAAGATGAAGAGGATGCCATTTGTAGTTTTATTGATTCTGATGATGACAATGATTGGACCGATAAATAGTGCGGGACTTAGTAGTTGGTTTGGTACTGGGGTTTCGGCTGGGACGGGGCTGTCGCTTGTTGTGGATAAGCCGAAACAGACGGAAAATCGCCAGTTTAGTTTGAAATTGTTGGACGAGACGGCGCTTAGTGCTTCGGATGATCCGCCTAGTGAGACGGGGGATTTTGTGGAAATTGCGATTCCGACGGGGATGATTCTTGATGTTGAGGAAACGAGGATGCGTAATGGTGCGGTGAACGCTGGGACGCTGATGTTTGATGCGGAAACTGGGATTGCGCGTGTGACGTGGAATCAGGACGTGACGGAACGTAGTTTTGATTTGATTTTGGTGGCTGAGAAGGCGCAGGACTATGTGTTTGAGGCTGTGCAACAGGATGCTGACGGGAATGAGATTAAGTCGAATGTGCTTCGTGTGACGGTGGAGCAGGAAGCCGTGGAGCCTTCTGAGGCGGAGAAACCGACGGAAGCTGTGACGATACCTGATGTGACGCCAAAAGCTGTGGAATTGCCGCCGGTGAGTCGTGCGGATATCGATGATGCGAGTGTCGCGAATGTGAGTACGCTGACGGAGTTTCACAATGCGATGATGAATAAGGATATTGCGACAATCAATGTTTTAGCGGATATTAATTATGCGGCGTTTTCTGCGGCGGATGCAAGCCCGACGAATACGGGTGCTTACTATCAACGGATGCCGGAACGACCGCTGACGGTAAATGGGAATGGGCATACGATTGATTTTAGAAACCAGTCTTACGCGCCATATGACACGTACTCATTGCCGAAAGTCGTTACATTCAATGATTTAAATGCGTATGGGAAAAATTACTACGGTTTCTATACGGACAACTCGGCTGGTGGAACGAATGCGACCAATACGATTATATACAATAACGTGAATTACCGCGGTTCTCAAGCGATTCACGCCCCTGCAACGACGACGCAAATTTCAGGAAAATCTTCTTTTGCGCAGACGAATAGTTATGTGAGTCCTTTTGATGGTGTAAGTTATACGACGCTAGCCAATCAGACGACGTTTGCGGTTGGTGATATGAATATCTTGGAAGGCGCGGAAGTAAAGGTAACGAATGAATCTAGTGGTGCGATGTATATTTATACAGGCGGTACGGTAGATATTGCGGAGAACTCGATTTTGGATATTTATACATCTGGAACGAATGCTACGGTCGCAGATGGTGCGGTTTCGGGAATCACTAGTTACGGAAATATTAATGTTCGTAATGGCGCGACGCTAAAAATGGATAATGCGGTTCCTACGACTGGGACTGCGGTTGGCGGAATTTGGATGAACGCCGGTACGTTTAGTGTTTCTAATAACGCAAAAGTAGATATTAGGGCGCGAGGCGCGATGTATTATGGTAGTCCATTTTATATTTATGGCGCTGGAGTCCTGAATGTAAGCGATGATGCAGAGTTCAAGTTGCAAGCAACGGATACTGGGACTTCGACGCAAGATATTTTTAGTACGGGAACTGGTACAATTTTGATTGGTAAAAATGGTGTATTCGATGTTAGCTCGGATGGAACGGGTGCCAAAAACTTAGTTTATCTGCGTGGTACGTCGAAATTCCAATTTGCGAATGCGAAACGTGTAGATATTAAATTTAATAATACGAATCCAGCGGCGGGAGCACGTCTGTTGCGGATGGCAGGAAATCTTGATGTCGATGTTCAGTCGATTCAAGCCTGGAACGCGAAAACTTGGACGGATGGTTTGGATGATAATTCTAATTTCACTTGGAATCCGATGTTTAACGTGAAGGTAACTTATAGTGCGGCGAACGTAACGGCGGCTTCGGGTTACTCGGTTTCTGCAGCGATTCGAGACAGCTTTGCAACAAACTTTAGAACGCAAAATTTCAAACGGGTACTTTTTGAAGGAATTCCTGATGTGGATGTGACGATTGGAAGTTTGAGCGATAAGGTGACGAACGAGAATAGCCATGTCATTACAGGGAAAGCGAATCCGGGTGCATCGGTGCAACTTTCTGGTGATCCGGCGATTCCGACGGGTACGCTTAACTCGCCAAACGAAGATGACAAAACGACAAAATTCCACGTGATTGCAGACAATGATGGGAATTACCGCTATGAGTTGCCGGCAGGTCAGTTTTTGACGGCGGGCAATACGGTACAAGTGTATGCGTTTTTGAATGGTAAGGATAATACGGCTCAGACGGTTGTTCAAGATGAGACGGCTCCTAATGCGCCAGTTTTAGCGGCGATTAAAGATGTAGATGCGACTTTTAGCGGACAAGCAGAGGCTGGTGCGGAAGTGACGATTTATGATGCAGCGGATGACAGCATTTTTGTAAGTGGTGTGGCGAATGGTGCTGGTGCGTTTAACATCGCGATTCCTGAGGATAAACGTCCATTAACGCCGAACAAAATCTACTACGCCGTGGCAAAAGATGCTGCTGGAAATGTGAGTGTGGCTTCGAATCAAGAAACAGTCGCAGATACAACGGCACCAACGGCAGATCCGATTAGACAATTTATCACATTGGGCGATGATTTTACAACAAACCCGCGTGATTTAGTAGAAAACGTGGCTGATAATGCAGGAAATGGTGATGATAATATCAGTTATGCGCTTACAAATACACCAGACGTTTCTAAAATCGGCTACACGACAGCGACAGTAACATTGACTGATAAAGCAGGAAACAGCGCGGATATCACGATTCCCGTTTTTGTACAAGACGATAGTTCAATCAAAAACGATGACTACTTCTTACACGGAACCAATTTTGCCGTTTTAACAACAGATGTACCTGCAACTCCAGCGGCGCTTAAGGCGATGGTGTTAGATATGGCAAATGTGCAAGCGTACGCTATCGCAACTGGTGTGGACGTAACAAACACGGTAGAAATCATTGGCTCAGAGGCGATTACAGCAACACCTGGAGAGTACAAAGTAACCTTGAAAATCGGTGACTTAGAACGCGAAATTACGGTGACAGTTCTTGCTGGAACGCTTCAATTCAAGTCAGCAACACCAGAAATTTCTTTCGGAACCGCTAAAATTAGTTCGAAACAACAGTTCTTAACGCCAGAAGATGACGTGATGTTAACCGTCGAGGATACACGGAAAGAGGCAACAAACTGGAAGCTAACAGCACAGATGATGACTCCATTTGCAACGGCGGACGGAAAAGAACTGAAAGATAGTTTATTTTTAAGACAGTATAACGGTGAAAATACCGTTTTGACACCATTAAACGGCACGGCAACTGAGGTATTTAGTAACGCAAACGGTTCGCTAGGATTAACGGAAATTAATTTCAATGAGGCGGATGCTTCGGAATTAGTATTAAATGTCCGTCCAGGCGTGGCGCGTGCCAATCAAGAATATGGAACGACGATCAATTGGACACTAGAAGACACACCATGATTTAGTAAAAAAGAGACTGATGGGCGACTATTAGTCTCTTTTTTTGGGTATTAAACAAGGTAATATAGTTTAATAATATGGGGGGCTACAATCGTGATAATGAACCGACAGATGCGAGCAAAATGGCTAATTGGCCTAGTGCTCGTATTACTTATTTGTACGATTAGCATAGCCAAAGTTGCGGCGGCAACTACGTACTACACAACCGCGAATCTGACAGTAAGGTCCGGACCTGGAACTAACTACAAAGCTGTTGGGTGGCTAACAAAAGGTGCAAAAGTGAGCAGCGTCGCAAAAACTGGAAAATGGCATCAAATTTCTTTTAAGGGGAAGAAGTCATTTGTGTCAGGAAATTATTTAACAACAAAAGCTGTCACGCCAGCCAAACCAAAACCGGTGAAACCGACAGCGAAAGTCTTGCTAAACGTCCCGCTCATCGCACAACGGCCGCAATTACCGACAGGGTGCGAGATTGTAGCGGTGACCATGGTTTTGAAATACAAAGGCGCGAAGGTAGATAAAATGAAGTTAGCAAGGGAAATGCCGCGCCATTCTAGCAACCCGAACAAAGGCTATGTTGGAAATCCCTACACGAAGTCGGGATACACCATTTACCCACCAGCCTTAATGAACCTCATGAAAAAATACGCCGGCTCAGCAGTTAATTTAACAGGGGCATCCAATGCAACATTAGAAGCGAAATTGCGCTCAGGCAAACCAATAGCAGCCTGGGGCAAACTTAGCGGATTTAATATACACTGCGTTGTTCTTACAGGGTACGATAGCGGAAATTACTACTACAACGACCCGTGGACCAACAAAAAGAATGCAAAAATTAGCAAAACTGCATTTAATAGGGCGTTTAATGCGTTGTCGAGGCGAGCATTGAGTTATTAAGAAAGAAAAGAAGCGAGGTACAATTTAGATTTCAAAATTGTGCCTCGCTTCTTCTTTCTATTCAAATTTACATTTTGTTAGGTGTCGCGATTGTGCTTCGGCAAGTGTTACTTGAGTTTCGCCGTTGGAATTATTCAAACCGCGACAGTTTGGATCGAAATGATATCGTTTTCCGGTCGCTGTGATGTATACCATTTGGCCTTGTTCGTTAGAATGGGGTTGCACTTCTGCTTGAGCTGATTTTTTTCGTGCAGCCTCAGCTTCTTGTTTTCTTGCTTCTTCTGCAGCCTGTGCTTGCCTTTCTTGTTCGGCTTTTGCATCAGCGACGCGTTTTTCTTCTGCTTTACGTGCTTCCTCTGCCTTGCGAGCTTCTTCTGCGACACGAGCGGCTTCTTTTTTCTGTTCTTCGGCAACGCGGGCTTGTTCTTTCTTCTCTGCCTCGATACGTTTAGCTTCGGCGACTTTCTTTTCTTGTTCTATTTTTGCGACGTAAGTCTCGTTGGCTGTATATGTAAGCTCCTTGGACTTATCTTGGCCTTCCCAATTGGACGTGAGCACTGCGGTTCCGTCGTTTTGGATATCATTTAACGTGAATGAAAATTCCCCTTGATCGTTCGCAGTCGTTGTTAATGCTGCTTGCCCGCTTGGAGTTAGCGTTAATTCCGCGTTAGGTTTTGTTTTCCCAGTAATTGTGACGGTCCCATTTTCCGCCGATGTAAATGCCGTTTCTGCCTTGATGTTTAGTTTCGGCGTCTTCTTCTCTTGCTTCGTCGGTGTCTCTTTCGTCAGGTCATCCTCTGAACCGCTACACCCCGCTAAAATCAGCGCAACCATCCCGATTGCTAGAAATAATGACATTCCCTTTTTAAAACTTGTTTTCCTTGAAAAAATCGTTAATAAGCCTACAAAAATTAAAATTGCAGCCAAATACAACATTTTATCATCCTCCCTTTATATGTAAGTATAACGTATCACAAAATAAATGCAATATCTTACAGTCGGAAAAATGTAAAAAATATTTCATGTTGTATAAAAACCGAAATTCTTCATAGTGAGGAATCTCGGTTTTTATTTATCCCTTCACGACGCCGAGTGTTGTTAAGGTTTTGATTGGTTCGACGAGTTCGGTTTGGTTTTGCATGACTTCGTCGATGTTTTTGTATGCGAAACGACTCTCTTCGGCGACGTCTAGGAGGTTTTTCTTGCCGATTGTGATGTTGTTTGCGCTTAGGTCTTGGAGTACTTCGTCCATTGGGAAGTTCTCTTTTGCGCGGGTTCTGGAGAAATTACGTCCAGCGCCGTGTGAGGAGGAGTGGAAGCTTTCGGGATTGCCAAGTCCGCGAACGAGATAGCTTGTTGCGCCCATTGCTCCTGGGATGATGCCGAGTTCACCTTTTCTTGCACGAGTGGCGCCTTTACGGTGGACCCAGACGTTTTTGCCGTAGTGGTGTTCTAGGGATGCGTAGTTGTGATGGCAGTTAATGCGGTCGATGAATTCTGGTGTTCGGCCTAGTTTTTTCTTGGCGTGTTTGGTGACGATGGCCATGCTTGCTTCTAGCATTGTTTCGCGGTTTTCGAAGGCGTAGTCGAGTGCTAGGTTCATCCATTTGATGTAGGCGATGCCTTCTGGTGAGTTGGTTGGCAAGAAGGCAAGCGGGTTTTTGTCTGGTGTGTTGCTGTACCATTGTTTGTTCAGAGCGACGGCGATTTTTTGGAAGTTCTGGCAGATTTGAGCGCCTAGGTGACGGCTTCCGGAGTGGAGCATGATACCGATGTAGCCGTTCTCGTCTCTCTGGTATTCGATGAAATGATTGCCGCCGCCGAGTGTGCCGACTTGATAGTAGGCGTTTTCGATGAGTTCGATGCCATTTGGCAGGAGTTCGTAGTGTTTGTGTTGGGCGATTGCCATGTCTAGGACCGCAGATTGTTGTGGCTCTTTGTGACGGGCTTTGCCGACTGGGACGGTTGCTAGTGTTTCGTTGACGATACTTTTGATGAAGTTCTTTGGGATTTCGCTTTCGTGAATGTCGGTTTGGATGTAACACATGCCGCATCCGATGTCCATGCCGACTGCGTAAGGGACAATAGTGTTTTCTGTGGCAAGAACGCCGCCAATCGGCATACCTGCGCCAAGATGGGTGTCAGGCATGAGTGCTAGCCATTTGAAGACGAACGGTAAGTTGACGATAGCGCGTGCTTGGTCAAGACATCCTGCTTCAATTGCTGATTGGTCTGGTAGCCAGATTTTAATTGGTTTTGCTGTTTCGTTTTTTTCATAGTAAGTGAACATTGTTTTTTCCTCGTTTCTCGTTTATGGTTTTAGTATAGAGAATGTGCGCCAATTTATCTTATAAAAAAAGGTGCGAACGGAGGGCAACATGGCAAAGTCGTTTAATGAATTGATTAAAAATTTCGCTGTGATTCGGAATTATGTACGGGAATTTTATGTGTATGGGTTTAAGCAACGTGAGGATTTTACGGAGAAAAGTGGGCGTAGTTATGATAATGTGCGTCGGCGGGTGGAGAGTTATTTGCGGGAATACGTGGATGTGGAACAACAGGGGAGCGGCAAGGCGTTGCGGTTGTTTATTGATCCGAATGGGATTACGGAAAATCCGATGTTTGCGGTATGGCAAGCGAAGAGTTTTACGAAAAATGATGTTTTTTTGCATTTTGTGTTGATGGATATTTTTCAGATGAACGAGGCGTATTCGGTGAATCAGGTGTTGGCGCGGATTGATGCGGATTATTTGTCGTGTTTTGCGGATGGATTTTTGATTGAGGCGTTGACGTTGCGGAAAAAATTGGCGGAATATGTGGAGCTTGGTGTGTTGCAGCGGGAGTCGCGTGGGCGGGAGGTTTATTTCTCGCGGGTGGCTGGTGTTGTGTTGGCGGACCGGGCGAAGATGGCGTTGCAGTTCTTTAAAGAGATGGCGCCGCTTGGTGTGTTGGGGCATTATTTGTTGCAGCAGGAGAGGGCGCTTGATTCTGTGTTTAGTTATAAACATTATTTCGTGATGCATGTGTTGGAGGAGCAGGTGTGCTTGGATTTGTTGGAGGCGATTCGTGCGGAGCGGTGGGTGTTGTTGTCGCTTTATGGACGGGAGCGCGCGGTGCGGTTTATGCCGGTGAAATTGTTGGTGAGTGCGCAGTCGGGACGGCGGTATGTGGTTGGGAAATCGAAACGGGGGCAGTTTTTCGCGTTTCATCGGTTGGATCAGATTGAGTTTGTGGAGCTGGATGAGGTTGCGACGGATTTTGAGGTGGATGTGGCGCATTTTGATGAGGTTCGCAAGTTTATGTGGAGTGCGGGATTTGATCGGCGAGTGGTGCATGAGTTGCGCGTGACACTTTGCATTGATGAGGTGCGGGAGAGTTATATGTTGGAGCGGATTCGGAATGAGGGGCGGCACGGGACGCTGACACGAGTGACGGCGAATCGGTTTGTGTATGCGATTGCGACGTATGATTTGAACGGGATGAAACCATTTTTGCGAACGTTTATTGGACGGATTGAAAAAATTGATGCGCAGGATGATGCTTGGGAACGGCAGTTTTATGCGGAGTTGGCGGATATGTACCGGCTTTATTTTGAGGAGGGGACGATGGTTGGAGATATTTAATGAGATTTACGGGATGTATTACCGCGTGATTCTGGAGATTTTGGCGCAGAAACGGCCGATGTCGAAGGGGGAAATAGCGGAGATTGTACGGGAGCTGGGGTTTGATGAGAGCGGATTGCATTTGTTGCCGCAGTTGACGGAGCAGTGGCATTTGTTGGAGGAGCGCGGGGACGGGATGTTTGCGCCGATTTTGAGGCATGATTGGATTCCTGTGCAGGGCGTGCTTGAGAAACGCTGGTTAAAAACGGTTTTGCGAGACGCGCGAATGGGGCTGTTTTTGACGGATGATGAGATTGCGGATTTGGAGCGGGAGCTGGCGGATTATGAGCCGTTGTTTGATTTGGATGCGATTTGGTGTTTTGATGGGTTTCAGGGCGGGGATATGTACTTGGAGCCGGGGTATCGGACGCGTTTTGGTGTGATTTTGCGGGCTTTGGAGGAGAAGCGTGAATTGGAATTGGTGTATCAGGTGCGGGATCAGAAGGCGTTGATGGGGACTTTTTTGCCGGTGCGTTTGGAGTTTTCGCAGAAGAATGATAAGTTTCGCTTACTTTGTTTTCGAAAAATGGATATGCAGCCGTTTACGCTGAACTTGGCGAAAATTTTGGATGTGGAGTTGGGAGACTTGATGGTGCGGGAATTGCCGGAGCATGGGATGGAGGCTGTTGTGGTGCGGTGCCATGTGGTGAACCATCGGAATGCGGTGGATCGGGCGCTGATTCATTTTGCGGATTATAAGAAGAAGGCGTTTCGAACGGAGCGGGAAAATGTGTTTGAATTGGAAATTTATTGTCCGCGTGGGGATTTGACAGAATTGGTGATTCAGATTTTATCGTTTGGGCCGATGATGCAAGTGTTGGCGCCGGATAGTGTGGTCGGTGAAATGAGGTGGCGACTCGGAAAACAACTAAATTTACAAAATTGATACGAAACAGGAATCGCTATTGGAAGCGTTTTTTGATACAATGAAAAGACATACATATCAAAAATGGAGGAATGAATTTATGGCTTTGAAAGATTTGCAAAATGGTTCGGACATTAGAGGTATTGCGATTGAAACGGATAAGTATCAGGTGACATTGACGGATGAGCATGTGGCGGCGATTGCGATTGGTTTTGCGGCGTGGTTGCGAGATGTGAAGGGTGCTGGCGAAACGGCGACGGTGGCAATTGGGCATGATAGCCGGTTGTCGGCGGGACGGATTAAGGATGTTTTGACGGCGAGTTTGACGCGTTCGGGATTGGATGTTGTAGATGTTGGTTTGGCGACGACGCCAGCGATGTTTATGGCGACGCAGTATGACGGGTACACGTGTGATGCGGCGATTATGATTACGGCGAGTCATTTGCCTTATTTTTATAATGGATTGAAACTGTTTACGCGTGATGGCGGGGCGGAGCATGAGGATATTGATTATATTGTGGAGAACGCGGGACAGGTTTTTGTTGCGAAAGTGGCGGGAACTGTGACGGAAAAACCGCTTTTGCAGGATTATGCGGCTGATTTGGTCGGTAAAATTCGCGCGGGTATTGATGATGCGACGAATTATGAAAGACCGCTTGCTGGAAGCCATATCGTAGTGGATGCGGGAAATGGTGCTGGTGGCTTTTTTGCGACGGATGTGTTGGCGGAACTTGGCGCGGACATTACGGGAAGCCAGTTTTTAGATCCTGATGGGAATTTCCCGAATCATATTCCGAACCCGGATAATAACGAAGCGATGGCGAGCTTGAAAGAGGCTGTTGCGGCGAACAAGGCGGATTTAGGTGTTATTTTTGATACGGATGTGGATCGTGCGGCGATTGTGGATAAGGATGGCGAAAGTTTGAACCGGAACCCGCTGATTGCAGTGATTTCGGCGATTGTTTTGGAAGAGCATCCTGGAACGACAATAGTGACAGATTCGACGACTTCTACGCATTTGGAGCATTTTATTGCGAATCTTGGCGGGAAGCAACATCGCTTTAAACGCGGCTACAGAAACGTGATTAATGAAGCGATTCGCCTGAATGAGGCGGGAACGCAGAGCGAGATTGCGATTGAAGTGAGTGGTCATGCGGCTTTGAAGGAGAACTATTTCTTAGACGACGGCGCGTACTTAATTGCGAAAATCTTAATGCGCTATGCAAAACTGCGTAAGGAAGGCAAAGATTTGGCGGACTTGACACGGGATTTACAAGTACCGGCGGATAATGATGAGGTTCGATTGAGCATTTTGGCCGAAGATTTTAAGACGTACGGTTTAGCAGTTTTGAAAGACTTTGAAGCTTTTGTTGAAAAAACAGACGGACTGGCGATAGAACCGGCAAATCAAGAGGGCGTAAGGGTTAACACAGATGGCGCTTTCGGGAACGGTTGGTTTTTACTGCGTATGAGTTTACATGAACCAGTAATGCCAGTAAACTTAGAGAGTGATGAAATCGGTGGAACTGAAAAAATTAAAGCAGCGTTGCGAGAATTCTTTGCAAACTATGCGGAAATAGATAGTTCTAGTCTACAAAAATAAGCCAGTAGAAGGAATGAAAAGCATGATTGATATACATTGTCATATTTTAAATCAAGTGGATGATGGACCAAAGACGGAAACGGCTAGTCTTGCCATGGCGCAACAGGCTGAGGCAGAAGGATTTACAGATATTATTGCAACGCCCCACCATTTAAAAGGCGATTATTTTAATCTGCGTCCTTCTGTGGTGGAACATGTAGCAGAACTCAATTCGGCGATAAAAGATAACGATATTAATATAACGGTCCATGTTGGCCAGGAAATCAGGCTGCACGGCGAAATCATTGAGGGTTTAAAAAACGGCGACTTGGCGTCCCTTGCTGGTAGTCGTTACGCGCTTATTGAGTTTCCGACGCAAAGTATTCCTGTGTTTACAGAGCAATTATTTTATGACTTACAAATGGCGGGCTATGTCCCTGTCATCGCGCATCCGGAGCGGAATTTCGAGATTATGGAAAATCCAGAACGCCTCTATGAATTCGTTTCTCATGGTGCTTTGGCGCAACTTACGTGGTCAAGTTTGGATGGGAAATTCGGCAAGAAGTCGAAGAAATCAAGCGAAATTTTGTTAGAAAATCAGTTGGTGCATTTCCTAGCGACAGATGCGCATGACACAACGCGCCGACCATTGCTACACAAGGAAATCGAAGAACGCCTAGTCAAGAAAATCGGAGCAAACCAAGTGCAAGAACTCAAAGACAATGCTATAAAAGTACTTAAAAATGATATTATCGTGGCGGATGATTACACAGTTCCCTCGCAAAAACGGTTTTTCTTGTTTTAAAAATACAACATGAAAAGGTGAGACGATGAAAAGAAGCATTTTTATGGTCGCATTGATGGCAATTATTTTGACGGCGTGTGTACCGACTGAGACAGGCACACCGAGAATCGCGAGTTTAGGTTGGTATAAGGATGTGCCAACAACAGAGATACAAGATATTGGCGCGGATGATTTAAAGCAGTATGACGCGCTTTTAATTACGAAAGATTATATTGAAATGTCTGATCAGGAGCAGCTAAAGAAACAGTTAAACAAGCTAGATATGCCAATACTTTTCAGTGATTTCGATGCCAAGAGTGCACCCGCTTTTTTGACGACAGATTTGCCGTTAGCAGATATTGATATGCCTGAAAGAGGCGAGATTCAGATGATGCACAAGGGCGCCGCGGTTTTCACGATTCCAGATACGAGTAAAGACGCTTTGTACGAGCTATACGAGGAAATAGCACGCATTTCAAAATAACCTAAAAAGATGTTTGACCTGACTTCATAGGAAAAACATCTTTTTTCGCTAAATTAGGAGGAGAAAACATGACATCAGAAACCGTAAAAAACTTCTGGCAAGCCTACGCCCGAAAGAACAATTTGCCACTAGAGCCAACCCCGCCCGCATGGATGTTCGGCGATGGGACGGAAGAAATGGCCGATAGACTAGGAAATCTTGTTGTTAAGGGGTTAAAAACCGGTACTTGCGCGGCACATTGCATACATGAAATCGAAAACGAGCCAATTCCGAAAGTAAATGACTATGAAATCGTGCTAGATGGCAGGAATGACCCGCTTGTTATAATCAAATATACCAAAGTAGAACTTGTCAAAATGAACGAAGTCACCGAAGCATTTGCGAAATCAGAGGGCGAAGGCGATTTAAGCTATGATTATTGGTACAGCGCACACGAGCGGTTTTTCACGTGGGAGTTAGGGCAATATGGCCGCACATTCACGCCAGATTTGTTATTGGTATGTCAAACGATTGAAGTAGTGGAGACGTATTCACTGTAAAGTCTATTCAACTTTTTAGAATTTAGAAAAATTTCCAGTTTAAAAGCAGTAGTCGCTTTCTTACACGGCGAAATCATGGTATAATCAACAAAACGCATAGTGCGAACGAGGTTGGGATAAAACTCAAGATAAAGCAAAATCGCCCATCCATTACTTTGGGTAGGACGAAAAATTTTGCTTTACACAAATCGAGCGAAAGCGTTTGTATTCAGGGAGTTTGGTGGAAGCCGGAAGCGGAGCATACTGGTGTATGTGAGAACCGGAAGTCCGCCAAACTCCCTGAATGCGAGCGCTTGTCGCCGATTTATTTGGGTTATGTTCCAGACTCTAATTCGTTGAGGAGAGTAATTATGAAAATGATTGTTGGACTCGGGAATCCGGGCAAAAAATACGAACGAACAAGACATAACGTGGGCTTTATGGTCGTTGATGAACTTAGCTTTCGTCACCAAACGCCTTGGAAGAAATCGAAATTTAACGGAATGATAAGTAACATCGTTGTGAACGGCGAAAAAGTCTTACTTGTGAAACCATTAACGTTTATGAATTTATCAGGAGAATGCGTGCGCCCGCTAATGGACTATTACGATATTCCAGTAGAAGACGTGCTTATTGTGTATGACGATTTAGATTTGCCGACTGGGAAAATTCGCCTGCGTCAAAAAGGTGGAGCTGGCGGGCATAATGGTATGAAATCGCTTATTCAACATTTGAAAACACAAGAGTTTAACCGCATTCGTGTCGGCGTAGATAGGCCTGCAAATGGTGACGTGATTAACTATGTACTCGGAGATTTTCCGAAAGCGGAGCAGCCAGATATTATCGCGGCAATTAAACAGAGCGCAGATGCCATCGAAGCTTGGCCAGGCAAGACTTTTCAAGATGTTATGAACAATTTTAATGTGAAATAAACAAGCCGTCTTTTTTCGGCGAGAAATTTAGATGGAATATTCAGATAAAAGGAGGCCTTTTAGTGTGAAGGGATTACAGCAACTTATATACGAACAAAAAGAAATTCGCGGCGTATTAAAGGAGCTCGATGAAAAAGGAAAATCACAGTTAGTTACGGGGCTTTCTGGGTCAAGTCGAGCTTTATTTGCCAGTGTTGTAGAGGGAGGAACGCAGCGTCCGGTCGTCTTTGTAACACATAATTTATACCATGCGCAGAAATTATACGATGATTTGTCATCTTTATTAGATAGCGACAGGCTTTTCTTATACCCAGCGGATGAATTGATTTCATCAGAACTTAGTATCTCAAGCCCAGAATTACGTGGGCAACGTGTGGAGGTACTACAATTTCTGTTGTCTAAAAAACCGGGAATTGTCATTGTTCCAGTTTCAGGACTTCGCAAAATTTTACCGCCAGTTTCGATTTGGCAAAAGTATAATATTTCGTTGATTCAGGGCACGGAGATTAATCCGGATGAGCTACGCCAACAGCTCGTAACAATGGGCTACACGAAAAGTGATATGGTTAACACGCCGGGAGAATTCAGTATTCGCGGTGGAATTATTGATATTTATCCAATTACGGAGGAACATCCTATCCGGATGGAATTATTCGATACGGAAGTGGATTCGCTACGTTTCTTTGATGTGGACTCGCAACGCTCGATTGAGACCGTGGAAGAGTTTCGTTTGTCACCGGCGACGGAGATTTTGCTGGAACCGGCATTTTTCCCTGATTTGGTGAAACGGATTGAAAAACGCTTAGCGGAGACGCTGAAACAAATGGCTAACGATAGCGATAAGCAACAATTAGTGGAGAATTTAGAAGGCGATTTGGAATTGCTTCGTGACGGGCAAAAACCGGACATGTTTTTCAAATATATTGGGATGAGTTATCCTGATCCGGCGTCATTACTTGATTATGTCCCACAAAATTCGATTTTGTTATTCGATGAATTTGCGCGTATTCAAGAAACGGATGAGCGCTTAGAAAAAGAAGAAGCGGAGTGGCAAACGGAGACGCTAGAACGCCTAGAAACTGTTCGCGATACGAAGATGAGTCATAATTTCCGCTCGTTGCTAGAAAAAGATACGTTGTCGCGGATTTATTTATCGCTGTTCCAAAAAACGCCGAACAATGCGCGTATTGCTAAAATGACGAACATTGTTTACAAGCAAATGCAGCAGTTCCACGGGCAAATGAATGTGCTGAAAACAGAGATGGACAGCTGGGCGAAGAATAATTATGCGGTTGTTGTTTTGGCGCCGTCGATTGAACGTGCGGAGAAAATGAAACAGACGCTAGCCGATTATGAAATGGAAAGTGTTATTTTGAAAGATGAATCGGAAGTTCCGAAGTTTGGACAGACGCAATTTGTGCTGGGAAGTTTCCAGAATGGGTTTGAATTGCCGCTTTCCAAGGTTGTTTTCATTAGTGAAACGGAGCTTTTCAATAAGAAGCAGCAGAAGCCGAAGAAGCGGCAGAAGTTGTCGAATGCAGAGCGGATTCAGAGTTATTCGGAGCTTAAAGTTGGTGATTATGTTGTCCATGTGAATCACGGGATTGCGCGCTATGTTGGGATGGAAACGCTGGATATTAACGGTGTTCACAAAGATTATTTGCTGCTCGTGTATCAAGGCGAGGACAAGTTGTTTATTCCTGTGGAGCAACTCGAATTAGTGCAGAAATATGTTGGCTCGGAAGGTAAGGCGCCGAAGTTAAACAAGCTCGGTGGCGCTGAATGGAAACGTGTGAAAACGCGGGTTCAGGCTTCTGTGCAAGATATTGCGGACGATTTGATTAAATTATATGCAGAACGTGAGGCAGAGCGCGGTTATGGCTTTAGTCCTGATGGTGAAATGATGCGCGAATTCGAAGACGCGTTCCCGTATCAAGCGACAGAAGACCAAGTTCGTTCTATCATGGAAATCAAAAAAGACATGGAACGCGAACGCCCAATGGACCGCTTACTTGTTGGGGATGTTGGTTACGGAAAAACCGAAGTCGCGCTTCGTGCAGCATTTAAGGCAATGATGGATGGTAAACAAGTCGCATTCCTAGTGCCGACAACGATTTTGGCGCAACAACATTACGAAACAATGAAAGAACGTTTCCAAGGCTTCCCAATCGAAGTGGGCTTACTAAGTCGCTTCCGAACGCGAAAACAACAAAATGAAACAATCAAAGGCTTGAAGTCAGGCCACGTTGACATCGTAGTCGGGACGCATCGCTTGCTTTCCAAAGACGTGGAATATCATGATCTCGGCTTCCTGATTATCGACGAAGAACAACGATTCGGCGTAACTCATAAAGAGAAAATCAAACAAATGCGTTCTAAAATTGACGTGTTGACATTGACTGCGACTCCGATTCCGCGGACGCTGCACATGTCGATGCTCGGTGTGCGTGATTTGTCAGTTATCGAGACACCGCCTGCTAACCGTTTCCCAGTGCAAACTTATGTTGTGGAGCAGAATAATGTGCTGGTACGAGAAGCCATTGAACGAGAATTGGCGCGTGACGGGCAAGTTTTCTTCTTGCATAATCGTGTGGATTCGATTTTACAAAAAGCAGATGAAATTAAGATGCTCGTTCCGGATGCTCGTGTTGCCGTGGCGCATGGTCAAATGACGGAAACAGAGCTGGAATCTGTGATTTTGAGCTTCCTTGAAGGCGAATTTGACGTGCTCGTGACGACGACTATTATCGAAACCGGCGTTGATATACCAAACGTAAATACCCTTTTTGTTCAAAATGCAGACCATATGGGGCTTTCCCAATTGTACCAATTACGCGGTCGTGTTGGGCGTTGGAACCGGATTGCCTATGCCTACTTCATGTATCAGAAGGATAAAATTTTGCGGGAAGAGGCGGAGAAGAGATTGCAGGCCATCAAAGAATTCACCGAACTCGGCTCCGGATTTAAAATCGCGATGCGTGACCTTTCCATTCGTGGTGCGGGGAACATTTTAGGCTCGCAACAACATGGCTTTATCGACTCTGTCGGCTTTGACTTGTATTCGCAAATGCTGCAAGAAGCCATCGCCGCGCGTCAACCGAAAGACGAACACGAAAAAATCGTCCCAGTCGAAATCGATATTACAGTCGATGCTTACATTCCCGAACATTATATCCAAGACGGACGTCAAAAAATCGAGATGTACAAACGTTTCAGAACTGTTTTTGATATGGAAGATTTAGAAGAACTGCGCTCTGACATGATGGACCGTTTCGGCGAATACCCAGAGCAAGTGGAATATTTATTCACGATTACCGAATTAAAAGTGTACGCAATGCGCGTTGGAATCGAATCTGTCAAACAAGAAGGTACGAAAATCACCATTCTATTCTCCGAAGACGGCACGAAAAATATGCGCGGTGACATGGTCATGCAAGTCATAGGCGAATATGGTCGCGCAATCGGCGTAGGCATGGACGGGCAGCAACTTAAAATCACGGTAAACGTTGGCGCCAAGCCACTTCAAGAATGGCTATACGAACTGAAAACCTTAACAGACAAGCTTTCCGAAGCGAAAAAAGAAACTGCTCCAGCAGAAGCAGAATAAAGCGAAAGGGTGACGCAAAATGGCTCAAAAAACGATTAAGAACCTCATGCAAGGCGCGGTTTGGCTAACACTTGCGTCACTGCTTTCTAAAATATTAAGCGCGGTCTACCGTATTCCTTTTCAAAATATGGTCGGCGATATTGGATTTTATATTTTTCAACAAGTATATCCGATTTACGGGATTGCGATGACGCTTGCGCTTGTTGGGTTTCCCGTTATTGTGTCGCGAATGATCGCAGAAGAAAAAGATGTCACAAAGCGAGAAGCTATTTTTCAATTTTCGTTACAAGTCATGTTTGGCGTGGGGATTGTTTTCTTCCTGTTAATTTTCTTTGGCGCTGACTTCATTGCTCGCGTTATGGGCGATTATCACCTGACAATATTAATTCGCGTCATCAGTTTTGCTTTTTTGCTCATGCCGTTTTTGGCAAGTTTGCGCGGCTTTTTCCAAGGGCACGAGCAAATGATGCCAACCGCAGTATCGCAAACGATTGAGCAACTCGTGCGCGTAGTTATTATTATCGCGGGAGCAACTGGAGCTGTAGCGCTGGGCTGGAACTTATACATGACCGGAGCCGTGGCAATGAGTGGGGCGGTTATCGGCGGACTCGGCGCCTTCGGAACACTGATTTATTTTTATTGGCGTAAAAAACCTGAAAAAATCGTGTTCACGAAAAAATGGGCCAGTTGGGCGTTCACCAAACAATTCTTGGCGCAAAGCATCGCCGTCTGCACAACAAGCGCGATGCTCATTTTGTTCCAATTATTAGATTCCTTCCAAGTTTACCGTCTCATGCGCTCATCCGGAATCGATGCCACAGCCGCCAAAGAACTAAAAGGGATTTACGATCGCGGGCAACCGTTGCTACAACTAGGTTTGGTATTATGTATGGGCCTCGCGCTCGCCATCGTGCCAATGATTACAGCCGCCAAAGCACGCGGAGAAACAAGAGAATTACGCCGTTCCGTTCTGTTAATCATCAAGCTCACCATCTTGCTTTCCGGCGCTGCAACACTAGGCTTAATTGCGATTATGCGTCCAACAAACCAAATGCTTTTCGAAACAGCGGCAGGCACAGGTGTTTTGCAAGTATTCATCCTGTCCTTATTCCTAAGCTCGCTAATCGTCTCTATGAGTAGCATTCTGCAAGGCTTCGGCAACATGGCCGGACCCGCCGTCGCCGTCTGTATCGGACTCATCATCAAACTAGTAACGAATGCCATCCTAGTCCCACGTTTCGCCACATACGGCGCATCCTGGTCCACCGTCATAGGCCTCGGCGCAACACTCATCATTTGCTACATCCTACTAAAACGCCAACTTCCCATTCCATTTATACGCAAAAACATGATTGGGTGGGCCTTGTTAGCCTTTTTAGCGATGATCATCGTTCCCGTCGCATGGGAAACCTTCTGGCCACTCACAAGCCGCATTGGCAGCGCAGTTCAAGCCTTATTTGGCGCCCTAATCGGAGGCATCATTTTTTTCTATTGCTTAATCAAATTCAATTTACTCACCAAACGCGACCTTGTCTTCATGCCATTTGGCTCCAAATTGCTCTGGCTGACGACCAAAATCCGCCGGCGATAGTTGCAATTTCCGCCTAACCGTGCGAAGATAGAGTTAAATTTTCCAAAAAAGGATGGATGTATCATGGCAGTATCAATGCGTTTAGATAAATTTTTAAAAGTATCAAGACTCATCAAACGGCGTACCGTTGCCAAAGAAGTCGCTGAAAAAGGGCGCATTTCCGTCAACGGCACAGTAGCCAAACCAGGCACGAACGTCAAAGAAGGCGACGAACTAATCATCAAATTCGGTCAAAAAACCGTCACCGCACGAATTGACCGTCTCGAAGAAAACGCGCGCAAAGAAGTCGCAACCGAAATGTACACAATCTTAAAAGAAGAACGCAAAGAAGAAGAATAAACGAATAATCGAGTTTGGAGCGGGCAACCATTTCAAGCTCTTTTTTCGCATCTAAGAGGAGGAAAACCAATGAAAGCCATCATGTACGTTGCCCACGGAAGCCGCCTACCCGAGAAAAACCGCGAATTCCGCCATTTCGTAGAACAAATTATGCAAAAACGCCCAGAATCCTGTCAAAAAATCGCCTTCCTAGAAAAAGAAGACGAAACAATGGCCATCATCGGCGAATCAATCATCGCAGCAGGCGCCAAAGAAATCACCGTCGTACCAATGCTTTTATTCCCAGCGATGCACGCTACCAAAGACATCCCCGACCAAGTCGCGCAACTAAAAAAACAGCACCCCGATGTAGTTTTCCGAATCGCAGACACGTTTGGCGCCGAGCAAGAAGTCGCCGCAGTTGCCGCAGCAAAAATCAAAGCCACCCGTCCCGACCAAGACGCCGCCATCCTTGTCATCGCCCACGGAAGCGCATCCTACGCAGAACCGAGGACCGAAATGCAAACCGTCACGGCCTCGATTGCCACCCAACTACAGCTCCCCGTCGCACTCGGCATGCTTCACGGCGAACCGAACTACCGCACCATCGCAACCGAACTCGCCGCCAAGCACGAAAACGTCCACTGGATGCCCTATTTCCTTTTTCAAGGCCAGCTCGTCGACAAAATCCGCGCTGGAATTAGCGAAATCAGCGGAACACAGTGGCACGAAGCAGACAGCCTAGACCTAGACACGGCAATGATAACCGCCGTCATCCGCAAAATAACCGAGGTCACACCATGAACAGCGGCTACCCAGTTTCACTACAACTCACAGGCAAAAACATCACCATCATCGGCGGCGGCAAAATCGCGACCCGCAAAGCACAAGGCTTACTAAACACTGGCGCAAACATCACCATCGTTGCCCCAACATGCACGCCCGAACTCGCGCAAATGCACATCGCCCGCATCCAATCCGAGTACAAACCAGAGCACATCCAAGACGCCTTCCTCATTTTCTGCTGCACGAACAACCAAGAAACCAACGAACAAATCACCAAAGACGCGGCCCCGCACCAACTCATAAACGACTGCTCCACCAAGGAAAGATCCAATTTTTACAACATGGCCACCATCCAGAAACCAGACTACCTACTCGCGATTTCCACAAACGGCAACGACCCAACCAAAACAAAAGCCATCCGCGAAAAATTCGAACAAAGCACAGAGCTTTGAAAATAAATCCAGCTAAAGAGGGAACACATTATGAAACGTTTTTTGAAATATACCGTATTATTCATCTGGCTAACCGTTTTCATGTACTATTATTACGAAATTTTCCCAAGAACAATCTTATGGTTGATGATAAGCATCCCTTTAGCAGGTATCAGTTGCTGCTTCATCATAAAAATGTTCGAAAAACCTACATCCAATAAGTAAAACCCAGAGGCCCAATCCAAGCGGTCTCTTTTTTTCAGTGTTTTCCCCAATATCCAAATCCTCCCCATCCTCCTATAATGAACTTATCTATTCATATCATTATTTGTTCACATATTCACAAATGCTAGGAGGAGAATACCATGCAAAAACAAAATCTAGTCATGATCGGCAATGGAATGGCAGGCGTGCGCACAATCGAAGAAATTCTCGACCGCAATCCAGATAAATACAACATCACCATCATTGGCGACGAGCCTTACCCTAACTACAACCGGATCATGCTTTCGAATATTCTACAAAACAAAATGACCCAATCCGAAATCGTTCTAAATGACGAAACCTGGTATGCAGGCAATCAAATCACACTACATACAAACGAAAAAGCCCTACTCATCGACCGCCAAGCAAAAATTATCACCACAACAAAACGCAATATCTCCTACGACCGCCTCATTTTGGCGACAGGTTCCAGAGCCTTCATTCTACCAATTCCAGGCGCAGATTTAGAAGGTGTTCTAGGATTCCGAACCATCGACGACACAGAAAAAATGATCGAAATCTCCCAAAAATACGAACGAGCTACCGTCATTGGCGGTGGTCTACTTGGCTTAGAAGCAGCGCGCGGGCTTCTTGACCAAGGCATGGACGTGACCGTTGTCCATCTCGCAGACTGGCTGATGGAAACCCAACTCGATGCCAAAGCAGGCGAACTTCTAAAAGCTGATCTAGAGGCACAAGGCATGAAATTCCTGATGCAAAAAGCAACGTCCAAAATCCTCGGAAAATCACGCGTAACAGGTCTAGCCTTCAAGGACGGCTCGCAGATTGAGACGGATTTAGTTGTGATGGCTATCGGAATTAAGCCAGAAATCGAATTAGCACAACACGCCAATCTACCAACGGGGCGCGGCATCGTAGTCGATGATTTTATGACCACAGCTGACCCAGATATTTTTGCAGTAGGGGAATGCGCGGAGCATAATGGCATCGCATACGGCCTTGTAGCACCGCTTTACGAACAAGGCAAAGTCCTCGCCGACCATCTGTGCGACATCGAAACACTAGGCTATCAAGGTAGCAAAATGTTCACCCAACTCAAAGTATCCGGCTGCGACCTGTTCTCAGCAGGCAGCATCAAAGAAAACGCCGAAGTCAAAGGCGTAACCATCTTCAACAGCATCGATAACAAATACAAAAAAATCTTCGTAAAAGACGGCAAACTAGTAGGCGTCGTGCTTTACGGTGACACAACAGAAGGAAATCGCCTCTACAACGTGCTCAAAAAAGAAGAAGCGATCGACGATTTCACGCTCGTTTCCCTCCTTCACAAGGCAGGCGAATCAGAAGCGACCAACATCGCAGAAATGCCAGACGACGAGTCCGTATGTGGCTGTAACGGTGTTTGCAAAGGCGACATCGTCAGCGCCATTACCGAAAAAGGGCTAACAACTATCGGCGAAGTTACTGCACACACAAAAGCAGGCGGCTCTTGCGGAAAATGTAAACCAATTATCGGCGAAATTCTAGAACACACGTTAGGCGATGACTTCGTGAACGCAGCACCAGCAGGCATTTGCGGATGTACCGACCTATCACGCGACCAACTTATCATTCAAATTCGTGCGAAATCCCTACAAAACGCCAAAGAAGTCCGACACGTACTCGGCTTCCGCAACCCAGAAGGCTGCTCGAAATGCCGTCCAGCACTCAATTACTACCTCAACATGGTTTGGCCGCACGACCACCAAGACGAACCAGAAAGCCGCTACGTCAACGAAAGATTGCACGCGAACATCCAGAACGACGGCACATACTCCGTTATTCCAAGAATGTACGCCGGCAAAACCGATCCACAACAACTGATCAAAATTGCCAAAGTCGCCGAAAAATACGATATTCCACTTTTAAAACTCACAGGTGGGCAACGAATTGGCTTATATGGCGTCAAAAAAGAAGACTTGCCGAAAATCTGGGAAGAACTCGACATGCGTTCAGGCTTTGCTTACGGAAAAACATTGCGTACTGTCAAATCATGCGTCGGCGCGAAGTTCTGCCGTTTTGGAACACAAGATTCCCTCGCGCTCGGCGAAGCATTAGAACGTCGCTTCGAATTCGTAGACACACCACATAAATTCAAAATGGGCGTCTCCGCATGTCCGAGAAGCTGCGTCGAATCCGGTGTCAAAGACTATGGCATCATCGGCGTCGAGAACGGCTTCCAAATCTACATCGGTGGTAACGGCGGAACCGAAATCAAAGAAGCGCAACTTCTGACTACTGTCGCCACCGAGCAAGAAGTCCTAGACATTTGCAGCGCCTACGTTCAATATTACCGCGAAACCGGCGTCTACATGGAACGTACCGCGCCTTGGCTAGAACGGATGGGCTTTGAACACGTTCGCGATATCATCTTAGACCCAGCCGAACAAGCGCAACTAAAAGCATCGCTCGACGAAGCACTCGAAGGTCGCGACGACCCATGGAAACAAGTTTTGCAAGACGAAGAAAAACAAAAACTATATCACGTAGAAAGAGTGTGATTTTGCGATGACAAAAACATATATTGCCGACATGGCAAGCCTAACGCCGCTAATCGGGCGCGAAGTCCAATTCAATGATACTGCGATTGCGCTGTTTCGCCTTTCTGATGACAGCATTAAAGCCATCGAAAACCGCTGCCCGCACAAGAAGGGCCCACTAGCAGAAGGCACCGTTTCAGGCACGCACGTATTTTGCCCGTTACATGACTATAAAATTTCGCTAACAACAGGAGAAGTCGCCGCTCCTGACGAAGGCTGCGTCCAAACATACGAAACCGTCGTCGAAAACGGCCAAATATTCTTGGTTACCGAATGATGACAAATGTTTACCTTATCGGCGCTGGCCCAGGCGACCCAGGACTCCTAACTCAAAAAGGCCAGCGTCACTTGCAAACCGCCGATGTCATTATTTACGACCGTCTCGTCAATCCGATTCTGCTTCATCACGCGAAACAAGACGCGACGCTCATCTACTGCGGCAAACTACCGAAACACCACACGATGCGCCAAGAGCAAATCAACGAAACGATTATCGCGTACGCCAAACAAGGCAACAAGGTTGTCCGTCTGAAAGGCGGCGACCCCGCGATATTCGGACGGGTTGGCGAAGAGATGCGCGCGATATCTGACGTGGGACTTACGTACGATGTTGTGCCAGGCATTACGGCTGCCTCGGCTGCGGCAATCTATGCGGGAATTCCCTTAACGCACCGCGAACATAACGCCCACGTCGCATTCGCAACAGGTCACGGACGCAACGGCCAACTCGCAGAACAAGACTTAAGCCATTTAGCACTCGGCGGCACACTCGCTTTTTATATGGGCATCGAGAACTTGCCACGAATCTGTGAAAACATTAGCAAAAACGAGACGCTCACTGAACTTCCCGTCGCGATTATCGAATGGGGAACGTTAGGGCGCCAACAAGTTTTGACTGGAACGCTACAAAATATCGAACAACGACTTGCCGCAACAACGATGGCGAATCCGGCTATTATTTTGCTAGGACAAGTTGTTACCGAACGCCAAGCCACATCCTGGTTTGAAGAAAAGCCGTTATTTGGCAAACGCCTCATCCTAGCCACTACATCAGCCGCAGACTTCGATACCATCTATGATTACACCGAACAAGGCGCACACATCTACGTCGTACCTGAACTCGCCAACCCTGACCAGCGCTACGACGATATAACTACGCGAACCTTAACCAATCAGCAGTGGGACGGCGTCATTTTGCAAGACAAAGCCACACCAAGCCTTTTTCAAAAAGAAATGTCTCGATTGGGCATAAATGAAACCTTTCACATATTCCCAAATGACCTCGCTCCGTGTTATTCTAAATAAGTAATGAAGAAAGGAATGACACACTAATGACCGAACAAGATATAGCAAGTGAACTTATCGATATCCGTCTCCAACTAGGACTCGACTTTGTAGGTATTGCAACGGCTATCGCGACCGGTAACCAAAAAGAAATACGCTGGAAATACGTCGCAGGCAACCGCAACAACCGCTACCAAAAAATTGTCCTCCAAGTTGGCAAAGGAATCGCTGGCATCGTGTGGCGTACTGCAAGACCAATGATCGCCGAAGATCTCAAAACCGAGCGCCAAGCTCCAATCCAAGAATATCCGATTGCCCTCACTGAAAATTTGGCCAGTATTATTGCCGTTCCGATTCTTTCCGAAGGCGCCGTGATCGCTGTGATGCTTGGAGGTAATCGCAAAGTTACCCAACTAAAAGAAGCGCTCATCACTGATTTTCAAACGATCGCAAACAAAATGGAGCCAAGTCTACTAGCCGTAAAGGAATGATGGAAATGGAATTAACCGCAGACTTACTGATGAAGGCCTACAATCAAATGAGCGACGCTGTCTTTTTGCTGCATAATAAGAGCGAAATAATTGCCTCAAATCCCGCAGCCGTAAAGCTTTTAGAACGATATAATGTGGATGTAAGCGAGTTCTGCAATTATTGCAGCGGCTACATGTCAGCCTCGGAAGAACGCACCTGCCTTGGCTGTTCTTTGCGTGACCGGACGGACAAAGAAGCTTTTCAACTATACCTACAAGCCAAAGACGGCGAACACATCCCATTTAGCGCCAGCTACACAGCCATCGACGACGCCAAACAAATCAGCGTCCTATTACTGCGCAACCTAACCCAACAACAATACACCGAACAAATCCTAAAATTAAAAACAATGACCGAATACGTCATCAACGCCCAAGAAAGCGAACGTAAACGCCTGTCTCGCGAACTACACGACGGCTTGGCACAAGGGCTATACAGCACACTCATCGAACTTCGCAAAATCAAATACATGACAGAACAAGAAGATTATGACGCCAGCATCTCCGAAATGGACTCGATGTTAGCAACAATTCTCGAAGACGTGCGAAACATGGCGGTTGAATTACGCCCATCGTCCCTTGATGACCTCGGTATTTTTGCAGCCTTAAAAGCGTATTTCAAGCGTTATGAGCAACTTTTTGGGGTGCATGTGGTTTTTGTGTCCGAATTATATGGCACGCGTTTTCCAGCAAGCGTCGAAACCATGCTTTACCGCGTCACCCAAGAAGCACTAACAAACGCCGCCAAGTATGCAGACGTCGATGAAATCGAAGTCTATCTTTTCAAAACAAAACAAAGCATTGTTCTCGAAATCAACGATCAAGGTTTAGGCTTTTCACCAGATCATTTCACAGCGCAAGGAAGTGGTTTGGGCCTACTAAACATGAAAGAACGAGTGGAACTTTTGCACGGCGACTTCGAATTACGATCCGCGCCAAACCAAGGAACCAAAGTGCTCGTTCGCATTCCAATTGAACAAAAAGGGGAGGAACAACATGATTAAGGTACTCGTAGTAGACGATCACGCGGTTGTCCGAAGCGGCTTGTCCTTTATGATTAACTCACAAGAAGACATGACGGTCGTTGGCGATGCAGCAGACGGCCTTGAAGCATATCTAGAAACCGAGCGCCACCAGCCAGACATCATTTTAATGGATCTCAGCATGCCTCCAGGCGAAAACGGCCTCGTCACCACAAAAAGAATCAAGGATAACTTTCCAGAAACAAAAGTCCTCATTTTAACGATGCACGACGACGAAGAATACCTGTTCCGCGCACTCAAACTAGGCGCATCCGGCTACATCTTGAAAAATGCCAAAGACGACGAGCTACTAGATGCCATCCGAGCCCTGTATCAAGGCGAAATGTACATCTATCCAAAAGTCACAACCGCACTCGTTCGCCAATTCCTACAACAAAATACAAGTGAGGAAGTAAGTGATTCCTACGTCCAGCTCTCCAATCGCGAACAAGAAGTTTTGCCACTCATCGCGCTTGGCTACGGCAACAAAGAAATCGCCACCAAACTATGTATCTCCGTCAAAACCGTTGAAACACACAAAGCCAACATCATGAATAAACTCGATTTAGAGTCCCGAGCCGACATCGTGAAGTACGCCATCAAGAAAAACCTCATCGATTTATAAATTGTTTCAGATAAAACTTCCTTTTTGTGTTGGAAATCTCTATAATGGGGTAAATAACATATGATTTGTAAAAAAAGGGAGTGTACATCATTTATGAAAAAGTGGAATTGGGCAAAAATTATCGCCATCTTTATCTTTGCGTCATTATTAGTGTCATTAGTATTCTCGATTTATAACTTGTTAACAACACCGGCGACAGGAACGCCAGAAGGAGATCCAACACGTAGCGACTATGCCTTAATGGTCAGCCAATGTGTGCTTGGTCTTGTAGCGATGTTCCTACCAGCCATCGTAGGCCGCCGTTTTAAATTTGAAATTCCCGGCAATATGTATTTGATTTTTATTATTTTCTTGTATTGCGCCATTTATCTTGGCGAAGTTCGTAGTTTCTATTATTTAATTCCAAACTGGGATACGATTTTGCATACGTTTAGTGGCGCGATGCTTGGAGCGCTAGGCTTCTCGGTCGTGCAATTCCTAAACGAAGACGAACACGTAACGATGAATTTAAGTCCGGCGTTCGTGGCTCTTTTCGCCCTTTGTTTCGCCGTAACACTAGGCGTAGTATGGGAATTCTACGAGTTCACCGCGGACAACTGGTTTGGCATGAACATGCAAAAAACAATGCTCGAAGACGGCACGAAACTCGCCGGCAGCGCAGCAGTTTCCGATACAATGGAAGACCTATTTGTCGATTTCCTCGGCGCACTTACATTCTCCATCATCGGCTATTTGAACCTAAAACGTAAAAAAGGTTGGATGGAGAAGTTTGAATTTAAAAAAACAGTGAATAAATAATAATATGGAAATGCTTGTAATGGAAAAATCCGTGCAAGCATTTTTGCTAGAAAAATAAATCAAGAACGCATACAAATTGCAGGATTCATCACAATTGCCACACCAATTTTCGAGCGTAAGAAAAATGACTAAATCACAAAAAAATAAAAATGGCAACTAAATAGATCAAAAACAATCAAAAAACTTCGCAGAATCACAGGATAGCGATGGACAAAAGTCTGAAATATTGGTATGATTTTAAGCGAGAACCCATTTTCAAATCGGGGTTTTTAATAGGTATGAAAGCTAACCAGCAAAATGAGGCTGGCACAGGTTTTAGTACGAAAGAAATGAGGGATGATGTGTGAAGAAAGAACAACGTAATGTCACGAGAATCAATAATCGCTACGTACAGAACGAAACAGTCATGAAGAAACAACGCTCACGCAGAAGAGTCGCCTTGTTTCGGAGACTACTAATAATCGCAGCAGCCATCGTTGTTGTTACGGGTGGTTTAGTGTATGTATACTCGCAACAAGTGAGTTTACTTCATGCCAAAGAGAATGAAAAAGTTGAATTAGACAAGAAATCACTTGCCGTAGCGAAAGAACAGAAAGAACTAAAGAGCACGATTAACAAATTACATGATGATGACTACATCGCAAAGCTGGCTAGGAGTGAGTATTTCCTTTCTGAGAAGGGGGAAATCATTTTCAATATTCCAGACGATAACGAGAAGAAGAAAGAGTCGTCCAATTAATTTGCGAAAAACAGGTTCGTGTAATTGACACTCTTTTTATATGAGCTATAATTAATGATAGAGTGAAATTTTAAGGAGGAAGCATTGTTTTATGTCGATTGAAGTAGGCAACAAGTTACAAGGGAAGATTTCTGGGATTACGAATTTTGGGGCGTTTGTTGAATTAGAGGGTGGCAAGACAGGTCTTGTGCATATTAGTGAGGTTGCTGATAACTACGTAAAAGACATCAATGATATTTTAACAGTTGGCGATGAAGTTACTGTAAAAGTCATGAATGTTGGCGATGATGGCAAGATTGGTTTGTCCATTCGTAAAGCTGTAGATCAACCAGCACGTCCAGAAAGACCAGAGAGAAGTTACAATAACGGACCTCGCAAACCTAAATACAACAAAAAAGCTGCTGAACCAGTACGTCCAGAGAATTTTGAAGATAAAATGTCTAAATTCTTAAAAGATAGCGAAGACCGTTTATCTACACTGAAACGTCAAACGGAGTCTAAACGTGGCGGCCGTGGCGCGAAACGTAGCTAATAATAAATAGCGAATAATAAGGAGCTGTTCAAAGTCAACTAAAGTCTGATTTACTTGGCTTGGGTACAACTCCTTTTTTTGCCTGATTTAATGAATGAAAGAGGTTAGAAGCACATGAATGCTCGGGAAAAGGTATTGGCGTTTATTAAGAAGCACCAACTTATCCATGAAAAAGATCAGCTGCTCGTCGGTGTTTCAGGCGGGGCCGACTCCATGGCGCTTCTTCATTTTTTAATCCAGACTGCGATAGTTCCAAGGCATGCGATTACAGTGGCGCACATCAATCATGGTTTGCGCGCTGAATCAGTGGACGAAGAACAGCTTGTTGCCGATGTTTGCGATACATATGGGATTCGCTTCGAAACAACGCAATTAGACATAAGGCATCTAGCAGAACAGGAGAAAACCGGAATTGAAGAAACCGCGCGTAAATACCGCTACACCTTTTTTCGTGGCTTAATGCGCAAATACCATTGTCAAAAACTTGTTTTAGCGCATCATGCCGATGACCAGATGGAGACGATTCTAATGCGTTTAGTACGTGGGAGTTCGGATTTAGGGTGGCTCGGGATGCAAGCCAAGCGCGATTTTGCAAATGGAATGCTGATTCGTCCCTTTCTACCAATTACAAAAGAGGAAGTTGTTGCGTTTTGCGATGCGGAGGAAGTACCGTATTTAGAAGACGCTAGCAATCAAGAAGACAGCTACACGCGAAACCGATACCGCAAGGCCTTATTGCCCTTTTTAAAACAAGAAAATGGCAATGTTCATGAGCAATTTTTACGATTTTCCGAAGAAACGACGGCAGATTTTCAGTTTTTGAATCAATTGGCAGAGCAAGCCATGTTGGGAATGGTGACCTATGGCGAGAAGGAAGTGAAGTTGTCGCTCACAGAGTGGAAGCAACTAGCCCAACCTTTACAACGCCGCACAATTCATTTACTATTGAAATATCTGTTTAAAGACAATATCTCACTTATATCAGCAGGACATATCGACCAAATTATGCGCCTAAACACAGAAAAAAATCCATCTGGTATACTTCATTTGCCGAATGGACTCACTGTGCGACGTGCTTACGAAGAATTGGCGTTTTTAACAGAGACGATTAGCAAAGCGCAAGAATTTTATCATCAATTATATGATGGTGACCGCGTGACACTGCTAGACGGAGCTGAGATTCGCTTGAAAACAAAGAGTTCCGTTGTTCAAACAGCAGGGCTCGACGGTATCATCGTGAATCAAGCAGACATCCAGTTGCCGCTAATTATTAGAGGTCGGATGAACGGTGATCGCATGAAAACAACAGGAGGAACGCGCAAGCTCAAATCCATTTTCATCGATGCCAAAATTCCCAAACATGAGCGTGATACATGGCCAATCGTGACGGACTACTCGGGTGAAATTTTATGGATTCCGGGTGTTCAAGCTTCTGTGTATCAAGCCAAACCAAGTCGTGAAACAAAGCAATATATTATAAGATATCATCGTAATTTAGGAGGAAACAAAAACATGCACAACGAAATTCAAAAAGTGTTGATTAGCGAAGAAGAAATCCAGGAGAAAATTGCTGAGTTAGGTAAAGAACTGACGGCAGAATATGAAGGTCGTTTTCCATTAGTCATTGGTGTGCTTAAAGGCGCGACCCCATTCATGACTGATTTGCTAAAACGCGTCGACACGCACTTAGAAATGGATTTCATGGACGTATCGAGTTATGGTAACGGCACTGTCTCTACAGGAGAAGTGAAAATTATTAAAGACCTAAACACATCTGTAGAAGGACGCGACGTATTAATCATTGAAGACATCATTGACAGCGGACGCACACTAAGCTATTTAGTAGACCTATTGAAATACCGCAAAGCCAAATCCGTAAAACTTGTAACACTGCTTGATAAACCAGAAGGACGCAACGTAGAAATTGACGCAGATTATGTCGGTTTTGTTGTTCCAAATGAATTCGTTGTTGGCTATGGCCTTGACTTCGCAGAGCGTTATCGCAATCTGCCTTACATCGGCGTGCTAAAGCCAGAAATCTACGCGGACTAATTTAGTTCACAAATTGAAATAAGTTTGTTAACATATAGAAAACAGTAGCCAATGTAGCAAGAACGCGCTAAATTTTTCCTGTCATAAAAAAACCTCACCCACAACATGCAAATCATTGGGAAATTGCCGTTCGGTATGCTATCATTAGTCTTAGTTTTTAGCTCAATATGCCTATTTGAGAAATTATAATAAACCATGCTTTTATTTAATAGAAAGTCTTCGTAAGGGGAACAAAAGCCGGATTCGTTTTTGCACAAAGAAAGGGAGCAGCAAGTTACGCCCGATTTTTAAGATGTGAAGAAACTAGTCTAAGCTCTTACGTGGGAGGAGGTAAGGAATGAACCGCTTTTTTAGAAATGCCATATTTTACGTTATCATTTTCCTAGTAATCATAGGGATTGTGGCCACATTCAACAACAATAGTGAAACAGCGAAAGAAATTAGTTACGATGAGTTCATCTCGAAAATGGGTGACGATCAAATCAAGTCATTCTCCATTCAGCCAGACCGTAGCGTTTACGTCATTGATGGAGAACTAAAAGACGCAGTAAAAACAGATAGCAAAGTCGGCAAAGACCAAACAACAACGAAATTCACGACTTATGCAATCAACAGCGATCAATTGCTAACACAAATGGACAAGTTAGCAGATGACCATGATGTGAAAATGACAGTCGTTCCTGCCAAACAAAACAGTGGCTGGATTACGTTCTTCACTTCCATCATTCCATTCGTTATTATTTTCATCTTGTTCTTCTTCTTGATGAGCCAAGCACAAGGTGGCGGCGGTGGCGGTCGAGTTATGAACTTTGGTAAAAGTAAAGCCAAACTTTATAACGACGACAAGAAGAAAGTTCGCTTCACCGATGTAGCCGGAGCAGACGAAGAGAAACAAGAGTTAGTAGAAGTCGTGGAATTCTTGAAAGATCCGCGCAAATTTGCTGAACTTGGCGCACGTATTCCGAAAGGGGTCTTACTTGTAGGTCCTCCAGGAACAGGTAAAACATTACTTGCTCGTGCAGTAGCCGGTGAAGCAGGCGTACCGTTCTTCTCTATCAGTGGTTCGGACTTCGTAGAAATGTTCGTTGGTGTCGGTGCAAGCCGTGTCCGTGACCTTTTTGAAAATGCGAAGAAAAACGCACCGTGTATTATCTTTATCGATGAAATTGACGCAGTTGGTCGTCAACGTGGCGCAGGAATGGGCGGCGGACATGACGAACGCGAACAAACATTGAACCAATTGCTAGTAGAAATGGATGGTTTCGGCGGTAACGAAGGAATCATCATTATTGCAGCGACTAACCGTGCCGACGTACTTGACCCAGCGTTACTACGTCCAGGTCGTTTTGACCGTCAAATTATGGTTGACCGTCCAGATGTTAAAGGACGTGAAGCTGTACTACAAGTCCACGCACGTAATAAACCACTTGCGAAAAGCGTTGACTTAAAAGCAATCGCACAACGTACGCCAGGATTCTCTGGTGCCGATTTAGAGAACTTACTGAATGAAGCCGCACTCGTTGCAGCCCGTTCCGATAAGAAAGAAATTGATATGAAAGACTTAGACGAAGCAAGCGATCGCGTTATCGCCGGCCCAGCTAAGAAAAACCGGGTTATTTCCGTCAAAGAACGCCGTACCGTTGCGTATCATGAAAGTGGTCACGTAATCGTCGGAATGGTACTTGACGAAGCAGAAGTAGTCCACAAAGTAACAATCGTTCCACGCGGACAAGCAGGCGGTTATGCCGTTATGCTGCCAAAAGAAGATCGCTTCCTAATGACGAAAGCCGAATTAATGGACCGTATCACTGGTCTATTAGGTGGACGTGTAGCCGAAGAAGTCGAATTTGGTGAAGTAACAACAGGAGCAAGTAATGACTTCGAACGTGCGACACAAATTGCGCGCCGGATGGTAACTGAATGGGGTATGAGCGATAAAATCGGTCCACTTCAATTCACATCTGGTAATGATCAAGTCTTCATGGGTCGCGATTTTGGTAATGGCAAGAACTATTCCGATAAGATTGCCTACGAAATTGATACCGAAGTACAAAGCTTAATCCGTTACTGTTATGACCGTGCGAAGAACATTATTCTAGAGCACAGAGCGCAACACACGTTGATTGCTGAAACGCTTCTAGAAGTAGAAACATTAGACGCACGCCAAATCCGTTCTCTGTATGAAGACGGCGTAATGCCATCCGAAATGGACGCTGACCAACAAATGTCTGAATTCCCATCTGAGAAAGACGAAGTAGCACCAAAGTCTTTTGAAGAAGAGAAGAAAGAAATGGTTGAAGAAGCGAAGGACGATAAGATTTGGGATTATGAGAATAAAGAAGAAAAAGCAGAGAAGGAAGCAGAATCAGACGCACCGAAAGAAGTTGTGACTGAAGAAGCTCCAGATGCTGAAAAAACACCGAATGATGATAAAAAAGGTGAATAAGTAAGATTTTTGAGCCAGTACATGATTGTTGTGTGCTGGTTTTTTTGTTGGGGTTCTATTATGCGATTAGTGTTTTGTTTGGGAACTTCACACCCTACGAAAAAAGTCGAAAGAAGGTGCTCCCGCTGTTAGATTTGTTTGATGCTGGATTTTTTGGTTTGGTTACTGGTTTTGGGTGTCATGGTCTTTCTAAGTGTTGTAATCATGTTATGGTGGGAATTCTATGTTTGGATAGACTTATCTCTGTTTCGCGGTCCAGCTTCACGGGCTAGCCCCTCGAAAACTTCACGCCCTCCATAAAAATCAAAAGAGGATTTTTACTGCGGCCGCTCCAGTTTTTTTCGGGGCTGGACGAGCCCGTTCAGCTTTTCATGTTATTGGTCAAAATAAGACAAATTACTCGGCTTTTCACAAAATCCGTGTTATGATACTCTAGAAAAATCGCAAAAAAGGATGGTGGCGAAGTTGATTTTAGTGATTGATGTCGGCAATACGAATATTACTATCGGTGTTTATGAAGATAAGGAATTACTGAAACATTGGCGCATGACAACGGATCGTCACCGGACGTCAGATGAACTTGGCATGATGGTTTTGGATTTTTTTCAATATGGTGGGATTTCATCAAAGGCAATCGAAGGGATTATTATTTCTTCTGTTGTTCCGCCGATTATGCACTCGCTTGAAGCCATGTGCTTTAAATATTTTGAAATTGAGCCGCTAATCGTTGGTCCTGGTATCAAAACGGGGCTAAATCTCCAAGTCGAGAATCCGCGCGAAGTTGGGGCGGACCGAATTGTGAATGCTGTCGCTGTCATTGAAGAATACGGCGCGCCAGCTATCATTGTTGATTTTGGAACGGCGACGACATTTTGTTATATTGACGAAAAATCGCGTTATCATGGTGGGGCAATTGCGCCTGGTATCATGATTTCAACGGAGGCGCTATACAATCGTGCGGCTAAACTGCCACGCGTGGACGTTACAGAAGCCCCGAAAGTCATCGGCAAAAGTACTATCAACTCGATGCAATCAGGCATTTATTATGGTTTTATCGGCCAATATGAAGGCATTGTCAAGGCAATGAAGCAAGAGACGTCCACAGAACCAATCGTTGTTGCAACGGGAGGTCTTGCCAGACTAATCAGCGGCAAATCAGAAATAACAGATAAAGTAGACCCATTTTTAACATTAAAAGGGTTACGCATTTTATTTGAACGCAATCAATAACCAATAAAGGAGTTAATCACGAATGAGCGATTATTTAGTAAAAGGCTTAGCGTATGGCGGAATGGTCCGTGTTTACGCTGCAATAACAACCGAAACAATAGGCGAAGCACAACGTCGCCACGACACATGGTCCATTTCCTCAGCAGCACTAGGCAGATCCATGACAGCAACACTTTTCCTAGGCGCCATGCAAAAAGAAGACCAAAAAGTAACCGTCAAAATTGAAGCAAACGGCCCCATCGGTCCAATCATTACGGATAGCAACACGCAAGGACAAGTCCGTGGTTACGTAACAAATCCGCATGTCCATTTCAGCGAACTAAACGAATTTGGTAAACTAGACGTCCGTCGCGGTGTCGGAACAGAAGGAACACTGTCTGTCGTTAAAGACATCGGTTTCCGTACCAATTTCACAGGACAAGTTCCCATCGTATCCGGAGAAGTCGGCGAAGATTTCACGTATTACCTTGCAAAATCAGAACAAATCAACTCATCACTAGGAGTCGGCGTACTCGTAAACCCTGACGACACCATCGAAGCAGCTGGCGGTTTCATGTTGCAACTACTACCAGGCGCAGACGACGCAATCATCGACGAAATCGAGAAGAACTTAAAAGACTGCCCAACCATTTCCCGACTTATTGACGCTGGCGAAACACCAGAACAAATTTTGGCGAGACTTGCAGGCGGCGAAGAAAATCTCCAAATCCTTGAAAAAATGCCAGTCGCTTTCGAATGTAACTGCTCCAAAGAACGATTCGGCAACGCGATTATCTCGCTAGGCAAAGAAGAGATCCGTCAAATGATCGAAGAAGACCACGGCGCGGAAGCTGAATGTCACTTCTGCCGCAACAAATATCACTTCGACGAATCCGAACTAGAGAAATTTTACGAAGAAGCAAATTGATTTTTAAAAGGCGGTTCAGTGTTTGAATCGTCTTTTATATTTGACAAAGTAGGTCGGAATTGATTAAAGTAAAAGAAAGATTATTGAAGGAGTGTTGAGAAAATGACAATTGCAAACTCAATTACAGACTTAATCGGCAAAACACCAATCGTGAAATTAAATAGACTTCCAGAGAGCGGAAGCGCAGACGTTTATGTGAAATTAGAATTCCAAAATCCCGGTGGTAGCGTGAAAGACCGTATTGCCAACGCGATGATTGAAGACGCAGAACAATCTGGAGCATTAAAACCAGGCGACACAATTATCGAACCTACAAGTGGAAACACAGGAATCGGCCTTGCGATGGTTGCAGCAGCCAAAGGATACCGCGCCGTTTTTGTAATGCCAGAAACGATGAGTTTAGAGCGCCGCAAGTTGCTTCAAGCATATGGTGCAGAATTAGTCCTAACACCAGGCCCTGACGGCATGAAAGGCGCAATCGCCAAAGCCGAAGAACTCGCAAAAGAACATGGCTATTTTGTCCCACAACAATTCCACAACCCATCCAACCCAGCAGTCCACGAACGCACAACAGGCCCAGAAATCGTCGAAGCATTCGGCAAAAGCGGTCTAGATGCCTTCATCGCGGGCGTTGGAACAGGCGGAACTGTATCAGGCGCAGGACACGTACTTAAGAAGAACTACCCGGACATCAAAATTTATGCCCTAGAGCCAACCGAATCCGCAGTACTTTCAGGAAGCGCACCATCACCTCATAAAATCCAAGGAATTGGCGCAGGCTTCATTCCAGATACACTGGACACGAAAGTATACGATGACATCATCCAAGTTTCCAGCGAAGATGCCCTTGAAACAGCACGCGAAGTAGCGAAAAAAGAAGGAATTCTAGTCGGGATTTCCTCAGGAGCAACAATCTACGCCGCATTAAACCTTGCAAAAGAACTTGGCGCTGGCAAAAAAGTGTTAGCTATCGTAGCAAGCAACGGCGAACGTTATTTGAGCACAGCGTTATACAATTTCGAGTAATCTCATGAATTTTTAACGCGCGCCACAGCAGAATTTCGCGGATAACGGTTATTATAGTACTTGTAAGACCACAACAATAAGTCGATTTCCATTACTTCCTCGTGATGGAAAGAAGGAACCAACGCCACCAACGCGTTGGTTTTTTTGTTTTCAGCGCGCCGACAAACGCCCAGTTCCGTCGTTAAAAGCTCCGTTCCGATGCTCTTCTACGCTTCGCTACGCATAACTTCTCACATGGTCGAGGATACGACTCTCTCCCTGTTTTCAGTCAACGTACTCTAGTACGCTCCGCTTTGTTGGAACTGTTCGACGTGAAACGAGTTACAGTTCCAATATAAGCGTGAACGAAGTGAAGGGTTAATCCTTTCCTAGGATCTGGGCATTTGTCGGCGCGCTGAAGTTTGGAGGCACGGATTGGTTTTTGTTTTTGATATAGTTTTTTACAGTAAAAGAAAGGCGCCGAGGCACCTTCCTTACTCAACTTATAAACTCGTACTCAAAATAATTGGTCCTTTTGGGGTCTGGCTGTCATTATCTGGTTCGATTGTTATGGCTACTGTATCAAACTTTGCATCCGTTGGGATAGAGTGGATTACGCCGCCGTGCCCATCGTCATTTGCTATGAAAGTGCCTGCTCGTGTTGGTTTGCCGTCAAGTAGCAGCCAAACTTGGTAGCACTCAGCGCCGTTTAATCGGTTTAAATTTTGTGCTTGAATGACTAGTGTGTTTTGTGATCCTTTTTGAATTAATGAAGCCGTAGCGGTTGCTGTCACATTGTCAGATGCTTGCAAAGCCTTCGATGTTTTCGTGATGTCGGTATCTTCCGTCGCCTGTTTCGTATCTTGGTCGCGCGTCGCAATCACGTAGAAATTCCCCGCTAGAGAAATGACTAGTGCAGCGACCAAACTCGGAATAACCCAGCGTCGTTTTCGTTTAGGCACTATATTCACGATTTTCTCCACTTTGTTATTGTTTGGCACCACCGTCTCTTGCTCCTGCGCAAACACATTGCCTAGCACCCGTTCCTTCATGTCCTCAGGAGGAGTTACGGATTCAGACAAGTAAGGCAAATCAGCCATCAAAGCCTCAAGCTCCTGTACTTCCGCCTTAAGTTCCGGCAACCGTTCCATCGCCGCCTCAAACTCCAGTCGCGCTTCCGCGCTTAAATCATTGTTGATATAATCCAAAATCTGCGCACTATAATCACGCTCGCTCATCTAAATCCCTCCTCTCTCCATTGCTGTCCAGCGCGGTTCGCAAGTGTTGCAAAGCCAGCCGAAGCCTTCCTTTCACCGTTCCAAGCGGTATGCCAAAATGATCCGCAATTTTTTGCTGGGAATAGCCGTTAAAATAAAACAAGTGAATCATTTCCTGCTGATTTTCCTTCAAATGTCCGATAGCTTGCTTCAAAATCTCTTTTTTCTCCTTCCATTCTAATATTTCATCCGGTGTCGGTTCATTATCCTCTAGTTTTTCCCGTTCTTCCTGCAATTCATAAGGAACTTCTTTTTGTTTACGCATGAGGTCAATGCTGAGATTTCGCGTCACCGTCAACAACCACGATGCGAATTTGCCTTTTGCAGAATCATATAAACCAGGTTTTACCCACAGTTTCATAAAAACTTCCTGCACGACTTCCTCTGCCTGCTCCTTACTCCCCGTCATTCGGTACGCAAAAGAAAACACTAATTTGTGATACTGATCATAGAGTTCCTCAAGCGCCGATTTGTCACCCTGCCCAATACGATTATAAAGGTCAGTGTCATTTTCAGGCATACTCATCCTCCCTTTCCCCAAGGTAAGTCTAGAATAGCACATTCCCAAGAAAAAAGTCCTTCTATAGAAACTAACGAACGAAAACCCTTTTTGGATCAAAAAATAAATTTTAAAAAAAGTGATCCATTCCTTCTTTTGCTTCGTAAGCTATATGTAAAACAAATCAAAAGGAGTGGGAAAAATGAAAATGAAAAAATGGTTAACACCAGTATTAGGCTTGGCATTAATAGTTTCACCGGTAACAGGGGCATACGCGGCAGAAACAACACCAACAGTCAAAACACCTGCATCTGATTTGCGGGCAACATTCGATTACTTACTATCAGAACACTACGCTTTAGCAGTGGACACGATGATAAAAACATATGATGGCAACAAAGCAGCGCCAGAAGCAGCAAAAGCGCTAGACCAAAATGCGAAAGATATGGAACCAGCCATCGCATCTATATACGGTGAAGAAGGCGGAAAGCAATTCGAAGCTATCTTCGCACCACATAACGCCGCGACTGACGACTACGCCAAAGCTGTAAAAGACGGAGATAAAACAGCGCAAGACGCAGCAACAAAAGAAGTAAATAAATTCGTAAACGATATGGCGGTCTTCCTTTCCACGGCTACAGGCGGTAAATTACCAGAAGCAGGCGCAAAACAAGCACTTGCCGAACATGAAGCAGACGTCCAACAAGTATTTGACCAATACGTAGCAAAAGATTATGAAGGCGCTTATAAAACCTATTTAGCAGGCTTTGAACAAATTTTCGGCGCTGGTAAAGCAATTTCAGGAGCTATCGTAGCGCAAAATCCAGATAAATTTAATAATACAAAACCTGACACAGCCGCCGCCGACTTACGTTCCGCGTTAACGATGCTTGGAAGCGAGCACTTCGCATTGGCAACACTAAGTATGGAAAAAGGCTATGACGGCGATCCGGACTACGACTATGTCAACTGGGCGCAAGATCAAAACACGGCAGCATTCAAAGCAGCATTCACATCAATCTATGGCGCGGATGCAGGCAATCAATTCGAAAAACTCTGGACTACGAATCATATCAACGCTCAAGCAGACTTAGCAGCAGCGACAGCAGCAAAAAACACAGACAACGAACAAAAAGACAAAACCCGTCTTACCAACACATTTGCCAATGACTTCGGTAATTTCCTAGCAACAGCCACAGACGGTAACCTCCCAGCCAAAGATGCCATCGCAGCATTAACCCAGCATGAAACAACCGTAACAGACACATTCGATAAATATGTTTCCGCTGACTACGCAGGATCATACGCATCGTATCGCGAAGGCTACAAACTAATGTCAGGAATCGGCGAGAACCTAGGTGGAGCAATCGTTACACAATTCCCAGATAAATTTAGCGACAAAATGCCAACCAGCATGCCGAACACAGGAATGGGCGGCGAACAAACGAATCACAGCCTTGCCCTTTGGATAGGACTTAGCGCCATCATTCTCGCAGGAGCAGGATTCATCATTTTCCGCCAACAAAAGCAACAACACCGTTAAAAAAATGAGGTGAAACCGATGAAAATTTTTCTAACAAGTATCACTGCAATCGTTGCAATCATCATTTTGGCATTCGCGATTCATCCTTTTGCAACCGAAGACGAGCCAAAGATACAAGTCAAACACGACGAACAACCCACAAAAGGCAAAATCGTAAGCCAAATCTCCGAATTCCCAATTTACGCAAAACAACAACGAGAAATCGATGCCATCCGAGCCGAGAAGCAAAAAGAACAGACAGGCATCACCCCAGTTCGGATTGAAATACCCGCAATTCAAGTTGACACAGCAGTGATACAAGTTGGAAAAACAGCAGACGGTCAGATGGAAGTGCCAAACAACATTGTCCAAACAGGTTGGTACGAGCCGGGATACGCACCTGGTGGCCAAGGGAAAGCAGTTATCGCGGGTCATGTTGACAGCAAGAAGGGACCTGCCGTATTTTTCTATCTAAAGGAATTGCGAGCGGGAGATAAAATTTTTCTAACAGATAAAACGGGCAGGAAATTAACGTTCTCCGTTCAGAGTAAGAAGAGCTATCTCGCTGAGAAAGCGCCGATTGACGAGATTTTCGGTTCATCGGCGGATCGCTTGCTAAATCTGATTACCTGTACTGGCACATTTGATTACGAGCGGCGAACACATCCCGACCGGCTGGTAGTAACGGCAAAACTAACAAACGACAGCGCGTTGAAAAAAGACGTACCGAAAGCACCGACGAATTTAAAACGTGTAGGTGATAATATTACATGGCATGCGAATCGTGCGGCTGACGTTATCGGGTATCGAGTTTATCGGATAAAAGGTGATAAGCGGGTGAAGGTTGCTAGTGTGGCGGCGACGGAGAGGAAGAGTGTCGTTGCCAAGAAGAAGGATGGGGAGAAGATTGTGGTTGTGACGGTGAATAGTGATGGGATGGAGTCGGAGTTTGGATATGTAGTGGAATGAAGTGAGTGTGTGGTCTGTTTTGGGGTATGGCGATGGGAAACAATGTTTTTGTTTGCAGAGTGTGGCGTCACATTTAGCGCCTCCGGATCTAGCTTCACGGGCTAGCTCCTCGAAAACTTCACGCCCTCCATAAAAAGCAAGAGCGGCTTTTTCCTGCGGCCGCTCCAGTTTTTGTCGGAGCTGAACGAGCCCGTTCAGCTTTTCAGTGTTTTCTAATCAAATTCTAACAAAAAACTCAGTAGAATCTTGTTTTGGTGGTTTATTATATAAACATAAGCTAACAACAAGCAAAACTAAGTTTCATTTTTTCCCTTTTTAAAATGAAAACTTAACACTCCCTTTTTGACCAGCGTGGTTACTCCCTTTTCCGCGCTGGTTTTTTGTTGTGCTCAAAAGCATGGTTGACCGAAAAAAATACAATTCATGATATACTGATTTTAAAAAGGGGTGAACTTGGTTGAGGAAAACTTGGTTGAAGGAACATCCAACGATGGTGATGGGGATTTTAAATATTACGCCTGACTCATTTTCGGATGGTGGAAATTACATAACGCAAGAGCAAATTAAAGCAAAAGCGATTGAAATGGCGAATGACGGCGCGGCTATTATTGATATTGGTGGCGAATCAACGCGTCCGGGTTATCGTGAAATTCCAATCGACGAGGAAATCGAGCGTGTTATCCCGGCGGTCCGAGCTGTCCGCGAAGCGCTTCCGGATATTTGGATTTCTATTGACACGTGGAAATCAGAAGTCGCGCTAGCCGCGGTTCAAGCGGGTGCTGACATTATCAACGACCAGTGGGGCGCAAAACGTGATCCAAAAATCGCGCAAATCGCTGCCACATTCGGCGCACCAATTATTCTCATGCACAACCGAACCAATCGCGATTACACGAATTTCATGACAAATGTCAAAGAGGACCTACAAGAAAGCATCGAAATTGCCAAAAATGCCGGAGTCCCAAATCATCATATTCTTTTAGATCCCGGTTTCGGCTTCGTAAAAACACCAGCGCAAAATTTAGAAGTTCTTCGCCGAATCGATGAGCTAGTCGCAATGGGTCACGAAGTCCTGCTAGGCACAAGCCGCAAATCCACTATCGGGCTCGTTCTTGATTTACCAGTAGACGAACGAATGGAAGGCACTGGCGCGACGGTCGTATACGGCCAAACAAAAGGCTGCACAATTTTCCGCGTCCACGATGTCAGACCAATCCAACGCATGATCACGATGACAGATGCCATTCTCGGCAACACGGAAGCCCCACATAACTAAGGAGGAATTTTAAAAATGGATAAAATATACTTAAATGAACTAACATTTTACGGATATCACGGCGTTTTGCCAGAAGAAAATACACTAGGTCAAACTTTCATCATCTCATTAACACTTGGTGTATCCACTGAAAAAGCCGGGAAATCCGACGAAGTAACCGATACAGTAAGCTACGCAGAAGTATACGAAACCGTCAAAGAAATCGCCCAACAAAAACAATTCAAGCTAATCGAAGCACTAGCCGAAACAATCGCATCCACCGTTTTGCATGATTATCCGCTCATCAAAGAAATCACTGTCAAAGTGACCAAACCGAACCCACCGATTCCCGGTCATTACCACTCCGTGGCTGTCGAAATCACAAGGACGTCCAACCATGCCTAACGCATACCTATCCATCGGAACAAATATCGGAAATCGCCAAGAAAATCTCGAAAACGCACTAAAATCACTAAATCAAACCGAAAACATCAAAATCACACACGTTTCCAGTGTTTACGAAACCGACCCAGTAGGCTTCGAAGACCAAGATGCCTTCCTAAACATCGCGGTAGCCCTAGAAACAACACTAGACCAAGAAACACTCTTGCAAACAGGCCTAAACATTGAAACAGAACTAGGTCGCGTACGCCTCATTCGCTGGGGCCCGCGCCTTATCGATATCGACTTACTTTTATATGATGACATCAAACAACAAAGCCCAACCCTAGAACTCCCACATCCAAGAATGACCGAGCGCGCCTTCGTCATGATTCCGCTCCAAGAAATCGCACCAGACGTTGTAGCCCCACTTTTACAAAAAGAAGTTTTGCAAGACCAAGGCATCCATAAAACCAAAATCAAGCTAGAGTGGTAAATTTGGCACTTGCACTTTGAGCGAGATGTGTTACCATAACAATATTGTTTTAAAAGGAGAAATCAAGCCGCAGTCTCGAGCGGTTATTCTATTTCAGGAAAGAAGGATTTAGCTATGTGGAAAATTGGCAATGTACCAATTAAAAACAGAGTCGTCGTCGCACCGATGGCTGGAATTTCAAACTCTGCGTTCCGCCTAACCGTCAAAGAGTTCGGCGCAGGTCTAGTCTGCTGTGAAATGATAAGCGATAAGGGGATTGCTTACCGTAACGCCAAAACACTCGACATGCTCTACATTGACGAAAAAGAAAAACCGCTGAGCCTACAAATTTTTGGCGGTGAGAAACAAACACTAGTCGAAGCAGCCAAGTTCGTCGCAGAAAACACAACTGCTGACATCATCGACATCAACATGGGTTGCCCTGTTAACAAAATCATCAAATGCGAGGCCGGTGCCAAATGGCTTCTTGATCCAAATAAAGTATACGACATGGTTTCCGCAGTAGTAGACGCTGTCGACAAACCAGTAACCGTAAAAATGCGTATCGGTTGGGATGACGAGCACGTATTCGCCGTTGAAAACGCCCAAGCAGCCGAACGCGCAGGAGCAAGTGCAGTCGCAATGCATGGCCGTACTCGCGTTCAAATGTACGAAGGAAAAGCTGACTGGAACGTCCTAGCCGAAGTGAAGAAGAACATCTCCATTCCATTCATGGCAAACGGAGACGTCCAAACACCCGAAGACGCCAAAGCAATTCTAGAACAAACAGGCGCAGACGGAGTTATGATTGGCCGCGCAGCACTAGGAAACCCGTGGATGATCTACCGCACCGTTCACTATCTAGAAACAGGCGAACTACTCCCAGAACCAGAACCACGCGAAAAAATTGAAACGGCATTACTACATTTACAACGCCTTATCTCATTAAAAGGTGAAAACATCGCCGTTCGCGAATTCCGCCAACACGCAGCATACTACCTCAAAGGCGCCCGCGGAAGCACCCGTGCCAAAGTTGCGGCAAACCAAGCAACCGAGTACACAGAAATGGAAGCCATTTTACGAGGCTTTGTTGATCAGTACGAAGAGAAGAACCTAGCCAAACAATAATATCAGAGTTGTCTCATTGCATTTTGAGGCAACTTTTTTCAAATAAAACTAGAAAAACAAACCCGAAAGAGCGTATAATGAAACTATCTGTATAACTAGAAAAGAATAGGAGTGTCAAATATGTCCCATGAGAATCATGAAGAACTAAACGACCAGCTAATCGTGCGTCGTGAAAAACTAGATACATTGCGAGCAGAGGGAATCGATCCATTCGGCGCTAAATTCGTCCGGACAATCAGCCCAGAAGAAATCGTTAGCCAATACGAAGGCAAAACAAAAGAAGAACTAGAAGAAGCGGCAATCGAAGTATCCGTTGCAGGACGTATCATGACAAAACGTGTCAAAGGAAAAGTAGGCTTCACGCACATCCAAGACCGTTTCCACCAAGTTCAAATATATATCCGCAAAGACGGCGTAGGCGAAGAGGCATACGACTTATTCAAACTAGCAGACCTAGGAGACATCGTCGGCGTCACAGGCACAATTTTCTTAACAAACACAGGCGAACTATCCGTAAAAGCCACAGAATTCACAATGCTAAGCAAGTCCCTACGTCCCTTACCAGACAAATTCCACGGCCTAAAAGACGTCGAACAACGCTACCGTCAACGCTACCTAGACCTAATCACAAACGCAGAAAGCCAACAACGTTTCGTAATGCGCAGTAAAATTATGCAATACACACGGAACTATCTAGACAACATTGGCTACCTAGAAGTAGAAACACCAGTACTACACACAATCGCCGGCGGAGCAGCCGCAAAACCATTCATCACGCACCACAATGCGCTTGATATGGAACTCTATTTACGTATCGCCCTAGAACTTCATCTAAAACGTCTAATCGTTGGTGGTATGGACAAAGTATACGAAATTGGTCGCGTATTCCGTAACGAAGGCGTATCAACCCGTCATAACCCAGAATTCACGATGCTAGAAACATACGCAGCATTCGAGAACTTCGAAGACATCATGGAACTAGTCGAAGGCCTAATCTCCACAGTATGTCAGAAACTACACGGAACAACAGTCATCACATACGGCGAAGACCAAATCGACCTAACACCAAACTGGACCCGTCTACATATGGTAGATGCAGTAAAACAATACACAGGCGTAGACTTCTGGAACGTCAAAACAACAGAAGAAGCCCGCGCACTTGCCAAAGAGCATAACGTACCAATCACAGAACACATGACTTACGGCCACATCCTAAATGAATTTTTCGAAGTATTCGTCGAAGAAAAACTTATCCAACCAACGTTCATTTACGGTCACCCAATCGAAATCTCACCACTAGCCAAAACAAATAAAGAAGACAGCCGTTTCACAGACCGCTTTGAAGTATTCATCGTAGGCCGCGAACATGGCAATGCCTTCTCAGAGCTAAATGACCCAATCGATCAACGCCAACGCTTCCTAGCGCAAGTCTCAGAACGCGAACATGGCAATGACGAAGCACACAACATGGACGAAGAGTTCCTAGAAGCCTTAGAATATGGCTTACCACCAACAGGAGGACTAGGAATCGGAATGGACCGTCTAGTAATGCTACTAACCAACGCACCATCCATCCGCGACGTCCTATTATTCCCAACAATGAAACCAAGAGACTAACCAACGAAATCGTGTTTTTGCCATCATGCAGAAACACGATTTTTCTCCATAAAAAAACCATTTAAAAAATCTTTTTTTAAAATGTGAACTTTTTTTGTCAAATACACTTGCCAAGGTCTCAAAAACGTGATATATTAGTAAACGTTCCAGCGAATAAATAAAACAACAAGAGAGTCAAATAAATTTTTTTGAAAAAAATACTTGACAACAAACGCTGTGAAGTGTAAGATATAAGAGTTGCTGCTAAAACACTTTAGCGCTTCTGAATGACCTTTGAAAACTGAACAAAAAACAAAGATAAAACCAAGAAAACAGCAATGTTTTCAGGTAAGAATCGCAGGGCGGAAA